>NZ_NWUS01000001.1 GCF_014048475.1 Bombella favorum
CCCTCGCTCACCCTCTCTCTATATATACCACCCACTACCGCGGGGTGGAGCAGCCCGGTAGCTCGTCAGGCTCATAACCTGAAGGTCGTAGGTTCAAATCCTACCCCCGCATCCAAATATACACCCCACACAATCTAAAATAATCCGGTAAAATACCTGAAGCATCAGAGTATTTAGCTTAGAGTTGCTTATGGTAGCTCCGAAAGTCATCCGCTTCCGTTTGCGGCGTAAATCCTTTCCCTTGAGTGGAAGGTATCAAGAAGGGATGGCTTTTTATAAAAATGAGAAAGGTCATAAGTGCGTCCTTTCTCTATTATGCTTTTGTAGCTCTTGTTATGGTTGGCCCTTTCACAAAACTCTCAAGAGTGTCTTGAGGAAGGAGAGACATATCCTGTTCGGGTCAGTCTCAATGTGTCTGCAACACGATACAGGCTCTTCCATAATTCTCTGATTTTATTATCATACTTCAAAGTATTTCTTAAATATAAATAGAATTATCTTATAAAAACAAAGTAAAGTTACAAATTTATCTTCTATTTCAATATAGAAAAATAACAAAATATTTATTTTTTCCTGATATTCACTCTCCGGGTCGAATTTATCGTGTAGTGCCATGCAAGGGGTTCTGACGTCTTGATGGAACCATTTCTAGTTTTGAAGAAGCAGGCGGTCCTAGCCAGTCTCCAGACTGTCCTTTCCATTCTTGTGGAATGGGACGCTGTGGAGAACGGGGATGACGTTCGTCAGTCTTTTTTAAGTCAGCCGCCATATAGTGGGACGGTTGCCCAAGCGGGACGTCTGACGTGGGGCGGGGCATGCAGGATGGTTGGTTCTGTCTTCATGGCGGGTGTGCTGTCATGGAAAGTAGGGGCGGCTACGGCTCAACCGCTGGCCATCAAGGATTTCGGACAGCTTGCCTTGCGCTGTGGGCCAAATGTGGCCCCTGTCACGCTTGCATCGATTGCGCAGACGGAGTCTGGTTTCGAGCCTTTTTTGTTGCATGATAACGATACGCAGAAAGTGTTCAGGGCGGCCGACGATCGGCAGGCTGCTGAAATGGCATCAACCCTGATTGCATCTGGTCATTCGGTCGATCTTGGCCTCATGCAGATCAATTCTCATAATCTGCCACGTCTTGGTCTGCAGGTCCGTGACGTTTTTGATCCATGCGTGTCGATAGGTGCGGCCTCCATCATTCTGTCGGATGCCTATGTGGGTGGACAGACACATGAGGAGCAGCAGGCGGCCCTGCGTGTGACGATCTCCCGGTACAATACGGGGGATGCCCAGCGTGGTTTCACAAATGGTTATGTGAGTAAGGTCGAGGCGTCTGCACGCAGGATAGTACCTGCTCTTGATGTTGGTTCAGTGCCGAGTGGTGTGAAGGTGTCTCCACCAGCTCGGCAGGTTTCGGCTGCCGCCGACCCGGACGCTCCCCCTTCGTGGGATGTGTGGGGCAGCCCCGAATACAGCTCCGCATCTGATGCGAAAAAAAATGCGGACCAGCCGCGTGCGTCTGATGCTGCGTTGTTTGTTCAGGCCACGGACAGTCCTGTGGTCTTCTCTTCTCTCCATTAAGGAATAAGACATGTTGTCACTGTCAAAAGGCGTCGTGCTTCGTGAAAGGTTCATCCGGACAGTCAGGTCCGCATGGGTGATGGGCCTTGTCGCTCTTCCGTCTGTCGCACGTGCAGCTGGCGTTACGGGCGGTCTGTCCCCGGAAACGATGATCAACAACATCTGCTCATTCATCCTTGGGGCATTCGGGCAGAGCCTTGCCATCCTCGGCATTATTGCCATCGGCCTCATGTGGATGTTTGGGCGTGCCTCGCTGATGGCTGTTTCGGGTGTGGTCGGGGGAATTATCATCATGTTCGGTGCTTCCTCCCTCGGGAAGATGCTCACGGGGGGCTGAGACGTGGAAAAGCTGGACGAAGACACTCTGTTCCTGGCTGCTACCCGGCCAGCACTGGTGGCGGGCGTGCCGCTGCCGCTGGCTGGGCTGTTTTTGATGATTGCCGGCTTCATCATCGTTTTTCTCAAGAACCCTCTTTATGAGGTCTTGATGGTGCCGCTGTGGTTCGGAGCAAAAGTGCTCGTCTCCCGTGATTATAATGCCGTCAATGTTGCCTATATTGCGATCAGAACGTCCGGGCGTGCGATCGACAGATCGGTCTGGGGTGGGGCCTCCGTCAGCCCCAATCCCGTCAGGGTTCCGAAGCGTGGAAGAGGGATCGTCTGATGTTCGGGAGGTCCGGGGGTGTCGAGCGGTCTGGTGAAATCTACCTGCCTTATGTGGGGCATATCGCCAAGGATGTCGTGCTGCTGCGTGACGGGTCGGTCATGGCCATGGGGCATGTGCAGGGCGTGCCCTTCGAGCTGGAAGAAATATCGGTAAGGAACGGGCGCAAACGGAACCTTAATACGGTCCTGCGCAACATTGCTGATGACAACGTCACCGTCTACACGCATCTCATCCGGCATCCGGATGTGCCGGAACTGCCTGACACCCAGTTCCGTTCGGAGTTTTCCCGCAACCTACATCGGGCTTTCAACGAACGTGTGCTGAAGGACCGTCTTTACCGGAATGATTATTTCTTTTCGGTAATCGTTTCCCCCCGGAATGTCCTGGGCAAGATGGGCAGCAGGATGATGCGCTTCGGCAAGAAGGCACCAGCCGAGGGGAGCAGTGCAGTCGTAAGACAGCTGGAAGACATCTGGCAGGTCGTGTCGTCTGCGCTGGACAGGTATGGTGTCCGCCGTCTTGGGCTGCGCGAGGCCAACGATGTGGTGTTTACGGAAATTGGCGAGGCCCTGCGCCTCATCATCTCGGCCTTCTGGATGCCCGTCCCACTGGTCTCTGGCTCTCTTGGGGCTTCGCTCTATACGGATCGGGTCATCTGCGGAAAGCGGGGATTTGAGATAAGGTCGCTTGACCACAGCAAGGTGGGTGGCATTTTTTCCTTCCGTGAGTATCCGGCCAAAACCCGGCCGGGAATGCTCAATACGCTTCTGAGCGTCGAGTTTCCCATAGTAATCAGCCAGTCCTTCGGGTTTCTGACACGGGCGCAGGCCGATGAAAGATTGACGCTAAAGACCAACCAGATGGCGAGTTCCGGCGACAAGGCATCCAGCCAGATGGATCAGCTGACGGACGCCGTGGATAGGCTCATTTCCAACGAGTTTGTTTTTGGAACGCATCATTTCTCACTCGCCGTGTATGCGGACAATCTGGCCGACCTGGGTGAAAGAAGTGCCCGGGCACGGGCTCGTCTTACCGATGCAGGGGCCGTGGTCGTGCAGGAGATCATGGCATTGGAGGCGGCTTTCTGGTCGCAGCTGCCGGGAAACTGGGAGTTCAGGACACGGGCCGGAAGCATAAACAGCAGCAATTTTGCCAGCCTTTCCACGTTTGACAACTTCCCGGCTGGTGCCAGGGCAGGGCATTGGGGAACCGCCATTGCCCGGTTTAGAACTGATGGTGCGACGCCGTATGATTACGTCCCACATGTGAAGGATGTTGGGATGACGGCCATTTTCGGCCCGATCGGCTCCGGGAAGACCACCATTCTCATGTACATCATGGCGATGATGGAACAGGCCCTCTCCACTGTGAATGGTGCTGTCGTGTTCTTCGACAAGGATCGAGGCGGACAGCTCCTTGTGTTGGCGACGGGGGGCACATATCTCGTGCTGAAACGGGGCGTGTCCTGCGGCCTTGCCCCGATGCGTGGCCTGAGCGGGGATGCGGACGATGTCGAGTTCCTGCGGCAGTGGATTACCGGTCTCATAGAAAGTGATGGCAAGGGTGGCATATCGTCGGAGGATGCTAAGCGGCTCCAGCGTGGCATTGCCCGCCAGATGAGTTATCCGGTGGAGATGCGGTCTCTGGCAGGGGTGCGTCAGTTCCTCATGCATGGTCCGGCGGAGGGAGCCGGGGCACGGTTGGAACGGTGGTGCCGTGGGGGAGCCCTGGGGTGGCTGTTTGATGGCGATGAGGACAGTGTGGATCTGTCCAGTGCCATCACGGGTTTTGACCTGACCGCTTTCCTTGATCACGAAGAGATATGCGCCCCCACGGCAGCCTATCTGCTCTACAGGATCGAGAAGGTGGTGGATGGACGCCGCTTCCTCATGAGCTGTGACGAGTTCAGGGCCTATCTTCTGGATCCGAAATTTGCGGCGGTCATCGACAAGTTTCTGCTGACGGTCCGGAAGAATAACGGAATGCTGATTCTGGCAACGCAGCAACCGGAGCATGTGCTGGAATCAAAGCTAGGTGCGTCTCTAGTAGCGCAGTGCATGACCAAGATCCTGTACCCATCTCCGACGGCAGACAGGGCGGCCTATATGACGGGGCTGAGCTGTACAGAAGGTGAGTACGCTGCCATCCGTGAGGGAATGGTGGGAGACCCCAAACGCTTTCTCATGAAGCGTGAGAATGGCAGCGTCATATGCGAGTTCGACCTGTCTGCCATGCCGGAATATATCGCCGTGCTTTCAGGGCGGGCGAACAGGGCCAATTTTGCCGAGCAGCTACGCATGAAATACGGCAACGATCCAAGCCAGTGGCTTGAGCATTTCATGACCCGTTATCACGAGGCCAGAGACTAAGGAGAATAAGGTGATGGGAAAGATTGTCTGTCTGGCTGCGGTCATGCTGGCCACGGTCATGGTTCTGACCGTCAATGTGCGTTCTGCCAGGGCACAGATCATGGTGATGGATCATGGCAGCATCACACAGAGTATCGCCAATACGGCTAGGGAGGTTGCTCAGCTAACCCAGCAGTATAATGAGATGGTCGATCAGTATAACCAGATGGTCGATCAGTATAAGATGTTCAAGAATGTACCGGATGTTTTCAATGGTATGCTCAGGGATTTCAAGGAGCAAATCCTGCGGCATCCGCTTCCGGGTGTTGAGAATATTGTTGATCAGATTACTGCGGATGCCGGCAAGGTGAGTGAGTATGGTCAGCGTTTTGCACGTCTGAATCGCTATGTGGTGCCAGATCAGAACAAGGACCCGATCAGCCAGTTTCTGAAGCAGGGAACAGCGTCTCTTGCCAATATTCGAGGTCTTGCAATGCAGAACCTGACATCACTCGACGAGCGGCTGGATAAGCTGACTGAGATGCAGGAGACATTGAGTGACGCCACAGATATCACACAAATTTCGGCCATAAATGGGCGGATTGCCGTCGAATCTCAGGCCGTTCAGGCGCAGCTGGCGGCGGCGCAGAACCTGCAAATACTCTCCCAGGCGCAGATAGCAAATCAGCAGATGCAGGAGAGGGCAGAGGGGCGTGCCGATGAACTCAAGGCGGCCGACTGGTGGAAGAAGGGGAACTAGCCACCAGGGAAAGGAACATGATGCCGCATATGGCGCAGGCATGTCGGTCTAGGCGAGATGTGCCTAGGTGAAGAGGGTGATGGGCCAGACGGTGAGAAGGTTCTGTCTGGGGGCGTTGGGGGAGTGAATGGTCGATGAGGATATACGCAAGAGACGTTTTTGAAGCTGTCAATGATCAGATCGTGCAGGATTTCGACAACAAGATGAATGCGCTTGTCAGCAACATACTGGGAGCACTTTCTGCACCTTTTAGTGCGCTGATTGTCCTGTGGGTGATCGTGACGGGCATTCTTGTCATGCGTGGGGATATAGACGTGCGGCGTGGCATCACGCGGATCCTTCGTGTTGCCCTTGTGTCGGCCTTCATCCTAGAGGCCGGTGTGTATAACACTTATGTCGTCCAGTTCTTTCGCAATGGACTGCCAACTTGGATTGCTTCCACCATCACGTCCGGCCAGGCCCTGAGCACGCCAGAACTGCTTGATGATATCATGGCCAGTCTCTCGGGAAATTCGGCTGCGATCAAGGCTGTTCTCTCCATCTGGCAGGTCTCCGATCATCAGAAGCTGGCCATAATTGATACCTGCAATGGTCTCATGCTCGGTGAGGTCTTTACCATCTATCTCTGCGCACAGGTGGTGATGGATGTCGTGTTGACCATTGGACCATTCGTGATTGCTGGTTTCCTTTTCGAGGCAACGCGTGGTTTTGCGGAAAAATGGATCGGGCAGATGGTCGGTCTGATTCTCCTGTCGGCCATGGTGGACATCTCCGTGGTGGTCTTTGCGCAGGGCATCAAGCATTACCTTAACAAGATCGCTGTGGAAGAGCTCGTTGAGCAGGGACTGGGAGCCGTTGCGACCGGCGCCATGTTCAATGCGACGATTTTCGTGATGATCTGCGCGTCCATCGTCAATCTTCTTCCTGCCGTCGCCGCTATCATTGGTGGTGGGATAGAAGTCAGGTCGGCTGGGTCAGCAATGGGTAGTGTTGTTGGAGGTTCGTCTTCAGGAAGCAGGACGGCGAACAATATTGCCCGCAGGATGTTTAAGTAAAGCAAACTGGATACTTGTAGATCGGGAAGGGAGTTATCCTGATGGTGAACATCAGAACAGGGTCTGTCGTTCTCATGTTGTTGGCTCTGGCGGCCTGTAGCGGACATGATCCGGTTTCGAAATGTAAGGGGCCCGTTTTCCAGCTCAATACGGAGCATTGGAAAGCGCAGCCGGCAGATCTGACGAAACAGGAAAGGGTGAGCCGCTGATGAGCAAGGACCTGTTTGTCCCGCCCGTCCCGAAAGAGAGGCTCGCCGAATATTATGAAAAGGTCGAGACGTTCCAAGAGGCACGTGCACGGGCTGTCACCCGCATCAACAAGTTTCTTGTTGTCGGCCTGACACTCTCGATGCTCGCCAATCTTGGTCTGGTCTGGTCCGTGGTGGCTCTTTTCCCGCTGGAGAAGCTTGTTCCGATGCCGCTCTGGGTCCGCCCGGATGGAACCGTGGACAGCGAGATCTCTATGTCACGCCTGCCGAAGACCATGGATGATGCGGTCGTCAACGCTGCCGTCTGGCAGTATGTGCGCCTTCGTGAAGGATACACTTATGCGACTGCCCAGTATGCCTATGACACCGTATCACTCATGAGCACGGATGCAGTGCGGGATGCCTATCAGAACTGGTTCAATTTCCCCAACCCGAAAAGCCCCCAAGTCACGGTGGGGCAGAGGGGCCAGATTGATGTCGAGGAGCTGTCGATGGCGCCGATTGGCGGAAATGTCATTCAGGTGCGTTTCCGGCGGCGGGTGTCGATGGAGGGTGCCAAACCGGTGGAAACAACCTGGATCGCGACGGTGCAGATCATGAAGGTGCAGGACATTCCCCCAAAGGCCCGCCTGAGCAACCCGGGTGGTGTGATCATCTCGTCCTATCAGTCGTCAGAGGATGGCGTACAATGAAGAGTCTTGCTGTTGTTGTTCTGGGTCTTGTGGCTGGCCTGTCTGTCGTCCCGGCCCATGCGGAGCAGGACCCACTGCCCAGCCGTCATGATACCAGAATGCGGTACGTGCCGTATGTCCCGGATCAGGTGGTGCATCTCTCGACGTCGGTCGGTGCGACGCTGGTCGTCGGTTTCGGAGCGCACGAGACTGTTGACCGGGTTGCCGTTAGTGACAGCATCCATCTGAAGGCGGCTCCGGCCGGCAGCTATCTGTTCTTCAAGGCGACAAACGGGCTGAGTCTCCAGCCGGTCATTGTCCTGACACGCAATGATCAGGGCCGTGCCCGCCGTTATGTTTTTGAGGTGGCCACCGTCCCGGCCGAAACACTCGCCAATTCGACGGATGGCATCTATTACAGCGTCCAGTTCACTTATCCGGGGGATGCCGCCGCCGCACGTCGGGCCGAGGCCGCCGCCCGTGAGAAGCGGGAGCAGGAAGAGGTCGAAGCCCGTACCCGTCAGCTTGAGATGCAGCTGGCGCATGAACGGATGGAGCGGGAAACCAAAGACCCCGACTTTGGTATAAAGAACTGGAAGTATGTGGGGCAGGGTGACCGTTCTCTGCTCCCGTTCGAGATGTGGGACAACGGCAATGTCACCGTGTTCCATTTTCCTGGCAATGTCCGGCTGCCCTCCATCTTCTTCATCGGTCCTGACGGGCATGAGGCCACGGCAAATTACAGCGTGAAGAATGATCCGGCGGGCTGGGGCACCCTGGTTATTGCGGATCATGTTGCGCCCCGGTGGCGTCTGCGTGATGGCAATACCGTCCTGTGCCTTTTCAACAAGGCATTCGACCCTGTTGGTCATAATCCTGGAACAAACACGATCAGCCCGAATGTCAGGCGGGTGCTGAAGGAGGGGGCACAATGAGCGACAGGCAAGACAATCATGACAGCCCTGAATCCATCAATCAGGGTGGCTCCATGGTTTCCGACGAGACCCGTCGGGAACTAACGTCGTTGCAGAAGGTGGGCATCGCCGCCTTGGTGGCGGTGGTTATGCTGGGTTTCGTCTGGCTGCGAGCTGGCGATGGACCGAAGAAGACTGAGCAGGTGGCCGTTCAGCGTGCCACGGTGTCGCCCGGGTACCACCTGCGTAGTGCCCCACCAGCACCGCCGCCGCCGCCACCCATGCCCATGCCCGTTCAGCCCCAGTTGCAGCGGATGCCTCTGGTAACTCCCCGCTCGACCCGTCATGAAATGAACCCAGCTGAAAGTCCGATTTTTGCGGCATCAGGCGAAGCGGGAGGGGCCGCTTCTGCGCCTGCTGCTGCTCCGCCGGCCGTGGGTGGACAGCAGGGGCCGGTTTCAGGTGGACAATTCCCGAAACCGGCGGGTGAAACCGAGGGTAGCCCCTTGGCCGCCAATCTGAAGCCGACCCTTCTTGCGGGCTCGCAGGCGCACATGCTTCCGCATCCGGATTTTCTCATCACGAAGGGGACGATCATTCCCTGCATTCTGCAGACCCGCTTGAATACTCAGCTGGCAGGCTATGCGAAATGCGTGGTTCCGATGGATATTCGTAGCACGACGGGCAATGTCGTATTGCTTGATAAGGGAACTCTTGTGACGGGCGAGATGCAGCATGGCCTGCTGCAGGGTGAGGATCGGGTTTTCATCGTATGGGATCGTGCCGAAACACCTGAACATAGCGTCATCGAGCTTGATTCACCGGCTACGGATGAGCTCGGGCAGAGTGGTATCGGCGTGACGGTGAACAATCACTGGTGGAAGCGTTTTGGCAGTGCCATTCTCCTCAGCGTGATTCAGGGTGCGCTGGATGTCGGTGTGGAGGCGGCGTCACGCATTGGTGCCTCCGGCAATAACGGCGGCTCTTATTTCAATTCGTTCCAGTCGAACGGGCAGACGGTTGCGAATTCCGCACTTCAGGCCGGTCTCAATATCCAGCCCACGGGTGAGAAGTCTCAGGGCAAGACCGTGGCGATCTTTGTGGCGCGTGACCTGGATTTCTCGGGAATTTACGAGCTGCGGACAACGGTAGGTGGCTATGGTCAGTGAGGCGGCAGTCCAGCTCCGCTGGCTGATGAAGCCACTAGCGGTATGGCTCGAGGACCCCGCAACGGAGGAGATCTGCATTAACCGGCCGGGTGAGGTGTTCGTCCGCCAGAGGGGTACGTTCACCCAGTATGAGATTCCACTTTCATATGAGGATTTGGAAGACATCGCCATTCTGGCCGGGGCCCTGCGCAAACAGGATGTAGGGGAGCGGCACCCGTTGTGCTCGACAGAACTGCCCGGTGGTGAACGTCTTCAGATATGCCTGCCTCCATCGGTACCGGCCAGGACGGTCAGTCTGACCATCCGCCGGCCAAGCAACAAGGTGGCCGAACTCGCCTCGGTGACGAAACGGTATGACATTTCACGATGGAACCGCTGGCAGAACAGGACGGAAGCCGAAGAAAAACGGCATGAGGAAGTTCTGGGCTATTATGACAGTGGAGATTTGGAGGCCTTTCTAGCGGCCTGCGTACGCAACCGCCTGACCATGCTGCTGTGTGGGGCTACGGGCTCTGGCAAGACCACGATGAGCCGGACGCTCATCTCGGCAATACCACTTCATGAACGGCCGATCACGATTGAGGATACACCGGAACTCATCATTCCGCATCCGAACCATGTGCGGCTGCTTTATTCAAAATCAGGGACAGGCATCAATTCCGTCAGTGCAGAAGACCTTCTGCATGCCAGTCTCCGTATGAGGCCTGACCGTATCCTGCTGGGCGAAATGCGTGATGATGCGGCTTGGACATACCTCAATGAGGTCGTTTCTGGTCATCCGGGCTCCATCTCCACCATTCACGGGGCCAATCCGGTTCAGGCCTTCAAGAAGCTGTTTTCACTCATCAAGGGGTCGCCGCAGGGGGCGGCCCTTGAGGATAAGACCCTCGTGGACATGCTGTCATCCGCCATTGATGTGATCGTGCCATTTGAAACGACGGGTGAGGTCTATTCCATCGGGGAGGTCTGGCTTGCTGCTGATGCACGCCGCAACAAAGAGACCGTGGCTGATCTGCTGACACGGTACTGAAGAGGGGGGATAGGGCATGGCTTTCGCAAACTGGTCTCCTATAATGACCGTCCGGCTCATAGCTGGCATCGTGCTGGTATTTGCGGGATGGACGGTTGTCGCTTCCCTTGTTTTCCTTGCAGGGACGGGGCTGTTCAGCTCGTTTGATTATCCATTCTATCAATGGTGGCTCTACCTTTATTATGGGCGGGACAATCCGGTCGTCGTGCATTGGCTGAAGATCGGGGCGGGAGCAGGCTGCGCCGCCATCTTGGTGATGGCCGTGATCATCGCCGCCGCTGCCCGCCGTAGTATGGCCCAGCTGTTTCGGCGGTCTTCCCTGCCTGGCGGTGGCGTGCGGGCGTCGGTCAGGGGCGTGACAGGGAATCATGGCCATGCGGAATGGATGACCATGAAATTCGCCCGGATGCTCTTCCCGGGGCCATCTCCTGAATATGGTGGTGTCGTCGTCGGGGAAGCCTACCGTGTGGATGAGGACAGGGGAGCACGGCTGCCGTTTATGCCCAAGGATTCCAAGACGTGGGGGATGGGGGGACGTGCACCGCTTCTGATTGATCCATGTGAGAGTGGTTCGACACACAGTCTGGTTTTCGCCGGGCCGGGGTCCTTCAAGTCCACGTCGGCAGTTACTACGTTGACGACGTGGACCGGGTCTGTGGTCGTGCTTGATCCCAGTACGGAATTGGGGCCGATGCTGAGGCCATTCAGGGAGTCGCTCGGCCATCAGGTTCATGAGCTGAACTTGGGTGGGGGAATAGGTTTCAATGTTCTGGGCTGGATTGATATCAATTCTCCGGAGGCCATCACGAACATTCAGGATGTTGTGTCCTGGATATGCCGGGAGAGTGGTGGAGGTAAAAAGGATTCCAGCAGCGATTTCTTCGACCGGCAGGGGCGCAACCTGATAACATGCCTTCTAGCGCACATGCTGTATGACCCGGACCTACCAGCGGAGCAGAAAACGCTGCGTACGCTTCGCAGTGGCCTCAGCATGCCACAGGATGACGTGCGGGCCCTTCTGAGGATCATTCATGAGACCAGTGTTTCCACCTACGCCCGTCAGATAGCAGGGGCTATCATGGGGCTTGTGGAAGAGACATTTTCAGGGGTGTATGGCAGTGCGGATGACAAGACGTCGTGGCTGTCGAACCCGGCGTTTGCCGAGCTGGTATCTGGTAGCAGTTTCCGGTCGTCAGATATCATGCATGGCGGGATGGATGTTTTTGTTCAGCTGCCCCTGCGTGCGCTGGAAAACACGCCGGAAATTGGCCGTACCATCATAGGGGCGTTGCTCAATTCTGTTTATGAGGCGGATGGCCGGATCCAAAACCGTGTGCTGTTTCTGCTGGATGAAGTAGCCCGCCTTGGGCCCATGCGCATCATGGCGACAGCCCGTGATGCGGGGCGGAAATATGGCATAACGCTGCGTCTCCTGTACCAGTCCGTCGGCCAGCTTGAAGAACAGTGGGGACGTGAAGGGAAACGGGCCTGGTATGATGCGGCAGTACACCGCACGTATGTGGCCATTTCTGACCTTGAAACAGCCAAGGAACTGGAAGAGACGTTCGGGAATTATGGCGTCGTGGCGACATCAGGCGGCAGCAACAAGGGCAGCTCCGGCAAAGGGCTGGGGGGTGGCAGCAGGTCTCATGGAACGAATGTCAGTTACAGTGAAATGAGCCGCCCGCTCATTCGTCGTGAGGAGCTGCTGAACAATACCCGTGTTGATGAGGCGTTTGTTGTTGTGCGGGGGGCCAGTCCCCTGCGGTGTGGCGTGCCCATCTATTTTAGGCGTCCGGAAATCGAGGAAAAGATTGCGGCCAGCAGGTTTGGAAAGTCTTTAGGGTGACATGGTGGAAACCGGTACGTTACCGGAGGAAAATATCTTTCCCGATAGCGTGGCCGGCTTCCGTTGTGGTGGTGCTCAGATGTGGTTTCGTGGTTGGTCAATCCGAGATATCATGCACATCAAGGATTGTCGTTTCGCTGTTTTGCCTGAAATAAGGAACGGCATCTTCGATGAAGCTGCGTAGTCCTGGTGTCTCATACCCCTTGCGGATGAATATCCAGGCCTCAAGGGGGAAATAAAGAATTGAATGCTTGCCCCTCAGCACGTCGGCGATAGCCTGTCCCGCTGCTCCGCCTTCGGCGTCGGATGGATATTGGTAGAGGATCACGCTGACCATGTTCCCATCCTTGTCGAAGATATCGGTATGGACATTGGTGACACAGGCGTGAGGCTGGCATGATGAGAACATGAGGAAATCACCCTTGCGGAAATCGCCTCCTTCAATATTGACGCCGGAGATTGATGCTTTGTAGTTTTCTATCAGATATGATTGAAGCTTCTTGTTGAGGGCACGGAATCTGGAAGAATTTTTGAAGCTCTCCTCGCATTTCATGAATTTCATGGCGTTTTTTTTGTCATAACGTCTTAGCGCACGTACATATTCGGGATAATCCAAAGCTTCTGTCCAGTCGGAGCCCGGCTCTTTAGCAAGTCTATCAAGCATGCGGTCCGGATGCTCAAAGCGGCATGAAGCCTGTGTATCTGCGGCTTTTGCCGTGACATTGGCCAGAGCGAGAAGGGTGGCTATCACAAGGAGCGTTTGGGAGCGATGGATGGTGTGATGCATGCGTTTTCTCCTGATTCTTTGTATAGAAGACTGATGTCGCCTCTGAGGACCTGTGCGTCGTTCTTGGCCCTTTGCCTCCCGATGATGTTCGGGAAGTAACGTTCTATGTCGTCGGCCGCTTTGGAGACCTTCCCTTCAAGAAATTCCTGATAGAGATGCCGCTTTATTTGGTTGTCGCCGGGGTGTCCGAAGTTTGGTCCCATGACATAAGACAGATCTACTAGGACCGTCTTGACAGGTTCAGACAGATTATCGAAAGCGTGAGGGACCTGACTGTTTCTTTCAAAGCGTTTTTGAGTATGGTTCGTAATCTGATTGAAGGTGATATTGGACAGACAGTCCACTTCATCCTTTCTAAGACGGACGGGGTGTTGTTGGATGGCTAAATAGTCATATGCTTTCTGCCCATGCAGGCCTTTGTGATTATGGTCTGTCGCGAAAAGGATATCTGGTATTCTGTCGAGTGTTTTCTCTACTCTCGTACGCAACTCCTCAGGTACATCTTTTGCAGCTCTGACGGCTCTTTTGAATTCTTCCCGTGTATGCTGCGCCAGATCCACACCATGGCCGACTGTTACGCCGGAGGATGGGCCGCCAGGGTAATAACCATGCAACTGCATACGTGGCTTCCCACCTTCGTTGAGATACACAAAGGCACGATCCCTCGTGGTCAGGCCATTTTTAGGTTCTGGAGCTAGGGAGCATGACGGTCGAGTGGACAGTTCCTGTCGAGGGTTTTCTTCCAGATGACGTTTATTTTCCGGCTGTTGGCTTCTGGCTCTTACTTGTTTTAAGAAGTAATCATGTTGCGTGTGGTCTGACATCTGAGCCTTGCCTCATCCGAAGAGAGGCAGCTTAGGTTCTATTTCGTTAAAATAGAGATAACAGGGCGTTGCTTTGGCCGTTACTTGGGACGATCGAGGCATTTTTTCGAATTCATCGATCTCCGATTTAATTTCATGGAACGTCGTAATATTAGTTAAACAAAACTGTTTCATTTAAGCTGATGTTATTTTTAATTTTATGTTTTTGGGAATTATTATTGTATAGATTGTCTCATCTATGATGAATGGATAGGGACTACCCTTTTTTGTCAGGAAGTTAATTGGGCTGGTCGGCCATGGAGGTTTGTTTTTACTGCCCTGAAAACCATGTCCCACGGCATCATATCCAGACCACGGCTCAAATACTCTGATATTGAAATACATCTGATTAGGACAGGGAAAAGATTGCGGCCAGCAGGTTTGGAAACTTTTTAGGGTGACATGGTGGAAGCCGGTCCGCCATGGTGGTGCTCAGATGTGCTTTCGTGGTTGGTCAGTTCGAGATGTTGTGAATATCAAGGAGTGTCGTGCGGCTGTTTTGCCTGAAGTAAGGAATGGCCTCTTCGATGAAGTCACGCAGTCCTGGTGTGTCATATCCCCTGCGGATGAAGACCCAGGCTTCAAGAGGATAGTAGTTTATGGAATGTCTGCCCCTCAGCACGTCGGCGATAGCCTGTCCCGCTGCTCCGCCTTCGGCGTCGGATGGATATTGGTAGAGGATCACGCTGACCATGTTCCCATCCTTGTCGAAGATATCGGTATGGACATTGGTAACACAGGCGTGAGGCTGGCATGATGAGAACATGAGGAAATCACCCTTGCGGAAATCGCCTCCTTCAATATTGACGCCGGAGATTGATGCTTTGTAGTTTTCTATCAGATATGACTGAAGCTTCTTGTTGAGAGCACGGAATCTGGCGGAATTTTTGAAGCTCTCCTCGCATTTCATGAATTTCATGGCGTTTTTTTTGTCATGATGTTCTAGTGCATAGACATATTCGGGATAATCCAAAGTTTCTGTCCAGTCGGAAACCCCTTGTTCCTTGGCAAGTTTGTCACGCATGCGGTCCGGATGCTCAAAGCGGCATGAAGCCTGTGTATCTGCGGCTTTTGCCGTGACATTGGCCAGAGCGAGAAGGGCGGCTATTACAAGGAGCGTTTGGGAGCGTTTGGGAGCGATGGATGGTGTGATGCATGCGTTTTCTCCTGATTCTTTGTATAAAAGACTGATGTCGCCTCGTAGGACTTGTGCATCGTTTTGGGCCCTTTGCTTCCCGATGATGTTCGGGAAGTAACTTTCTATGTCGTCGGCCGCTTTGGAGACCTTCCCTTCAAGAAATTCCTGATAGAGATGCCGCTTTATTTGGTTGTCGCCGGGGTGCCCGAAGTTTGGTCCCATGACATAAGACAGATCTACTAGGACCGTCTTGACAGGTTCAGACAGGTTATCGAAAGCGTGAGGGACCTGACTGTTTCTTTCAAAGCGTTTTTGAGTATGGTTCGTAATCTGGTTGAAAGTGATATTGGACAGACAGTCCACTTCATCCTTTCTGAGCTGGAGGCGGTGTTTTTTAATGGATAGATAGTCCTTTGTTTCCTGTCCATGCAGGCCTTTGTGATTATGGTCTGTCGCGAAAAGGATATCTGGTATTCTGTCGAGTGTTTTCTCTACTCTCGTACGCAACTCCTCAGGTACATCTTTTGCAGCTCTGATGGTTCTTTTGAATTCTTCCCGTGTATGCTGTGCCAGATCCACACCATGGCCGACTGTTACACCGGAGTTGCCGCCTCCAGGGTAATAACCATTCAACTGTATATGTGGCTTCCCACCTTCGTGGTCATAGACGAATCCACGATCCCCTGTAGTCAGGCCGTGCTTAGGTTGCGGGGATGAAGAACATGGATATTCGGCAAGCTGTTCCTGCTGAGGCTTTTCTCTTACATGGAGCCCATCTTCTTCTGATTGTTGGTCTTTGGCTTTTACCTGTTTTAAGAAGTAGTCTTGCGTGTGGTCTGACATCTGAGCCTTGCCTCATCCGAAGAGAAGGCAGCTTAGGTTCTATTTCGTTAAAATAGAGATAATAGGGTGTTGCTGTTGTCGTTACTTGGGATGATTAAGGAATTTTTCGAATTCATCGTTCTGCCATTTTAATTTCATGGGACGTCGTAATGTTAATTAAACAAAAATGTTTCATTTAAATTTATGCTATTTTGATTTTTTCTGTTTTTGAAAATTATTATTGTATAGATTGCATTGTTTATGACATTATAAAAAGACTGTCATTTGTCGTCAGGCCTTTAATTGGGTTGTTCGGTCATGGTAGTTTGTTTCTACTGCCCTGAAAACCATGTTCCCACGGCATCATTCTCACTCCTGGCTAGAGCTGCATTTTCTGTATCAGGGCACGTTTGCAGATAGGCACCGCGCACAGCCTTTGTTAGATCGGCATCATATCCAGACCACGGATCAAAGACTCTGATATTGAAATATATCTGATTAGGACCCACACAGGCGGGGCCACCAGACGTTCCCATACCGACGTAGGGAGCAAGGCACAGAATGGTCGAGCAAGCTGGCGAGCTGCCCCCCATTTTATTGATGTTATCCAACATCTTTCCAACTTTTTTTCGCATGTGTTTTCTTACGTACGGAAAACCATCGGGAAAGGCGTGAGCTGTCTGGAGGGTGGATACAAATAAAAGAGGTAGTAAAATAATTACCTTAATTATGTTTTTCTGATGGTATCTCATCGTATTTCTCCAGATTGACGCAAGAGACCATTTTTTCTGCCGTGCGTGGGTAATTTGTAGAGAAAAAATGTTAAATAATTTATAATTCTGATTAATATAATCGGTGAACTAATTGTAACTATAAGAGAAAATTGATTCTATTATTGAGGTTGCACGCTCTGGCGAGCGGAAAAGCAGATTATCATGGAGTTGCATGACGGCTATCTGCGTTAATTCATGAGGCATACTCAGACGGGATTGAGGGTGTATTCTTCGGGCTTCAAGAGGGCCGTTACTTGTTGTTGGTCTGGAAAATTCAAAATGTCGTCGCCTAGGAGAGGGAGGGCTTTCGTAGAAGGGGACGACATCTTGTGTGAGTCGCTCAAGAAAACCACAGGATATTGTGTCTTCTGCGCCTCAGAGTCGACGGCTTATAAAAAACTTTAATAACTCCAATAATTGGCTGTTTTCTCGACTCTTTATGCGTCCCGTTAGGGAAAGGGCGGCATTGTTCATGATCTTTCTATTGAAAGTGAGAAGAGTTCTCATCTAACGTCATTCGTGAAGCAACTCGCAGAGAGAGGGAGACGCCTCATGAATATCATTCAGATTGCAGACCGGCGTAACGGCTATGGCGCATCCATGAAGACACTGGCCCGGGAAGAGCAGACGGCCCTGTGGGCACTGCGGTATCTTTTGGGGCCAAGCTGCTGGCGGCGTTCCATGTCTCTGTCCGGGTTGTTAGGGCAGGAGGCAGAACGCCTTCAAGAGCGGTTTAAGGCGCTTTTCCTGCATGCTGTCTGCGGGACGGCTTCGTTGGAATATTCAGCAACGGAAGAGCATCTTCTTAATATTCTAGCCGATATGCAGAATGCACCAGAGGAACAAGTATTACATTCTGAGCTGGGAGAGGCTCTGATGCATCTTGGTTCGGCATTGGCTGCTTATGGGTATTGGCTGCCTGTGCGTGGGAAGGTACAGGCAGTTGCAGAGAAGATGCCGATGCCTGCGCTGGCACAGGATAATTATCCAGAGATGATGGAAGCAGCAGAATAAGTAAATTTCAGGGTACTATCTGTTGTCTCGTGCTTATTCTGCCTTGAAACTGTGGGTGTGGCAGTGTTTGTATATGGGCTTCTTATTACAAACAGCCGGAGCCAGCGGTGGAAGTTCAGTCCATAACCTTTCCTGAAGGTATAACCCTTCAATGTGGGGAGAAGGTTGCTCCGTTACGGGTTGCCCATCAGACATATGGCACTTTGTCGCCCAAGCGGGATAATGTCATTGTTATATGCCACGCCTTTACGGGAGATCAGTATGTTGCCAGCCCACATCCCGTTACTGGGAAGCCGGGCTGGTGGTCTCGTATGGTGGGGCCGGGCTTGCCGATTGATACGGACCGTTTCTTTGTCATCTGCACGAATGTGTTGGGCGGATGTATGGGAACGACAGGGCCGACAAGTGAGCGAGCTGGTACAGGGCGACCATGGGGGAAGGACTTTCCACCCGTCACCATGCACGACATCGTTGCGGCTCAGGTGAAACTTATTGATCATTTTGGCATTGATAGGCTGTTTGCCGTTATCGGTGGGTCGATGGGTGGCATGCAGGTGCTGACGTGGGCGACAGATTACCCAGACCGGGTTTTTGCCGCCATGCCGATTGCGACATCACCGTTTCAGTCTGCACAGAATATTGCGTTTAATGAAGTTAGCCGTCAGGCTATTTATGGCGACCCGAACTGGCATGGTGGAGACTATCAGGCTCATGGTGTCATTCCGGCTCGTGGGCTGGCAGTGGCTCGGATGGTCGGCCATATCACCTATCTTTCTGAAGAAGCCTTAACCAGAAAATTCGGTCGGGAGATCAGGCCCGGAACCGTGCCATCTTCTGGTGATCCATTATCGGCCCTGCCATTTGGTGGAATGTTTCAGGTGGAGAGTTATCTGCGGTATCAGGGCTCCAATTTCACACGGCGTTTTGATGCTCATTCTTACCTGACGATTTCGAGGGCTATGGATTTTTTTGACCTGGGCAGTGAACATGAGGGCAATCTCTCAGCTGCATTTCGGGGCGTAAAAACCCGTTTTTGTGTCGTGTCTTTTAGTTCGGACTGGTTGTTTCCAACGTCTCGCTCTCGCACTTTGGTGCGGGCGATTAATCAGGCCGGGGGGCATGTCTCCTTTGTGGAGATAGATAGTGACCGAGGTCACGATGCTTTTCTGCTGGAAGAGCCGGACTTTGATAGAACTATTCGGGGATTTCTAAACGGAATGGCGCGGCAGGCAGGTTTGCCGGCAGGGGAGTGCGATAATGCGGTTTGATCAAGAACTGATCGCCAGCATGGTGGCACCGCATAGTCGGGTTCTGGATATTGGCTGCGGTGATGGAAGCTTGATTGGCTATCTCTCGCGGGAAAAAGACTGCGATGCTCAAGGGCTGGAGCTGGATATGAAAGCGGTCACGCAGTCTGTGGCGCATGGTCTGCCTGTCATGCATGGGGATGCTGATGACATGCTGGCCGATTATCCCGATGGAACTTTCGACTACGTTGTGCTGCAACGCACGCTTCAGGCCGTTGATTGCCCACGGGATGTCTTACGGCATATGCTAAGGATTGGTCGCTCTGCTTTGGTTTCTTTTCCCAACTTCGGACATTGGCGGCTACGTTGGCATCTGTTGCGGACAGGGCGAATGCCAATGACGTCCGTTTGGCCGACACCGTGGTACGAGACGCCCAATATTCATCCTTGCACAATTTATGATTTTTTTGCGTTGTGCGAAGAAGACGGGTACGAGGTCTGCAAGTGGATGGTGGTTAATGGCAATCGTCAATCCCGTTTGGCAGGAGCTTCACCACATTTAGCCAATCTTTTCGGTGAACAAGGACTGTTTCTTCTACGCCGCAAAAGGTAAGGTAAGCTTGGAATTTACAGAGACGTTAATAAGGTAGAACACCAAAAAATAACATTCTGTTTTCCTTTGCTTTTTTCGAGATGGAAGAAAATTGCTCCTGTCACTAAATGAGGCGATAGAAGGGCAGTGCGTTTTTCCTCTTGTTATAAGACAAATAGAGTCCTATTTTCGGACGAGGCGAGCGGAGCCCATCGTTAGGGAGAGGCTCAAACGTCCATTTTATGCGGTGTTGCCAGATGGATTTGCTGGAATAACGCCGGTTTTGAGGAAGAATCATGAGCAGTTTTAAAGCTCTCGGTCTGGCGGCCCCCATTTTGCAGGCCCTGGATGGAGAAGGCTACACGACGCCAACCCCCATTCAGGCCGGGGCAATTCCCCATCTCATGGAGGGGAAGGACCTTCTCGGTCTGGCACAGACAGGGACAGGGAAAACAGCAGCATTCGCTCTGCCTATCCTTCACTACCTGCTGGAACATCCCCGCAAGGCTGCCCCCCGCAGTGCTCGTGTTCTGGTTTTGGCTCCGACAAGGGAGCTTGTGGCACAGATTGGTGACAATTTTGCTGCCTATGCCCGCCATATGAAATTCTCTCACGCCGTGATTTTTGGTGGTGTGGGGCAGAATCGACAGGTCGAGGCTATGAAGCGTGGCGTCGATGTTATGGTTGCTGCGCCTGGTCGTCTGCTAGACCTCGTAGGACAGGGGCATATTGACCTTTCCACGCTGGAAATTGTTGTGCTGGATGAAGCCGACCGTATGCTGGATATGGGCTTTGTCCATGATATCCGCCGGATTGTGGCTCGCCTGCCAGAGAAGCGGCAGACGCTGCTATTTTCTGCAACTATGCCATCTTCCATCCGTGAGTTGGCACATTCCTTGTTGAAGGACCCGGAGACAGTACAGGTTACGCCGGAGTCCAGCACAGTGGATCGCATCCGTCAGGCTGTTTTGTTTGTAGACTCGACCCAGAAAAAAGAAGCCCTGATGATGCTGGTTAATAGTGACCGTGTCGTGCGGGCTGTTGTTTTCACGCTCATGAAGCATGAAGCCAACAAGGTTGCAGAGTATCTCAGTAAAAATGGGATCCCGGCGGCTGCCATTCATGGCAACAAATCGCAGGGTGCTCGTGAGCGGGCCATGCAGGGTTTCCGTGATGGTAGCGTGCGTGTGCTGGTAGCTACAGATATCGCTGCCCGTGGCATTGATGTTGACGAAGTGTCCCACGTTTTCAATTACGACCTGCCTAACGTGCCAGAGGCTTACGTCCATCGTATTGGGCGGACGGCTCGTGCCGGGCGGGACGGTTGGGCGGTGTCCCTTTGTGATGCCGAACAGCGTGCATGGCTACGGGATATTGAGAAACGTATCGGTAAGGCTGTGCCGGTCATCACCGATCATCCGTATCATTCTGCCGATGCGCAGAATTCTACCCTACCGCCGCCCGTCCTCGGCGGTGGCCGTGGCGGACGTGGTGGTCGCAATGGTGGTGGTCGTGCAGGCGGCGGGCGGGGACGGTCTCCCCAGCAGTCCGGGTCTCGTTCGGCAGGGGCCGGACAGGGTGGTGCTAGGAACAGGCGGCGGCGTTCTTCCTAAAGATTCAGCTGTCATGTTTGCACGGATAAGCAGCCTCGCATTTTGCGGGGCTGTTTCTGTATGGGGCTATGCCTACATAAAATAGCGGAAAAGCCATGATGGAGGAGCTGTTACCCCATGAGTATTACGAAAATCACAAAGCCAGCTGACTTGATCTGGGGGCATGGCCCTCGGGACGTAACGTTCTTTCTGGAACCGACATGTCCTTTCAGCGTCCGTGCTTCTCGCAAACTTATGCCGTTTTTAGAGCACGTAGGGGAAGATGTACTGACCCTTCAGGTCGTGCTGCACTCTCAGCCGTGGCATTTGTTTTCTGGTGTATTGATGCGGTGCATCTTGGCAGCGGCGGCGTTACCGGATGGCCGGGACAAGGCATGGCAGACTTTACGAGCGATTGGGGACCACCGGGAAGAATTTGAGTTTTTTCATCATTGTGAGGGGGCGAATATGCAGACCACACCAGATGAGCTGATAGCCCGTCTGGAAGTTTATACTCGTCTTGCTCTGGCAAAGCCTTTTCATCTGGCAAGTGTAACAGATGCCATGAAGGCCCACACCCGCTATGCCAGAGAGAACAGCATCCATGTATCTCCGACTGTCATTTTGGATGGCAAAGTAGATGACCGTTTTCAGAGCGGGCAGTCCATTGAGGAATGGGCGACTCTTCTGAGGTGAGGGAGACCTTCCTCAGGAATAGTAAAAGAATATGTAAGTATTACCATGTCTTCATGAGTGTGTAACATGTTGGCCATGGAAGATGATGTAATGGTGACCGCACGCGGGAAGCTATTTACTTGGAAGGATATATGATGAAACGCACTGGCATTTTGATGGGCATTGCATGGCTGGGGACAATTGGTCTTGGTGCCTCGAATCCGACAGCGGTGCAGGCGGCTCCTTACGATGGGCAGATCAGGCAGGTTAGTGATGTTCGTGACCGGAACGGCTCCTATGTCGGCAGTATAGACGGGTATGGCATCATGCGGGACCGTAACGGTTCTTCCATCGGCAGCTTGGAACGGGATGGTACTATCCGTGATCGGAATGGTTCTGCTTTTGGGAGTATGGATCAGGATGGCATCGTGCGTGATCGCAATGGCTCTTCTGTTGGCAGTCTGGATAGGGACGGTACTGTCCGAGACCGCAACGGCTCTGCCGTTGGGAGCATAGATAGGGATGGTATCCTGCGTGACCGAAACGGCTCTTCTGTGGGGAGTATAGATCAGGGCAGCATGGGGGGATCGCTTTCTGGAAGTGATCGGACAACGGGAGCCCTTATCCTGCTGAACCGTCTTCCCCGATAATTCTGATCGCTATCGTGTGATAGTGGGGAGTGTTTCATGAGGTGTTTCGGAATTTTGATGATGACCGCTTGGCTCGGCATCATGGGCATGTCGTTTCATGATGCGACAGCGACGCCGTATGACTATCAGAACCCGGCAGGGTCTGGGCAGGACCGGGTAGGGGATGTGTATGGTGTTGGTGGGCAAGCGGCTGGGCGTGTAGGTCGGGACGGATACCTCACAGATGCTCACGGTATGACGGTTGGCCATATGGATAGCGACGGTTTTCTGTATGATCTACATGGAGGGCGTGTAGGGCGTATCAGTCAGGGCGGCTACCTGTCTGATGACCAAGGTTCCACTATCGGTAATGTTGATCAGGATGGGGCAGTTTATGGTCCTAACGGGGTGCCGGCTGGGCGCATTCTTCAGGATGGGACGCTGCTGGATGCATCCGGCTCTTTTCGGGGCCGTGTTCCGCCTGCGGATCGTACGGCAGGGATGTTGATGCTGCTTGGTCATATGCCGAGCTGATATGCAGGCCAGCCTTGCATGAAGTGCGCTTGTTATCTGCATGGTGGGCTTTCACCGTGGAGACGAGGCGTATGACGTCTCTCTCCAACAGGGGATAACGGCCCTGTTTAGGACAGGGTCTGTCATTCAGAGTGAAAGGCCAGAAAAATGCCGACAACAGCATCACATGAGCATAAAGCACCGCGCGCCAGCAGTTCTTTGCATGAGTTGGCCCGTAAGGCCGTTCATACGCCGAAGTTGCTGACAAAGGAGGAGATCATTCGTCTGGCGGATCATGTCCTGAAAAGCGGTGAGCATGCCACCGAAGAAGAGCATAAAATCGCCAAGAAGGCCCATCACAATCCCGAAGGGTTAGAGGCTACCCAGATTACGGCCCTTGGCAAGCGTGCCGAGCATGACCACCGGGGCTGACTGATTCTATAGGCATACGGTTTTAGGTCTGCCGTCTCCGGTGGGGAGGGCAGGCCTTTTTTACTGTTTTATTGCAGGCGCGTGCGCGCACGTACTGCTCACTTAAGTATGTGATGCCCGGTTCTAAGGCGCGCATGGGCTTATTGGTTTTGTCGGATGTAGGCACTGCTACTTGATAAAAAATCATCAACAATCAAAAGGTGGTCTGGTCTTGCGCATGTGTGGACGTGTCCATTCTGTCCAGATAAGCGGATAGATTACCGGCCTTGTAAAAGGCAGTCTTTCCCCCTTATTGTTACATGTAACGGGAGGAAGCTATGGCATCGACAACCAGAAGTTATGACCGTGTCCGCAAGCATCGGGAAGCGATGAAGCGGGCCGGTATGCGCCCTGTTCAACTTTGGGTACCCGATACAAGGCGTCCTGATTTCACCCGCGAGGCCTCGCGACAGGCGCGGCTGATACGGGCTTGCGATGAAAAGCAGGGCGATGAATTGGCTTTCTCTGAGCTGGCCGCTGCCCAGATTGAGGGCTGGGAGTGAGGCGGGGCGATCTGGTCACGGTTGCCTGGCAGGGAGACCTTGGCAAACCCCGTCCGGCTTTAATTATACAGGCAGACAGCTACCATGAGACGGCCAGTGTCGTTATTCTGCCCGTAACAGGCACCATACAGGACGCCCCCTTATTGCGGCTGACAGTGGAGCCCGATGGCATCAATGGCTTGAAGAAGACATCCAGCATCATGATTGATAAACCATCGACCATACAGCGCGGGAAAATAGGCCCTGCGTTTGGGCGGCTTCATGATTATCAGATGGTGGAGATTACGCGTCTGTTAGCTGTGTTTCTGGGAATGGCCTAGGGCAGTTCCCGCGTGGTGCTCTCAAATGTGGGGGGCGGTTATGTTGCGGGGAAAGAATCGGAAATAGCCACGCGTTTGCGTGAAGTATGGACGAAAGTAAGGACTGGAAAAGGGGTTCACCTGAAAGGTGGCAGAAAACTGCCCTTTTTAAGGGTACTTATGGCGGATGGGGTGGGATTCGAACCCACGGTACGCTTCCACGCACGCTGGTTTTCAAGACCAGTTCCTTAAACCGCTCGGACACCCATCCGTTTTATTTTTTCCCCTAACAGGGATGGCCTTCTGATACTGATTCAGCTTCGGCCCGTCAAGCTGTGAAGCAGGATATTGGTACTTGTGGCGGAGCAGGCAGAGGAAAGGCCGCTCCATTGTAGAACGGCCTTCCTTAATCCCCGCATAGGCGGGGAACAACTTATGGTGAACCAATCGATATAGTGAGCTAGCGGTTCATCCCCGCTAGGGCGGGGAACTGATAGTTTTGTTTATTTTTTGCCTTTTCTTTTGTGGGTAGGATCAAGAGTTACTGCTACAGAAATATTAATGTGTAGATTGGGATGCCTGCCCCAAATGGGAAGGAAGATAAAACTGGCATGTGACCAGCACTGTATGGTAGAATGCACGATATCATGGAGCATGATACGTCTCCTTAGTTGAGGGGATCGAGAGGGACAGAGGCGGGGGTTTCTGTCCCTTTCTGTGTTTGTATGTATCTTAGTTTGCGCTGTCAATCGATTTAATGCGCTAGCATGATGATTGTTCTCTTCTGGTTGCATCAAGAGCCTCAAACTTCGCCTTCATCGTCGCATTGCCCCGGGTGAGACGCTTGATCGTGACGTCCTGTGCTTTGTCGTTGGCTAGGCGCAGATTGTTACCTGAACTCAGCAGGTTGTCCTTGATCTTCTGTAGGTGGGAGATGGACCTGTCGATCTCCTCAATCGCCTTGCCGAACTGCCGCTGGGCAAGGTCATAATTGCGGGAAAAGCCGTTTTTGAACGTCTCCAGCTTTTCCTCGAAGTTGGTCACATCGATATTTTGCTGGCGTGTCAGTTCCAGTTCCCGCTTATAAGCCAGTGCCTTTGTGGACGCATTGCGGAGTAAAGAGATGATCTGAAGGAAGAACTGCGGGCGGATGACGTACATCTTCGGGTAGCGGTAGGAGACGTCCACGATGCCCGTATTGTATAGCTCATGCTCGGGCTCCAGGAGAGAGACGAGCACGGCGTATTCGCATTTTTTCTCCGTGCGGTCTTTGTCCAGTTCCTTCAGGAAGTCTTCATTTTTCTTTTTGGTAGCGGTGCTGTCATTCTCGTTCTTCATCTCGAACATGATGGAGATGATTTCCGTTCCGCTTTCGTCTGTATCCCGAAAGATATAGTCGCCTTTGCTGCCAGAGCGGGCGTCATTATCCTTCTCAAAATAAGCCCGTGGGAAAGCCATGGCACGAGCACGATTGAACTCCACTTCGCAATGTTGTTCCAGCGTTTCACCAACCATCTTGGTAGAGAGGCGGGCTTTCATGTCTTTCAGCCGTTCGATGTGGTCATCACGGTCCTTTAGTTGGAGTTCGTAACGCTCTTTCAGCTGGTTGGCGGCGATGCTGTTTCTCAGTTCGGTCTCTTTGAGAGTGCTTTGCAGGGCATCACGTTCTTTTTGTACGGCATCAACTGCTTTGGTGATGGCGAGCTCATTCTCTACGGCATTGGCGGAGAGCTTTGCCTGTAAAGCCTGAATGTCCCGCTCTTTTGCTTGTAATGCTTCCTGTAGCTGTGCCTTCCCTTCGGCTTCGGCGAGGCGGGCAGCTGTCTGGCGGTCAGATTCATGCCGTTCAAGCTGGCTCTTCAGAGTTTGTATTTCAGTATCACGCTCATGAAGGGCTCGGTGCATTTCTTGTTCTTGAACGAATTTGGCCTTTTCTGCAGCAAGTCGCTCTTCCTGCGCTGCCGCTTCTAACTTTTCATGCAGTTGCTTGAAAAATTCCTTGTCCCGTACTTGTTTGGCGATATCGGCATAGCCCGCATTATCCAGCGAGAATGTTTTGTGGCAGTGGGGACAGGTGATGTCATGTGTGGTCATGTCGGTGCCTTTCAAGAAGAAACGAGAAGGGAGGAATGGCTTTGGGGAAGGGTAAGCTGATTTATGGAGTTATTTTCAGATGTAGTCTGAATCCGTTCGTATTCGGGGCTTCCAGGCCGGGGCGTAGCTCTCTCGTCTTGGGAGCGTAATCGCCACTAGTGGCTGAACGGAATGGAATGGGGGCTGTTGTCTCCAGCGTGGCAAGACGCTCCCGGTAGCGGTCCACAAGTTCTGAAAAACCTTCGCCACGTTCTTCCAGCCGGTCGGCACTGTACACGAGGAAAGAGGGTAGGGTGGCAAAGCCAGTGTAGAAGAGTGTTCCGTGTGTGAGGGGGAAGAGGAGGTCATCAATGGGGCCACAGATGCCTCGGGCGGAGTAGTCATGCTCTGTACCGCCGATCGTTACGCTCAGCATGGCCCGTTTGCCCTTCATGCAGCCATCGCCGTAGCTTTTGCCTGTGCCGTAGGCAAATCCGGCAGAGAAGACACGTTCAATCCAACCTTTTAGGATAGCCGGGGCCGAGAACCACCAAAGAGGAAACTGGAAGATGACGGTATCGGCCCAACGGAGTTTTTCCTGCTCCGCCTTCACATCCTCTGTTAGCTGTCCCGCCCCATAGGCTTGTGCGGAAGCTGCTGCGACATTCAGTGGGGTGGTCGCACTATGAGGAAAATCAGCCTGATCAACGGTGGTCTTCCAGTCCATTCGGTACAGATCAGACAGCTGAACTTCATGACCAAAGGAGGTCAGTTCACGGGTGGCGATATCCACCAGGGCCCCATTGAGGGAGTGGCGTTCAGGATGGGCAAGGACGAGAAGGACATTCACGGCACAGACTTTTCTGCTTTATGCGGGGAAACTATCTCTCGGCAGGCTACGCTCCCATGCAGGGGGAGGCAACGGCTCTGGAGCAGAGCCCGTGTTCTTACAATCTTCTTGACGGAGGGCGGTGGAGGCCGTAAAGGCGTAGGAAGTTTACGGACACGTCACTCCGCGAGGGTTCGCGCAGTGGCGCGTTTGTCATGGAATTAAGGATAGCCCGTGTTCGAGCAGCTCTCTGGTAGAATGTCGAAAGTTTTCGAAGGTCTCTCCCGTGGGGAGAAGCTTTCGGAGGGTGACGTCACCGAGGCCATGCGCGAGGTCCGTCTGGCCATGCTGGAGGCCGACGTGGCCCTGCCCGTGGTGCGCAGCTTCGTCAGCAAGGTGAAGGAGCGTGCCGTTGGCGGTGAGGTGCTGGATGGCGTCTCTCCCGGCCAGGCTGTGGCGAAGATCGTCAATGATGCGCTGATTGAGGCTCTGGGTGGTGCCGGTGCGGTGCCGTTGAACCTGTCGGCCCCGGCTCCTATTCCTTATCTTCTGGTCGGTCTTCAGGGTGCTGGTAAGACCACAACCGCCGGTAAGTTGGCTCTGCGTCTTGCCAACCGTGAGCGGAAGAAAGTGCTGCTCGCCAGCTTGGACGTGCAGCGACCGGCAGCCCAGCTCCAGCTCCAGCAGATTGCCGAGCAGGTGGGCGGACGCACGAACGGGTTAGTCGCTTCCTTGCCGATCGAGCAGGGGCAGGGGCCTGTCGATATCGCCCGCCGTGCGCTGGATGCAGGGCGTCGTGAAGGGTTTGACATCGTCATTCTCGACACCGCAGGGCGCCTAGCCATTGATGAGGCCCTGATGGATGAAGTCCGTCAGGTCCGTGATGTGGCGAAGCCGGTAGAAACACTGCTGGTTGTCGATGCCATGACAGGTCAGGATGCCGTCAATACCGCACAGTCCTTTAAGGACCAGATCGGCCTGACTGGCGTCATCATGAGTCGCATGGATGGTGATGCCCGTGGTGGTGCTGCCCTCTCCATGAAGGCTGTAACGGGAGAACCCATTAAGTTCACCGGCTCCGGTGAGAAGATGGAGGCTCTCGAAGAGTTTCATCCCGAGCGTGTTGCTGGGCGTATTCTGGGGCTTGGCGATGTCGCCGGGCTGGTGGAAAAAGCGTCCGAGCAGCTCGATCAGGAAGAAGGTGAGCGTGTTGCCAAGCGGATGCTCGCCGGTAAGTTTGATCTGAATGACTATGTCTCGCAGATCAATCAGATCAATCGCCTTGGCTCTATTTCCGGCATTCTAGGTATGCTGCCGGGTATGGGTAAGCTGAAGGATAAGCTGGCGGGGAAGGATCTGGATACGTCCATTTTTAACCGTCACAAGGCGATCATTTCCTCCATGACAGCACAGGAGCGCAGCACACCGGAGATCATCAAGGCGTCACGTAAGAAGCGTATCGCTCTTGGTTCTGGTACGAGCGTTCCGGAAGTCAACCGGCTGCTGAAGCAGTTCAGTGAGATGTCCACCATGATGAAGCGTCTCAATAAAATGGGCGGTCTGACTGGTCTGATGCGTGGCATGGGGGGTGCCGGTGGTCTGGGCGATATGTTCAAGGGGATGGGAGGTCCGGGAGGACGTCCACCTTTTGGCTGAGTGTCCTCTTGGCTGTCTGTCTTTTTGTAATGTTCTGATGATGCAGGAGTTATTATGAGCCTGAAGATCCGTCTGTCCCGCGCAGGTGCGAAGAAGCGTCCGTACTACCACATCGTGGTTGCCGACAGCCGCAGCCCGCGCGATGGTCGCTTTGTTGAGAAGGTGGGTGCCTACAACCCGATGCTGCCGTCCGATCACGCTGACCGCGTGCGCCTGAATGATGAGCGCATCAAGCACTGGCTGGAGAATGGCGCACAGGCAACCGACCGTGTCGCTCGTTTCCTCGGCCATGCTGGTCTGGCACCGAAGCCGGCTTTCCGTGAGCAGCCCAAGAAGTCCGCTCCGAAGAAGAAGGCTCAGGAGCGTGCAGCTAAGGCCGCTGAAGCCGCTAAAGAAGCCGAGGCCTAATCAGGCCTAAGCGGGAGATTTCTTCTTGTCACACCGTCCTTCACAGTCGGATGTTTTGGTCGCTACGATAGGCCGTCCGCATGGCGTGCGGGGACTCGTGCGTCTGCATCCGGCAACAGAACATCCTGAAACACTTGAAGAACTCGGGTGCCTTCATGATGAGACGGGCACCGTGTGGCAAATACGCTGGAAGGCCCCGGGTATTGCTGCCGTTCTAGGACAGGACGGACAGCCTTTGCCAGACCGGACAGCGGCAGAAAAGCTGGTGAACCGCAAGCTCTATGTGCCTCGTGAGGCTCTGCCGGAAGTAGAAGAGGATGAGTTTTACCATATCGATCTGATCGGTATGGAGGCTGTCCTTACTTCTGGGGAAACTGTGGGGCGTGTTGTCAGTGTCCATGATTATGGGGCTGGCACTAGTCTGGAGCTGGAAGCAGGGCAGTTGATTCCTTTTACTATGGCTTGCGTGCCGGAAGTGGACATGAAGGCAAAACGCCTCGTGGTCGTTCCGCCGGAAGCTGTGGAGGTAGAAGGGGATCTAACTGGTGAGGTGGAAGTCCGGTCATGACATGGCAGGCCGACATCCTGACCCTCTTCCCGGAGATCTTCCCCGGCCCGCTGGGCTGCTCCCTTGCGGGGCGTGCTCTGGAGCGGAATCTGTGGGCCTGCAGAACGCATGACCTCCGTCCCTTTGGGCGGGGTGTTCATAAGGCTCTGGATGATGCCCCATTCGGCGGGGGCGCAGGGATGGTCATGCGGCCGGATGTGCTGGATGACGCTCTGACCAGCGTAAGGCAGGCAGATGATGGACGCCCGGTGATCTATCCGACACCACGAGGCCATCGTCTGGAGCAGAAGGATATTGCACGCTACGTTCAGGGAGAGGGCGTTGTCATTCTCTGTGGGCGGTTTGAAGGAGTCGATGAGCGGGTGCTGGAGAAACATGCGATCGAACAGGTCTGCATGGGGGATTTTGTCCTTTCTGGGGGAGAAATACCGGCACTGGCACTTCTTGATGGCTGTGTAAGGCTTCTGCCGGGTGTCATGGGGTCCGCTTTGAGCGGCGAGGAGGAAAGCTTCTCTGCTGGTCTGCTGGAATATCCCCAGTACACACGGCCTGCCACATGGGAGGGGAGGGATGTCCCACCCGTCCTGCTTTCTGGCAATCATGGGGAAATCGCCCGTTGGCGAGATGAGAAATCCATCGCTGTAACCCGTACACGCCGCCCGGACCTCTGGGCCGTTTACGAGCAGCAGCAACAGAGTTGAGTTTTTTTCAGGAGTTTGAAGCATGAACATCATTCAGCAGTATGAGGCGCGCGAAATGGAGCGTCTTTCCGCTATTCGTAGCGTTCCTGAATTCGCCGCCGGTGACACTGTACGTGTCGGCGTGCGCGTTGTTGAAGGTACACGTGAACGTGTACAGGTCTTCGAAGGTGTCGTGATTGCCCGCTCAAACCGCGGTCTGGGCAGCAGCTTCACGGTGCGTAAGGTGTCCAACGGCGAGGGTGTGGAGCGTGTTTTCCCGCTTTTCTCCCCGGCAATTGCTGATATTACGGTTGTTCGCCGTGGTAAGGTTCGTCGTGCGAAGCTATACTACCTCCGTGGCCGCTCTGGTAAGTCCGCTCGTATTGCCGAGCGTCCGCGCGATATCAAGAAGGAGGGCTGATTTTTCAGCTCTCATAAGGAGATGAGAGAGAATGCAGAATCCGGTTACCCCTAGAACTTTGTATGACAAGATCTGGGACGATCATGTGGTGAAAACCCTTGAGGACGGAACGAGCCTTCTCTACATCGACCGCCACCTCCTTCATGAGGTGACCAGTCCGCAGGCTTTTGAAAGTCTGCGGGCTGCTGGCCGCCCTGTACGGCGTCCTGATGCCACGATGGCCGTGGCAGACCACAATGTCCCGACTTCTGATCGCTCCCAGCCGGTAGAAGACCCGCAGAGCCGCCTCCAGATCGAAACGCTGGAAGCGAACGTCAAGGAGTTCGGCGTCCCTTATTTCCCATTACGTTCCCGCCAGCAGGGCATTGTGCATGTTGTTGGGCCAGAGCAGGGCGTTTCCCTGCCGGGCATGACAATCGTCTGCGGTGATAGCCATACGTCCACGCACGGAGCTTTCGGCTCTTTGGCGTTCGGTATTGGTACGTCCGAAGTGGAGCATGTGCTGGCCACCCAGACCCTACTTCAGAAGCGCAGCAAGAATATGCGTGTGCGGGTGGAGGGTGATGTTGCTCCGGGCGTGACCGCAAAGGATATTATGCTCAGCATCATCGGTCGTATTGGTACGGCCGGAGGCACCGGTCATGTGATCGAATTTGCCGGTTCAGCCATTCGTAAGCTGGATATGGCTGGGCGCATGACGCTTTGTAACATGTCCATCGAAGCCGGTGCCCGTGCGGGCATGGTGGCCCCGGATGAAACGACCTTCAATTACGTCAAAGGCCGTCCCTTTGCACCGCAGGGTGAAGCCTTCGAGCAGGCCGTTGCGTATTGGAAGACGCTGGCTACGGATGAAGGTGCCCATTTTGATGAAGAAGTGGTGCTGGATGCTGCCGAAATCAGCCCGTCAGTGACATGGGGTACAAGCCCTGAGGATGTGCTGCCCATTACCGGTACAGTGCCCCGCCCCGAGGATTTTGCAGACCCCGCCAAGGCTGAGCGCATCCGCCGCACGTTGGCTTATATGGGGCTGGAAGCTGGGCAGAAAATTGCTGGTACGCCGGTTGATGTCGTTTTTATTGGCTCCTGCACGAACAGCCGTATTGAAGACCTCCGGGCTGCCGCAGCCGTGCTGAAAGGCCGCAAGGTAGCAGAAGGCGTGCGCGCTATGGTTGTGCCGGGGTCTGGTCTTGTTCGCTATGCGGCGGAGCAGGAGGGGCTGGACAAGATTTTCCGTGATGCAGGGTTTGAATGGCGTGAGGCTGGCTGCTCCATGTGTCTGGGTATGAATCCCGACAAGCTGAGTGCCGGGCAGCGTTCAGCTTCTACATCCAATCGTAACTTTGAGGGACGGCAGGGGCCGGATGGCCGTACCCATCTCTGTTCCCCCACTATGGCCGCCGCTGCAGCCGTGACGGGGACACTGTGCGATGCACGGGACCTGCTGGAACCGACAATGGCAGAAGGAGCCGCCTGATCATGGAAAAATTCACCCGTCTGACAAGCGTTGCTGCCGCTCTGCCACAGGAAAATGTGGATACGGACCAGATCATTCCGGCTCGCTTCCTCAAGACCATTCAACGTACCGGCTTGGGTAAGCACCTCTTTGCTGGTCAGCGTTACGATGCCGAGGGGAATGAGAATCCTGATTTCGTGCTGAACAAGCCAGCCTATCGCAAGGCTGGTATCCTGATCACGCTGGACAACCTTGGCTGTGGTTCATCCCGTGAGCATGCACCTTGGGCGTTGTTGGATTTCGGTATACGTTGCGTGATTGCCCCGAGTTTTGCAGATATTTTCTATAATAACTGCTTCAAGAACGGCATCCTGCCGATCCGTTTGCCTCGTGAGCAGTGCCTTGCTTTGATGGAAGACGCCAGTCGTGGCGAAAATGCCCGCCTGACGGTTGATCTGGAAAAGCAGGAAATTCATCGCCCGGATGGTGAGGTCATTTCTTTCGAGATGGACCCATTCCGCCGTCAGGTTCTTCTGGAAGGGCTGGATGATGTGGCCCAGACATTGAAGAATCACGAGCAGTCTATTCGTGAGTTCGAGGCCCGGCCATCTCGTGCATGGGTGCCGTCCACAAAACAGTCGGGACGTCCGCAGAGCGTCATCGGTGCCAAAGGAGAGCAGGCATGAGCGCAAAACAGAAAATCCTGCTGCTGCCGGGGGATGGTATTGGCCCGGAGATCATGGAACAGGCCGTTAGGATCATCGACTGGCTGAAGGCTAAACGTGGTCTTGAGGTCGAGCTGTCCGAGGACGTAGTTGGTGGGGCCTCGCTGGCGAAGTATGATGTGCCCATCCGGGATGAGGTCATCGCTAAGGCGAAGGCCGCTGATGCCGTGTTGTTTGGCTCTGTCGGTGATCCAGCATGGAAGGACGTGCCGTTCGATCGCCGCCCGGAGGTGGCTATCCTGCGTCTCCGCAAGGAGCTTAACCTGTACGCTAACTTGCGTCCTGCCAAGCTGTTCGACCCGCTGCTCTCGGCCTCTGCGCTGAAGCCGGACGTCGTGCGTGGTTTGGACCTGATGATCGTGCGGGAGACGGTGGGTGGCGTCTATTTCGGTGAGCCTCGAGGAATCGAGACTCTACCAGACGGCACAAAGCGTGGCGTGAACACGGAAGTTTATACGACGGCTGAGATCGAGCGTGTGGCCCGTGTGGCGTTCGACCTTGCTCGCTTGCGTAGTGGTCGTGTCTGTTCCGTGGAGAAGGGCAACGTCATGGAGAGTGGCCTGCTCTGGCGTGAGGTGGTCACAGACTTGCATAAGCGTGAGTACTCCGATGTGACGCTGACGCACATGCTGGCGGATAACTGCGCCATGCAGCTCGTGCGGGACCCTCGCCAGTTTGATGTGATGGTCACGGGGAATCTGTTTGGTGATCTGCTGTCAGACCTCGCCTCCATGCTGACTGGCTCTTTGGGAATGCTACCATCCGCCACGCTGGGTACGCCGGAAGGAACGGACAAGCAGGCCGCCCTGTACGAGCCGATTCATGGTAGTGCGCCGGATATTGCCGGGAAGGGCATTGCTAATCCGTTGGCGCAGATCCTGTCTCTGGCTATGATGCTGCGTTACTCGCTGGATCGTGGTGCGGATTCCGAGCTGATCGAGCGGGCCGTTTCCAATGTTCTGGCCTCCGGGCTGCGGACGGCAGATATCGCTGCTGCCGGTGAGAGCCGTGTCAGCACGGCGGAGATGGGCGAAGCTGTGCTGAAGGAACTTCAGAAACTCGCCTGATCTCCGGGTGATTGTGCTATGAATTGCCATGCGCCCGCCTGTGTCTCACGGGCGGGCGTTTTTTTGAGATGTAAGAGGAACGACATGTCACTCGCTGCCGAACGGATGGGGCGTATCCTGCCAAGCCAGACCATTGCCATCACGCAGAAGGCCAGAGCCCTGAAAGCGGAGGGGCGGGACATCATCAGCCTCTCTGCTGGTGAGCCGGATTTTGATACGCCTGATTTCATCAAGAAAGCAGCGATCGAGGCCATCCAGCGTGGCGAGACGAAATATACCGATGTTGCCGGTACGCCTGCTCTTCGCAAGGCTGTGGCAGAACGGCTGAATGCTGATTTCGGTCTGGATTACCGGCCAGAGGAGGTCTGCGTGTCCACGGGGGGCAAGCAGGTCATCTATAATGCGATGGTGGCAACGCTGAATGCGGGGGATGAGGTTGTCATCCCCGCTCCAGCGTGGGTCTCTTATCCGGATATCGTGCAGTTGGCGGATGGTAAGCCGGTCATCGTGCCGACCTCTCCAGAAACAGGGTTCCGTCTGACAGCGGAACAGCTGCGGGAGGCGATCACGCCCCGCACACGCTGGCTTGTGCTGAACTCCCCCTGCAATCCAACAGGTAGTGCTTACTCCCGTGAGGAACTGAAGGCGCTGACAGATGTTCTGCTGGAGCATCCACAGGTCTGGATTCTGACGGACGATATTTATGCCAAACTGACCTACGAGGGGCGGGAAGCCTGTACGGTCGTGCAGGTAGAACCTCGCTTGCGAGAGCGGGCCCTGACGATGAATGGCGTCAGCAAAGCCTATGCCATGACGGGCTGGCGCATCGGCTTTTCTGCCGCCCCGGTATCCCTGACAAAGGAGCTGATCAAGCTACAGGGGCAGAGCACGAGCAATGCTTGTTCCATCGCTCAGGCGGCAGCCTTGGCAGCGGTATCTGGCCCGCAGGATTTTATTGGGGAGATGGTCGCCGTTTATCAGAAGCGACGTGACCTTGTGGTGGATGCTTTATCTGCCGTTTCGGGGTTGTCCTGCGCTCGGCCGGAGGGGGCTTTTTATGTGTTCGTGTCTGTGCAGCAGTTGCTAGGCAAGCGCACGGCGGGCGGGCATGTGCTGGAAAGTGACGAAGACTTCGTTAAGGCCATGCTGGAAGATGTCGGAGTGGCCGCTGTTCATGGCACGGCCTTTCTGCTGCCGGGTTATTTCCGGGTGTCCTACGCCACCAGCACAGAGCTTTTGGAAGAAGCCTGCCGTCGCATCGCTCGCTTCTGTGAAGGGTTGGTCTAATGTTTAAGCCATCTCAACGTCTCGCCACATTGCCTACGCCAGCGACGATTGCCATGGCGGCCCGTGCCCGTGAGTTGAAAGCACAAGGCAAGCCGGTCATTTCTCTAGCTCTGGGGCAGCCTGATTTTCCCTCCCCTGCGGCGGCTCTTGATGGGGCCGTGGCTGAGGTAAAGGCTGGTCATACTGGCTATCCACCCATTCCTGGGCAAAAGCCGCTGCTGGAGGCGATTGCCGAAAAGTTCCGGCGGGATAACGGGCTGGATGTATCGCTTGATCAGCTGATGGTCTGTAATGGCGGTAAACAGGCTATTTTCAATGCCTTCATGGCGTCGCTGGATGAAGGAGATGAGGTGATCGTCCCGGCACCATATTGGGTTAGCTATCCGCTCATTGCCCGGATGTTTGGTGGTATACCGGTGGAGGTAGCCTGCCAGGAGGAGGATGGATTCCGCCCGCAGGCTGAGGCCATCCGGAAGGTCATCACCCCCCGGACCCGCTGGCTCGTGTTGAATTTCCCCAATAATCCGACCGGTGCCATTTTGGAGCGGGCTGATCTGGAGGCCATTGCTGCTGTCCTACGGGATGCTCCGCATGTCATGGTGATGAGTGACGAGATTTATGAGCATCTGACATTCGATGGCAGGCATCATCTCTCCCTATTGAATGTGGCACCGGATCTGGCGGATCGTATCCTCATCATCAATGGCATGAGCAAGGCTTATGCCATGACCGGCTGGCGGGTCGGCTTTGCCTGTGGCCCTGTGCCGCTCATCAAGGCGATGATCAAGGTTCAGGGAAACACGACATCGGGTATCTGCACGCTAGCGCAGGGTGGTTCTGTGGCGGCGCTTCAAGAAGATATTGCCGGTGTGCGGGCCATGAGGGAGACCTACGAGCGGCGGCGTGCTCTCGTAGTCGGTGCGTTACGGCAGATTAAAGGGCTGAGCTGTGCCATGCCGCAGGGGGCTTTTTACGCTTACCCTGGTCTGTCAGCTCTGATCGGCAGAAAGTCCGCCGGTGGGCGTGTGTTAAACGATGATGTGGCCTTTGCGGAGGCTCTTCTAGAAGAAGCCCATGTAGCAACCGTACCGGGCTCAGCCTTTGGTTATGGGCCGCATCTGCGGCTCTCTTTTGCGGCATCGGATGCAGAGTTGGAAGAAGCCTGCCAAAGGCTGGCACACTTCGTACAGGGGATCACGGATTGATCCAAAAGGCCATTCCTTCCAACTAAGAAGGAATGGCCTTTTCATTTTAGGGACGCTGGTTCCATTCATTCAGCAGTGTGATGACGGATTGTGGGGCCATCTGGCGGGCGGAGCCAAGGGCGAGGGTGCCATCAGGATTCAGCAGGCGTCCTTGTGGGGTGAGCAGCAGAACGGTCGGCACGGCTTTGATGGTTACCCCGTACTGTTGGGCTAGGTCCATGTTGGTATCAAGATGCCCAACATTGACGGGAACGATCACGAAGTGCTCGTCTAGCCATTGGCTGACGGAAGGCACAGCAAAAATGCCAGCAAGAATACGGCAGTCTGGGCACCAATTGCCGCCGAAATCCAGAAGGACACGCCGGTTTGTTTTGGCGGCTGTTATAAAGGCCTCATGCACCTGTTTGCTGGCGAGTTCGGCAGGGGGGTAGGGCTCACGAGCTGGAGTGATGGTAGTGATTTTTCGGATATCCGGTAAAGGTGCCTGTGCCTGTGCCTGTGCCTGTGCCTGTGCCTGTGCCTGTGCCTGCGTTATGTAGGCAGAAAGTGTGATGCATAAACAGGCAATTACCCGAACAGAATGATGAAAACGCATAATGATGTCTCCTTAGTGGAAAGAGATTATGGAGAATTCGCCTCTTATTGTTAGCGTAAAGGTAACAACAGGACGTTAAATAGAGCCATAGGGGACGGGCTGTTCTTGATAACTCACGATCTCCTGATTAGGGTGGGAGGCCGAGTATGATAAGGACGGTATGCTTGTGGTGAAACGGAAACGGCCAATTTTTTCTACCTCTCCTCGGAAGGAGGTTTCGGTCCTCTCGACATTGGGGAGGATGGTCGTTTTGTTAGGGCTTACGTTCTGTTTGTTGTTGTTGGTAAGGTTCTATCAGCCGGCGACACATCTCATGCAGCATATTGTTGGGACCTCGCTCTGGCAGCAGCTTTATGGTTTCTTTCATGTTGAAACAGCATTGGGGCGGGAGCAGCTGATCCTAATGGGGATTGTCCTGTGCTGCTTCCTGTTGGCTCTGTTCATTCAGCTGGTAGGGTTGTGGATCATAAGCCGGTTCCGTCGCCGTTAGGAGTGTTTTCCGGTAGAGCGGGTGAAGGGCGCAGAAGCTACACAGAGCCATGAGAGGATAAGCAGCGTTCCTCCAGTCGGTGCTAGTCGTGCTGGAAAGAGAATTCCGAAACCGTGTAGTGTGACGGGGATGCTGAACAGAGCTGTTCCAAGTGCTAAGCCGGTACAACCAATGGTAAGACGCAGCGGATGAAGGTACTTGTTGCCTAGTGTCAAAGCGCAGAGGGCAATGCCGTGCCAGAGTGCGATATCAGCAGCCATATGCATCATGCTTCTGCCATTCGGCACGGGGAAGGCCGTATCGGGCAAGTGTGTCGCTGCAGCCTGACAGGCAACAGCTAAACTGGCATAAATGGCCCCTAGGCTGAAAAGGATTTTTAAGAAAGGGCTTGTTTGGGGCGAAAGTGGCCTGTCATGGTGCAGCATATTTATTATAACCCAGCTGGATGAGGATAAGGGTATTGTTTCAGGTACCCGGGAAGATGAGAAGAGGGACGCTGTATGAAATTTCGTTTTATGATCTGTGCGGCACTTCTGTCTCTGGGGGGCTGTGGCCTTACGCCACCTCCGGCTCCACCGGTGCCCCCTTTACCAAAAGGGCCTATGGCACCGCCGACACTGGCTGTTGATGATATCGTGCTTTTAAAGAAGATTAGCCTCCGTTCCATTTATATGAAGACGGCTACTGATTTGGCAGCAACGCATAGTAAGGATGAACTCATCAAGGGTTTTGCAGTGCAGCAGGTCAAAGATTACGATGCGCTTCGCACGGCGGCACAGAAAGTAGCCGATACCCATATGCTTACACTGGCCGGGGCATTGCCCGTGGCCCAGCAGAGCCGGTTGAGCAGGCTGGGAAAATCATATGGACGACCTTTTGACAGGGCATTGCTGTATATTCTGACTCATTCATTCACAGCACAGGAGCGGGCAGCTCTGACACGAGCGAAGAAGAATGGCAGCACAGCGGATATGAAGAGTCTGGCAGGGGCTGCGTTGGATCTTTTGGACCGTAGTCAGCAGCAAGGCGCTGGTTTAATTCGCCGGTAAGTTTCGTTGGAGGGGGAGAGCGGGCGGCCTGTCGGAGAATAGCAATATTATAACATAATTTTGACGTTTTCTTAGTGGTGTGTTACGGTGTGCAATGATCAAGAGTAAAAGACCCGTTCTGATAGTTTCTGCACAAATATCCTAGTGGTCTCATCTTTCCGTTGGGAAAGGCTGTAATGATATGAGCAGAAAATAGGGTGGTCTTTGTTGTGTCGTATTATCAAGATTGACGAATTATAGAAATGAAGAACGATTCGCCTTTAACAGAGAGTTCCATTCGTAAGGCTTTGGAGCGTATGGGGGGCGGGCAGGCGGCTGATAATGCTGACGGGCCGCAGCCTCATGGGCATGGTTTTGGTGGACGTTCGGCTGCCCGTGCCCGGCCAGCCCAGCAGGTGACCCGCCGCCGTCGCCTCCCCGGGGATGATACAGTTGTTGTAGAGCATCAGTCCCTTGGTCGTTCTTCGCAAAAGCGGGCTGCAAATCGTGTGTCTGCTGCTTCCGAAGCGGGGCAGGAGCAGGAAAGACTCAAGCAGAGTTTGCTCAGGGAAAGGCGCCGTGTCCATGATATGGAAGCGGAGCTTTTGATGTTGAATGAGCGGATCCGCGCTGTGAATACTCAGATGACACATCTGCGCCTTCAGGTGGAAGAGGGCAAAAAGGTTATCCAGCAGCGTGATGAAAATATTCTGCGCCTTCGGGCCGAGTTGCATCAGGCTCGGGAACAGCAAGTGCGCCGCGCTGCTACCACGGCCAAGGTGCAGGCTGCCTCTGCCGAGAGTGATGACGAAGGTCAGCAACCTGTGCAATGGTGGAGGGACTGATCGACCTGCCATGATGCCCGCACGTTTTACTGCCATGCTTGGGCTATCTGGTAGTAAAAAATAGGGTTGCGGAGATGGCGGATAGAATCTGGTATGGGAGTGAGTGGCAGGCTTCCCGCCCATTGAAGATCGTTCATGTCGGGGATTTTTTCTTTAGCCTGAAGAAGAAGGCACCATGTCAGTTCAGTGTGGGGGGTAAGCTCTCCAATGGGTTGATACGGAATGGCCACCATGTCATCGACTTTTCTTATAGAGATGTGGCTCGCTCCAGCGGCTGGTTTGGTAGCCGTAGAATGGGGCGGCGGCATCTCTTCCGTGCGCTGAAGGAGTTTCTGGCGTTTAGTGCGCCGGATATTCTTTTGCTGGGGCATGGTTACATGATTCCCCCTTCCGTTATCGAAGAGATACGCCAGCAACAGCCTGGTATGACGGTAGTGCAGTGGAACATTGATGCCTTGTTTGTAGAGGCCAATGCCAAAGATTTTGCAGCTCGACATCAGGTTGTGGATGCTAGTTTCATCTCTACGGCGGGGCCGATCGTGCGGCAGTTGATCGGGGATAAAGGGCATGTCGGGTATTTGCCCAATCCGGTGGACCGCAGCGTGGAAAGGGGGCGGGCTTTTGCTTTGGCCTACCCGGAGGCAGATATTTTCTATTCCTGCGGTAATCCTGCCCGGCTACGAACCATATGCGGGCGGGACTGGGATATGAACGAGTTCTGCGAGACGTTGGAAGAAAGGCTGCCACCATCAGTCCGTTTCGCCTACGCTGGTGTGCGGGGGCAACCTTATGTCAGCGGGGCGGCATATGCCCCTCTGCTGGAGCAGACAGCCATGGGGCTGAACATCAGCCGCCGGGCTGATTATTATCTGTATAGTTCAGATCGTTTGGCCCAGATGATCGGCAACGGCCAGCTTGTTTTTATGGAACGTCAGACCGGGTTCGACAGGATATTCTCTGATCAGGAGATGGCCTTCTTTAGCAGTCTGGATGAGTTGGTGGAGTTGATGGGCCAGTATCACAGTGCCCCGGAATATCGTAAGGATGTCGCCCGGGCGGGGTGGCAGCGTTATTATGCGCTTTTTAATGAATGCGCTGTGGCCGATTACATCATCGGCCAGACTTTGGGAACCCTGCCAGAAGAGGCCCACGCGTGGCGTTATCTGGTGAACCTATAAAAGCAGGGTTCTCCCGTCTTTAGGAAGACAAGGCGATTTTGTGGGCGGAGAACATGGCATTCCATCCTGCCAGTTCTTCGTCTTTGGAGCAGACATCTGGTGTTTGTGTATTGGCGAAGATCATGCGCTTGTCAGCAGTGCTGGCATCGCCGAAATTGACAAACAGGATTTTGAAATCAAGTGCAGGATAGCGGGCGGCGATAGCCTCCACCAAGGCCGTGAAATTGGCTTGGGCCGTGTGGGCAGGGCGGTGCTGCCCAGCATAGAAGAGGTTGTCCCGCCAGCTGCGAACAAAGAGAACACGCTGGGACGTATGGCAGAGCGTGTCGATCTCTTGGATCATGCTGTGGAAGCGATGCCGTAGGATGGGGAGCTGTTCGTGGAACATCTCCACGCTGGCATGTTCTCCAGCCGATTTTTCCAGACAATTATGGTAGGTAATCAGCGTGTCACGGCAGCGCAGGGCATTATGGAGCCCATAAAGGCAATTTGTTGAAAGTAGTCCTGCGAAGTCATGCTGCAATAGGGAAACCAGCGTGTGGAATGGTGCCATAAACTGGCCGAACAGGCCCGGACCGGGGCGGCCGAAGCTGCTTTCGATTGCCTGATTGACAACCTCATCACCACCTAGTGAGATGATGTTATCGAACTGCTGTGCCTCTTCCTGTGGTCCGGGAGAGGGGCGGGATAGGGCCGCAGCGATTTCTTCACGGAACTCGAACATCTGTTCATCAGTCCGCCAAGGGTGCCGATAAAGCGGGTCATGGCGGATGGCCTCGTGGATGGCCTGATTCCGCATGGCCAGCTCATGGTTGCCGTGGCTGTGAGAGGGCAGGGTGTCTAGCCCACCTCTCAGATAGAAGAGCTGTCCACGCTCCGGGCTAAGATGCTGAGCCAGCCCGCCATAGCCAGCACGGAGAAAACGCTGAGTATGTTCGACATGCTCTTCACCATACCGTTCGAACCGGACATCCAGATACCCAACATAGGAGAGGGCCTTGGCATGATAACCGATACAGAACGCCTGATGCATAGGGGCGATATAGGGGTCCTCTGGCGTGCCCTTGCCAGAGGAAATGTCATTATCAATCTCTATGGTGATCTCTGGCATGAAATTGATATGGCCATAGCGTTCAATGGCATCAATCCAAGGGCGTTCCCAGCCGAAGAAGGTGGGGAAGCAGTCATCTTCCAGAATGATCATCCAGTCGCACTGTTTTTCCTCTTTTAGGTACCAGAGGATGCGGTTGCGATTCCACGAGATGCCTTTATTCCGCCCAGTAACGCAGGGGATATTCATCTGTTTCAGCATATCTGGCGTGCCATCGCTGGACCCGTCATCAGCCACAACGAACTCGAATGACGTGCGGGTGTAACGCTGGACGCTAGCGATGACCTCTTTGAGCGTATCCCTGCGATTATAGGTAATGATGCCGATACCCAGTTTCCCAGCCATGAAACGCCTCACCAGTTTGTCTGTATTCAAGGAAAATATGCTACGGAATTTTACTGAAATGCTCTCATGACATCAGCAATTAGCCGCCGGAAATCTTCCGTATACGGGCCATCCCAGCCTGTCCACGGTTTTGGGAAACCCGTAAAGTGGACAGCAAAGGGATTAGACAGCCCTTCGTCATAGATTTTCTTCCACTCCGCCGGAAGTGCCTCACTGGCTTCAACACAACCCGGCCCCCAGCAGACATTCCAGTTTTGATGGATGAAATGGACCTTACCGAAGAAAATACGGTTGAGAATATCTTGGTCGTTCATCCAGAAGAGCGTGTTGCAGAGCTGGCCACATTCCTCTGCTTGGGCAGAGCTGATTTGTGCGAGGTTGAAGACCAGAACACCATTCTGGAAATAATTGTTCGAATCCAAGACCCCGAGTGCGCCGCGGTGATAATCGATCAGTGGAGGGGCACCAGCAATAGCTTGCGGCAGACGGAACCCGTTGGTTTGTGCTGGAATGAGGAGTAGGTCCCGTGTAGCCCCGATCTGGGCCGTAGCAGGGATGCTGTAATAAAGCAGGCTAGGGCAGGCCCGAAGCAATATATCGTCGGTCAGATAAACGAGACGCTGGAACTCGGCAAAAAGGGTTGGTACAGCGAGGCGATAGAAAGTTTTGCGGTCTGTTGTTTCGAGGTGGGTCGGGCTGTAAGCTTGCATCCACTCCGAAACATCCACAAAGTGGATTTGTGAGTGTCTGCCATCAAAAAGACGTCGACCTGCGGTTATGGTCTCGTCCGGCAAGCCCTCATGCAGCATGTAGAGGGCGAGCTTCACCCCCGGGAGAAGGTTGTTAAGCCCTGAAAGAATGGAAGCATAGGCGTTAGGGGCGCTATGTGCCGTCAAAGCGAGGGCAACCGGTATGAATTCTGCGGGTGGAGGGAGAACGGTTTGCATAGACAGGCCAAGTTATTTAACAGAGTCCTGCGGACTATAAGGGCATCATGAAGGGTAGGCAACATGATGCCAGGAGGGCATGTGGTGGCTGAGGTGGTTTTTCATTATCTGGAAACGTCACATCAGGGCTGGTTGGCAGTCCGGCGGGTTGGGGGTGGTATTTGCCATCTCAGGTCTGATGAAATGACCCGTCGGGATGAGAATGGTGTTCCCCTCTACTGCCCTTTATTGGCGATGACACTACCAGACTACCCCGACTACGTGTTTCTTGTCGTAGATTTTGGGGAGAGAGCGGCACCACTTCTTTGGATAAAGCATTTTCCCTATCGGGGGGCCGTTCTGCCTTTCCTCCGTGTTGAGAGTAGAAAGAATGAGGGGCGTGTCGGGCTGCGCAATCTTTTTCGTCCCAGCCAGTGTTGCACAGCCCAACCTTGGAACAGCCAAGGGGGTGTTAATGAGCTCCTCGGGGACTGTAACCAGATGTTCGACTGGGAGGAGTTCCAGCTTCGTGCAGTAGCGGCGACGGATAGGTTGCAGCGTCTTGGTGAGGAAATGGTCACTCACTTCAAGGCGTTTCCGTCGGCTGACTATTTGGAGCAGTTGATTATTACATATGCTGGCAGTCATCTGACGTGGCTGCTGGATGCTATGATTCCTGTGGCGTCTTGGTCTGTTGTCCGTGAAATAGGTCAGCGGCTGCTGAACCAGCCTCCGCTCCGTGAAGCTTTTTTCCGTCAGGTGGGGGAAAGCCCGTGGCGGGACGGCTGGCAGTATCTCGCCCGTTGGCTTGATGATAGGGAGAGCTATCCTGCCGCAGAACGGGGCTGCCCGCTAAGTGATGCCATACTGGCTTATGGTCAGATTGATGCATTGGCTGGTTTTGCCCAAGCGACATTGCATACGGCTCGGGCCAGCGTGGTGCCGCGTAAGCGTGTTTGCATGATGTCCACCATCCGGAATGAGGGAATCTATATTCTGGAGTGGATCGCCTATCATCGGAGCATAGGGGTCGAGCACTTCTTTATTTACAGCAATGACAATAATGATCGCTCTGACCTTCTGTTGAAGGCCTTGCATGATGAAGGGATCATCACCTTTATCGAGAACCCCGTTCAGCCGGGTATGTCTGCCCAGATGAAGGCTTATGGACACGGGTTGAATGTTCTGCCGAATATTCTGGACTATGAATGGTGTTTCATTCTCGATGGTGATGAATTTATTACTTTGTCACCATCTTATCGAACCGTTGGTGAGTATCTGGAGAGTGCTTCCCGGTGGGAGAGTGATGCCATCGCTGTGAACTGGAGATTTGTGGCTTCTGAGGTCAATCAGGACGGATTGGCTGACTTGACAAAGCCACTGACACAGCGGAACCGCAACATTGTCTCTCGTGGGGGGATCGGAGAAGGCTGGCGGCTTGTTAAATCTGCCGTTCGTCCGGGGCGAGCCATTCACTCCCGGCCTCATCATCCGATCTGGGTACAGGCAGAAAAATTTGCCTATAGGCTGTCTGATGGCTCCATCCATAGCTATCGCAATCCGCCGCCTGGTATCGGAGCGGACCCGGCTTTTGCTGATTATGATAGCTGTGCAGATATTTATATCTCGCACTATTATTATAAGTCGATCATTGAATGGGTCTGGAAATATGCCCGGAATAGCGGGCTAGATGGTGCCATGTCTTTTGGTGTGGAACGTTATGCCGATTATTGGGCTAATGCCTTTATCTGCCAGTTGAATGACCCGTATGACGGAGAGAATGAGAATATCCTGATTCGTCTTGATGGTCTGCTGGAAGAGCTGGCGAGCTTAAGGAGCATCACAGCGATTGCTCAGGCTGAAAATATTGTGCGTGAAGCGTGGCAGGAGCGGCTTCTTGCTCTGTTGGATATGATAGAGGAGGCTGATGTTGCGTCCCGCCTGAAAGAAGAGTGGCGCTATGTTCTGGATCCTCTGGTGGAGGAACGGCGCGGCAGCATTCCATTGCATCAGATATGACAAAGAAAAAGCCCTCCAGATGTAAGGAGGGCTTTTTCTTTAAGGTCTGCTAAATGGTAAGATTATTTACTGCACATGCTCATGGAACTGGGCTGTGCGCAGGTGGCTGCGGTTATAGTCCAGTTCGGCATGGCTCAGTTGTAGTCCGATTTCCATGGAGTAGGGGCTGATCTGCGGGTTATTGCCTGTTGGAACGTCGATGAAACGCAGCGGCGTGCTGCTGTGGCTGATGGAGACAGCCGGAGGCAGTTTGACCGTTTCGGTGAAGACTTTTTTGTCCACAATGGCACCATCCTGAAGGATGGCGACAAAATAGGGGACTGTCACCGTATTGTTGTTAGCAGCCGGGCCGCGTTCTAGCTGAAGGTTCAAGCTGACACGGACACGGGTCATGGGGCGTTTCTGCTCATCTTGCGGGCCGGTGCGGCAGTCGCCCTGAACACCCAGAATATGGGTGGAGGTCAGACGGTGGGCGGCATCAAGCCCTTTTCCATCATAAGTGATACGGTCTGCCACTTGGCCCGGCACATCGAACCTGGGGCAGGCCGGAGCGAAGGTATTAGTAGTATCTACATCTTCACATCCGCTGAGGAAACCAACCAGCATGAGGGAGCCGAGGCCCGCAGCAAGGCGGGAAAAGATGCGGGAAGAGGGGGAGAATGCAGGCATCGGACTCAGAAAACTCCACAAGAAAATGGTGCAGGACATTGCAGCAGACGGCAATACGGACGATATAAGGGCCCAGAGTGGTGGTGCAGGGTAGCCCATAATCTTGTATGGAGCACCACCGGACCATTCAATATCGTATCGTTCATCGCCTGCCTGGGGAAGATTATGTCAGAACAGACGACGCCTGTAACCTCCAACTCTGCCGTCCCCGGAGCAGATTCAGCGGCGGTTAAGCCATCGCTGAAGATTCTGCTGGCTGGGCCACGCGGTTTCTGTGCCGGGGTCGACCGCGCCATCCGGGTGGTTGAGGAGGCTTTGCGCCGTTATGGGGCTCCTGTCTATGTCCGCCATGAGATTGTGCATAACCGCACAGTCGTGGAAGGGCTGGAAGCTAAGGGTGCCATTTTTGTCGAGGAGCTGGATGAGGTTCCGGAGGACGGCCATGTTGTATTTTCGGCTCATGGTGTGCCCAAATCCGTCCCGGCAGAAGCACAGCGGCGCAATTTGCTCTATTTGGATGCGACATGTCCGCTTGTGTCTAAGGTCCATCGGGAGGCAGAGCGTCATTTCGCCGGTGGCGGGCCAGAGCAGCGTCATATTCTGATGATTGGTCACGCTGGCCATCCGGAAGTTGTTGGTACCATGGGGCAGTTGCCTCCGGGTGCTGTAACGCTGATCAATGATGCAAAAGAAGCCGCCGAGGTCCAACCTAAGGATGTGGACCGTCTGGCCTTTATTACGCAGACGACGCTCTCGGTAGATGATACGGCAGAGATCGTGGATATTCTGCGCTCCCGCTTCCCCAATATCGTGGGGCCGCGCCGGGAAGATATCTGTTACGCCACGACGAACCGACAGATGGCCGTAAAGGAACTGGCTGCAGAATGTGATTTGGTCATCGTCATAGGCTCGCCGAATTCGTCCAATTCGCAGCGGCTGCGTGAGGTGGCAGAGCGTTCCCTCGCAAAGCGGGCTCTGCTGGTTCCGAAGGTCTCTGATATGGACTGGAATGAACTGGAAGGCGTGAAGACGCTGGGCATGAGCGCTGGTGCCTCTGCGCCGGAAAGCCTCGTGCAGGAAATGATCGAACAGTTGTCTGTTCGCTATGATGTTACCATTGAAGAGCGTATCGTGAAGGAGGAGAACATTAATTTCCGACTTCCTCATCCGCTCTCTGATGCGGTCTGATACCTCATGGCGGTTTATACGGAACTGCACGAAGAGGATATGCGGGGCTTCCTATCCCTTTATGAGGTAGGGGAGCTCCGTTCTTTCATCGGAATTGCGGAAGGGATTGAGAACAGCAATTTTCTGGTGGAGACCACTCAAGGCCGTTTTATCCTTACATTGTTTGAAAAACGCATGAAACCGGAGGAACTACCCTGGTTTCTGGGCTTGATGACCCATCTGGCTGAACAGGGCATTGCATGTCCTCAGCCTATCGTGGCGAAGGATGGGGCTTCCCTCCGTCAACTGGCAGGGCGGCCGGCTGTTCTGGTCAGTTTTCTGGAGGGGCGGTCTCTTGAGGCTGTGACGCCGCAGGCTTGCGAGCAGGTCGGGCGGGGGCTGGCTCGTCTGCATGAAGCGGGGCGGGGCTACAAGGCCGAAAGGGCCAATGCTCTGGCCCCGGAAGGGTGGGTGAAGCTTTTCTCCCGCTGCACGGATGGCGGGGATAAAGCAGTAGCGGCTTTGATTGCCGAGACCCGCACGGCACTTTCCTCTATCGTAGAGTCATGGCCGGTGGCTGATGCTCTGCCACGTGGGCAGATTCATGCCGATCTGTTCATGGATAATGTTTTTTTTCGGGAAGATCAGCTTTCTGGCGTTATTGATTTTTATTTCGCCTGCACGGATTTTCTCGCTTACGACCTGGCCATTTGCCTGAATGCGTGGTGCTTTGAAGATGAGCGTCATTATAGGCAGGATTGGGCAGAGGCTCTTCTGCGGGGGTATGAGCAGGTCCGCCCATTGACTGCGGCAGAACATCAGATGTTGCCGGTTTTGTGTCAGGGGGCTTCCATGCGCTTTTTGCTAACCCGCCTGTATGACTGGGTGCATACGCCGGCGGGTGCTCTGGTGACCAAGAAGGATCCGTGGGCTTATCAGCGGCGGCTTCATCATTTCCAGAAGGTATCCGATGTCTGAGAGAGCGGATGAGGGGACGCCAGCTCCCACAACACAGGTGGAAATCTGGACAGATGGCGGGTGCAAGCCGAACCCGGGGCCTGGCGGGTGGGGGGTTTTGTTCCGTTGTCAGGGGCATGAACGCACTATGAAAGGCGGGGAGGCGGAAACGACCAATAACCGCATGGAGCTCACAGCTGCTGCTGTTGCGTTGGAAACCCTCACACGCCCCTGTGTAGTCAATCTTTATACAGATAGCGAATATCTACGGAATGGCATTACCCGTTGGCATACGGGTTGGGTACGGCGTAACTGGCGTAATGCATCAGGGGACCCTGTAGCCAATATGGATCTGTGGCGTCGTATTTTGGAGGCTGCTAAACGGCATAAGGTGGAATGGCACTGGGTGAAAGGCCATTCCGGACACGCTGAAAATGACCGTGTGGACCAGCTTGCGACCGAGGGGCGGGAAGAGTTGGATGTTTAATGGAAGATTTTTGCCGATAAATGTGTTCGGAGGGCTTTACCTGCCGGAAGAGATTGGCTAGATAGACCTCAGCTGATCCCGAATAGCTCAGTTGGTAGAGCAAGCGACTGTTAATCGCTGGGTCGTAGGTTCGAGTCCTACTTCGGGAGCCAGCCTTTTTCTTAGGTCCGACCGTGAGGGTGCGGGCCTTTTTTTATGTCTGATTATTTTCCAATCTATTGAAAAAAAGGGCTTTACCTGCCGGAGGAGATTGGCTAGATAGACCTCAGCTGATCCCGAATAGCTCAGTTGGTAGAGCAAGCGACTGTTAATCGCTGGGTCGTAGGTTCGAGTCCTACTTCGGGAGCCAGCTTTTTTCTCAGGTCCAACCGTAAAGGTGTGGGCCTTTTTTTATGCCTTTTGCATATAAAGATCAGCATGTTGTGGTTCTGCTTTTTCATGCCTTATCGTATGGAGAGATACGATTAAAACACGCGTGAAGGGCAAGAGCAGACCATGACAGGTGGCGTAGAGACACAGGGCTCACAGAGTATCAATTATGCGACGGTAACGTGGGATCAGCTGCACCGGGATGCTCGGTTTTTGGCTGCGGAACTGATGCGTAAATATAGGCCGTTTCGTGGCATTGTTGCTATCACACGGGGTGGATTGATTCCTGCGGCCATTTTGGGGCGGGAGTTGGGGTGCCGCCTGATAGAGAGTGTGTCCGTTGCCAGTTACGCAGGGGAGGAAGGGACCCAGCAGGAACCCAAATTGTTGAAGGCTCCTGAAGCCGCCGGAGATGGAGAAGGCTTCCTGATCGTGGATGATCTGGTGGATTCAGGGGTAACGGCTCGTTACGTACGGGAGATGCTGCCCAAAGCTGTATTTGCCTGCCTATATGCCAAACCGGATGGGCGGCCTTATACGGACCATTTTGTTACAGAAGTGCCGCAAGATACGTGGGTTTTGTTCCCGTGGGATATGGCACCGCAGTTTGTTGCTCCTCTAAATCGTAGCCATAAAGCGTAATTTTTTGAAAAAACACTTTTTTTAGGCAAGAAAGTCTCTTGCTTGTAAGAGGAAGTCCCTTTAAGAAGGGCTCCACGTCGTCGGGGCGTGGCGCAGCCTGGTAGCGCGCCTGTTTTGGGTACAGGAGGCCCCCGGTTCGAGTCCGGGCGCCCCGACCACGTTGCACAGCAAGGCGAGAGCGCCCTTAGCTCAGCTGGATAGAGCAACAGCCTTCTAAGCTGTGGGTCGCTGGTTCGAATCCAGCAGGGCGCACCATGCAATCCCATATTATTTCTAATAGAACTGTTCGTCCTGCGAGGGTATTGTCTCTTTTCGAGGCGCTCTTTCTTTCTATCTTCGGTTAGAAGAGAGTATATCTATTTTGTGAAGAAAAACATTCAAGAGACAGACCTTAAAGGTGAGTGTTCAATTCGTATCTGAATCGAGTATTTATTTTGGTGCAAATAACTTTGCCTAAATTTTGTTTCACTTCTTTATTTTTTAACTTTATAAATTAAATTTATTATTTTTATTTGTAAATTTCTCTCTCGTGAGGGGATGTTTACATTCCCTCTATCCTGTTATAACGCAGCTTATACCCTGATGTAATGAGGTGTTACCATGAGCGAGAATCGTTTGCAGCGTCTTTGGGTCATGGACTGGTTTGGTCATGTGATCGAGCAGCCTTCTGAAGATGGTCCTCTGATCCGTAGTTATTTGTCCCCTGGCTCTTACCCGGATACGTTCGTACTGGCTTCGTGGCCGTTTAAGACGCCAACTCGTGTTATGTTCCGTCATACCTCGAGTGTTGCGCATAACCTGCCAGATGCCCAGTTTGTGGATGCAGGTGCGAATCTTGTGGCTCTTGAAGATCAGGATTCCGGGACGTATTTCTCGATCAATCCACGGAACCAGGATACGCATTGGAACTCTCCAGCCGTATATGATTGGGAGCGTTTCATTCTCTTGACTAAGGAAATGCTGGACGGTCTGTCTGTCCTGCAGGATCACTCTTACGGTGAGGTGGAGATGAACGGACAGCCTGTCCCGACTCTTACCTGGCCTTCTGTGGTCGAGAATATTGGCAATTTTGCGTGGCTGGGTGGTTTTGCCTTCTCCATTACCCGCAATCTGGAGAATTTGGCCAAGATTGGTGCGACGGCACCGGGTGCATCCGTGGAGGTAACGCTGGTCAGCTCTCATGGCGATGTGGCCGAGCTGGTTATCGTTCGCTCAGAGAAAGAATTGTAAGACTTTTGCCCCATCCTTCTTCAAGAGGGATGGGATTTTTTCTGTTACATAGACCTGTCATCTGCACACCAATAACTCTCAGGCGAAGAGGTTTCAGGTGACCTGATATTGTTTTTTAGGAAATGGGTGATGCCCGGGGAAGTTTTACCTTACTCGTTTGATAAAGTCTGGTTCATGGACTGTTTTGGGCATGTCTTATGCTACACGCCCCATCGTAAGGCACTGGCCCGGGTACCGCTTCAGGGGGCTTTTGTTAGTGGCTTTGTGGCTAGCCCTTATCCTTTCCCACAGAATTTTGTGCCGCAATGGCGTAATATTTTCAATATGATGGTTGAGTTGGCCCCCCTTAGAATATGTCCGCAGGATAGGGGGCTGGTAGCTTTGTGTAGTGAGGAAACCGGCGACTATCTCAGCATCAACCCCTCGAATAATAAGACCACTTTTGCTGGAGGTATAGCAGACTGGGAGTTGTTCTGCCCCCTTCCTTATGATGTTTATATGGGGCTTCTAGCGATTACAGACCCTGGTGTAAGTCATATTGTCTGTCATAATGATAATGCGGAAATATCTGGTCTGCAATTTCTCTCCCCGGGAGAGAATAAGCCTTTTGTTGCCTCTTTGGACAGGAAGCGTATTAGTTTTCTGGATAATCTAGATAATTTTGCGAAAATAGGCCGTATGAAGAAAGGCGATATGGCGACTTTTGCTTTCGCAGGTTTTGTATCCGACAAGCAATATAATATACGCATTAAGCGTCTTAAAGATATAGCGTTTTGAGGGCTGCATGTTCGTCTCTTGTTATAATACCTATCTAGCCCTTGTTGATTGCAAGATTGTACAGAAGTTTCTTTGTGAATATTATGAGGATGATGCCCCAGCACCGGCGACAGAAGATGATCTCATCGCTGCGGGGTTTGAGATACATCGTCAGGTTGTTACCCGTGTAGGGGTCTTTAAGGCGGGTGAGGGTTATCTTTCTGCGTCTCCTGCTCTTTCTGATGCTTATCATCCTCATATGGAGCGGTGCGAAACATTCCGTGTTATCGAGCTTGACATGCTGCCGCCCCCAGTACCGAAATTTCCCGAGCAGGAACATATTGCTCATCAAATCCATCAAATCGGTATTTTCCCTAAATCACCGGGCGTTTATCCGAATGCTTTTATAGAGAATAGAAATAATATTGTTTCTTTAAACCAGAACTATACGTTTTATTTCTGGTCTGAAGGTGGATATTACGACATAGAGAAATTCATTAAAGAGCATTATGGCGATGATTTTCTGAAATATTATCAGGCGATTAGCCCTGATTATCTGGCAGCCAGAGCTGATCTCTTCCGTTATCTGTGTTTATATGCGGTTGGTGGTGTCTATCTCGACCTAAAAACGAGTATGTCCTATCCTCTTGATCTGATTATACGTCCAGATGACCGGTTCTTGCTTTCCTTCTGGTATCATGGGGCCCGTATGCATAGGGAGGTTGAACATATCCCTTATGGTGAATACGAGCAGTATTATATAATTTGCGCAGCAGGCCATCCTCTAATGCGCCGCATCATACAGCAGGTTATGTGCAGTATTGCCCTTTATAAAAAAGCTATTCATGGGGTAGGGGCCTACGGTATTCTACGTGTGACGGGGCCTCTCTTATATTCCATGGTGCTTCACGAATATCGTGGGCAGTATGAGGATAGCGTAAGGCAGATTCATAGTTACTCGAATGGTGTTGAATATACCATTTTTGAGGATAATGCGGCACATCATGAGCCTGTAGGGAAAGAGACGCATTATAGTAAGCGCAACTCTAATATCATCAATACCAGAGTGTTAATTTAGGGTATCATCAGGAGGCGGGGGAGTATGCTTGCCATGAAAATGATTCGGCCCATATATCGTTTTTTTAGAACCCTATGGGTAGGGACTGTAAGTGTTGCTCTTGCCCTGCCGTTATCTGGGGGTATGCCGGTGGTAAAGGCGGCAGCCTATCCTCTGTCCCCTAAAGAACGTATTTTTATAAATGATCTGGAACATCGGACGTTTAACTGGTTTTGGGAGACAGCCAACCCTCGTAATGGGCTTGTGCCAGATCGTGCGCCGTTGCCGCATGGTGCTGCCAGCATAGCCAGTGTGGGGTTTGGTTTGACCGCTTATGGAATTGGGGTAAAGCGGGGCTATATCACACGGCAGCAGGCCGTGGAGCGGACCCTTCTTACATTACGTTTTCTTGCGGCATTGCCTCAGGGTGATGCCGCTAGCGGCACGGCAGGCACTCACGGATTTTTCTATCATTTTTTGGACCCAGAAACAGGATTGCGGGTAGCGGACTGGTCGGAACTTTCCAGTATAGATACAGTCTTGTTGATGGGCGGGGTGTTGTTTGCCCAGTCTTATTATGATGGTTCAAACCAGCAGGAACAGGAAATCCGAGCACTGGCAGATGGGCTTTATCGCCGGGTAGATTGGCAGTGGATGACTGGTGGTAAAAGTTCATGGTTGAGTATGGGCTGGATGCCGCCAGATCATTTTCTGTCCTCACAATGGACGGGGTATAATGAGGGGCTGATGCTTTATTTGTTAGCTCTCGCTTCACCTACCCATGCTTTGCCCGCTGATACATGGGACCGCTGGACAGAAACACATAAGGGGCAGCAGGGCAGTTTTTATGGGCATGACATGCTTAACTTCGCTCCCTTGTTCGGGCACCAATATAGTGAATGCTGGGTGGATTTTCGCAATCTTATGGATAAAGCGAGCCGTCGGCGGGGGTACACTTATTTCCAGAATAGTCGCAGAGCGGCTTATGCGCAGCGTGAGTATGCACGCCATAATCCGGGGCACTGGAAAGGCTATAGTGCAGATATCTGGGGCCTGACGGCCTCGGATGGCCCAGGGGATGCGTATAGGGATGTGGACGGCCAGCACCGCCATTTTCTTGCTTATAGTGCCCGTGGGGCTGGGCGAGATTATGTGCTTGATGATGGAACGATTGCTCCCACGGCGGCGGGTGGGTCTGTGGCCTTTGCGCCAGAAATTGCTTTGCCTGCACTTCAAGCCATGAAGGCCCAGTATGGCAGTAAGGTCTATAACCAGTATGGCTTTTTAGATGCCTTTAACCCCAGTTTTGCCGATGGCGATAGCTTCTGGGTTGATAATCAGCAGTTGGGGATTGATCAGGGGCCCATTCTACTGATGATAGAAAATCTACGGAGCGGTTTGGTCTGGAAGGTCATGAAGAAGAATGCTTACCTCCAGAAAGGGCTCCATCTGGCAGGGTTCCAGAAACAATAACGGTTCTTAGAGGGTATGGGCGAGACGTCCGCAAGCTCCGGCATTGCTCAGTAGAGTATGAGCTGTTCTTCATGCAGGGAAGCGGGCAGGGCTCCGATCCCTGCTGAGGCCCGTTGCAGGATGTATGTCTCAAAGCCATCTCGGACAGCATGGCGGGCCGTGGCAAGCACGCAGACATCCAAGGCTACACCGCATAGAAAAACCCGTGTGATGCCAAGGCCCCGCAGTAGAGCGGTTAGGCCTGTGCTAATGCCATGATCATCATAAAAGGCAGAGTTTGCATCTGCCTTTAGGGCCGTGCCTTTGCGAATAATGTGGGTGATGTTCTGTTGATTCAGCCCCTCTACCAGAGCAGCACCGAATGAGCCTGCAAGGCAGTGTATGGGCCAAGGTCCGCCTTGTTCTTCAAAGGAATAATGCTGCGCCGGGTGCCAGTCCTGCGAGGCAATGACAGCACGGAAGCCGCATTGGGTTAGGTGGTTGATGATTGGCAGACATGCCGGCCCGCCGGAGACGGGGAGAGCCCCACCCGGCATGAAGTCGTTCTGCATATCAATAATGAGTAGAGCATCCCGTTGGGTGATAGCATCGGGGAGCAGGGGAGGATGGGAGGTCATGATAGGGCAGAATTCATCCGTTTTTGTTGGCGGACTTCATGCGGGTCACCAGAAGCTGGTTAATGCGGAACCGTTCGACATCCACGACCTCAAACCGGAAACCGGCAATCTCGACACGGTCTGCTTTACGGGCCATGCGGCGCAGGCGGTGTGTGATGAAGCCGGCGATCGTGTCAAATTCGGCATTGTCGTGGAAGAGGGGAATATCCAGCTCACGAATGACATCCAAAATGGGAGCCGCTCCATCAATGAGCCATGAATCATCATCACGGCGGACGATGGCCTGCTCTTCAAAGGGGTTGGCCAGCCCATCCATCAGGGCACCCATAATATCTTTATAGGTGATTAGCCCGACCACAAGCCCATATTCATTGAAGATAAGTGCAAATCCGGCCCCGTGAGTATCGAATTGAGCCAGAGTTTCCCAGAGATTCAGCGTATCAGGCAGAGACAGGACATCCCGGCGCATGTTGAATATCTGTCTGGGAGGAGCCTTCTGTGGGTTGGTTAGCGTGGCTGGTTCGTCCACCACGGCGACCAGAACGTCTTCTGCGCGGATAGAACCGACCACTTTATCTAGCGATCCATCACAGAATGGGTAGCGGGAATAAGGGCGAACACGCACTTTATCACGCTGGCTTTCTAGACTTTCATTAACATCTAAATAAACAATTTCATCCCGTGGGGTCATGGCAGATGTTACGGAACGGTTCTGTAGTGCCATGACATTTTGGATCATCTGGTGTTCTTGCTCCAGCAGGATACCGGAGGCTGTTCCCGCAGCAAGAATGGCCCGGAGATCCTCCGGCGTTACAGCCTCTACTGTGGCTGTAGCAGGAATACGCAGCAGCTTTAGGATCAGGTCGGCGATATGGGAAAAGACCCATACGGCAGGATAAAGCAGCTTCAGGATCAGGGCAGGGAACCAACCTACAGCCAGAGCAATCTTATCGGGGGCATTCATGGCTGTTCGTTTGGGGAGAAGGTCGGCAAAGAGCACGAACAGCCCTGTCACGAGAATAAATGAGGTAAAGGACCCAGCCTTTTCCGACAGAGGAGCGGATAGTCCCAGATAATGGAAGCCAGCCGCGAAAGGTTCACTCAACAGAGCATCCCCGACAACACCCCCCAGGATGCCAACAGCATTGAGGCATATCTGTATGGCTGTCATCACCTGCCCGCTATTGCGGCGGAGACGTAAGAAAGCCCGTGCTCGTCTGTCACCTTCTTTAGCCAGAGCCCGCATACGGGTTTCTCGTGCTGCGGCAAAAGAGATTTCCGAGAGGGAAATAAGAATGGAGACCCCGATCAGTACAACGGTGACTAGCAGGCCAACGACCAGCATGATGAGGGAATGGTGACTGGATGATGTGGTGGGCATATGCTCTCTCTATGGCCACCCTGCCAAGGCAGCGATTATTGGCGGCATGATAATGGAGTTGGTACAGGTTTCAATTGCTTTATGCGGTTAGCAGGAAATAATTTTTTTAGGTTGGGTAATGTTTAAGGAAGAGATCTTTTTTGAAGAGGTAAAGAATATATTACAAGACATGTCTTTGAAATTATTATAAAAAGCTTCACAAGATGTAGAATGTGATTTTATGAGGGAATAATGAGTGTTTTTCCAATAGTTATTTCGTTCGATAAAAAATATGTGATACCGGTACTCATCACGATAAAATCCATATTGAACAATTGTTCTGATACTAGCAAGATTGAGTTCTTCGTACTTTATAAGCACCTTGATAAAACACTGATACAACTTGTAGAGCGTGTTGTTTTTTCTTTTGGGAGTGTTGTCTCATTTATTGATTGTTCTTCATTTTTGGAAAAACAAAGATTTTCCAATAACGAGAATCGCCCTCTGGAAACTTATTTTCCTTTATTTATTCCTACGCTGTTTAAAGATTTTAGCCGAGTGTTGAGCATTGATGTCGATGTATTGGTGAGAGATGACATCCTGAAGATTATTCAAGAACTTCCTTCGGATAAGAAAATCGGCGGTGTTCGCTGTATGATAAGGAATTACAGGAAATATGATGATTATGGAGATTTTAATAAATTTAGCAGGAACGTGCTGGGTTTAGCCGATCCATGCCGTTACATAAATAGTGGACTAGTTCTTTTTAATATGGATGCCATTACGACATCGGATTCTTTATACTGTATTGAATGTATAAATAAAAAATGGCCCTTTTACGATGAATCAATATTGAATCATGTTTTTAGAGAATCTCTTTATAATTTTGAACAATGTTGGAACTTTTACGCTGAATATGTAGATACAAATTACCTTGATTTTGAACCTGATATACAACAGCAGGTGAAAGAAGCACAGGACAATGCGTCCATATTCCATTTTGTAGCAGATACCAAGCCGTGGGATCATCCCGAACCTGAGACTACAAGTAAATATAGGTTAGAATATCGGGAGCTGGTCATCTCTGTAAAGGAGGAGATTAGACAAAGTCTACCTAAGGTGATTTGTGGCTTTATGTGGGATAAAATTGATAAGGCCTAAGCGATCCATTCAGGGATAATAGTAACGTATCCCGATATTTTTCATGTGTTCCACAGTCTCTTCTGAGAGGAAAACCCCAGAAGAGACTGTAGCCTAGGCTATGAACGACGTTAGAGGATTGGCATTGCCCCCATTTGTTTTGAGAGCATCAGCCTGCCTCGGGCAGTCCGGCCATTGTACGCCATTCAGCTTCATCAAGAGTGCGGATATTCAGCTCATGGGCCTTCTTAGCCTTGGAACCAGCTTTTTCACCCAGAACGACTAATGTTGTGCGGCGAGAGACGCTGTCCGTCACCTGTGCGCCTAGCCGTTCAGCAATGGCTTTCGCTTCGGCTCGGGACATGGTGGTGAGCGACCCCGTGAACACCATGACCTGACCACTCAAGGGAGCAGAGCCTTCATCATCAGTAACGGGACCTGTCTCTTCGTTGATGGTCAGGGATGGCGTCAGGTCATCCAAAGCGTCCCGGTTATGCTCTTCAGCAAAGAAGGCAGCCACTTCCTCGGCAATGGCGGGGCCAATGCCCATGATGGCACTCAAGGCAGCTCGTTCTTCGCTATCCGATTCAATAGCGGCGAGCATGGCCTCATGCCAGGTTGAGAAGGTTTGATAATGACGTGCGAGTAACTGGGCGTTACGCTCCCCGATGCGGCGGATACCCAATGCATAGATGAAGCGAGGTAGGCTGATGGTGCGGCGGTCATCAATAGCCTGAAGTAATTTATCGACCGACTGCGGCCCCCAGCCTTCCAGCTTTTGGAGGCGTTCCCTGTGCTCATGCAGGCGGAAAATATCGCCCGGACGTTGGACCAGCCCAAGCTCATAAAAGCTGCGAATGCTGCGCTCGCCCAGCCCATCAATATCGAACGCTTTGCGGGATACAAAATGAATAAGCCGCTCGACCGTTTGGGCAGGACAAGTCAACCCTCCAGAACAGCGGCGCACGGCCTCCTCGCCAATGCGTTCGGCATGGGCATGGCAGGCAGGGCAGTGGTCGGGAAAATGGAACGGCCCAGCCCGGTCTGGCCTGTCAGCATCGACGACACCAAGCACTTGCGGAATAACATCCCCGGCACGCTGGATGCGCACGAGGTCACCGGGCCGGACGTCAAGACGGCGGATTTCATCCTCATTATGCAGGGTTGCCCGGGAGACGATGACCCCACCGACATTGATAGGTTCCAGATGCGCTACGGGGGTAAGGGCACCAGTCCGCCCCACCTGAATCTCGATGTCGTTTAGGCGGGTAATGGCCTGTTCCGCTGGAAACTTCCAAGCGATGGCCCATCGAGGGGCACGGCCCACAAAGCCAAGGCGTGTCTGAAGGTCTATGGCATCAATTTTAAAAACGATGCCGTCAATATCATAATCAAGATCAGACCGTTCCTTGGCCAAGTTCTCCACATAGGCGGGCACATCACTGGCGTGGCTGATGGCCTGTGAGAGTGGATTGACGGTAAAGCCCCATTTTTTCAGCTGCTCTAGCCATTCCAGATGGGTGGTGATGGTCACGCCCGTGTTATAGCCCAGCCCATAGGCAAATAGCCCCAAAGGGCGGCGGGCCGTAACGGACGCATCCAGCTGGCGGAGTGATCCAGCAGCGGCGTTGCGTGGGTTGGCGAAGGGCTTTTCTCCCCGTTCTTCCTGCTGCTTGTTGAGGGCCAGAAACTCGGCCCGGCTCATGAAAATTTCGCCTCGGATTTCCAGAAGTTCCGGAAAGGGGGCAGGGAGTGTCTGGGGAATGGTGCTAATGGTCTGCACATTGGCGGTCACATCTTCCCCGGTCGTGCCATCCCCCCGGGTCGTGGCGACAGTCAGCGTACCATTTTCATAGGTCAGGCTGATGGAAAGGCCGTCAATTTTGGGTTCCGCTACGAATTTTAACCCGTCTGTTTGGGCCTCATCCAACCCAAGAAATCGGCCGATCCGGCTGATGAATTGGGCAAATTCATCCTCGTTGAACACATTATCCAGCGAGAGCATAGGGGCACGGTGCTTGACCTTGCCAAAGGCCGGATTGGGCGCTGCCCCGACCTGTGAGGAAACGCCGTCCTTTTGTTTTAGTTCCGGGTGGCGTTTCTCCAGCATGACCAGTTCCAACCGAGCATTATCATATTCGGCATCGGAGACTTCCGGATTGTCCTGCCCATGATAGGCTTCATTCCAGCGGGCAATTTTTGCTTCCAGTTCGGCATGGCGCTGGGCGGGAGTGGGAGTACGGGTCATTCTGCTGTGGGTCCAAGAAGGCTATCCGCCGCTGCACGGGCGGCATCGGTTACAGTATCACCAGCGAGCATACGGGCTAGCTCTTCACGGCGTTCTTTATCTGTTAGAGGGGTGGCACTGGTCTGCGTCTGATTATTGACGACCTGCTTAGCGATGCGGAGCTGATGGTTACCGTAAGCAGCGACCTGAGGGCTATGGGTAATGGCTAGCACCTGAACATCCTTTGCCACACGGTTTAGCCGCTCCCCAATGGCGGAGGCAGTGGCCCCACCAACGCCAGAATCCACCTCGTCAAAGACCAGTGTGGTGAGGGAAGAACGCCCTGCTAACACGACCTTGAGAGCCAACATCAGGCGGGAAAGCTCCCCACCGGAGGCTACTTTGCCAAGAGGGCCGGGTGGCTGGCCGGGATTGGCAGCGATGAGGAAAGCCACCTGTTCCATGCCATGACGATTCCACTGCTCGGCAGGCAGGGGGGAAAGTTCGACGATGAAGCGTGCCCGTTCCAGCTTGAGAGGCACCAGCTCCGCCATGACCCGAGCCTCAATCTGACGGGCTGCCTTACTGCGGGCTGCACTGAGCTCTTGGGCAGCTTTCTCGTAGGCGGCCCGGCTTTCGCGGACTTGTTCTTCCAGTTGGGCGAGGGCCTCTGCGCTGGAATCGATGCTGGCAAGCCGTTGGTTCAGTGTTTCCAGGAATGAGGGCAGTTCACTAACGCTAATCTTATGCTTACGGGCTTCGGAACGCAGGGTGAAAAGCCGTTCTTCTGTTTCTTCCAGAAGGCGGACATCAACTGTCGTATCCACGGCCAGACGGGAAAGCAGGGTCTCAGCCTCGGCCAGATATTCCTCTGCTTTTTCCAAGGCGGTAAGAGCTTCTTGTGCCTGTTCCTGCTGGGCGGATGGTGTTTCTTGTTCTTCGTCTTGTGCTCTGTCCAGAGGAGAGGGTAGCAGCCGGGAGAGGGCACGATTGGCCGAACGGAGTGCCGTGGCAGGTGTGGCGGTACGGCGGTCTTTGGGGGTTAGTTCTGCAAGGGCAGCGGCGACAGCTTCGCCTCGGCGTTCATCCTGTTGGAGCTTGATGCGCAGGGCGGCAAGCTCATCTTCCTCGCCTTCCTTGGGGGCGAGGGCGGAAAGGTCGTCCACGACCTGACGCAGCCAGTCTTCTTCTTTGCTGGCCTCCTCTACCTCTTTGCGGGTCTTGTTTAGGGTGCACAGTGTGTTCTGCCATGTATCCCAACAACGAGCGACTTGCCGGCGTAGATGTTGTGGAACCCCGAATGCATCCAGCAATGTCTGGTGAGCACTCTGATTAGCCAACCCCATTTGTTCATGCTGGCCCTGTATTTCCACAAGAAGGGAAGCTACTTCCCGCAGGATGCTGATGCTGATGGGTTGGTCGCAAACATAGGCCCGGGAACGTCCTTCTTTGGGGACGATCCGACGCAAGATAAGGGGTTTGCCTTCTTCGACGGAGGCAATGCCTTTGTCTTTGAGCAGTTCATAAACGGGATGGCCCGAGGGTAGCGTGAAGGTAGCCGTCACGCTGCTTTGGGGGGCCCCGGCCCGAATGATGCGGCTGCTAGTCCGCTCGCCCAGAGCGAGACCGAGACTATCCAGCAGGATAGATTTTCCAGCCCCGGTCTCTCCCGTCAGGGCTGTCAGACCACCGTGGAACGGGAGGTCCAGCTTTTCTATCAGTACAACATCACGGATGGAGAGATGTGTCAGCATAAATGCAGCCTCCAGAACCGGTAGAAACAGCCATGCCATGTTTCTGTTATGGTTTGTAGAAAATGCGGTGCCCGATAGTCAGGAAGAAACTTGATCCGTGCAAGTGGTTGCACCGGCCGGACAAAGAGAAACGTTGTGAGGCCAGATGTTTCTAACCTCACATGTTACTTTTCAGAAAGAATTGCGACACGAATACGGCAATAATGAACCTGCCTTAGTGTGATGTCTTTCCATTATTCTGATGGCTGGAGCCAGAGGCCGCAGCCGGCACGGGGGGAATCTCGACAGAAGCAACAGGTGCAGACTGTGTCGTGGAAACAGGCTGCACAATGACAGCATCCGGAGATGCCGGTGCACTCTTCTGCACGGGCGGCGGTGCCATGGTGTGGTGTTTCTTGGCGTGCCGCTCCTGCTTCTGCTGGCTACGGGCGGGCTTTGGCAGTTGCGGCGTAAGCTGATTGTTATATTTCAGCTTGTCATAGGCGAGACGATACCAGCGGCTATCTGGCGAGTTGTAGCCAAGGACAGCTGCGGCCTGACGGGCCTCATCTGGCAGGCCGAGGTCCAGATTGACTTCCACCAGACGCTCCAGTGCTTCCGGCACATGGTTGGTCGTCTGGAAGTCCTGAATAACCCGCTGGTAACGGCCATAAGCGGCCTGATAGTCTTTTTCCCGCTGGTAGTAACGGCCAACATACATCTCTTTACCGGCCAGATGATCACGGCAGAGGTCAATTTTCAGCTGGGCATCACGAGCATAAGAAGTTTGGGGGAAGCGTGTTATGACTTCCTGGAGAGCATCCATAGCCTCCAGCGTGCCAAGCTGGTCTCGGGAAACATCGCCGATCTGCTCGTAATAGCAGAGGCCACGGAGATAATAGGCGTAAGCGGCATCCGGGCTGGTGGGATGCAGCTGAAGGTAGCGTTCTAGCTGCTGGACAGAAAGCGCATACTCACCCTGTAGGTAGTAGGCGTAACCTTCCATCAGTTCGGCACTGCCCGTATAGCCGGAATAGGGGAAATTTTGCTGGAGGAGCTCGAATTCACTGCTGGCCAGCTTGTAATGCCCACCATGCAGGGCATCAATCCCGTAGTTATAGAGGGTCTCGGCATCTGCCGTGCGTGGCAGCTTTGCCTGTATGTCGGCATCGGAGCTGGAGCAGCCCGTAAGAAGGGCAAGCCCGAGCAGAGCCGGTGCGCCGAGGGCCGAAAGACTGAAACGGTACGAAACCATGTGGGATTTGAGGATGCTGCTGACCATGATTTTCTTATAGCATGGGAGTGTTCAGGGGAAAGGGGGTTCTTGCGTCCGGATATGATATTCTCAACCGGATGAAGGAAGCCTGTGCGGGCTGCCATCAGAGAAACGCCAGTTTTCGGGGGAGGCGAACAGGGTGTGCAAAAGCTGGTTGTTCAGTGCATGGCCTGTTTTATGGCCTTCGAACCGGCCTGAAAGTCTGAATCCGGCACAGTAAAGATCACCGATAGCATCCAACATTTTATGGCGGACACATTCATTATCAAAGCGTAGCCCATCGGGGTTTAGGATACGGTCATGTTGAATGACCAGTGCATTCTCCAGCGAGCCCCCGAGAGCTAGCCCCTGTGCCTGAAGCATGGTGATATCCTGATGGTTCACAAAAGTTCGGCAGGGGGCGATGTCATGCTCGAAACTATGTTGAGATAGAACCATCTGGAAAGATTGTTTCCCGATGGCTGGGGCGGGGAAATCAATGGTGAGGGAGAGTTCAAGCTCTTCCGGTCTGCCCGGTAGTAAGCTGGCATAAGCGTCGTTCTTCCCCTTTGCGTGAACTGGACGAAGAACTTCAATAGTCCGGCGTGGCACTGGTAGGCGGCTACGGCCAGCCGCCTTTATGAGAGAAAGAAATGTGCGGGAACCACCATCTAAAATGGGTAGTTCTGGGCCATCAAGCTGGATGAGCAGGTTATCCACCTCACAGGCATGGAGGGCCGCCATGAGATGTTCCATCGTGGCGACTGTCAGCCCGGGTGTGAGCGGGGAGGAAGCAACCGTGGCTAGTGGGCTGGAGATGATGCAGTCATATGTCAGGCGGAAAGCAGGAGAGGCCGCTACATCTAGCCGTTGGAACCGAGTACCCGTATCAGGCCCTGCTGGGACAAGATGGACTAAGGCGGGTTTGCCACTATGTAGCCCTATGCCCTGACATTGTATGGCACGATCCAATGAGGTCTGCATTTGCAGGGATGCCGGTGCTGGCCGGGAGTATGAGGCGTCTGTCATGAGGGCAGGTGCTTGGGCATGGGCGACCTTACCCGATGAGGCAGGGCGCGCCCCCATAAAGGGGGAGAGGTGGATAACGCCCCCAGCCTACAGAAAGGCTGAGGGCTTATAGGCAGAGTGGGTTACTTCGGGCCACGGCGCAGATAGGTCGGGATGCTCAGCTCGTCATCCTCGGGAGGTGTTGTCAGACCGTCACTCTGTGGTGGCTTCCGTTCACCAGAGACAGGCGGTACGTCCCGGCGGTCATGTTCTGGTGCGGGGCGGGAACGGAAGAAGCGGCTAAACAGCCCACCACCCGTCTGCCCGGCATCTTCTCTTGGGCGGATCGGCTCGGGCGGAATACCGCTGGGGGTGTGATTAGGGCCGAGATGGGGATCGTAATTGGGGATATGAGGGGGATGGCTCTCAGGCGTTGGCTCGGATGGGTTTTCACCCTCATGCACACCCTCAGCCCCTTCGGAAGGCCCGTTATGCTCGGTGGTTTCTGCCTCATGCTCCGCAGCCCGATTCCCCTCTGCGGGGGGAGCTGCGTCCTCGGTGGAAGGCGTACGATGAGGTGCCTCGGCGGGTTTTTCTTCAAAAGGCTCCTGGCGTTTCTGGCCATTCAGCCCCGTAGCGATGACAGAAACCTGTACTTTGCCCTGCATGTTCTCATTGACGACAAACCCGCTGTTGATTTCTTCATCTTCACAGTTGGCTGTCTCACGGATGAGATTCATGATCTGGTTATAAGCCAGCAGGCTCATATCTGGACCAAGCGTCACGTTGACGAGCAGTGCCCGTGCCCCAGCGATGGAGGTTTCCTCCAGGAGTGGGTTAGAGATGGCTCGTTCGGCGGCGGTGATGGCCCAATCCTCACCGTCTTCTTCAGCCGAGGCGGTACCAATGCCCATCATGGCCTTGCCCATGCCGCTCATGACAGTGCGGACATCGGCGAAGTCAAGATTTTGGTACCCGGCTTCCACCATCAGGTCCGTCACGCTGCGGACGCCGCTGTATAGAACATCATCAGCCATGGCGAAGGCCTCCACAAGGGAGGTCGTCAACGAGGCACTGCCAAAGAGGTTCTGGTTAGGGATGACCAGCAGTGTATCAACGTATTTTTCCAGCTCGGCGATGCCGGCTGCTGCTGCCCGACTGCGGCGGGAGCCCTCAAAGTCGAATGGTTTGGAGACGACACCAATCGTCAGAGCGCCAACTTCATGGGCGATCCGTGCTACGACAGGGGCTGCGCCTGTACCGGTGCCACCGCCCATACCAGCCGTAACGAAGACGAGGTCCACACCCTCCAGATGCTGGCGGATTTCGTCTTCCACCTCCTCGGCGGACTGACGCCCGACCTCTGGCTTGGCTCCTGCGCCTAGTCCGCGTGTCAGGGTTGGGCCAAGCTGGAGACGTGTTTCCGCTTTGGAGAGAGCCAGCTGTTGTGCATCCGTATTGGCAGCAATAAAGGTGACGCCCCGTAGGTGGCCATCAATCATGTTATTGACGGCATTGACCCCGCCGCCGCCAACCCCGATGACAGTGATGCGCGGGGGGCTGACAGCGCTAACACCAGGGGTCGTCGGGGTCAGGTTCAATGACATAATGGTCTTGCTCCGGCCGGGGTGGACTATAAAGAGAGCTACAGATGTGCTGTAGCAAACAGATTTCGGCGATAGAGTAACATCTGGAATGAAAGATGTAATCTGAAATATCGAGGCTAAAGCCTGTTTATGTCTTCCTTCGTAGGAAATTTGCAAGACGCCAGGCAATACCCCGTGGGGCTGCTTCAGTCTCGGAGAGGCAGAAACGGTCTTTTGCTCCAGCCGCCCAAGCGAGTAGGCCCGCCGCTGTTGAGAATCCCGCCCAGATGGAGGGATGGTCTGATTCCGGTAGCCCTCGTATCGCCGTGGGAGAGCGGACCTGCACGGGACGGTTCAGGATTTCCGCCGCTACAGCATCTATCCCATTGAGTAACGCTCCACCGCCTGTCAGGATGACACGCCCTTCTGCTGGACGACCTAGACCGGCTCCATCAAGCTCATAGCGGAGCATTTCCAGCGTCTCTTCAACACGAGGGGCAATAGCCCGGACGAGGTCGGCCCGGGTGATTTGCCGGACAATATTGCGATGTGAGACAGGGAGGGCGATGGGGATGGAGGTATCATCGGCTGAGGCATAAGCGACCCCGTAGAGGGTTTTTAGCCGTTCTGCGGTTTCGAGCTGGATAGACAGGGACTGGGCGATGTCACGAGTGATGTGATGCCCGCCAACCTTGATGTGCCGTGTGTAAAGGACCCGCCCACGGGCAAAGACGGCAAGAGTGGTTGTCCCGGCCCCCATATCGACAACAGTCACCCCTAGGTCGCGTTCATCATGATCGAGCACGGCAAGGCCAGAGGCGATGGGGTTGGAAAGCAGGTCGACAGCCCGCAACTCCGCTTTACGTAGGACGGCATCTAGCGTGTGTAGGGCGCTCGTCTGGGCATCTACGAGATGAAACTTGCCGACCAGCTTTTCGCAGCGCTGCCCGCAGGGGTTTAGAACAGTGAGGCTGTCGTCAATATTGAAGCCCAGAGGCATGGCCTGAACAATCCTACGGTCATGCTCGGCGGCGTCGTGGCGGGCCTGCCCGTAGAGGTGCAGAATGTCATCTTTGGTTACTTCCCGCCCATTGGGAGCCATGAGGGTATCAATATGGTAGCTGCGCGGATTGCCGCAGGCGAGATTGACCGTTACGTCTCGAATACGGCGGCTGATTTTGCGTTCCGCATCCCCAACTGTTGCTCGAATGACCCGCTCCAGTTGGATAGTGTCTACGATAGCCCCGGAGTTCACCCCTTCAGAGCGCCGCCACCCCCAGCTTAGTACACGCAGGCCGCCATTTTTCAGCCCTTGCCCAATTAGGCAGGTTGTTTTGGTGGAGCCTATGTCCAGAATAGCCTTCAGCCCTGGTGTCCAGACAAAGCCCTGCTGTTCTTCTGAGGGAAGAATGGGAAGAACGGCTCGGTTCTGTTGAAGGATGGCGGGGGAATGCTGAGAGGCAGAGCGGGACATGATGGATCAGTTTTCAGAGGGCGGAGGCACAGGTGGGACTTCCTGGTCGGCACCCGGAGACGTAGCAGGGTGAATGACCATACGGTCGGGCAGGCGCATGTCAATGGTTTTCAGGGGGCGGTCTAGGAGCTGATAATCGTGTTGATAGTCATGCAGGCGAGAGAGGGCGGCAGCTTCGGCGCCTTCAGGCAGCATAAGGGTGGTGCCATTCTGCATGAGGATATTCCAGCGTCGCTGCCCAATACGGATAAGGGCCAAGGTATGGCTGTTAATGTCAGGGAACTGGTCTAGCAGGGTAATGAGGGTATTCGCCTCCAGATTAGCCCCGGCACCAACAACAAGAGGCAGCTTGCGGAACACAGAACTGTTATGGGCCGTCAGCTCTTGCCGGGAGACGGTATCTCCCTTCTGGTTGATGAGAACGAAATGGCCTTCCATCTGCCAGATGGCGATGGGGTTTTTCTCCTCTACCGTTACACTGATGGTATCTGGCAGATGGCGTTCGACCGTCGAGTGGTCGATAAAGGGCAGGGCATCAATACGCTCCCGTGCATCTTCGACAGAAAAGCTGAAAAGCGAGTGGTTCAGGCTCGTTCCCAAGGCCTCCATGATCTCGCTTTCATCAGTCAGGTGCCGCCCGGTGATGATGATGTGCTGAATGCGTAGCGGGTCTAGTGCTGCTAGGCGGGAACGTAGGCTGTCGGCTAGTCTGTGCCCTCCTTGGCTGCTCCAGGCTAGCCAGCCAGCACCGGCAAGCAGGAAACAGACCACTCCCAAAATACTGAGCCGCCGGAGAAGGATCTTCTGCCTTTGCCAGAAGAGGGACATGCTGGAGGGGCGGTCCCCGTAGGGATCGAAAGGCTCCTGAGGGCGTTTTCTGAAGAAGGACACCATGATGTGTCAGCGGTTATCTGGTAGGGGGACAGGATGGAGGGAAAGCGGGTGTGCTTGCCCTAGTGCATCCATCACCAACCAATGGCATAGCAGGGGATAGCTTACGCCACGGGCTGCGGCCTGCTCGGGTAGTAGGGATGTGGCCGTCATACCCGGTTGGGTGTTGACCTCCAGAATGACCAGCTCATCACTGTCGCTGTTATAGCGGTAATCTGTCCGGCTAGCGCCCTTGCAGCCTAGAGCTTGATGGGCCTTGCGGGCCAAGGCAAGGGCTTGTTCCGTAATGTGTGCTGGCAGGGGGGCGGGAATAATATGGCGGGACCCATTGGCCTGATATTTGGCGGCAAAGTCGTAAAAACCGCCGCTTTCCTGCGGGAGGATTTCCGTCACGGCGAGGGCATCATCCCCCAGTACGGCGACTGTTAGTTCACGACCGGGAATGAAACGCTCGGCGAGAATCTGAGGGCCGAATGTCCATGAATCAGCAATGGAGGTTCGCCGTTCTGCATCATCCTTATGGATGATATGCACCCCAACGGATGATCCTTCTGCTACGGGTTTCAGCACATAGGGGGCTGGTAATGGTGCTTGTTTTTTTAGCTCATCCGGGGTGGTGAGACAGCCTTCTGCTACGGGCAGTCCAGCCGCTTGAAGGGCCATGCGGGTGCTGGCCTTGTTCATGGCGATGGCAGAAGCCAGCACGCCAGAATGAGTATAGGGCAGGCCCAGCCATTCTAGCACGCCCTGGATGGCACCATCTTCCCCACCGGGACCATGAAGGGCATTGAAGACGGCATCGGGCTTGCAGGCTTTTAGGGCCTGAATGGTAGCAGTAATGTCCGGCCCTGCATCAATGGCATGGACATGGTGTCCGGCTTCCTTCAGAGCGGCCATCACAGCCTTGCCGCTGGAGAGGCTGACGCTTCGTTCACTGGATGTTCCCCCCATCAGTACCGCAATGGAAAGAGGGGTGGAGGTAGGAAGGATGGGTGTGTATGTCATGCCCGGATGTCTCACTATCAGGAGGAAGAAGCAGAAGGAAGAGGGCGGCCCAGCCGTTTGATCTCCCAATGCAAGGCGATGCCGCTTTTATCCAAAACACGGCTACGGACCATTTCGCCTAGTTCTTCCAGCTCTGTGCTGGTGGCATTGCCTGTGTTGAGCATGAAGTTGCAGTGTTTCTCGCTAATCTGAGCCCCTCCATGTCGTAGCCCCCGGCACCCGGCAGCATCAATCAGCTCCCATGCCTTATGTCCTTCGGGATTACGGAAGGTGGAACCACCGGTCCGGGCACGCAGGGGTTGGCTGGCCTCACGGCTGGCACGCATTTCCTGCATTTTTTGCTGGATAGCGGCAGGTTCTTCATCGCCACGTGCCTTTAGGCGGGCACGTAGGACGATGCTACCTGCTGGCAGAGAGGTATGACGATACTGCATGTTTAGTGCCGAGGCGGGCAGACGTTGGAGTGTGCCTTCATGGGTCAGAATCTCTACCCAGTCGAGCAGGGTAGACATGTCCCCCCCATAGGCTCCTGCATTCATGCAGACGGCACCGCCAATGGAACCGGGAATAGTGGAGAGGAAGGCAAAACCGGCCATGCCTGCCCGTGCTGCTGTTTCAGCTACGCTGCTATCTAGTGCGGCCGCTCCGACGATCAGGCCATCGTCATCCGCTTCGATGCTTGCAAAACCTCCTGCAAGGCGGATGGTCAGGCCCGGAAGGCCACCATCCCGGAGGATAACGTTGGAGCAGGCTCCAAGAACCGTCACCGGCAGGTCGGATGGGCACTGGCGCAGGGCGGAGGCGAGGTCTTCGGTATCCTGCGGGATGAAGAGCCAGTCGGCAGTTCCGCCGGTTCGGAACCAGCTGCGTGAGGCCAAAGGGGCGTGTGCCTTCAGCCGTCCCCGTATATGTTTGAAAGGTGCAGCAGCCGTCATGATGCGTCCTGTTTGAGGCTGGTCAGCTGCTCGGGAAGAGCCTGTGCCCAGTGGGTGATGGACCCAGCGCCCAGGCAAAGGACATAGTCACCCGGCACGGCTACGTCGGCGATGACGGTGGCTAGATCATCCGGGGAGGTGAGGGGCAGGACATGGCGGTGCCCACGGTCCCGCAACCCTTCGACGAGTTGGTCTCTCCCAATGCCTTCGATGGGGCTTTCCCCTGCGGCATAGACGTCTGCCACGATAACGGTATCGGCGTCGTTCATGCAGGTGCAGAAATCATTGAATAGTGCATTGAGGCGGGAATAACGGTGCGGCTGGATGACGGCAATGACATGCTTTGCCCCAGCCTGTCGGGCGGCTTTGAGCACAGCGGCAATCTCCACAGGATGATGGCCGTAATCATCAATGATTTTCACATCATTCCAGGTGCCTGTCAGGGTAAAGCGACGCTGCACGCCTCGGAAGCCGCCAAGGGCATCGGCGATGACGTGATCGGGAATTTCCATTTCCTGCGCCACGGCGATGGCAGCCACGGCATTGAGGACATTATGGTGCCCGAACATGGGTAGGTGGAACGGTCCGGCCAGACGTTGGCTGTTGGTGGCTCGGTCTGTGATGGTGACGTTGAAGTTTACGCCCTGACCGTCTGCCCCGGTGATTTCAGCCCGAACATCTGCCTGTGGGCTGAAGCCGTAGGTTACGACACGGTGGTCGGAAAGCTGAGGGATCATTTGTTGCACGCGCGGATGGTCCACGCAGAGGACGGCAAACCCGTAAAAAGGGATGTTGGAAACGAATTGTCGGTAACCGGCCTCCATCGCTTCATCGGACCCCCAATGGTCCAGATGTTCGGGGTCCATATTGGTGACAACGGCAATGATGGCAGGAAGGCGGAGGAAAGAGCCATCACTTTCGTCGGCTTCCACCACCATCCAGTCACCGGACCCCATGCGGGTGTTGGTGCCGTAGGCCTCGATGATGCCACCGTTAATGACGGTCGGGTCCAGCTTGGCCTGTTCTAACACACAGGCCACGAGGCTGGTCGTGGTCGTCTTGCCATGTGTCCCCCCGATGGCCACCGCCCAGCGTAGGCGCATCAGCTCGGCCAGCATCTCCGCCCGCCGGACAACGGGAATGAGCCGGGCACGGGCGGCCATGACCTCCGGATTATCCCGCTTCACAGCGGTGGAAATGACAACGACCCGCGCTTCCCCCAGATTGGCTTCATCATGGCCAATATGCACTTGAATCCCCGATTTGCGCAGGCGTTTTACATTGGCATTTTCGGCAATGTCGGACCCCTGAACCTTGTAGCCAAGCATATGCAGTACTTCGGCAATGCCGGACATGCCGATGCCACCAATACCAACGAAGTGAATCAAGCCAAGATTGAGGGGTAATGCACGCATGAGGGGGAACTCCGGCAGGGGATGGGATAGGGGGCAGATAATCAGGCTTTAATGGTCGTTTCAACCAGGTCGGCCAGTTTTTCGGCAGCACGACGCTGCTGGAGGTTGCGAGCACCTTCTGCGGCCCGCTTCAGCTCTTCAGGGTGGTTGAAGAGATAGGTCAGATGCTTGCACAGCGCAGAGGAGGAAAAGTCACGCTGACGGACCATCCAGCCGCCCCCCGCCTGTTCCATCGCTTGTGCATTGACACCTTGCTCATCAGAGGCAGCGATGGGAAGCGGCACGAGGATGGAGGGACGGCCCGCCATAGCCAGCTCTGCTACCGAGGAGCCACCAGCACGCCCGATGACGAGATGGGCTTTCCCCAGTTCGGCGGCTACATCGTCAATGAAAGGCGTAACAGTCGCCTTAATGCCGACTTGCTTATAAATGCCGGACAGGACAGGGACCATGTCCGCATGGGCCTGCTGAGTGACATGGAGGCGGAAGCGGAAGGATGCCGGCAAGTTGCAGAGTGCCTGAGGAACAACAGAACTGAAAATTTCTGCCCCTAATGAGCCTCCCCAAACCAAAAGATTGATTGGTTCGTTACTGAACATGTTTGGGGTGGTATATTCCGTATCGGCCAGAGCCTCGATAGAGGGGCGGACTGGCATACCCGTCTGCATAACCTTCCGGCCTGCTGGTAGGCGGGCGACCCGCGGGTAGGACGTGGCGATGGCATCGCTGAAGCGGGCTAGAAGGGCATTGGCTTGCCCTAGGATGGCATTGCCTTCGTGGATGATGAGGGCGGGGCGTTTGCCTATCTTCAGGCGGCTACCCAGCAGGGGAGGAATGGATGGATATCCGCCAAATCCGACCACAGCGGCTGGTTGGTATCCAGCTACGATCTGGCGACCGCCAAGGCAGCTCCAGAGTAGGCTGCCTATGCCTTTGAGCTTGTCGAGAGGTTTTTTCCCGGCCACACCACTGCTTTTGAGAACATAGCGGGGGGAGTGGGCAAAGGCACCCAGTTCTGCCCGGGTGTTGCGGGCATCGGTTACGAGAATGGTCTGATGCCCCCGGCGTTGAAGTTCTGCCCCTAGTGCTTCAGCAGGGAAGAAATGGCCACCAGTACCGCCAGCGGCGATGAGGATTGTTGCGTGTTTCATCAGATGCGATCCTTTGAGGATGACGTGGTTAGACGGGGGGTTGTTTCTATTGGAGAGGGATCAGGCGTAAAGGGGCCTGCCTCCACGCGATGGCGGGTTAGTGCCAGAACCATGCCAATGGTCAAGGCTACGGAGAGGGCTGAACTCCCCCCGTAGGAAATAAAGGGCAGCGTCATACCTTTGGTGGGAATGAGGTGCAATGACGAACCCATATTGACGAAGGCCTGTAGGCCGAACCCGGTGATCAGCCCGCTTGCCGAAAGGATGATATAGGGCTTCTTCTCTTCCAAAAGGCGGTTGAGAGTGGAAAATACGAGTGCGGTAAATATAGCAATGATGAAGAGGCACATCACGAAGCCATATTCCTCACCCGCTACGGAAAAGACGAAGTCAGCATGTGCATCGGGCAACAGGTCTTTTACCCGGCCTTCACCCGGCCCCCGGCCTAGCAGACCACCATTGCCGAAGGCCCGCATGGAGGTATCAATCTGGTAATGATCCCCCACATCTGGGTGGAGAAAGCGTTGCACGCGGGAATGGACATGGTCGAACACTAAATAAGCCACCCCGAAGGCACCCAGAGCCGCCGAGACAAGCATCCCAAAAACAACGATGGGGAGGCCATCAATAAACAGCTGGGTGATGAACACCATGCTGATGACCGAAAGCATCCCGATATCCGGCTGTGCCTGAAGCAGAGCGGCAATGACGATATAGACCCCGCAGGCTACTATCCTCCCCGGGAAACGCCACCCGTTGGAGAGCCGTAGGGTATGACGCAGGCTTAGCAGCAGCCCTGTTACAACGGCGAAGCAGGGTTTAAGAAACTCAGAGGGCTGGACAGACATCAGGGGTAGAGCGATCCAGCGTCTTGCCCCTTTGATCTCCATACCATGGACGAGTGTTAGGAAGGTGGCCCCCAGTGCTACGATCCCTCCCATGACGGCAATCCGACCAATCATGCGGGGGCTAAGCCGTGAGGTTATAACAACGACCGACCCGGCAAGGGTCAGAAAGACCACCTGCTTGAGGATGAACATGTTCCGGGAGGCCCCGATGCGATGCGCCACGGCGGGGCTGGCAGCCAGCATAAGGATATATCCCAGCGCAATAAGGGCGCCGACACAGCTTAGGCTGACATGGTCGAGGCTACGCCACCATTGGGCCTTCTGGGAACTGTCGGTGCGGTCGGTGAGGGCCATCAGCAGGGTTCCTCCGCACAGAGATGCCGGGCCAATGTCGCAAAGGTCGTGCCTCGTTCCTCGAAATTGCGGAACTGGTCAAAACTGGCACAGGCCGGGGAAAGCAAGATGGGTAGGGCCTCCTGCGCCTGGGCGAAGGCCCAGGCGGCACGGGTTGCCTGTTCCAGCGTTTCGCTGATCTCGAAGGGAACGCCATGTGCTGCCAGTGTATCGGCCAGCATTGGCGCATCCTGCCCAATAAGAAAGGCTCGGCGTATATGACCCAAAAGTGGTGCAAGGCTGGCTATGCCGCCTTCCTTGGCGGCGCCTCCAGCAATCCACAGGCTTGCAGGAAAAGCGCGGAGCGCATGGAAGCTGGCCTCGGCGTTGGTGGCCTTACTGTCATTGATGAAGTTGATTCCATTAGCCTGAGCTACAAGCTGGAGGCGGTGGTCGAGCCCGGAAAAACTTTTGATCCCTTGGTTGATCTTCTCTTCCGGGAGACCCAGATGGCGGGCGATGGCTCGGCAGGTTTCGATATTTTGGGCATTATGCTGCCCCGGTAGGAATGGTGCCTCTACCTCTGGCACGGCCTGCGTTATGGCAAGCGTCTGCACCGTAATATCCCGTGCCTCCAGTTGCTGGCGCAGGGCCTCCGCCCACGAGGCGTTTTCTCCCAGAATGGCAAGGTCGCCTTTGGTCATGTTGTCAAAAACATGCGCCTTGGCGTCCAGATAACCTTGCATGGAGCCATGCCGGTCCAGATGATCCGGTGTCAGATTAAGCAGAGCAGAGGCGCAGGCGTGGTAGTTCTTCAGTCGTTCCAGCATGTAGGACGACATTTCGATGACATAGACGCCATCATCGCCCAGAGGGGGCAGGGCAAGGGAGGCTGTGCCAAAATTGCCCCCGCAGCAGGCCGGAATACCCGCCTGTGTGAGGATATGGGTTAACAGGGCCGTGGTGGTGGATTTACCGTTTGTTCCCGTGATGGAGACAAACCGTGCTTGAGACCCTGCTTTGCGGACGACCTGCCAGAGTAGTTCTGCATCTGAGAGGATAGGCACATGTTGTGCTTGTGCCAGTAGAGCCGTGGGGTGTGGTTTGGGCAGGTGGTGAGGGATGCCGGGCGAGAGGATCAGGGCCTCCATGCTTGTCAGGTCCGTAAGGGGGGCCAGAGTCAAGCGAGGGTGGGAGGCAAGGGGGGTGGGTAGCTCCGGCTTGTTGTCATCCCATGCCTGCACGGTTGCCCCCATGCTCAGCAGGGCTTGCACAACGGCAGCTCCATTGCGGCCCAGACCGCAGACAGCGTAACGCTGACCAGCCAGTAGAGTAGTTGGCCATGCTGTAGGAGAAAGGGATGAGGGTGTCATCAGCGTAGCTTCAGTGTGGCGAGACCACACAGCCCCAGAATGATGGCGATGATCCAAAAGCGGACGACGATCTTCGGCTCCTGCCAGCCTTTCTTCTCAAAATGGTGATGCAGGGGAGCCATGAGGAAGATGCGTTTCCCCGTGCGGCGGAACCAGAAAACCTGAATGATGACAGAGATGGTTTCCACCACAAACAGCCCGCCAACGAGGCAGAGGACTAGCTCGTGCTTTACAGCAACGGCCACGGCCCCCAGAGCCCCACCGAGTGCCAGAGAGCCCGTATCCCCCATGAAAACTTCAGCCGGTGGGGCGTTGAACCAGAGGAAGCCTAACCCGGCCCCAATCAAGGCGGCGCAGAAGATGCTCAGTTCCCCAGTGCCGGGAACATGATGGAGCTGGAGGTAATCCGCAAAGACATGGTTACCGACCAGATAGGCGATTAGAGCGAAGACCAAGGCTGCGATGATGGAGGGAACTGTGGCCAGTCCGTCCAGCCCGTCCGTCAGATTCACGGCATTGCCGAAACCAGTGATCGTGACCATCGCAAAGAGTGGGAAGATATAGCCAAGATGGAGAACGAAGGTCTTGGCGAAAGGGAAGGCAACAGCATTGCGTAGGTCGGGTGGTGTCAGGGCTTCCATTGCGATACCGGCGAGGCAAGAGATCAGAAACTCGCCTCCTAGTCGGACTTTTTTGGAAACGCCCTTACTATTACCCTTGGCCAGCTTGAGATAGTCATCTGCAAAGCCAATGGCTCCGAACCCTAACGTCGTAAGCAGCACAGCCCAGACAAACCCGTCATACAGATCAGCCCAGAGCAAGGTAGAACAGGCTAGAGAGAAAAGGATGAGGCCGCCACCCATAGTGGGGGTACCAGCTTTTTCTAGTATGTGTCGCTCCGGTCCGAGGGCACGGATGGGCTGCCCCTGCCGCTGGATGCGCTTAAGCTGGGCAATGAAGGGCTTGCCGAGCAGCAGGGAGATCACCAGTGCCGTTAGGCAGGCGCACCCGGCTCGGAAGGTCATGTAATGCAGCAGATTGAGCAGGCCGCCATGGGAGGAAGAGGGTGCAGCAAGAAGGTTGAAGAGCATCAGGCGGACTCTGGGGCGTGGGGTGTTGCAGGTACAGGCTGCTCCAGCAGCGCAATGAGGGCACGCATATTACTGCCCAGACTTCCCTTTACGAGCAGCACATCCCCGTCTTGCAGGGCGGGTTGCAGTAAGGAGGCAAGCTGGGCTGAAGTTTCAGCATATCCCCCCTGTAGGGAAGGAGGAAGGGCCTCGTAAAGGGATTTCATATGCGAACCACAGCAGAATGTTAGAATATTATGCTTTGTTAATGGCTCAGAGAGGGCGCGGTGCTCGGCATCGGCAAATTGGCCTAGTTCTCTTATGTCGCCCAAAGCAGCAAGATGTCGTCCGGCTGGCATGAGGGCTAGCGTTTCTATGGCGGCGCAGATGCTTGGGCCAGAGGCGTTATAGCTTTCATCCAGCAGTGTGACATTGCCAGGTAACAGGCGTTGCTGGCCTCGTCCGGCCTCGGGGAGGAAATGGCGCAAAGCATCGGCACCTGCCGCTGGGGAGAGGCCCAGTGCAGCGATGACGCCAAGAGCCAGAGCTGCATTGCGGGCCAGATGCGGGCCGGGGGGCTTGAGCTCCACATAGACTTCCCCTTGTGGCGTAAGAAGACGGAAATGACTGCCTTCTGCCGTACAGGCGAGGTCTGTTATCTGAACAATAGCCTGCTCTGTCATGCCTATCTGCCAGAGGGGTGTGCTAGCAGGCAGAGCGTCTTTCAGGCGGGTAAGGCCCTGTGATTGTTCCGGGCAGAGGGCAATGCCAGAGGCGGGCAGAGCGGCAAATAGGGCAGCTTTTTCTTTCGCAATGGCGTCTATGCTGCCCATATGGCCTAGATGGGCGTTACCGATGGTAGAAATAACGCTGATATCCGGCCGTATCTGAGCGGCCAGTGGGGCGATCTCACCGGGGTGGTTCATGCCCACTTCACTGATGCAGAAGCTAGCTTCTTTTGGCAGGCGGGCGAGTGTTAGAGGCACGCCCCAATGGTTATTGAAGGACGCTACGGAGGCATGAACCTGCCCGTAAGGTACAAGGGCCGTGGCGAGCATGTTCTTGGTGGTTGTTTTGCCCACACTACCCGTGATGGCGATGACTTTGCCGGTGAACTGGCTACGTCTGTACCGCCCCAAGTCTTCCAGTGCCCGCATGGTGTCATCGACTTGTAGCAGGCGGGGGTCATCTGTCAGACCTACCTCAGAAACGGCGGTTTTATCATGGGCCATCACGCAGCTGGCTCCAGCCTCTAGTGCCTGCTTCAGGTAGCGATGTCCGTCCGAATTATGGCCGATCAGAGCAATGAAAAGATCGCCGGGCTGTAGAGTTCGTGTATCGATACAGACACCATGCACTTTCACCTCACCGGGAAGCTGGCCCCGTGTGGCGTCACGAAGCTCTTGGCTGGTCCAGAGGACAGGGCTGGCGGGCATCAGACAAGCTCCTTTGCGAGGGTAGCGGTGAGGGTGCGGTCATCAAAGGGATGTGTCTCCCCTTTGATGATCTGGCCGGTTTCATGACCTTTTCCAGCGATGAGGAGAACATCGCCTTCTTTTAGTCCAGCAAGGGCGGTCTGGATGGCTTGTTTACGGTCGCCGATCTCTTTTGCCTGCGGGGCCGTGGCGAGGATTTCGGCCCGGATGGTGGCGGGCTCTTCGCTGCGGGGATTGTCATCGGTGATGATGACTTCATCAGCAAGATGGGCGGCAATTTGCCCCATGAGAGGGCGCTTGCCTTTGTCACGGTCTCCGCCCGCCCCAAAGACGACAATCAACCGCCCACTGGCATGAGGGCGCAGGCTGAGTAGGACATGTTCCAGCGCATCGGGCGTGTGGGCATAATCCACATAGGCGCAGGCACCGTTTGTCAGGTGGGCAACAGGCTCACAACGACCGGGCACGCCTTTCAGCTGTGGCAGAAGGTTGATGATGGCTTCAGCCTCTTTGTCATTATCCCAGCAGAGGGCCGCTGCCAGCAGGGCATTTTCCGCCTGAAAACGGCCCGGTAGCGGGAAATGTAGCGAAGGTAAGGTATGGCCATGTAGCTGAAGTGTTAGATCCATGCCCTGTGGGGTCGGGATGGCTTCAACAATGCGGATAGTCTTTCCTGTTGTACCGACCGTGCGAAGGTTCAGTTTCCGGCGTGTGGCAATCTCGCAGAGGGCTTGATAGCTTTCGCTATCCATATCGCTATTGACGACAGCCCGGCCCCCTTCTGGCAGTAGTTTTTCAAATAAATGCAACTTGGCGTGCCGGTAGGCTTCCAGCGTGTGGTGATAGTCCAGATGGTCCCGTGTGAGGTTGGAGAACGCCGCTGCCGTGATGGCAACACCATCCAGCCGGTGTTGTTGAAGCCCATGTGAAGAGGCTTCTAGTGCTACATGATTGACGCCATGAGCCTTGAGGGCGGCAAGCGTGTTGGCAAGAGTAACGGCATCTGGTGTGGTTAGGGAGGGCAGAGGGGGAAGGCTGACATCACTAATGAGCCCCAGAGTGCCGAGGCTGGCAGCCTTTTCATGGCGTAGCTGATGGAGTTGGCGGAGAAAATCTGCCGTGCTGCTTTTGCCGTTGGTACCGGTAATGGCAGCAATGTGCTCCGGCTGCGGGCCAGCTAGAAGAGCCGCAGAGCGAGCTAGAAAACGGGCCGGGTCGGGCAGTGTGATGATGAGGGCTGTATGACCGTTTTCCGTTTGCGCCGGCGGATAGTGATGGCCTGCCTCTTCGGCCTGTACGATCGCAGAAGCACCTTGGGCAATGGCTAGGGGGATGAAGTGGCGTCCATCCTGCTTCATGCCTTTTAGAGCTACAAAAATGCAGCCTTTTCCTACGTTCCGACTATCAGCTGTGATGCTGGAAATTTCCGGGTCGTGAAGGAGGGGTGAGGTAAGACCGTGGTGCTGGAGCAGGGAGGAGAGTTTCATGGGGGTGCCTTCATGATGGGGGCAGTAATGGAATTCTGGTTTAGTGCGTATGTTTGGCGCTATGTTTGGCTGCCAGACGGTTGACTGTGGCCGCTCCCGGATCATTCCCGGGGCCAAGTGGATGACGGACACCAGGTGGCACCGGTGGCGTCAACGATAAGGCGAGTTGGTCATCAATCTGCTGGGCTTTGTCTGGCTCCAGCGGGAAGAGCCCCAGCATGGGGGCTGTGCGTGTCACAATGCGGGAGAAGGTAGGGGCGGCAATCCAGCCTGCCGTTGTCCAGCCGTGCGTTTCTGCCGTGCCCTGCGGGGCATCCAGCATGACATAAAGGGCATATTTAGGGTTGTTCATGGGGAACATGCCCGTAAAGGCTGTAATGTTGACGTGCTTTAGATAGCCCCCATGTGCGCCGATCTTCTCTGCCGTACCGGTCTTCCCACCAACAAGATAGCCAGGACTTTCGGCCTTCTTACCGATTCCCTTGGTTACTACGAGACGGAGAATACGGCGGAGAAGTTCGGAGTTCTTGGCAGAAATCAGGTGCGGCCCTTTCTGATCCTCGGCCATGACGACATCATCATTGAGATGATCATGAGCCAGCAGTGTAGGTGTGACGAGATACCCCCCATTGCCGGTACAGGCCGTACCCCTGACAATGGCTAGCGGAGATTCCGCCACGCCGTGACCGAAGCCGACCGTCATGACTGTGGTCTCTCCCCAGTTTTTGAGAGACGGCACCAGAGGCCGCCCCGCCTCGGGAAGTTCAACCGGCACACGGTCCAGAAAGCCCATGTTTTTTAGCCAGTCATGTTGGCGGTCTCGCCCCACATCCAACGCAATATGGGCGGAAGCCGGGTTGGAGGAATAAGCCATAACGGAAGGTAGAGCCAACCATGGGGCGAAATGGTCCGTTTTAAGGTCGGAGATCGTGAATCGGCCAACATGGATGGGAATAGTGGAGAATTGGTCCCAAGGATGGGCCACGCCGAGTTCCAGAGCCATGGCGGCTGTTTGAAGTTTGAAGGTGGATCCCGGTTCATACATGCCTGTTACGGCCCGATTGAAGCGGGCATCGTCTGCGGCATGGGCGAAGTCGTTGGCGTCATAATCCGGGAGGCTGACCATGGCTAGTATTTCCCCGGTATGGACATCCATCAGAATGGCCGAGGCACCAATAGCCCGGAAACGCAGCTTTGCTTCATTGAGCTCATCCCGGACGGCCGCCTGCACCCGGGCATCAATGGAAAGACGGAGCGGTGTATGGTTTGCTAGCAGACGTTGATTGAAGAACTTCTCGACCCCAGCAATGCCGTGATTGTCGATATCCACACTGCCGAGAATCTGGGCGGCAACATTCCCTAGTGGATAGTGACGTTGTTCGCCATTTTCAAAATAGATGCCGGGGATTCCCAGATTATTGATAGCCAGTTCATCCGTTGGGGCGATGTTGCGGGCCAGATAGACGAATTGTTTTTTCTGCTTCAGGCGGCGGGCCGTTTCTGCCACGTTGAGGTTGGGTAGGATCGTCCGGAGTTTTTTGGCAACGTCCTCCGGCTCAATGATCTCCATGGGGTTGGCATAGACCTGCACGACAGGGAGCGAGAGCGCCAGCGGTTGCCCGTTGCGGTCTACGATGCTGGCACGTTTGATATCAGGGAGAACGAACCCATTGCCCGCCATGGCTTTGGGGTCCGGGTGGGGGATTTCCGGTATTGTGTTGCCAATCTGGTTAGGCAAAGGGGCCATGGGGGCCAGAATGGTCGCAAAAAGTGCCTTTATGGCAACGCCACCATAGAGAAACAGAAATCCCATGCCGAGATAGACCAGCCTATTACGGCTTTTCTCTAGCCAGCTCATGGGGTTCTGCCTGTATTCAAGCCACCAGTTTTTGATACGACCTAGTAAAGATGGCTTCCTCGCCGGCCCATCTTTATGGTCCGGTCCAGGTCTATTGGTCTTGTGGGACGGTCTGGATGCCATAGGGCGTAGGCTCGGCATAAGGAAGGATTAAACGTAGGCGAGGGCCGCCAAAGGGCCGATCAGTCCGCTAGAGGGACAGGCGGAGGCAGCGGGGCGGGCTCGTTCGCAGGGGCCGAAGCCGTGCGGATTCCACTCATATGGCTGCGCTTTGCGGCCTGGTGGGCAGGCAGGTGCCAAGCCACATCCTCTGTTGGCTCGTTGTGCGGATGGTCAGGTGCCGGGTGGGGCTTCCGATGGTTTGGAAGGGCCGTAGTATCCGCAGTGCCATGCAGGTGATGCCGGGGCAGGGTGCCGCTATCCTGGGCGCTGAGCAGTGCTAGACTCCGCTCTAGCTGGCGGTCCGCTTCACCTGCATCATCCTTGCGAGCATGGAGATGCGCAATCTTGCGTTCCAGATGGTCGGCACTAGCCGTAGTCTCCCGCAGAGAGTGCGGTGCAGCAGCCTGCACCATTGCGGCGGCACTCGCCTGATGGGCTGGGGCTGTGAGGGCTGCTAGCTCCTTCTGGGCTTGGCCTTTGCCCGGTGTCATGGGGATGATGCGGTGATCAATAGCCGGAAGGCGTTTCCGCAGGTCTGTCAGCTGCACGAACTGTGTGGGGTCGACCTGGCTCATTTCCGGTAGAACCCGCTGTGCCAGAGCGTTAAGGCGGTCTGGCTGGTTCAGCAGAGCCCATTGTGTGCGCAGGATGGCTGTCTGCTGCTGGATACGACGTGTATCCTCAATGGTTTTTCTGATTTCCTGATTCAGCACGAGAGTTTCGTGTTTCTTCGTATAAAGGAAGAGGCCAGAACCAGCCGCCATAGCGGCACAGAGCAGGGTGACAAAACGAATCATGCGGAAGCTCCATGAACGGGAAGGCGTCGCAGGGCACGCAGGCGTGCACTGCGGGAGCGGGGGTTAAGGTTCAGTTCGTGATCAGTCGGCGTGCGTGGCCGTGTGTGCAGGAGTTCAAAAGACGGAGCTTCTGTCTGCTGCATGGAAAGGGGAGTATGGCGGGAGGGGCCAGCTGTACGGCCAGCTAGCCGGGCAAGGGCCCGTTTTGTCATCCGGTCTTCCAAGGAATGGAAGGTCACGATGCAGAAGACACCTCCCGGCGCAAGAAGTTCTGGTGCAGCGTTGAGCGTCCGTTCTAACTCGCCGAGTTCATCATTCACGGCGATGCGGAGGGCCTGAAAGCTGCGTGTGGCTGGGTCAAAATTAGGTCGCTCTTTCGGTACGGCCTTACGGATGATCTCAGCAAGTTGTCCCGTGGTTTGGATTGGGCCGCTCTGGCGAGCATCGACGATGGCCCGAGCAACACGGCGGGAGCGGCGTTCTTCCCCATAGTGATAGAGGATATCGGCCAGCACACCTTCTTTTTCGCCATTGACGATATCTGCTGCACTTTGGCCGTCAATGCTCATGCGCATATCTAGTGGCCCATCATGGCGGAAGGAGAACCCACGGTCTTCCTGATCCAGCTGGAAGGAGGAAACGCCGAGGTCCAGCACGATACCATTGAGCGGGCCGACATGGCCGACCAGTTCTTTCATGGCACTGAATGTACCCTGGTGAAGGTGTAGTCGCCCCTCGGAGGCTGCTACCAGTGGCTGCCCACGTTTGATGGCATCAGGGTCACGGTCAATAGCATGGACGGTGCAGTTCGCCGCACGAAGCAGGGCACGGCTATAGCCACCACCGCCGAATGTACCATCCAGATACACACCGCCATCCTGCGGGTTCAGGCTCTCCAGCACTTCCGGTAGCATGACTGGGAAATGACCCTCCTGCCGCATTTCTTCAGCAATTTGGTAGGCGTAGGTCATAGTGCTGTTCTTTCTCTGGTCTCGGCGTGCTGCTTACGGTGGCCGAGTTCCCGCGTGCGGCTGCGGGCCTGTTTCCGGCGCTCCTCTGCGAGAGTGGGGTTCCATATCTGGAAGACACGGCCCAGCCCCATGAAGCTGACATCGTCCTCCAATCCGGCATGTTCTTTCAGTGCTTTTGGTAGGCTGACCCGTCCTTCTTTGTCGCAGTCCAGCGGATAGGCATCAGCGTAGAGGCTGGTGGCCAGATCATCATGATCTGCCGAGAAAGGGTCATATTCATCAAGAGCACCAGAAAAGGCGAAGAAGGCGGAGGCGGACCAGCCTTCCAGACAATCATGGAGGTGGGACGGCCTGATGATCATTAAGGCCTCACCCGGCCGTGCTTGCTCACGCAGAACGGCACGGAAAGGGGAAGGAATGGAAATGCGTCCTTTGGCATCCACACGGCTGGCATGGGTTCCGAGAAACATGGTCATGGTCTGAAACGTTTCCCCTCCCTGTCTGTCATGGGTGGACACACTCCTGCACCTTTATGGTGGGAACTCATGGGGTATCATGGGATTTTATGGGACGTCAAAGTTTTATTACGGAAAATGACATCGGAGCGTTGTTTTATTGTATAGTATTCTAGATAGGCGCGATGTGTGTTGTATTTATTAAAAAAATATTTCTTTATATTATGCTTTATAACATCGCCTTGTATTGGGCAGTAAGTGCGATAATCTGGCAGACAAAGAGGGCTATCCTGATAGTATAGCCTTGTGCACGAGGTGTAATGAAGGCCTTTTGCAAGGTATTAGACGTGTTTTTGTCTAGGGGGAGGCTTGGTAAATAAAAGGGCCAGATGGTCTGTAAGCCGGGTTCTGTCCTACCTCACATGTAATGAGGTGGGGCGATCATTCCTCTGGGATGTGTCTTGCGACACACCTCACGCAACCAACCCGAATGACAGGGCAGGACCCCTCAGCCATTTCTGGCTTGTCATTCCTATTCGGTCTTGCTCCCGGTGGGGTTTACCATGACCGCCGCTGTTACCAGCCGCGCGGTGCGCTCTTACCGCACCGTTTCACCCTTATCCGCATTATCCCCCCATAAAAGGAGGAAACAGGCGGACGGTATTGTTTCTGTGGCACTGTCCCTAGGGTCGCCCCCGCCGGCCGTTAGCCGGCACCGTTTTCCTGTGGAGCCCGGACTTTCCTCCCTGTTCCGTAAGGAACACAGCGATCGCCCGACCATCTGGCTGGGGTGCTTATGCCTGCCTGCCGGGGGCGGGTCAAGCGGCAGGCAGGATGAGTGGCATTATCAGGGTGTAAGAAGGTGGTACATGTCGGGTGAGCCTGCATCTGTCATGATGCTCTGGCCTGCACGATCTACCCGGACATGAAAGAGCAATTCTGCTGAAGGTTTGTCCCCGGGGCACCCGTTCCCATGCCGTCCCAATACGTCAATTGTGGGTGTGTTCACGCTGCTGTCACCGTTGACAACCATAACGAGGCAGCGTCTGGGCAGAGGGGTCAGCCCTTTGCGGGTGATGAGGGTCCGTAGATGTTCCACAAGGGCGGTATTGTCGAACCAGCTTAGCTTGCTGAAGGTGAATTGGTCATACAGGCTGTCCAACACTCCCGTTCGGACGACAAAGAACATGAGCAGAAAGGCCGGTAGCAGAACGACGAGCCGCCGGATGATATGCTGCTTTAGGGAACGGGGTTGCTTCGGGCGGCGGCGGCCGAGACGGGGAGGGGTGGTTGGTTCGGTCATGATAGGTCTGCCCCATGAGAGTGATGAAGAATACAGAGGCTGGATAGGCAAAACCGCCCTGCCAGGGAGGCAGGACGGTTCTGGGAGCCATATGGCGGAGTGGCCAGAGTGTGATCCGGTCAGGATCAGTCGGCCATGTCCTCATGCCAAGAATCGCCTGTTGTAGCGATAAAGTGGCGTGCTTCTTCCGGCCCGTAGCTCCCAGCGGCATAATGAGCCATTGGCACTTTGTTGGCAGCCCATGTCTTCAGTGTCGGCTCGACCCATGCCCATGCGGCTTCTACCTCATCACGACGGATGAAGAGTGCCGGATAACCACGGACGGCATCCAGCATGAGGCGTTCGTAGGAATCCGGGATGAGGGAGCCATCAGCCGGGGCGAATTTGCCGGACATGCTGCCGTGTTGGAGGTCGAACCCAGCAGCGGAAGGATTCTTGATGTTCAGAGCAAGTCCAAACCCTTCATCTGGCTGGAGACGGATGACCAGACGGTTGGAGGCAGCAGATGAGCCGAACAGGGAGGAAGCAGACTTCCGGAAGGTCACGATGACCTCGCTAACCTTTTTGGTCGAACGCTTGGCCGTGCGGATGTAGAAGGGCACACCCTTCCAGCGTGGCGTGTCGATATAGGCCCGCATGGCGGCGTAGGTCTCGGTGTGGCTGTCTTCGCCCAACTCTTCCAGATAACCCGGAACCGGCTTACCCTTCATTTCACCTTTGATATACTGAGCACGGACCGTCTCGCTAGCCACTTTGTCTTCCGGAATGGGACGTAGGGCCTTCAGGACATTCACTTTGGCATCACGGACTGTATCTGCCTCAAGGTCCGCAGGAGCTTCCATAGCGCAGAGGCTGAGAACCTGCAGCAGATGGTTCTGGATCATGTCCCGCAGAGCACCGGATGTGTCGTAATAGGCAGCACGGCCTTCTACGCCTACAGTCTCGGCAGCGGTGATCTGGATGCTCTGGATGTGTTCAGCAGACCAAATGGCATTGAAGATAGGATTAGCAAAGCGCAGGGCGATGATATCCTGCACGGTTTCCTTGCCCAGGTAATGGTCAATGCGGAAGATCTGCTTTTCATCAAAGAAGCGGCTTACGCCATCATTGATAGCTTTGGCGGAGGCACTGTCCGTTCCGATTGGCTTCTCCAGTACGACGCGGGACTGCGGAGTGATGAAACCGAAACGGTGGAGATTCTCGCTGATGGCTTCGAAAAGCTGCGGTGCCGTGGAGTAGTAGAAGACACGGATGCGATCAGCCGGAGACTGGTCCAGAACGGCCTTCAGGTCGTCCCAGTTATGGTCGCTCTTTGTGCCATCCAGCGTGACATAATGCACTTTTTTGAGAAAGCGTTCGATCAGCTCGGCATTTTTATGCTGTTCTGGCAGGAAGGTTTCCAGAGCTTCACGCGCCCGGATAATGTACTCATCACGGGACAGGGAAGAGCGGGCGGTCCCGATGATGCGGGCTTCCTCCGGAACATGCCCGATACGGAGCTGATTGTAGAGGGCCGGGAGCAGTTTGCGCATCGTCAGATCGCCCGTGGCGCCGAAGATGACGTAGTCAAACGGTGCGGTCTGCTGAGAGTGGGCCATGATAAGGCGTACCTTTCCTGTCTGGAAACTCTGGTGAGACATTAGGTCTGTCTCTAGTCTTGTTTCTGCCCTTCTTTTAGAGCCTGTCTCATGTCCCATTCAAGCCATAACCGGAGGAATGGGGGGCAGTAACGGATGGAAAAATATCCTTGAAGCTTCGAAAAAAAGGCGCAGTAGGCAGCGGGGTGATGCAGGGAGGGGCGGGCGTATAGGGTGTTGGGCAGTCCGCAACCATGTATTCACATTTGCGTTTTTCCCACTTTGCGGCTTTTCTTGTGCCCGAATGGGGCGTCTTCCGCTTGCGTGGCGTATCAAGAAAACGTCTTTGCGGTGGCATGGTATTGACCATGCCCATAAGGGAGCGATAAGCCGCCCTGTAACCCGGTGTCTGAGCAGAGTTGAGGAGTATGGTTATGGGTATGGGAAGTGGTGACGAAGGGGCCGTAACGGGCGGTATTGCGGTGGATCGTCTGCGGTCCATCATCGACCGTGTCGAACGTCTGGAAGAAGAGCGCAAAGCGCTTGGTTCTGATATCCGTGATGTGTTCCAGGAAGCAAAATCAGCTGGGTTTGATGTCAAGGTCGTCAAGCAGCTGCTTAAGCTGCGTAAGCAGGAGCCGGCCGAGGTGGAAGAGCAGGAGACGCTGCTGGATATCTACCGCCGTGCGTTGGGCATGTAAGCGAACCTGTTTTCTGGTTTGTTATTCAAGAAAAGCCTTTCTTTGCTGGTTCAAGGAGCCCGCAGAGAAAGGCTTTCTTTTTGTGTGGCTTATGCGGGTTGTCAGGCGGGCAATTCCATATGGGTTTTGCAGGCCTGTTGCAGAACAGTGATGAAGTGATGGATCAACGGTGGCTGTTCGCCCATCCGTATGCCTATGGCGAGCGTAGCATGGGGGGCTGGTCGGGCGATTTTGTGGAAGGTCACACCCCCTGTATGAAGCTGGTGCAGGGATTGCGGAACGATGGATACGCCCAGTCCAGCGGCAACTAGCGGGATAGTACCGGCAATCTGCGGTGCCTGCTGGCCAAGGGAAGGGGTGATACCAGCATCTCTGTAGGCTGCAAGAATGGCATCAAAAAAACCCGGTCCTAACTCACGAGGGAAGATGATGAGCGGCTCGGCAGCTAGTCTGCTGAGATGTATTTCCGGCAGGTTTGTGAAGGGGTGACCTTTGGGTAGGGCGATCAGTGTTGGTTCGTCTAATAGAGGGATGACTCGTACATTGGCTTGATCGGGAACAGGCGGACGCAGGATTGTGATGTCCATGCGGTAAGAAAGCAGGGCTTCGCATAAGGCGGGTGTATTGCTTTCCTCCAGCGAGAGGGTAACGCCCGGCGCAATATTGCTGAACTGCCGGATGGCGAAAGGAATGCTGGGCAGGAGAGGAACCGCACCGGCCAGTCCGATGCGGAGATGGCCCTTCTTGCCTTGGGCGAGCCCGTGAGCGTCCTCAATGAACTGGCGGCGGAGATCGAGGATCAGCCGTGCATGAGGTAGGAGGGTAAGGCCAGCCTCTGTCAGGCTCACCCCACGGGGCTGGCGGCGGAAAAGCGAGACGCCCAGCGAGCTTTCCAGACGGCGGATCTGCTGGCTGAGAGGAGGTTGCTCCATGCCAAGTTTTTCAGCGGCTTTTGTGATGTTGCCGGTCTCGGCAATGGTGACGAAATAGCGGAAATGACGGATATCCATAAGCCATATATAAAATATATGGAGACAATGAAAACTATATATTTGTAGGAGTTTATGTCCTGCCTTACAGAAAGGAGCATTCACAACGCAGGGGGCAATATGACTCGACCTTCAGGTGTAAAGCCAAACCGTCTCTTTCAGACATCAACGATGGCTGCTTTGCTGGATGCCGTTTATGATGGGGAGATGACGCTGGGCGAGCTGGTTCAGCATGGTGATTTCGGTCTGGGGACATTCGATGCTCTGGATGGCGAAATGATCGTGACGGAAGGCGAGGTCCGTCAGTTCCGCTCCGAGGGGATCGCCTCTGGCACAACGGCGGATATGAAGACACCGTTTGCCTGTGTGACTTATTTTGAGCCGGAAAAAACGGTTACAATCGATAAGCCCATGGGCAAGGAAGAGTTTGAAGAGCTCGTCAATGGGCTTATCGACAACCCCAATCTTTTTGGTGCCGTGCGCTTTACGGGAGAGTTTGAGAAAGTCGATACTCGTACGGTGTTCTGCCAGCACAAGCCTTATCCGGGCATGCTGGAGGTTGTTGCTAAACAGCCGACATTCCGCATGGGTGAGATCAGTGGCGTGATGCTGGGTTTCCGTACACCTCCCTACATGCAGGGGATCAACGTTGCTGGCTATCACCTCCATGTCCTTAGTGACGACCGCAAGCATGGTGGCCATGTGACAGATTACCGTGTGAAGTCCGGTAAGCTGGAAGTTGCTCGCATTTCCGATCTGGAGATTTCCCTCCCGAAGACGGAAGATTTTGCCAAGGCTGATCTTCAGCCAGCTGGTCTGCATGAGGCCATCCGTACGGCAGAAGGCGGCTAAGGGTTCCGTCCCCAGGTTGAGACAGACTACACAGGCCCGTCTGGTGTTTTCAGGGCGGGCATGATCAGGAAAAGCATCATGACACAGAAAAAATCTCACAAGGCAGCACAGACAGCCGCCGATCTGATCGTCCGCAATCTTGAAGCCCACGGTGTTGATCATATCGTTGGTATTCCCGGTGCAAAGATCGACCGCCTCTTTGAGGCGCTGGAAGATTCCCCCATCCGCACGATTGTTGCCCGCCATGAGCAGAACGCTGTCTTCATGGCCGGTGGTATTGGCCGTCTTACGGGCAAGGCTGGTGTGGCTATTGCAACATCTGGCCCCGGTGTTTCCAATCTGGCGACCGGCCTGGCAACGGCAACATCTGAAGGCGACCCGGTCCTGACAATCGGCGGTGCTGTTGGGCGTGCTGACCTGCTGAAGCTGACCCACCAGAGCATGGATACGGTCAGCATGCTGCGCCCAGTGACGAAATATAGTGCAGAGATCGGGGCCCCGGCTGCTACGTCAGAGGTCATCGCTAATGCGTTCCGCGCTGCTGAAAGCCCCCGTCAGGGTGGTGCTTTTGTTAGCGTGCCGATGGATGTGCTGAATGCTGAGATCACCGAAGATTATCCGGTGATGGGCAACCGTAATGCTGTGAAGCAGGGGCCGGCTCCGGAAGATGTCATCAAGGACGCTGCCGCTACGCTGAAGAAGGCTAAAAAGCCGGTTGTCCTGCTGGGCATGAAGGCTAGTAAGCCAGAGAATGCTGAAGCTATCCGTGCATTTTTGAAGAAGACAAACCTGCCGGTTGTGGGCACTTATCAGGCTGCTGGTGCTGTCTCCAAAGACCTGGTCTCCCGTTTTGGTGGGCGTGTTGGGCTGTTCCATAACCAGTATGGTGATTATCTGCTGGATGAAGCTGATCTGGTCATTGCCATCGGTTACAACCCGATCGAATATGATCCCTGCCTGTGGAACAGGAAGGCCGCACGGCCGATCATCAATATTGATGTTGTTCCGGCTCAGCTGGATAATGCCTTCAATCCCGAGATTGAGCTGATCGGCTCCATCGCTCTGACAATGCAGCATCTGACCCGTGAGACAGGGGCTCTGACATCCGGTGCTGCGCTGGATAAGATTCTGGAAGTTTACCGTGCTTCCCAGAAGGCCGCTTTTGCTAAGGCAAAAAGTACCCAGCAGGGAATGCTCCATCCGCTTGAGGTCATCAAGGTGATGGAAGATATCGTGGCGCAGGACATCACGATCTGTCTGGATATGGGGTCTTTCCATATCTGGCATGCACGCTTCCTTGAGGTTTTCCGTGCCCGCCAGATGCTGATCAGCAATGGCCAGCAGACAATGGGTGTGGCCCTGCCGTGGGGTATGTCCGCCAGCATCGTGAACCCATCCCAGAAGGTTATTTCCGTCTCTGGGGATGGTAGCTTCATGATGTCTTCTATGGACCTGGAAACGGCTGTTCGCCTGAAGAGCAATCTGATCCATATCATCTGGGTGGATCAGCACTTCAACATGGTTCGTATTCAGGAAGAAAAGAAGTACGGGCGTGATGCTGCCGTGGCCTTCGGCCCGATTGACTTTGCTGCCTTTGCCCGTTCCTGCGGTGCCAAAGGTATCAATGTTAACAGCGTGGATGGCCTGAAGGCTGCTCTGCGTGAGGGTATGGAAACACAGGGTCCGGTAGTGATCGCCGTTCCGGTCGATTATGCTGATAACCCAGCTCTGATGAACCCGCTGCCGGAACTTTCCAAGTAAGGCGGTCTCATCCTTGTTTGATGAGGTAGGGTTGTAAAGAAGAGGGGGCGTCTTTTGGCGTCCCCTCTTTTTATAGCCTCTGGATAATTGAGAGTAATTATCATTTATATTTAAATCGTATCCTAAAGTTCTTAACGGTGCGGATTTTAATAAAGTCAGTCACGTTTTGTTTTATTGATGTTGTTGGGGTGTTTTCATAGGATACCTCATTATGAAAATCGGTTTATTTATTCCCTGCTACATGGATGCTTTCTATCCCCAAACAGGTATTGCAACGTTGGAGTTGCTAGAAAAGTTGGGGCATGAGGTCGAATATCCTATGGATCAGACCTGCTGCGGCCAGCCCATGGCGAATTCTGGTTGCAATCGTGATGCCAAGGAGACGGAAGCTCTCTTCATCCGCAACTTCTCGAAATATGAGGTGATCGTTTCCCCATCGGGAAGCTGTGTCCATCATATCCGGGATAATTTCGATGCTATCGAGCAGACGGATGAGGTTCGGCACGTACGGCAGAACACGTATGAGCTTGTCGAGTTCATCCATGATGTCTTGAAGGTGCGTGAATTCCCGTGGGCGGAGTTCCCGCATAGGGTCGGGCTGCATAACAGTTGCGCCACATTACGTTCCCTGCGGACAGCCAGCATGTCCGAATTGGGTGAGCCGTTCTTCTCTAAACCTAAGACCCTTCTTTCCGCCGTGAAGGGCATTTCTTTTGCGACACCGAAACGCCCAGATGAATGTTGTGGCTTTGGTGGTACTTATTCCGTGACGGAAGAAGCCGTCTCAGCCCGTATGGGGCTGGATAAAGTGACGGACCATCATGATGCTGGGGCGGAATATATAGTATCGGCCGATACATCTTGCATGATGCATCAGCAAGGTTGTGCTGAGCGCAATGGCGTGCCTATTCGCTTCATCCATATCGCAGAGATTCTGAATGGAGCACGGGCATGAGTAACAAACCAGTCCCCCATGCCAAGCTGGCGGCAGAGTTTCTGAAAGATGAGCCTCACCGTCATTTCCATGATGAACGTCTGTGGGACATGCGCCAGAAGCGTGATGAGCAGATGCATATCATGCCAGAGTGGCAGGAGCTGCGGGAGCAAGCCTCCCGGTTGAAGGAGCATACGCTGGCCCATTTGCCCCAGTATTTGGAGCAATTCGAGGAAAATGCCCGCCGTAATGGTATTCATGTCCATTGGGCGCGGGATGGTGCGGAGCACAACCGCATCGTGGAACAAATCCTCAAGGATCATGGCCACTCATCCATCATCAAAAGCAAGTCGATGATTACCGATGAGTGCGAGATGCGGGAGTATCTGGAGCCAAAAGGCATCAGTGTTACCGAGACAGACCTTGGCGAACGCATCCAGCAGCTGGATAATGAGTTGCCTAGCCATGTGGTCGTGCCAGCGGTCCAGAAGTTGACCACGGATGTAGCGAAGACCTTCGCCAAATATTACCATACAGACCCGGATATTGATGACCCGCACGCTCTGGCAGAGGCGCAGCGTAATGCGGCCCGTCCTGTTTTGCTGAGCGGTGATACGGGCATGACGGGCGGTAATTTCCTCGTGGCGGAAACGGGCAGTTTTGTCGTCTGCACGAATGAGGGCAATGCGGACCTGAGTGCCAATCTGCCGAATTTGCACATTGCTACTCTTGGGATTGAGCGTCTGGTTCCTCGTATGGCGGACCTCGGTGTGTTCATCCGGCTGTTGTCCCGTAGTGCGCTTGGCTCGCCGATTACCCAGTATACGACCCATTTCCGTAAGCCCAAGAAGGGCGGGGAGATGCATGTCATTCTCGTGGATAATGGCCGGTCCGAACGTCTGGGGATGGATGATTTTTGGACTTCGCTAAAATGCATCCGTTGCGGCGCCTGCATGAATACTTGCCCGGTCTATCGCCGTTCTGGTGGGCAATCCTACGGGTCTGTTTATTCCGGGCCGATCGGGGCGATTATCGACCCGACCTTTAATGCCAAGAAGTTCAGCACGCTGCCTTTTGCCTCCACAATGAATGGAAGCTGTACCAATGTTTGCCCGGTGAAGATCGACATTCACGAGCAGCTTTATAAATGGCGGCGTGTTCTGGCAGAACGGCATGAAATTCCGTTCGTTAAACGGGAAATTATGAAGATGGCTGGCCGACTGTTGGCCCAGCCGGCTATGTATCGTCTAGCTATTAGCGGGACGGAAGTAGCCCTGAAGACCATGCCTCGCTTTGCGCTGTATAATTACCTAAATCCATGGGGCAAACATCGTGAGCTACCCCATCCGGTGAAGGAGACATTCCATAGCTGGTATAAGAAGAACCGTCTGAATAAGCCCAAGGCACAGCGTGAGGAGACACAGGCATGAGCGATGAGACGATGAGTGCCCGTGATGTCATCATGCAACGCCTGAAGGCAAAGAAGTCCCCGCAGGAAGGGGCGCATCCTTTGCCGCCAGTCGTGACATTGGGGGATCAGGATGCTAGCCCGGAACGGTTCGAGGCCAGTTTGGCCCTGATGGGCGGTAAGATGCTGCCTTTGCAGGATGGAGAAGGGATTGAGCAGGCGATCAAGCGGGCTTTCCCGGAGCTGCGCAACCTCTGCACTGCCGTGCCAGAGGTAGAAGGGACGCTGCGGATTGAGGACCTAGAAACGCACGAACAGGCCGACAAGGTTGATGTTATGGTCGTGCGGGCTGCGTTTGGCGTGGCGGAAACTGGCGGCGTTTTTCTGAGTGAGGTGGAATTAAAAGATCATCTGGCTGATGTGCATTTGGCGCAGCATCTGATCGTTCTGCTCTCGAAGAATGAGCTAGTGGGCAATATGCACAATGCCTATCAAGAGCGTTCGGAATTTCGGACGGCGGGCTATGGCGTGTTGATGAGTGGCCCATCTGCCACGGCTGATATTCAGGGTGTCCTTATCCGTGGGGCGCAGGGTGTGAGAAGTCTCTCCGTCATCTGGGCTTGATAGCTTCGGAGAGCAGAACATAAAAAAGGGCCGTGCGATATAATGTCGCACGGCCCTTTTTTGGGGTGGATTAGAAGGCTTCGTTGCGGGAAGCCGTCACGCGGTCCTGAAGATACCGCAGCAATTCTGGCAGGCCGTCCCGGCTGACACCTGAAAGCAGATGAACCTCTGCACCAGAAGCAGCCTCAAGAGCGGCCTTCCGCTCCTCGATTTCTTCCGGCAGCAGAGCATCGCATTTATTCAGAACGAGGACTTCCGGCTTGGCTGCCAGTCCTTCATCATAGGCCTTTAGCTCCTTGCGGATCAGCTTCCAGTTTTGAACGCAGTTTTCATCCGTCCCATCAACAAGATGGATCAGAACGGCACAGCGTTCTACATGGCCGAGAAAGCGGTCGCCTAGACCAGTGCCTTCGCTGGCCCCTTCGATGAGGCCGGGGATGTCGGCAATGACGAATTCTTCCACGGCATTGAGACGCACGACACCAAGCTGCGGGTGCAGGGTCGTAAAAGGATAGTCAGCAATTTTGGGCCGAGCACGGGAGGCTACGGAGAGTAGGGTGGATTTGCCTGCATTAGGCAACCCGACAAGCCCGACGTCGGCGATCAGCTTCAAGCGGAGCCAGATCCAGCGTTCTTCACCGGGAAAACCCTTGTCAGCACGACGGGGAGCACGGTTGGTACTGCTCTTATAATGGGCGTTGCCCAAGCCACCATCGCCGCCCTGACAGAGCAGGACGGTCTTGTTTTCCTCATCGAGGTCCGCCAGCAGGGTCTCACGGTCTTCATCGAAGATCTGCGTGCCGATGGGAACATCAATGATGACGTCCTCAGCACCCGCCCCGGTTCTGTTGGAGCCAGCCCCGTTGCCACCCTTGCGGGCACGGAAATGCTGTGTGTAGCGGAAGTCGATCAGCGTGTTGAGGCTCGGCACGGCACGGAAATAGATGTGCCCACCCCGGCCACCATCACCGCCATCCGGGCCTCCAAACTCGATATATTTTTCCCGGCGGAAGGCGACAACGCCATCTCCTCCATCACCGGAGCGGACATAGATTTTAGCTTGATCAAGAAACTTCATGGGGAGGCCGCCACAGTAAAGGGAGGTAAGAAGAAAAAAGGCCGGCACCAGTGACGGAGCCGACCCTTGTTCATGCTCTGTGCCTATTAAGGCAGGCAGAGTGCGTTATTCGGCAGCTTCTGCCAGTGCAACGGAAACATGCACCTTGCCACCAGCACGACGCTGGAAGCGTACACGACCATCGACCAGAGAGAAGAGGGTATGGTCACGGCCCATACCAACGTTCTCACCCGGGTGCACCTTTGTGCCACGCTGACGCATGATGATGTTACCGGCGATGACGCTCTGGCCACCAAACTTCTTCACACCAAGACGGCGGCCGGCGCTATCGCGTCCGTTACGGCTGGAACCACCTGCTTTTTTTTGTGCCATGACTGTGTCTCCTTAGGAACGGGCGAAATTACGCAGCGTTGATTGCGGTAATGCGCAGAACGGTGACCGGCTGACGGTGGCCATTCTTGCGGCGGCTGTTCTGACGGCGGCGCTTCTTGAAGATGATGACGGTCGGCAGACGGTCCTGTGCGACAACTTCAGCAGTTACGCTTGCACCTTCAACCAGCGGTGCGCCGATTTTCGTGCTGCCTTCGCCACCGACCATAAGAACGTCGGAGAAGGTGACTGTGCTGCCAGCTTCGACATCCAGCTTCTCAACTTTCAGGATGGCGTCCTTGGCAACGCGATACTGTTTCCCGCCCGTGCGGATGACTGCAAACATGCAAAACTCTCTTTATGTTACCGAAGCCTATGGCCCTTCCTGTGCCTTTTTAAACAAAGGAGGTGCCCCGCTCGCTTTTTGTCATTGGTTCAAATAGCCCCCTGTCTGAATCAGAAAGCTATGGGAACAGAGGGGTTCTTTACTGCCTTGTTTGAGGATCGTCAATAAAAAAGCAGGCATTATGATCTGGAAGCGGGATGAGAGGATGTGCAGCCTCTTGCCAATTTAGTAAAATTTCGTCATAAGGTGCCGCATTCGCTGGCGATGAGGTATCATTGTATTTTTCTCATCCCAAGCCCCGGAGAGGTGCCAGAGTGGTCGATTGGGGCGGTCTCGAAAACCGTTGAGCGTGCAAGCGTTCCGAGGGTTCGAATCCCTCTCTCTCCGCCATGATGACCGTTCCCGTCCCATGCAGTCTTCCATTACCAGGCATGTTGGCCCGAAAGCTGGTCTACTGCCTGATGGCTGGTTATGTTCGCCTTCCATGCACTATGGGCTCCTCCTTCATGCCGGTTCACGGGGGTGAAGCCGTCGCCGTACACCGGGGCCTTTGGGAGAGAACAACATGCAGATGTCCGAACTGATGGTCGGCACCGTCATCATTGTCATCGTGGCGTTTCTGGCCGCCGGGCTGGGGTATCTGCTGGCCATGAGGCGGGCCGGGTGGCAGATGTCCGATCTTGCCATGCAGGTCCGGCAGATGGAGGTGGCTTTCCAGAAGGCCAGTGACCAGAATGTCAGGGATGGGGAGGAGCTTGCCCAGCTCAGGAGCAGGCTTCATGACGTGGAGCTTTCGGACAATACGGCCCGCACGCAGCTGCGCAATGCCCATGAGACGGTCCAGCGGCTGGATGCGGCCTTGACGGAACGGGGCGGACAGTATGAGGCCCTCCTGCAGAAATATGGCATGCTGGAAAAAGAGCATGTGGAAATCAGGACGACGCTGGAGCGGAAAGAGGAACATTTCCGGGAGCAGATGCAGCAGCTTGGCGAAGCCAGGCAGTCACTGGGGAAAGAGTTCGAAAATCTGGCCAACAGGATATTCGAGGAAAAAGGTAAAACCTTTGCCGATGCCAGTCAGGTCAGTCTGTCGTCCATGCTGAAGCCGTTCCGGGAGCAGATCGAAGGGTTTCAGAAGCGGGTCAACGAGGTGCATGATGCGTCTCTCCAGGGGAACAGCACCCTCAATGCGGAGATCAGGAAGGTTCTGGAGATCGGCCTGAAGATGAGTCAGGAGGCCACCAACCTGACATCAGCCCTGAAGGGGGATTCCCAGCAGCGTGGTGCCTGGGGGGAGGCGCAGCTTCGCCGGACCCTAGAAATGAGCGGTCTTGTGGAAGAAGCCCATTATGAGGTCCAGAGTTCCTTCCGGGATGCGGAGGGGCGGCAGAAACAGACGGACTATCTGATCCGGCTGCCCGAAGGCAAACACATCATCATCGACAGCAAGGTGTCACTGAATGCCTATGACCGGGCCGTGGCGGCGGAGAGCCAGACGGAGCACGAGGCCGCTCTCAGGGAGCATGTGAAATCCGTCCGCCGGCACATGGATGATCTGGCCTCCAAGGATTACACGAACCTGATCGGGATGCGCAGTCCCGGTTTTGTCCTCATGTTCATGCCGATCGAGCCGGCCTACATCAGTGCCCTGAAAGCAGATCGGGACCTGTTTGACTATGGGTACAGGAAGGGCATCGTGCTTGTGTCCCACACGACACTCATTCCCATCCTGCGGACGGTCGCCAATCTGTGGATGATCGAACGGAGCCACCGGGAAGCCCGTGAGATCAGCGAGAAGGCAGGGGACATCTACAATTCGGTATGCCTTGTGGCCGAAAGATTGAATAAGCTGGGTGGAAGTCTGAACACGGCGAGTAACCATTACAACAGTGCCGTCAGGGCATTGGCCGGGCAGCAGGGGCTGTATGGCCGGGTGGACCGTTTCAGGCAGCTTTCAGCCAAGGTCAGCAAAAACCTGCCCCGGCTGGAGGCGGTTCATATGGATTTTGAAACGGAACGTCTGGGCCTGATCGTGGAGCCAGTGGAAGATGATACCGGACAGCCGGTACCAGAAACCGGTCCCTGAACACGCCGCCCTTACTGGAAGAGGGACAGGATGTTCTGTGACTGGCCATTGGCGATGGAAAGGGACTTGATGCCGAGGGACTGTTTGGTCTGGAGAGATGTCAGTTTGGCAGACTCGGCAGACGTGTCAGCATCCGTCAGCGCACCGGATGCTGCCGTGAGGGAATCGGACGATTTCTGCCCATAGGCACTCATGGAGTTGATGAGCTGCATGTTGGCGCCAAGGTCGGATGTGACGTTGGTCATCGCCTGGATGGCGTTCTGCGTGATCTGGATCATTCTGGGAAGACGCTGGGCCGTATCCGTCGCATTGAATCCATCGCTGACACGGGCACCATCCGGGGTTGCAGTCAGGAAGTTGTTCACGGTGGGGTCTTCGCCAGGCATTGCGCTGCCAGGTGTCATGCCGAACAGTTCTGTCATGATGTGGCCGATCCCGTAACCGGTCGTGAGGCCGATCATGTAACCGTAGCTGTTCAGTGTCTGCGTGTCTCCCTGGAGGCTGGTGACAAAGGTCAGGCTGTTGGAGGTAATGCCCATTCCGTCCCCCGTGCCGCTCAGCGTGCCGCCGGAAAGAAGATTGACGCCTTTCACCGTGGCGTTTCGGGCGATGGTGTCGATGCTCTTCATGTAACCTGTCAGCTCTTTGTTGAGCTGGCTGAGAGATGATTCATTGCCGATGTTGTTGCCAACGGTTGTCACGGCATTCTGGACATTCTGAAGAACCTTGATGATGCTGTTGGCCGCAGAGTTGGTGGCGCTGAGAACCTGGGAGGCATAGCTTAGCCCGTCATTGACAGCACTTTGTCCTGCAATGTCCCCGCCAATTTGGGAGGCAATGCCGAAAGCGGCTGGATTGTCGGAGGCATTGGCCACTTTCTTGCCAGTGGAAACAGCGTTTTCCGTGTGGGCCAGATCCGTCTGTGTCGTGTTCAGTGTTTCCAGGGCAGCCAAGGAAGACTGGTTGGTGTTGATGGAAAGACTCAGGGCCCTTTCTCCCAGTTCATTAAGCGGAACCAACGGACATCTGCTGGCGGATGCAAGGAAACACGAAAATTTTACAAGCTTCTTAAATTTTGAATGAAAAATGGTTCTTTACTTGTTTTATGAAAGTCACATTAGAGCGTCATTAATATTCATCATGTCGAGAGATGATTTTTTATAATAGAGAAATATGAGTAATGTTTTAATTATATGAGATGGATTTCATGGCGACATGTCGTGAAAATGGCATATGTGCATTTCAACTTCATGAGCCAAGGACTGTCAGGATGACATTGGTTTCTTCCGGTCCGGTATTGTGAAACCAGTGCTCCATGTCCACGAGAACAATGGCCATCCAGCTGGTGGCAGGTGAAAATGGCGCGGGCAGGCGGTGGATTCAGAGGACAGTTCTGTAAGTATCTGTTTCTGTCATTCTGTCTTTCATGGGGTTGTTCTGTTTTTTCATCGTGTCCATCGCACGAGTGTCTGCTTCTGTTCCCCCAGCCCTTCAATGCCAAGCCGCATTTCATCACCCTCCTGCAACCATAGGGGCGGGTTGTGGCCCATTCCGACACCGGGCGGCGTGCCAGTAGCGATGATGTCGCCGGGTAGGAGTGTCATGTAACGGCTGAGGTAGGCGATGATTTCACGCACGGAAAAAATCATGGTGGATGTCGAACCATCCTGACGTCGGACACCGTTTACATCCAGCCAGAGATGCAGGTTTTGTGGATCAGCTACCTCATCTGCCGTTACGAGGAAAGGACCGACAGGGCCAAAATTGTCGCATCCTTTTCCTTTGTCCCACTGTGATGATTGCATTTGGAAGCTACGTTCCGAAACATCATTGATAACGCAGTAACCGGCAACGTGTTTTAGGGCATCGGCCTCTTTGACATGATGTGTCGTGCTGCCAATGACAACGCCCAGTTCAACCTCCCAATCTATCTTGGAGGCATGGGGAGGAATAGGAATGGCATCGTACGCACCGCAGAGCGCTGAAGGTGCCTTCAGGAACACGATAGGCTCCTGCGGGATGGGCAGCCCTGCCTCTTTTGCGTGATCGGTATAGTTTAGCCCGATACAGACACATTTAGAAACCTGACTGACAGGAATCCCGAAGCGGGGAGAACCACTGACGGCCGGTAGAGAAGAAACGTCAATATCGGCCAGCCTGCTTAGGGAGTGTGGAGCTAGACGCTCCGGTGTCAGGTCATTCCAGAGGCTGGACAGGTCACGCAATGTACCGGAACTGTCTACCAAACCCGGCTTTTCAGAGCCGGGGCGGCCATAACGGCAGAGTTTTGTCATGACGGGGCTTTTCCTGAGGGTTGTGGGTTGGTCATCCGCTCCAGTTTTTCAACAATGTTTCCGCATCGTTGCGTGAAGGCTTCCCGGCTGTAATGCTGTTCGATGTACCGTTTTGCGGCTTTGCCATAGTCGTTCAGCAGGGCCGGGTTCTGAAAAATCTCCGCCAGCGTGTTGCAGAAGGTTTCAGGAATCCTGTCAGGTTGCAGCAGGAATCCTGTTTGGTCAGGCTGGACGCTGTTGCGCATTTCCCCGACCGGTGTCGCCACGACAGGCAGGCTCATGTTCATGGCTTCATGGGCAGCCAGACACATGCCTTCATAACGTGAGGGCTGTGCGTAAAGCTGGAGGGTGCGGAGAAAAGCCGGAACATCCGTCTGGAAGCCTTTCAGTGAGACGTGGTTTTCCAGCCCGTGCTGCCGGATGAGAGCTTCAAGCTCCGGCCGCTGGGGGCCATCGCCTGCAAAGGACAGATGCACGAGGTCTGCCCACTGGGGATGACGGGCGCGGAACAGGGCCAGACCTTCGATGAGCAGGGGATAGTTTTTCACCTCATGCAGTCGCCCCGTACTGCCGATGTGCAGAGGCGTCCCGTCATTCCAGTCCGGGGCCGGGTGGTTTTCGGGGGCGGCCACATAAAGAGGCCAGGACGTGATTTTCTCCGGCGGAATGTTCATTTTTTCCCGAAGGAAACGGGCTACATAAGCGGAATCTGCAACCCATAGCCGGGTAATGCGACGGCCTACCGTGGTGGTGAAACGGATGCTGGCACTGTTTTTCCAGCTGACAACGGGAATATTGAGGAGTGCTCCGGCCAGCTGGCCCAGCAGCGTGGCCCGGCTCAGGGAAGTCCAGATGATGTCGGGCCGGTTCCGGCGGAGCAGGCGCAGGAGACGGATCAGTGTGAGGAAGAAACTGCGGCGCCGGCTGTCCAGAAGATGGTAGGGGATTCCGGCCTGTTCCAGATGGGGGGCTGCCCCCATGTCCCGAGGCTCGCAGGCGGTGACATCCACCTGATGGCCGAACTGTTCGAGGGTTTTTACGATATCCGGGATGGCAAATTCAGCCCCACCTGTTTCCAGGCTTGTGACAATATAATGGATCTTCATGGAGACGGCAGAACCTCGGACAAGGGCAGGGAGGCAGAAGTCTGGCTGCCCACAGGCGGGAGATCAAGCCCTTTGCGGGTGGCCTGCGTATGAATCCTCATCATGGGGCAGGGGGATGGGGCTTTCACCACGGAAGGGTTTGCTTGCATCCAGAAAGTTTTCATTTGTTCGCAAGGTATGTTCGATCACCACAAGATGGGTCAGGGCACGGGTAATTTCTAGCCGGATGATGGCTTCATGGTCTTGTGTGTCCAGCTCACGCAGGCGGCGGATGGCAGCGCGAGTTATACGGGCAGCTCTGCCGTGGCGTCGTGAGGCATGTTCGATGTGATGAAGTACCAGCATGATGGGGCGGCGGGCACTTTCGGGTAGATATTCACGGTTGAGAAGACCACGGAGGCGGATGATGTTCAGCCCCAATGTCAGGGTGGCTAACGTACCTTGAATCCCGGCTTCTACACGTGGTGTCATGGTAGTGACGTGGCTTAGAAGACGGGAGAAGCGGTCCGTACTATGGCCGATCCATGCGCTGATCTGTGGGGTACTGTGTAGGCTGGCAAGGTTACGCAGCTCTCGCAGTGTCGCACGGCGCAAGCGGAATTCTTCGGCTTTGCGGTTGAAAGGCAGAATACTGCGGAAAATTAGAACAGCCGTTACACCGGCGAGCATGATGGCAAGGTTAGTGTTGTAGAATTTGGCTTCATCAATAACATGATGATTCTGGATACCCAACATAAGCGGCATCAGCAAGTTGAAGGCCGAGGCAGCCGGGGCCGTAGCTGGATTAGCACGCGCAAGCCCCCCCACCATCATCACGGAGGACAGAATGAGAATGAGCGGCTCATAGGTCGTGACCATGGGAATAAAGATGAAACAGAGGACCCAGGCCACACACCACCCTACGGCGAGCCCTTTGAGAAATTTTATTGTTCCTAGTACGGGGTTTTCCTTTGTGGCGAATAGCCCACAAATCAGCGCAGTAATACTGATGAGTGTATTACCGTTGGACCATGCCGTGATTTCGTAAATGAAAGATGTGACAAGAATTGTCAGGGCTGCCCGAAAGCCGTTATTGAAGGCAAGTCGCCCATCCCGATATGTATGACGTTGGAACTGGAAGTGATCGCCCCGCACGCTATGGGTACTGGCGTGATATTCTGTAATGGCTTCTTCTAGATCACCGATCAGATCCCCAAGGGATGAGAAGAGAATACGTTCATCCAGTGCGGAATGAGTAATAATAGTGGTTTTATCCTCCAGCATTGTGGTTTGACCGGGCGTGGAGATGACTTTTTGCCGATGGGGTGTTGCGTAGCGGCGGCAGATGTCCCGGAGGTGCTGGAGTTCGGCAAGGAGTTCTGAGATTTCTTCTTCTTTGGGGAGGCGGGTTGAAAAGCCCTGAAGGAACTGCCGGAACGCTTTGGCAACCGTATCAAAGTCTTGGTGATTGGAGGAAAGCAGCTCCAACCGTGTCGCCATACCAAAACTGCGGGATAGTAAGGCGGAGACCGCTGCCAGAGCAGCCCGGGCATGGTCGCCTTCATGCCCATGAGCCCCCATTTCCAGCTCGGCAAATTCAATCTGATCGTTGATGGAGAGAATGGTTCCGAATAATTTACGGGCTTCTGTGAGGGCACTGGTATCGCGCTGAAGAATATGGCCTAGCGTGTCGGCTACCAGAGTTAGAGCAGATTCCAGTTTCTGTCGTATTTTTAAATGGGCCAGACGATCCTGATTGAAGGCGAAGAGGAGGCCGATAAAGGCTTCGCACAGCACGCCGAGGATGATGTAGCTGGCACGGGAGACGGCAAACATAAAAATGCTGCCTGTGTACGGGACCACGTCCATGCAGATGATAGCGCATGTATAGCCAGACAGAACGAGCGCATAAGAGCGGAAATTGCTGACAAAGGTCGCTAATCCGCTACATAGGCCGATCCATAAGGCAATGAGTGGAAAGAACAACCATGGGGCCTGCGGGTAGATACCGACAAATATCAGGGCCGCTACACCACCGGTCAATGTTCCGATGATGCGCCAGCGGGCTTTGGAAAGACTTTCCCCTCGGGAAAGCTGCGCTACAGACCAAACCGTCATAGGGGCCCAGATGGGGCTATCCAGTTCCAACCACAGGGCGATCCCTAGAGACAGACACGCTGCAATAGTGGTGCGCAGGGCAAATAGGAATCCATCCAAAGAAGGGGTGAATATCCAGTAGAAAAAGGACGGGGTCCTGAAGTTCAGAAAACGGGTAATCATTGCGCATCCAGTGGCTTCCGGGAGGGGAGATTACTGCCCTTTGCTCACAGATGCGAGGGGTAACACTTATAATTGAACAAAAATATCACAATGCTTTCAGAGGTCATGTTTTTTCATGAGCATGGAATATTTTGCTTTTTTGTTTAAAGGAAAAATAGTAAAACTTTTCTGAAAATCCTACTGAAGACTTGTAGCTGTGAAGGTTATTCAATGACAGACAATACCCCAGCCGGAGGGACCCAGGCTTCTCCGAATGAAGAGCGTAGAAAACTGCTTGAGTTGACGACAGATATTGTCGTTGCAAAGCTAGCTGGCTCTGATGTTGCTGTAGATAGCTTGCCAGGACTGATCCGTCAGGTCTATGAAGCACTTGCAGGACAGGGGAATGAAAACCAGACTGCAGCAGAACAGAACAAGCAGCAGCCTGCTGTCCCTGTGCGTAAGTCTGTTTATCCTGACTACATCATCTGTTTGGAAGATGGGAAAAAGCTCAAGATGCTGAAGCGTCATCTTAAGAGCACATACGATATGACGCCAGATCAGTACCGTGAGAAATGGGGCTTGCCTTCGGATTACCCCATGGTGGCACCGGCTTATGCTGCACGCCGTTCCGAGCTGGCTAGAACAATTGGACTGGGACGCAATATTGGTGTTTCTGCAGAGAATAAACGAGATACTGAAAAGAAAAAGTAAAATTCTTTATTAACAGCAGGTATGGAAAAAGCCGGGTTAAAGCCCGGCTTTTTCCATAATTGAGCGTTTTTTCTTGACGTATCTGGTTTCCTCTTGTCAATCTTAGGTGGGTAATCAGTGACGGAGAGTACGGATGACACGCTCGGAATTTGTCGCTTTACTGGCCTCCCGTCTGGAAGGTCTTTCCAGAGATAAGGTCGATCAGGCTGTAGATGGGGTGTTTTCCTGCATTGCTGCCGGTCTAGCGGCGGGCAATAGAGCTGAGTTGCGCGGGATAGGTAGTTTTGGAACACGCCAGCACACTGCCCATCAGGGAAGAAATCCGAGGACAGGGCAGTCCGTAGCGGTGGAGGCTAAGCGTGTTCCTTTTTTTCGCGCAGGGAAGGACCTGCGGGAGCGGGTTAATCAGCCGAAGAAATGAACGGCTCCGCACTATGTGATGGAACATCCTTGCCTGTGCGTGCCGTGTTGAGCTCTTCCAGCAGGAAGTCCCGGAAGACGGAAATACGCTTGGAGCTTTTCAGTTCCTCAGGATAGACAAAGAAGGCCTCTGCCAGCGGGCCATGTACGTCCGGCAGAATACGGACGAGATTTGGGTGGGCAGAAGCGGTATAGAAAGGCAGGGTGCCGATACCGTTACCCTGTGCAATAGCCAGACCAACAGCGGCAATATTATTGACAGCGAGAGGGACCTTAGGCTGAAGGATAATCTTGTCCTTTACAAGCCGTTCGATCAGCCAGTTCACATGGGGAAGGGGAAGATGCCAGCCCGCAAAGCCGATCAGATTATGGTCTGCTAGGTCCTTCAGTGTCTTGGGGGTGCCGTGTTCTTCCAGATACTCCCGACTGGCGTAGATGGGCATATGGAAGCTGGCCAGATGACGCTGGATGAGATCAGGCTGGGTCGGGGGATGCAGGCGGATGGCCACATCAGCTTCACGCATGCTCAGATCAAGGTCAGAATCTTCCAGCAGGAGCGTAACCTCAACATGGGGGTGCCGTTCCATGAAGTGGTGTAGGCGAGGGGTCAGCCATGAGAGGCCAAAGCCCGATGTGGTCGTGACCTTGATCTTCCCTGCCGCTTTCTCCCGGTTTTCACTTAGAAAGGCCTGTGTCAGAGCTAGTTTGGAGAAGACCTCTCGGGCGGTACGGTGCAGCACTTCGCCTTGTTCTGTCAGGATCAGACCACGGGCATGGCGGTGGAAGAGGGGCACGCCCAACACGTCTTCCAGAGCAGAAATTTGCCGGGATACAGCTGACTGACTTAGATTGAGACGGTCGCCTGCATGAGTGAAAGAGCCTGCCTCGGCCACGGTGTGAAAGATACGGAGTTTATCCCAGTCCATTTTCTGATTCCCGTATGCCCCTTCGCAATAATCATGGCCTGCTCTGCTCATAACGCCCCGCATCGTAACCTTAACCGTATGTCCAATTTATGAAAAATTCCCGAAAAGAAACGATCGGTCAAGAGTAGAATGGCGTCAAAGTTGGTTAGAGCTCTATTAATTGGTAGGCAGAAGGCCCAGTAAAGGACCAGCTCTGTCCCTTTTGTCTTGTAGCAATCCAACCTTCAGAGGGGTAGCTTACCGTTCAGGGAAAGGGAGGATGGAAATGTATCCTATCCTCCCGTTGTTATGTCATTAGCTATTGTACTTTTTTTCGGCAAGGTAACGTTCCGCTTCCAGAGCGGCCATGCAGCCTGTGCCAGCAGCCGTAACGGCCTGACGATAGATTTTATCCTGAATATCACCAGCAGCAAAGATACCGGGAATGGATGTTGTGGCTGTTCCTGGTTGTGTTGTGATGTAGCCTTCCTCATCGCAGAGGACTTCATTCCGGAAAGGCCCTGTGCTGGGGCTGTGCCCAATGGCTACGAACACGCCATCTACAGCGAGACGCTCCGTGTTGGTGCTGTTCTGGGTATCGGTGAGTTCAAGAGCCGTTACGACAGCAGGGGAGCCTTCGCCGATGATTTCACGGACAGCCCGGTTCCAATGAACCTTGATTTTGGGGTTATCATGCAAACGCTTCTGCAGGATGCGTTCGGCCTTCAGGCTGTCACGTCGGTGGATGAGATGCACAGTGGAGGCGTGATGGGTCAGGTATAGAGCTTCTTCCACGGCTGTATTGCCACCGCCTATGACGGCAACTTCTTTTCCACGGTAGAAGAAGCCATCACATGTTGCGCAGGCTGATACGCCCGCCCCTTGATATTTTTTTTCAGAATCGAGGCCGAGCCATTTGGCTTGCGCTCCTGTAGCAATGACAACCGTACGGGCACGGAACTGGTCGCCGGAATCACCCTTTAGATGGAAATAGCCACCTTCATCTGGCCCCTGTTTGAGGGGGGCCTCTGTAATGAGGTCATAAATGAGTTTCGTGCCGACATGCTCGGCCTGCTCTCTCATCTGTTCCATCAGCCATGGGCCCTGAACGGGCTGCGCAAAGCCGGGGAAATTTTCAATTTCATCAGTGATGGTCAGCTGGCCGCCCGGCTGCATCCCGGTTACCAGTATGGGGTTCATGCCCGCCCGTGCCGCATAAATGGCCGCTGTGTAACCTGCCGGGCCAGCCCCAACGATCAGCATGTCGGTATGATGTGTCTCTGCCATTGAACGCTCCATGATTAAAGGGATGTGACCCGGCTTATGGGGAAAGGAATGGTTTCTAAGGGTAGGCTGATAGTATGGTCGCCGCCGGCTCGGGGATAATAGATATAGTATATGAAAGAGTTCGACAAAAATGATTATACCAAAGGGAACGAAATAATATTTCGTTTTCCCATGGGAAGCGTTTTCACATAAGAAAGATCAGTCTATACAGGCAGGTGCAGAGGCCCTCTGTGGGCGTGCTTGTCCTCTTCTGGGCCGTTGGGAGGCCTCCGTGAGCAGAGTTGCTGGGAATCATATGAGCATTGCAGACCTTGATGATATTGACCGCAGCATTCTGGCTGAGCTTCAGCAGGATGGACGTATTACGAATGTAGAACTCGCCCGGCGGGTCGGAATTTCTGCGCCACCTTGTCTACGTCGTGTAAGACGGCTGGAAGAGATGGGGCTCATTCAGGGTTACCATGCGACATTGGCCCCGGCGATGCTGGGATGGTCCATCAGTTTTTTTGTTCTGGTCGGATTGGATAGCCAAAAAGGGGCGGTACTGGCAGAGTTTGAGGCTCTGGTTGCCGAATGGCCAGAAACACGGGAGTGTCACATGATCCGGGGAGGTGAGGATTTTCTACTCCGCCTCATGGCCCGGGATGCCGAACATCAGAATCGTCTGACACGGGACCTGATCGAAGTGGCGCATGTCGTTCGTGTACAGACATTCCAGGTTATTCGGACAAGTTGCGAGAGGGCTGGCGTGCCTCTTTAAGGGTAGACCATAATGAAGTCTGGCAGTTTCAGGTACTGGAGCCCGCATTATATACTGCCCTGTGTTGCTGGACTGCTTCTCATGTTGAGACTGATCATGGCTGCGCAGATGCCGTTGGTCCCGGATGAGGCTTATTATTGGCTTTGGTCCCGGCATTTGCAGGGGGGGTATCTGGATCATCCCTTCATGGTGGCTTTGTGGGTTTGGTTGGGGGCGGCCCTGTGGGGGGATACGCCGTTTGGTGTTCGGTTCTGTGGTCTGGTGGGATTTATCCTAGCCAATATATGGTTGTTTCTGGCGGCAAGGCGTTTTTTCCCCCTTCATGAAGGAGTGGGGCTGCGGGCGATCCTGTTGTTGAATGTAACGCTGATGGCCTCCGTAGGGCTTGTCCCTGCCACGCCCGATAGTCCTCTGTTTGTGTTTCTCTGCTTGGCTCTTTGGGCGTTATCTGAGGCTTTGTACGCACGAGAAGGCCACGCCGCCTGTGGTTGGTGGGGGCTATGCGGAATTAGCCTCGGGCTGGCAGTCGACTCTAAATATACGGCTTTGTTGTGGGGCGTGGGCCTTGTTGGGTTTGTGCTGTTCGGTGGCCGTGGGTTGTGGCGCACGATAGGGCCTTGGCTGGGGGGTACCTGCGCTACATTGGCGATGATACCGACTCTTGTCTGGAATGATCATCATGGATGGGCTGGGCTGTTAAAGCAGGGCGGGCGAGCGTCTCAATGGCATCCTGGCCGGGCCGGGCAGTTTCTAGGGGAGCTGGTTGCTGGGCAGTTGGCTCTTTTGACGCCCTGGGTCGCTGTATTGTGCGGTGTGGGATTATGGCGTGCCCGCCATGAAAAGCGTGTGCTGCTATGGCTGTCTGTTCCTGCCATGGTGCTGTTTTTGGTGAATGTAACGGGTGAACGTGTACAGCCTAATTGGGTTTGGGTGTTGTACCCTGTCCTGATTCTTGCAGGTGCTGCTTATGGGAAGCGGATTAGAGGGGCGGTGATGGTGGGAGGGCTCTGTACAGCACTGGTCTATGCTCAGTGCCTAACAGGGGGCTTGCCGCTGTCATCGCATTTGAATGTCGTAGCGAGGCTGGGGGCAGGTTGGAACGGAATGGCGCAGGATTTGGTCGGAGAGGCCAGCAAAGCCGGCACGCCTTTTCTGGTAACGGATGATTACGCACTGGCCTCTATTCTAGCCTTTCAGAAACCGGCGGGCCTTACATTGATCGGAAGAGATTCTCGTTGGGGTTATATCACTGGCTTGCCCTGGAAGACGGTCGGAACGGCTCTATACTTGAAAGATGAACATTACGGGCCAGCCAGGCCGGGAGTAGGGGCACTTTGGCGAAAAGATAGAGGCCGCCCCCTACGGCTCTATTCATTGGAAATAAAGCACGATCTTTCTGGCTGGGTTGTTCAGTAGCGTTAGCGAGAGGAAAAGTAGCAGATATGAAAAAAGCCACCCGATATGGATGGCTTTCTCATTCGTAAAGTACGAACAGGCTAAACTTAGAAGCCTTCGCGCTCCAGACGCTTACGCTCCATCTTGCGAGCGCGGCGGACTGCTTCAGCAACCTCACGAGCGCGACGCTCGGACGGCTTTTCAAAGTGGCGACGGAGCTTCATCTCACGGAAGACGCCTTCGCGCTGCATTTTCTTCTTAAGGGCTTTCAGCGCCTGATCAACATTATTGTCACGAACGAGAACCTGCACGGTGTCGTCATCTCCTTTGGGGTTCTGATCCTTCCCGAGCGGTGTCTGTAGCATCACCCATTGAAGGACGCGGATCCGATTACAGTGTGAGTTGGCCTATCATACTCTAAAACGTGAGACAATAGTTTCTGCAGCTGGAAATACTGAAGAGCTACTTTATCTGTGGATTGTTTCGTATGTTTGATGGCTCCTCATGGCTGGGAAGCGTATGCTGCATGTGGATGAGCGTGTGAAAAACAGCAGGAGCAAGACGGTGGCACAGAATGACACACGAACCATGGTCGATGCGCATCTGTACCTGAGGGAACATTCCATCAGGCAGTCTTTTGAGGGCTTTCTTTCGCTTTGGCGTTCCCTCTCTGTTGCGTGTGAGAGTGGGCTAGATGCTCATGGCCTGGGGCCTGCCCATCATCGGATCATGTTCCTGTTGGGTAGTCATGAGGGGTTGTTACCCAGCGAGCTTTGCAGGCGCCTTGGCATCACCAAGCAGTCACTGGGACGAGCATTGGGAGAGCTAAAGGGGAAAAGGCTAGTCGAGCAACGGCACGACGGTGCTGATCGACGTAAACGGCCTATTTTCTTAACAAATGAAGGAAGACGGCTGGAGGCGGAACTCTTCATGGCCATCCGCACAGTGTTGACACTGGCCTACCGGCAGGTTGATGGTAGTGCTGTTGATGGCTTCCGGCGTGTCCTACGTGCTGCTGAACAGGTTAGTCAGCTTCCTGATGGGTCGTAGGAGAGGGAAGGACTTTCCTCGCTGGATGAGGATTCGTCCTCCCTGTACTTTATTATCCTGTTAGGGGATCAGGGCATCGAGTTGCCAACGCCACCGTTACCGGTTCCCTGGCCACTCATCGGGCCAGCGCCCATACCGCCGCCGCTGCCTCCCAGCCCGCCGAACGTGCTGCCCATGCTGCTCATCGGGTTGTAGCGGCCAACGTTACCCAGCAGTTCCTGAATAACAGAAATATGCGTTCCCGGTGTCGGGGTAGCACCGCCCGCCATGGAGACACGGATGGCATCGTGCTTATTCAGCACATTCATTTTGCGGAGAACGCCCGCATTATCGAAGTTCAGTACCAGAATCTGCTGCTTGTCCACGACAGGGTGAGCCAGCGGGACAAGGTCCTTCGTCATGGAGATATAGATCCATGTGTTGTCATTGAAGGTCGCATGCGCCGTTGGAGATCCCAGAATGCTCAGCGCATCATTCTGCGTGCTGGAATTGAGGACAAGCTGGTCATAATCCAGTTTCTCAATCAGTGCCCCACGGGGGATGGGAGGAGGACTGATGGCTTCACAACCGCTGAGCATGAGTATTCCCCCAGCCAGCAGGCCCGTCCAGCAACGGCGATGCATTGCCATGAAGCGGGTCAGGCGGAGAAAACGGGAGCTCTTGTCTGAGGTGGCGGCAGTAGAAAAGCTGGTCATGAAGGGCAAACTGTCCTGATAGTATGCGGGCAAGCCGTACGTGCTCTTTCCGGTGCCTCAGAGAGGGCGGTATGTCAATCTTTTTCGTGGGCCGTCATCCCTCAGCTCCGCAGTCAGCACAGTTTTATCTTGACTTCACAGCCATGCCTCCTTCTGAAAGAGGCACATTATAGAACTACCGGGAGGTCATCATGTCATCTGGAGGAAAAGCAGACACTGGAGCACAGTCTGAAGGAAAGAGTACGCCGGAATTTTCGCACCGTATTCCTTTGGCAAAGACGGGTCGCCCCCTCAAGGAGCATGTGGAAGCCAATGCGGAGGAAAGAGAAGGCCTGCGGAAGCGTTTTGGCCTGCTGTCTCTCGACCGGCTTGCCTGTACCTTTGACCTCAAGCGGGGGGCGGAGAATATCGTCTTGGCAGAAGGCCATATTCAGGCACAGCTAGAACAGGCTTGCATCATTACGGGTGAGCCGGTGGCAGAGGTGATTGATGAGTCTTTCAGCTTGCGCTTCGTTCCAGCCTCCGAGATGCCTGATGATGAGGATATTGATATCGAGGCTCTCCTTCAGGAGGATGCTGATGATATCCCCTATGATGGCCGTATGATTGACTTGGGCGAGGCAGCGGCCGAACAGCTAGCTTTATGCCTTACTCCTTACCCTCGCCGGGCAGGGGCTGGGCTGGAGACGTTTGTAGAGGTCACGCCGTCTGATGATGAGCTGGATGAACGCCGTGATACTGCCCGGGAAAATCCGTTTGATGTACTGAAAAAATTACGGAAAGAGTCGTAAGGGAGTGGTAATTCCTCCAGTCTTCTGTTAAAGGCGGGAGGCAAGGAGCAATGCCGTAGTGGCATTGATGGCTTGCAGAGAGTTATTCTCTCTGCTAGAGCCCCACGCCTGAGCACCGTGGCTTATGGCGGTGGTGAACACCTAGTGAGATTTCTCTGGCTTGAGGCCGCGCCGTGCGGTAGCAGAAGCCGGATACGCAACCCAGTGAGAGGCAGAAACCCATGGCCGTCCCCAAGAGAAAGACTACGCCGTCCCGTCGTGGCATGCGTCGCAGCCATCAGGCTCTTCGTATTGAGGCACACGCTGAATGTGCAAACTGCGGCGAAATGAAGCGCCCGCATCATGTATGCAGCCACTGCGGCCATTATGATGGCCGTGAGGTTGTCAGCGCAGAGGGCCGCGCCCTGAAGACAGCTGTCCGCGCCTGATAGTCTGTATCCTTAATTGGATAAAGCCCCGGACTCTTAGTCCGGGGCTGCATTTTGTGTGTCCTGCTTAAGCAGGAAAACAAGGATTTTCTGGGGGCTGCACTCATGACGGAGGCGTCTGGCGTTAGAGCTGAGGGTGGAGTCGAGAAACAGACTGCACATTCTCCCGCTCCTTTTACCCTGGCCGTTGATGCCATGGGGGGAGATAACGCCCCCGGGATCGTTCTTGCCGGATTGGAGATGGCGGCTATCCGTCACCCAGATATCCGGATTCTTCTCATCGGTGATGAGAAGATGCTGAACGCATCGCTTGCGAATTATCCCAAACTTTCAGCTCTGTGCACCGTGCGTCATGCGCCGGAGAGTATCCCGATGGAGATGAAGCCCACTGCGGCCCTCCGTGTACGGGGATCATCCATGCGGATTGCCATGGAAGCTGTGGCGTCTGGTGAGGCACGGGGCGTTGTTTCTGCTGGCAATAGCGGTGCCATGCTTGCGCTGGCGAAAATCATCGTAAAGGCACTTCCCGGAATTTCACGTCCAGCCATGGCGGCAGTTCAGCCATCAGCCCGTGGCGATGTTGTCATGCTCGACCTTGGCGCAAATATCGTTTGTGATGCCCGCAATCTGGTCGAGTTCGCCATTATGGGTGAGGCCTTTGCACAGGCTGCTTTGTCCCTCAAAGCACCCAGTATCGGTCTGCTAAATGTCGGCTCAGAAGAGCTGAAGGGTGATGAACGTCTGAAACAAGCGGCAGAGCGGCTGCGGGACAGCGTTCTGTCTGACCGCTTCTATGGCTTTGTAGAAGGTCACGATATCACTGCAGGCGTGACCGATGTTGTTGTGACGGATGGTTTTACGGGTAATGTCGCACTGAAGACAGGTGAGGGAGCACTAAAGCTGGCGTTCGGGTTGCTCAGAAGTGTGTTCATGAGCAACTGGTTGACCAAACTTGGTTATATTCTGGTGCGGCCCGGTCTGCGTCGGATGAAGGAATGGATTGATCCCAGCCGCTATAACGGTGCTGTGTTTGTGGGGCTGAATGGCATCGTTGTGAAGTCACATGGCGGAGCCGATGCGGAAGGTTTCGCCTCTGCTGTGGATGTTGCTATAGACGCCGTAGAGAACCGTCTGAACGACAAGATCCGCCACCGTCTGGACCAGCTAGGTATGCTGGGGCAGTCTGGAGAGAACAAAGAGCAGGAGTGACGTCTTCATATGGCGCAGGATAAACAGGCCCGGAACAAGGTAACGGGTGCCCGTCTGATAGGTGTCGGCAGTGCTCTTCCGCAGCGCGCTTTCAGTAATGATGAGCTGGCTGCTGAGTTCAATCTTGATACATCAGATGAGTGGATACGGACCAGAACGGGAATCCAGCAGCGTCATATCGTCTCAGGGGATGAGACAGCTGTTTCACTTGCTCATAAGGCAGCGCAGAGGGCACTGGATCACGCTGGTAAAACAGCCGACGATGTTGATGCTATCATTGTGGCGACATCAACGCCGGATCAGGTTTTCCCGTCTGTTGCTGTGCGTGTTCAAGCGGCTCTGGGTATGGAGCGGGGCTTTGGCTTTGATGTCAGTGCAGCCTGTTCCGGTTTCGTCTATGCCCTAACGATTGGCGATTCCATGATCCGCTCTGGTCAGGCCAAGCGTATTATGGTGATTGGCGTGGAAGTCTTTTCCCGTCTGCTGGATTGGGAAGACCGGTCTACCTGTGTTCTGTTCGGTGATGGTGCTGGCGCTGTCCTGCTGGAGGCAGGCGCAGGGGAGGGTGAGGGCATATTGTCGACTCATCTTCATGCAGATGGGCGGCTCGGTGATCTCCTTTATGTTGATGGGGCCGTTGGGTGTACATCCGGCAAGGTAGCTCTGAAGATGCATGGGCGGGAGGTATTCCGTCATGCTGTTGTCAATCTGGCTGCCGCTGTTGATGAAGCCCTAGAGACCAACGGTCTCAAGGGGACAGACATTCAGTGGATGGTGCCACATCAGGCGAATCTAAGAATTATCGATGGCATGGCCAAGAAACTTTCTTTGCCATCGGATCGTGTTGTGGTGACGGTGGATCGCCACGCCAACACTTCAGCTGCTTCCATTCCATTGGCGCTGGATGAAGCTGTCCGTGATGGGCGGATCAGGCAGGGTGATCTGGTCCTGATGGAGGCTCTGGGTGGTGGTCTGACGTGGGGTTCAGCACTTATAAGAATGTGAGGCTGTTCAGTTTCGGGTAAGGTGCTTGTGGGATCCCCTGATTTATATGCAGGGGATTTCGTTTTTTCAGTGTGCTAATTAGATAGCTCGTGATACGTTTTCTCATTATGGAGACAATTGCACGCGCTGATCTGATAGAGCTCCTTCAGGAGGAGCATGGCTTTTCCCGGCAGCAGGCTATCCTGTTTCTGGAGGAAATGTTCGAGCTGTTTGTCCAGACGCTCGAACAGGGTAAGTCGTTGAAAATCAGCGGCTTTGGAACGTTTGCCGTGCGGGATAAAGCACCTCGTCTAGGGCGGAATCCCCTTACGGGGGAGGAAGCCGTCATCTCGGCACGGCGTGTACCGTTTTTCCGTCCGTCCCGTTTGTTGCGGGAGAGTGTTAACGGTAGATCAGTAACGCAGGGTGCCCCTAATGACTTCCACTGATTCATCTCAGCGTCAGCATGATGCTCTGAGGACGGCAGCTAGTGTTGCCGAAGAGCTGGGCCTACCCCTGTATCGTTTGCGCTCGTGGGAAAGTCTCTATCCCGTTTTTAAGACGGAGCAGCGTGGAGACGGGCAGAGCTATTACGACGAGCGGGCCGTCATGATCGTGCGGAATATTGCCCGGCTGCTTTATCAAGATGGTGCTCGAAGCCATGAAGTTGTCCCACAGTTAAAGCGTGAGGGGATTATCGGTGATGATACCGCATCCTCGTCTCATAGGAGTGAGGAGACGGCCGATGAGGATGTGTCGCCGCAATCTGATCAGCTGAAGGAACTTCAACAGGAAAACAGGACGCTTAATGAGCGTCTTGAAGAATTTGGTCGTATTGCTCTGTCTCTCAAGACATTGGAAGATGAGAACACTTCTTTGAAGGAGGCACTTGAGCAAGCTCATGATGCGGTGCCTCAAAAGGAAGACGAAAAAGTTTATCTAGCGGAGCTTGAAGAGCAGAATCTTGTTTTGCAGGAAGCTGTTGAGCGCCTGACGGCAGAAAAGAAGGCGCATCAGCAGGCAGAGGCTGGCGAGAAAGAGCGACAATTACAGCTTGATGAGCTGCGTTCGGAATTAACCAAGTTGCAGGATGAGCGTGGGGAAGCACAAGCCCTGCGTGAAAAGTTGGAAGTTGTGCAGGCTAGTGCTCGACGTTTCGAATCTGAGAATGAAGCTCTGCGTGCAGCAGGGCAGAAACAGCGAGAGGCGGAGCGTGGGGAAGCACAAGCCTTGCGTGAAAAGCTGGAAGCTGTGCAGGCCAGTGCTCGACGTCTCGAATCTGAGAATGAAGCTCTGCGTGTAGCGGGGCAGAAACAGCGTGAAGCAGAGGCAGCTCGTGGCCGAACGTTAGAAGAGCGCAATCACGAGTTGCAAAGAACGATTGAGCAGCTGAGGTCTCAGGCAAAAGAGCATCAGAGAGAGGCAGAGTCCCGCAAGGAGCGGCTGACTCAGCTTGAAGGGCTAAGGGGAAAGCTGGCGGACATGCAAGTCGAGCATGGGCGAGTTCAGGAGCTGACCAAAGAACTGGAAGAGGTTCGGGCGGAAGCAGAACGCTGCCAGGCTCTGGAAGCTGAGAATGAAACGCTGCGTGCTACTGATATAAAACAGAGGGAAGCTGCACAGCTTAGATATCAGAAGTTGGAAGAAGAGACTATCAGCCTGAGGGAGACAGTCGAGCGTCTGACAACTGAAATGGAAAAGCAGCTGCAAAATGCAGAGGTCAAACAGGGTGAGTTTGATGCGTTGCATGGTCGGTTTACGACGTTGCAGGCGGAGCAGGAACAGCTTCATTCGTTGCAGCAAGAAGAGGCCCTTCAGCATAAAAAGCGTGCCAGCCAGCTAGAGACCTTGAGTGGGGAACGGCAGGAGCTTGTACGGAAGTTGGAGCAGTCTGTTCTGATCATGCAGTCGCTTGAGGATGAGAATGTGCGCCTCAAGCGTTCGTTGAAAGAAGGCGAAGAGAAGCAGGCTGCGCAAGCTGTTATTGTTGAGAAGGTGGAACGCCTCGAAGCGGAGAATAGTGAGCTGCGGCAGGAGCAGGCCGGTTTTGCCGAAGAACGTGAGCGGCATGCGGAATCTCTGGAACGCATCCGTGCTTTGGAAGGGGAGGGCGTTGTCCTCCAGCAAAGGCTGGCAGCGCAAGAGATGGATAGCCGCCTTCAGGCTAAGCGGAAAAGCGAGTTGGACGGTCTCTTGCATGATCTTCTCGGCGAACTAGCCGGAATGAGAAAGACCTTACTTGCTGAAAAATGTTAAAAAAGAGCCTCGGACCATTGCAAGAATAGTCCGAGGCTGCTAGAGCTTCCTCACCGCAGGACGACGGGCAGTAGCGCAGTCTGGTAGCGCATCAGTCTGGGGGACTGGGGGTCGTGGGTTCGAATCCCGCCTGCCCGACCATCTCCTGCGGTTTCATTCCTTCACAATATGTGTTGCACGCTGGGCAGAGACCTTATTGCTGGTCCATAGTGTCCATAGTAGATGCAATCCCGCCATAATGGCCGGGCCGATGAACAGGCCCATTAGCTGCCATGTTTCTGCACCTCCCAGAATACCCATCAGAACCCAGAGGAACGGCACCTTCGTACTGCCGCCGATCAGAACAGGACGAATGAAGTGATCGGCTACGAAAAGTACGATCGCACCGATTAGCCATACGATGGCGGCAGCCAGCATGCTGCCTTTAAAGGCGATCAGCAGGCAGACCCCTGTTACGGCAATCCAGCCCAGTAGGGGCACCATAGCAGCAATGGCTGTTGCCAAGCCGAAGATAAGCGGTTGTGGCGCACCGGCGACTACATAGCACACGCCCATGATGGCCCCTTCGCCAAGACCCACCAGAACCAGCCCGGAAACCGTGCCATGAATGGAGGCGATGATCTGCCGTGCCAAGCTTTCCCCTTGTGCTCCAAAGAGACGCTGCGACCCGATCATGCATTTGCGGATGATGCTGTCGCCATCCTTGAGCAAGAAGAAAAGTGTCAGCATGGAGAAACCGAACAAGATACCCCGATGCAGAACCTCTGATCCAAACTGTTTGCCCACAGCAACACTGTGACCGACATTCAGAGAATGAAAGAGCTCGTTCAGGGTGTCGGGGTTGCTGAGATGCTCTGTCCAGATCGCCTTAACCTGTCCAGAAGCCACAGGTAGGCGATCCAGCCAAGCAGGAGCGGGTAGCCCTTGGTGGCGGATTGTATCGAGCCACAGGAAGGCAGAATGGACCTCGTCCGCTGTTTTGATGCTGATGAAGGAAACGGGCACTAGAAAGACCAGCGCCAGCACGCCGGTGAAGAGTAGCGGCAGCCAGACGGTTTGGCCAAAGCGCTGTACCGATCGCCTGTAAAGCGGCCAGAGGGCGATTGCGAAGATGCCGCCCCATAGCAGGGCCGGCAGCATGCTTCTAAGTGTCCAGAGTGCAGCGAGGATGAAGAACAACGCAAGAAAACCGCGGGCGCGTTTCTGTAGGGTTTTGGAGGGCAGGGTAAGCCTGATTTGTGGAGTACCCTTGTCGGAATGAGTGGTCATAGTGTGTGGTGTCTCGGTCAGCTTGCCAGAATGAAGGAGGGCGTCACATTGCTGTGGGGCGGTCCGGAAAGGGTAGTCAATTAGACGTGCCCATGTAAATTCTCCGCCAGAATTGAGCCGTCTTGCTTATCGAACATCCCAAGCCGGAGGAAAAGGTCCAGAAGGACAAGATTAACGTTAAATTTGAAATCGTCCGTATCCCGTACCCGCTGAAATACGTCCTCGACCGGCATGAGGTGGAAGGATTCTACTTCGCCATCATTGATATGGGGAATAAAATCTTCCGGGAGGAGGAGGTCGTAACAATAAAGTCGGTCACGGCGCAGCCCTTCCGGGCGGGACATGGCATAATGGAGCGTACTGGCATGGCGGGCCTGACGAGAGAGGTGGGCCGGGATGGCCGCTTCTTCCTCAGCCTCTTTAATGACTGTTTCTTCTGCTGTGAGGCCGCTGCTCATGCCCCCAGCTACCAGATGATCCAGCTTGCCGGGGTCTAGCCGTTTGTGGGGGCTCCGGCGGGCAACCCAGAGATGCAGGCCCGTATCCTTCTGGACAAGGCCGTTTAGATGGACGCCAGAGGCCTCCACACCGAAAACCGGGATTAAGCCACGGTCAATTTGTCCGATGATCTGCCCCTTGGGAGAGCGGACATCAAACCACTCCTTGAACGGCACATAACGTTCCTGCTGTGCCAGAATAGTGCTGATCCGTTGTAGGTTCTGCCCGTCTGGTAGGAGGATATGATCTTCATTCACACTCAGTAGGCCAGCGCATGCAGGGTTGGTCATCCAGCTCAGGCAGGCAGGGTCTACCAGGCCGATGGTTATGCCGTCATGTAGTAGAGGAAGACGCCCTGCCGGAAGGGTGACATTACGGCACCGTTCTATGTGGCGGAGGAAAGGAGAGGCAGCGGAGGACAGCATGAGGTCTCTCAAAAATGTTCATTCATGATGTGGAGATGGGGGCGGTGGCGTCAGGGACGCACCCGTTCCAGCGGCATTGTCAACAGGTAGATGCTGGCAGAAAGGATGGGAGGGTGTAAAGTTCTTCTAGGGACGGCTCTTATCTCAGCAGTGTAATATTTATCAGGTTTTTATGGCAGCAATAAAAAACGGACGTCTGTCTCTTCGGGCTTTTTGGCGGCAAGTGCGCCCTTCTTCCCTTAAAGGTTGGTCTCTGCGCTTTTGTTGCGCTTGTATTCTGCTGGTTTTGGAGAGTGTGACAGCGGTTGCCACGCCTTGGCTGTTCAGTGGCATGGTAGGTAGGCTTTCAGGGCATGAGACCGCTTTGGTGGCCATCATGGCTCTTCTAGCAAGCTATACAGTCCTGCGTATGTTGGGGGCGGTAGCGGGGCCGGCGCGTAGCCTGCTTATGGTGCCGATAAGAACGGTGCTGCGGGAGCGGATTAGTCTACGGGGATTGGAACATATCCATCAACTCAGTGCCCGTTTCCACCAGCAACGGCAGACCGGGGCTTTGACCCGTGTCATCGACCGAGGCGCCGATGCGGCTAGCACGATTGTGGATATGGCGTTTTCTAATGTCATGCCAAACTTGTTGGGGTTGGGGCTGACATTTATTGTGGTGCTGCATGTTTTTGATGGCTGGTACCTGGTGCTGCTCTGCGGCACGTTGCTCCTCTATGCGGGCGTATCATTTCTTTTCACGCGTTGGCGGATGCAGGCCCGTAGGGAGCGTAATCAGGCAAACAGCAACGCACACCGTCATCTTGTAGATAGTTTGCTCAATGCGGATATTGTCCGGGCTTTTGGTAATGCCGCTTATGAAAGCCGACGGCAGGAAAAGATATGGAAGTCTTTAAGCGCAGCTGAAGCACGGTTGCAGAAACTTATTGGAAGTTCTCAGGCCATTCGCAATATTCTGATTGCTTTAGCAACGGCCTCGTTACTGGGGATGGCTATATTAGATATTGAGGCTCATCGACTCGGTGTTGCACAGTTTGTGCTGATTGGCACTTATCTTCGGAGTGTTTATGCCTCAGTCGGGGCTTTGAATTATGTCGGGGCGGGCTGGCGTAATGCTCGTGTGGATATGGAGGCTTATCTGGAGCTTATGGCTTTGAAGCCAGAGATACAGTCCCCGTCCAAGCCTGCGCCATTGCCCATAGGGCAGCCCGGAGGCGTTACGCTGGAGATGCAGCACGTTACCTTTGGGTATGAGCCGGGCAGGTTGATCCTACAGGATGTTAGCTTCCGGTTGGAGGCTGGCAGAATGCTTGCAGTGGTGGGGCGTAGCGGGTCTGGTAAATCGACATTAGCGAAGCTCATCAGCCGTCTGTATGACCCGCAGGAAGGAAAAGTGCTGATGGAAGGTGTGGCCCTTCCTGATCTGTCGTTGGAGGTCCTGCGGGCGCAAATTGGCGTGGTGGCGCAGGATACATCGCTTTTTAATGCCACGATTGCCGAAAATATTGCCTATGGTCGGGTAGGGGCTGGAATGGAGGAGATCCGACGGGCTGCCGAAGCTGCGCAGTTAGGGCCACTTATTGAGAGATTGCCAGATGGGTTCGCCACACTGGTTGGAGAACGAGGTGTGCGCCTTTCTGGTGGGGAGAGGCAGAGAATGGCCATTGCCCGTATCCTATTGCGCAGCCCCCGCCTGCTAGTGCTGGATGAGGCGACTAGTGCCCTGGATACTAAAACGGAGGACGCCATACAGCAGGAGCTTTTGGCTTTGTCATCCGGCCGGACAACGGTTGTGATTGCCCATCGTCTTTCTACGATCCAGCGTGCTGACCATATTCTTGTTATGGAGGGCGGAAAGGTGATGGAGGAGGGAACCCATCATGACCTGCTAGAAAAAGAAGGTATTTACGCAGGAATGTGGAGATTGCAGGCAAGAGGGGGTTCCGTTGAAAGTCATTCGGTTGTAGAGGGGTAGCGGGCTACTTCTGTCGGTATGAAAGGCAGGAAAGACTTGACGTATCAGCGTCTATACGTCATAAGCCCGCCTTATTTACGGAACACGCTAAGCCGTTTTGCGGCTCTGCGTATCACAGTATCGAGGAAGTTCTATGTCTCGCCGTTGCCATGTCACGGGCAAAGGGGTGCTGACGGGCAATAACGTCAGCCACGCCAATAACAAATCCCGTCGCCGTTTCCTCCCGAACCTTCAGGAAGCCACGCTCCTGTCCGATATCCTCGAGGCACCGGTGCGTATGCGCCTGTCTGCCAAGGGTATCCGTACAGTTGAGCATAATGGCGGACTTGATTCCTTCCTGCTGGGTACACCGAACCGGAAACTGACGCCGGAGGCTCTTGTTATCAAGCGTCGTATCCTGCGCGTTCAGGAACGTAAGGCTGCCCAGCCGGCTGCCTGATTTAGGTAGCTGAGCCCGTCCTTAGTATAGGGCGGGCGGCTGTTCCGGGGTGACTCTGCCGGCGCAGTCCGTTTTTCTGGTATTCATACAGGGTCTGATGAGGGTGCCCCGGCGCAGGCGGTGGCACCTTTCCTTGCATTTTGGAGGTTTCCCGTGACCGACGACAGCGTTCAGGGCGCGAAGTCCGCTCTCTCAAAGATTCGCAACATCGGTATTACCGCTCACATTGACGCCGGTAAGACGACGACGACAGAGCGCATGCTCTATTACACCGGTATGTCCCACCGTATCGGTGAAGTGCATGACGGGAACACCACGACCGACTACATGGAGCAGGAGCGTGAGCGTGGCATCACCATCACCTCCGCTGCTGTGACCTGTGAGTGGGACGGCCACCGCATCAACATCATCGACACCCCTGGCCATATCGACTTCAACATTGAGGTGAACCGCTCCCTCCGTGTGCTCGATGGCGCTATCTTCGTGATCGAAGGTGTGGCCGGTGTGCAGCCGCAGTCCGAAACCAACTGGCGTCTGGCTGACCGCTATAACGTGCCCCGTATCATCTTCATCAACAAGCTGGACCGTACCGGTGCCGACTTCGACTACGCCTTCAGCACACTGAAGGAGAAGCTGGATATCGTGGCCATTCCGCTTCAGCTGCCGATTGGCGCCGAAGAGAACATGGTCGGTGTCGTGGACTTGGTGGAAATGCGTGCCATCGTCTGGGAAGGTGGTGAGCTGGGTGCTAAGTTCCACTACGAAGAAATTCCGGCCGATATGAAGGAGCGTGCTGAAGAAGCACGTCAGAACCTGCTTGATACGGCTCTGAGCGTCGATACCGCCGCTATGGAAGAGTATTTCGAGAAGGGCGAGGTAGACCTTGCTACTCTGAAGCGCTGCATCAAGAAGGGTACGATCTCTGGTGAGTTCCGCCCTGTCCTGTGTGGTACGGCCTTCAAGAACAAGGGTGTGCAGCCGCTGCTGGATGCCGTGATCGACTACCTCCCGGCTCCGGATGAGGTTGAGGGTATTCGTATTGCTCCGCCGGAAGATAAGGAAGTTGATGAGAGCTTCCTGCCGATCATCCCGGTTGACCCGGAAGGCAAGTTCGCCGGTCTCGCCTTTAAGATCATCTCCGATAAGTATGGTACACTGACCTTCGTTCGTGTCTATCGTGGCGTGCTGAATACGGGTGACACCGTGCTGAACACCACAAAGGGCACCAAGGAGCGTGTTGGCCGCATGTTCCAGATGCACGCTGACAAGCGTCAGGAAGTGAAGTCTGTCGGCGCTGGTGACATTGCTGCCTTCGTTGGTCTGAAAGACACCGTGACCGGTGACACACTGGCCGATGCAGCTGACCCGGTTGTTCTGGAGCGTATGCAGTTCCCGGTTCCGGTGATCGATATTTCTGTCGAGCCGAAGACCAAGGATGCCGTCGAGAAGATGACGCTGGCCCTCCAGAAGCTGACAGCTGAAGATCCGTCTCTGCACCTGCGGACAGATCAGGAAACAGGTCAGACCATTCTTTCCGGTATGGGTGAGCTGCATCTGGACATCATCGTGGACCGTCTGCGCCGTGAGTATGGCGTTGATGCGAACATCGGTGCTCCGCAGGTTGCCTACCGTGAGGCGATCACTCAGTCCCACACCGAGACCTACACTCATAAGAAGCAGTCCGGTGGTTCTGGTCAGTTCGCTGAGGTGAAGATCACCTTCGAGCCGCTGCCGGAGAAGGGTGACGAAGAGATCATCTTCGAGAACAAGATCGTCGGTGGTGCTGTGCCGAAGGAATACATCCCGGCTGTCGAAAAGGGCGTGCGTATGCAGTCCACGACAGGTGTGCTGGCTGGCTTCGAAACGGTGGGCTTCAAGTTCACTCTGGAAGACGGTAAGTACCACGATGTTGACTCCTCGGCTCTGGCCTTCGAAATCGCCGCTAAGGCCTGCTTCCGTGAAGGTATGAAGAAGGCTGGTCCGGTCATTCTGGAGCCGATCATGGATGTGGAAATCACCACCCCGAACGATCACGTTGGTGACGTGGTGGGTGACCTGAACCGCCGCCGTGGTATCATTCAGAACCAGGAGACATCTGGCTCCACCGTTCTGATCCGTTCTCAGGTGCCGCTGAAGGAAATGTTCGGTTACATTTCTCATCTGCGTTCTGCAACGAAGGGTCGTGCATCCTTCACCATGCAGTTCCACCACTACGAGCCGGTGCCGCGCAACGTGCAGGATGAGATCATCGCAGAGCGTTCCTGATACGCCCTGTAACGATCCTTCTTTAAGGAGGGCCCTCCGTCAGTTCGCTGGCGGAGGGTTTTCTTTTGTCCCATCCCAGCTTGACAGACCATCTTACGGTGGTGTTACTTACACGAGCATACGGTGATGGATTACCACCGGGCCGCTAGGCCGAACCGCCCACCCGAGGAATCGGGAAAGGCTGATGATTCCTGCCAATTAAGACCTCTCATAAGACCGTATGAGGGGGAGGGTGGAGGAGTCTCTTATGTTGTCTTCAAAAGATGTGATGTCGTTTGCGTTGAACCTGCTCCGCTGGTTTGGTCTGCTGGTACCATTGGCCATGGTTGTAGGGAGTTCTTGCGCTCTCTTTCTCTGGATGCTGGAATGGGTAACGCACTACCGTTTTGTTCATCCGGCTATTTTGTATGGTCTGCCCTTTGCTGGTGTGGCGGTGGCTTTGTCCTATTACTGGTGGGGCGGTCGTGCAGGTGGTGGTAATAATCTCATCCTTGATGAGATTCATAATCCATCGGAAGGCGTGCCGCTGCGCATGGCGCCGCTTGTTTTTATTGGTACGGTAATCAGTCATCTTTTCGGGGCCTCTGTTGGGCGTGAGGGGACAGCCGTGCAGATGGGCGGGAGCCTTGCCAGTAGTTTTGCCAAACTCTTCCAATTGGATAAGCGCAACACAAGCATCTTGCTGACAGCTGGTGTGGCGTCCGGTCTAGGGGCTGTGTATGGCACGCCCATCACGGGGGCTGTTTTTGGGCTAGAGGTTCTGACCCTTGGTGCGCTGGATTACTCGGCCCTATTGCCGGTGGCGGTCGCCTCTATCATCGCCGATTGGACATGTCATCAGTGGGGTATTCATCACGCTGTCTATCCAGTTACCTTCAAGGGGCTGGCTTCACCGGGGCAGATACCTTTCCATGTGGATGCTACATTGTGGGCAAAAGTAGCCGTTGCTGCCGTGATGTTCGGCTTTGCTAGCCGTGCTTTTGCAGAAGGTGTTTATCGGCTTGGTCCTGTTGTGAAGAAAATTTGCCCGACACCGTGGTTACAACCTGCCATCGGTGGCATTGCAACCATTCTGCTGGTCTGGCTTTTGGGCACACGGGATTATCTGGGGCTTGGTGTTGTGGCTCCAGAGGCTGGAGGGGCCTCCATCATCAATTTTTTCAGTACAGCCCATTATGATTGGAGCTGGCTGTTGAAGCTGGTTTTTACCGTCATTGCTCTCGCTACAGGCTATAAGGGAGGAGAGGTGACGCCGCTATTTTTCGTCGGGGCTGGCTTGGGGAATGCCCTTGCGCCAGTGTTGGGTGTTCCCAATGATCTTCTAGCGGGTGTGGGCATGGTGGCTGTTTTTGGTGGTGCCGTGAATACCCCTCTGGCCTGTACGATCATGGGAGTGGAACTCTTTGGCGGGGCGAATATCGTTTATTACGCCACGGGTTGTTTTATTGCCTATCTCTGTTCTGGTCATACGGGAATTTATCTGTCCCAGAAGGTAGGGGTGCCTAAAATATGGCGGTCTGATTTCGTGCCGGGCATAGCTTTGCGTCGCACCAGAGAAGGTATTTGGAAGGAAGAAGATCAGCTCTGAATTGAAAAAGGGCCTCTTCCCGGGAGGGAAAGAGGCCCTTTCTGTAGTGTCTCTATAACAGAGAGTGGCGTCAGCCGAAGCAGTGATTGGCGTGCATGATGGCGACACCGACCTCACGGAGCAGATCGAACGCTTCTCGTAACGGCTGGAAGATTTCCCGATGCTCACGGGCAAAGCCCTGTGCCACACCAGCACCGCCGGGTTCGCCGAAATCGAGATCGGCAATGCTGGGGGCTGTGATGGGGAAGAGGTCATCCAGCAGGCGCAAGGCCCGTGGGACATCGAGGCAGAGGATAAGCGTTGTGATGGCTTCCCGGGTTAGCGTGCCACGGGGGCCGAAATAGGGGATGTGTGTCCCTAGTGTCCAGATGCGGTCCATCAAGGCAAAGCGGATGACGTGTAGCAGCTTCTCGTCCACGTTCATGCGGGGGGCTTCCGGCCATGCGGAGCGTAGGGCGATGTCTTCCCGCTGGATGCGACGGAAGAGAGCCGGAACGCTCTTCCAGAACTCCAGCTCTTCCAGGTCACGGGCAATATTGAGGAAATGTACCCGATCATCGGCATTGTCGCAGTCAGCTGCACGGTTCAGCCATGTGCCGGGGTCCAGCTGATGAATGGTGGCTCGTAGAACATCCAGGTCTGAATGTTTCAGAGCCTGGGACGCAAAATCCATGAGCTGGCGGAAACGGGGAGAGCTGTGGCGCAGTTGCTCGAACTGTTCCGTATGGCGGCGGGCGGCCCCGCCAAGGCCGTGCAGAACATTAGCCCACCAGCCTAGCTGCTGGAGAATGGCATTATTGGGAATGGCACGGATCTGGCTCGGATGAGTGATGCGTGTCACCCGTGCTGTGTCGGACTGACGTGCAGAAGGGCGGGAGCCGGTTTTGTCCACCAATGCAGGGCCGAAAGCACTAAGTAGGGCAGTATAGCCGGGGTCATCAACCAGATCCCCCATCTTCAGGGCGATGGTGGAGAAGAAATCCATAGCAAAATCGGGCTTGCTGAAGAGCGGATCATTCAGTGCCTCTGCGGCAATGGGTTCTCCCTGCGCAGCAACGAATTCAGCCAGTGTTGCAATGGTAGAGGCGGCAAGGTTCTCTGTTCCGAAGGAGAGATAGCCGTCCCCTCCCTGAAAAGCCGCTTCGACCCGGCTTGTAATCCCTGCTTTGCGCAGGGCCTGCCGTGTGTTAGCCGGGGAGAAATATTCCAGACGCTCTTTTAGGCTGAAAGGATGGGCACCACGGCCAATGCTTTCGCCATGAGTGTCGAACATGGTCAAGGCGATATCGTCTAGCCCATGTTCTTTCATCAGTTCCAGCGTACGCAGGCGGAGGCGTTCGACCATGGGGCCAGCTGCTAGCTGCCCGACATAACGCCCGGAATCCGAATAACCGAACTGGAGGGAGAGACGCCCGTTAGCCCGGAGATAGGCCCGCCAGTGTGGAGAGCGGAAGGCTTCCTCCAAAATTTCCGCACCGTTTTCCAGAGCACTCTCTGTCTCGAAAAGCGGGGAAATTTCAATCTGGTCATCACGGATGCCAAAGAGGCGGGCCAGCCATAGTGTGGCAAGCAGCGTATAGCCACTTTCCGTCTCGGCAATCAGGAAGCGGATGGGAGACCCAGAATCAACGTGCTTGAGGATCTGCGCCATGGTCATCATCAGGCGTGATGCGGCACTAGGTTCTACCAGCAGAGCGCCGAAGTCGATGGCCAGGGGCTTTAGATCATCCATGGCGGCATCAATGTGCGAGAGTAGAGCCCGACGATGGAAAGGCAGGGTCGGGTCATCCGTCAGGCCGAGCCTTGTACGGGCTACGTTATAAATCTGCGCCGCATTGAGACGGGTGTGGATGTGAGACAGCCCTAGCCCATGATTGAGGAAGCCCGTACGGATGACATCCAGCTGACGGGCTGTTGTATCATCCAGGCCGGCGGCTTCTGCCTCGAAGAGGGGAAGTAGTTCTTTAGCGTTGAGGAGAGCCGTTTCCCGCAGGTCAATCAGGGTGTGGGAAAAACGGGCAATATCTTCCGGCTTCATGGTCTGGCCGGGGATGGAACGGGGGCAGGCCTCCCGCTGTTGCTGTGTGGCCTGCAGAGCAGAGATAACCCGTTTGCCGAGGGCGGAATCTTTCAGGCCAATCCGCTCCAACCCTTCGAGCAGGCGTTCCAGCTGGGCGATCTTGAGGCCCAGACGGATGCGGATTGTATCCCACCAGCCGATGTCATTACGGCCATCCGTATCAAAACCCACCCAGCTGGCCAGTCGGACAGGGGCCGGGGTCAGCTCTTTAGAATCAGGCCAGCGGCGATGTGCAGCCTGAAGGATTTCTGCTGAGAGTTTGTCCAGCGCATCACGCCCACGAGTGATAGCGGCAAGGGCTAGAGCCTGCTCTTCATCCAGTGTTGGCGGTGTAGCGCGGCGATGTGTCGGCAGGGAAGGTACTGGGCAGGCTGGGTCTTCTGCCCGGCGGGCGAGAAGCTCATAGACATCATTGGCCAGGGCAAAGGTCGGATGAGCCGTGAAGACGGCAGAAAAACCGGTTATGGAGAGGTCGTCTGGCGTCCGGGCCTGTGCGACCAGCTGTTCGGCTACTTTGCGTAGGCGGGGTTCTGGCGGGCAGATGGTGCCATCATGCTCCAGCCCAACATAACGACGCAGAGCATCGGCCCGGGTCATGAAATTGCGATCCCGTAACAGACGTACAGCCTGTCCGATTGTTTCCAGGCCTTTTTCTGCTCCCGTTTTTTCCGCAATAGAAATAATCAGGCTGGAAAGGTCATGTGGCGTGCGTTTCAGCACTGTAGCACAGGATTCAATCAGTTCAGCAGGCGATGCGTCAGTCTGGGAGGCGCAATCAGGCATGGGGAACAGTCTCGCTTGTCTTGATCTCATATCAGCCGGGAAGAACATAGCATCATTACCGGCACGGTCGTTCCTGTATAGGCTTAATTATGCTAATGAGCCAAGTGTTGTTAACTAAGTGATTCAGGTCTGTTCTGCTGGATTTCTTCCGCAGGATGGCCATAGCGGGAGCTTCAGCCCGCTTCTTACTTGTGTGTATGGTGAGGTCAGTCTATCGCTATGTCCGTCCCGGTGCGGAAAAATAGGGTTTCTCTCTGGGCCGGCCTGTTGTTGGTGGGCACGTCTGTGCTTGCTGTCGTCAGCCGACTGAGTGTCTGGCAGAAACTGTTTGGCCCATCACTGTGGCTTGAAATGATCCAAGCTGGAAGTCAGGCCGGTGTAGTGGGGGGCATGGCCGATTGGTTTGCCGTTACGGCCCTGTTTCGGCATCCGCTGGGGTTACCCATTCCGCATACGGCTATCCTACCACAGCGCAAAGCCCAGCTAGGAGAAGCACTTGGGCGTTTCATGGTGGAGCATTTTCTAACCGAAGAAGAAATGCTGCGCCTGCTGGAGCGGGTCGATGTGCCAGCCGTTCTAGCAAATTTCCTGAAGAAGGAAGAGATAGAACGGCGGGTTTTGGAGCATCTGCGAGGGCTGGCCCCGGCAGTGCTGGAGCGTGTCGGCGATGGGCGGGGTGGTTCTTTTCTGGTCACTCTCTTCCCGACCCTGATGAAAAGAGATGATGTAACGGCCCTCGTCATTCGTGGTCTTCGGGCTATGGTAAATGGGGAAATTCATCAGGAGGTTTTTTCCTTTTTCTTGGCACAATTCAAAGAATTGGTCAGCCAGAAGGAAGATGACATGCACCGCTTTGTGGAGAAGCGGGTGCGAGAGCAGGGTGGGCGTTTGATCGGTTGGGCCATTGGTACGTCAGTAGCCACGCAGGTGTTGACAGCATTGAAGGCCGAGCTAAGCCGTGTGGACCCGATGGATTCCGAAATCAGGCACGGTTTTACACGCTGGGTGAGGAGGAAAATCCAGACCCTAGATGAAGACCCGCAGACTGCTCATCAGCTTATGGATGGTATCACTGCCTTTTTCGCACACGATAGCGTGAAGGAGTGGGGCGGGGGCCTATGGCGGCGGCTCTGCCTGATGGTGGAGGAGGATAGCCAGAAGGACGATGGGCTGAGTATGCAGGCGCTGACAACAGCCTATCAGCAGTTGATCGATATGCTTTTGCAGCGGACAGAGTTAGCTACTCAGTTAGATCAGGCACTGCGTCAGGCAGTTAGGCAGGCTCTACCACAGATGCAACATAATGTGGCGGGAATGATCGCCCGTGTTGTTGGGCGCTGGGATGCAGAAAGTCTATCATCCCGGCTGGAGGCTGGTATTGGGAAGGACCTAGCTTATATCCGGGTTAATGGCACTGTGGTTGGTTTTGTGATAGGTGCTGTACTGGAGGGCCTGCTTGCCTATTTTGTGCCGTGAGTGGTATTTTTAACATAAAATTAAAAAACCAGCCTGCTACGACCGTACATAAAGCTTGACCATCAGGAAAATATGGGTCACTTCCTTGAATGGGGACCTATTAGGTCTTAAATATAGAATCATTGATGTTGGCTGTAGGTTTTTCATTGTGCTGAGACTGTCCAAATTGGCTGATTATGCGACTGTTGTTCTTGTGCGTCTTGGCGTGCGTGGTGGCTTAGCCACGGCTGCGTCTCTAGCGCAGGAGACCGGCGTACCCGAGCCCACAGTTGCCAAACTGCTAAAAGGACTGGCCGCAGGTGGGTTGGTTGTCTCTTATCGTGGTGCACGTGGGGGATACCGACTGGCGGAAGAGTTGAAGGACATTTCCGTGGCGCGGGTCATCAGCGTGGTGGATGGGCCCATCTGTGTGACGGCCTGCTGTGATGGTAAGGAATGTGCCCACGGGGAGACCTGTGGGCTGTCCGGGCAGTGGGATATGGTGAATGGGGCGGTCCGGCAGGTGCTCGAGACCATTACTCTGGCCGATATGGCCAACCCAGAGCTGAAATTCGATCCGTCCTCTGCCGCACCGGCGGAAGCGACAATGCATAGGCCTGAGGAACAGGGAGGATGCCATGCCGGCTGTGTCGGAAACCCGTGAAGCCGTCGAGAAACTGGCCAAGTCCAATTATGAATGGGGCTTTGAGACAAATGTGGAGATGGACCTCGCCCCGAAAGGGTTGAACGAGGACATTGTCCGGCTGATTTCCGCCCGCAAGAAAGAGCCGCAATGGATGCTGGAATGGCGGCTGAAGGCTTTCCGTGCGTGGCAGGAAATGAGCGAGCCGAATTGGGCGAAGATCAAGCATCCGCCGATTGATTATCAGGACGCTCATTATTTCGCTCAGCCCAAGAAAAAGGCTGGCCCCAAGAGCCTTGATGAAGTTGATCCCGAACTTCTAAAAACTTACGAGAAGCTCGGCATTCCCCTGCATGAGCAGGAGATGTTGGCCGGTGTGGAAGGGGCAGGGCAGAAGACACCTGTTGCCGTTGATGCGGTATTTGACAGCGTCTCCGTAGCGACGACCTTCCGCAAGACGCTGGCCGAAGCGGGTGTGATTTTCTGCCCGATTTCTGAGGCTATTATCGAACATCCAGAACTGGTGAAGAAATATCTGGGTACGGTCGTACCAGTGGCGGACAATTTCTTCTCGGCTCTGAACTCGGCCGTCTTTACGGATGGTTCCTTTGTGTATGTGCCCAAAGGGGTGCGTTGCCCGATGGAGCTTTCCACTTACTTCCGTATTAACGCCCGTAATACGGGGCAGTTCGAGCGGACGCTGATCATTGCTGAAGATCAGGCCACCGTGTCCTATCTGGAAGGCTGCACAGCTCCCCAGCGTGATGAGAACCAGCTCCATGCTGCCGTTGTCGAGTTGGTGGCGATGGAAGATGCCTTCATCAAATATTCCACGGTGCAGAACTGGTATCCGGGTGATGAGAACGGTAAGGGCGGCATCTATAACTTTGTGACCAAGCGGGGCCTCTGCAAAGGTGACCGTGCCCGCATTTCATGGACACAGGTTGAAACCGGCTCCGCTATTACATGGAAGTATCCGTCCTGCATTCTGGCAGGGAAGGGCTCGGTTGGTGAGTTCTATTCTGTCGCCGTGACGAACGGGCATCAGCAGGCTGACACGGGCACAAAGATGATCCATCTTGCCCCGGATACACGCTCTACCATCGTGGCTAAGACCATTTCCGCTGGGAAGTCCGATAGTACCTATCGGGGGCTTGTCCGTATGCAGCCCAAGGCCCGCAATGGGCGTAACTTCACACAATGTGACAGCCTGCTGATTGGTGACCAGTGCGGGGCCCATACGGTTCCTTATATCGAGAGCCGCAACATGAGCGCACGCATCGAGCATGAGGCGACAACATCCAAAATTTCCGAGGACCAGCTTTTCTATTGCCGGTCCCGTGGTTTTTCAGAAGAGGAAGCCGTTGGCCTGATCGTGAACGGTTTCTGCCGGGAGGTTCTCAAGGAGCTCCCGATGGAATTTGCTGTGGAAGCACAGAAGCTGCTTCAGATCAGTCTGGAAGGGAGCGTGGGTTAAGCTATGAGTGATTTTCTGAAGATTGAAGGGCTGAAGGCCCAGATCGATGCTGACGGAACCCCCAAGGAAATTCTGAAGGGTCTGGATCTGACAATCCCTAAGGGAGAGGTTCACGCCATTATGGGGCCGAATGGCTCCGGTAAGTCCACGCTGTCTTACGTTCTGGCAGGGCGTGAGGATTACGAGGTGACGGGCGGTTCCGCTCATTTCAAGGGGCAAGACCTGCTGGAGCTGGAGCCGGAAGAACGGGCTGCGCTGGGCGTGTTCCTTGCCTTCCAATCCCCTGTGGAACTGCCGGGCGTTAATAATGCCAACTTCCTGCGGACAGCCGTAAATGCTGTGCGTAAGGCTCGTGGTGAGGAAGAACTGGATGCCGTGTCCTTCCTCAAGCTAGCACGGGAGGAAACAAGCCGTCTTTCCATGTCTGGCGAAATGCTTAAGCGTGCCGTGAATGTCGGCTTCTCCGGTGGTGAGAAGAAGCGCAATGAAGTGCTTCAGATGCGTTTGCTCAAGCCTTCACTGGCCATTCTGGATGAGACGGATAGCGGGTTGGATATTGATGCCCTGCGTATTGTGGCTGATGGCGTCAACTCCCTGCGTGGGCCGGATTTCTCTTCTTTGGTGATCACCCACCATCAGCGTCTGCTGGATTATATCGTGCCGGATCGTGTGCATGTTATGGCGCACGGGCGCATCATCCATAGTGGCGGGCCGGAAGTGGCTAGCCTGCTGGAAAAACAGGGCTACAAACAGTTTCTTGAGGCAGCAGCGTGAGTGAGAACAATGCAGCAGCCTGGCAGGCCCTAACGGGTCGTGCCGGGGAGCGTGCAGCCCTGCTGGGGACGGAAGGGCTGCCGACAAGGCGGGTAGAAGCATGGCATTATACGCCACTTCAGTCGCTGAACGGGGTCGCATGGCAGGCCGCTCCAGCCCTTGATGAAGCCGCTGTAAAGCAGCGTGTCGATGCGCTGAATTTGCCGGCTCATGATGGTTTGTTGGTCTTTGCCAATGGGCGGTTCTGCAAGAGCCTTTCCCATCTACCAGCCTGCATGGATGTGCAAGAATATGGCGATGGGGCTGCTGTGCCGGCGTTGCTGGCAGGGCGTTTCTCCGCTGGCTTGAATGCGGCTCTGCGGCAGCCGGGGGCACGGCTGCATGTTCCAGCCAAGACGGATGCTGGCCTGATTGTCATGATCAGCCTGACAGAGGGAGAGGGTGTTTCTACTCATCTGCATCACAGCATCACATTGGAGGAAGATGCACGGCTGAGCTTGCTGGATATTCAGCTTGGCGAAGGCCAGTATCTGACCAACCCTCAGATGGATGTCCATTGTGCAGATAGGGCTCACTTCAGCCATATTACGCATCAGGCAGAAAGCCGTGAGGCGGCTCGACTAGGGATCATCAGTGCCCGCATTGGTGAGCGGAGCAATTACGATAGCTTCACGCTCAATCAAGGGGGGGGGGTGGCCCGTCAGGAAGTGGTTAGCCAGCTTTCTGGGCCGTTCAGTAACACGAACGTCAATGCTATTCAGCTTGTTGATGGCAACCGGCTGAATGATCTGTCTTCCATGATTCACCATGCGTCGCCAGACTGCACATCCCGTCAGACAGTGCGGACAGTTCTGTCCGAAAACGGGCAGGGTGTATTTCAGGGTAAGATTCTGGTGGATCAGATCGCCCAGAAGACTGATGGCTATCAGATGAATCAGGCTCTTCTTCTGTCTGAAAAGGCACAGATGAACAGCAAACCGGAGCTTGAGATTTACGCTGATGACGTCAAGTGCAGCCACGGGGCGACCGTTGGTGCGCTGGATGAAGACCAGCTTTTCTATCTCCGCTCCCGTGGTGTGTTGGAAGAGCAGGCCCGTGATATGCTGGTTCAGGCCTTTCTGCTGGAAACGGTGGAACTGGTGGAGCATGAGAGCCTGCGTGACTATCTGCTGAAGGCGTTGCCCGGCCATGTTTGATAATGTACGTGCTCGCTTCCCCATTCTTTCCGAAACGGCCCATGGTCGTCCGCTTGTCTTTTTGGACAGTGCGGCCTCTGCCCAGAAGCCGGAGTGCGTCATCGACGCCATGAGTGAAGCGGCACGGCATTGTTACGCCAATATTCATCGTGGCTTGTACGACATGAGCGACCGGACCACGCAGGCCTATGAAGCCGTGCGGGACGATGTGGCCCGGTTCCTCAATGCGGCGGATCGGCGGGAGATTGTCTTTACTAAAAACAGTACGGAAGGTTTCAATCTGTTGGCCTATTCGCTGGGCAGTCAGCTGAAACCCGGGCAGGCCGTGCTGATTTCTGCACTGGAGCACCACGCCAATATCGTGCCGTGGCTCATGTTGCGGGACCGTCTTGGCATCGAGCTGCGTGTTGCACCGATCAATGAGGCTGGCGATATCGACCTTGCCGCATATGAAGAGTTGCTGAGTGATGGCTGCGTTGCTCTGGTTTCGGTCACGCATATGTCCAATGTGCTGGGGACCATCACGCCGGTAACGAAGTTGGCAGAGCTTGCCCATCAGTATGGTGCGAAGATCATTGTTGATGGTTCTCAGTCTATCGTTCATCGCAAGGTGGATGTGCAGGCTCTGGGAGCGGATTTCTTCCTCTTCACCGGGCACAAACTCTATGGCCCAACAGGGGTTGGCATCCTGTGGGGAAAGCTGCCTCTGCTGGAAGATATGCCGCCTTTCCTTGGAGGGGGGGACATGATCCGCTCTGTCTCTTTCGAGAAGGCCACATGGGCCGATGCCCCGCATAAGTTCGAGGCCGGTACGCCTGCTATCTTGGAAGTACTGGGTCTAGGGGCTGCCATCCGTTTTGTGGAAAGCTTGGGGGCAGAGGCAATTGAAGCACATGAACGTGACCTGATTGCTTATGCTCAGAAGGTTCTTGAAAAGACGGACGGGGTGCGCATCATGGGTAACCCGGTGGAGCGGGGAGGAGTTTTCTCGCTGCAGGTAGAGGGGGCTCATCCCCATGATCTGGCTGTATTGCTGGACCAACAGGGAATTGCCATCCGGGCGGGACAGCATTGTGCTGAACCGTTGATGCACGAGCTGGGAGTACAGGCCACTGCCCGGGCCAGTTTTGCCATTTATACGACACGTGACGAGATAGACGCTCTGGCCCATGGCATTGAGCGTGCGCGTGCCTTACTTGCGTGAGGATGTCATGACAGAAACAGACGACCTGAAGACCAGAGACGAAGCGGTTTCTCCCGCTGTGGACGAGACCATTCCCGATGGGCCGTCTGTTCCGACAAAGGAGCAGGCTTACGAGGGAGAAGAAGAGCTTGTCCCTCCGCCTGTAGATGCCCCGCCGCAGCAGGATGAGGTCATCGCTGCTATTGAGACGGTTTTTGACCCGGAAATTCCGGTCAATGTCTACGAGTTGGGACTGATCTACGCTATCGACCTGCACGACGATGGGCGTGTGGATATCGAGATGTCCCTCACGGCTCCGAATTGCCCTAGTGCGCAGGAGTTACCCCAGATGGTGCGATATGCTGTGCTGTCTGTCCCAACCGTGCGGGAAGTGACCGTCAAGGTCGTGTGGGATCCACCGTGGGATATGAGCCGGATGAGTGATAATGCCCGTCTAGCTCTGAATATGTTCTGATCGAAGACGCTGGAAACTGAAAATCGGGAGGGTACACCCTATGACAGACATTGCTCCAAAACGCAGTCTGCCACCTCTGATGACCATGACAGACCGTGCCGCTGCCCGCTTGAAAGCCCTGTATGAAGGGGCCGAGCAGGGCAAGTTCCTGCGTATCAGCGTTGGTAAGCGTGGTTGTTCTGGCATGTCTTATGAGATGAATTTCGTGCCGGAAATTCAGAAAGGTGATGAGCGGATCGAAGATCATGGCCTGACCCTACTGGTAGATAGCAAGGCAACACTTTTTCTGATCGGAACAGTGATGGATTATGAGGTGAAGGAGCTGGAATCTGGCTTTACTTTCACCAATCCCAACGAAAAAGGCCGTTGCGGCTGTGGGGAGAGCTTCCACGTCTGATTGTGGGATTGATCCGGAGATGATGAAGCGGAAGGGGGATTATCTCTTCCGCTTTTTTTCGGCCTTGCGGATACGCTTGAGGTCTCTGGAAAGAACCAGCACAGTTTCTACATCTGTAGACCAGAGGAATTGATCAATCACGGTCCATGCCAGAACGGCAAAACCGGCTTCTTTCATGGCGGGAAGTTCTTTCTCCAGAGCCGCAGGGTTACAGCTTACATAGATCATGTCCTGCACCTTGGAGCGCAGCAGTGAGGCGAGCTGTTTACCGCAACCAGCATAAGGTGGGTCCAAAACGACAACACGGGCCTGATTCAGTTCTGGTGGGAGAAGTGGCTGACGGTTGAGGTCTCGTTCAAAACCTTCGGCACGACTCCCATGCGTAGCGGTACGCAGGGCCTCAATAGCAGCTTTCTCGCCCTCATAGGCCAGCACGAATCCATGCTGTGCAAGTGGGAAGGTTAATGTCCCACAACCAGCATAAAGCTCGATGATGCGATCTTTCCGGTTCAGTGGAGGGAGACCGGCTAGAACGGCGTTTCGAATAGCTTGCTCACCTTCTTGGGTGGCCTGTAGAAAACTGGCTGGCGGTGGAGAGACCTTCACACCACCAAAATGATGAAAGACCGGCCCAGACTGAGCCGCTGTTTCCATCACTTTACCGGGAGCTGGGCGCCATGTGATGCGTGGGATGTGGTGTTCCCGTGCAAAAGCGGCCAGTTTTTCCCTGTCAGAGCCGCTTAAAGGCGCTGATGTTTCCAGAGTTAGGTCAGGTCCGCTTTCCAGCAGATTGATGGCAAGGTTGCCACGGCTTGTCAGCGCACCGAGAGAGGATAGACATTGGCGGAGGGCCGGGAGGAGGGCTAGCAACTCCGGGTGGATAAGGGGACATTCGGTCATGTCCACCGGGTCACCACCCCGCTGATGCAACCCTAGAACCATCCCACCCGGGACACGCTGCAAAGCCACATCCAACCGCTGGCGGCTATGGGGTGGTGTCTGATACAGGGAGGGGTCTGGCAGATCAGTAAAGCCGCTCTTTATGAGAGTGCGCTCGACTTGATCTTTCTTCCAGTCCAATAGGGTAGCTGGATCCATATGTTGGAGGGCACAGCCCCCGCAGCGATCAGCGAGAGAGCAGGGGGGTGTTACTCGTTCAGCAGCGGAACTTTCCCGCTCCAGAAGCTCTACCTGGCCATTATGAAAGCGCAGATGTAACCGCTCACCCGGCAATGTGCCGGGAATGTACCAGACCTGCCCATTGTGGCGCACCATCCCATCCCCCGAGCGACCAAGCTGCTCGACAGTGGCATGAGCCTGCGTGGAACCTTCCATCATGATTCGGACGGATCACGAGGTTCCGGCAGGAAACTGACCTTCATGAAGGCTGGCACATTCTCGCCAAAGCCATCTTGAATACCGTTCTTTTCCGGTACAGGCGGCAGAAGCTCGGCCCGGCCAGAGCGCTGCTTATGGTCATGCTTACGGGCCTCGGGCAGAGGGTCACGTTCTGGCTGCTTCTTGCGGGCGGGACGTTTCTCTGCCTTAGCGTCAGCGGTTTTCTTATTCCCGTTATCCTGTGGCCGATCTTTGGTTTCCGTTTGGGCGGTAGTCGAAGGAGTGTCTTCCTCTCCCCGCCATTCAAGATGCCGGAACCCTTTGATCGTCAGCGGGTTAATTGTTTTGCCTGTTAGGGTCTCGACTGCCTCAAGCAGTTTCTGCTCATCCGGTGTGGCGAGACTGTAAGCTTTGCCTTCCTTACCGGCACGGCCTGTGCGACCGATGCGGTGGACATAATCTTCCGCATTAAAGGGAAGATCATAGTTGAAGACATGAGAAAGCCCGCCAATGTCGATGCCACGGGCCGCTACATCGGAGCAGACGAGAATCTGGATATCACCGGTGCGGAACCGTTCCAGCGTTTCAAAGCGCAGGTCCTGCGTCAGATCGCCATGCAGATGTCCGACTGAGAATTTCTGCCGTGTCAGATAGCGTTCCAGCATATCCACGTCACGCTTGCGATTACAGAAAATGATGGCGTTCCGTACGCCATCTTGCCGCAGGAGAGCGCAAAGAGCCTTGTTTTTGTCTTTCTTTTCTACAACCAGCAGACCTTCCGTGATGGTGCTGGTAACAGAAGACTGGCGGGCAACGGTGATTTCCTTTGGGCTGTTCAGGAAGTTATCACCCAGACGGCGAATTTCCGGTGCCATTGTAGCGGAGAAGAAAAGCGTTTGACGGCGTCTGGGCAACAGAGCCACGATGCGCTCAATATCGGGGATGAAGCCCATATCCAGCATACGGTCTGCTTCATCAATCACGAGCAGATCGGTCTGTGTCATCAACAGTCCGCCCCGTTCGAACATATCAAGCAGGCGGCCCGGCGTAGCGATGAGGACATCAACACCACGGTTTAGCAATTCCCGCTGTTCATTCATCTTGCCACCGCCGATTAGCAGGGCGTGGGTTAGACGGAGGTGAGCACCATACTGCTTGAAATTTTCCGCTACCTGAAGGGCAAGCTCACGGGTTGGTTCAAGAATAAGTGACCGGGGCATCCGGGCACGAGCACGAGACTTCGAAAGCTTTTCGAGCATAGGCAGAGTGAAGGAGGCTGTTTTACCAGTTCCCGTCTGCGCTACGCCCAGCACGTCATGCCCTGCCAGAATTTCTGGAACAGCCTGTGCCTGAATGGGCGTAGGGTGCGTGTAGCCCATTTCTGTAACAGCTTTGAGGATTGGCTCTGACAGACCAAGATCACTGAAACGGATACGTTCTTCCGTCTCACTGCTCTCGGGCTCGTCAGTGGCTGTTTCCTGCACGGGGCTTTCTACCGTTTCCGGTTCGGCCTTCTTTACGGTTTTACGGCGACGCCGTACTGGCTTAGCTGGAGCGGTTTTCTCTTCCTCAGCCTCAGCGGATGAGGGGGGCACTACTGTAGCTTCGGCCGGCTCTTCCGTTGTTTTTTTGCGGCGAGTCGCCGCACGACGTCGAGCAGGCTTTGGTGCCTCCACTGGGGATTCGAGGCTTTCTGCTTCATCGGCCTTGGGTGCAGCCTCTTCCGTCGCAACTTTTTTACGGCGTGTCCGTGTTGTCGCTGGTTTTGCCTTTGTTGCACTGTCCTCTGTGGCTTCCGTTTTGGCTGTCTGGGCCGTACGGGTGGACGTTGTGCGCTTGCGTTTGGGGGCGGTCTTTTTAGGCTCGGCAGCCGGCGTGGTGTCGTCCTTTACCGTCTCTTTTTCGGGTTCCGTGACGGTCTTTTTACGGCGTGTTCGTTTGACTGGTTTTTCTGCCGGGGTAGAGGCGTCCGTCTCCTCACGGGAGGTCGTTTCTTCTGGTGTAGATTTTACGGTACGACGCCGTGTCGTGCGTTTGGGCTTTTCAGCAGTATCTGCGGCTTCGACATTGTCTGTCGTTTCGTCCGTTTTTACCTCTGCTGGAGTCGTAGTTTTTTTTCTGGTGCTAGCCGCAGTACTGCGGCGGCGTGTTGTTGTCTTGTGGGTGGCAGTGGCGGCGTCATCTTGCACAGTATCGTCCGCTGGCTGCTCCGTCCCGGTTTTTGTCCCGGTGCGGGGTGTCTTCGTGCGGGTGGAGGACGTTTTCCGCACGCGGCTGGTGCTGCTGCGGGTCTTGGACGGACCAGAGGATGGTTTACTGCTCAAATGACTCTCGGAATATCTCGGTTACAGATCAGGCTGCCCGGTACCCTGTTGGGCAGACGGAAGCTGAACGGGGAGGAGGGGCTCCAACCTCCCCGGTTCGTTAATATCCGTTATCGTTAAATGCCATTTTTGGCAAGGTATATAGGCTGTCAGTTCATGGTGTAAGGAGGCGGGAAATCAGGCTCCGCCACCAAGTGCCCCAGCGATGATGGCAATGATGCCAACCAGAGCCATGAGTGCTGCCCGCCGGTGTAGGGAGGTGAAGAGCTGTGGCTGCGGACGGATGGCACGGCGTGCAGCCCGCAGCGGGCCGAACAGCATGCTCAGGAAAATAACGATCATGACCACTCCACAAAGCGCCATGAGGTGGAACGGCCACGGCAGATAGGCTCCTGCGTGGATGATGAGGGCGATTCCGCTCAGAACAGCCACAGGCACCACGTGGCACAGTGCCCTGAGGAAGCGGCCATAGGTCTGGAGCATAACCGTGCTGGCCTGTTGTGCTTCCAGCAGGCGGACAGTGCGGCGTGACTGGAGGCAGAAAATCGTCCCACCAACCCAGTAGGTGATGCAGAGGAGATGAAGGGCAAGGATGAGCCCCCAGAGAATGGAACTGGTCATAGTCAATCCATGAAGTGTAACTGAATGATCGGTCACATCTTATAGAGGGAAGATTTCGTTATGTCCTGCTTTCCATCTCAGAGAGCATTATCACAGGTTCTTCTGACCCCCGAAGATACGAAGCGGATGGACTGTGTCATGGCCCCGATTCTGCCGCAGGTCATGGAGAGAGCGGGCATGATGGCAGCACGGGTTGTTTGCCAGCATATCCGGCCTTGCCGGGTTCTGGTGGCTTGTGGTCCGGGCAACAATGGAGGAGATGGCTATGTGCTGGCGCGTTATCTGGCAGAGCGTGGCTGGCCTGTCTCTGTGGCTGTGTTGTACCCGCCAGGAGATGGCACTCTTGCTGAGACGATGGCGCAGCGTTGGCAGGGGCCGGTGGTGGCTTTCACAGCGGAAGAGGCCGGACGTGTTGATCTGGTTATTGATGCCGTTTTTGGAGCCGGGATGAACCGCCCCTTACCGAAAGTGGTCGAGCAGTTTTTTGCAGCAGCACGACAGATCGTCGCTATTGATGTTCCATCGGGTCTAGATGGCGCTACGGGGGCTTGCAAGGGGCGGGTTGCTCCCTGTTTGATGACGGTTGCTCTGATACGTAAACGGCCGGGCCATCTGTTAGAGCCAGGCCGGTCCCTTTGTGGTGATGTGGTTTGTGTTGATCTGGCCATTCCTCCCGCTGTGATGGAGGGGCTGGCAGATTCGGCGCTGTGGGAAAATGGTCCGGCCTTGTGGACTCTGCCGGTGCAGCAGGTAGAGGACCACAAATATAGACGAGGTGTTGTAAGCCTTTGTGGTGGTACGGCGATGCATGGTGCGGCCCTGTTTGCGTTTGAGGCAGCCCGCCATGTTGGTGCTGGGCTGGTGCGGCTAACGGTGCCTGATGAATCTGCCCTGTTGTATCGACTCGCATCACCAGCGGCCATTGTTGATACGCTCCCTCTAGAAGAGGCACTGAAAGACGAGCGACGGCATGTCTGGGTCTGTGGTCCGGGGTTGGGAAGAGAGGAGGTAGAACGGACATTACCACTCCTCCAGCGAGCTAATCGGAAGATCGTGGCAGATGCAGGGGCGCTGACATGGGCTGCTGGACATCCCGAGTTGTTGCAGGGTGTGTCTGTCATAACGCCACATATGGGTGAGTTTTCCCGTCTTTTTGGACCATGTGAAGAAAATCGTTTGGAAGCAGTCCAGCGGGCATCCAACCAGCTTGGGGCCGTGGTCGTGCTTAAGGGAGCCGATACGCTTATCGCTGCACCAGATGGCCGTGTGGCGGTCAACGTGCATGCTACACCCGCTCTTGCTGTTGCGGGGGCTGGGGATGTTCTGAGTGGACTTGTCGGTGCTTTTCTGGCGGCGGGATTGCCAGCATGGGAGGCTGCTGCCGCCGCAGTGTGGATTCACGGCGAGGCAGGGCGGCGTGCCGCTGTAAAGAAAGGGGGCTGGATCGTGCCAGAAGATCTTTTCGGAGAGCTGGGAGTGGCCCGTTCTGCGGCATCTTATGCGGAAGAAGAGAAATTATATTGGCAGAAATAACATATTTGCAAAGACAAGCCCTTGCCGATGCCGATTTCATGCGCTAAATCCGCAGACCAGTGAAGGGTCTGTGCCTACTTAGCTGAAGGGACAGATACTGGAGAGCAGGCCGTATGGATTATGCGGGCGTGGTGAAATTGGTAGACACGCCAGATTTAGGTTCTGGTGGCGCAAGCTGTGGGGGTTCAAGTCCCTCCGCCCGCACCAAGGCAGTCTCCTCCTGAATAGAACGATGTTGATGATCCCCTTATCATAGAGAAGGAAGAGCGGTTTCATGCAGGTTACGCCCACACTCACAGAGGGCCTGAAGCGGTCCTTTACCGTAGTTATCCCCGCTGCTGACCTGCAGGGCCGCTGTGATGCCCGTCTAGCTGAGGTGGGTCGTGATGTGAAGCTGCCGGGATTCCGCCCGGGTAAGGTGCCGGCTTCTGTCGTTAAGCAGCGCTTCGGTGAATCTGTGCAGGCGGAAGTAACCGAGAAGCTTGTGCAGGAGAGTGTGAAGTCCCTGCTCGAAGAGCGTGACATCCGGCCGGCTATGCAGCCGAAAGTTGATCTGGTCTCCGCTGGTACGGACGGCAAGGATCTCGAGTTCACGCTGGAAATGGAAGTCCTGCCGGAAATTCCGACACCGGATATGTCTGGTACGAAGCTGACTCGCTACACCGCCAAGGTGGCTGATGAGGTCATCGATAAGGCCCTTAACGAGGTTGCTGAGCGTAACCGCAAGTTTGAAACGATTGAAGAAGATCGTCCGGCTGGCAAGGGCGATGTCTTGAACGTGAACTTCGTTGGCAAAAAAGACGGTACGCCGTTTGATGGCGGCACGGCAGATGATGTCAATGTTGAGATCGGTGGTGCTGGTTTCATCCCCGGGTTTGCCGAGCAGATGGAAGGCATGAAGCCGGGTGAAGAGCGCACGATCACAGTGACCTTCCCGGAGAACTATCAGGCCAAGGAACTGGCTGGCCAGGAAGTAACCTTCGACATCAAGGTCAATGCGCTTAAGAAGCCCGTTAACCCGGCTATTGATGACGAATTCGCCAAGTCCCTGGGGCTGGAGAGCGTCGAGCAGATGCGTAAGCTGATCACCGAGCAGGCAGAATCAGAATACAGCCAGCTTTCCCGTATGCGAATCAAGCGGGACCTGCTGGATGTTCTGGCCGAGAAGGTTGATTTCGAGGCTCCGCAGGGCATGGTTGATGCTGAGTTCGGCCAGATTTGGAGCCGCATCGAGGCAGAGCGCAAGAATGGCGGCCTTGATGAGAAAGATGCTGCTAAGGATGAAGAAACTCTGCGTGCCGATTATCGCAAGATTGCCGAGCGCCGGGTGAAGCTGGGTCTGCTGCTGGCCGAGATTGGCCGCAAGCAGGACATCCAGATTTCTCAGGAAGAGCTGCTTTCCGCCATGCAGCAGGAAGCACGCCGTTATCCTGGGCAGGAGCAGGCCGTATTCGAGTTCTTCACAAAGAACCCGCAGGCTATTGATAGCCTGCGTGGCCCGATCCTTGAGAACAAGGTTGTCGATTATCTGATCGAGCTAGCTGAAGTGACAGATAAGGAAGTAACAGCCGAGGAACTGGCAGATATGCCAGATGCCGACTGATTGCCAAACCTGAAGGAAGAAGGGGGCAGCAGCCGCTGCCCCTTTTTTTTGCTCTTGGCAGGAAAATTCCTCTGACATAAGTCCACTCCACACAGAGACAGGGGCTGGGGGTGTGTGCTAGGCTAGGGGGAGTTGTAAAGGAAAATACCTATGGGCATTGAAGATCGTAATCCTCTGGACGTGTTCAATAATACTCTTGTTCCAATGGTGGTGGAGCAGACCTCAAGGGGTGAGCGCTCTTTCGATATCTATTCCCGGCTTCTGCAGGAGCGTATCATTTTCCTGACAGGCCCGGTTTATGATCAGGTCTCTTCGTTGATTTGTGCGCAGCTGCTCTACCTTGAGAGTGTTAGCCCGACCAAGGAAATTTCTTTTTACATCAACAGCCCGGGTGGCGTTGTGTCAGCTGGTTTGGCTATGTACGACACCATGCAGTATATCCGCTCGCCGGTTAGTACGGTTTGTATTGGTCAGGCAGCTTCCATGGGGTCACTGCTGTTGGCTGCCGGTGAGGCCGGACGGCGTTTTTGTTTGCCAAATGCCCGTGTAATGGTTCATCAGCCTTCTGGTGGGGCGCAGGGGCAGGCTTCGGATATTGAGATTCAGGCCCGTGAAATCCTTCAGATCCGCCGCCGCCTGAACGAGATCTACCGTGAGCATACAGGGCGTGCTCTGGAAGAAATTGAAGAAGCGCTGGAGCGCGACCGTTATCTCTCCGCTACGGAAGCCAAGGAATTCGGGCTGGTCGATGAGGTTGTGACACGACACCCGGCGGAGAAGAAGAGGGCCTGATCTGATTATTCACAGGGTATTCAGGGGTCTGAACATACCCGTTTCCCATACGGGTTTGAGGAGCTGTAATGAGCGGAAAAGATAGCGATTCCAAGAATACGCTTTATTGTTCATTCTGTGGAAAGTCCCAGCATGAGGTGAAAAAGCTCATCGCCGGACCGACCGTGTTCATCTGTAATGAATGTGTCGAGCTATGCACGGATATCATTCGTGAGGAGCGGAGTGCAGGCCCCGTAACCAGTGGTGAAGGGGTCCCGACCCCACGTGAGATCTGCCAGATCCTTAATGATTATGTCATCGGCCAGAGCGAAGCCAAGAAGGTGCTCTCGGTGGCCGTGCATAACCATTATAAGCGGCTGGAGCAGGCCGAGAAGGCCGGGGATGTCGAAATCGGTAAGGCCAATATCATGCTGATCGGCCCGACCGGTACAGGGAAGACCCTTCTGGCCCAGACGCTTGCCCGTATTCTTGATGTGCCCTTTACTATGGCAGATGCCACAACGCTGACAGAAGCCGGGTATGTGGGTGAGGATGTTGAGAATATCATTCTCAAGCTGCTTCAGGCCTGTGATTATAATGTCGAACGTGCCCAGCGTGGCATCGTCTATATTGATGAGATCGACAAGATTTCTCGTAAGGCAGAGAATCCGTCTATCACTCGTGATGTATCGGGTGAGGGGGTGCAGCAGGCTCTGCTGAAGCTGATGGAGGGGACTGTGGCGTCCGTTCCTCCGCAGGGTGGGCGCAAGCATCCGCAGCAGGAGTTTGTTCAGGTTGATACAACCAACATGCTCTTCATCTGTGGTGGTGCGTTTGCTGGGCTGGATAAGGTTATCAGTGCCCGGGGCAAGGGAAGCGGGATTGGTTTTGGGGCTGATGTGCGCTCCGAAGATGATCGCAAGCTGGGAGATATTCTTAAGGATATCGAGCCGGAAGACCTCATGAAATATGGTTTGATTCCAGAGTTCATCGGTCGTTTGCCCGTCATTGCGACACTGAATGATCTTGATGAAGCCGCCCTGGTCCAGATTCTGACAGAGCCGAAAAATGCTCTAATCAAGCAGTATCAGCGTCTCTTCCAGATGGAAGGGGTCGAGCTAGAGTTTGAGGAAAACGCCATCAAGGGGATCGCTGCCCGTGCCATTGAGCGCCAGACAGGCGCCCGTGGTCTGCGTTCCATCATGGAGAAAATCCTGATGGAAACAATGTTCGACCTTCCCGGCAGAAAGAATGTTGAGAAGGTCGTTGTCAATCGTGATGTCGCAGAAGGCAAGGCTGAACCGGTATATGTCTACGGTCAGCAGGATGATGAAAAGAAAATGGCAGACTGACAGAAAAAGTACTGGCAGAGTCATGTTTCTGTCAGTGCTTTGCTATGGCGGGGTATTGCCCCTTATGCCTTGATACCCCACATAGAGACATTAATTGAAAGAACCCTCGCCGTGCCATTTTTATAGGGCGGCGTGGGTTTGGTCGTCCGCTATGGAGATCCTGAAGCATGAGTGACGAAAAGAAACCAAAAACAAGTCGCCGCAAGACTGCCGATACGAAGACTTCCGGCGGCGGAAATGCGGGGCGTACGCGGCGTACGACTTCCAATGCTGTTAAAGACGAGGCAAGCAAGGCTACGACACCACGTAGAAAGGTAGCAGCCAGTAAGGCGCAGCCGGAAAAGGCCGCTACTGAAAAAAAGGTGGCTCGTAAAAAAGAGCAGCGGCCCGTCCTGCCTGTGCTGCCCTTGCGGAATATTGTTGTCTTTCCTCATATGATCGTCCCGCTTTTCGTGGGGCGTGAAAAGTCGATCCATGCTCTGGACCAGATGCCTGAGGATGGCCGCGAGATCATCCTTGTTTCTCAGAAGGATGTCGGCAAGGACGAGCCGACCGTTGATGATGTCTTCCGTGTTGGGACGGTTGCCAGCGTTCTTCAGCTGCTGAAACTGCCTGATGGCACTGTGAAAGTGCTGGTGGAAGGGATGCGTCGTGTCCGTCTGGTCGGGTTGAAGGAGCAGGACGGGTATTTCCAGAGCTCTGTGGAGGACCTTCCCGATGAGCTGGGCGCTCGGGAGGGTGAGCGTGAGGCATTGGCCCGCTCTGCTGTAAAACGCTTTGAGGATTATGCCCGACTAAACAAGAAAGTCGCCCCAGAGGTGCTGGCCTCCGTCAGCCATCTGGAAGATCCTTCCCGTCTGGCAGATACGATTGCCAGCCATCTTAATTTGCGGATCCCGGAGCGGCAGGAACTGTTGGAGACGCTCTCTGTTGAGGAGCGGCTGGAGCGCATCTTTGCTGGTATGGAGGCGGAAATTGACGTGCTTCAGGTAGAGAAGCGCATCCGCAGCCGTGTGAAAAAGCAGATGGAGAAAACCCAGCGGGAATATTATCTCAATGAGCAGATGAAGGCCATTCAGAAAGAGCTGGGCGAGGGGGAAGATGGTCGTGATGAGCTCGGCGAGATCGAAGAAAAGATCGAGACGCAGGGCCTGAGCCAGGAGGCTAAGGAAAAAGCTCGTGGTGAGCTGAAAAAGCTTCGGAACATGAGCCCGATGTCTGCCGAGGGTACAGTAGTCCGCAGTTATCTGGATTGGCTGGTCGCCCTGCCGTGGAAGAAGCAGTCCAGATTGATCAAGTCGCTCCAGAAAGCCGAGGATGTTCTGGAGGCCGATCATTACGGGCTGGAGAAGATCAAGGAGCGCATTCTGGAATATTTGGCTGTCCAGAGTCGCGCCAAGAAGCTGAAGGGCCCGATTCTCTGCTTGGTTGGCCCTCCGGGTGTTGGTAAGACCTCTTTGGCACGGTCCATCGCTAGAGCGACGGGGCGGAAATATGTCCGTATGTCCCTTGGTGGTATGCGTGATGAATCCGAGATACGTGGTCATCGGCGGACCTATATCGGGGCCATGCCTGGCAAGATTATTCAGGGCGTTAAGAAAGCGGGGGTGAATAATCCACTCTTCCTGCTGGATGAGGTGGACAAGCTCGGCTCTGACTGGCGTGGTGATCCGTCTTCGGCTCTGCTGGAGGTGCTAGACCCAGAGCAGAACAACACGTTTGGGGATCATTACCTCGAAGTTGAGTATGATCTTTCGAACATCATGTTTATTGCTACGGCTAACTCCCTTGATATGCCGCAGCCGCTGCTGGACCGTATGGAGATTATCCGTCTGTCTGGCTATACGGAGCAGGAAAAGCTGGAAATTGCCAAAAGGCACCTTCTCGCCAAGCAGGCAAAGGAGCATAACCTGCGCCCTGATGAGTGGCATGTAACAGATGAGGCGCTGCTGGCCCTTATCCGCTCTTACACACGGGAAGCAGGGGTGCGTAGCCTGGAGCGGATGATCGCCCGTCTAGCCCGCAAGGCCGTGCGTGAGATCCTGTCTGGCACGGTGAAAAAGATTGAGGTTACGCCAGACACGTTGGAGACCTACGCCGGTGTGCCTCGTTACCGTCATAGCGAGGCAGACCAGGAGGATCAGATTGGTATCGTGACCGGTCTGGCATGGACACAGGTTGGTGGTGAGATATTGACCATCGAGAGCCTGACCATGCCGGGTAAGGGGACGATCCGCCATACTGGTAAACTCGGTGACGTGATGAAGGAGAGTGTTTCTGCGGCCTTTTCCTACGTGAAGTCCCGCGCTGAGACATTCGGGATTGATCCTGCCGTGCTGGAGAAGACGGATGTTCATGTGCATCTGCCGGAAGGTGCGGTGCCCAAGGATGGTCCTTCTGCTGGTTCAGCACTGACGACATCGCTTGTCAGCGTGCTAACACGTATCCCGGTTCGGCATGATGTCGCCATGACGGGGGAGGTAACCCTGCGTGGCCGTGTGCTGGAGATTGGCGGGCTGAAAGAGAAGCTACTGGCAGCTCTTCGGGCCGGGATCAAAACGGTTCTGATCCCGGAGGCGAACGTTAAAGACCTTGCCGAGATCCCGGAGAATGTGAAGGAAGGCCTACAGATCATCCCTGTGCAGCACATGGATGAGGTGCTGAATGTTGCTCTGACAGAACCGCCCAAAGCTCTGGCAGCAGGGCCGGTAGCGGGCAGAAGCGGCAAGAAAGTGAACGGGGAAGGAATTTCTCGCTCAATTCGGCACTAAGTGGGGGTATTCTTGCCCTCCGGCTGTTGACGCGGACGAAAACCGCTTCATAGTGCAGATGTAAATTGCAATATGTGATTCTGGCCCCTTTCCGGGGCCGTCTCACCCAACCATTGGAAAGGCTTACCATGGAGAAACCTCTGAACAAGCAGGAACTCATTGCTTCTGTTGCCGAGGCTGCAGATCTTCCCAAGGCGAAGGCTGGTGATGTCGTGGATGCCGTGTTCGGCACCATTGAGAAGACCCTTGCTAAGGGGCAGGAAGTTCGCCTGGTAGGTTTTGGCAGCTTCGTGACAGCCACCCGCAAGGCTGCTAAAGGCCGCAATCCTCGCACTGGCGAAGAGATTGATATTCCGGCTTCCACGTCCGTGCGCTTTAAGCCGGGCAAGGGCCTGAAGGATGCCGTCAGCAAGTAAGGCTGGCATCGTAGCAACGGGGAAGATAATTTTTTGAAAAAAAATGATAATTCCCTGTTGCGCTTCGAGGTGCTTTTGCATATAACTCGGGGCGGGCAATTAGCTCAGCGGTAGAGCGTCTCGTTTACACCGAGAGGGTCGGCGGTTCGATCCCGTCATTGCCCACCACCCTATATTCAAGTTTTTTATGACCTGGCGTTTCGAACAATATGAAACGCTGGCATCCACTTCCGGCCTTTGTCGGGAACGGGCTGAAGCCGGCGAAAAAGATAGGCTGGCTATAATAGCAGAGCGACAGAGTGCTGCCCGCGGGAGCCGAGGGCGTCATTGGGATAGTGGTGAAGGAAATCTAGCTTTTTCCTTCCTTTTTCATTTTTCTGAAAATCAGAATCTGCGTGGTGTTCTGCCATATTTGGTAGGGCTGGCCCTTTATGATGGGCTGGTTGCTACCGCGGCTCTGCCCGAGAAGAATCCTTCCATATTAAAACTGAAATGGCCGAATGACCTGTTGCTTTCTGGCCGTAAGATGGCCGGTATTCTCATTGAGACCGGTTCTTTGACGAATGAAGGGGAAGGGCCCACCAGCTGGGCGGTGATCGGCATGGGGGCCAATTTGCGTATGGCTCCGCATGTTGAGGGGCGAGAGCTGGCAGCACTCGCTGAATATTGCCAGCCACCGGAAGCACCAGCCTGTGCCAGAGCCATAGTGCAGGCTTTTGATAGCTGGATGGAACGCTGGCAGCATGAGGGGCCTAGCGTGATATGGGATGGCTGGATGCAGCGTGCCCACCCTCTGGGTACTCGACTGATCCTTCGAAGGCATGGTAGGGAAGAGACAGGACGATTTGCCGGGCTTGATGCGCAGGGACATCTTTTGCTTGCACTGGACGGTGGTACTGTAACCTCGGTTGTGACGGGTGATGTGATCTGTGAGTAAGGGAGGAGATGTGCTGCTCGTCATTGATGCTGGCAATACGAATGTGGTTTTTGCCATTCATGATGGCGGGGCATGGGTAGGCCGTTGGCGTATCTCGACAGATGACCGTAGAACGGCAGATGAATACGCTGTTTGGATGCTCAGCCTGATGGAGCGTGTAGGACTGAGCCCGGATTGTATAACGCAGGCCATTATTGGGACGGTAGTTCCGGCTGCGTTGTATGATCTGCGGCGCTTATGCCGCTGCTGGCTGCATGTGGAGCCCCTCGTGGCTAATGATGAGCTGGACTGGCACATGGATGTGCTGGTGGATACCCCGGCGGAGTTGGGAGCGGACCGCCTTTTGAATGGTCTTGCTGCCCGCCAGCTTTATGGTGGCGGCCCGTTGGTGGTTGTGGATTTTGGAACGGCGACAACGTTCGATGTTGTCGATGCTCAGGGCCGTTATTGCGGTGGAGCGATTGCCCCGGGGGTTAATCTCTCGATGGATGCACTGCACCAGGCGGCGGCACGGCTGCCCCGTGTCAGTGTCGGGCGGCCTGTGGAAGCAATAGGCCGCAGCACAAGTGTTGCGATGCGATCAGGCCTTTTCTGGGGCTATGTGGGTTTGGTCGAAGGAATTGTTCACCGCATTGCGGGTGAAATGCAGGAGAGCCCTAAAGTTGTGGCGACGGGCGGCCTGGCCCCGCTCTTCTCTGAGGGGACGACGTTATTTGATGAAGTGGCCCCTGACCTAACGCTGGAAGGACTACGTCTTCTAGCTGAGCAGAATAGGGATCGTTTCATTACCGATTTTTCCGGGCAATAGGCCCATACCGCCTTCGGGCACCCTGATAACGTTTGAACAGGATATGATGCGTTTATGACAGAACAAAAAAGTGATTTTGCCTTCCTTCCACTTGGAGGGACGGGCGAAATCGGCATGAATTTCAATCTCTATCGTCTACGTGAGGATGGAGAAGAACATTGGTTGGCTATTGATTGCGGTATCGGTTTCTCCGGTAATGATACACCGGAAGCTGATGTGCTGCTGTCTGACCCGACATTCATTGCCGAGCGGCGGGAGAGTTTGCACGGGCTGGTCATTACCCATGCTCATGAGGACCATGTGGGGGCTGTAGCCCATCTTTGGCGGCAGCTTCGTTGTCCGGTCTATGCCACGCCATTCACGGCGGCTGTGCTGCGGCGTAAGCTTAGCGAGGCAAACCTCCAGAACCAGGTCGTCATCCATATCATTATGCCGGGTTCCCGCTTTGATGTGGGGCCGTTTGATCTCCAGTTCGTTCCGGTGACCCATTCCATTGTGGAGGCCCAGTCCGTGGCCATCCGCACTCCTCATGGTATTATTATCCATACGGGTGACTGGAAGCTGGACCCGACACCACTGGTGGGCCCAGTAACGGATGAGGATGCGTTCCGTGCGCTGGGTGATGAGGGCGTTCTGGCGATGGTGGGTGACAGCACCAATGTCATGAAAGAAGGGCGTTCCCAGTCGGAGGCTGATGTCCGTGTCGGCTTGACGGAAATGATTGCAAAGCTGGAAGGGCGTGTCGCCGTAACATGCTTTGCCAGTAACGTTGCCCGTGTGGAGAGCATCGCTAAGGCTGGTTTGGCCTCTGGTCGTGAGATCATGGTGGTTGGGCGTTCTTTGCGTAATCTGGAAGCCGCAGCGCGTGAATGTGGTTATTTCTCCGACCTCCCTCCCTTCCTGACGGAATATGACATCAAGGATGTTCCGGATGAGAATCTGCTGATGATCATTACAGGCAGTCAGGGTGAGGCACGTTCTGCCCTGTCTCGCATTGCCTGCGATACTCATTCTACGATTTCGCTGGGTGAGGGGGATACGGTCATTTACAGTTCCCGCGTCATTCCGGGGAACGAGCAGGCCGTCATGACCGTGCAGGATAACTTGACCCGCCGTGGCGTAACTGTCCTGACGGATAAAGATGGCATGGTGCATACATCCGGCCATGCAACTGGTGGTGATATTCGTCACCTCTACAGTTTGGTCCGTCCCCGTTACAGTATTCCTACACATGGGGAATGGCGCCATCTGACGGCGCATGGGGCACTAGCCCGTGAGTGTGGCGCAGAGGCCGTGCTGCTGGAAGATGGTGATATCCTCAATCTGGGGCCGGGACCGGTCGAGGTGATCGATACAGCACCAACGGGCCTGCTGGCTCTGGATGGTGATCGCCTCCTGCCTATGACGGGTGGGGTATTGGCTGCCCGTCGCCGGATGCTCTTTAATGGTATGGTGCTGGCCAGCTTTGCGGTGGATGATGAAGGTTACGTCATCGGGGAGCCTCGCATCAGTGCGCCGGGCCTATTGGAGCGGGATGATCCCGAAAGCACGCGCATCCGTGAAGAATTTGCGTATGCCATTGATGAGATTCCCGATGAATTCCGGCAGGACGATCAGGCGTTCCGTGATGCAGCACGTACGGCTCTGCGTCGGGCTCTAGGCCGGAAGTTGCGGAAGCGTCCGCTGGTTGATGTCCACCTCCTGCGCGTCTGAGGAAAAAGAACATGCGGTTAAGTCAGGCTTTCCAGCCCACTCTGAAAGAAGTCCCGGCGGAGGCGCAGATCGCTTCTCATCGGTTGATGTTGCGGGCTGGTCTTGTGCGGCAGTCTTCATCGGGCATTTATACATGGCTGCCCGCAGGGCTGCGTGTCCTGCGGAACATTGCTAACATTGTACGGCAGGAGCAGGACCGGATTGGCGGGCAGGAAATCCTGATGCCAACCGTTCAGTCGGCCGAGCTGTGGCGGCGTTCTGGCCGTTACGATGCCTATGGTCCGGAGATGCTGCGCATCACGGATAGGCAGGATCGTGAGATGCTCTATGGTCCGACTAATGAGGAAATGGTGACGGATCTTTTCGGCGGTACGGTGAAGTCTTACCGTGAATTACCGAAGATGCTTTATCATATTCAGTGGAAATTCCGGGATGAGATCCGCCCTCGTTTCGGTGTGATGCGTGGCCGTGAATTCTACATGAAGGACGGTTATAGCTTCGATCTCTCTTATGATGATGCAGTGCGGAGCTATTACCGCATCATGCTGTCCTATCTGAAGATTTTCCGTCGTCTGGGTGTACAGGCCGTACCGATGGCAGCCGATACGGGGCCGATTGGTGGTGAGCTAAGCCACGAATTTCTCGTTCTTGCCCCGACAGGGGAGAGCGAGGTCTTTTATGATGCTGGCTGGGATGACATCGACTGGGACAGCATCGGTCTCGACCCGCAGAAGGAGGAGGACCTCCAGAAGCTGCGTGAGATCGTAAAGACGACATATTCTGCTACGGATGAAAAACACGATCTTTCCACATGGGAGAGCGTGCCGGAAGATCGCCGCCGTGGTGGTCGGGGCATCGAGGTAGGCCATATCTTCTATTTCGGTACGAAATATACCGAATCCATGGGCGTGGAAGTGAGTGGTGCCGATGGTGCGCCCCTGCATCCGCATATGGGGTCTTATGGCATTGGTGTGTCCCGTCTGGTTGGGGCCATCATTGAGGCTTCGCACGATGACGCTGGCATTATCTGGCCGGAAGAAGTGGCTCCTTATCGTGCTGCTCTGCTCAATCTCCGTCCCGGTGATGAGCTGTGTGACCAGCTTTGCGAAAGCATTTATAGCCGTGACCCAGAAGGGCTGCTCTATGATGACCGCTCCGACCGTGCTGGTGTGAAGTTTAATGATGCCGACCTGATGGGCCATCCGTGGCAGATCATTGTCGGTCCCCGTGGGGCTAAGGCGGGCATGGTGGAGCTGAAGCATCGTGCCACCGGTGAGCGGAGTGAGCTGCCGCTGGATGAGGCTCTGGTGAAGCTGGGGCTTGCCTGATCATGTTCGGGCGATTTGAGCGGACAGTTGCCCTACGCTATCTGCGTGCCCGCAAGGGAGAACGCTTTGCATCCGTCATTGCGCTTTTCTCCCTTGTCGGTATTGCCCTGGGGGTAGCGACGCTCATCATCGTTATGGCTGTGATGAACGGTTTCAAGGCTGACCTGATGGGGCGGATTCTTGGCCTGCATGGGGATCTGAATGTCTATGCCTATGGGCAGGTCATCCGGGAGTATAAGGATGATGCGGCGTTGATCCGTAAGGTGCCCGGTGTGACGCAGGTTTTGCCCATGACGCAGGGCACAGTCCTTGCAGAAGCGGGGCGTTATTCCACAGGTGCTATGCTGGAAGGGCTAGCACAGGATGACTTGCGGAACTGGAAAGCCCTCAGTGATGGAATCATGGAAGGCAGTTTGGATGACTTCCAGGGTGATTCTGCCGTTGCCGTGGGGGTCACGCTGGCCGAACGGGCCGGGTTGCATGTTGGCTCGCCACTGACCATTCTTTCGCCCAATGGTCAGGCCACGCCATTCGGTACGATGCCACGGGTGCGGAAACTGCATGTGGCCCTGATCTTTGATGCCAACTGGAATGATTATAACAGTAACATCATTCTTATGCCGCTGGCGGCCTCCCAAAAATTCCTCATGATGGGAGATGGGGTCTCGTTGATGCAGGTTAGCACGTCCGACCCGCTGCATGTTAGACTGACCAGCCATCAGATTACGGACGTTTTGAACGATCCTCGCCTTCAGGTGCTGGACTGGACACAGAGCGCTAACGGTTTTCTGGATGCCGTGACAGTGGAACAAAATGTAATGTTCCTCATCCTCACGCTCATCATTCTTGTGGCGGCCTTTAACGTGATTTCCTCGCTCATCATGATGGTCAAGGACAAGACACGGGACATTGCTGTGCTGCGAACCTTCGGGGCCAGTCGGGGCAGTGTAATGCGGATTTTCTTAATGTGCGGGGCGTCTGTTGGTGTGGTGGGAACGGTCGTGGGAACGGGGCTGGGCATTTGCTTTGCCCTGAATATCGAGCGGATCCGGCACGTGCTTGAGTCCCTAACGGGTACGGACCTGTTTAATCCGGAGGTTTATTTTCTCGCCCGTCTTCCGGCCCGCCTAGTGTGGTCGCAGGTTGTGGAAGTCGCCGTGCTGTCGTTGGTTCTGTCGCTGTTGGCTACGCTGTACCCCTCATGGCGTGCGGCAAAGACCGACCCGGTGGAGGCGCTGCGGCATGAGTGAGACAAAACAGACCACGGTTTTAACGCTTGAAGCACTGGGGCGGTCCTTTCATTCTGGTGATGAAGAGCTGCATATCCTACGGGGGGCCAATTTCGCCCTAAAGAGCGGTGAGTTGGTTGCGCTTGTAGCACCAAGCGGAACGGGTAAATCTACTTTGCTCCATCTGGCTGGCCTGCTGGAGCGTCCTGACAGGGGCGAGGTCTTCATTAAAGGGCAGCCTACGTCCAAACTGGGCGAGGCGGGGCGGACAGCTCTGCGGCGGGATGAAATCGGTTTTGTGTACCAGTTTCATCATTTGTTGCGGGAATTTACGGCCGTGGAAAATGTCATGCTGCCTCAGCTTGCAGCAGGCGTAAAGCCAGCCGAGGCTCGGAAGCGTGCGGAAGATCTGTTGGGCCGTTTTGGTTTGTCTCATCGGCTGGCGGCCTTGCCGGGGCGTATGTCTGGCGGGGAGCAGCAGCGGACGGCGATTGCCCGTGCGCTGGCCAATCGGCCTAGCCTGCTTCTGGCTGATGAGCCGACGGGCAATCTGGATACAAAGACGGCCGATCTCGTTTTCACTGAGCTGATGCGTGTTGTGCGGGAAGAAGGCGTAGCCGCTTTGATCGCTACCCATAATGAGGCTCTGGCCGCAGCGATGGATCGTACTGTCACGCTTTATGAAGGGCGAATCATTCCTTTTCAGGGATGAGGTGTTTTCTATTCCGAACTGGAGTGGGAGCATGGTAAATATAGGCTATGTCCTATGCCAGCTTTGTCCATCTTCGTAATCATTCCGCGTACTCCCTTAGTCAGGGAGCGATCCGTGTCTCCGAGCTTGTAGAGCTGGCGAAAAAGAATGCCATGCCTGCCGTGGCTCTGACGGATAGTGGCAACATGTTTGGTGGGTTGGAGTTCTCCCAGAGTAGCCGCAAGGCCGGTGTGCAACCTATCATTGGGTGCCAGCTGGCTTTGCCATCCGCTTCGGGCAGGCCCGGTGTTCCAGCGGAGCCGCTGGTCGTTCTGGCCCGAACAGAAGAAGGGTTGGAGAATCTCCAATATCTTTCCACACAGGGCTTTTTGAACGGGGATTCAGCTGACCCGTCCATGCCGCTTGATGTGCTGTGTAGCCGTGCCGGTGGGTTATTCCTGCTGACAGGCGGCAACCGGGGGCCGATCAACCGGCTTTTGCTGGGGGAACAGAAGGCCGCTGCAAAGCAGATGCTTGAGCGTTTCAAGGAAGCGTTTGAGGGGTATGTGGCGGTTGAGATCAATCGGTTGGATGAAGCCGGGGAGGAGATCACTGAACCGCAGCTAATTGCTCTGGCGGATGAGTTGGACCTGCCCCTTGTGGCAACCAATGAATGTTTTTTCCCCAAGCCGGAACTTCATGAAGCACATGATGCGTTGCTCTGCATCGCGCAGGGGCGCACTATGGCGGAGGAAGACCGCTGGCGTGTTTCCTCTCAGGCATGGTTCAAGACGCCGGAGGAAATGCGGGAGCTATTCCACGACCTGCCAGAAGCTTGCGACAATACATTGGTAATTGCCCGCCACTGTGCTGTGGCAGTGAATACCCGCAAGCCACTGTTGCCGGTCTGCCCAAAGGTTCGTGAGGGGAGTACGGAAGAAGAAACCTTGCGAGCCATGGCATGGGAAGGGCTGGAGAAGCGGCTGGCCGTTATGAAGGATGGTGAATCCCATCGGGCAGAGTATGAGGAACGGCTAGAAACCGAACTAAAAATCATCGCGGATATGGGCTTCCCCGGTTACTTCCTCATCGTGGCGGACTTTATTCAGTGGGCCAAGGCGCATGATATTCCTGTAGGGCCGGGGCGTGGGTCTGGTGCGGGGTCGCTGGTGGCTTATGCGCTGACCATTACGGATATTGACCCTATCCCGTTCGGGCTGCTGTTTGAGCGGTTCCTGAATCCCGAACGTGTTTCTATGCCGGACTTTGATATTGATTTCTGTCAGGACCGGCGGGATGAGGTCATCCGCTACGTGCGGAATGAATATGGCCATGAACGTGTGGCGCAGATCATCACTTTTGGGAAGCTCCAAGCCAAGGCAGCCGTGCGAGATGTGGGGCGTGTGTTGGGTCTGCCCTACGGTATGGTCAATCGTGTTGCGGAACTGATTCCGAACAATCCGGCTAAGCCGACTCCTCTGGCGCAGGCCATTGAGGAAGAACCCCGCTTGCAGGAAATGCGGGACACGGATGAGATGATTCGTCGCCTGCTGGAGATCGCCCTCCAGCTGGAAGGGCTGTACCGTCATGCTTCGACCCATGCAGCCGGTGTGGTGATCGGTGATCGTGATCTTGTGGAGCTTGTGCCGCTCTATCGCGATCCACGAAGTGAGATGCTGGTTACCCAGTATAACATGAAGTTCGTGGAGCAAGCCGGGCTTGTTAAGTTCGACTTCCTGGGGCTGACGACCCTGACTATCCTCAAGCGGGGTGTCGATTTCCTGAAGCAGTTGGGTGAGGAGGTAGACCTCTCCCATATTCCGCTGGATGACAAAAAAACCTTCGAGATGATGGCCCGTGGGGACACGGCGGGCGTGTTCCAGTTCGAAGGGGCGGGCATGAGGGACATGCTCAAGCAAATGGCGGCCAGCCGTTTGGAAGACCTGATTGCCGGGGTGTCGCTCTACCGGCCCGGCCCGATGGAAAATATTCCCGAATATTGCCGCCGTAAACACGGGGCACCGTGGGAACCGCCGCATGAGGAGATCCGCCCAATCCTGGAAGAGACCTACGGCATTATGGTCTATCAGGAACAGGTGATGCAGATTGCCCAGAAGATGGCCGGTTACAGTCTTGGCGGTGCTGACCTGCTGCGGCGTGCTATGGGTAAGAAGATTGCTTCGGAGATGGAAAAGCAACGAGCCATCTTCTGCGAAGGGGCTACAAAGCGGGGCATTACGGCGGAGAAAGCCGAAGAGGTGTTCGACCTCATGGCCAAATTCGCTAATTATGGGTTTAATAAATCCCATGCAGCTGCCTATGCCTTTGTCTCGTACCAGACAGCATGGATGAAGGCGAACCATCCGGTGGCGTTTCTTGCAGGCTGTATGTCTCTAGCACGGGAAAAGACGGAAAAGCTGGCGGCTCTCTGTCAGGAAGCAAGGCGGATGGGGATTCCCGTCCTGCCGGTGGACATTAATAAATCGCAGGCCGATTTTTCTATTGAGAAAATGGAAGATGGGCAGCTGGGCATCCGTTACGCTCTGGCCGCCGTCAAGCGGGTTGGGTTTGTCGCAATGGAAGGTTTGGTGCGGGACCGAGGAGAGAAGCCATTTTGTGACCTGACCGATTTTGCAGAACGGTGCGATTCCCGGCACATCAACAAGATACAGATGGAGAGTCTGGCTAAGGCAGGAGCTTTCGAGAGTCTGGAGCCGGACCGTCACACGGTTTTTGCTAGTGCGGAAATCATTCTGCGCCGGGCGCAGTCCCGTGCACAGGAGAAGGAAGTAGGACAAGCGGGGCTTTTTGGCGGTGGCGTAGATAGCAGCTTGCGGGAAGTTCTGCGGTTGAAGAAGGTCCGTCCATGGCCAGATTTTGAGCGGCTCTCCCACGAGGCTAGTGTGATCGGCTTCCATATGAGTGCCCATCCGCTGGATGCCTATAAGCAGGTGCTGCGCCGCTTGGGGATTACGCCAGCCCTCCAACTGGAGAGTAAAGCGCATGAGGGCGTGATGCGTGTTTCTATTGCCGGGTGTGTGGTGGATAAAAAGGAGCGCCCCACCAAAACAGGAAAGAAGATGGCGTGGGTTACGCTGACGGATGCCACCGGCGGCTGTGAGGTCACGCTATTTTCCGAAACATTGCAGAGCTGTCGGGATTTGCTCGTGGCGGGTCAGGCTGTACTTGTGCAGGCGGAATTGAAACTGGATGGAGACGCCCTGCGCATCACGGCGAATAGCGTGCAGGACTTGGAAACAGCTGCCGCCAATGAGCAAGGGGAATTACGCATCTGGATTGATAATGAGGTCGCTTTGTCCCCCCTTCATGACATGCTGAATGATGTCCGAGGCGGGCAAGGGCGTGTTGTACTCTTGCCGACAGTTGAGGAAACACAGGCTATTGAGATCAGATTGCCAGGTTTTTACCGTGTTACGCCCCGTCTGGCTGAGCAGATGCACACGTTGGAGGGAATCAAAAAGTTGGAGCAGGTTTGAAAGAGAAAAGTCCCGCCAAAGGAGCGGGACTTTTTGCATTAGGCATTAGAAGGCGATGGGGATACTAATACCATTGACCGTGATGGTCCCTTTATTCACGTTAATGTGCCAACCTACATGATGGTCTGGCTCGTTCTTGCTAAAAATGCGGGCAATAGTTAAGGCTGCCTGGATCTTGGCCGGTGCTAGCTGGTGGACTTGAGAAATCATCTTGCCAATTCGACCAATGGAGAGGTGGATATTGGCTTGGAGGTTCTTGGTACCCTCGCCAGCAACAACGGTTCCCGACCCCTTTATATCACTACCATTGATAGCGGTCTGAAGGTTGTTAATGGTCAGATGATAAGGCGGTTTTGCGGCGGGTACGAAGCTGACATCGCCAGAGAGGGCGGGAGGAAGCAGGATCGCACCAGCTGAATGAAGGCCCTCTGCAGCGAATACGACATGAATGGTTGGCGTGGTGCTGAGAACATTGACATGCGCTGAGCTGGCCGTGGAGACCCGGTCTGGACGGGTCATGGTGATGCCGGTCCAGTGTAGTTCTGGCAGGGTATTCTTTACTTCTTCTATTTCTGGCAAAGGCTGGGTGGAGCAAACATCTGTCATGCCCCGGTGATAGGCTGTCAGTGCGGCATAAGCGACCGCCGCATTGAGGCGGGTTAGGGCAGCTGCATCCATTTTCTGCTTGTGGTCCGCCGCTGTAGTAGAGGTGACCGAGATGCGGTGCTGGGTGCCCGTTAGCTCCGCTTTCATCCCTTTGATCGTGACACCATGCCCAGTTTTGATGACCTGCCCAGGTGAGTAGGTGAAACATTCTGCCGAAAGATGCGGCAATGTATCAGCCGAGGCGGCAGGCAGGGTAGCCAGACTGCCTAGTGCCAACAGGGAGAAACCAGCCTTACTGGCCAGTATACGGAGAAAACGGGCAGGATGATGTAGCATAATGCCTCGGAGAGTGGCGGAGTCTGAAAGGTCTGGCAATGGGGGAGGGGAAAATTATCCCCTCCGCCCTTTTCGGGTAGTAGGTGGTGCAAATAAGGCGGTGAGCTGGGCAACCATAGTGTCGCCAAGGTCTTCGGCGGAGCTGATGGTCACGCTGTTGGCGTAATAGCGTGTGACATCATGCCCGATACCGATGGCTAGCAGTTCCCCAGCATGATCATTTTCCAGTTGGTGGATGACACGATGGAGGTGCAAGTCCAGATATTCAGGCCCATTGGCGGAGGAGGTGCTGTCATCCACTGGCGCCCCATCGGAAATGACCATCAGAATACGACGATGTTCCGGGCGGTGTTTCAGGCGTTTCCATGCCCAGAGCAGGGCTTCACCGTCGATGTTTTCTTTCAGTAGCCCTTCCCGCAGCATCAGCCCGATATTGCGCCGTGCTCGTCTCCATGGCGTATCTGCCGATTTATAGATGATATGGCGGATGTCATTCAGGCGGCCCGGTTCTGGTGGTCTGCCTGCTTGCGTCCATTTCACCCGGCTCTCGCCACCTTTCCATGTCCGGGTAGTAAAGCCCAGAACCTCGACCTTGATGCCGCAACGCTCCAATGTGCGGGCCAGAATGTCCCCACAAATGGCGGCGGTCGTAATCGGACGTCCCCTCATGGAGCCCGAGTTATCGATGAGCAGCGTAACGGTCGTATCACGGAAATTGGTATCGCCCTCCTGCTTGTAGGAGAGGGGCAAGGAGGGATTGCTGATGATACGGGGCAGGCGGGCGGCGTCAAGAATCCCGTCTTCCTGATCAAAGTGCCAATGCCGCTGTTGCTGGGCTAGAAGTTTACGTTGCAAGCGGTGGGCCAGACGAGAGACAAAGCCCTGCGTTTGTTGCAGTTGCTCATCCAGTTTGTCCCGGAGGAGGTCTAGTTCGGTAGGGTCGCAGAGATCATGCGCGTGGACCTCTTCGTCAAATTCCTGCGTATAGGCGTGATAGCCTCCCAGACCCCTTACGGGACATTCTCTTTCTTCTTCAGGCTGGGCAGATGGGCCAGCGGGCTGTTCGTACCCGTTTTCGCCTTCCGTCAGGATTGCTTCCATTTCATCGGAAGATGAACCATCCGGACTGGCAGAGTCGTCTGAATCATCACTCAGGGCTGCCTGAGTATCGTCCGTGCTGCCGTCGTCTTCTTCCTGTCCTTGTGGGTCAGGTGCGGAAGACTCACCTTCCGTGTTGTCATCCTGGCTCTGCCCACGGGATTTTGAAGGGTCAGGCTCCTCCGTTCCTTCGTCACTCTCCTTTGTGGTGAGGGCCTTCACGAAACGCTGGGATGCCTGATTGAAGAGTGTCTGGTCATTCTGTACGTCAGCCAGCCTAGCCAGAGCTTCACGGGCTTTGGGGCTGAGAGACTGACGCCATTGCTCCAACGCAGGGCCGGTTATGCTCTCGGGCAGTTTCCGGCCGGAGAGGGTTTCCCGTGTCAGAAGCTCCAATGCGAGGGGAGCGGGCATATCATCCCGTTCGATCATTTTCGCACTGTTGAGGGCATGGAGACGCCGCCCCAGATAATCCTCCAGATTGGCCTGAACCCCGGCCATATGGCGGGCACCATAAACCTCGCAGCGGGCCTGTTCCATGTTGTCAGTGATGGTCTGGGTCTGAGCATCGGGAATGGTGATGCGCTTCTTCGGGTCATGGTGGCGTTGGTGCAGAGCCACGGCATCCGTGGCACCCCGGATGTAAGTTTTATCCTCAGGGGTCAGAGCCGCACGCTCCAGAGAGGCCAGAGCGGGCGTCATAGGGACATCCTGATGACCACTCAGGGCGCGCTGCGTGGCAAATATTGCCTTGCGGAAGAGTTCGTGCGGATCAGACATGAGACTTAACCCAAGGGTGAGGCGTTGAAGCAGCGCTGATAATATTCAGCTACGATGCTGCGTTCGGCTTCGTCACATTTATTGAGGAAGCTCAGACGGAAAGCGAAAGGCACATCCTTGAAGATGCTGATATTCTCAGCCCACGAGAGAACCGTCCGGGGGGAGATAACGGTGGAAATATCCCCGTTCATAAAGCCAGCACGGCTAAGGTCTGCCAGCTCCACCATCTGACCGATGAGGGTTTCCTCCAGAGCATCGCCCATCTTGGCCTTGATGATGCGGATTTCCTGTTCCTTGGGCAGATAGTTCAGGGAGGTGACAATGTTCCAGCGATCCATCTGGCCTTGATTGATCTGCTGTGTGCCATGATACAGCCCGGTCGTATCGCCCAGCCCAACCGTATTGGCTGTGGCGAAGAGGCGGAAAGAGGGATGTGGCTGGATGACACGGTTCTGGTCCAGCAGCGTTAAGGCACCATCAGTTTCCAGAACACGCTGGATGACGAACATAACATCGGGACGTCCTGCATCATATTCATCAAAGATCAGGCTGCATGGATTCTGAAGGCACCATGGCAGTAACCCTTCACGGAATTCTGTAACCTGTTTGCCGTCTTCCAGCGTGATGGCATCCTTGCCGATGAGGTCGATACGGGAGATGTGGCTGTCCAGATTGATGCGGACGCAGGGCCAGTTCAGCCGTGCGGCGATCTGGTCGATGTGGGAGGACTTCCCGGTACCGTGAAAACCTTGAACCAGCACGCGGCGGTTGTGCATGAATCCGGCGAGGATGGCACGGGTTGTGTCCCGGTCGAACTGATAGGCTGGGTCGATGTCAGGGACATGGTCAGTCTTCTGCGACCAGACAGGCACTTCAAGGTCCAGATCAAGCCCGAACAGCTCCCGGGCGGATTTCAGACTATCAGGTGTCTGGGGCAGTGTCTCGGAGAGGGACTGTGATGAAGGAAGAGCCATGACATGATTCCTGTCATTAGTAAGGTGGTATGGACAATCAGAGAACTGTCTGTCCTATTAAGGACCGGGTAGGTACGATTACACAATCACCCGGTCATGAAAAGAGGAAGTAGGGGCAGGGCAGCTATCCGACATCGGCAGTCTCCTGCTCCACATTATGGGTGAGATGGTCCCGTAATGACGCATAAGCCGTACCAATGACCTTGAAGCGTTCTTCAGCCCGGGGATCATCCTGATTGGCGTCTGGATGATAACGGCGGGCGAGGACACGATAGCGGGTTTTGACAATCTCAAGTGTAGTTGGCCATTCGAGATCAAGCTGCGCCAGCGGCTCACGCAGGGCAGCGGGGGCATGCTGTCTCGTTTCGGCCCCGCGAGAGGGGCGGGCTTTGTACCCTCTAAGGATATCTAGCGGGTCATGCAGATCATCCTGTGGGAAGGAAGCGCGCGCAGAATCGTGGCCCGGGGTTCCCATTTTCCATGAAGGACGCTGCCATGAGGTATCCTCCCGTAGGTGGCGTTCAATCTGCCCCGGTGTCATGCCCCGGTAGTAGTCCCAGTTGGCGTTGTACTGGCGGACATGTTCTAAGCAGAACCAGTAATAGCTGCGCAGATTATCCCGCCCACGGGGGGCACGGTAGCCTGCTGGCCTGTCACAATCCGGATGGTCGCAGCATTGCTGGGGAGCGTCCGGGTCCGGTGCAAAGGCTTTATGTCTGGGTGGTTTGCATTGCATAATGGACGATATGGGGGGAGGTCTGGCATGGATGCAAGCATCCTTTCTCTCAGGGGAGAAAGATTCCTGTTATGAATATGACAGACGGAGCCTGTAACTCTGTAAACAAGCGTGGAAGAGAACCAATGAAAAGAGGCGACCGCATGAAGGCGGTGCTAGAGGATGCTCTGCATCCCTCCGTGCTGGAAATTCGGGATGATAGTGCCCGCCACCGTCACCATGCTGCTATGCAGACTCAGGCCCAGCAGAGCCGAGGACCAGCGCAGGTAGGCGAGACACATTATCACTTGCATGTCGTTAGTAGTCGGTTTGACGGTATGAAAACTCTGGCCCGGCATAGGCTTGTGCATGAGCTTCTAGCTGAAGAATTCAAGACAGGACTTCACGCCCTTTCTCTATCTCTGAAAGGGGAGAACCAGCCATGAAGCGGCGTATGATTGCCAGAAGCCTGCTGCTCTGGGTGGGTGTGGTGGCTGGTCCGCTGGGTGCTGTGGGTCTGACAGGATGTGCCACATCCGGCTATGATCATCTTGTCACAAATGACCAGCACGACATCCACCGAGTGGAAAATTATCTCAACGGGTTGACCTCGTTGCAGGCATCATTTGTGCAGACTGGCCCAGCCCAGCAGGGTGATGGACATTTCACCTATGCGCCCGGCCGCTTCGAGATGGTATATGAAGTGCCCCATGCCATGCGGGCCGTGGCCCGGGATGGTCATTTTGTTCTGCGTAATGCTGATAATGGTGCTGTGACGCACTTATCTCTCAAGAGAAATCCGCTGGGCTTGTTGCTCCGTCGTCCGGTCAGTTTCGATGGGGATGTTCAGGTTACCAACGTATCCCGTGGTGCTGAATCGCTTCAAATCTCCGTAGCGGAGGCCAACAATCCCTCTCAAGGGTTGCTGACCCTCCAATTTGCAGATGTGCGTGGTAAGCTGACACTCGTAGGCATACAGGGTGTTGATGCCCGGAATCATCATTTTGGCCTTTCCCTGTTTGATGTGCAGGAGAATCAGCCCGTTTCTGAAGATAGCTTTATCCTGCCGGAATAGCGGCAGGCAGAGCTGGCGAGCCGAACAGGCTTGCCCAGTTTTTTAGAAGGGCAGCGTCGGCATCTTGCATGCGTAGGGACGGGTTGAAGCGTTGTAGGCTGGTCACGCCATAGTCACGAATGCCGCAAGGAATGATTCCTTCAAAGTCACTAAGTGATGGTGAGACGTTTAGCGAGATGCCGTGCCAGCTGACCCAGCGTGTGACGCGGATTCCGAGAGCGGCGATTTTGGCTTCTTGCCCAGTTTGAGAATCAAAGCACCAGACACCAATGCGCCCTTCCCGTGTGAAAGCGTCAATATTCATGTCTTGAAGGCTCATAATAAGCCAGCGTTCCAGAGTTTGGACGAATGCCCTGATATCCCGAGGGGGGAGAGGGCCATGCTGGCGTGTTAAGTCCAGCATGATATAGGCGAGACGCTGGCCTGGGCCGTGATAAGTCCATTGCCCTCCACGTCCGGCCTCAAAGGTTGGATAATTATGAGGGTTGATGAGGTCTTCAGCCTTGGCCGAGGTGCCGGCCGTATAAAGGGGCGGGTGTTCTGTCAGCCAGATACGCTGGGGGGCTTGTTGTCGATGTATGGCCTCGACTTGCTGGCGCATGAAAGTGAGAGCTTCCGGGTAGGGGCAGAGTTTTTTATCTACCTGCCAGATAATTTCTTTATAAAACTGTGTCATGACCATTGCCCTCTCTGTTTTGATGGGCTATAGGCCATTTCACCGAAGCGGTCACGCCTCAGATGAGGAAATAGGGCCGCTGACCACGGGGCGGCCGTGGCGGAATGGTAGACGCGCAAGCTTGAGGTGCTTGTGGGGGAAACCCCGTGGAAGTTCGAGTCTTCTCGGCCGCACCATACTCTCCCTAGAGTGCAGAGAGATGGTTAGTTAACATGGTTGAAACTCCATGTTACGTCATTTTCATAAAAAACTGATTGTTGGTATCGGGATAGCCTCTGTATCCGAGATGTACTTTGGGGTACATCTTGCCCTGCGGCCTGCATTCCCTAAGAGGGAGCCGTAGTGCGTTGGTATATCTTGAATTGAAGAGAGAGCTCAGATGATCAAGCCATTGAAAAAAGCTGTTTTGCCAGTCGCAGGCCTGGGGACCCGTTTCCTCCCAGCGACAAAGGCTATGCCGAAGGAAATGCTGCCTGTCGTGGACAAGCCCCTGATCCAGTATGCCATTGATGAGGCTCGTGCTGCTGGTATCGAGGAGTTCTGTCTGGTTACGGCTCGCGGCAAGGACAATCTGATTGATTATTTTGATATTGCCTATGAGCTGGAAAGCACATTGCGGGAACGTCAAAAGACATCTGCTATCGAGGCTCTGTCAAGCAGCAGCGTAGAGGCAGGGTCTCTTGTGGCGGTTCGTCAGCAGGTGCCGCTCGGCTTAGGTCATGCTATTTGGTGCGCCCGCAACTTTATTGGGAGCGACCCTTTTGCCATCCTCCTGCCAGATGACATCGTGAAGGGCGGACGTAGCTGTGTTGCTCAGCTGGCTGACGTTTACCATCAGACAGGCGGTAACGTTGTAGCAGTTGATGAGGTGCCCAAAGAGTGGACAGACCGTTACGGCGTGCTGAAAATCGGTGAAGATGATGGCCGTAGGGTCGAGGTTACAGGCCTTGTCGAGAAGCCAGACCCGGCCGTGGCACCCTCCAATCTGGCCATTATCGGCCGTTACGTTCTAACGGCTGATGTCCTCAAGCCTCTGTCTGCCCTGAAGAAGGGTGTCGGCGGTGAGGTCCAGCTGACGGATGCTATGGCCGAGATGATCGGCAAGGTGCCGTTCTATGGTCTGCGCTATGAGGGTACGCGCTTTGACTGTGGCAGCAAGCTGGGCTTCCTTGAGGCACAGATAGCTATGGCTCTGGAGCGTGATGATCTGGCCGGTGATGTCCGTGCCTTCCTGAAGAAATATCTTTGAGAGAGGATGTAAGGTCATGACCGGATTCAAGCATCATTTTGAGCCTACCAGCCTGCGCGAATATGACATCCGTGGCATTGTGGGCAAAACGTTGCATCCTGAAGACGCCTATGCGTTGGGGCGTGTTTTTGCGAGCATGGTCCGCCGTGACGGGGGAAGTGTGGTGACGGTCGGTTATGATGGCCGCCTTTCTTCACCGGAACTGGAAAAGGCTCTTGTTCAGGGGGCTGTCGATTCCGGCGTGACAGTGCGCCGTGTCGGGCGTGGGCCGACTCCCATGCTCTATTATGCAGCTGTCACGGGGAAATCCGACGGTGCCATTATGGTGACCGGCAGCCACAATCCGCCCGATCATAATGGCTTTAAGATGATGCTGAAGGGCAAGCCGTTTTTTGGTGAGCAGATTCGTGAGGTTGGCCGTCTGGCGGCTGCAGGCGATGTTGTTCCCAAGGCAGAGGGAAAGGTCGAGACGATCGATCCTTCCGAGGCTTATATCGAGCGTCTGCTTCAGGACTATGACGGTGAAAAGCCGCTTAAGGTCGTATGGGATAATGGCAACTCCGCTGCCGGTGACGTGCTGGCACGTCTGGTGAAGAAGCTGCCGGGTGAGCATACGGTACTGTATCCCGAGATTGACGGGACATTCCCGAATCATCACCCAGACCCGACCGTCGAGGGTAATCTGCAAGACCTGATCAAGACAGTTCGGGAGAAGAAAGCCGATATTGGCGTGGCCTTTGATGGCGATGCAGATCGTGTCGGCGTGGTAGATGGCAAGGGTGAAATTCTCTGGGGTGACCAGATTCTGGTTCTGCTTGCTCGTGATGTGCTGAAAAGGCATCCGGGTGCCACTATTATTGCGGATGTTAAAGCTAGTCAGGTTCTGTTCGATGAGGTGGGCAAGGCTGGCGGTAAGCCGCTGATGTGGCGGACAGGACATTCCCTCATCAAGAGCAAGATGGCAGAAACATCTTCCCCTCTGGCAGGTGAGATGTCCGGGCATATCTTCTTTGCCGATAAATGGTACGGTTTTGATGATGCTCTGTACGGGGCGATCCGAATTCTTGGTATCGTAGCTCGTCTGCCCGGCACGCTGGCCGCTATGCGTGAGGCCCTGCCGCAGATGGTCAATACACCCGAGCTGCGTTTCCCCTGTGAGGATACACGCAAGTTCGATGTCATCAAGGAAGTCGCAGAACGTCTGAAAAAGGAAGGGGCTGATGTTTCTTCTGTGGATGGCGTTCGTGTGAATACGGCTGATGGTTGGTGGTTGCTCCGTGCCTCCAATACGCAGGCAGTGCTCGTTGGGCGTATTGAGGCGCAGTCTCACGAGGGACTGGCCCGCCTGAAAAAGGCTTTTGTTAGCCAGTTGGAGGCTTCCGGGCTTCAAGCACCTGACTTTGATGCTGCAGCCGCTGGGCACTAATTACGGGGCACCCGGGCCATGTGCGTTCATAGCTGGAGGAGTGTATACCCGGTTAGGAATGGCTGGTGTTCTGAAAGATGGACTGGCTTAATAGAGGTAAACAGCTTGGGCGGAATGTGCTGAACTGGCTCATTCCGCCCAGTTGCGTTTCGTGTGGTGCAGAGATAGCCGCTAATGGTGGCTTTCTGTGTGGGAGCTGTTTTGCAGGGCTCCGTTTTGTTCATGCTCCTTTTTGCGATGTTTGCGCTGTACCCATCACGCAGGAAGAAATGGCCGAACGTGGGGCACTTTGTACGGAGTGCGAGATGCGCCCACCGGCATGGCATAGGGGGCGGGCAGCTTTTTTGTATGAAGGACAGGCACGCACTCTTCTCATGGGGTTGAAATATGGAGGGCGGACTGAACGTGCCGCCGCTTTGGCCTCTTTTATGGCGCAGGCAGGTGAGGATCTGCTGACGTCTGAGGCGGTGGTATTGGTGCCTGTCCCTGTGCATCGTGGGCGTTTGTGGCAGAGGGGCTACAATCAGGCAGCATTGATAGCGAACCATCTGGCCCGGAGCAGGGGGCTTACCTGCTATCCGACCGCTTTGCATCGCCGGTTCAAGACGGTTGCCCTCGCAGGGCGTTCCCGACATGGTCGGTACCAGCAGATGGCTGGTGCTATTACAGTGCGGTCCCGTTACCGGAAGCTGCTACGTGGTCGCTCCATCGTGCTGGTTGATGATATTTTGACAACCGGGGCTACGGCTGAAGCCTGTGCAAAAGCATTACTTGAGCATGAATGTGTTTCGGTAGATATTCTTGTAACAGCTCGGGTGACATTGACGTGACATCCGGCCTTCTGGATCAGAAAGGACTGTTATATGTCGAAAGTCGAAATCTACACGCAGCCGGGGTGCCCGTATTGCATCCGGGCTATCAGCCTGCTTCAGGCCAAGAACGTACCTTTTGAGGAAATCCATGCCCCTCGTGGCTCTGCAGAGCGGGAGACAGCACGGGAGCGTTCAGGCGGGGGGACGACGGTGCCTCAGATTTTCATTGATGGGAAATCCATAGGAGGGTGCAGTGAGCTTATGCAGCTGGAGCAGGATGGGCAGCTTGATGCGCTTCTCGGGCATCGTTAAGAAGAGGCTCGCAATATCCCTTTTTGTCCTTGTCGGTGCTGTTATGGCAGCCCCACAGGGGCAAGCCCGCACACCATCCACTCTTGAAGGGACGTGGCTGGTGGCGGAAAAGGATGGGATTTTCAACATCGCTCCTTGCCCATCGGATGGGGATCGTCTCTGTGGTTGGCTGGTCGGTATGGACTATACGGAAGCTGAACCAGAGAAAGATGTCTGGGGGCGTTCGGAATGTGGGCTGGAGATCATCAGTGACATGCAACGCCACAAGAGCGGGCAGTGGCATGGCACGATTCTGGACCCGAGGACTGGCCGAACGTATCAGGCCATCATGTGGTCCGGGAAGGGGGGTACCCTGAAGTTGCGGGGGTATGTTGGCTTCAGCTTATTTGGTGAGACGCAGACGTGGAGCCGTATCGCAAATCCGGTAATCGGTAAGCAGTGCCGCATGAAGGTAAAGTGATTGGCTTCCATGTCATTTTGCCTCCAGACTGCGAATAACTCTTATGGGGGACGGTGTTTTTTGGTAGCGTCACTCCGTTCTTCCCATAAGGGTGAAGTTGAAGGAGGATAACTACACTATGTCACAGAATCTTTCCCGGCGTCAGTTTGCTCTGGGGCTTGCCGGACTGGGGGCTGCTACGGCCCTGTCGCCTTTGCGAGCAGCTCGGGCTCAGAAAGGACCGCTACCCCGTATTCTGTGCTTTGTTGGTGGCTATACGGAACATGCCCCTCCAGGCGGCGCAGGCAACGGCAAGGGGATTTCTGTTTTTGAGATGGATCGTGATACCGGCTTTTTGACACCGGTCGCCACGTTTATGGACATTCCCAGCCCGTCTTTCATTACGCTGAGCCGTAACCGGAAGTTCCTCTACGCTCTCAGCGAGATTGATGATTTTGATAAGACCGGAAGTGGTTCTGTGACGGCGTTCTCCGTTGATACACGCAACGGAACACTGGCTAAGATTAATAGTGTTAGCTCCGGTGGGGCCGTGCCGGCTCACCTTAGCGTCCATCCATCCGGGAAGTATCTGCTGGTCGCTAACTATGTGGGCGGCAGCGTAGCTGTTCTGCCTATTCATGCCGATGGCTCTTTGGGTAAGGCAACAGATGTTGTCCGTAATAGCGGCCCGAAACGGCCGGAGCGTGCTGCGGATAATCCTGAAGGCAATTTCGCTGTTTCCGATCATTCCGGTGCTCATCCGCACATGGTTGCGACCGATCCGAGCGGTAAGTTCGTTCTGGTGGATGATGCCGGGCTGGACCGTGTCTATGTCTGGACGCTAGATCTGGCCACAGGGAAGCTGATTCCGGCCAAAACACCATTCTATGAGATGGAGCCAGGTTCTGCGCCGCGTCATTTCGTGTTCGATCATTCAGGCCGTGTACTGTACAACCTCTGCGAACAGAATTCTAAGGTTGTGGTGTCCAAGTTTGACCCGCAGACAGGCGCCATCACGCAGATTCAGTCTGTTAGCACTGTGACGTCCCATTTCCGGGGCTCCACACTGGCTGCTGAGATCCTGCTCGCTGAGAGCGGGCGGTTTGTGTATGTTTCCAACCGTCTGGGCGATTCTCTAGCCGTATTCTCTGTCGGTATGGATGGCACGCTGACGCTGGAAGATGAGGTTTGGATGCATGCCGACTACGGTCGTGCCATGATGTTCGACCCGAGCGGGACATTCCTGTTCTGTGCGAACCAGCGGTCTGATTCTGTCACAGCTTTCCGTGTGGACCGTGAGACAGGCAAGCCGGTCTTCACCAATCACTTTACCGCTGTTGGTAGCCCGACAACCTTCGCCTTTATGGTGGCTGATTCCTGATCAGTTTCAGAGGGTGATAGAGCAGAGGAAAGGCGCCCGTTTGTGGCGCCTTTCTTTTTGGTCAGTCCTTCTGAAAGAGGGCAATGTAATTAATGCTGGTATCGTGGCTTTCCCGCCAGTGTGGCGGGCGGTAGGAGAGACCCTTCAGGTCCAGCAGCCGGAGCCCCACGTGTCGAGCCATGCTGTCCAGCTCTTCCGGGCGGATAAATTTTCTCCAGTCATGGGTGCCAACAGGGAGGAGGCGCAGCACATATTCCGCCCCTAGCTTGGCCATTAGAAAGGAACGCAGACTACGGTCCATAGTGGAGACGGCAACATAGCCGCCTTTTTTGGTCAGCCCGGCCAGCAGGGAAAGAAAGACCTGAGGGTCTCTTACATGCTCGATGATTTCTAGTGCCGAGACCACATCAAATTGACGCCCCTCATCAAGAAGGATTTCCGCATTACTACATAGATAATACAATGGAGCTGCCTGAGGAGGGAGGGGGTGGAGGCTCTTATGTGCCTTGGCAGCCTGTATGCCCTCTTCACTGGCATCAACGCCCAGGGTGTCAAACCCTAAGGAGGCAAAGCGTTCACTTGCCAGTCCAGCCCCACAACCGATGTCTAGCAGGGTGGGCGGTGCGGGCTGCTGGAACAGTGACGTGGGAAGATGTTTGACAATCCAAGAGGTTCGCAGGGGGTTCATGGCATGGAGTGGTGCCATGGGACCTTTAGGATTCCACCAGTCTTTCGCAAGCGCACTGAACTGATTGATTTCATCATCGATAACAGACGATGTCTCTTTGTGTGGTTCGCTGGATAGTGAAGGTGATGAAACAGGCATTCTGACGCTCCTCCCGGCTTTCATGGTGCTTTTCTGCCATGTTGTGGCTAGACGTGAAAGAGCAGGAGAGCTATGTGAAACGGATATTTATGTAATGATAGCCTTATTCTTGGAGCTTTCTGCCCGATGTCCATACACGACTGTTCGGATGATGCAGCACGATCTGCTGATAGTGCTTTCTCAGGTCGGTCGGCCCCCCGTACGGTCGTGATGAAGTTTGGCGGGACGTCCGTCAAAGACCTAGAACGTATTCGTATTGTAGCGGAGAAGGTCCGGAAGGAAAGAGCTAAAGGCCAGCGTGTGGCGGTGGTTGTTTCCGCTATGTCGGGCGTGACCAACCAGATGGTAGATTATTGCCGCACGTTGAATGCGCAGGCAGACCCGGCGGAATATGATGCGGTGGTGGCTTCGGGTGAGCAGGTGACAAGTGGTTTGCTTGCTATTGCTCTGGGGGCGTTAGGCGTACCGGCCCGTTCATTTCAGGGGTGGCAGATTCCTCTGCTGACTGATGAGATGCATGGTTGTGCTGCTATCGAGGATGTAGATGGAACGGCCCTGCGCCAGTGTATGGATCAGGGTATCGTGCCTGTGATTGCAGGCTTTCAAGGCGTGGATGCCAAAGGGCGCATTGCCACGTTGGGGCGGGGAGGCTCCGATACGTCTGCTGTAGCATTGGCTGCCGCTATCAAGGCTGATCAGTGTGATATTTATACGGACGTAGATGGTATTTATACGACTGACCCGCGTATCGTGAAGCAGGCTCGCCGTCTTGAGCAGATTACTTATGAAGAAATGCTGGAGCTGGCCTCTGTCGGTGCCAAGGTTCTTCAGACCCGCAGCGTGGGACTAGCCATGCGGGAAAAGGTGCATGTGCGTGTTCTGTCCTCTTTCGTAGAGACGGATGAGAACAGCGGAACCATTGTAGTGGATGAGGACGAAAGCGTGGAAAAGAAGCTGGTGACCGGTATTGCGTATTCCATGGATGATGCGAAGATTACCATCCGGCAGGTGCCTGATGAGCCGGGCATTGCAGCAAGAATATTCGAACCCCTCTCCGCTGCAGGACTGAATGTGGATATGATCGTGCAGAGCATTGGTGCAGATCGTAGCACGAACATGACCTTCACCGTTAGCAAGGGAGATGAAGGCCGGGCTTGCCAGATTCTGGAAGAAATGCGCCCCGAGATTGGTTATGGCGACCTGAACACTTCCAAGAATGTTGCAAAGATCAGCGTGGTCGGTGTGGGTATGCGCTCTAACACGGGTGTGGCGACTACTATGTTCCGGACATTGGCAGAAAAAGGGATCAACCTTCAGGTAATTTCTACAAGCGAAATTAAGATTTCCGTTCTGATTGACGCAGAATATATGGAGCTGGCCATGCGGGCGCTGCATACGGCCTATGGGCTGGATGCGGCCGAAGGAGCAGGGGCATGAGCGGGACAATGAACGCACGCGAAACGCTGGATCAGCTTTGGAAACCGGGGTGTGACTTTCTGGGCAGCCGCTATGCTCTCCTTGGCGGTGCCATGTCATGGGTGAGTGAGCGCAATCTGGTTTCAGCCATTTCTAATGCGGGTGGTTTCGGAGTGATCGCCTGTGGGGCGATGGAGCCGGAACGGCTTGAGGAAGAGATTGTTGCTACTCAGGCACTGACGGATAAGCCCTTTGGTGTGAATCTCATTACCATGCATCCGAAGCTGGATGCGCTCGTGGATGTTTGCCTTGCACATAAAGTGACGCATGTCGTGCTGGCAGGTGGCGTGCCGACTGGTGCCACCATCCGCCGGGTGCGTGATGGTGGGGCAAGGGTCATGGGGTTTGCGCCTGCGCTGGCTCTAGGTAAACGGCTCGTGAAGCTGGGGATCGAAGCTCTTGTTATCGAAGGCTCCGAAGCTGGCGGGCATGTCGGGCCAGTATCTTTGAATGTTCTGGCGCAGGAAATTCTTCCCAATATCACAGAGGTTCCCGTTTTCGTAGCCGGTGGTCTTGGTCGTGGTGATGCGGTCCTGTCTTATCTTGAGCAGGGCGCTGCTGGCGGGCAGTTTGGAACGGTCTTTGCTGCCTCCAAGGAAAGCATTGCCCACGAACGCTTTAAGGAGGCCTTCCGCCGGGGCAATGCTCGTGATGCTGTGATGTCCGTACAGCTGGATGAGCGTTTTCCGGTTATCCCGGTGCGTGGCCTTTCCAATGCTGCGACACGCCATTTCATGACCCATCAGGCTGATGTGATCGAGCGTTTCCGTAAGGGAGAGATCGAGCGGGAAGCGGCTCAGCTGGAGATTGAGCATTTCTGGGCTGGGGCCCTGCGGCGTGCCGTTATTGAAGGAGACGTGGAAAACGGCTCCATGATGGCCGGTCAGTCTGTCGGGATGGTTAAGGAAATCAGGCCGGTAGCGGATATCATCAATACTCTGGTGGATCAGGCCGTGGAAGCTCTTCAGAAGCGTGAGCGGCGTATCCATGCGGAGCCTGCACAGTAACGCTACCTTCGGATTGAAGGTCTGGTTATATGAGGAAGAGGGGGTGACGTGATGGACGATAAAATGAGGCAGGATATGGCCGGCCAGTCATCTGCCACTCTTGGGGGGCGCTTGATGGCCCGGCGTAAGGAGCTGGGCTGGAAGTTGGAGGATGTTGAGGCTTATCTGAAGGTAAGGCTTGCAACGCTTCAAGCTATCGAGAGCGGCCGCTATTCCGACTTGCCAGATGCAGTCTATGCTCTTGGATTTATCAAGAGCTATGCTTGCCTGCTGGGGATGGAGAGTGAGGAGCTCATACAGCAGGCGAAGCGGGAGCTCTCTGCTCTTACGCCAAAGCGCCAGACCGTTCATCTGACTCTCCCCGGCCCGCAGGAAGGACGTTCAGCAGGGCTTTGGGTCCTGCTGGGTATTGGGCTGGTTGTTATCGCTGGGGGCTATGCAGGATGGTATCATTTCTCCTCCCACGGGCAGCTTGCTTCGTCCATAATGCCATCTCATCTGGCCGATAATGCTGAGGTTCCGCACGCTGCGGTCGCACCAGCTGCCCCTCCGCAGGCCGCTCAAGCTCCAGCTAGTCAGCCCGTAATGGCTCAGTCTGGGGCAGCATCCGCACCTGTTGGGGCGCAGGAAGCGGCGACTAAACCGGATGATGGGGCGAAAGATACGCCTGATCTGCCGCCAGCGCCGGAAGTCGTTTCTCCATCGGCAACCGCAGTGCCTTCTACCGTTGATGCTGCAGGAAATGACATTTCCCATACTGGGGGTGATCATCCGGCTGATGTTCCTGCGGGGGCTTCCGTTCCTTCTGTGCAGTCTGTACCGGAGGCTCCTAAGGTCCCGGCTCAACCATCTGTGCCAACACAAGCAACTTCAACTCCGAATCAGGATGCAGGCGATCGGGTCGAGCTTCTGGTTCGTGAAGATAGCTGGGTGCAGATTATTGATGCTTCTGGGAAGTCTTTGCTGGCCCGGGTGCTGAAGAAGGGAGAGAGCTGGCAGGGCAATGCTGGGGAGACGTATCATGTTACCAGCGGTAATGCCGGGGGTGTTGTTTTTCAGGCGGGGAATGTTGTAAGCGCTCCCCTAGGGCTGCGTGGCAGGGTTGTCCGCAATCTGACGGTCGATGCGGCATCTGTGGAGCAGGGCCATTATGGCTACGGTTCTCTTGCCACTGGAGTGACCGCAGCACCGGAAGCAGCGGATGAACGCAGCCAGTAAAATCCTGTGACCGTTCATGTATGCGGTCACGTCAATCATGGGTCAGTCCAGTCAGGACCCGGAGAGGTTATTGATGAGCAGTTTACGTCCCTATCAGCATATTGAACGCCGTAAATCACGGAAGATCTATGTTGGTAATGTTGCCGTTGGTGGTGATGCGCCGGTTTCGGTGCAGACCATGACCAACACGCTAACAACGGATATTGAAGGAACGATTGCTCAGATCCGCAAAGCTGAAATGGCTGGCGTGGATATCGTCCGTGTATCCTGTCCTGATGAGGGAAGTACCAAAGCCCTGAAAACCATCGTAGAGGAAGTTAATGCGCCGATCGTGGCGGATATTCACTTCCACTACAAACGGGCTATCGAGGCGGCTGCGGCTGGTGCAGCTTGCCTGCGTATTAATCCGGGCAATATCGGTAGTGCCGACCGTGTGCGCGAAGTCGTCAAGGCTGCTCGTGACCACGGTTGTTCCATCCGTATTGGTGTGAATGCTGGCTCGTTAGAGCGTCACCTGCTGGAGAAGTACGGTGAGCCGAAGCCAGAAGCCCTGGTGGAAAGCGCACTGGAACACGCAAAGATTCTTGAGGATCACGACTTCCATGAATTCAAGATCAGCGTGAAGGCTTCCGATGTCTTCATGGCGGTGGAAGCTTACAAACAGTTAGCTGCTTGCTGTGACCACCCGCTGCATATCGGTATTACTGAAGCAGGTTCTAAGCGTGCAGGAACGGTGAAGTCCGCACTTGGTCTTGGTAATCTTCTTTGGGCTGGTGTGGGTGATACGATGCGTGTTTCCCTTTCTGCCCCCCCAGAAGAAGAGGTGCTGGTGGGATGGGATATTCTCAAGTCCCTCGGCCTGCGTCACCGTGGTGTGAAGATCATCTCCTGCCCATCCTGTGCCCGTCAGGGCTTCAATGTGGTGGATACAGTCCAGACGTTGGAGGACCGTCTCCAGCATATCAAAACGCCGCTGACGCTTTCTATCATTGGGTGTGTGGTCAATGGTCCGGGTGAAGCCCTGATGACCGATATTGGCGTGACAGGTGGCGGCTCTGGTCGGCACATGGTTTATGCAGCCGGTAAGCAGGATCACACTATGCCTGCTGAGAACATGATTGAACATATCGTGGAACTGGTAGAAGCTCGTGTGGCTGCCATTGAGGCAGGAACCGCCGAGAAGGCAGCGCACTAATGGCACGCTTTCAGCCGCCACGGGGAACAAAAGACCTTCTGGGTGAAGATATGCGCCGCCACCAGAAGGTCACGGGGATGGGAAAAACGATTTTCCATCGCTATGGTTTCAGCCAGTGGGCAACGCCTATCTTTGAGGATACACACGTTTTCGCCCGCTCTCTGGGGGAAAGTTCAGACGTTGTCTCAAAGGAGATGTATAGCTTTGAAGATCGTGGTGGGGAGAGCCTGACCCTTCGTCCAGAAGGGACGGCGGGTGTGGCTCGTGCGCTGGTCTCTAACTCCCTGACGCAGGCCCTTCCACAGAAGATTTTCTATACCGGTCCGATGTTCCGGTATGAGCGGCCACAGAAAGGGCGTTTCCGTCAGTTTCATCAGATTGGTGCGGAGCTGATCGGTGCGGAAAGCCCCTTCCGTGATGCTGAGATTATCGCCATGGCCCGGGATTTTCTTGTGGCGCTTGGTTTGGGGGATGATCTGCGGCTTGAGCTGAACACGCTGGGCGATAAGGCGAGCCGTATGGCATGGCGTGAGGCTCTGGTGGCCTATTTCCGTCAACATGAGGACCGTCTCTCTGAAGACAGCCGCTCACGGCTTGAGATCAATCCCTTGCGGATTCTGGATAGCAAGGCAGAGCAGGACAGGGCTCTGCTGGCTGATGCACCAGCTTTTGATGATTACCTCAATGACGAATCCCGTACTTTCTGGGGTGAGCTGAAAGCCGCTCTGGAGGCGTTTGGGGTTGCATTTGTAGAAAATCCTCGGATCGTTCGTGGGCTGGATTATTACAGTCACACCGTGTTCGAATTTGTTACGGATAAGCTGGGGGCACAGGGCACGGTGCTGGCTGGTGGCCGGTATGAGGGGCTTGTTGAAGAAATGGGCGGCCCTGCCGTGCCTTGTATCGGTTGGGCAGCGGGTGTTGAGCGGCTTGCCGCTCTGATTGAGGCTCCAGTGGCTGACGTCAGCGATGTGGCTATTCTGCCTATGGGAGATGCGGCCCTGCTTAAGGCGGCGTCTATTTCTCGCTCTCTGCGGGATAGTGGCCTGTCCGTTTCGATCGAGACACGAGGAAACATGAAGAAACGCATGGACCGCATTGTACAGTCTGGTGCGTCTCATGCTCTTTTCCTTGGGGATGATGATCTGGCACGGGATGTTGTGCAGCTGCGTCATCTGGCCTCACGGGAGCAGGAAGAGGTACCCGTGGCGGATATCGTTTCTGTGCTGGAGCGTGCCCGGGCCTCATGAGTGCGGCTATGGAGCATAAGCTGGAACAGATCATTGCCCGCTTTGAGGAAATGCAGGCAATGATGGCCTCTGGGGAGGCGAGCGGGGAGGAGTTCGTTCGTCTTTCCCGGGACTATGCCGCTATGGAGAAACCCGTGGAGGCCATCCGGGCATGGCAGGCGGCACAGAAGCGCCAGAAAGAAGCACAGGCCTTAATGCAGGACCCGGAAATGCGGGAGCTGGCCCGGATGGAGCTGGAAGAGGTCGAAGCGGACATGCCAGCCCTAGAGCAGAGCATGCAGCTGGCACTTCTACCACGGGATGACGCTGATGAACGTAGTGCCATTCTGGAGGTTCGCCCCGCTGCTGGTGGAGATGAAGCAGCTCTTTTCGCTGCGGAACTCTTTGAAGCCTACCGTCGTTTTGCCGAGGCCAATGGCTGGCGTTTTGAGGTCATGTCTCTGACGGAAAGTGATCTGTCCGGCATCCGGGAGGGGATGGCTACCATCACCGGGCGAGGTGTGTTTGCTCGCTTCAAATATGAGTCCGGTGTGCATCGTGTCCAGCGTGTCCCCGCTACGGAAAATCAGGGACGGATTCATACTTCCACAGTAACGGTGGCTGTGCTGCCAGAAGCTGAAGAGGTTGATGTGCAGGTGAATGAAGAAGACCTGCGGATTGATGTCTTCCGGGCCTCCGGTGCGGGGGGGCAGCATGTGAATAAGACGGAGAGTGCTGTCCGTATTACACATCTGCCAACGGGTGTTGTGGTGGCTATGCAGGAAGAAAAGAGCCAGCATCGCAATAAGGCAAAGGCTATGCAGATTCTGCGTGCTCGACTTTATGAGGCAGAGCGCCAGAAGGCACACGATAATCGGGCAGCGGACAGAAAGTCGCAGGTTGGCACGGGCGACCGTTCCGAGCGGATACGGACTTATAATTTCCCTCAGGGCCGGGTGACCGATCACCGCATTAATCTGACGCTCTATAAGATTGATCAGGTCATGGGGGGGGAGTTTGACGAGATTGTTAATGCCCTGACCCATCATGAGCAGATGGCCTTATTGGCGGAGGAAATCGGCAGCCCTTGATGGATGGTCCATCCTGCTGATTAGCTGGTGGAGGATACGCAGCGGGATGAAGCACCATTGCGATGGTCGGCGGCCGATAGGTCAGTTTCATCCATTAGGAAGAAATCCTTGAAGTTCTCGCTGCCAACAGCTTCAAAATAATGACCGTCTGGATTGTGTAGAACACCTTCTCCGCTGACATTCCGGGTTTCGGCATGGCCATCATGCATGACCGTTACAGTGCCGCAGAGTGTGTAAGGAATATCGACACGGCCCAATGGTAGGGGGATTGTGGCTGTGTCATCAGCATGGGCCAGATCAAGACGGAATGTTGCCGCCAGATGGCCATTGAGATAGAGGCGAGTGGATTCTGATACTTCATCAGGGGCCCGGCCATCATGAACGGTAAAGCTCCCTCCGGTTGGTCCATCCGGCATGGGGTTGATGGTTTCACTTTTCGCAGCGGGAATCAGCAGGACGCTGAGGCCGAGAGGAAAGAGCAGAGAACGCAGGAAACGGGATGGTATCATGTCTGGTCTTCCTGGAATGAGAAAGCGGTCGATCAGGGATAGCGTCTATGCGTAAAATAAATCTTTTGGAACAGGCGAGGGAGAGACTTTTTCAGGCTGGGATAGAAGAGGCAGCGTCAGAGGCTCGTTTGTTGCTGTGCTGGGCCTGTGGCTGGACCCGGATGGAACTGATGCAGCGGGACGAGATTCCGGACGATGCAGCAGAAAAATTTCAAGCTGCTATCCAACGGCGTAGCCAGCGGGAGCCAGTTGCCTTCATCATCGGGGAGCAGGGATTCTGGACGCTGGACCTGTATGTCTCGCCGGAAACTCTCATTCCCCGTGGGGATAGTGAGACCTTGCTGGAGGCTCTGCTAGACCATCGGCGGGACCGGCAGGCTGTCCGATCTGTCTTAGACCTCGGTACTGGAACAGGATGTCTTCTGCTGGCCGCATTGAGCGAGTATCCGCAGGCCTGGGGGCTGGGGGTGGATATTGCACCAGCGGCCGCCGCTCTAGCGCAACAGAATGCACGCCGTAACGGCCTGTCGGACCGGGCGGATTTTATAGCAGGGGATTGGGATGCTGCGGTGAGGGGGCGGTTTGATGTTGTTCTATCTAACCCGCCGTACATTGAACATGCGGAGATGGCCCGGCTGATGCCGGATGTAGCAGTGTACGAACCGCATCGGGCGCTTGATGGTGGGGATGATGGGTTAACGGCTTATAGGATCTTATGTAAAAGTTTACCACGTCTGCTTGCAGAAGACGGTTGTGCCGTATTGGAGCTGGGAATAGGGCAGGCACAGGCCGTCACTGCGTTGGCGGCAGAGGAAGGCCTTACGGTGCTGGAATGTAGGAAGGATTTGGGCGGTGTAGAACGTGCCCTTGTTCTTGCCTTTTCTAAGGAAAGCAGTTGGCTTATGGGCTGATGCCTGATAGATTGTTATAGGAAAATACAGGGGATGGACAGCATTACAGTGATGGCTGTCAGTCAAACGGTAAAGTGTCGTTTCCTCTGAGAGTGATGTTTCTTCGGACAATATGGGAAGAAGCGGCAGATTGGCTGCTAATAGCGCCATTGTGACAAGATTGCGGGTTTGAAAATATGAAGCGAATGAGGAACCGTCATCATCGTTCAGGCGGCGGTGGAGGAGCATCCCGTGGCAATAATGGTCAGATTCCGCTGAACCGGAATCATGTTTTTGAGAGCAACGGGCCTGATCTGCGCATTCGTGGTACTGCCCAGCAGCTGTTTGAGAAATATCTCCAGCTTGGTCGTGATGCGACAGGCACCGGTGACCGTGTGCAGGCAGAGGCTTATTTTCAGCATGCTGAACATTATTTCCGTGTGCTCAATGCCATGAATCAGGCCGCTCAAGCTGCTCAGCAGGAGCGTGCTGAACGGCAGCGTAATTATGAGCAGGCACGGCAGGAACGCCGGGAACGGCAGGAGCAGGACGATGAGGAGGCTCCAGCTCCCGCAAGTGAACGTCGTCCGCCGGAACGTCGTCGGCGTGCTGAGAAGCGCGAAGAAGAGGTAGATCAGGACGACGAGGATTAAGGTCCTTCTCACGAGTAGGCTATATGGGAAGCAGGTCGATCTATGTCGGCCTGCTTTTTTTACATCCGTTTCACAGCATTGAGGAACAGCGGAGGTATGATTTGCCGTACTGCTCAAGCCGCACCTGATACGATGCTCTATCTTATGAAGATTTTCCGGGAAAGGGGAGGAAAGATGGTAGCGGCGGACGGATTTGAACCGCCGACCAAGGGATTATGATTCCCCTGCTCTACCACTGAGCTACGCCGCCATCATGTCCTCTAGAAGGCGTTTGCCTTCCGATGAGGGTGCTTTTATGGCAGATGAGGGCAGAAGTCAACAGGGGTGGGGAAATATCATTATGTTTTTTTGTTGTTTTCTATTCACTTCCTGCGGCAGGGCTGTCATTTTCCGCTGATGGCGTGTTGAACCTTCAGTCAGAGGCCGTTTTCTTTTGTCCCAACATTTCACAAATATTCTCTTTGCATTCAGCAATGCGCTTTCCTGGCTACCACCTGCGTTGGTGTCAGTTTTGATGCTCGTTATCGTCGGCCTGACAGCGTTCTATGCGGGGCATGGGGCAAGTGCATTGATTCTACGTATCCCCGGCACACGCAGCGGGGCTATGATTCGCAATACCGTCAGCGCACTACGGCGGCCTATGCAGATTATGGTCACATTGCTGACCTTATTGGCAGCACTGCCAGCTGCAACGGGTTTCTCGTATGAGGAGGAGCAGAACCTCCGGCTATTTTTCTTCTTTTTGCTGATTCTTGTTTTTGGCTTTTCGCTCATCAGCATGTTTCGTCTGCTGTCAGAGGCTTACCTGAATCGTTTAGCACGGCTTGATTATGCCGATGATATCATGGCTCGTGCTCATCAGACGCAGATCAAGGTTCTCCGGCGGCTGGGTGAAATCTTGATCGGCCTTATCACCGTTGCCTCGGCCTTGATGTTGTTTCCATCGGTCAAGCAATACGGTGTCTCGCTCTTTGCCTCTGCGGGAGCGGCTTCGTTGATTGTTGGTTTGTCAGCCCGTGGGTTGCTTACGAATCTGATTGCCGGTGTGCAGATTGCTATCACTCAGCCCATCCGTATGGAGGATTTGGTCGTCATCAATGGGGATTGGTGTTGGGTGGAAGAGATTACGGCGACTTATGTCGTGCTGCGTGTCTGGGACTGGCGGCGGCATATCGTGCCCATTTCTTATTTTCTGGAAAACCGGTTCGAAAACTGGACACATAACTCTGCTGCCATAACAGGCGTTGTGTTTTTGTGGCTCGATTATGATGCCCCGATGGATGAAATCCGGGACATGCTGCGGGAGATTGTACGGAATTGCCCGCTTTGGGATGGTAAGGTGTTCGATGCTCAGGTGTCGGATTGTACTGATCAGGCCATGTCTGTGCGTGTCATTGCGAGTGCCCGCAACGCTATGCAGAGCTGGGACCTGCGTTGTGACATTCGAGAGAAGGCCATAGCTTGCATTCGGGAGAAATTCCCTCAGGCTTTACCGCGGCGGCGTGTGGCTTTTGTTTCACCAGAGACAGGTGCACGGTTGGATATAACCGACCCCGATACGTTGCTCTCGCCACCGGTTCATCGTCCTCCGCCGGGTAGTTATATGGGCCCAGGGAGTGGTCGCGAGGGCAAGGGATGATCGGTAATTACCGTCTTTAGACGAGGAATGGCCCGTCAGTTCTGGTCTAGCCAGAGCTGACGGGCTTATTTTTTACGGCTTTGTCGAGGCTGATGGATTGGCCATACGAGAGTTGTGATAGCCGTAGAAGCGGTAGGTTAATGCCCCGATTAGGAAGTAGGTCACCAGGAGGATGACAGGCACCGGATTGCCACCCAGTAGGGCGTGAATCATGTTGAAGATCAGAGGTAGGATCATAATCAGGCAGAAAATGATCCCTAGGACAGGCGTAACGCCAATCCAGAAGCCGCGGATGCGGATTCCGCCTAGCGGTACACTAAAGGGGCGCCGAGTGTCAGCAGCGTAATTCCGCTGCCAGATGACGGTAAAGCAGACCATGGCAAAGGCTAGAGCGGTGCCCAGTGAGACGAGATCACTGATGATATCGATGGGGAGGGTAGCCGTCATCAGGGCAATGATGGCCCCCATGATGAACGTGCCTCGGGCAGGCGTGCGATAGCGTTTGTGGATTCTGCTGAAGACGGCGGGGATGAGACCATCCCGTCCGGTGGTCAGAAGGATACGGGACTGCCCGTACATGAGGCCGAGCAGAACAGAGGATAGACCTATGGTGGCTCCTCCATTTACGAGTAGAGCTAGCCACGGTTTACCCATGGCTTCTGTAGCAACGGCGAGTGGATCAGCTACGTTTAGTTTGGTGTAAGGAACAATCCCCAGCAGAACAGCCGCTACAGCCACATAGATCAATGTGCAAATGAGCAGGCTGCCAATAATGCCGATTGGGATGTCACGGGTTGGGTTGCGTGCCTCCGAGGATGCTGTGGAGACGGCTTCAAACCCGCCATAGGCAAAGAAAATGATGGATGCTGCCCGGAAGATACCCGCCACCCCAAAGTGGAAATGCTCCTGAGCTGGTGGGATGAAAGGATGCCAGTTTGCCGGTGTGATGTAGCTAACGCCAATGATAAGAAACAGGAAAAGAACACCAATCTTCAAGGCCACTACGAGCGAGTTGAAACGTGCCGATTCTTCTACACCACGGGCTAGAAGGGCCGTAACGAGCAGAACAGAAATGAAGCCGATCAGATCAAGCCGGAAACCCGCCGTCAAAGCCGTTCCTTCGGAGCCGGGGACAGGCTGGAGACTGGTCTGGGTTAGCCAAATGGGTAGATGTATGTTGAAGATACCCAGCAGGGAATTCATGTAACCTGAAAGGCCAGCCGCCACGGCGGTGCAGGAAATGCCGTATTCCAGTAGCATCAGCCAGCTAACATGCCAGGCAGCCCGTTCCCCCATGGAGATATAGGCGTAAGAGTAGGAAGAGCCTGAAACCGGGAAGGTGGAGGCCAGCTCCCCATAACAGAAGGCTGTGAAAAGACATGCTGCCGCTGCAATCAGAAACGCGAGTAGTACGGCAGGGCCAGCATATTCGGCAGCGGCTGTTCCGGTCATAACATAGACCCCCGCACCGACGGTCGTCCCAACCCCCATGAGTAGTAGTTGTGTGGCTGTTAAACTTCTTTTGAGCGTGACGGAGTCATTCTCTGCCGTGATCTGATGCATGGTCTTGCGCCGTGGGTCACGACGCCGTCTGGTAGAGGAGGAGGGATGTTTGCTCATAAAGGTGGTGGATCGTCCAGAAAATGGAAACAGTCAGTGAGATGGAAGGCGTTGTAGCGTATGGCCTGAAAAAAAACAGCTACGGCTTATTAGGAGGGTGGGTGCTTCATGGTGGAATTATGCCGCCCATAGAACAGGTAGGTTGCAAAACCTAACCCTGTGTAGAGGACAAAAAACACGAGTGGGATGATATTCCCGTGCAGTGTGACGTGCAGCATGTTGAGCCCTAATGGCACCAGCATGCAAAGGCAGAAGAAAATCCCGAGCATGGGTGTAACTCCTAGCCAGACACCCCGGATGCGAATACCGCCGAGCGGAACCTGAAAAGGGCGAGGGGCGTTAGGTGCCTTGTTGCGTTGCCATATGACGGTGAAGCAGACAATGGCAAAGGCCAGCGTGGTTCCGATGCAGAGCAGGTCTCCTAGCAGGGCAATTGGCATGGTCGCACTCATCAGCCCCATGATGAAGCCAAGAATCAACGTGGCCAGCCAGGGGGTTCTGAAATGTGGATGCACAACACTAAAGACGCGGGGCAGGAGGCCATCATGGCTGATGGCATGGACCATACGGGAAATGGCATAAAGGAGGCCGATCAGTACGGAGAAGAGCCCGACCGTTGCACCAGCATTGATGAGAAAGGCAAGCCAAGGTTTATGGATCAGCCCTGTAGCAACGGCTAGCGGATCGGCTACATCCAACATCTGATAAGGGGCGATACCCAGCAGGATAGCTGCCACGATGACATAAACTAACGTACAGATGACGAGACTACCGATGATGCCGATAGGCACATCCCTGGTTGGGTTGCGGGCTTCTGCCGCAGCGGTGGATACGGTCTCAAACCCACCATAAGCGAAGAAGATGATTGAGGCTGCCCGGAAAATCCCTGCCACCCCAAAATGGAAATTCCCCTGCGAAGGCGGGATGAAAGGGTGCCAATTGGCAGGATGGAGATAGAACACGCCAACGCCGACAAACAGTGCCAGAACACCAATTTTGATGCTGACAAAGGCTGTATTGAATCGGGCTGCTGCCTCTATACCACGGGTGAGAACCAAACTGATGAAGAGCATGACTGCCAGACCAATCAGATTGATGCTTGGGTGGAAGGTCAGCAGCCCGCTGCTGGAGTGCGGTATGGATTGAAAAGTGGTCTGTGTGATCACATCTGGCAGGTAGATGCCGCATCCCTTGAGTAGGGAGGTCAGATAACCCGAGAACCCCGCTGCTACGGCGGTCCCAGCAATGCCGTATTCTAGCAGGAGAAGCCAGCCGATTACCCATGCCATTTTTTCTCCCATGGAGAGATAAGCATAAGCATAAGCCGACCCGGAAACCGGGAAGGTGGAGGCTAGTTCACCGTAGCAGAATGCCGTGAACAGACAGGACGCTGCCGCAATCAGGAAGGAGAGAAGAACGGAAGGGCCTGCATATTCTGCAGCTGCTGTCCCTGTGATAACATAGACCCCTGCTCCGATGGCCGTTCCCACACCCATGAGCAGTAGTTGCGTAGCGCCGAGACTGCGTTTGAAATTGTGTTGCTCTCCCGCAGATTGAATCTGGGAGAGAGTTTTACGACGTGCCTTGTTCATGGTGTTTCCAGCTGGGGCATAGGGATCACGAGTCCTGCATAACGGGCCTGAAATGGTATGATACCGGAATGTTTTCTTTCATGACGGTTCAGGGGGGATTTGTAAATTATTTGGATAGGAGTTTTCTGCCTTTAGAGATGGAAATGAAGAAGGCAGGCACTGCCGATACCCGCTAGAAGGCAGTAAATGCCAAAGCCCGTCAGAGTATTTTTGTTATCATCATGGAAGAAACGTAGCAGGAGGCGGGAACAGATAAGGGCGGTAATTCCAGCTACGATGGCCCCAAGAAGGGACTGGCTAATCATGGTGTTAGAAAGGTGGACGTGCCGGAGCTGCCACGCTTCTTTTACCGTAGCAGCCAGAATGATGGGCTGGGCCATGAGCAGGGAGAAACGTGTGGCTGTTAGGTGATCCAGCCCCCGCATCAGACCGCCATTGATGGTAGCACCGGAGCGTGAAAGCCCGGGAAGCAGGGCCAGACATTGCCAGAGACCTATGATGAAGGCGTCTTTCCAGCTGAGTTCTTGCGTCGGGTAGGCTGTATGTTGCTCGTAACGAAGGGACCGACGACGCATGATTTCAGTCAGGATCAGGAGCAGCCCGTTGAGCGTTAAAAAGCCTGCCACCATGAAGGGGTTGGCAAAGACATGTCGTAGATGATGCTCGAACAGCCCCCCCATAATGACAGCCGGTATGGTGGCGATAACAAGCAGACTGCACAGGTAGAGTGCCTTGTTATGTGCTTTGGCTGTTCTACGGGGAGAGAAAAGACCTAGAAGAATAGCGGACCAGTCCGACCAGAAGACATTGGCCAGAGCAACCAGCGTTCCCACATGTAACATGGTGAGAAAGGGGAGGAAGGTTGGGCTGTGTTCATCCAGTGACCAATGTAGCAGCCCGGGAAGAAGAACGGCATGACCAAGACTGCTGACAGGGAAAGGTTCCGTAATGCCTTGAACAACGGCAAGAATAATGGCCTGTAAATATGTCATGCGGAACCACGGTCTGTCTTAGGGTGAAGGAACTGGCGGAAAAGGGCGGGCTGGTGCTGGTGAGAAAAGCTTGTATATGATAGCAGCAACATTCTGTTGTTTTTCATGAAATCAGCGTTTCCGATCGGCAGATTAGCAGAGAAGGGCGTGAATTTCGAGGTGTCTATGTGGGCGATCCTTAAAGGACGTGGCGGAGCATTTATTGCCAGTAGCTGTGTTCTTCTAGCCGCTGGTGGGTTTGTTGCCTATGGGCTAGGCTTGCTAGAAGGGCCGGACCGGCACATGACGGGCTACCATGCTATCTTCAGTTCTGCGAATGGTCTGAATGACGGAGCCGATGTTGACCTCGGAGGCGTGACAGTGGGGCGTGTGCGCTCCATCACGCTGAATCCTGAAACTGCCGTTGTAGATGTTCTGTTTGCCGTGCAGGATGACCTAAAACTGCCAGAGGATACAGCTGTTGCCATTGCCGCCCCGACCATTGGCGGGGATAACGCCCTTCAGTTGCTTCCGGGCAAGGCGAAGCGGGTGCTGACAGCTGGGGCAACTATTTTGGATGCGCATCCTTTGCTGTCGCTAGAGCAGCAGATCAGCAACTATATTTTCGGTGCAGGCAAGCTGTAACGAGGTCTATCCCGCCGGGTGGTGATCCCAGCGGGATGGTGGTGATCCCAGCGGGATGTGTTGATTAGTCGTTGGTTGGGTAGGAGGCTAGCAGGCGTCGCTGCTTGAGCCACGAGCGGAGCATTCCGAGGATGCCTGAGCTTTTCCAGCCTTCTTTCTTTTTGGCGGCCCCAATAAGGAATGTCTGCCGATAATGGTAGAACTGGGCCCGATAGGCCTCGAGCAGTGTGGTACGCCGGTCCCAGATATGGATGGCTTCCGAGCCGACACCATTAATCTCGATGATCTGGAAATCTTCCCCACGTTTTAAAGCTTCTGGCGAGGCCATCTTGAGGTCGATCCGCCCAAAATGGAAGTCGGGAATATCCAGCATGATGGCGTTGATACGTTCTGTCAGGGTTGGGGTGATATCAGGTCGACCGTCCCGGAAGATGGACCCCTTGCAGTGATTCCCTGCAAAGACCAGAGATAATGTCTCTCCAGCAGGGAGAATCTCATTCTCACGCCCCTTGATACGGGGCAGGTAAAGCTGTGGTACCTGACGCATACGGGGGTCGGCCATAACAAGTTCCTTTAATGTGGAACGGCCATTGCCAGTCAGGACAGGGGCTTCCTTGTAAGTCAGGGAGGTAATGTGGCCTGATTTTTCATCAGGATGGCGGATATAGAAAATACCAGCTTCCATCGGATAGGTGATGAGCTGCTGTACCATCAGGGCAATACCTGCTGGAAAGAGGGGTAGCACATCATGGAGCATGTCCAGCGATGAGATCAGCCTGACGCCCGTACCGTTGCAGCCAATATCAGGCTTGAGCACGAACGGGAAATCAAGGTTCAGCTCTTTCATGGCTGTTTGCACGTCCTGAACGGCATCAGCACCATTATGAATGATCCGGTATGGGGCAATGGCCTTTTGGGCTGTTGGTCCGGCCATATCAAGAATGGAGCTTTTGCTCTCCCCACAGAGGCCGCCCGTTTCAATACGGGGATTGGCAGCTGTGGAGATGCTGAGGTCACCATGACGCAACCCCATCAGAATCCAGTAGATGACGATGGGGGTATAGAAAATGCTGTCGGGCCAGAACTCAAAGAGGGACAGCGTTTTATGAGGGGCTGAAGGTGCCGTCATGAATTACGTATTCCTGCGTTGTAGATGGCTGATGAAGCGGCCCATTAGGAAAATACACAGGATGAAGCCGATGATCCCTGCCCAGCGCCAGCCGCCCTGATGTGCTAAAAGCCACCCGCCAATATGCAGGGCGAGCAAAAAGAGCAGGCTCGTCCAGACTAAGGTTGCCCCAATGGCTGTTAGGGCAAATGCCAGAAAGGGAGCACGAAAGAAACCGCAGGCCGTATAGAGTGGTAGTCGGCTCCCCGGAACAAAGCGGGAAATAGCAACAACCCCTATGATGTTTCGGGAGAACCATCGTTGAGCCTGTTCCTCGCTGGGAAGGGTGAGGAAACGACGCAGAAACGTCCATCGGCTGCCCGCAAGCCCTAGGGCATAGAGGCCCATATCACCCAGAGCGACCCCAGCATAAAGGCTACCAAGCGCCAGAGGGATGGAAAGCTGGTTCCCTTTGGCTGCGATCGCTGCCAGAACGGTTGCAACATCTTCGAGGATAAATGTACCAAGGATGACAGTGAAGGCTTTCAGCCAAGCAGGCTGAGACGCCATAATAGCACTTATACGGATCACAAATAATACGGTCCTGGCTGTGGTTGGGTGGGAATGTGCCACGAAATGGTCCTGTCTGCAATCGGCGACACCGGATATACAGGGCGCTCCTTGTTGAGATGGAGGGAGATCGGTCATGACGGAAAATGGAATGATGAAGAGACGCAATTTTCTGGTCGCCGCCGCTAGTGGCTTGGCGATGACCGGCTTGCCTAGGCCTGCTTGGGCGGCCGGCCGTGCCGTGGCCGGGCGGTCCTCCGCTAGCTATGCGATGTTTTTGAGCGGTCTGCGGCAGCAGGCACTGACAGCGGGTGTGCCGTCATCCATCGTGGAGCAGTCTTTGGCTCTGGCGCAGGCCCCCAATCAGGATGTCTTGCGGCTGGACCGGCATCAGCCGGAATTCACTCTTACATGGGCGCAGTACCGGGCTCGTGTCATCTCTTCCGCTCGGGAGGGCAAGGGGCAGCAGGCCTATCAGCGGGTGAGGGGCACACTCTCACCTCTGGGGGTACGGTTTGGGTGTGATGATAATGCCATCATGGGCATATGGGGGTTGGAGTCCGGTTTTGGGGAACATCAGGGCCGGTTCAACGTCATAGAGGCATTGGCGACTTTGGCCTTTGATGGCCGTCGGGCTGCTTTTTTCCGCAGCGAGTTGATCAAAGCCATGCAGATTCTGGCACAAGGGGCTATTAGTCCGGCTAATATGTTGGGCAGTTACGCTGGGGCCATGGGGCAGCCCCAATTCATGCCGAGTGCCTATCTGCGTTTTGCTGCAGATGGTGACGGCGATGGTAAATGTAATATCTGGAGCTCCGAAGCGGACGTTTTTGCTTCCATTGCTAATTATCTCGGGCGGTCAGGCTGGCAGCGTGGGGAGCCATGGGGTGAGGAAGTGGCGGTCCCGCTAGGCAATAATGGTAAATTTACCTCTATTGCGGCGACGAGCTCCAAACATGCCCCGGTTCATCCTGTCAGCACGTGGCAGGCTTTGGGTGTAAAGCCCATCCAGTCTTCTGGCTTCCAGGCGCCACAGGCATCGGGTAGTCTCATCCAGCCGGACGGCCCCGGTGGACAGGCCTTCCTTGTTTATCATAATTTCCGTGTCATACGGGCCTATAACCCTTCCGACTATTATGCATTGGCGGTCGGGATTCTGGGCGATAGGATGGCTCGGTAATCTTAGTGTCCGGCGGTATATCGCCGGGAGGCCGGGTATCGCGGTTTTTTTCATAAAGGTTCCGTTCTTGTGGCGGGGCGTGCAGTGCGGGGATTGACGTGCAAACAAGACGTTCTCTCATGGGGGGGGCTGCCGGTTTTTCGGCATTTTCCCTGCTGGCATCATCACGGGTCGGGCAGGCTGCTGGGCTGCACAGGCAGGGGCGCGCCAACCCGGCTGGGCAGGTAAAACCAGTTAATTCGACAGTCGATTCGGCTGTGGGTGATGCCATAACCCCAATGGGCCCCATGCCGACTTCCGCCCGCTGGGCTTATATTCTGGACAGCACGACCGGGACGGCACTGCTCAGCCGCAATGCGGAAGAGCGCATGCCCCCATCATCTCTAACCAAGATGATGACGGCCTACGTCGTCTTTGCCTTTCTGGCATCTGGCCGCATCCGGCTGGAGCAGGAGTTTCCTGTAAGTTCCAAGGCATGGAAGATGGAAGGCTCCCGCATGTTTGTTCCACTGGGCAGTTCTGTCAGTGTGGAAAATTTAATCCGTGGGATGCTCATCCAGTCTGGTAATGATGCCTGTGTGGTACTGGCCGAGGGTATTGCCGGGTCTGAAGAGCGTTTTGTTGCTTTGATGAATGAGGCTGCCCACCGCATCGGCCTGCACAATTCCCACTTCATGAATGTGACTGGCCTGCCCGCCGAAGGGCACTATATGTGTGCGCTGGATGTAGCCATGCTGGCCCAGCATATTATTCGGGACTTCCCGCATTATTACGGTTTCTTCGGGGAGAAGGAGTTTACCTTCAACCATATCCGTCAGGGAAATCGTAATGTCTTGGTGGATAAAGGGCTGGCTGACGGGCTGAAGACCGGCCATACCGATGCGGGCGGTTTTGGTCTGTGTGCCAGTTCCGAGCGGAATGGAAACCGTATTATCGTTGTCATCAACGGGACAGCCTCCACGAATGAACGTGCCCATGAAGGCGAACGATTGATGAGCTGGGCTTTTTCCAGTTTTGAGACGGTTCAGCTTCTGCACAAGGGGCAGGTTGTGGAGCCGAATGCCGCTGTGTGGAATGGTGAACATCGGAGTGTCGGTCTAGCTGTTGCGGATGATGTCAGCCTGACCATTCCTATTGGTTGGTCTTCCAAGGTGCAGATTAGTGTCGATTACCCGTCGCCCATTCCAGCACCGGTGGTAGCTGGGCAGAAGTCTGGTCATGTTTCTGTTGGCCTTCCGGGGCAGCCACGGGTTTATGCGTCACTTTATACGGTATCGCCGGTTGCCGAACTCGGATTTGTGGGGCGGCTCATGGCACGGTTTGGCCATGCCCCGCAGTAAGCCTAACGGAGTGTTCATCACGCTGGAGGGAGGGGAAGGTGGCGGCAAGACTACACAGGTAGCTCGCCTTTCCGAACGGTTGAAGGACGCTGGTTTCTCAGTGTACCAGACACGGGAACCGGGCGGTACGCCAGCTGCGGAAGCCCTACGGAATTTTCTGCTCTTCGGGAAGGATAGTTTCTGCTGGCAGTCTGAGATCATGCTGCACATGGCCGCTAGAGTCGATCATCTTACCAGAGCGATCCGCCCAGCCTTAGCAGAGGGAAAGATCGTTCTCTGCGACCGTTTTCATGATTCCACATGGGCCTATCAGGGTTATGGAATCGGGGAAGGGCAGGCCGAGGTGTTGAACTATATCAGCTCGTTGCGTCAGCTTGTTGGGGGAGAGCCGGACGTAACATTCTGGCTAGACCTGCCTTGCGAATTGGCCCGTCAGCGTATGGCTCAGCGTGGAGGTAAGCTAGACCGGTATGAGGGGCAGCATATGCAGTTCCATCAACGTGTCCGGGCTGGATTTCAGGATATAGCGGAACAGGATCCAGCCCGTATCGTGCGGGTTGATGCCAGTCAGTCTGTAGAGGATGTGCAGGATTGTCTGTACGATCTTGTGCTGCAGCGTCTTGCGGGTAGGACTGCGTGAACGGGAATCCCCCGGAACCTCGTCTGGCCCCCCATGTGTATGGGCATCAGGCAGCGATACAGCAGTTTGAAGAGGCTTGTGCCTCTGGCCGTTTGCATCATGCGTGGTTGATTTCTGGTCCAGCCGGTGTTGGTAAGGCGACACTGGCTTTTCATCTGGCCCGTCGTGTACTGGGTGGCAGCGATTTGAATAGCCCGGTCGGGCGGCGTATTTCTGCTGGCACACATGGCGACCTGCTGACGATCAGCCGTAAACTGGATCCACGGAAAGGGCAGCTGCGAGGAGGGGTCACGATCTCTGATGTTCAGCCTGTTCAGAATTTCTTGCACCATACGGCTACAGAAGGTGGCTGGCGGGTTGTGATTGTGGATGGTCTGGAAACCTTGAACCGGTCTGCGGCCAATGCGCTACTGAAGATTCTTGAGGAGCCACCACCCAAAGCGATATTGTTTCTGACGAGTTCGGCACCGGGCAGGTTGTTGCCAACATTGCGGAGCCGCTGCCGCTCATTGACCTTGTCCGGGCTGAAGGATGAAGAGATGAAGGCCGTTCTGCCAGAATTGCCCGATGATGTCCTACGCCGGGCTCATGGTTCTCCGGGCCGTGCGCTGTTTTTGGCACGGGGTAGGGATAGTGTCTGTGCGCAGCTTGTGGCACGGGCCATGGCAGGGGAAGAGCTGGATCATGAAAGTTGGATGACCATCAGCCAGCTTGCTCGTGAAGCAGACGGTTTTGCGCTATTATGCGATCTGCTAGGCGAAGCACTGGCTGATCAGGCACGGGATGCCGCTTTTGCGGGCGATCTGCCCCGGGCTGCCATCATGGCGGAGCGTACGGCTCGGCTAGGGCAAATTAGGGGGCAGAGTGAACGCTTCAACCTTGACAAGGCAGAGGCTATCCGGGAAGCCCTTGCACTAGCCCGACAGGGGCGGCAGGACTGAATGTGTATTTTGGAAACACTTGGACGACAGGACAGACTATGACACGGCGTTTCACCATCACGACCCCTATTTTCTATGTGAATGGTGCGCCGCATATCGGCCATGCCTACACGTCCATTGCTTGCGATGTGATTGCCCGATTCCATCGGCTGGATGGTAATGACGTATTGTTCGTCAGCGGGACGGATGAGCACGGCCAGAAGGTGGAGCAAAGCGCAAAAGCGCAGAACGTGCCGCCGCAGGAGTTTGCGGATCGAATTTCCCAGAGTTTCCGTCAGATGCAGAAGGACATGGCCGTCCAGACGGATGAGTTCATCCGCACGACGGAAGTTCGGCATAAGAAGGCGGCCCAGACGCTTTGGGAAAAGGTTGCCGAGAGCGGCCATATCTATCTTGATGCTTATGAAGGCTGGTACTCCACACGTGATGAGATGTTCGTCGGTGAGGATGAAATTACCACACATCCAGATGGCAGCCGGACAGCGCCTTCCGGTGCGCCGCTGGAATGGGTGCGGGAGCCTTCCTACTTCTTCCGTCTTTCCAAGTTTCAGGACAGGCTTTTAAAGCTGTATGAGGAAAACCCCGACTTTATCGGCCCTCATGGTCCGAAACGGGAAATCGTCAGCTTCGTGAAGCAAGGGTTGCGCGACCTCTCCATCAGCCGGACCAGCTTCCGCTGGGGCGTAGAGGTGCCGGGTGATCCGGACCATGTCATGTATGTGTGGTTCGATGCGCTGGCAAATTATCTGACAGCTGTTGGCTATCCGGATATGCAGGACCCTCGGCATGTGCATTGGCCTGCTGATGTGCATGTGGTGGGCAAGGAGATCATCCGCTTCCATTGCATCTATTGGCCGGCCTTCCTGATGGCGGCTGGCCTGCCCTTGCCGAAGCGGGTTTTTGCTCATGGCTGGTGGACAGTCGAAGGCGAGAAGATGAGCAAGTCTCTCGGTAATGTGCTGGACCCCAAGGCTCTGGCCGATGAATTCGGTCTGGATCAGCTGCGCTTCTTCCTGATGCGGGAAGTGCCCTTCGGCGGTGATTCCAACTTCAGCCGGCGTTCTCTCATCACCCGTATGAATGTCGAGCTGGCTAACGATCTCGGTAATCTTGCACAGCGGACGCTCAGTCAGGTAGCCCGTAATCTTGGAGGTGTTTTGCCGGAACGTGGCACGTTGACCGAAGATGATGAGAAGATTCTGGCTCAAGCAACGTTGCTACCCGATCTGACCCGTCGTCATATCGAGCGGTTGGCTATTAGTGATGCGTTGGAAGACATCTGGAAGCTCATCCGGGAGGCTAACGCTTATATTGACCGTCAGGCTCCGTGGGTCCTGAAAAAAGAGAACCCGGCTCGTATGGCCGATGTTCTGCGTGTTCTGGTGGATGTGATCCGTACCGTGGCTACGCTGCTCCAGCCCTACATGCCGGATACAATGGAGAAGATGTTGGATCAGCTCGGTGTGGAGACGGGGGAGCGTCATATCGCCGCTTTGGAAACATTGCTTCCCGGTGGCCGCACCCTGCCTAAGCCGCAGGGTTTGTTCCCTCGCTTCGTGGAGGAAGAAAAACAGGCATGAAGGGGCTGATCGACACACATTGCCATCTGGACAGGTTGGAAGACCTACCCGCCGGGCTGGACTTTGCTCGGCAGGCTGGTCTAGCTGGTATGATCACCATTGGTACACGTTGGTCGGAACGGGCAAAGCAGAAAGCTTTGACAGAGCATGATAGCCCGGACCTGCGCATTTGGTGTGCACTGGGCACGCACCCTGACCACGCCCATGAAGAAACCTTACCCAGCCTTGATGACATGCTAGCCGAGCTTGAATCTCCCCGTGTGGCCGCCATCGGTGAATCGGGTCTCGATTATTTTCATGGCACGGACGAGGTAAAACCGGCCCAGCATGCGTCCTTTCGCCGTCATATTGAGGCCGCCCGTGTAACAGGCCTGCCATTGGTCATCCATACGAGGCAGGCGGATGATGACACTATCGCCATCTTGCGGGATGAGCACGAGAAGGGAGCCTTTCCTTTCTTGATTCACTGTTTTGCTTCTGGCCCCAGGCTGGCAGAGGCCGCGTTGGAACTAGGCGGTTATTTGAGTTTCTCTGGGCTTCTGACCTTTAAGAAGTGTGAGGAAATCCGTGACGTGGCCCGTCATGCACCTGAGGATCGTATTCTGGTGGAGACGGACAGTCCGTTCTTGGCCCCCGTGCCCAAAAGGGGCAAGCCGAATACGCCCGGTTATGTCGTTCACACGGCGGCCCGTCTGGCTGAGGAGCGTGGCCTGACGGAGAAGCAGCTGGTGGAGGTAACGCAGGCCAATACACGGCGTCTTTTCACAAGGATAGCTGTATGAAAATCACGATTCTCGGTTGTGGTGGCTCCGCTGGTGTCCCCATGATCGGGGGGCAGGAAGGAGCAGAGACGGGCATCTGGGGGGTATGCGACCCCACAGATCGGCGTAACTATCGTCTGCGCTCTTCCATCGTGATTGAACATGAGGGTTTCCGTCTTTTAGTCGATAGTGGACCTGACCTGCGGCAGCAGATGCTGACGAATGGGCTGACCCATATTGATGCCGTGTTCTATACGCACGCTCATAGCGACCATATCGCTGGGCTTGATGAGCTGCGGGCTATCAACCGTGTGATTGGTCGTCCGCTGCCACTTCTGGCCAGTGCGGATGTTCTGGTGGAATTGCGGCAACGCTTCGACTATGCCTTCCGCCCTTGGGAAGGGGGAACGTTTTACCGACCTTCTTTCGATGTGCAAGAAGTCCCGAATTGCGGGCCAATAAAAATCGGCCCGTTAGAAGGACATGTCTTCCCGCAGAAGCACGGCTGGACCACGAGCCTCGGCTTACGTTTTGGCCCGTTTGCTTATTGCACAGATGTGGAAAGCTTCCCTGAGGCGTCAGAGGTCCTTCTGCAGAAAGTGCCTCTTTGGGTTGTGGGGTGTTTCCAGCGGGAGGCTCACCCGTCCCATGGCTGGCTTGGGCGTGTTATGGAATGGCGGGAACGGTTCCAGCCAGAGCGTACTATTCTGACCCACATGGGGCCGGACATGGACTACGGCGCACTGTGCAACGACTTGCCCGCAGATGTCCGGCCTGCGTGGGACGGGATGGTGTTGACGGCCTAGAAGGGGAATATTTCTAGGCGACGTTCTGCCAGATCGTTGTCTGTTCTGCCGGCTCCAGGCGAATGCATAGCAGTCCCTGAACCCAGTTAGGTATAGGCGGGAGAGTCAAAAGGGCTGTTCTCGCCTGATTGTCCTGTTTGGAGGAGGAAGCAAGGGCGGGGGGGATCGGCAAGGACCATTCCTGCGCTCCCACGAAAAGGATCAATTCCCTGACGGACTGATCACACAGCCCCGGGGCTGTCATATCTAGACAGATATGCGGCGTTTCAGCAGGTAGGACAAAATTGAACCACCCCCCGTTCTGACGTTGGCAGGGAACGGCATTACCAGAAGGGGTAGTAAGGCGCAGCTCAGTTCTGACGGCCGGAGGCATCCAGTAACGAGCGGTGCTGCCAGCCCGCATATCTTCGTAACGGGATGGATCTTCCAGAGTGATGTCTGTCAACGGTACCATCATGGCCACTTCAATTCCAAAAATACGAATTACGGGGCCAGTCTAGGGATAGAGTCTGTAGAAAACATGAATGGAGGGAATAATTTCTGACTGTCTTCAGTAAATTTTATGAATGAGAGTTCAGCTTACTGGCGCAGATTCACATAAAAAAGGTGGGAGTGTATCGCCAACGCTCCCACCTTTCTAAGAACAAATCGCAGATAGTGACGATGCCTTATTCTGGCGGGTAAATCTGCGGATATGTCACCTTTTCAGAAGGGCCGGGCGGTTTGGGGCTGCCAGGCCGCCCGCAAGCACTTAGCCCTAGTAGAAAAACACCCCCCATGAGAGCTACCATGACCCTTGTCATGATGGATGGCTTAAGAAAAAGCATGGTCATTTCTCCGTTGCGGGCTGGGTGAGACGGTCCAGCCATGCCGTGGCCTGTGCCTTAACATTGGCCGGAGCTGTGCCGCCGTGGCTAGTGCGGGAAGCAAGGGAGGATTCTACAGTCAGCACATCATAGAGGGATTCATTGATGCCGGATTCTACAGCTTGCATCTCCTCAAGGGAGAGGTCAGCCAGATCGCAGCCTTTCTGCTCTGCCAGGCTGACAAGCCGCCCTGTAACATGATGGGCCGTACGGAAGGGCAGGCGCAGTTCCCGCACCAGCCAGTCGGCAAGGTCTGTGGCGGTGGAGAAACCGGCCCCAGCCAGCTCCCGCATACGCTCCTTATTGGGTTTCAGGTCCCGGATCATCCCTTCCATAGCGGCCAGAGACAGGGTGATGGCTGTTGTGGCGTCAAAGACGGGTTCTTTGTCTTCCTGCGTGTCTTTCGCATAAGCCAGCGGCAGACCCTTCATGACCGTCAGCAGCCCGATGAGGTCGCCGGTGATGCGGCCAACCTTGGCGCGGACTAGTTCGGCAGCATCTGGGTTGCGCTTCTGCGGCATGATGGAGGAGCCGGTGGTAAAGGCATCGGAAAGATGCACGAAGTTGAAGGCCGCAGATGCCCACTGCACGATCTCTTCAGAAAGGCGGGAGAGATGCATGGCCTCCATGGAGAGGACAGATAGATACTCCAGCGCAAAATCACGGTCAGAGACGGCATCCAGTGAGTTCGATGTCGGGCGATCGAAGCCGAGTGCCTGAGCCGTCATATCCCGGTCGATGGGGAAGGACGTACCAGCAAGGGCGGCAGAGCCAAGCGGGCATTCGTTCATCCGGCGGCGGGCATCACGCAGGCGGGACGCATCCCGGGCGAGCATTTCCACATAGGCCAGCAGATGATGGCCGAAGGTAACAGGCTGGGCCACCTGAAGGTGAGTAAAGCCCGGCATGGGCGTATCGTGATAGTCCAGCGCACGGCGGGCCAGGGTCCGCATTAGGGCTTCGGTTTGCTCTACGATGCCATCAATGGAATCACGAACCCAGAGACGGAAGTCGGTGGCGATCTGGTCATTGCGGGAGCGGGCTGTGTGCAGGCGTTTTCCAGCTTCGCCGATCCGCTCGGACAGGCGGGATTCGATATTCATGTGAATATCTTCCAGTGCTGGGGAGAAGGCGAAACGGCCTTCTTCAATTTCTTTGGCAATATCTGCCAGACCCTGCTGGATTTCAGCTTCTTCTTGTTCTGTCAGCAGGCCAACCTTCCGGAGCATGGCGGCATGAGCGAGGGAGCCCCGGATATCCTGCCGCCAGAGAATCTGGTCGAACCCGATGGAAGCGTTGATCTCTTCCATGATGGCTGCCGGACCGCTGGCAAAACGGCCACCCCATTGCGGGTTGGCGGCTTCAGTCTTGGCGGGCTGGTTTGCAGGGGAGGCGTTGCTGGTATTATTGTGTGTCATGAGGACCGATATGATCAGAAACTGGAAAAAGATTCGTACGTGCGCCGTTCTGGCGGGCTGGCTAAGTGTAGCCGCTGCAGGCTTGTGGCACAATTCTGCACAGGCGGAGGCTTTACAGAGTCTTCAGGAGTTAGAGCCGGAACCAGCCTTGTCGGCCCCTGTTATGCTACCCGTAGCGGGGGTAGGGAGAACAAAGGCAACACTGCCCCTGCGAGCAGGCAAGCCGTATATGCTGCATCTTTGGGCCACATGGTGTATGCCCTGCCGGGAAGAGCTGCCCAAGCTAGCGGCATTTCTTGATAAGAACCCTGATATACCTGTCGTTCCTGTTGCGTTGGATAGTGGGGTGCCTGAAAAAGTGCAAGCGGCATTGCCTCGCCTTCATGCTGAAGGTCTCCCCGTCTGGACAGCGGACCGCCAGAATGTGGAGCCGTTTCTGAAGAGCCTTTCAGAACCGGGGCTGCCCATGACACTGCTCATCGATGCGCATGGGCAGGTCCGTTCCATTTCCGATGGCGGTGTGGATTGGCAAGAGATTGGTGCGGCCGGTACGGTCCGTTCTCTTCTTCAGCAGGTGGAATAGGGGGCTGCCATGATGAGCCAGCAGAATGAGACGGGGCCCCTTTTGGATGAGGGGGAAGCGCATCCTTATCATGTACATCACGGGAAAGAGGATAGCCCCTTTGTCATGATCAGCGATCATGCTGGCCGGATGGTGCCGGAGAGGCTGGGTGATTTGGGCCTGCCACCGGATGAATGGGACCGGCATATCGCTTATGACATCGGTATTCGGGAGGTGGGGAGGCACCTTCAGCAGGCTCTGGACTGCCTACTTGTGGAACAGGTTTATTCCCGTCTTGTGATCGACTGTAATCGGGCTGCAGGGCATCCAACTTCCATCCCGCCCATCAGTGATGGTGCGCCGGTGCGGGGTAATCAGGGCCTTTCAGCAGCGGAGAGGCAGCAGCGGGAAGAGGCCATTCTTCATGTCTATCATGATGAGATAGAACGTCATCTGAGCCGGAGGAATCTGGACGAGACTTTGTTCGTGTCTCTGCATAGCTTTACGCCTGCCATGCAGGATGGACAGGCACGCCCATGGCATATCGGCCTTCTGCATGACCATGACCCTCATTCAGCCCGACTGATGAAGGAACTTTTGGAAGGCGAAGGTAATCTTTGTGTAGGGGACAATCAGCCTTACGTCCTGAATACCCAAAACGAATATAGCGTACCGTATCATGCCGGACGGCGGAATCTACCGGCTCTTGAGATCGAGATAAGGCAGGACCTCATTAGTGATGAGGCAGGGCAGCGTCTCTGGGCGGAGCGTCTGGCCCGTTTATTGCCCTGCCTCTGGGAAAGACGGAAGGACATGGCGTGACGATAGATGGAAAAACCAGATTGGCTGGTGTCATTGGCTGGCCAGTTGAACATTCCCGTTCTCCTTTGCTCCATAACCACTGGTGCCGGGTGCATCAGGTCAATGGGGCTTATGTTCCTTTGCCAGTCGCACCGGGGCGGTTGGAAGCAGCTTTGAGGGGGCTAGCCGCAGCGGGCTTCCGAGGGGTGAATGTTACGATTCCGCATAAGGAGGAGGCTTTCCGCCTCTGTGATGAGCTGACAGAAACGGCTCGCCGGGCCGGAGCCGCTAATACGTTGCGTTTTGTAGAAGGACGGATCATCGGTGACTGCACGGATGGGACTGGCTTCTGTGATAATCTTGCGGCGCATGACGTTAGGTTAGAAGGACAAGCCCTTGTTCTTGGTGCGGGTGGAGCTGCCCGGGCTGTGGCTGCTGCCTTGCAGGATCGGGGTTGTGAGGTCTTCATTGCCAATCGCACGGCAGCTCGGGCCGAGGCTCTTGTACAGGCTCTGGGAGCCGGAACGGTTCTGGACTGGGCAGAATGGCCTGACCGACTGGGAGAGATGAGCCTTCTCGTTAATGCGACATCGCTCGGTATGGGCGGCCGTGAGGATATGGACTGGGCCACCCTGTTGCAGGCGGGGCAGGCAGGGCTGAGCGTGGCGGACATCGTCTATACCCCACGACAGACACCTCTGCTGAAGGCAGCGCAGAAGCATGGATTTCGCACCGTGGACGGGTTGGGGATGCTGATCTGCCAGGCACGGGCTGGGTTTCAGGCATGGTTTGGTGTGCTGCCGGAGGCTGATGAAGCTAGTTTTGACCTTCTGGCGCAGGACCTCGCCTAACATGGTCTTTCCTAAGATGGTGATGAGCGGGGCCTGTTTGTGAAGGTTCTGGGGCTGACGGGCGGCATGGCGGCGGGAAAGAGTACGGTGGCTTCTCTTTTTCGTAAGGCCGGTGTGCCGGTTTTCGATGCGGATGCTTGTGTCCGCCAGCTTCAGGCGCCTCACGGGCGGTCTATCCCGGCTTTGCAGAAAGCATTCCCCGGCATCGTGCGTCATGGCGTGTTGGATAGAGCAGCGCTGCGCCGCCTGATTGCTGCGGATTCAACCGTTCTCCCTCGGTTGGAAGCCATTATTCATCCGCTCGTTCGGCAAGAAAGACGGTTTTTTTTGAAACGCTGCCGGTCCCGTCAGGTGCCATTGTGTGTTTTGGATATTCCCCTTTTGTGGGAGACAGGAGCGGACCGAGATTGCACGTTGATTATGGTGGCGATAGCCCCGCTGTCTGTCCGTCTGTCCCGAATCCGGCAGCGATATAAAAGGGGCGGCCTGATGAGCGAGGCTGATGCAAAGGCCCTACTAGCCCGGCAGATGCCGGACCGAGAAAGGCGACGTCGGGCGGATGTCGTGATAAAAACAGGCCTCTCCCGGGCCTATGCGGCCCGCCAGGTGCGTGCTCTTTTGGCTTCCCTGTTGCGTGAAAGATAATGACATGACCCGTTCCATTCTCTTTGATACTGAAACAACAGGATTAGACCCGGATACTGGGGACAGGGTAATCGAGATTGCCGCTCTGGAGTTAGTGAACGACCTACGGACAGAGAACTATTTCCACGTATTAGTGAATCCTGAGCGAGATATTCCTCCTGAGGCGACGAAGGTTCATGGGATCACATTGGCTGATCTTGAAGGGAAACCTCTTTTTGCTGACATTGCCGATGAGTTTTTAGCCTTTATCGGTGACGGGAAAATGATTGCGCATAATGCACCATTCGACTTCAAATTCATCAATGCGGAGTTGAAGCGGGCAGGGCGGGCGCCATTGGATTATGAGAGCCGTGCTATTGATACCGTCATCATGGCTCGCAAGAAGTTTCCCGGCATGCCCGCCAATCTGGATGCTCTCTGTCGCCGTTTCGGGATCGACCTCTCCGAACGAGGTACTCATAATGCCTTGCTAGACTGTCGCCTTCTGGCTGATGTTTATGTGGAGTTGATAGGCGGGCGGCAGCGTGGTCTTGGGTTGAGTGACGATCGGCAGCAGTCTTCTACATCTGGCGGGGTAAGGAAACGCAAAGTCGTGACGGGACGTAAGGCACGCCCTATGCCGCCACCAGATGAGGCTACTCTGGCTCGTCATGCTGAATTTTTGGACAGCCTGTCTGACCCGATCTGGTTGAAGGAGTGAAGAGAGTCCTCTTCATCACAGCGCATCGTCTCGGGGATGCCGTGATTGCCATGGGGGTCTTGGGTGGGTTGATGCAGCGTTATCCACACGCCCGGTTTACTGTCGCCTGTGGCCCAGCTGTGCAGGACTTGTTCCGCTATATGCCGCAATGTGATCACATCATTGTGGTGGAGAAGAAATCTCATAATCGGCACTGGCTGGCTTTATGGTGGCAGGTTGTGAGGTATCGCTGGGAAGCAGTGGTCGATCTACGGTCATCACCTTTGGCTTATGCGGTTTGGAGCCGTGCCCGGCATGTTGTCAGAGGGGGTAGGCAGGCGGGGTTGAAGCTGGAGCAGCAGGCCCGGTCTCTGGGGTTCGAACAGCCCTGCCGTCCGTATGTCTGGCTAGGGCAGGCGGAGCAGGAGGAAGCGGCACGTCTTTTGCCTGGTGATACCCGTTGGGTGGCTTTAGCCCCGACAGCGGGAACAGAAACGAAAATATGGCCAGCTGCAGCCTTTGCGGCTCTTGTCGAGCGGCTGAAGATGCGTGGATTGCGCCCAGTCTTGTTCTATGGACCGGGTGAGCGTGAAGATAGGCTGGCTGCTCCTGCACGGGCGGCAATGCCAGACGCTCTGGACATGGGAGGGAGATACACAGTGGCGCAGGTGGCTGCTCTGCTGGCCCGATGCTCCCTGTTTGTGGGGAGTGATTCGGGGCTGATGCACCTGTCTGCGGCATTGGATGTGCCAACAGTGGGGCTATTTGGTCCTAGCCATGCGGCACAATATAGCCCGTCGGGCCGCTGGGTTGAGGTGGTCGAGGCTCCCGGTCCATCGGGAGAGGGGGACATGACACGTCTGTGTGCAGAAGACGTTAATAGGGTCGCTATGGCCCTTTATGAACGTTCCAGAGAGCGGTAAGAACCATTTACCACTGTGATAAAACGATGGCAGATTTTTCAGGGAGGCATCATGCATTTTGATCTCATAATCCGTAACGGACGCTGCATATTCCCATGGGGGGAGGCGCAGGCCGATATTGGCATCCGGGACCAGCGGATTGCTTCCTTGTCTGTCTCTGCTCATGATGAGGCAGATCGTGTCATTGATGCTACCGGGTTGCACGTTCTTCCCGGTCTGATCGATTCTCATGTGCACCTGCGTGACCCCGGTAAGCCAGAGGCAGAAACGCTAGAGACGGGCACTCGGGCAGCAGCTCTGGGGGGTGTCACGGCTGTTTTTGATATGCCGAACACTAACCCGACCATCACAGATAAGAAGATGCTGGACTGGAAGCGCCAGCATATCGTCGATACAGCGAATATTGATGTCGCTATGTATATTGGTGCCACCCGTGAGAATACACCGCTTTTGACTGATTTTGAGCAGGAAGAAGGCGTCTGCGGTGTTAAGGTGTTTGCCGGCTCCTCTACCGGTGACCTCATGATTGAGGACGATGAAGGGATCGAAGCTGTTCTACGCTCTGGCCATCGTCGTGTGTCGTTTCATTCGGAGGACGAATATCGCCTGCGGGAGCGGCGGAAGCTGTTTGAGCCGGGCCAGCCCTATCATTGCCATGCAGAGTGGCGGGATGCGGAATGTGCTATCCGGGGGACACAGCGTATTCTGGCCCTGTCCCGCAAGACGGGTCGCCCCATCCATATTCTGCATGTTTCAACGGAGGAAGAGTTCATTCTTCTGGGTGAAAATCGCCGTCACTCCACGGTGGAGGTCCTGGTTAATCACCTGACCAATGAAGGGCCTGAATGTTATGAACGTCTGGGCGGTAAGGCTGTGATGAACCCGCCTCTGCGGAATGAACGCCGCCATTTTGAAGCAGGCTGGGCGGCTCTGCGTGATGGGCGTGTTGATGTGGTGTCATCCGATCATGCACCGCATCCTAAGGATGCTAAGGAACTCCCGTGGCTGGAATGTCCGTCAGGCCTGACGGGTGTGCAGACGATCGTTCCGCTAATGCTGGATCACGTCAATGCAGGGCGGTTGAGCCTGACCCGCTTGGTCGATGTGATGGCTGCTGGCCCTGCCCGTGTTTATGGGCTGCCCAATAAGGGGCGTCTGGCAGTCGGGTTTGATGCCGATATCACCCTCGTGGATATGAAGAAGCAACGAACCATCACCAATGACTGGATTGCTTCCCCCGCCGGTTGGACACCGTATGACGGAAAGACTGTTACAGGGTGGCCTGTGGGCACTATCGTCCGGGGGCAGGTCGTGATGCAGGATGATGAAATTGTGACCCGTAATGTCGGGCGGCCTATCAGTTTCCAGCCCTGAGGGGTAGCAGAGGCTCTTCCTAGTCAGGGAGAGCCTCTTTTCTTTGTTATTGTGACGTTGATGATAGGGATGCAGCCTGAAGTGGTAATTTTTGCCAAGGGAGGATGTTTGCTGTCCGTCCGTCATGCTATAGGGGGTTCAGAATTATCGTGATTGGTCCAGCAAGGATATGGCGTGTCAGACGATTTGATTAAGGAAGTGGAAGAAGAGCAGCGCCTGTTGCGGCTTCGTTCCATAGCCCTCCGTGTGGGTGGTGTGTTTGCGGTTCTTCTGGTTCTGGCCGGTATTGCCGGTGGCGTATGGGGATGGCAGCAGCACCGGCTGCATACGGCGCAGGCTGCGGCTTCGGATCGTTATTTTGAGGCCATGCAGCTTCTCGGTGACCTGAACAGCCCGCCTTCTACCGCTAGTGATGCACGCCAGAAGGCCGAAGGGATTTTCTCTGACTTGGCCCAGTCAGCACCGCAGGGCGTGCGGAGCTATGCTGCGATGTATCTTGCCGAGCTTAAAGAGCAGGACCACGATCATCAGGCAGCGTTGGCTTTGTGGCAGAAGGTGGCAGATGATGCGGCTTCCGATGAGTCCTTGCGGATGATGGCGCAGTATCGTGTCTTGAATGCCCGTATGACGACGGCTCCAAGGGAAGAGCTGCGGCGTGGTTATCAGGCTCTTGTACAGACAGGGGGAAACTGGGCCCCGCTGGCCAAGGAAGGATTGGCTGTGTTGGACCTGCGAGATGATGCCAAACCGGAAGAGCGTGCAGAGGCACGGCGCCTTCTTCTGGAGGTTCAGGCGTCACCGGACAGTACGGATGATCTACGGCAGCGGGCCGGGATGTTGTTGCAGACTTTGGGAGAGGCCGGATGAACCATCATTTTTCTTCATTGCTGGGAGATGGGACAGCAAGAACCTCCCGTCGGTCTCTTCTCAAGGGTGCTTGCTCATTTGCCGCTATGACAGGGTTGGCCGGCTGTGGTGCTTTTTCGGATGATCCCAAGAAAACCATCCTGCCGGGGCGTCGGATTGATGTGCTGTCAACCGGGGCGGGGCTGGCTGTGGACCCTCGTAATAAAGCTCCCATCACGCTGCCTGCCGTACAGCCGATTACAGCTTGGGAGCAGGAAGGGCGTGTAGCCTCACATGAGGGCGTTAATGCGGCATGGCACGGTACCCGCCAGCTCTGGAGCACATCAGTTGGTTCCGGCGTTAATCGGGTGGGCTGGCTCTCCATGGTGGCTTTTGTGCCCAACCGTAAGGGGGCCCTGCAATCTCCGCCTGTGATTGGCAATGGGCGTATGTTCACGGTGGATGCGCAGGGTGTCATTCGGGCGTGGAGCTGGCCGGATCGCCAGCCGCTCTGGCATCTTCAGCCAGCCCGCAAAACACGTTCTACCAATATTGGCGGCGGTATCGCTCTGGCAGGCGGGACGCTCTACGTCGTTGATGGCGTAGCGCAGGCACTGGCTCTGGATGCTGCAACAGGGCGGCAGAAATGGGCTGTAGATATTGGCACGCCGGGTCGTTCAGCCCCGACGGTTGTCGGTGGCCTGATGGTCTTCACGACTATTGATGCCCGCCTGTATGCTCTGGATGCAGCAACTGGTCAGCAGCGTTGGACGTATCAGGCGACTGATGTCAGCACGACCATGTTTGGTGCCGGGGCTCCTGCTATTGTTAATGATATTGTGGTTGCGGGCTTTGGTAGTGGCGATCTGGTGGCGTTGCGTGCGGCCTCAGGCGAGGTTGTCTGGAGTGACAGCCTTGGCGGCGGTAACGGGCTAGGTGCCATGTTGGACTTTGCCTGCGTACGTGGTGGCCCGGTGGTTGTTGGTGGCACTGCCTATGCTATTTCTCTTTCCCGTGTGCTGGTGGCGATCGATATGCGCTCTGGGCGCCGTCTGTGGGAGCGTGAGGTTAGTGGTCAGTCACCGCTTTGTGTCTGTGGGGGGTGGCTGTATCTCATTTCTCTGGACCAACAGCTTGCTTGCCTTGACCGTGTAACGGGGCAAGTGCGTTGGGTTAAACAGCTAGCGCGGTATAGAAAGCCAGAGCAGGAGAAGGGCCCCATACAGTGGATAGGCCCCATCATGCTGAATAACAAGCTGGTCTGCCTCTCCAGCATGGACCGTGGCGGTATGGTGATCGTTGATGCCCGAACGGGGCAGGAAGAAGGAAAGATAGAGACGCCATCGTCCTGTCAGGTGCAGCCGATCGTTTGTGACGGTCAGTTGCTTGTCCTGAGTGAGGATGGTGTCTTACGCGCTTATGGTTAATGCTGCTGAGATGGGTAGATTGCCCGTCGTTGTGATTGCAGGGCGCCCCAATGTGGGGAAGTCCACTATTTTTAACCGGCTTGTCGGACGACGGCAGGCCATCGTGTCGGATGAGCCGGGTGTTACGAGGGATCGTAAGGACGGCGTGGCCCTTCTGCGTGGCCGCCGCGTGCGGCTTGTGGACACGGCAGGGCTTGAAGAAGCCGCCCCGGAGACGCTGTTCGGCCGTATGCGGGCGTCATCGGAGCAAGGCATTGCTCAGGCAGATCTGGTCGTTTTCTGTGTGGATGCTCGGGCAGGTATCACACCGGCAGATGCTCATTTTGCCAATTGGCTGAGGCGGCAGAATCGTCCTGTTCTTTTGGTAGCCAATAAAGCGGAAGGGCGTGCCGGGGCTGAGGCTGCTATGGAGGCCTATTCTCTAGGCCTGGGAACTCCACTTGCCATGTCAGCTGAGCATGGTGAAGGTCTGGCTGACTTGATGAGTGAAATCGTCAGTCTGTTGCCTGATGAGGAGACGCTGGCCGAGAAGGATGGCGAGAAGCCGTTGCGCATCGCCATCATTGGGCGCCCCAATGCGGGGAAATCTACGCTTTTGAATAGCCTTCTAGGCGAGGAGCGGATGATTACCGGCCCAGAAGCAGGACTGACACGGGATGCTGTCAGTGTCATGCTGGACGATGAGGCTGGGCCGATTGAGATTGTCGATACGGCTGGCATGAGGAAACGTGCCCGCGTCCAGGAAGGGCTGGAGCGTGTTTCCGTTTCTGCGTCTATTGAAGCTATGAAGATGGCGGAAGTGGTCGTGCTGGTGTTGGATGCGTCTCGTGGTGTTGATGAGCAGGACCTCCAGATTGCTCGCTTGATCGAGCGGGAAGGGCGGGCTTGCGTCCTGGCATTGAACAAATGGGATGCTGTTAAGGAGCGTCAGGCGACCCGTAAGGCGATTTCTGACCGTATCGAGATTTCTCTGGCTCAGATGCGTGGGATTGAGGTTGTGACCTTCTCAGCTCTGACTGGTGAGGGGCTGCATCGCTTTTTGCCGGCAGTTCGGCGGGCAAGTGAGGTCTGGAATGCCCGTGTGGGTACGAGCGACTTGAACCGTTGGTTTGAGGAAGCTGTGGAGCGTCATCAGCCTCCGCTGGTTGATGGACGCCGGTTGAAGCTGCGTTATATGACCCAGGCCAAAAGTCGTCCTCCTACCTTTGTTTTGTTTGGAACAAGGGCAGAGCAGCTGCCAGATAGCTATAAGAGGTATCTCATAAATGGACTGCGGGAGACCTTTCATCTGCCCGGCACGCCGATCCGGCTGTTGCTGCGGGGAAGCAGGAACCCATTTGTGAAGCAAGACGAACGTTAGTGGATTGAAATTGGAATAATAACGTCCATAATCTTTTGCCAGTCCCGTGCCGGAAGGGGCGTTTTAAGATCATGGATAAGGAGTCATCATGGTAGGAGTAACGCCGGCAGCCAGAAGTGAGGGTGGGGCCTCTTCGTCGCAGAAGGCGACAGGGCGCGCCACTGTTCTGGGGATTCTTGCGGCCCTTTCTGGGCTGATGTTTGGGCTAGATACAGGCGTTGTCGCCGGTGCCTTGCCGTTTATTGCGGGTGATTTCCATGCCGGTGCAGCCATGCAGGGCTGGATCGTTTCTTCCATGATGGCAGGGGCTGCGTTCGGAGCCATGTTTGCCGGACGTATCTCTGTTTCATTCGGGCGTCCGGGGGCCATGCTGGGGGCCGGCATCTTGTTCTTGGTGGGTACGTTCTTCTGTGCGTTCGCGCCGGGAGTGGCTTTGCTCATCGTTGGCCGTGTGCTGCTAGGGCTGGCAGTGGGTGTCGCTGCTTTTGCAGCTCCGCTGTATATTTCTGAGATCACGGTGGAATCAGCCCGTGGTGCCATGATTTCCTTTTATCAGCTGATGGTCTCTCTCGGGATTTTTCTGGCCTTTGTGTCCGATAGTTTCCTATCTGCGGGAGGGCATTGGCGTTGGATGCTCGGGATTATGGCGGTCCCAGCTGTGCTGTTTCTGATCGTGGTGCTGATCCTTCCGCATAGTCCTCGTTGGTTGATGATGCGTGGCGATAAGGAGCGTGCCCGTAAGGTCCTGCGTATTTTACGGTCTGATGAGGAAGTGGCGGAGGCAGAGCTTGCCGATATCCATGACCGTCTCTCCAAAAGCAGTGATGCTGGGTATGGGCTGTTCCGCAGCAATCCCAATTTCCGGCGCTCTGTATTTCTGGGGATTGTTCTTCAGATCATGCAGCAGCTGAGTGGGATTAATGCGCTGCTCTATTATGCGCCGCGTGTGTTCGAAGCCGCCCATTTCGGGACGAACGCCGCCGTATGGGCAACGACGCTCGTCGGGCTGACGAATATGGTCTTTACGGGTGTAGCCATACGATATGCCGATAAATGGGGACGTCGCCCGCTGCTGCTGACAAGCTGCATCGTTGTTGGAGCGTCCCTGCTTGGTGTGGGTGCTGTGTTGGCTATCGGTGGTGATAGTTTGGTGGCGGCCATTCTGCTTTGCGCTCTGATCCTTCTCTTCGTCGCTGGTTTTGCCATTGGTGAGGGGCCACTTGTCTGGGCACTGTGTTCGGAAGTTCAGCCGACACGTGGGCGTGACTTCGGGATTGGCTGCTCCACGGTGACCAACTGGGTGGCCAACTGGGTTGTGTCCAGCGTATTCCCGCTGATGATGCTGGCTATGGGTGCTTCTTGGACGTTCATCCTCTTTGCAGCCTTTAATGGTCTGTTCGTACTCATCACTCTTGGGTTTGTCCCGGAGACGAAGGGTGCTTCGCTGGAGCGGATTGAGGCAAATCTTTTTGCAGGGGTGCCCCTGCGTAAACTGGGAGAACCAGAGAATAATGGGCAGTAAGATGGCGGATCCTAGCCTTGAGGGAGAATACGACCCGGAACGGCATGCAGGCCTTTACGGGATGCAGCGCTTCAAGGCGATGTCGTCTGTCATTCTGGCATTGATGCTCTCAATTCTGGATTATTCTGTTGCGAATGTGGCTTTGCCCACAATCGCAACAGACCTCCATTCTTCTGCATCACAGGCGATCTGGGTTATCAATGCCTACCAGTTGGCCAATCTGGCTTGTCTCCTGCCATTGGCTGCTATTGGGGCCCGGGTTGGGTTTGGGCGGATGAGCCAGCTGGGGATTGTTTTGTTTCTTGTTGCGTCCGTGGCCTGTGCTGTGTCGCAGAATATGCTGGAATTGACGTTGGCCCGTGCCCTTCAGGGTGTTGGCAGTTCCTGCATTATGAGCGTCAATATTGCGCTTGTCCGCTTTATCTACCCGCATAAGCTCATAGGTAAGGGCATCGCTCTCAATGGGTTGTTTATCGGGTTAGGCGTGGCACTGGGGCCGACGATTGGTTCTTTCATCCTGTCTGTAGCATCTTGGCCTTGGATATTCTGGGTTAATCTGCCGCTAGGGGGCGTTGCTATTCTACTGGCCAGCAAAGCCCTGCCTAAAACGCCACGGAGTGAAGTGAAGGTCGATATCTTTGGTTCAGTTCTTACAGTGGCGTCCTTTGCCCTGCTGGGGATTGGGCTAGATAGTTTCATGCATGGTGATCTAGGTTGGGGGGCCGGGCTGACGGGGTGGAGTCTTGTTAGTTGGTGGCTGCTTCTGCGTTGGCAGAAGAAACGGCCAGAGCCCATTGTACCGCTGGACCTATTGAAGCGTGTACCGTTCTTGCTGGCGTGTTTGATCAGTTTCTGTGGCTTTGTGGCCTCGAATCTTTATATCGTTGCCATGCCCTTTACACTGACTGTTGCTTTTCACAAAAATCCTGCAACGGTTGGGCTGCTTATTGCGCCTTGGGCTGTTGGTGTTGCTGTCATGTCTTTTACCGTTGGCAAGATTGCCGACCGGTTCCCAGCGGCACTGCTGTCATCCATCGGGTTAATCGTGACGGGGATTGGCTTCATTTTGCTTTGCATCCTACCGCTGGATGCAGATAATACAGCAATCGCTTGGCGAACCCTTGTGGCAGGTATGGGTTTTGGTTTCTTTCAGCCCCCAAATAATCGCGCCATTATGGTGACGGCCCCTCCTGGTCGGGAAGGCGGTGCCAGTGGAATGCTTTCCGTTGCTCGGTTGTCCGGTCAAACAACAGGGGCTCTGTTAGTCGCAGGGCTGTTTACCTTATTCCCCCACCCGGCCTTCATCTGCCTTGGCGCAGCAGCTGCTGTAGCTTTTTGTGGTGCCGCCTTAAGTGCGGGCCGGACACTTTTCAAGTCTCGGCCTGCTAAAACGGTATAATATGCCAATGCCTCCCCCGTAGAATGGCCTTTTAAAAGCCGTTCTACGGGGGAGTGGAGAGTACTCCCTAACTCTCTTTCTATAAAACTAAAGGGTGTCGATCGCTCCCAGAATAAAGGCTGCTGCTAGAACAAGTCCTACTGTGACATTCTGCCGAAAGAAATGGAGGCAGAGCGGGGCATCATGTGGGGAAAGGCGAACTGTCTGACGGATCAGAAGGAAGCAGGCTAGTAGGAAGGGCGGCCAGAAAAGGGAGAGTTGGCCTGCCTGAATGGCTGCGAGGGCGAAGAGAGTCAAAGCTGCCCCATAGCAGCTGCCTATGAAGAAACTGGCGTGTTTCAGCATAAGCCGGGATGTGGATTTTACGCCAATGCGTGCGTCATCTTCCATATCCTGAAAGCCATAAATGGTATCAAATCCGAGCTGCCAGACGATAACACCGCCATAGAGTAGGATTCCAGGCAGGTCCAGAGTATGCTCGCTGGCTGCATAGCCCATGGGAGCTCCGAACCCAAAAGTGAACCCCATGACAAGCTGGGGCCACCATGTCAGCCTTTTTGCGGTGGGATAGAAGGCAACGAGGAGCATGGCTAGAGGGGCAAGGGCCCAGCAGATTGGCGGTAGAGCCAGTAGAACAGCCAGTCCCCCAAGCAGCAGAATTGCCAGTAGTCCTAGCCCTTGTTTTAAGCTGAGTGCTCCACTGGCCAAAGGGCGCCCCGCCGTGCGAGCAACTTGGGCATCAATTTTGCGATCCCAGATATCATTAATGACACAACCTGCTGACCGCATAAGAAGCGAGCCAATGGCGAACAATGCCGTATAAAGAAGCCGTTGCTTTAGGGGCGGGCCATTGGGAGCCAGAAAAATGCCGAACACGCCGGGAAGCAGTAGTAGCCATGTTCCTACAGGGCGGTCCAGCCGGGCAAGAAGAGCATAGGAGTGCCATGGCTCTGGCAAGCGACCGATAAGGCCGTTGCTACGGATGTCGGTATGGGGGTGGTGATTTTGAGACATGGGTGAGTGATTGGATAGAAATAGGAAGGGGTCAATATTTTATCGCACATGCTGGAAAATAAGTGGGGAAAGCGGTATGCCCAAACCATGAGCCGTACCGATCCACGCCTTTTCATCGCCGATGTTTCATCTCCCTGGAGGGAAGGGGAGATGTTACCCTTATCCGCTGGCCAGGCCCATTATTTGGGTAAGGTCATGCGTCTTCAGCCGGGGGATGGTGTCGTATTGTTCAACGGCCGGGATGGAGAATGGCAGGCCGTTATGGCGGGGCTGCAAAAGAAACAGGCCACAGTGCGTCTATTGTCTTGCTTGCGCCCCCAGCAGGATACGGAAGGGGTAGAGCTACTGTTTGCTCCGCTTAAGCGGGATGCAACAGAGCTGCTCATCCGTATGGGCACGGAGCTGGGTGTGACACGTTTTCGTCCAGTCCTGACGGCTCGGACGAATACACATCGGTTGAATTATGAACGACTGAATCTGATTGCGCAGGAGGCAGCAGAACAGTGTGAAAGGCTGGATATCCCGGTTCTCATGCCGCTGGAGCCTCTGGCGGCTGTTCTGGCTCGTTGGCCCGCTCGGCGGAAGATGGCTGTAGCATTAGAACGTCAGGGAACAGGTGGCCCTCCCAGTGGCTGCGATGCGTTGTTGATTGGCCCAGAGGGAGGCTTTGCCGAGGAGGAAGTGCAGCGGCTAGCCCGGCATGAGGCTGTACAGTCTTTTTCGCTTGGTCCCCGGATTTTGCGGGCGGATACGGCGGCTTGTGCGGCATTGGCCCAGATTAGTGCCGTCAACAGGCAGGTATGAAAATCCGATAACTGCCTGAATATGAGCTGGTTCTCTTGAATGAAAGTAAATTTGCCCCCTAGTATAGGGGTATCTGGCTTACGGACAGTCTGAACGTCCTGCGGCATATCGTGGTGAATTTTAGCCGGTAAGGTTTTGTACATGTCCAATCCAGGTGAGAGCAATACAACGCTGATTGAAAACAGAGCGCAGCTTGTCGAGGTGCTGGCGCGTGGCTGCAAGCCTCAGGAAGAGTGGCGCATTGGCACAGAGCATGAGAAATTTGGTTTCCGACTGCCAGCGCGTGCCAGAGGAGAGTTGAAGCCTTTTGCTCCACCCGCTTACGAGCCCGAAGGCATTGGTGCTTTGCTCGCCGCACTGGAGGGGCCAGAATGGCAGGCCATCCGTGATGATGGGCATCTGATCGGCCTGAAAGGTGCAGGCGTGCATAAGGGGCGGTCCATCTCTCTGGAGCCAGCTGGGCAGTTTGAACTTTCTGGGGCACCTGTCAGGACCCTTCAGGAGACCGAGCAGGAAATGATCGCTCATTTCCAGCAGATCACGGGGCCTGCCCGGGAGCTTGGTTTGGGGTTTGCTCCACTTGGTTTTCAGCCACTTTGGGCTCGTGAGGCTATGCCGTGGATGCCCAAGAGCCGCTATGCCATCATGCGCCGTTATATGCCCACAGTTGGGCGTCGTGGGCTGGATATGATGACACGCACCTGCACGGTGCAAGTGAATCTGGATTTCTCCAGCGAGACAGATATGGCCCGTAAAATGCGGGTGTCTCTTGCGCTTCAGCCCCTCATCACGGCTTTTATGGCTAATTCACCTTTTGCTGAAGGTAAGCCGACGGGGCGTCTCTCCAACCGTGCTTATATCTGGTTGGATACGGACAATCAGCGTAGTGGCCAGCCGACATTTTTCTTTGAAGAAGGCTTCGGGTTCGAGCGCTATGTGGATTGGGCGTTGGATGTCCCGATGTATTTCGTCAATCGGGATGGGCGGAATATTGATGCAGCAGGATGCTCGTTCCGTAAATGGCTGGATGGTGTCGAACAGGAACCATTAGCAGGGCTGCGGCCAACGGTTGGTGATTTTGAGGATCATTTGACGACCCTGTTCCCGGATGTCCGGCTTAAGCAGTTCCTTGAGATGCGGGGTGCGGATGCTGGCCGCCCGGATATGATGGTCGCACAGTCTGCTTTCTGGGTTGGACTGCTGTATGATCCCGATGTGTTGGCCGAGGTGGAACGGGTGGTGAAAGAACAGCCGTGGCTGACCTATCAGTCTCTGGCGGAGCTTGTTGTTGAGCAGGCTATGGATGCTCCGTTCCCTGGGGGGCTTCGTGCGCTGGCAAAGCGAATTCTCGAACTGGCCGAGCAGGGGCTGCAGAAGCGTGGATATGGGGAAGAATATTACCTTGCCCCCCTCTATGAGATTGCTGACGGAGCCAAAACGCAGGCTGAGCGGTGGCTGGAGCGTTATCATGGGGTCTGGCAGGGTGATGTCCGGCATATTTTCCGGGAAGCGGATATTTCTCTGTAAGGGGAAGAGGCAAATGATGATGCGGCGTATTGTCGTGGCGTGTGGGGTGGCTCTTGCTCTGGGTGGGGCGGTCCTGCCACTGCGTCAGGCTGTAGCTGGTGTTAGTCTGACATCAGCTCAGCAGGGATGGGTGAATAAGATCGAGGCCAGCCTTGCTGCAACAAAGACTTTTCAGGCCCGCTTCGAGCAGGTGACGGAACAGAACGGAACATCTACCGGGACGGTTCTTCTGGAGAGGCCGGGGAAGATGCGGTTCTCTTATGATCCGCCCAGCCCGCTTCTTCTGGTCGCTAACGAAGGTAAGGTTGTGTTCCAGGATCATAGCATTGGTCAGGTTACTATGATTCCTTTGGACCATACGCCACTCGGTCTTCTTTTGCGTCCTGATCCCCGTTTTTCGGGGGATGTCTCCATTCTGGGCTATGAGCAGCAGGGTAATGAGATACAGCTCCAGGTGACTAGAACGGAAAATCCAGGCGAGGGCGAGATGACATTGTTCTTTGCCACTCATCCGCTCAGCCTGAAAGGGTGGACCGTGCTGGATGCACAGGGACACAGGACAGTGGTTCATTTCTCTAGCGTGAAGACCGGTGTTAGCATCCCGGCCTCAAGTTTTGTTCTCCCGAAGGATGAGGATTAGTCATCCTTTTTTCTGTTTAGCCAGCTCAAGCGCCCGATTATAGACGGTACGCTTGGGCAGGTTCACAATCCCTGCCACGAGAGCGGCGGCATCCTTGACAGAATGCGTCTTTAGGGCAGCCATCAAGGTTTGATCGAGCTCTTGAGCCCCTGTATCTTCTGCGGCGGGTGGGCCGAGGAGTAAGGTAATTTCTCCCCGAGGAGCGGTTTCTTCGAAATGGGCGATGAGGTCTGCGAGGCTGCCCCGGATCATTTCCTCAAAATGTTTTGTCAGCTCGCGTCCTACAGCAGCGGGACGGTCGGCCCCGAACACCTGTTGTTGGGTTTTTAGCGTTTCTAGGAGCCGGTGAGGCGATTCATACCAGATGAGTGTGGCTGTAAGACCAGCCTGCTCGGCAGCACGCAGGGCTGCGAAGCTGTGCCGGCGAGCCTCCCCCCGAGGTGGAAAACCCAGAAACATGAACGGAATAGGCGGCAGGCCGGAGAGTGTCAGGGCTGTGACGGCGGCGTTGGCACCCGGCAGGGAGGTGATGGCGATATCGGCTTCCTGCGCTGCCCGGACGAGGCGATAGCCGGGGTCCGAGACGATGGGCGTCCCCGCATCGGATACCAGAGCCAGACATTGGCCTTGGCGGAGGCGTTCTATAAGAGCCGGGGTGCGGTCCTGCTCATTATGATCATGCAGGGGGAAAAGCTGATTGCTTATGCCATAATGCCGTAACAGCTTTGTGGTAACGCGTGTGTCTTCACACAATATGGCATCAGCCATCTTCAGGGCATCAAGGGCACGCTGGCTGATATCGGCAAGATTACCGACAGGCGTTGCCACCAGCATGAGCTGCCCGGTAGAAGAAGAGAGTGATCCGTGATCGGGGGGAGTATATGGTTTCTCAGACATCGTTATCCTCAATGAGCCGCTCTGGCCCTTATAGCCGTGATGGGCAGGGGCACGGCAAGAGAGGAAGCAGCCGGACCGCCCTGGCTGTTGGTATTTTCATGTTTCTGGGAGCCTGCTCCGGAGAAAATGGTCATGAAAGGGCAACATCCCCGGTGGCGACTGCGCCAGTGCCGGTGGAGAAACCGGCCCGTATCGGGTTGATTGTCCCGCTTAGTGGCCCTCATGCTGCTATTGGCCAGCGTATGCGGGATGCTGCCAGACTGGCACTGCCGGAGAATCAGACCCCTTCGATGGATGTGTTTGATAGTGCCCAGCCGGAAGGTCCAGTTCATGCAGCACGGCAGGCTTTGGCAGCTGGTGATAAGATTGTGCTGGGGCCACTTACGGCAGGCGATACCCAGGCCGTAGCGTCTGTCCTGCAACCAGTCAGCGTCCCGGAGCTTGCTTTTACCAGTGATGTGGCACAGGCCAAACCGGGTGTCTGGGTCATGGGGTTAACACCAGAACAGCAGGTTCGTCGCCTTGTGGATGCAGCCCGGCTGGATGGCCGGAAACGCTTTGCGGCGTTTCTGCCAGATACGGCTTTAGGCCATTCCATGGGAGAGGGGCTGACCCTTGCTTGTCAGGAAGCAGGGCTTGAGACGCCACAAATTGCGTTCCATAGCAGTGATCTCAACGACATCACCCAGAAGATGGCACAGTTGAGCCATCATTCATTAGCAGGGGGGACGGGGGCTGCGCAGGCCTCTCCGGGAGCAGAGAGTGGCCCTTCGGCTGTTGACCCGTTGAATGATGGTGATGAGATAGGGGCTTCTGCGGTTAAGTCGGAGCATACGGATCAGCCAACCGGAGCGGCCTCTGAGGCTTCCCCTCCGCCTTTTGATGCGCTGCTTCTGGGCGATACGGGGCTTGATCTGGCCCGTGTGATTGATGCGTTGCGGACTAATCAGCTTCTTGTCCCGCAGGTGCGTATTCTTGGGCCGATGCTTTGGCGTTCCTTTGATGCCAAGCTGGGGGATTTGCGAGGTGCTTGGTATGTGGCGTTTGATGAGAAGCAGCGTAGTGGTTACGTGCAGAGCTATCAGAACGCCTATCAGCAGAAACCATCCCCGGTTGCTGATTTTGCTTATGATGCAGCTGCCCTTGCTGGTGCTTTGATCCGTCAGAATAAACTGAATGTGGCTACATTGACCCAGCGGGAGGGGTATCTTGGGGTGAATGGCCTTTTCCATCTGCGGCCAGATGGTCGGATGACCCGTGCTTTGGGCATTTATCAGATTGCCCCGGGTGGGGGGAGCCAATTGATTGTTCCAGCATCTCGTGATCTGGCACCAGCATCTAGCCAACCCGCTGGGACTGTCGTGCCAGGGCAGCAGGCGGCGGCGTCATCAGGGGCGGTGCAGGCCAAGGCTATGCAGACCCCTCCGACAGCGGTTTCCGATGTTGCTGTTTGGTCTCCGTCTCGTCATGCGGCGGTTGGAAGTGATGCCCTTTCAACGCCTTGATGGCGTATGCGGTATTGGAGTGATGTAACAGAAAACCCCGTCCGAGGAGATCGGCGGGGTTTTTCTTTGAGGAAGAGAGGGGGTTCTTCTTTAGCAGGTGGCTGTATCAGTCTGATGCAGGGGAAGGACGGGCCGAATAGTATGCAGGGCTTCAGAAAGATTCCGGTACCGCCCGAGTTCATTGTCTCGCAGGCAGTCTGTCAGGATCCATTCAGGGCCGCTCAGGCTGATGATGTAGGCAGGATCAGTATTTTCCCGAACCCAGATGACCACCAGGTTGGCGTCATCTGTACGTTGTTCTGGTGCGGCTTCGATAGAGGCATCAAGAATGCCCATTTTCTCGCTGGCGGCGAGCCATTTGGCGAGATAATGGCGGTGGTGAGGAAGGAGTTTCTGGCGGAATGGGACGACAATACCGGCGGCACGATCCCGGGCGTTGGAGGAGGGGGCTGTGGCGTGATTCGCCACGCAAAACGCTTTTTGAGCCATGTCAGAATCTCCTTCATGGCAACAGGGAAATCCCCTGTCGCATTACCATCAGAACAACCCATGAGTGCCGAAGCGCGCTATCTGAAAAGTGAACAGGAAGGCTTGGCTGCTATGATCTTGCTCTTATTTTGCAATCCTACCATGTTTTCTGTGCATGGCTAGAAGAAAAATTTACTTTTCCTTATTCTGATAATAGGACTTGGCCCATCTCCTATGCAGCCAGAGCCAGTTTTCCGGGCGTTTTGTGATCCATTGTTCCAGTTCATCATTCAGGCGTTGGGTGAGATGCCGAATCATTTCATGGCGGGACAGGAATGGTTTGGTGAGAGTCTGGGGATCGAGAGAAGAGGTCACTTCAAGCACCAAACGGGCGGGACCTTCCCGCCAGACATAGCCCGTAATAATCAAAGCGTTGAACCGGAGCGCAAGAGCCGCAGCGGCCGGGGCGGTCATGGTGGGATGGCCGAAGAAAGAAACCTCGATCCCATCATTCATTTTCTGGTCGCCTAGAACTCCGAGATATCCGCCTTTGGCAAGATGATGGACGGCCTCTCGTGCGCCTTGTTTTCCCTTAGGGAAGAATGAAACTGGCACACCGGCAATACGACGCCGGAGTTGGCAGAGGAGCTGGTCTACTAACGGGTTATTGGGGGCCCGATAGAAGGGTGAGAATCCCATCCCATAATGGGCGACGATCAGGGGCATGAGTTCCCAGTTGCCGAGATGGCCCGAGAAGAAAATGACAGGTCGTCCGCTTTGGCGGGCATGATGCAGTAGCTGGTCGTTCAGGACACGCCAACCCGGCCCACTTTCTGAATCTGAGGGGAGAGTTGGTAGATGAGGGAGTTCCGCCAGTGTGGAGCCGATATTTCCCCAGCAGCCTTGGATGATCTTCTTGCGGCTTTGTTTTCCTAGCGTTGGGAAGGCTCGTTGTAGATTAAGGTCTGCAATGTGGGATGAGGGGAGAAACAGGCCAATATGACGGGCAATGCCCCCCCCTAGTCGGGAGGAGAGACCGGCAGGCATTTTACTAGCAGACCAAAGAAGCCCCTTCAGGCCCCATGCTTCAAGATGATGCTTCATGTGTCTTTCTGGTCTGTTGGGCAGAAGGGCTTCTATTATCCGTGATCATTTGCCAGAAAATGATCAAGAAGTTCATCGGCTATAGCGGGGTTGCTCCATCGGGGTTCAACGTCAAGACTAATGACGAAATTCTGGAAAAGGGAGGGCAGCTTGACGTAGTCCTTCTCAGTCGTCACCAGCATAGTGTCTGGCGCATGAGCAAGTTGGGCAAGTTGCTTTAATTCACGGTCTGAATAGATGTGGTGATCCGGGAAGGTGAGAGTCCGCAGTAAGGTGAGGCCGGCCTCCTGCAGGGTAGAAAAGAATTTCTGCGGGCGGCCAATTCCGGCAAAGGCGATGATCTGAAAACCCCGCAGTTTGTGGAGGCTTGTTCCGGGGGAGAGTATCCCTTTCAGGACAGGGAGAGATTGGGGAACCTGTTTGGCAATATGCTGGCGGTCTTCCCCAAAGATTACGACCGCTTGTAGGCGAGGCAGAATGTCGGAAAGGGACTCCCGTAATGGGCCAGCGGGGAGCAGACGCTGGTTGCCTAGCCCCGCAGGGCCGTCAACGATCAGGATGGACATATCCTTATGAAGGGAAGGGTCTTGCAACCCATCATCCATCACCAGGCAGTCCGCTCCTGCAGCGATGGCCTGTAAGGCATTGGCCTGCCGGTCTGGCCCCCTCCATGTAGGGGCAAGGCGGGCTAGCAATATGGTTTCATCCCCGACATCAACGGCTTTGTCCAATTCAGGATGGATAAGCCCCGTTTTTCTGGAACGCCCGCCATAACCGCGGGTGATAGCGTGAGGGGTACGGCCTCTTCGTATTAGTTGTTGGAGTAGATGTAGGGCCATGGGGGTCTTACCAGTCCCCCCAACGGTGATGTTGCCGCAGCAGAGAACCGGGACCGGCAGTTTGAGTGAGGGCTGGTTTTGCCGTTGTCGGGTGAAGAATCCCGTTGCTTTGCTGAGGGGCAGCAGGAGGTTGGATAGCGTGGTTGGGGCAGGGTTCTGCCAGAAGGAGGGGGCCATCAGTCTCATCATTATGCCTTATTAGGCAAAACTGTGTCCTTAATAAGGCGAACCGCACATGCGCTGGCCTGATTCCTTTTGGGGGGATGGGGAATGGGCAGATGTGGGATAGTCAACCAATGTGCGAGAGTGTTGGCATCGTTGATGCGATGAAGAGAAGCGGCGTAGCGGGAGCAGAGGTCAACCCAGTTCTGCATATAGGGGCCAATGGCTGTAGGGCGTTGGAAATGGAGAGATTCCAAGGGATTATGCCCCCCGCCGGGGAGGGTGAGAGAGTTGCCGATGAAGACACGGTCAGCTAGCTGAAAAAAAAGTCCAACCTCTCCCAGCGTATCAATGATCCACAAATCATCTTGTGGATGGGGAAGCTGTTGCTTGGAACGCTGCGGGGCCTGATGGTATTGGGCTAACTCCCGCCCCCGTTCAGGATGGCGGGGAATGATGATGCCGAGTAGGTCCGGCCGTTTTTCTCGGGCTTTTCGCACTGCTTCTACGATGATGTCTTCTTCGCCTGGATGTGTTGAGGCCGCTACAAAAATGGGTCGCTGTCCGATCTGCCTGCGGAGGGCTGCGGCTTCGTTCTTATTAAAGGGTAGAGGTGGTGTGTCTTCCTTCAGATCGGCAGGGGGAAGGAGTGGTCCGATGCCGAATCGGGCAAAGGCTCGCTCATCTTCCAGGCTCCGGGGCATGATCCAGCTGCAGGGTTTCATGAGATGGCGCAGCAGCGGGGTTGCCCATCGCCAGCGTGCTGCAGATTGCGGCGAGAAACGCCCGTTGAGCAGCATGACGGGAAGCTGTCTTTTCCGGCACAGACCAAGGAGGCCCGGCCAGAGTTCACTTTCCGTGAGGACCAGCCCGATAGGCTGCCAATATCTCATGAAACGCTCAAGAAGATGCGGCGCATCGTAGGGGATGAGCTGATGGATCAGCCGTCCTGTATGAGTGGCTGGATGAGTCGCCACCGTTTTCCCACCGGTTAAGGTGGTGGTCGTCATAAGGATGGTCAGGTCCGGGCAGTCCATTAGGAGTTGATTAGCAACAGGGAGAATGCAGCGGCTTTCTCCTACGCTTGCAGCGTGTATCCAAAGGAGATGTTGGGCATGGGGCGGGCGGGCTACTCCCGGCCTTGCGAAACGTTCAGGGAGGCGGGTGTTATCTTCTTTGCCTTGGTGCAGCCTTTTGCGTGCATGGCGGCGGAGCCACGGCATGGCTATGTGGCCGATTAGTGACCATATCTTGAAGAGGGGATCAGATGGAGAAGCTGAAATCGGGCAACAGCGTATTGAACGTTCTATACGGCGCATGTGGTGCATTTTCGCATCATCTCTTCGTTACAAGATAGGAGGAAGGGTAAAAAATTTTTCCTTAGGACAGGAGGGCCTTGCCGAGATGGGCATCCTTGTGCAACGAGATGACCCACTTAATTATAGATGCAGGATTATCCTCAAGGGAGCTGACCATGTCAGAAACGGAAGCGCACACGCAGCAGGAAACGGCCAAGGGCAGACTTATGGCCGGTAAGCGCGGCGTTGTCATGGGTGTGGCGAATAAGAACTCCATCGCTTGGGCTATTGCTAAAGCCTGTGCTGATCAAGGGGCTGAGATCGCCTTCACATATCAGGGTGAGGCACTGGGCAAGCGTGTTCGCCCATTGGCGGAGAGTGTGGGTTCCTCCATGGTTCTGCCCTGCGATGTAAGCGACGATAATGCCATCAATGCCACATTCGATGAGGTCGAAAAGGCATGGGGCAAGATTGATTTCGTTGTTCATGCCATTGGCTGGGCTGATAAGCAGTATCTGCGTGGGCGTTATGTGGATACCCCTCGTGAGGCTTTTCTGCAGGCGCTGGATATTTCCTGCTTCTCCTTTACCGCAGTGGCCCGCCGGGCGTCAGCTATGATGAATGCCGGTGGCTCCCTGCTGACCTTGACCTATCTGGGTGCTGAACGTGTCATGCCCCATTATAACGTGATGGGCGTAGCCAAGGCAGCACTGGAGGCTTCCGTCCGCTATATGGCGGTGGATCTGGGGCGTGATGATATCCGTGTGAATGGTATTTCCGCTGGCCCGATCATGACACTGGCCGCTAATGGCATTGGCGATTTCCGCTACATTCTGCGTTGGAATCAGGTCAATGCCCCGATGGAACGTAACGTGTCTCTGAAGGATGTTGGCGGGTCTGGCCTGTATCTGTTGTCTGACCTTTCCAGCGGTGTGACGGGTGAGATCCATCATGTTGATTGCGGGTACAACATCATTGGTATGAAGAACCCGGACGCTCCCGATATGAGCCTCGCATCAGGGGAATAAGAACTAATGTCTGAAAACAGTTTTGGGCGTCTTTTTCGTGTCACGACATGGGGGGAGAGTCATGGTCCAGCTATTGGCTGTGTTATTGATGGCTGCCCACCACGCCTAAAACTGTCTGAAGACGACATCCAGCCTTGGCTGGACAAGCGGCGGCCGGGACAGTCTCGCTATACGACTCAACGTCGTGAGCCGGATCAGGTCCGGATTCTGTCTGGCGTTTTCGAGGGGCAGACGACGGGGACACCCATTTCCCTGATGATTGAGAATACGGACCAGCGTTCTCGCGACTATGGCGAGATTGCGCGGCAATATCGCCCCGGTCATGCTGATATCGCTTATGATCTGAAATACGGCATTCGTGATTATCGTGGTGGTGGTCGGTCTTCTGCTCGGGAGACAGCCATGCGTGTTGCCGCTGGGGCTGTAGCTCGGGTTATCCTGCGGGAATTGGTTGGCCCACAATTGCTTATTCGTGGTGCCCTCACGGGTATTGGTGGGCAGTCTGTAGACCGAAGCCGCTGGGATTGGGCAGAAGTGGAGCAGAATCCGTTCTTCTCGCCGGATGCTGAAATCGTTCCGTCCTGGGGGGAACAGCTGGAGGCGGTACGGAAGTCAGGTTCATCCATCGGTGCAACGCTGGAAGTTGTGGCAGAAGGCGTGCCTGCCGGTCTGGGTGCGCCTGTCTATGGCAAGCTGGATGCCGAGCTTGCTGGTGGCATGATGGGTATCAATGGTGTGAAGGCTGTTGAGATTGGCGACGGGATGGGCGTGGCTTCCCTGCATGGGGAAGAGAACGCCGATCCTATTCGCCCTTCGGGAAATCCGATGGAGCCTGCTTTTTTGAGCAATCATGCCGGAGGGATTCTAGGCGGTATTTCTACAGGGCAGCCTATCGTGGCACGAATGGCTATCAAGCCGACCAGTTCCATTTTACTGCCGGTTCCAAGCGTTACACGGGATGGCGAGGCTGTAGAGGTTCGGACCAAAGGGCGGCATGACCCCTGTATCGGTATCCGAGCTGTGCCAGTGGCTGAGGCCATGATGGCGTGTATTTTGGCAGACCAGCTTCTGCGCAACCATGCCCAGTGTGGATGGCTTTGAAAAACAGTGTTATTCAGCCGGAAGGCTAATCGGCTGTAACAATATATAGTGCCTCTTACCTATTGGTGTACCCTATATATGGCGATGAGGCACACTTCCCGCTTAAAAACAAGCCTTGAAATGAGCTCTTCATCCGTGGGAAATGGGGCCAATAATTATGCTCAAAATGATGCCGAAATGAGGGGCTCGATTCATGACCATGCATGATGCGCAGACGTTCGCTCACCCAGCGGGTGTGCCTGAGGAACCTGAGCTCTTCCCTAATGTCGTTCAGCTGCCGGGACGCCCTCCTGTCCGGACATCGCCGGAGCGTGATGAGCGGCTGACGGATTTCGGCCGTGCCACTCTGGATGACCGCTACCTGTTGGAAGGGGAGACATATCAGGGGCTGTTTGCCCGTGTGGCGTCTCACTACGGGGCCGATGAGGGCCATGCGCAGCGGATTTATGACTATATGTCCCGGCATTGGTTCATGCCAGCGACGCCGGTTCTCTCCAATGGTGGGACGAATCGTGGTCTGCCGATTTCCTGCTTTCTCAATGAGTCGGAAGATAGTCTGGAAGGTATTGTTGGGCTCTGGAATGAGAATGTTTGGCTGGCTGCCAAAGGGGGAGGCATCGGCTCTTATTGGGGGAATCTGCGTTCCATCGGGGAGAATATTGGCCGTAATGGCAAGACATCTGGTGTGATTCCCTTTATCCGGGTAATGGATAGCCTGACGTTGGCCATCAGTCAGGGTAGCCTGCGGCGTGGGTCTGCAGCGGTCTATTTGCCAATCTGGCATCCCGAAATTGAAGAATTCATCGAGATGCGCCGCCCCACTGGTGGCGACCCGAACCGTAAGGCACTTAATCTGCATCACGGTGTTCTGCTGACGGATGATTTCATGCGGGCTGTAGCGGGTGATGAAGAGTGGCCGCTGATTTCTCCCAAGGATCATAGCGTCATTCGTAAAGTATCTGCCCGTGCTTTGTGGATCCGTCTTCTGACGGCACGTATGGAGCAGGGCGAGCCGTATATTGTATTCTCGGATACGGTGAATCGGGCCCGCCCGGAACATCATCGTTTGGCAGGGCTGGAGGTGAAGACCTCCAACCTTTGCGCAGAAATTACCCTGCCGACTGGGATTGACCATCATGGCAAAACCCGCACGGCGGTTTGCTGCCTTTCTTCCCTGAATCTGGAATATTGGGATGAATGGAAGGATGACCCACAGTTTATCAAGGACGTGATGCTGTTTCTTGATAACGTATTGCAGGACTTTATCGATAATGCGCCTGATGACATGGCGCATGCCCGTTATGCCGCTATGCGGGAGCGATCAGTCGGGCTGGGCGTGATGGGGTTCCATTCCTTCCTCCAGTCCAAGATGGTGCCATTTGGCAGCGTTATGGCTAAGGTGTGGAATAAGAAATTCTTTGAGCATATTTCAAAGCAAACGGCTGAGGCTTCCCGTGAGCTGGCAAAGACACGTGGTCCGTGCCCGGATGCCGAGGAGTATGGCTTTCAGGAGCGTTTCTCCAATAAAATGGCCGTTGCGCCGACGGCATCCATCTCCATCATTGCGGGTAATGCCAGCCCGGGGATTGATCCCATCAGTGCTAACGTTTTCCTCCAGAAAACGCTCTCTGGCTCCTTTACGGTACGGAACCGTCATCTTGCCAAACTGCTTCAGAAATACGGGCGGGATACAGATGATGTCTGGTCGTCTATCACTCTGACCAAGGGGTCCGTGCAGCATCTGGACTTCCTGACGCAGGATGAGAAGGATGTCTTCAAGACTGCTTTCGAGATTGATCAGCGTTGGGTAATTGAACATGCCGCCGATCGTGCCCCGTTCATTTGTCAGTCGCAGTCAGTCAATCTGTTCTTGCCGGCAGATGTGCATAAGAGAGACCTCGTGCGCATCCACTATGAGGCATGGAAGAAGGGCGTTAAATCGCTCTATTATTGTCGTTCACTTTCCATACAGAGGGCTGATACGGTCTCTAACGTGGCTGTAAAGCGTGATATTATGGAGGGAGATGATGATCATCTCCCGCAGGCCACACCACGCCATGCGGAGAGTGGTGTCGGCAGTTATGAAGAATGTCTCTCCTGCCAGTAAGGCAGGGAGCAGGATGGGCAGGCTGTCGAGCCCATGCCCATTGGAGAGGAATAATGCAGTCCCGTAGCCTGTGGGACGCCTGAATAGGGGACGGGCAACGGGGCTGGTTTCAGAATAAAAAGGTTTTGTGAGATGACAGATGGCACCCCATTGCCGCCAGCCCCCGAAGCGGCCGAACAGGCCAATCTTCTGGTTGAAAACCCGGTCTACAAGCCATTTCGCTACCCGTGGGCCTATGATGCATGGCTAACCCAGCAGCGTTTGCACTGGTTGCCGGAAGAGGTGCCGCTGGCTGAGGATGTAAAGGATTGGCACCGCAAGCTGTCTGAAGCTGAACAGAATCTTGTCACGCAGATATTCCGCTTCTTCACGCAGGCTGATGTGGAAGTGAATTCTGCCTACATGAAATATTACAGCCAGGTCTTCAAACCGACTGAAGTTCTGATGATGCTCTCCTGCTTCTCGAATATCGAGACGATCCACATTGCAGCCTACTCGCACCTGTTGGATACGATCGGTATGCCGGAGACGGAATATTCCGCCTTCCTGAAATATAAGGAGATGAAGGACAAGTATGATTTCATGCAGTCCTTCAACATCAACAGCAAGCGAGAAATCGCCAAGACCATGGCGGCGTTTGGTGCCTTCATGGAAGGACTGCAACTGTTTGCGTCTTTTGCCATTTTGCTGAACTTCCCTCGCTTCAACAAGTTGAAGGGGATGGGGCAGATCGTTTCGTGGTCCGTGCGTGATGAAACATTGCATTGCCTGTCCATGATCCGGCTATTTCGTACCTTCATCCGGGAAAATCCGGAGATCTGGACAGAAGAATTCCGTGCTGAGTTGGTGGAAATCTGCCGTCAGACGGTGTCTCACGAAGATGCGTTCATTGAGCTGGCCTTTGAGATGGGACCGGTGGAAGGGCTGTCAGCGGGGGAAGTGGAGCAGTATATTCGCTTCATCGCAGATCGCCGCCTGATTCAGCTGGGGCTGGATCCGATTTATGGCATTGAGGAAAATCCGCTGCCATGGGTGGATGACATGCTTAATGCTGTTGAGCATACCAACTTCTTTGAGAATCGTGCGACAGAATATTCCCGTGCGTCTACTCAGGGAACATGGGAAGATGCCTTCGAGAGTGGTGTGTTTTCCTGAAAGAAAAAGCATGGAAATTACCCGTTCTCTGAAGGGTTTATGCCGAGGCTATCTTGACCGTGCCCGGATTGCTGATCATATGAACGGAAGTATTTTCTAAAGGGGAAAGGCTGCTTCCTGTCTGATGGTTCGTTCTGGAAAGAATGTAGCCTAGGGCGGGGAGGCAGCTGCCCGAGACTGTCTGTTCCTGCATGTAGGAATGGGTAGAACTGGAGTTGTGCGTTTTGGTTTCTTCCTCATCAGAGCCCTACGTTGTATCTGGCGGTGAGGCTGCGGGTAGAGAGGTCAAGGGGGAAGATGCCCTGAAGGCCCTCTCAGCCTATCTTGCCGATGATATGACTGCCTGTAATCAGGCCATCATTGATCGGATGCAGAGCTCTGTGCCGCTTATTCCTCAGCTTGGTGCACATCTTGTAGCGGCCGGGGGGAAGCGACTGCGCCCCTTGCTGACGCTCGCATCGGCTCGCCTTTGCGGATATGGGGAGAAGGAGGAGGAGAGACGCCATATCGGTCTAGCGGCCTGTGTGGAGTTCATCCATACAGCAACGCTATTGCATGATGATGTGGTGGATGAAAGCACCCTCCGGCGTGGTATGGCCTCTGCCAATGCGCTGTTTGGTAATAAAGCATCCGTGCTTGTGGGGGACTTCCTCTTTGCACGCTCCTTCCAGCTGATGACGGCAGATGGATCGCTTGAAGTCATGGCGATTCTGTCGGCGGCATCGGCAACGATTGCGGAAGGAGAGGTCCTTCAGATGTCCACGCAGAATGATCTTTCCACGCCTATAGAGCGTTATTTGGAGGTCATTCACGGCAAGACGGCGGCTCTGTTTGCTGCGGCCTGCCGGGTTGGGGCTGTTGTCGCCGGGCATAATCGTGAAGCCGAGCTGGCATTGGAGCAGTATGGTACCAGCCTTGGTATGGCCTTCCAGCTTGTAGACGATGCGCTAGATTATGCGGCAGATCAGCAGGTGTTGGGCAAGACGGTCGGGGATGATTTTCGGGAAGGGAAAATCACGCTCCCGGTGCTAGCAGCTTATGAGCAGGGCACTGAGGAGGAGCGTCAGTTCTGGAAGCGTGTGATCGAAGATAATGAGCAGACTGAGGCAGATTTGTCCCACGCTCTGGAGATTATCGCCCGGAGGGATGCCATTCGTATAACCATTGAGCGGGCTCGTGAGTATGTCGGGCAGGCCGTGGAGGCTTTGGCTTGTTTCCCGGAAAGTGAGCTGAAAAATCTGTTGCGTGAGACCGTGCTTTATACGGTTGAGCGAGCCCGTTAAGAGAAAATCTCCCAACCATTGGTGAAGCCCAGCCATGCTATATGGCTGGCGAGGTCTTGGTTGTTTTGTGGTGGGGCTGTCAGGAAGAAGCGGTCCGGTGTCGCTGTCAGGCCGGAGGGAGGAGGTGCTTCTGCTACATCTCCTAACCGCCGGAGGGCCTGCTGCGCTACAGCGGGGGCGGGGTCTAGCCACATGATGCCGGTTGGACCGAGCCGCTGGAAGTAGGGCAGTAGAAATGTGTAATGCGTGCAGCCCAGCCCGACAGTATCGATGTCGCTTCCGCCGGGTTGTTCGAAAAGATACGTCAGTTCTTGCTGTACCTCGGCAGGTTCAAGCTGTTCCCCTCGAAAAGCCCGTTCTGCCATATTGGCCAGATGACGGGAGCCATGAATGAGCAGATGACAATCAGCAGCGAAATCTTCGTGTAGTTGCTTCAGATAGGGGCGGCGTGCTGTAGCACTGGTAGCCAGCAAGCCGATGGTACGACTGGCAGATACCCGCCCAGCCCAGCGGATAGGGGGAACACAGCCTACAATAGGGAGTGTTAGGCGTTCTCGTAATATGGGAAGAGCTAGAGTGCTAGCTGTATTGCAGGCAATGATGATGAGGGTGGGTTTGAGAGCATCAGAGGCTTTGCAGATCAGCTCAGTAATGCGCTCTCGCAGAAGATCATCCGGTTGTTCGCCGTAGGGAAACAAGGCCGTATCGGCGAGATAGTCTATTGTCAGGGATGGAGCCAGACTGCGTAGCGCCTGAACAACACCCAGCCCTCCGATACCGGAATCAAATACCAGAAGACGGGGAGAGGAGGGTGCTGGCATGGTTATGCCTCTGACTGAAATGGAGAAAGGCGGAACCAGTGAGGGGAGATGAAAGGCGGATGCCTCTCATCTCCCGCTGGGGAGTGTGAAGGAGATGAATTAGCCCCGCTTGAAGGCGAGTGCTTCCTCTGCGCTGCCTACGCCACCATGAGCTTTGGACCAGCTGCATGGGTCTTCAAGGAAGCGGCGAACCTCTGCGCTATCTTCGGCGGAGAAATACTGACCATCGGCACAGGCTTCCAGTACGTCCCACCATGTGCAGAGAGCGTGCAGGCTGATGCCCATCTCCTGAAGGGTCTTCTGCGCACCGGGGAAAACGCCATAGAAGAAGACCACAAACGTATGATCCACAATGGCACCAGCCTCCCGCAGAGCATTGGCAAAGCGGATCTTGGAGGCACCGTCTGTTGTTAGGTCTTCCACCAACAGGGTGCGCATACCTTCCGGCACATCGCCTTCAATCTGCGCATTGCGGCCAAACCCTTTGGGTTTTTTGCGAACATAGGCCATAGGTGTCATCAGACGGTCGGCAATCCATGCGGAAAAAGGAATACCTGCTGTCTCACCACCCACAACAGCATCAATGCTCTCATAGCCGATGTGCCGGCCAATTTTTTCGACAGCCAGTTCCATCAGTTTCTTACGGGCGCGGGGGAAGAAAATAATCTTGCGGCAGTCGATATAGACCGGGGACTTCCAGCCGGAGGTCAGTGTGTACGGTTCGCTAGGGCGGAAGTTAATGGCCTTGATTTCCAGAAGAATGCGCGCCGTTGTCAGCGCAGCATCACGATCCCACTGTGTGGGGCGGATGCCCAGATTTGATGCTGTGCCAGATGCAGGCATTATTCTCTCCGTAATCTCGAAAAATGGTTCCTTTGGAGACATCTACCCGTTAGAAGGGGAGAGGGGTAGGGTAAAGATGCCTTTTTTGCCTATTCTCCTTATTGATGACGCTTTATTCTGTTATGGGCAGGAGCGATGAGGAAGTCCTGTCTTTCTCAATGGAGGTTTTTCCTTCGGGGAACAGGGTATTGTAAGGGTATGGGATATGAAAGTTGCAACTGGTCATATCGGTCGTAAATGCGAACGCGCCGTAATTACAGCTTATCAGGAGCTGCATGATATGGGGCAGAGTGAGATGAGCATCTTTGCTGCTTGCACTACCCTGTATCGGATACATCACCCAGAATCGTCTCTGCCAGAAGCCCGCCTTCTGGTCTCAGAATGGATAGATCATCATATTGTTCGGCGTTCTTCAGACCCAACACGGGGCTGTAATTGTCCGCCGATAAACCCACGCTGAGAACACGACACGGTCTGATATAGCTGCAGGCCAGAATACGATGAAGCGGAGCACCGACGGGGTCTCCGCTTTTTTGATGCCTGTTGTGCCTTGAAAAAGGCTTCCTTCTGGCCGTCTGGAAGATCAGACAGCCAGAAGGAGGCAGTTATTTTGCATCCTGCTCTGGCAGAGCATAAACGACCAGCTGATCGGAGACAGGTGTTCCCATAAGGTGATGCCCCCCTGCCATGATGGCGACATATTGCCGACCATTTACAGCATAGGTCATAGCATTGGCCTGCCCGCCTCCTGGAAGCACATCAGTCCAGAGCGTTTTGCCCGTTTTAAGGTCAATGGCATGGATCTGATTGTCACTGGAAGCACCAATGAAGGCGACTCCGCCCGCTGTCATGACGGACCCACCGTTATTTGGTGTGCCGATTGTTAGCGGCATGCCTGTCGGTATGCCCCATGGCCCATTGGCGCGAGCCGAACCAAAGGGACGTTGCCAGAGGACCTTATGTGCCTTTAGGTCGATGGCGGTGACCATGCCGTAGGGTGGAGCGTTGCACATCACCCTCGTAAATTCATTCCAGAATGGTCCAACCAGGGCACCGTAAGGGGTTTCGGCTTGTGCTGCATTACCGGCTGTCATGCCATGACGTGGTGTGTATTGGGGAACATCGACCGGAATCAGGCGTAGCTGGTCCGCTGTTTTCCGGGTTACGAGCTGGTTGTACATGGGAACATTGTTCCAATTTGCCAGTACGATGCCTGTTTGCGGATTATAGGAAATGCTGCCCCAGTCACTGCCGCCATTGTAGCCTGGTGCTTCAATCCACGGGCGGTCGAGGGAGGGCGGTGTGAACTCGCCAACATAATGGGCACGCCGGAACTTGATGCGGCAAGCGAGTTGATCCAGTGGCGACATACCCCACATGTCAGCTTCTGTGAGTTTTGGGAAACCAAGACGAGGCACACCGACAGACCATGGCTGCGTTTGTGTACGCTGGTCATCCTTCACGCCACCTTCGGTTGGAACGGATTTTTCCACGACGGGGAAATCTGGCAGGGGCTTCCCTGTCCGGCGGTCGAGGATGAAGGTTTGCCCCCGTTTTGTAGGCATGATGAGGGCAGGAATGACGCTGCCATCATCAGCGTGATAATCGAACAGCGTGGCCTGAGAGCCGATATCATAATCCCAGACATCTTTATGGACGGTCTGGAAGACCCAGCGTGGTTCACCAGTACGGACATCCAGCGCAACTACAGAGGATGAGACCTTGTTCTCTGCATCGCTGCGCATAGCGCTATAGTAGTCAGCTGATGAGTTGCCCATAGGGACATAAACCAGCCCTAAAGCATTATCGCCCGTCATGGCTGTCCAAGAGTTAGGTGTACCACGACTGTAATAATGGTCTTTGTCTGGCTGGTGATGATCGTTTGGATTATTGACATCCCATGCCCAGAGGAACCTGCCGCTTTCGGCATCATACCCCCGGATGACACCAGACGGCGCCCAGCGGCGTTGGCCGTCCAGCACCTCATGATTGACGACAATCACACCATTGATGATGGGAACTGGGCTTGTCACCCCGACGAAACGCGGAACAGACCAGCCCATACCCTGCATGAGATTGACCTGCCCACCATGACCAAAGCCTTCGCAGAGTTTCCCGTCATCAGCGTTTACGGCAATCATGCGGTTATCCAGAGTGCCTTCAATGATGCGGTTATGGCAGGGCTGCCCCTCTGGTACCGTGGACGAGGTATAGTAGGTGACGGACTTACAGGCGGATGTGAAGGGGATAGCATCGTAACTCTCGTGAGAGTGGAAACGCCATTTCTCTTTGCCCGTTGTGGCATCAATGCGCATCATGTCGTTGGTGGCTGAGCAGAGATACAGGGAATCCCCAATTTTGATCGGTGTGGTCTCCGGTGCCAGTCGGTTGAGGTTACCCTTAGGGACCAGAACGCCTGTGTGATAGACGAAGGCCCGTTGCAGTTTCCCGACATTCTCCGGGGTGATTTGCTTTAACGGGGAATAACGGGTTGCTCTGTCGTCGTGCCCGTAGGCAGGCCAGTCCTCAGGTTTGGGGTTGGCACTTTCTTGCGGAACAGCCTGCGGCAATTGGTCAATTGGCAGTTCGTCAACATCCGGCAAATTGGCTGCGTTAACGCCCGTTGCCTGTGGCGTTTCAGGGGCGGGCGGATGGTAAATGCTGGAGGCTACGTCCTCTGGAGGAATGGCCCTGTGAGTGGTGCTAGGGGGAGCAGTTTCTTGTGCCTGCGCTGCTGGGAATGACGCACCGAGCACAGTACCGCTCAGAAGGATACCAAGAAGATAGGCCTGATTACGCATCGATACTGACTTTCTGGTTACGGAGAAGGTGAGGTATGCAAGCAGCAACGGCAATAGCCAGCAGGGTGGGGCCGAAGAGGCGAGGTAGCCACCCCCAGAAGTGGAAGCCAACCTCATAGATGGTCCAAGGTATGGTCAGGACCCAAGCGAGCAAATAGCCCCACGCTCCCGCAATGTTCTGACGGAAGAGGTAAACACCGGAAATGCAGAGGAGGATCCCGCATGGGGTGTAATACCAGGACCCACCCAAAAGAATGAGCCATGACCCAAAAATGACGAAATAAAGACCGAAGAGCAGAATCAACAGGGCAAGTATCCAGACGAGCACATCGGCGACCCCTGGTTTCTTCTTCGGATAAGAGAAAAAAGACACAGTTCTGTCTCCAGTAAAATAAAGAACATACTGTGACTATGAGGGCAGAATATCAGAATAGAAAAATAGATAAATAAGATAGTTTTATATATTTTATAGGTAAATTAGATTAATTTTTGAAAAGTACTGGCCACATGAACAGGTCATGTGGCCAGTAAATAGTGTATTACTTTTTATCAGCTTCCGGTAGCGCATAGACGACCAGAGCATCAGAAACAGGGCTACGCATAAAGTGATGCCCCCCTGCCATAATGGCAACATATTGCCGACCATTTACGGCATAAGTCATGGCATTGGCCTGTCCCCCGCCGGGCAGGACGTCAGTCCAGAGTGTCTTGCCTGTCTTGAGGTCAATGGCATGTATCTGGTTATCAGTCGAAGCACCGATGAATGCTACGCCGCCTGCTGTCATAACGGACCCACCGTTGTTTGGTGTGCCGATTGTCAGCGGCAGGCCTGTCGGTATACCCCAGGGGCCATTGGCACGAGCTGAACCAAGTGGCTTCTGCCAGAGGACCTTATGTGCTTTCAGGTCAATGGCTGTAATCACTCCATATGGTGGCTCATTGCACATCATCTGGGTAAAGCTGTTCCAGTAAGGGGTAACAACAATACCATATGGTGTTTGCGCCTGTGCCCCGTTGCCTTCAGCCCCACCGGCACCAGGATTATACTGCGGTGAGTCGATGGGAATCAGCCCCATCTTGTCGGCTTTCTTGCGGCTCACCAGCTGATCATACATAGGCAGGCTGCTCCAGTTGGCGAGCATGATGCCTGTCTGCGGGTTGTAGGAAATGCTACCCCAGTCGCTGCCACCATTGTAGCCGGGATATTCAAGCCACGGCTGCTTGATAGTAGGTGGTGTGAACTCACCAACATAATGGGCACGCCGGAACTTGATGCGGCAAGCTAGTTGATCCAGAGGGGAGATGCCCCATGTGGCTGCTTCTGTCAGTGGCGGGAAGCCAAGGCGAGGCACGCCGATAGACCAAGGCTGCGTTGGAGCCCGTGGATCATCTTTAACAAAGCCAGGGTTAGGAGCAGGTTTTTCCACGACGGGGAAATCTGGCAAGGGCTTCCCTGTCCGGCGGTCGAGGATGAAGGTCTGTCCCCGTTTTGTAGGCATGATGAGGGCAGGAATGACGCTACCATCATCAGCGTGATAGTCGAACAGCGTGGCCTGAGAGCCGATGTCATAATCCCAGACATCCTTATGGACGGTCTGGAAGACCCAGCGTGGTTCACCAGTGCGGACATCCAGCGCAACTACAGAGGACGAAACCTTGTTCTCTGCATCGCTGCGCATAGCACTGTAATAGTCAGCAGCAGAGTTACCTGTGGGAACATAAACCAAGCCCAGAGCATTATCGCCGGTCATGGCGGCCCAAGAGTTGGGCGTACCACGGCTGTAATAATGGTCTTTGTCCGGCTGGTGATGATCGTTTGGATTATTGACATCCCATGCCCAGAGGAACTTGCCGCTTTCGGCATCATACCCCCGGATGACACCGGACGGTGCCCAGCGGCGTTGGCCGTCCAGCACTTCATGATTGACGACAATCACACCATTGATGATGGGAGGTGCCGTTGTCATAGCCACAAAGCCGGGGACGGACCAGCCCATGCCTTGCATGAGATTGACCTGCCCACCATGACCAAAGCTCTCGCAGAGTTTGCCGTCATCAGCATCAACAGCAATCAGTCGATTATCTAATGTCGATTCGATGATGCGGTTATGGCAGGGTTGCCCCTCCGCAGCGGTGGAAGAGGTGTAGTAGGTGACAGCCTTACACGCTGCGGTGTAGGGGATGGCATCATAGCTTTCATGGGCATGGAAGTGCCATTTTTCCTGCCCTGTAGCTGCATCGACACGCATCATGTCGTTTGTGGCGGAGCAGAGATACAAGGAATCCCCAACCTTGATCGGCGTAGTTTCTGCCGCCCATTTATTGGGTTTGTCTTTAGGGGGAAGGCTGCCGGTATGATAAACAAAGGCCCGCTGCAATTTCCCGACATTTTCCGGTGTGATTTGTGTCAGGGGGGAGAAGCGTGTGGCCTGATCGTCACGCCCGTAAGCGGGCCAGTCCTCCGGCTTGGGATTGGCACTTTGCTGCGGAACAGCCTGCGGTAGCTGATCAATTGGTAGTTCATCAATGTCCGGCAGATTGGCCGGATTTACGCTGGGAGGTTGCGGCGTTCCAGGAGCTGGATCATGGAAAATGCTGGATGTCGCCTGCTCCGCTACCGGGGTGTCATTATCTGGGCCGGGTGTTTCAACGGAGGGCGGGATCTGTGCTCGAGCCGTCTGGAAGGGAAGTGAGGCCCCCAGAACGGTACCCGTCAGAAGAACCCCGAGGAGATAAGCCTGATTACGCATTGTGGTGTTCCTTCTGGTTACGAAGAAGGTGAGGTATGCAGGCAGCAACGGCAATAGCCAGCAAGGTGGGGCCGAAGAGGCGAGGCAACCATCCCCAGAAGTGGAAGCCAACTTCATAGATGGTCCAAGGTATGGTCAGGGCCCAAGCGAGCAAATAGCTCCAGGCTCCCACGGGGTTTTGGCGAAAGAGATAGACACCGGAAATGCAGAGAAGGATCCCGCATAGGGTGTAATACCAAGACCCACCCAAAAGAATGAGCCATGACCCAAAAATGACGAAATAAAGACCAAAGAGCAGGATTAGTAGAGCCAGAGCGTAGGTAATTAGGCTCGCAATTCCTAGCTTTGGTCTGGAAGATGATGGTGACACGGCACTATCTCCAGTTTAGCAGAAACCATGTCGTAACTATGGAGGCATTTTTGGGAGATAGAAAAATAGATAAATGAATTAAGCCTATGAGGTTTCCATAGGTAAAATAGATTAACTTATTCCCCTACTATCTTGGAAGAAGAGGATTTGTGACGAGTTTTTGAGGCAATGACCTTATGGTTGGCAATGACTTCTCCGACAAGAAAGGTGAAAAACTTTTTCGTGAAGTCTTCATCAAGTCCCGCATCATTGGCCAGAGTACGTAAGCGGGTGAGCTGCTCTTTCTCACGGGCTGGGTCGCAGGCAGGGAGGTGGAAAGATGCTTTTAGTGCTCCTACATCAGCTGTGCAGCGGAACCGTTCTGCCAGCATATAGATAAGGGCTGCATCAATATTATCGATGCGCTGGCGGAGGGCCGCCAGCTGCTGTGTTGGATCAAGAAGTGTGTCATGCTCAGAAGTCATTGAGATCAATCCATGCAAGATGGCCGCCTTTACCAGCGCCAAGATCCATAAAGATGGCTTTTCCCCCTAGTCGACCGGTGCGATGCAGAGGGCGGCCATCAAGAGACCGCCTATCGTGGCCGACATAGACGGTTGTGCTTTCGGGAATACGGTTAATCCAGCTCAGTCGTCTTTCTGGGTAGCCGTCCGGCTGAAGGCGGCTGGTCGTCTCCCCGAAGAGTGCTCGGGAGAGGGGGGCAGACATGTCGGCAAGCCCTGTCTGTGGTGGTGGGCCGGAGAGCATGGCCGTATGGAACCCACCGTGAACAAAGAGCATATTACCCAGCCTTTGCCATGCCGGTGCCCGAGCAATAGCTTGGTAGGAGCGATTGGCAAGGTCCTCGGCAGTAGAGGTCTGAATCTGCTTTAGGGTGGTTTCCAGCGGGAGATCCCGCCGTAGCCGTCGCCCTTCTAGTGCACGACCCAGTTTGCGGTCGTGATTGCCTAGAACGAACATGCCTCTGCGGGTCTCCAGCAGGTCTAACATGGTCTCCAGCACGCCAGCACTGTCTGGTCCGTGATCGACCAGATCACCAAGTTGGATGATGAAGCGTTTTGTGGCTATGGCATGGCGGAAAGCATTGAGATCACCGTGCACGTCTCCCACAACGCGAAGACCATGCTCACGAATGCGGGATAAGACCGATTCGTCAAGCAGTGGTTCTGAAAAGATAGGTCGATCGTTCACGGTTTTGGAAACTCAGCCTCCAGTTGCCTTAAAGGGCACTAATTGTCTGATGATAATGACAGAAGGTCAACCACTTACCATACGGATGCTTTCATCCAGATTGACGGAGAGTAGGCGGCTCACGCCTCGTTCCTGCATAGTGATCCCATAGAGGCGATCCATATGGGCCATGGTCAATTGGTGATGGGTGATGACCAGAAAGCGTGTGCCTGTTTCTTGGGTGATATCTCTGATTAGTGTGCAGAAGCGTTCTACGTTTGCATCATCAAGAGGTGCATCTACCTCATCCAGCACGCAGATAGGAGCAGGCGTACATTGGAATGCTGCAAAAATAAGGGAAAGGGCCGTAAGGGCCTGCTCTCCGCCGGAGAGAAGAGACAGGGTAGATAGTTTTTTACCGGGGGGCTGGGCGAATATTTCCAGTCCGGCTTCCAGAGGGTCGTCACTGCCGACCATCTGAAGGTGCGCCTTGCCGCCACCGAACATACGGGTGAAGAGCTTCTGAAAATGTTCGTTAACATCTGCAAAAACGGCCATGAGACGCTGCCGTCCTTCACGGTTGATCGCCCCGACCCCGCCCCGTAGGCGTGCGATGGCACTGGCAAGGTCCTGATGTTCCTTAGCGATTCGTTCGGACTCCTTCTGGGCCGTCTGAAATTCTTCTTCGGCACAGAGGTTGACTGGCCCCAGGTCATCACGGTGCTTTGTGGCACGCTTTAGGGCCTGTCGTAGAGTCTGTTCGGCCTCGGCTGAGATATTTTCTGGCACTTCGGGATTTTCTGGTAGCGGCGCATCGTGGCGGAGAAGAGCCAGTGCTTCCTCGGCTTGCTCAACCCGTTCCCCAAGGCGGATGGTATCCTCACGGTAGCGGCTGCCTCCCTCCTTGTGGTGGTCCAGAAGGGCCTGTTGCTCCTGCAGGGTAGCCGCAGTCTGGGTGAGACGGGTAGTGAGTGCTTGTTCTGCTTCTTCCAGCGTTTTGAGCGTTTCCATATCCTGCTGGAGCTGCTCTTGATGGTGGGTGAGGCTGCTATCTTCTGCTTTGTCTGGTGTTGCGGCCATCAGGGCAGAATGACGATCCTTCAGATCCGCAATGCGGGCCTGTAGCTGGGTATGGTGTTCAGCCTGTTTTTGGCTATCAGCCTGAAGATGGTCATGTCGCTCCTTTAGCAGGGATAGTTCCTGCATCAGAGCGTTATGGTCTGTCTGATAGCGCTGGAGGTTGGCCTTCGTTTTGGCTAGTTCGTCCCCCATCTGATCCAGTTGTGCTTTCAGGGAGGCTATATCTGGGAGCTTACTCTGATTTTTCTGGCAGTTTTCCTCATCGCTCAGACGTTTCTCCAAAGCCGCCTGCAAGGTTTTGCGCTGTTGGGCAAGACTTTCCTGCTTGGCCTGAAGACCGGCGAGCCGGCGGCTCTGCTCTTGCAGGGCCTGCTCTTGTAGCGTGGCGTCTCTGCGGGCTATGTCGGCTTTCTGGCTAGCGTCTGTGGCTGCTTGCTTGGATTGCTGGAGGGCACTCTGTGCTTTTTCCATATCCAGCTGCAGGGCAGAAAGGTTGATCTGCGCCCGTGCATCTAGGATGCCTTGTTTCTGTTCAGTTAGTTCTTTGATGTCCTGTTCAAGGCGGGTAATGGTGTGTGTTAACTCCTCCAGCCGTTCCTTGAGGGCATTGTCTCTGAACAGGGCTTGCTGTTGTTCAGATTCAGCTTTCTGCTGTTGGGTGCGGGCCAGCTCACAGGCAGTTCGGGCTGCCTGTTCTTCTGTTCGAATTGCCTGGAGAGCGGCGGCGGCATCGGACACAGGTCTATCCGATAGGGAGAGGGCTGCTAGGTCTGTCTGGGCAGCATCAAGCTGCTTTTTTATACGCTCCTGCTGCGCTGCATGGTTGGAAACCTCTTTCTGGAGAAGGGCGATCTGTTCCTGCTGGAAGGCATGGCGTTGGGTTAGACCATCCAGAAAGTTTGTCTGTTGTGCCTGTTCGTCACGTTCCTTCTGACAGGATTGACGCTGTTCCGTTAGTGTCTGTTCCAGCGCTTCACGTTGCTGGTGTAGAGCATGAGTGACGTCCTTTTGGGCATCATAGCTCTGGGTGAGTGTCTTGATGACTGTTTCGGTCTTTTTAAGACGCTGCGCCTGCTGGAGACGAACCATTTCAGCCGTGGGCGTGTTGGGCTGGCGAATGAAGCCATCCCAACGCCACAGAGCACCGTCGTTAGTCACCAGTGCTTGCCCGGGGTGGAGATGAACCTGAAGCGCGGGGCCATCTTCAGCTTTTTCTAGAAGGAAAATGGCACGAAAGGCCCGTTCTAGGGGGGCAGGTGTTGTTATCAGCGAGGCGAGGCTGGGTAGGGTTGCCAGTTGTTTATTTGCTAAGGCCTGTTCCGTAAGGGAGGGGAGGGAACGCCATTGCCGTGGTGTATCGGCAAGCATGTCGCCTTTAGGTGGGAGAGATGCCTCCAGCCCGTCCGTTATAGCACTGGCGACTGCCTTGGTGAGGGTGTCCGGAATGTCCAGTTGGTCTAGTATGGGATGAGGGATGGTCAGGAGGCTGCTGTGCAGGCTGCGGTGCAGTCCTTCATATTCTCCCTTATGGCGAAGCAGGTCTGCCTCGATTTTTTGCAGAGCATGACGTGCTTCTTCTTCTTGCTTCAGAAGATGTTCATGCTGCTCTTCGGCTTGCGCTATGGTTTCGAGGCGTGAAGTGATCTGTTCTTTCAGCGTGTTGAGGTTAGCTTGGGTTATTTCAAGCTTTTTGGAGCTGATGGCTGTAGCCTGAGTATTTTTAAGACTGGTCTGTGCGGTAGCGTGGCGTTCTTGCTGTTCTTTTAGCTGCTCGGTAAGCCGGGTGATGTCTTGTTGTAAGAACCCGTGACGTTGCTGGCACTTTTCTAACGCCGCTTGTTCTTTCAGCCAGAGTGTTTCCGCTTTTTCCCGTTTCTGGATTAGGTCTTTTTCAGTGTGAGAAGCCTGCTCTGCCTTTTCCTCTGCGGCCTGATAGGCAAGTGCAAGCTGTTTCTTGTCTGCTTCATTAAGCAGGTTGTTTCTGACGTCCTGACTTTGTGTCTGATCTGCCTTCAGGCGGTCCTGCTGTTTGGCGATAGCCTGCGTCAGTTCTTGTTCACGCTGTTGCAGTTGCCGAAGTCGTGCTTGTGCTTCTTGTAAATCACGTTGCGTACGTTCGCTGATGAGCCTCTGTTCTTGAAACTGTGTTTCTGCCTCTTTGGCCGTGTGCTCGCAGGCTGCAGCCTGTTCCAGACTGTTTGCCACCTGCTGGCGTCGCTGATCGGCGATCGTGTTCTGAGCACAGTCTTGTTCAATAATTTGTAGTTCGGCTGTCAGATGCTCAATGTTTGTGCGGTCATCGGCGATCTGCCGAACTAGTTCCTGCTGGCGGCTTAGGAGCCGTTCATGCTGGAGTGTTCCATCCTGATAACGGGTAGAAAGTGCCGCATGTTCAGCCTGTTGGGCTGCTTCTTGCTGTTTCAGCTCATTAAGCTGTTGTTCCAGTTCCGGTATTTTGGCCGTTGCTGTTTGCCTGTGTAAGGCAAGTTGCTCTAGGGCCTTTTGCGTCGTGGTCTGCTGTTCTTCCAGCCGGGTTAGTTCAGCCTTCTGGCGGGCGAGATCGTCCTCCAACTGGGTTCGCTGGCGGGTGTGATCTTCCGAAGCTTTTTGCCTGTGTTGAAGAGCGGATTCCGTGATGCCGACATGGATGCGGACTTGCTCTAGCTTACGGCGGAGGGTTGCTAGCTCATCGCCTTCCTGCTGGTGCTTTTCTCGTTGGGTGTTGACATGGTTCTGTGCTGTTTGAAAGGCTTTCTCGCTTTTGGTCAGAGCCTCACGGGCTTTTTCCAGCGCAGCACGGCGACTTTTGACCAGCTCTTCCGCTCTGGCGTGCTGGAGGATGAGCAGGGCCCGTTCATGCTGACGAATGGTTTCGGAAGCGTGCCGGTAGCGTCGGGCCTGTTCAGACTGGGTAGAAAGATTGCTGAGCTGCTGGTCGAGCGTCTGACGATGCTCTTCGGCTCGTTCTAGATTGCTTTCAGCTTGCCGGAGTTTCAGTTCAGCATCCCGACGGCGGACATGCAGGCCAGTAATGCCGGCGGCTTCCTCCAATAGGAGGCGGCGTTCTTCCGGCTTTGCTGCAATGAGCTGGCTGACACGGTTCTGACTGATGATAGAGGAACTGCGCGCCCCGGAGGAAAGGTCCGCAAAGATGGTCTGCACATCTTTGGCCCGCATGACACGGTTATTGATGCGGTAGGTACTGCCGGCACCACGTTCTGCCTGTCGCGAGACTTCTAGCTCTTCAGATTGCTGAAATGGTGGTGGGGCGAGACCGGTGGCAGCCGCCAGATGGAGGGTGACGCGAGCTAGATTGCGGGCTGGTCGACTCCCTGTCCCGGCGAAAATGAGGTCGTCACTTTCGCCACCACGCAGTGCACGGGCTGAGCTTTCCCCCATCGTCCAACGCAGGGCCTCGACAATATTGGACTTGCCGCACCCGTTAGGGCCAACAATACCGGTAAGACCGGGAAGAATGTCCAGATGGACCTCATCAGCGAAGCTTTTGAAGCCAACAATATCGAGGCGGGTCGTGAGCGCCTTATGCTGTGTCATTGAACCCCGTTTGGACTGTAACGATGGAGGAGTTGAGAGTGGTGATCAGGCCTTGCTGACGAGCTCGGCGAATTTTTCTACAGTTTCGGGGTCTTGAGCGAAGGGCGTATTATTGAAGCGGAAATACGGTGTGCCCTTGATGTCGTAGGTCTGCCCGTCCTGCTGGGTTAGCTGGTATAGTTCCTGCCCGAATGTCATGTCTTTGCTGATCTTATCAAACTCATTAGGGGCAATACCGGCGAGGGCAGCTTCTTGCTTGAGATGAGCAATCGGGTCCCCACCAGAGAAGGCCCATTGCATCTGGCGGGAGAAGAGGGAGCTTATGAAGGGCAGATAACGTTCCTCCGGCAAGGTGCGTGCGACCATAGCGGCAATCATGGCTACTTGATCCAGCGGGAAGTCATGGAACTGGTAGCGGATCTTTCCAGTATCAATGAACTGTTCCTTGACCTTGGGGAAGACATCTGTCGCAAAATGAGCGCAATGGGTGCAGGTCAGGGAGAACCATTCCTGGACTAGTACAGGAGCCTTAGCATCGCCGATGATGCGGGGGGCAAGGCGGGGGTCTTTTGGTGCCGGGGTAGGTGTCTGTGCCAGAGCGGGACGCTGTGCGATGAAGCTGCCAGCTGTTAGGCCAGTTGCCAGCAAGGCGGGGCCACTAGCCAGAAAATGACGGCGTGAAAGTGAATGGCGAGCGGTCATGACGGCTCCTTTCTTCTGGAAGAGGGGGATGATAAAGGATCGATTAACGGTTTATCTTGCCATGAACGGTAAGAGAGGTCGTACCGTCAAGAGGATGGATCAGAAGGTATCGTCTGTCCTTCGGTTATTTCCGGCTGACGCCGAAGATGAGCAGGTACCCGCATTCGCAAGGTCAGTATGTGCCGGGCATCGGAATCAATAACCCGGAACTCTAACCCGCTGGGATGAACCAGAACCTCATCACGGGCGGGGACATGTTCAGCTAGATGAAAGACAAGGCCGCCAACGGTTTCGATCTCTGCTTCTCGTTCTTCTCGTGTCAGGACAGGGCCGAGGCGCTCTTCCAGTTCTTTAACTGGCAGGCGAGCGTCAAGGTCAATCGTGCCATCAGGACGGTTGAACCACGGGGTCGTGACCGGTTCGTCATGTTCGTCTGATATGTCGCCGACAATAGTTTCGATAAGGTCTTCAATGGTGACGAGACCGTCAATACTACCATATTCATCGATGACGAGCGCCATATGGGTACGGCGTTGGCGCATTTGGAGCTGCAGGTCCAGCACTGGGATGCTGGGGGCAACAAGCAAGGGCTGACGGAGGAGGGAGCGTAGATTGAAGGGCTCTTCTGTACCGATATGGGCGACAAGATCCTTGACGTGGATCATCCCGATGATGTCGTCTAGCTCCTTATGATAAACAGGCATACGGGAGTGATTTTCCTCCCGCATCAGGCCTAGTGCTTCGTCAAAGGAGAGATCATCCGGCATGGCGATAATGTCGGCACGAGGGACCATGACGTCATCCGCCGTGATGGTGCGCAGGCGCAGCACATTCATGATAAGTGCCCGTTCTTGCCTGTCCAGCTCGGGAGCGTCAGGATTTGTCTTCCCCAGACTGGCGGCTTCCCGGACGAGGTCAGCAATATGCTGCCTTATGGTCTTTGTGCGTGCCTTGCGGTGGAAAAGTTTCATCGGGTGCGGAATGTTCCTGTTTACGGACGGGGAAAGAGAATGAGGTAATACCGGATGGTTCAGCTGTTTGGATAGATACGTGGCTTCCAGGGGTCGCCAAAGCCCATCCGTCTAAGAATGAAGGTTTCTAGCCCTTCCATCTGTCGGGCTTCACCCGGATGATGGTGGTCATACCCGGCTAGATGGAGGAGGCCGTGCACGGTCAGATGGACCGTGTGAGCCCGAAGGGTCTTTCGAGCCTGTAGGGCTTCCCGGTGCATGGTCTCGTAGGCAAGGATGATGTCCCCGCCCAGCATGGGGGCTGGCGGCTCGAAGGTTAGAACATTGGTCGGTTTGTTTTTGCCCCGAAACTGGGCATTAAGCTGCCGGATATGGCGGTCATCTGCGAAGACGAAAGAAGGGCCCGGCCTGTCTCCAGGGAAGATGTTTCCATGACGCTGGGCCATCTGGCAGGCTCGCTGGACGAGCTGTTCTACATTGCCCAAAGCTGCACGCCAGCGTGGATCGGCGATCAGGACCTCAGCGTGGGGAGCGGTAGGGCGTTTCATCATGTGTCCGGTAAGAATGGTAGGGCTCGGATGCTGTGTCGGCACTCTGCTGATCGTAAGCTTCGACGATGCGGGCGACAAGAGGGTGACGGACAACGTCAGCCGCCGTAAGCGGGCAGACAGCAATGCCTTTAACACCTTCCAGCGTTGCTACGGCATCTCGTAGGCCGGATGTGACCCCACGGGGCAGGTCAATTTGGCTGAGGTCGCCCGTAATAGCCATGCGTGTACCAGACCCCATGCGGGTCAGAAACATTTTCATCTGGGCGGGGGTGGTATTTTGAGCTTCGTCAAGGATGACATAGGCATGAGCCAGCGTCCGCCCTCGCATGAAAGCAAGTGGGGCGACTTCAATTTCTCCACTGGCCATGCGGCGCGAGACCTGATCGCCGGGCATCATGTCATGGAGGGCATCATAGAGGGGCCGTAGATAGGGGTCGATTTTCTCTCTCATATCGCCGGGCAGGAATCCCAGCCGCTCCCCAGCTTCAACAGCGGGGCGGGAGAGAATAATACGGTCCACCTGTCCCGCCTGAAACATGGCTACAGCCTGTGCAACGGCCAGATAGGTCTTACCTGTTCCCGCTGGTCCAAGACCAAAGACAAGCTCCTTTCTGGCTAGTGCGCTCATATAAGCACTCTGCCCAGGGGAGCGGGGAGCGATGACGCCACGCTTGGTTTGTATCTGCGGAAGGTTGTCCAGTGAAGAAGCATCCATAGGTGGGGCTGTTCCTTCTGTGGAAGAGCGATGTGCAACACGCCGGTGGGATGGCAGAGCTGTCAGCCTTATGACACCATCAACCTGATCGCCATCCAGAATCACACCCCGGCCGACCTGTTGGTAGAGGGCATGGAGGACAGCCTGCGCCCGATTGACGGCCTCCGTCTCTCCGGAAATGGCTACACGATTACCCCGGCAGACCAACCTTGCCCCGGTTCCCTGTTCTAGGCGGATAAGGTGGCGGTCATGATCGCCGAGGACTTTCTGCAGACGATGATTATCCTCAAAGCGCAGGGTTGTCGTGCGGTGTCCTTCCTGACCGGAAGAGAAGGAAGCTGATGCAGAACGGCTCAAATGGCTGTGCCTTCCTGTTCATGGAGGTGACCACCAAGGGAGTTGGTGAAAGGAGCTGTAATACGAACCTTGACGATCTGCCCGATCTGGGATGGGTCACCTTCGAAATGGACGGGCTGGAGATAGGGGGACCGTCCATTTAACTGACCCGGCTTACGCCCGAGCCCAGTGACAAGAACATCCTGAACCGTGCCAACAAGAGACGCATTGAATGCGTCCTGTTGTTCTCGCAGAAGAGCCTGCAGGGCTGCAAGCCGTTTTTCTTTCACATCCTCAGCAACTTGAAAAGGCTGTCCGGCTGCAGGGGTGCCGGGGCGCTGGGAGTATTTGAAGCTATAAGCACTGGCGAATCGTACATCGCGCACCAGCTGCATGGTGGCTTCAAAATCTTCGTCTGTTTCACCGGGATGGCCGACAATGAAGTCGGATGTCAGAGCGATGTCTGGGCGGGCTTGTCGGAGGCGGCTGATAATTTCCCGGTATTCATCAGCCGTATGACCTCGGTTCATGGCCTTCAATACTTTGTCTGATCCGCTCTGGACCGGTAGATGAAGGTACGGCATGAAAATAGGATTATCCCGGTGAGCATCAATCAGGGCCTGTTCCATGTCTCGTGGGTGGGATGTGATGTAACGCAGGCGTTTGAGAGCCGGAATCTTTTCGTGCAGGAGAGAGGCCAGCTCTGGTAGGGAGGCGGTTCCGCCATTCCAGTCACCATGAAAGGCATTCACATTCTGCCCTAGTAGGGTGATTTCTTTGACGCCACTGGCAACAAGCCGTTCAGCTTCTGCCAGAATGGAAGCCACGGGACGGCTTGTTTCAGCACCTCGTGTGTAGGGGACCACGCAGAAGGAGCAGAATTTGTCACAACCTTCCTGAATGGTGAGAAAGGCCGTTAGATTGCCTTCATTTTGCGGTGCAGCTTCTTCCGGGAGAAGGTCGAACTTGGATTCAACAGGAAAGTCCGTGTCAATTACGCTGCCACCGGCACGGGCAATGCGGGCTACCATCTCGGGTAGGCGATGGTAGGTCTGCGGGCCGAGGACGAGGTCCACGTAAGGGGCACGGGCCAGCAGTTCCTTACCTTCCGCCTGTGCCACGCAGCCTGCTACGGCGATGAGGGTTTCCTTGCCTTCCAGCTTTCGGGCTTCACGGATCTGGCGTAGCCGCCCCAGTTCGGAGAAGACCTTTTCCGCAGCTCGCTCACGAATGTGGCAGGTATTGAGGATGATCATGTCCGCATTATCTGGCAGGTCTACCGGGCTGTACCCAAGTGGTCGCAGAACATCTGCCATACGGGCACTGTCATAGACATTCATCTGACATCCCCATGTGATGATGTGCAGGCCTCGTGATGGGGAGTTGGAAAGCTGTTCTGGCATGAATGATAGTCGCTGTCTGTTCGTGAATCGGCGGGCTTATAAAAGGAAAGGGCAGGTCATGAGAGGGCAGTATCCTGCGGCCGGTTCTGCCGTAGCTCTTCACTGCCTTGTTCAATGGCGGCCCGGGCAGCATTGGAGAGTGCTTTGCGGGATGGATAGTCCTCTGGTTTGATAGGCGGATGGAACATAACCGTAGCCCGCATGGAACGCCATTTACCAAGGCCCATCAGATGCGGGCCGAAATCCATGTCACCAAACCATGAAAAGACGAAAGAACGTCGATGCCGCCCAACAGGCAGCCCCTCTAGCCGGTCATAGGTAACTGTGACGGGCTGGATGATGCAGGATGGGTGATCATCAGCCTTTGGTTCACCAGGGCGGCGAACAGGTTTTGCAATAGCAAAGAGTGATGACATGAAGGGAAGAAGACCATTGCCCTTGGAAGTTGTACCTTCTGGGAAAAAGGCGATGTCATACCCTTTGCGAAGCTGGTTGATAACGTTTTCGACATCCTGACCCGCTTCCTGCCGGTTGCGGTTGATGTAGATAGTCCGTCCCAGAAAGGTCAGATAACCAATGACTGGCCAATGGCGGACTTCCTGCTTGGCAATGAAGAAGGCTGGAAGCACTTTACCCAGTACCAGCACATCCAGCCATGAGCTATGATTGGCGACATAGATGACCCGTCGTTTATCCGCACGGGGGGTAAGAGAGCCTGCTCGCTCTCCGAGCGTGCGGACCTCCATATTGAGGATGCGACAAGCTACGCTCCAGAAAAAGAGCGGGAAACGGCGGAACATCTTGCCCGGCATAAGTAGGCACGAGCCCTGCCCAACACATCCGGCTGCAGCCCAGCCCAGCAGGGCACCAGCCCGCAAGCGGGCCCTCAGGCGGTCCATGAATGTGTCCTGCAAGGCACGGCTTTCTTCCGCAAAGAGACGATCCGGGTCAAAAACAGGCCGCTGGCTGTTTCGTTTTCTGGTTGAATGAGGCTCTGCAACAGACATAGTCGTCTAGATAGGCATTTTATGGAGGAGAGACAATCTTTATCAGCAGGATAGAATGATCTTCTTGTTTAGGTAGAGTGAGGAATAGCTTGAGATGACAGAACAGAAACTTTTTAAAGACAAAACTGTCTGTCATAAGGAGCCGGATGGCCGGAGCTAGGCTGAACCAGCGGGGAAAATGGCGAGTAATCGTTTGATAGGCAGGATGGGAAAACAGGCAGAACGCATTGTAACGCTACTACTATGCGTGGGGCTGGTGGGATGGGAGACCATGCCGGTATGGGGCGAGGATAGCATGCCCGTTGTGCATGAGCTCGTACGGCATCCTTTGCCTTACACCACTATGGTCGTGCCGACGGCGGACAAGGATGTCACATCTGGTATGGCGGCGGCGTCCCAGCTAGTGAGCCTTCAGGCGACCAGAAATGTTGGTCCATATGCGCTTGCTGGCCGCATACGGGAAGATTACGAGCGATTGCAGGGGGCGTTGCAGTCTCGTGGCTATTACGGTGGCCACGTGACTGTTACGGTGCAAGCTGAAGGTAAGACCATTGATGGCCATGCTCCAGACCTTGCCGGTTTTCTGTCCTCAATACGTTCTGGTGAAACGGTAACCATCCGTCTTGGTGCCGTGTTGGGGGAGCAGTTTACTGTCGGGCAGATCATTGTTGTTGAGGATGATGAGGGGGACGGCAAGGAGGTGGCTGCTGGGGAGAAACAGCAGAGTCATGTACCGGCTGTCCGCAAGGTTCTAACCCTTTCGAAAGGGGAGCGTGACAGTCTGGGGATGGAGAGCGGTGCTCCCGCTGTGGCGGCGGACGTGCTGGCTATACAGGGCCGGTTGTTGGGTTATCTTCAGGAAGAAGGATACGGCCTATCCAGTGTGCAAGCTCCTCAAGCCATTCTGCATCCAGAGCGGAAGCAGATTGATGTGCAGATCAGGATGAAGCGTGGGCCAAAGCTGGTTATTGGCCCTATGGCTCTCAACGGATTGAAACGGGTCAAGCCGGATTATATCCGGCGGCGTATATTGTTGAGGGAAGGGCAGCTGTATCAGCCTTCTGTTTTGGAACAGGCAAGGCTTGATCTGGGCAGTACTGGCTTGTTTGCCTCGGTCGTGCAGAGGAATGGCGATAAGGTGCTGCCGCTGTCGGAACAGAAGGTGCCTCCCCAGAGGGAGCGGACAACCCACAAGAAAGTGGCGACGCAGCACTCTCCTGCCGGGGTGGATGGGGCTTTGCCGATTGATTTTGATTTTACTGAGGGTAAGCGTCATCGCCTGACAGGTGATGTTGGGTATTCAACCGATCTGGGTGGTCGTGCCGGTGTTTCATGGCTGCATAGAAATTTGCTGGGGCGGGGTGAGCAGCTGCGTGTTGCGGCCATGGCTACGGGGCTGGGAGGAACGGCGCAGCAGGGGCTTGGTTATGATGGTTATGTGGATTTCATGAAGCCGGATTTTCTACAGCGTAGCCAGGTGCTTGACCTCCGGGTCGAGGCGATCCGTCAGCTTCTCTATTCTTACCGGCAGACAGCTCTTCTAGTTCAGGGGCGTGTTGAGCGTCCACTATGGAAAGATTTTTCTGGAAGTGCCGGGGTTACGCTGGAGCAGGAACATATTCGCCAGTTCGGTAGAAGGGCGGATTATTTCATCGCTTCTATTCCGGTGAAGCTGGATTATGATGGTACTCACCGCTCCAATCCTATCGAACCGGCAACGCATGGTCTGCGTGTGTCGTTGGGGGTGACGCCTTCCATTTCCATGGAGCATCAGACATCCTTCTTTATTCCCATGAATATGCAGGCCTCCACTTATTTCGATCTGACACATGTGGGCCTAACAAAACCGGGCAATAGTATCATTGCCGTGCGTGTCATGGTGGGGTCTATTCAGGGGGCGAGCACTTGGAATCTACCACCGGATCAGCGTCTGTATGCTGGTGGTCCGGGCTCTATTCGTGGCTTTCGTTATCAGGGTGTCGGGCCACAATATGGCACGACCAAATATGCCATTGGTGGAACAAGTATGGATGCTGGGACTGTCGAGTTCCGCCAGCGTTTGCCCAAAAATTTTGGACTGGCGGCTTTTGCGGATGCTGGTCAGGTTAGTGGCAATTCCATACCCGGGCATGGAAAACTGCGTGTCGGCTGTGGTGGTGGTATCCGCTATTTCACGCCGATCGGACCGGTCCGTGTGGATGTAGCTGTGCCGATCAACAGGCCGCATCGTGGGGATAAATGGGAGCTTTATTTGGGGCTGGGGGAGACTTTCTGATGTTAACATTGGGACGCAGGCTTCTCCGGTATAGCTCCATCTTTTTGGCAGGCTTGGTTCTGCTGGTGTTGCTGCTGCTTGTGGGGATCAATCTTCCGCCGACCAAACGGTTTGTAGAGCAGAAGCTGCCGGACTGGTCGGGCGGCATGGTTCAGGTCGAGGGAATTAGTGGGATTTTGCCTTGGCATCTGGCGCTCTCTCATGTGGTCTTACGGGATCCTCAGGGCATATGGCTGGAAGGGCGTGATGCCGACTTGCGTCTTAGCTTGTTGTCTCTTTTGCATAAGCAGGTTCATGTGCGTCATCTTTCGGCGGGACTGCTTGTTTATGATCGCAATCCTGTTTTCCCGTCGACCCAAAAACCTAAGGAAACATCCCCAACCGAGTTGCCAAACTGGGGTGTACGAGTTGATCATTTGGAGCTGTCCTTGTTGACAGTAGGGCAGACTGTTTTTGGGCAGGCAGCGCGTCTGAATATTGAGGGGCGGGCCCATCTGGGTAGCCTTAGCAGTCTGACACACATGCCATCTTTCAAAGCGATGCCTGCAACCCAGCTCTGGTTGAAGGTGGAGCGCTTGGATGATCCAGCCCATCTTTTGGTTGACCTAAAGACCCAGCGGCAGAGAGGGAAGCTTCAGCTGCATTATGACGAGGAGGTGCATGGTTTTGCTACCTCTCCGGGAGGGATGGCTGTGCTGGACCCTCTGTCTGTTGATCTCTCTGTGGATGGTCCTTATCGAGCGTTGGCAATTAAGCTGGATGCCCGAGCCGCAACTCATCAGGAAAGCCCTTTGACAGTCATGGTAAAGGGTAGTCTGGATTGTGTGCATCTGAAAGACGACCTAACACTCGCTGTTCATGCGCCTCCCATGGCCTTTCGGCCTGATGTGGGATGGGAAAAGCTGGATATGACGGCAGCTCTTCACGGGGCAATGCTGGACCCTCAGGGTAGCATACAGTTTGACGGCATGAATCTAATGGCGTCAGGAACCGGAGCGGAGCATGTGCATGTTCAATTTGATGGACAGGCAGGCGGAGTGCAGGCCCTTCTTGCCCGTGATGTAGCAGCCTTCCAGAAGGCTCGTACGGGCAAGGACGAGGCAGGTAAGTTGTCCCTGTCTGCCCGTCTTGATGGTGTCAGAGTACCGGGGAAGGTCCCAACCATTTTGGCGGATGCCCCGCTGATTTTTGATGGCACAATACAGCCTTATCAGCCTGATAGGCCTTATCAGATACGCTTAGAGCATGATGCGATAAAACTGGTTGCCGCAGGGAACGTGGCTTCCACCCTGGCAGGGCATATGCAGCTTGATGTAGAGAAATTGCCGGACCTTGCCGGTTTGATCGGTCAGCAGATGGCTGGATCAGCGCATCTTGGTGGGGATTTCAGTGTGCCTTTGCAGGCACCAGGCGATATGGTGGCCACTTTGGAGGGGCGTTTCGGCCTGACGGAAGGTCCAGCTCAGGCCGTTGCGCTGATTGGGGATCAAGGAACGCTGCACCTTCAGGCAAAGCGGGATGGAACTGGTCAGCTGCATCTGGACCAAGCCGTTTTGGGAGGGCGTTCTTTCCGGCTAGAGGGGAAAGGTCAGTTGGACCCGAAGCAGGTTTTAGCTGCCTCTTTCACATTAGCTCTGTCTGATCTGAAAGCTTTGCACACAGCCTTACGTGGTCAGGCTACGTTGGAGGCCAGTGTAGGGGGGGCGATGACGGACCTGGCTATGCAGGCGCATCTGGGGGGTATGCTGGGGGTCATACACCCTAGTGTTTCATTGCCTGTTGCACCGTTGGATCTAAAGCTGGATGTAGCCCATCTTCCGTCTCAGCCTCAAGGGGCAGTGCAGGTGAGTGGTATGCTCGACCGGTCCCCTCTGAAGCTGCATATGAATTTCGCCCGCAACGTTGATGGTGGAATGGCAGCATCTATCGATGCTCTGGAATGGAAAGAACTGCAGGGCAGGGCAGATGTGGCTCTACCCGCAGGGCGGCGTATTCCCCGTGGGGATGTTGAGTTGAAGATCGCCCGGTTGGATAGCTTTAGTCGTCTTTTAGGGAGGCCCATGGCGGGTCATCTCCAGCTGGCGATGCATACGCTACCGGGAACACAGATAGCAGACAAACCACCCATCCAGCCTGATCGTTTGACGCTGGCACTTGATGGTCAGTTCCATATGGGTGGCTACGCCGTGAATATGTTGAAATTGAAAGGTGAGATTCAACATCTTCAGCAGGACCCTACGGCGGATCTTGCACTTCAACTTTCCGGCTTGCGGGCTAACGCAATTACGGGCGATCTGAAACTGCGAGTAAAAGGCCCTCAGACAGCGTTGTCTGTGCAGACTGAAGGTACTTTTGATCATGTTATGGAAGCACCGGCCCGTTTCGCTCTCCTTGCGCAGGCCAATTTACCAATGCAGAGTGTTAAGTTGGAAAAACTATCTGCCAGCGTGAAAGGGGATGCGCTCCGTCTTCTGTCGCCTGTTAGCGTAGCCTATGGGTCGAAGCTTGCCGTTGAAAAGCTCTCATTGGAGCTACGCCCTCCTCATGGGGCGGTAGGACGGGTGGCTTTGAATGGGACACTTAAGCCCGATTTGGCTCTCGATGCCCGGCTTGAGCATATCACACCAGCCTTAGCAGAACCGTTTGTTCCGTCACTTCATGCCAGAGGTGAGTTTAATGCTGCAGCGAAATTGAAAGGCAGCATAACGGCCCCTGTGGGGCGTATCACTCTTGATGGGACAAACCTGGGCCTTCTGAGTGAGTCAACGGTATTGCTACCGGCAGGACAGTTGCATGTACAGGCGGAGATGAATGGCAAGACGGCCCAGTTGCGGACGGAGTTGCGTGCCGGTGATCCTATGGCCCTGTTAGTAACAGGCCAGGTGCCACTTTCTCCAACAGGGGTGTTGGACCTTTCAGCAAAGGGCCGTCTGATGCTTTCGGTTGCCAATGCTTTTCTTGGAACAGCTGCTATGGGGACGGGAGGGCAGTTAAGTCTTGATCTCGGGATTAAGGGGCCTATCCAGCAGCCTAAGATTAACGGAACGGTACAGCTGCATAATGGATCATTCGACCATTATGCGCAGGGCGTGCACCTTCAGGCTATTGATGCGGTGCTGATGGCTCGTGGTGATAATCTGCTGCTTGATCATTTTACTGCTCGGGCTGGGCGAGGGACGCTAGGCATGACAGGGCAGGTAGGTATTCTGCGTCCGGGAGTGCCGGTTGACCTTCAGTTCCTCATGGCTAAGGCCCAGCCGATACAGAGTGATATGCTGACGGAAGAGATTGATAGTCATCTGCATATTCATGGGCAGGCCACAACCCGGATTGATGTTGAAGGCGACATTACAGTGCCGGAGGCCTCCATCACTTTGCCGGATTCTATGCCTGCGTCGGTGCCCCAGCTAGAGGTCATTACGTTGGAGGAGGCAAAGAAAGTCGCTCGACCGGCGCCCAAATTGGTTGTGGGGTTAAATATCGACTTCACATCTCCGGGGCGACTTTTTGTGAGAGGGCACGGCCTGTTTGCCGAGATGCAGGGGAAGATGCACATAGGAGGTGTCAGTACGGCACCACTTTTGACGGGTGGTATCAACCTGAAGAGAGGTAATTTTAATCTGGCTGGGATCAACCTTAACTTTACGCATGGGCAGGTTGGTTTCAACGGTGGTGGTGTGGCCCACCGGCTTGATCCGACCATTGATTTCAGGGCGGACCGTAATGCTAATGGTACTCTGGCGAGTTTGTTGGTCCGGGGCTATGCCAGCGATCCGAAGATTGATTTTGTCTCCAATCCAAGCCGTCCTCGTGATGAGGTGTTGTCCATTCTGTTGTTTGGGACAGATAGAAACTCCCTCTCTTCAACGCAGCTGGCGTCTCTTGGGCTGGCTATTGTGCAAATTGGCGGCGGTTCGACTTTTGACCCGATGGGGAAGGTCCGTAGTACGTTGGGGCTGGATCATTTGGCCATTGGCGGAGGCAACAGCGTAGGACGGGGGGCTGCCAGCGTTGAAGCTGGGAAATATGTGATGAAGGGTGTTTATGTTGGCGCTAAAGAGGGATTGTCCGGTAAAGGTGCGCAGGCGCAGGTAAAAGTTGATCTGACAAAACGGCTACAGCTTAACACTACTGTAGGTACAGGTGGACAGGTAACGGGGTTTACAACCCCTGAGAATGACCCGGGTTCCAGTGTTGGGCTGTCCTATGGGATAGATTATTAATGTTTTCTACTGTAGGTAGAAAGTACAGATACATCATGCTGTCATGATGCCTGTTATGGGGGAAGGATTTGTCATGCATTTTTCACTACGGGCTGCCTTAGCAGCTATTACTCTTTCTTGTGCGGCCCCGATGGTGGCCTCCGCACAGGTTGTGACGGATGCTTCCCAGATTCAGCCTGGGTATTACAAGGTGGAACCGCTGCACACGCAGGTCAGTTTTTCGGTGCTGCATTTTGGTTTTTCTGTGTTTGAGGGGCTTTTTTCTGGGGCCTCTGGTGTGCTTCGCCTGGACCCTAATCAGCTTGAATCTTCTAGCCTGTCTGTCTCCATCCCGGTTGCTTCTGTGCTGACGACAAATAATAAGCTGATGGAGGAGCTGAAAGGTGGCCAGTGGTTGGCAGCTGATCAGTTCCCAAAGGCTGAGTTTGTTTCTGTCAGTGTTAAGCAGACAGGGCCGAATGATGCGCTTGTATCGGGTAATCTAACACTGCATGGTATCACCTACCCAGAGACGCTGCACGTTCATTTTATCGGTGCAGGGGTCAATATGCTCGACAAGAAATATACAGTCGGGTTTGATGCGACAACAACCATCAAGCGCAGTGACTTTGGTGTTAAAATGTTCGTGCCATATGTCAGTGATGATGTGGAACTGCGGATTGCGGGTGTTTTTGAGAAGCAGGATACTCCTGCTCCAGCAGCTTCGAACAATAAGTAACAGATAGCTCTAGAGGAGCATGACCGGTTAATCTGTTTTGTAGGTTCATTTCCTTTCCGGTCATCAAGGAAGAGGGAGGGCCAGCCTTCTTCTGGAACAATCATCACGGGAAAGAACAAAGGGCGGCAGGAATGATGTCTCCTTGCCGCCCTCCGCATTCAGTCGCTGACCTCTTTTAATGAGGAAAAAGCCCTAGCGTCTTATGAAGACCAGTTCTTCTCGAAGTCACCATACAGCGTTAGGCCGCCATCGACATAAAGCGTCTGCCCCGTGACATAACTGCTCTCTTCAGAGGCTAAAAAGCCCATGGCATCAGCAATCTCGTTGCTTTTCCCAGGGCGTTTCATGGGGATATGACTGGCGACAGCTTCATACTGCTTGGGGTCTTTGACCCAAGAATCATTGATCGGTGTGACAATGGCGCCGGGTGCTACTGTATTGAACCGGATTCCACGGGAGGCATATTCCAACGCCAGCGTGCGGACAATGTTGTCTACTGCCCCCTTGGAGGCAGAATAACCTAGATAATGTGGCTTAGGAATCAGCTGATGGACAGAGGAATTGACAACCACCCGACCTTTCACACCAGCTTTTAGCCAGTAGCGCAGAGCCGCACGGCAACAAAGCATGACACCAGTGACATTGACAGCCATAACGCCCTCAAAGTCAGCCAGGGTGATATCTTCGGATGGGGACGGAATCTGATAACCTGCATTGCAGATTAATATGTCCAGCCCGCCCATGGTTTCGATACTTTTCTGGAAGATCTTGTCGATAGACTCTTCCTGTGAGATGTCACCGGCAACGATGACATGGTCTCCACCAGAAACTTTGGGCAGAGTTTCCAGAACCGTCCGCAGTTTCTCTTCCTTACGCCCGTTGATGGCAACCTGGGCTCCATGTCGAGCAAAATACTGCGCAGCAGCCTCACCAATCCCCTGGGAAGCCCCAGTAATCAGTACCTTCTGGCCTTCAAAACGCTTTGATGACGTTGTGGACATAACCTCTACCTTTCCCATCAGGGTTTTGGAGGAAGCATCCCCTCCCGGATAGACAGGTCTATAAGGGAGGGGATGGTAGATCAGGCGTTCTTCATGGTCTGGGTCAGGTCTTCCAGAACCGTGGCCGGATCTTTGTTCTCAAGCACGGCCAACTCGGCAACAAAACGCTCCTGAGCGGCCTCGAAAAGTTTACGTTCGGAAAAGCTGCCGTCAAGACTGTCGACATTGCGGCGCAAATCACGCAGAACTTCAGCAATCTGGACAAGATCACCGGAGTTGATCTTTTCCTGATATGCCACCGCACGGCGGGCCCACATGCCACGGCTGACATGCGGCTTACCTTTAATGACCGACATGGCCTTGTCCACAATTTCGCGCGTGGCGATCTTGCGCAGGCCGGATTTACGGGCCTTGGCCAGCGGGATACGGAGTGTCATCTGGTTGCCGGGGAAGGAGATCTGGATCATTTCGATCTTTGTATCGGCGATCTCTTCTTCACCAATCCGGTCAACACGGCCAACCCCATGGGCGGCATAAACGATGGCGTCACCCTCACGGAAAGGATTCTTTTCCTGTTCTGGGTCTTTCTGACGGGCGGTGTGCTCGGCGGCGGCGCGGGCCATCTCGTCAGTAACACCACCCTTATGGGACATTCTGAAGCTGTTGTTCATGGTCGGGAGGATAGCAGAAAAACAAGAATATGTCTTGTATTACCTAAGGGCTATCCTCCCATAACTACATATTAAGGTAGCTGTCCAAAGCGAGGCTTTGGCAAGGGGAGGGATTCCTGCCCCAGGGGTTGTAGGAGATCCCGCTCAATTGTGCGGCTCATTGTCAGCATCGGCAGGGAATGAGGGCTGACCTTGAAAGGTTCCTGAAGATTTTGTCCGCTGCGGTCCAGCATTTGGAAGAGAACGCCAATGATGCTGGAGCCCAAAGGTGTGATCCAGCCTAGCGTTTGCACGGCGGACAAAGGCAGCAGAATGCAGAAGAGGTGGGTGATGACCTTCGGCAGGAGTGAATATTGTACAGGAAGAGGCGTATTGCGGATGCGCTCCAGCCCACCCTGCGCATTGGCTAGGTCGGAGAGGATACGGTCCACAGTCCCGTGGACAGCCCCATCAATATGACGTTCTTCGACGAGCCTGCGGACCTCTTGCCCGATTCTGTAGAGCAGGGCATTGGCTGGGTTGCCGCAGGAAAAGACGAATCTATAAGTTTCCTCATCCAGCAGCACCTGAATGGCAGCATCGGGCTCATTGCCGCTCAGTGAGGATTTTAGAATATACGGATAGGCTGCCATGGAGCGAACAAGGCTTGGCTGCCCACCAAGGAGCGATTCTACTTCCCGTGCGAAGGAGCGGCAGTTGTTGGTGATGGCCCCCCATAATGTGCGTCCCTCCCACCAGCGGGCATAGGCAGCATTATTACGGATTCCTAGAAAGATGGCGAGTGCCGACCCCATAAGGGAAAAGGGCAGGGCGGGCTGTTCCATCCATTCCTGATGGAAGATTTGGAACAGTATGACCACCACACAGTCCCACCCTGTCAGGACGATCAGAGGGGGAAGGATTTCCCGGAACAGTATGGAAAGGCCATAACGACGTTTGATGATCAAGGTGGCAAATTCCTCACATGGAGAGTGGTGAATATGTCAGGGCTTGAAGCCCGCTCATTCTGTGGCACAATCCATACCTAAAGAAACAGCGATAAGTAGGATTATTAAGAGATGGATGTTCGCGCTGCAATCGCTCTTGAAGCCGGGAAACCGTTGGTCGTTGATACTGTCCAGCTAGAAGGCCCTCGTGAGGGCGAGGTTCTGGTGGAAATCATGGCTACGGGACTCTGCCACACGGACAAATATACACTTTCTGGTAATGATCCAGAAGGTCTTTTCCCCTCCATTCTGGGCCACGAAGGTGCTGGAATCGTTCGTGAAGTTGGTGCTGGGGTAAGGCACCTTAAGCCGGGCGATCACGTCATTCCCCTTTACACGCCGGAATGTCGTGAATGTCCGTCCTGTCTTTCCCGTAAGACAAATCTGTGCACGTCCATTCGTGGTACACAGGGTAAGGGTCTGATGCCGGATGGGACGACGCGCTTTTCCTACAAGGGGAAACCAGTTCATCATTATATGGGCTGTTCCACATTTGCTAATTTCACGGTCATGCCAGAAATTGCGCTGGCCAAAATCCGTCCCGATGCACCGTTTGACAAGGTCTGCTACATCGGGTGCGGTGTGACGACCGGTATCGGTGCTGTGCTGTTCACCGCCAAGGTAGAGGCTGGGTCCACTGTGGCTGTGTTCGGTCTCGGTGGTATCGGGCTGAATGTCATTCAGGGTGCGAAGATGGTCGGGGCCAACCGGATTATTGGTATCGACCTCAACCCAGAGCGTGAGGCTATTGCCCGTAAGTTTGGTATGACGGATTTCGTTAATCCTAAAGATTTAGGTGAAAAAGGCGATCTAGTCGGCCATCTTATCGAGATGACGGGTGGTGGTGCTGATTATACCTTCGAGTGCGTTGGCAATGTCGGTCTGATGCGTCAGGCTCTGGAAAGTGCACATCGTGGCTGGGGTGTTTCTTGTGTGATCGGCGTTGCCGGTGCAGGGCAGGAAATCAGCACACGTCCCTTCCAGCTTGTGACAGGCCGCCGCTGGATCGGTTCGGCCTTTGGCGGTGCCCGTGGGCGTACGGATGTTCCGAAGATCGTAGATTGGTACATGGAAGGGCGCATCAATATTGATGACCTGATCACCCATGAGATGAAGCTGGATGACATCAACAAGGGCTTCGAGATGATGGAGCGTGGTGAGGGCATCCGTAACGTCGTGAATTACACGCTATGACGGATAACCCCTTTACACTGATCGAACGCCATGCCTGCTGTGGAGGGGAAATTCATTTCCTCTCCCATCAGTCGCAAGAACTTGGGCTGCCCACACGAGTCAATTTATTCCTGCCGCCGCAGGCTCTTGCTGGTGCTCGGGTGCCGGTTGTTCATGTGCTAGCAGGGCTGACTTGTACGCAGGATACGTTTCTCATTAAAAGCAATGCTGTTCGTTATGCGGCGGAATATGGTCTTGCTTTGGTAGCGCCAGATACTTCCCCACGGGGAGCTGACGTAGCTGGTGAGGATGAGGCGTATGATCTGGGTACTGGCGCAGGCTATTATGTGGACGCTACGTCTGACCCATGGGCGGCGCATTACCGTATGGGTTCTTACGTGCGCAACGAACTGCCAACCTTGATAGAAGAACATTTTCCCATCCAGGTCGGACATCGTGGGGTCATGGGGCACTCGATGGGAGGAATGGGGGCTCTGTCCATTGCGCTGGGCGATGCTGAAGCATGGCGGACCGTTTCAGCTTTCGCACCGATTTCATCACCATCTCAGGTGGACTGGGGCCGCAAGGTGACAGCCAGCTATTTCGGGGGGTATGAGGCGGAATGGACTCAGTATGACCCTTGCCTGCTTCTGGATTCTGGCAGAATTCATCCGGGAACCCTGCTGGTAGATCAGGGGAGCGATGATGAGTTTCTGGATCGCCTGCGGCCGGACCTTTTGGAGCAGGCTGCTAAGGCTGCTGGCCAGTCCCTGAAGCTACGCAGACATGAAGGGTATGACCATTCTTATTGGTTTGTTCAGAGCTTCATACAGGATCATCTGAAACATCATGCTGAAGGCCTTCTCTGACCATATTTTGAAGAATGATGGTGGAGCCCTTCCCACCCTTTATGCGGTGGGAAGAGCTTTATTCTGTCAGGGAGTGTCAGTCTTCAGGAGGAAGGGGGTGTTCCGTACAGATTTGTGGGGTCAACGTCCGGATTAGTCAGATTTGTAAGGCCGGTGGGTGTTAGTGCCTGATAGAAGCAGCTGCGACGCCCTGTATGGCAGGCAACGCCTTTTTGCTGGACAGTCAGAAGCAGGCAGTCAGTGTCACAGTCTAGAGAGGCAGAAAGAAGATGCTGCTCCTGCCCGGAACTTTCTCCCTTACGCCAGAGCTTGCCCCGGCTGCGGGAGTAATAACAGACCCGTCCTGTAGAGAGCGTCTCGGATAAGGCTTCCCGGTTCATCCATGCAAGCATGAGTACTTCTCTTGCTTCATCTTGCGCAATGGCACTGATGAGCCCTTGTTCATTGAATGAGATCTGATCTAACAGATTTGTCAATGTTGGTTCGGTAATAGGTTTCCACGACATGTCAGCTGTCCTGTTTCTCCGATGGTTCTGCGGCTTTGGGCAGCCAGTCAGGCCAGTTCAGTGTGATGGTCTGGCCGTTTAGCTGTAGTTCGGTAGCGTTCCATGCTCGACGGTGGAGCAGGGCTAGCCCACGTCGCCCTGCATGTGACCTGATTTCACCGACATCCTGTCCATCCAGGGTTATGGTCCCACTATCGGGCAGAGCGTCTCCATTGGCAGTACTAATGGGCAGGATACGCCTTTTAATGAGCCCTCGGTAGTGGGTTCGGGCCGTGACTTCCTGACCTAAATAGCATCCTTTGGTCCATGAAATACCATGCAGGTGATCCATGTTGGCTTCTAGAGCCAGTGTCTGGCCTGGAGTGATGTCTTCGTCTGCCGGAATCCCGAGGTGCAGTCGTCGGTTAAGTAGGGATTCGGCTTCGGTGCAGCAGGTAGCTTCGTCATGTGGTAATGAGGCCGGGATGATGGCCCGCCATCCTAGCGCAGAATGCCGGGGGTCTGACGCATGGACCAAAGAATTTTCTGGTCGTGGGCTATCTAGTGGGCCTGTTAGAACGGTGGCTTCCGTTCGCTCCATCTGGACATCGGCTCTTAGTCTGAAACGACGTAGGTTTTTTAGGAAAGAGTCGGCCTGATCCTCTGGGAGGTCCAGGAGGAGGGCATTTTCAGTTTTCCAGAGAAAAAATAATGCCTGTATGCGCCCTTGCGCATTGAGCATAGCCGCCCAGATGGTATCCTGCTCGGAAAGGGTCTGTAAATCATTGGTTATGAGGCCGTTTAGAAAGCTGGTTTTGTCATTTCCTGTGAACGAAATGACAGCACGGCGTGAAAGATGGTTGCGCTTCATCAGTGTCCGCATAATAGTGGTGGCTACAGAAGAGGGACCTTCACCCTATTCCAGCATGGTATACAAGGGATCATTTCGGGATACCGGATGACTAAGGGGGATTCTAGAGCCTTGCCGACAGATGAGATCATTGATCCTGCCATTGATACCACAGGACGGCGCTGGCAGCTTTTTCAGTTCATAGGGCCAATTTTGGGCGTGATTTTGGTCATTATGACCATTGGTGTTGTCACGCTGTACACATATCGGACCATGCGGGAAGGGGCGATCACCCTCTCACGGAATCTTCTTAAAAGCCAGCAGCGTTATATTACCGAGGAAGTCAGCCATTATCTGTCTCCGGCAACGGGGATTTCTTTCATGGCCAGTGGGATGCTCACCAGCACGGACATGCAGGCAAATGCTAATGCCTTTATGACGTTGGGGCGTTCTGTCCTGCGGGGTATCCCTCATGTGGATAGTTTCTATCTGGCGGATGATCAGGGGCACTTTTGGATGTCTGCCCGGCGGGATGGGCAGTACGAGGAGACAACGCTTCAGATTGAGGATGGAGCCCCGTATTATCGGCACAGACTGACCGATAAGGATGGTCGTTTTATTTCCACAGACAGGCTATCGGCGGAAGGATACGACCCCCGGCTGCGCCCTTGGTATAAAGGGGCACTCCATTTTGAGAGTCGTGCGCCGGATCGTCGTCTGTTCTGGACAGACCCTTATCCTTATCTTTCGACTCATCAGTTTATTGTCACGGCCTCTCTGGCGTTCAGGACATTGGATGGGCGGCATGTTGTGTTCGCTATCAGCATTTCGTTGAATCGGCTGACACAGTTCGTCAACAGCCTCAAGGTGGGCAAAAGTGGACAGGCTGTGATCGTGGATCTCAGCGGCCATGTGATTGCCGGTCATAACATGATGGATGTTGGTAAACCTGGTTTTGATGCAGAAAATGTACACTTGGACCCTAAAACGCAGCCCGTTTTTGTCAGGGCACTTAACGTGTTTCGTGTCATGGGAGATGGGACGGGGATGGTGCAGGCCAGGGGGCAGAATTATGTCACTATTGCCTCAGCCATGCCTTTGGCTAAGCGGTCGTGGGTGTTGCTGCTCAATGCGCCTGAAAGTGACTTCGCTAGCTTTACACATGCTGTGCAGAAACAGGCGGTCTACTTCTCCATCGTTATTGTCGGGTTGGCGTTGGTTCTTGCTTTGGGGTTGATCTACCAGGGGAGGCGGGTTGAAAGGCTCCAGAAGGATTTGACGGTCCTTGATGACAAGAAGAAGGAGGATAATGCCGTTCTTCTGAAGATCACCAATGCCGAGGGACTACTGAATCCAGAGCAAGAGCAGCCCTATTTCTGTGAGGCTCTGGCCGAACGTGCAGTGGCCCGTCGTGCTAGTGTTTGGCGTTTGTTGGCGGATGGGGACAGGCTGCTATGTGAGGACATGTTCGATCGAGGCAGGGATGCTCATGGGTCCGGCATGGAGCTCACTAGGAATGGCCATCCCGGTGTGTTTGAGTGTCTTGAAAGCGGGCATGACGTTGACCTGCCGGATGCAGGGGAGGATCAGCGTTTCCAGAGCCTACAGCGTGTGGTCATGCGGATGATCGGGGCCAAGCACCTGTTCTTTATGCCGGTTGTGGAGGAGCATCGTCCAGTAGGGGCTATCATGCTGGAGGATCCCTACCAGCTGGGTGAGGCAGATCGGGTTATAGCGCTGCTTGCGTCTGTTTTGGCTGTCCGTTTCGGGCATGTGCAGGAGGAAGAAAAGAAGACAGAGCAGCTTCAAGGAGGCACCGCTGCTACGGCGGCAGGCACCACGGGGCGATCAGCTAGATCCCCAATGCGAATTGTCGAGGGCTTTCTCATCCATCCGGAGGAGGAAGGTAACAGGGTTCCCCCTATGCCGGGTCTTTACCCGACAGTGCCGATTATGGTGCTGGAATTTTCTGAGGCTTATTCTTCCAACCGTGATACGGCACAGGCCATGTTGGAGTTGGTTGCAGAGCTTGGCGGGAAAATTGAGGGTATTGCTAGAGAACGTGGTCTGTTCTCGGCACAGGTAGCGGGAAACCGTTTTATTTTCTTAGGCAGTTGCTCTCAGAGTATTGATGCAGAGGGTGCTGTGCATCTAGCAGAGGCGGCTATTGGTATTCGTGAAGCTTGTCTGATGGTCATTGCCCAGATGAATACGCAGCTCATGTTCCGCATTGGTATTGATGTCGGGCCCGTCCTGGTTGCTTATTTTGGGGAGAGGCGTGATATCTTCAATTTGTGGGGCGAAGGGCTCACAATGGCCGAGGCTCTGGCTCACAATGCTCCTGATGGTGGGCAGATTCAGGTTTCGGAACGAGCCTATCAGACGTTGCAGGGTGTTTTCCTGTTCCGTTTGAGAGGGGAGTTCTTCCTGCCCAATAATGGTATCTCCAATAGCTACATCTTGGCAGGCCGGAGTGAAAGCACGGCGGCAGAGAGATCATGAATTTCTCAGAACGCTTTGCTGTCATCAATAGTGGTCTGGCTATGCTGGGCCGCTTTGCTCGTTCTCAGCCACGCTTCTTTCTCGTTATGATTGGGGCGGCGTGGGGTGTTGTATATGAAACGCTTCGTCCTAGCTCATGGCGAAGGACGGTCATCATCGAGTTCCGGCGTAATTTGCGGCAGTTGGTGGGTAGTGGGTTTTTCAGCGTGGTGGTGGTAGCTGTCATCACGGGGTTGGGGCTGGTCTCACAGGCTGTGTACTGGCTGGGTTTTGCAGGTATGGCTCAGATGACAGGGAGCCTTCTTTCCAGTGTTCTGCTGCGGGAAATCGCCCCCATTCTGGTAGGTGTTATTCTGCTGGGACGTTCTGGCATGTTGATGCTGACGGAAATGGGTACCCTGACAACTAGTGGGAGGCTCAATACCCTGAATGGTATGGGGATTGATCCCTTTCTGGTTTTTGTTGTGCCGCGAACCATCGCTACAACTGTTAGCGGGATTACATTGGGAACCATTTTCAGCGTCATTGCCTTGGGTATGGGATATGTGGCCTGCTGGATGAAAGGGATTGTCACATCCTCAATCTGGTCGTTCATCTTTGATGTGATCAACAGTATGGAGCCGGGTGATTATGTCGGTATTCCTCTGAAATTCCTCCTTAGTGGGGCAAGTGTTGGTTTGTGCTGCTGTTTGTCTGGCATGGATGTGACGGCAGAGGATAATTTGACCACGTTCATGCCACGTGGCTTCTCTCGTGGCATTATGTCCATTCTGGTCATCAATGTGCTGATCGATATCATTCTGGGGAGCCTCTGATGGTAGAGAATGCGACTCTTTCAGAGGGAGATTACGGCTTTGTCCTGAAGCTGGATGATGCCGTACCGTTTTCCGATTCCACAGGGCTGCCTTCGGTAAAGTACAATTTATCTCTTGAGCCCGGTGAATGTGTGTTTGTGGAGTGCCGTGATAGTTTCCGGGCTGCCCAGTTTACGGATTTCTGTGTCGGTCTTTTACCAGTCAAGCCGGACCCTAGTACGGGTAAAGGACAGGGTACGGTCAGCTGCATGGGCTTGAATTGGGCAGAGTTGGATGAAAAACGGGCGCAGGCCTTACGGGGACGGATTGGCCGCATAACGGATGATAGTGGCTGGATCGACCTCTATGAGATGCATATGAACATCCTGTGGCCTAGCTTGCATCATAGTCGCACGTCCTACGATAAACTTGTGTTGGAAGCCGTTCATCTGGCCGAATCATTCGGTCTGCCTGGTCTGCCCACTCAGCTACCGGAAAAACTGTCCCTGTTGGACAGAAAGCGTTCAGAGTATGTGAGGACGTTCATGAACAGGCCTTCTTTGCTTCTATTGGAAAATCCTATCAATCTTGGTGGGCCGATAGAGCTGTATAATGCCTTTTTGACAGAACTGACAGCGGCACGGGAGCGGGGCTGTGCCGTCGTATGGATCGGTTCGGAACGTTCCGCTTGGGCTGGTTATGCCAGACCAGGGATGCAACGTTTTCGCCTCGGTAGTAATGGTCTCGTAAAGTGAGAGATATATGATGCGTCCTTTACGTTTACGTCGGCGTTCCGGTCTTGCGGCTCCTTTATTCAGGAGCTCTTTCGTAGATGAGTGGGTGGGGCTGCTTGTTTTGCTGGCTCTTGTCATTCTCACGGCCGTGTTGGTGGAGGCTGGGTTTCTCAAGCAATGGCTGACACCGGCAGGACGTCTTCATTTTGTTTTACCGGAAAGCGGTGTGGCTGGTCTGGCCGTCAATAATGATATTGAGGTCATGGGGGTTCGTGTCGGGGAGATCCGTCGGCTGGACCTTAATGAATCAGGCCGTATGTATGCGGAAGGGACTATAGAACCTCATTTTGAACGCTATATTCGTAGTGACAGCATAGCGACTATCAAGCGTCGTCTTGTCGTTGCAGGTGCGGGGTATATTGAAATTACCCGAGGGCAGGGTGAGCCGCTCAACTGGGATTATGCCGTGTTGAATACCAGAGTAGAGCCTAACCCGGCGGATATGATTGTTCAGACATTGCTAGACCTGCGCGCTAGACTTCTCCCAGCCATGGACAATGTGGAAGAAATTACAAAGCAGGCCAAAGACATCATGGTGGACCTGCATGCGGGTAAGGGGACAGCCGGCGCCTTGTTGACGAAGGAAGAGACAGCTCAGCGTATTAATACGATTCTGGCATCGCTGAACAAGGCGATTGAGAGCGTGCAGCCACTGGAGCGTCAGTTGCAGGTTACCTTGAATGAGGCCAATGGCGTGATGCAAAATGTGCATCATCTGACCAATGGACTGAAAGATTCTGGGCCGGAGGTAAAACGTAGCATCCGTAATGTGGCCGATGCTACCGAGCAGCTACCTGCTGTCCTAGCGGAAGCTGAAGCTACTGCGGACAGTTTACGTAAACTGAGTGATCAGTTACGAGGTCTGTGGTTGCTGGGCGGTAGTGGAGGAAAGAAACACCGGCCTAATCGTAGGCTCTCGGCCCATGAGGTGCGACCATGAGGTTCCATCATATCATCGTGTCTCTATCGCTGTTTGTAGGGTCTCTTGGGGGATGTTCCAGTGGTCCTGGTGAGTGGGAGGATCAGCGCTACGCCGTCAGGATGGAAGCTGCGGATAGTGTGTTCAACCTTGGTTATGTCCAGCAGGCTCAGCAGCATTATGCTGAAGCCTTGGATAGGGCGTTTCTAGTTGATGATTCCCAGGGAATTCATGATGCTGGCTTCAACCTGGCTACCAGTGACCTCCGCCTGAAGGAGTATAAGGCCAGTTTGGAAACGCTTCGAAGGGTATCGGACGCCTTGACGGTAAGAGGGTGGATCGAAGCGCAGCAGGCTGATTTACACCTTGTGCGTGCTTCCGTTTTCTATGATCGGGGCCAGTGGCAGGACGCTGCAGCTGAGGCACGCCTGGCTAGAAATAGTTTGGATGAGAGGACACGTTTTAGAGCCTATGCGCTGGGCGGTCTTGTCGCTGCTGCAATGTCTGATCGGGTTGGTCTGGAAGAGACTATTACTTATCTTACCTCCAGTAGAGATGAGAAAGATCAGACTGATCTCAAAGAGCTTCTTACCTGGCGTATGATTATGAACCAAAACTGGCAGTCGGCTGCTGATAGTGCCGAATCACTAGCTAAGGCTCGCAGGGAAGAAACGGATTACGAGGCTATGCGTCGAGCATTGCGTCTAGAAGTTAGAGCTTTGCGTGGTATGGGACGGGAGCAGGCCGCTGAGAGTGTTATGATGCGGCTTAGGGATAGTAATCGGGAGCAGGCTAAGCAGTAAGGCTAGTTTCTTTGATTTAGGGAAACGCCCCAGAACTTATTGTTCTGGGGCGGCTTCGTTACAGCACGGTAAAAAGATCAGGCCGTTGCCGTGTTCTGCATCATAGGGCTCATGCCCAGCAGGGATAGGAGCTCCGTATCTCTGTTCTGTGCTGGGTTGGGCGTTGTGAGCAGTTTCTCACCCCAGAAAATAGAGTTCGCACCTGCAAGGAAGCAAAGGGCATGTGTAGATTCAGACATATTCTCACGCCCTGCGGCAAGGCGGACATGGCTGGCAGGCATCATGATGCGGGCTGTAGCAATGACACGGGCAAATGTGATCGGGTCCACGGTTTCTTCATCAGCTAGCGGTGTGCCTTCCACACGGACGAGAAGATTGATGGGCACACTTTCCGGATGGGTTGGTAGATTGGCCAGAGTCGTTAGCAGTCCCGCACGGTCCTGTGCGTCTTCACCCATGCCAATGATCCCGCCACAACAAACCTTGATGCCAGCATCCCGTACGTTGGCCAGAGTGTCTAGGCGTTCCTGATAGGTGCGTGTTGTGATGATTTTGCCGTAGAAATCTTCTGATGTATCAAGATTATGGTTGTAATAATCCAGTCCGGCCTCTCTTAGGCGAGCGGACTGACTAGGCGTCAGCATCCCGATGGTCAGGCAGGTTTCTAGTCCGAGAGCTTTGACCTCTTCAACCATGCGGCAGACAGCGTCCAGATCCCGATCTTTCGGAGCACGCCATGCTGCTCCCATGCAGAACCGCCCAGCACCAGCTTCTTTGGAGCGTTTCGCATCAGCGATGACACGCTCCAGTGGCATGAGCTTTTCGGCGGCCATGCGCTTGTCATGATGAGCGCTCTGCGGACAGTAGGAGCAATCTTCTGGGCAGCCACCGCTCTTGATGGAAAGCAGGGTCGAAATCTGGACCTTTGTAGGGTCAAAGAATTGCCGGTGTGCCAGCTGTGCTTGGAAGATCAGCTCCGGAAAGGGCAGCGCAAGTAGGGCTTCTGCTTCTTCGCGTGTCCAGTCGTGCCGGAGCGTGGCCGTCTGAGGCAAGGGGCAGGTCTGTTCAGTCATCTAGCTTTTGTCTCCAGAGTTGGCCGCCTACACCTACCCAAAAGATGGACGCTATGCCATCTGAAAAGTATGGTAAATGCATGAAGTGTTAATGCCATCGCAGGAAATGAGGGTGTCTTTATGAAACATTGGCAGATTGATCAAATGGATTGGGCCGCTTTTGATGCGACAAAAGTGAACCCTGATATCCTAGCCCTTGTAAAAGCAGCCTCCGTGGTGGAAAGAAATGCGCGGGATTATACCTGCTACCTTCAGAATGTCTTTCATGACGATTCCGGTTTTCGGGATGCCGCACAGAACTGGGCAGAAGAGGAGGTTCAGCATGGTGATGCGCTTGGTAAATGGGCCATGTTGGCAGATCCGGGCTGGGATTACGCTGCAGCTTTCGAGCGTTATCGGGAGGCCTATAAGATAGATACAGATGTTTCTTCATCCATCCGGGGCTCTCGGACGGGGGAGCTGATTGCCCGCTGTATGGTGGAGACCGGCACATCCTCTTTTTATACAGCACTGGCAGACGCTACGGAGGAACCCGTTCTGAAAGCCGTTTGTAAGCAGATCGCAGCGGATGAGTACCGGCATTTCAAACTATTTTATGACAATATGCATCGCTATTTGGGACGAGAGAAGTTAGGCCGTTGGTTCCGTCTACGCATTGCGCTGAGTCGTGTGATGGAAAGTGAAGATGACGAGCTCGCCACGGCTTTTTATATTACTAACTCCGAGCAGTTTCAGTCTTACGATCATAAAAGCTGCATCGCCGCATATATGGCTCGTGCTCTGTCCTTTTATCAGCAGAGGCACCTTGACCGTGTTACCGCCATGATCTTGAAGACATCAGGTCTGACGCCCCATTCTCGTATGCAGCAGTGGCTAGCTAAAGGAATGCATGGTCTGATCGCTTGGAAACAGAAATCATTCGCCCGTCAGCTTCAGCAGGCCTGAACTGACCTGCATTGTCCTGTCCTTTTTTAGTCTGGATGTTTTCATGAAAGTTCCATCATTCCGTGCCGCATTGAAGCAATGTAGCGTCCTCATGGCCCTAGGGGCAGGACTTGTCATGGGGGGAGAAAGTATCGGGCATTCTCAGGCCCAGACGGTACGTGCCTATGAAAATGGTTGGGGGTTTGACCAGCCCGGTATGGACCCAGCAGTGTCACCGGGGCGAGATTTCTTCACTTATGCGAATGGCCGGTATATCAGGCAATTGAAGATTCCTGATGACATGAGCAGTTATGGCCCGTTCCATATTCTTTCCGAGCTGACACAGGCGAGGCAGAAAGCCCTTCTGGAAGATCTGCTGCCTTATGCTGAAGTAGGGAATGAAAAGGGCCAGTTGGCGACCTACTATAGCAGTTTTCTAGATCAGGCCGCTGTTGATGCCAAAGGGGGAACTCCTCTAGAGGAAGAACTGGAGCAGATACGGAATCTGGATGACAGGTCATCTCTGGCACATCTGTTCGGGCGTGCTGCTAGTTCTTTAATGTACAGCCCCTTCGCTTTGGATATTGAGCAGAATCAGCAGGATCCGACGCATTATATGCTGATGCTGGATCAGGGCATGAGTATCGGGATTAGTGGTGGCCTTGGTCTGCCGGATATCAGCTATTACAGTAATCCGGCCCTGGCCCCGCAGAAGAACGCCTATCGTGGCTATGTTGCTAAGATGTTGGCTCTGTTGGATTGCCCCGATCCCGTGAATGAGGCATCGGCTGTTGTGGCTCTGGAGACGGCTCTGGCTAAAGTGGAAACCCCCCGTGATCAGACACGAGATCCGCTAAAGATGTTCAATCCAATGAAGGTGAAGGAGCTCGTTGCTTTAGCACCTGATGTGGACTGGGTGACGTATCTGCGGACCATGGGCTTGCCAGAGGCAGGCTTGATGGAGCGTGTTGTGGATGTTCGGGAGCCGAAGTCCATCGCTGCCATGGCACGGATCATCGCTGGAGCCGATAAGGAAACGGTCAAGGCATGGCTGGCTTTTCATTTGGCTGATAATGCAGCTCCCTATTTGTCGCATGAGTTCTCAGATGCCTCGTTTGACTTTAATGGCCGGGTGCTGACAGGCATGGCTGCTCAGCCTGTGCGTTGGAAACGGGCTATTCGTGCTACGAATGCGGCCATGGGGTGGGCGCTGGGGCGTTTTTATGTACAGCGTTATTTCCCGCCAGAGGCTAAGGAACGGATTACCGGTCTGGTTCAGGAGTTGAAAAAAGCCTTCCGCTGGCGGTTGGAGCATAACGATTGGATGGATGCTCCCACCCGTCAGGCTGCGCTTGTTAAGCTGGACCATTTTGCCATGCAGGTTGGCTATCCTTGTAAGTGGTGGGATTATTCAGCGTTGGATATCCGTCCAGGTGATGTTTACGGCAATGCAGTTCGCAGCACTGCTTTTAATTGGCACCATCGTTTGGACCAGCTGGATCGCACCGTGGATCGGGATGAATGGGATATGACGCCTCAAACCGTTAATGCCTATAACGACCCAGTAAAGAATGAAATCGTCTTCCCAGCAGCCATTCTCCAACCGCCTTTTTTCGATCCGAATGGGGATATGGCCGTCAATTATGGTGGGATAGGTGGCGTCATCGGACATGAGATGAGTCATGGCTTTGATGATCAGGGGCGCCATTATGATGAGCATGGCCGCTTGCATGACTGGTGGAGCAACGCATCTTCTCAGGCCTTTGAAGCAAGAGCAAAAAAGCTCGGTGCCCAGTATGACGCAGAGGAAGTGTTCCCCGGTCTACATGTGAATGGCAGGATGACTATGGGGGAGAATATTGCCGATCTTGGTGGTTTGAATCTGGCTCTGCAGGCTTACCACGATAGTCTGCATGGCAAGGCAGACACGTCCCTGCATGGTTGGACAGGAGACCAGCGGGTCTTTTTGGGATGGGCACAGGTCTGGCGTGAGAAAGACAGACCGGATGCTCTGAAACGTCAGGTGCTTTCTAATGAACATGCCCCGGCAGCCAGTCGGGTTAATATGCCGGTTCATAATATTGACCTCTGGTATCAGGTCTTTGGCGTGAAGGTAGGAGACAAGCTGTATCTGCCGCCAGAGCAGCGGGTCAAAATCTGGTAACGGGGAAGGAAATACCCTTAGATCAAGCCCGCTTTCACTGATGGAAAAGTGGGAGCAGGGCTTCACAAACCGCCGGGCTGTGGCTATCCCGGGTCTGTTTTCTCATCATGCGAGGCTGTCTCATGTCATATCTCACGATTGGTCATCTTTACACGGCGTTGCATGCCGCTTGTGCTAGCGGCGTGGCCCGTGTCATCGAGGCGAATGGTGAAGAGGTTGCCTATGCTGATTTGAGCCGTGACGAACGCCTGCCATCCCTAGATGATGGTGAAGTTGATATTCTGGTCTCTGCATGGTTCCCGCAGGATGAGGTGATCCGCTCTCACGGGCATGAGGTCATCGGCAGTCTTTATCACCCCGAATTGCAATTTTCTGCCCTGCGAACCACCGGTAAGGGCGCTGGCTGGAGTGCGGGGGATTTCACATCCCTTCTGACAACAGCCAATGCTCTTCCTTTTGTGGAGAAGATGTTTGACCAGCGTCCAGACCTTAAAGAACTTCCGCTGGATGTTGTGGCGACAGAAGAGGTTTTTTCACGCCTGAAGCAAGCGGAAGATGCTGGGAATTGCCCTCTTATTGCGGTGTGGCAGCCTCATGCGATCTTTCATAGTGATATGCTGGAGACGCTGCCAGATGGGGATCTGCTCGCTGGAGAGGTACAGACGGCCAGACTGGTGCTTCGGAAGGGGCTCCGTGATGAGGTGGACGAAGACCTGCTTGATGAGCTTTCCATCATGATGCTGAGCAACAAGGTCATGAGTGCCCTTGATTATGCGGTTAGCATTGATGGAATGAGTCCGGGAGAGGCTGCGGAATCATGGCAGCGCGGGCGTCTGATTCCTCGCTGAAACTGTTTCAGTATCAACGTTGATAAATTGTAAGTTGGAGGTGTCCGCATGGCTCGTCATGCATTTGTATTTCCCGGTCAGGGTAGCCAGTCTGTCGGGATGGGGCTGGAGCTGTACAAGGCTTTCCCTGTCGCCCGTGCTGTGTTCGAAGAAGTAGACGAAGCGCTTAAAGTAAAACTTTCTCATCTGATTTTTGAGGGCGATCCCGCCGAGTTGAGAGCAACAGAAAATACTCAGCCTGCTCTGTTTGCTGTATCTATGGCAGCCGTGCGGGCATTGGAGCACGAGGGTGGTTTTGCCCTGAAGGATAAGGCTGCACTACTGGCTGGACATTCTCTTGGTGAATATGCTGCTCTGACAGCTGCTGGTGTTATGAGTATTGCCGAAGGAGCTCGGCTTTTACGGTTACGTGGTCAGGCGATGCAGCGGGCTGTTCCGGTTGGTCAAGGGGGTATGGCTGCGCTTCTTGGCGTGGAGCCTGAGGTGGCGCAAGAGATTTGTACTGAATGTTCACAGGGTGAGGTTCTGGAAGTCGCCAATGATAATGGTGGCGGGCAGATCGTCATTTCCGGGCACATGGATGCTATAGAGCGTGCTATGACTGCCGCGAAGGATAGAGGGATCCGTCGTGTGGTGAAATTGCCGGTATCAGCACCTTTTCATTCTTCTTTGATGGAGCCTGCTGCGGAGGAGATGCAAGAGGCTCTGGCCAGTGCGGAACTTCATCCGGCCAGTATTCCCGTTATTGCCAATGTGCTGGCAGAGAGCGTATCCCAGCCGGACGAAATTCGGAACTTGTTGGTTAAACAGATCACCGGGCGTGTGCGTTGGCGTGAAACGGTGCTTTCCATGCCGGGTAAGGGCGTTACGTGCCAGCATGAGCTGGGAGCTGGGAAGGTGCTGACTGGGTTGGCTCGCCGCATCGTGCCAGATCTGGGAGCAGACTGTGCCGGAACCCCGGCGGAAATCGAAACAATGCTGAAGAGCCTCTAAGGGAGTAGTCTTAATGTTTTCTCTTTCTGGTAAACTGGCCCTGATAACTGGGGCTTCCGGTGGTATTGGTGCGGCTATTGCCCGCCAGCTTCATGAGCGTGGTGCGATTGTTGTGCTGAGCGGGACACGGGAAGGTGCCCTACAGGATGTGGCGGCGGCTCTGGGGAGTGAGCGTGTGCATATCGTCCCTGCCAATCTGTCAGATGATGCACAGGCAGATGCGCTTGTCAGCCGTGCGGAAGAGGTGGCTGGTCAGCCGCTGGATATTCTCGTCAATAACGCTGGTCTGACACGGGATACGCTTGCTGTGCGGATGAAGGATGATGATTGGGCGCAGGTCCTCAAGGTCGATCTAGAAAGTCCGTTTCGTCTGGCTCGTGCGGCCCTGAAGGGTATGCAGCGCCGGCGGAGTGGGCGTATTATTTCCATTTCGTCCATTGTGGGAACGACCGGCAATCCGGGGCAGGCTAATTACGCTGCGGCCAAAGCTGGTATCGTGGGAATGAGCAAATCTCTTGCTCAGGAAGTAGGTCGTCGTGGTGTGACAGTAAATGTCGTGGCGCCGGGCTTTGTAGAAACTGCCATGACAGACGTTCTACCAGAGGCCGTGCGGGAGAAGCTGTTGGGGAATATTCCGCTTGGCCGCATGGGGCGCCCGGAGGATGTGGCTGCTGCAGTGGTTTATCTTGCTTCGGACGAGGCTGGATGGGTGACGGGCACGACGCTTCATGTTAACGGTGGGATGGCCATGGTCTGAAAAAGTTGGCGTTTGCAGAAAAACATGCTAAGCGCGGCCTGCTTGGCCTGACCAAGGATCAGAGTATGGCTTCATTGCCGGACATTTTTTGATGTCCAGAAGCTGAAAAGCAGGCAGGTTTTTTCTTAGAAACACCCGGGAAGGGTAGCAAGGATTTAAGGCAGATGAGCAACGAAATCGCTGATAAGGTGAAGAAGATCGTCGTAGAGCATTTGGGCGTCGATGCGGATCAGGTGAAGCCAGATGCTTCCTTCATTGACGATCTGGGTGCTGACAGCTTGGATACGGTTGAGCTGGTCATGGCTTTTGAGGAAGCATTCTCTGTTGAGATTCCGGAAGATGCTGCCGAGAAGATCGCTACTGTGAATGATGCTATTGAGTACATCACTAAGCAGAAAGCTGCCTAATTCCTTATAGAGGGATTGGATGATGGAACGAGCTGATCGGGTATCGGCTCGCTTCCATCCTGAAAGAGCGAAGCGGAACATACCCGTTTCGCTTTATGCGTATTTATGAATTGTGAGGTAAGGCGGCGATGAGCGGCTCTGGAACGGACAGAAAACGTGTGGTCGTTACGGGAATAGGCGTAGTAAGCCCGTTGGCTGTTGGTGCAGAACTGACATGGAAGCGCCTTATCAATTCGCAGTCTGGCATTGGTCCGATTACGCAGTTTGATGCGTCTGGCCTTCCAGCTCGGATTGCGGGGGAAGTTCCTGCCGGTTCGACTGAAGAAGGTGGGTTGACCCTTTCTGACTGGGTTCCTGTCAAGGAACAAAAAAAGATGGATCGTTTCATCCATCTTGGTTTGGCAGCGGGTATTCAGGCTGTAGAAGATTCAGGCTGGAAGCCAGAATCAGAGGAAGATCGTTGTGCTACTGGCGTCATGATCGGCTCTGGTATTGGCGGTCTGAAGACGATTTACGATAATTCTCTGGCAGTGGCTGCCGGCAAGGCACGTCGTCTCTCTCCATTTTTTATCCCATCCTCGCTGATTAATCTTACGGCAGGTCATCTGTCCATTCGTTATGGCTTCAAAGGGCCGAATCATGCGGTGGTGACAGCATGTGCCTCTGGTACGCATGCAATCGGTGATGCGTCTCGTTTGATCCAGCATGGCGATGCTAAAGTTATGATTGCTGGCGGTGCGGAATCTGCCATCTGTGAGCTTGGGATTGCCGGTTTCTGTTCAGCCCGTGCCCTTTCAACAGGCTTCAATGAAGACCCGACAAAAGCTTCTCGTCCTTGGGACAAGGAACGTGATGGGTTCGTCATGGGTGAGGGGGCTGGTGTGGTCGTACTGGAAGAGTACGAACATGCAAAGCGTCGTGGTGCCAAGATTTACGGTGAAATTGGTGGCTACGGCCTTTCCGGCGATGCTTATCATATTACAGCTCCGGCTGAGAACCATGAGGGGGCCTACCGTGCTATGCAGGCCGCATTGAAGGATGCTCAGGTCGATCCTGCTGATATTGGCTATGTCAATGCTCATGGTACATCCACTATGGCTGATGATTTAGAACTTGGCGCCGTAGAACGTTTGTTCGGCGATGCCGCTTTTGGAACAAGCATGTCTTCCACAAAATCAGCAATTGGTCATTTGCTTGGAGCTGCTGGTGCCGTGGAGGCTATTTTCTGCCTTCAGGCGATGCGTGATGGTATTCTGCCGCCGACGCTTAATCTGGATGAGCCATCCAGCGAGAGTGTTATGGATCGTATTCCCCATAAGGCGAAAGAGAAGCAGGTGGATATTGCCCTTTCCAATAGCTTCGGCTTTGGTGGGACTAATGCCAGCCTTATCTTGAAACGGTTTAAAGACTGATGTGATCGTCTGATGCAGATTTTTGTTAGCTTGAGGTAAGACTATGGCACAGAAACCTGCATCAGAATGCGAAGGAACTAATTCTCCATCGGAGCATCCTGTTCCTGGTGAAGGGAAGGAAGGCGGGAGAAAGAAACGTTTTCGTCTTCTGACCAAGGGGCGTTTTTTTGCCCTGCTTCTAGTTGCCATTGGTGGGACTGCTTTTGCAGGATATGGTCACTATACGGATCCGGGGCCTCTACAATCTGAGCGTGTAATCGTCATCCCTAAGGGTGGGGTAGATCGGGTTGTCGCAGCGCTTCAGGACAATGGCGTCATAGCACGTGGGGCAGTGTCGTCCCTGTTTTTTAAGGTAGCTATGTATGTCACCCGCTCGCAGGGAAGTATTCATGCAGCGGAATTGCGATTTCCAGAGCAAGTCTCAATGGCTCATAGCCTAGATATTCTCCGGCGTGGCCGCCCGGTTACTCATAGCCTGACGATCCCAGAGGGGCTGACGGCCAAACATATAACAACGGTACTGATGCAAGCTCCGGCCTTGCAGGGGAAGCTGCCCATCATTGCAGAAGGGCAGGTAGCGCCGCAGACATTTTTTTATGTTTGGGGAATGGAGCGTCAGGTTCTTCTACAGCATATGACGAACCTGATGACGAAGACGCTTCAGGATGTTTGGGCAGGCCGTGACCAGGTCGCCTTGCAGGGTGTTATTACCTCACCAGAAGAGTTGTTAATTCTTGCCTCCCTCATAGAAAGGGAAACCTCCGTTGCTGAGGAACGTCCGCAGGTGGCACGGGTTTTTCTGAACCGGCTTAAGCAGGGTATGAAGCTTCAGACAGATCCAACGGTCATTTATGCCTTGAGTGGTGGAGAGGGCACTTTGCCTCGTCCCCTAACTCATGAAGACTTACAGTTTGATAGCCCCTACAATAGCTATCTTCATTCAGGTCTGCCGCCTGGGCCTATTTGTTCCCCTGGGCGTGCTTCTCTCGAAGCAGCGGCTCATCCGGCTATGGGAGATGCTCTGTATTTTGTAGCGACAGGACACGGAGGCCACAGTTTTGCCCGGACGCTTACCGAACAGACTAATCATATACGTGCCTATCGGCGGGTAAAAAAAGCCATTTCCCCGTAATTCTGGTTTGATTGGGTGTAATAGCTCTGAAGGGAAGAGCACCATTTTATTTTGAATGATGCTCTCCTCAACAACTGTTATTGGTTGAAAGCTTTCATTACGACCCGACGCAACGGATCGGCAGCTTTGTTGTTAACTTGCATACGGACGACAATGTCCTCCGGCCCAACAACCTGGTGATAGTAAGTGCGGTTTGCTTCGCTATCTGGCTTTAGTTTGCTGCTGCCAAGAGATACCCCAGCGGAAACCCCTTTTGTCTTCTGCATAGCATAGACCTCTTTAGGGGTATTCTGCGTACTGCTGCTATTGTTTCCGAAAGCAGCATCGGCACTGGCATCAAAGCTAAACTCATGATCCATCAGGTTCAGCAGAGCCTTTTGAGACGTAACGAAGAAGAACAACTGGCTATGCTGATAGCCGGCCTGAATACCAAAGGAGCCAGCACTCAGGTGATAGAAAGCTGGGTCGGACCAAGAGTTATTAGCGCCACGGGCCAGTAGAACGCACCGACCGCCGCTTCCACCAAAGACGAGGGACATTTTCGTGACATCAGGGCAGATTACAACAGCCTTTGTTTCACGAAGAATATGAGCCGTATTTTCCTTAACTTTGGAATCAAGGAGGGCGGACTGTACGGCAAAAGTGGCCTTGTTTACCAGAGCTTGCTGTTTGGAAGCTTTGGCTGCTGCTGCATCACTTGCATAGGCACTCAGAGCGAGCAGGCTTGCTCCTGCAGTGATAGAAGCTGTTCGTAATACAAGGGAAAATGATTTGGACATTGGAGGCTCTCCTGTGGGCTGAAAACATGCGCACGCAAAGACTATAAACTTAATCGAGCGTAACGCCTAGTATGTCGGAAAGAGTAGAGGCGATCATGGGGGCTCCAGCTAGAATGGTCGTGCGCTGTGTTAGGCCTCCCATTTTCAGGAAGGGTGATACACGGGCTCCGGCTTCCTCAAGAAGGACCAGAGCCGCAGCAACGTCCCATAGGAAAATGACATATTCGTGATAGCCATCAGAGCGGCCACAGGCAACGTCGGCTAGAGCTAGAGCCCCAGAACCCAGTGAACGAGGCATGACGCCTTGATGGAGAAGTGCCTGCATTTTTTCAGGATACCATCCTTCGGGGACGTAAGGCGACCAGCCGATTTCCACCATGGCTTCTCTCATGTTTGCGGTAGCAGAAGCCTTGATGGGACGTCCATTAAGGAAAGCTCCTTTCCCTTTTCTGGCTGTAAAGGTTTCTCCAATGGCAGGCGCTTCTATGATGCCAGCGACGGGGGTATCCTGATGCATAAGACCAAGGGAGATGCACCAGCGATTACGCCCTCTGGCGTAGTTGGATGTGCCATCAATGGGGTCGATTACCCATCGGAAAAGTCCTGTCGAAGTACCGCCATGCTCTTCCCCCAGAAAAGCATCTTCAGGGAAAAGGGCGCTCAGGCGAGCGGTGACAAATTGTTCTACCGTTTTGTCCGCTTCAGTAACGTAATCTTGATGGCCTTTAAGATTAGCTACAGGTTTTCCGGACGCAGGCTGCATTTTCAGGGCAAGGGCTGCGGCTTCCTTGATCAGGCTAAGGGCTGCATGAAAGCGAATATCGATGGCGGTATCAACGTTGTATGAGATGGACATTCATGAAATCCTTAAGCCGTGGCGAGATGAGGTATCAAAGCAGGAAATTATAGAAAGACGGTCTAACTGTCAGCTGTAGGTAGAGAAAAAGCGAGCTCTTCCACTGGAGAAGATGGCCTTGTATGCTACGTAATGATTTTATGAACATGTATCCGTAGGATGATAAGAGATGAAACTGTTTAAAATGGATTATTGGCGTTCAGCCATTCTGCATGCGCCTTTTGAGCAGATTGTCCGACAGAATAGTCTGGATGACATCGACATGACCTTCCTGCCATCCTGCGGAAAAGAAGGATTTTTGGCAGATCCTTTTGGCCTGTGGCAGGCAGGGCATTTGCATGTTTTTGCGGAATATTATGATTATGCTCAGGGGAAGGGTATCATTGAGGTACTCATTTATGATGAGCATTTTGCTTTACAGGAACGGCGCTGCGTATTGAGCGAGGAGTGGCATCTGTCTTACCCCTACGTGTTTCAGCATGAGGGATGCGTTTACATGCTGCCCGAGGCCTACAAGTCGGGACGCCTGACCCTCTACAAAGCCACGTCCTTTCCTTATGAGTGGGAACGTGTCCCTACGTTTGATTTTCCCATCGGGGCGATTGATGCAACGCCGCTTCATCATGCGGGGCGTTGGTGGCTATTTTGGACTCCTCCCACCCCGAAACTGGCCCGTCAAAGTACGTTACACATTGCGTTGGCAGAGGAACTGACAGGCCCGTGGTGTGATATGGGCCATTTTTTGATTGATCGTAGCGGTGCTCGTCCGGGGGGGACGCCTTTCATAGAAGATGGTGAGGTTGTTCTACCTGTACAGGATTGTTCAGAGACCTATGGCGGTGGTATCCGCCTGCTCCGGATTAGCGGCTTTAAAAAGGGACGCCCTTCGATATGCGGAGGTGATTCCATTCCTGTGCATGTCCCGGAAATTAAGGATTATCCGGATGGTATGCACACGCTCTCTGCTGCGGGTGATATTACTTTGGTTGATTTCAAAAAAATACGGCGTGGCTTGGGACCAGTTCTTTTCAATCTCAAACAGCAGGTTTTTAAATAGGAGAGGTGATCTTTTCCCATGCTGCCCGTTCACAGGTAGCATGGGAACTTTAATCTTGTTGTAGTAGTTGCTCTACGAGGGTAGCATCTTCAGGTTTGTCGACGTCAACGGCAGCTCGACCATCGGAAAGGGGGATGAGCCGTATTCTGGCCCCCGTGAGCGTGTGGATGCGCTGCTCGAGTCGTTTGGAACTGAGTGTGCGGGTAAGAGTACGGAGAATAATGGATAGGCCCAATATCATGGCCATACGGAAGGGTTTCTTCCGGTAATGCTGAAGGCGCTGCCAAAGCGTAACAACTGCCTTGGATTGGGGGGATGCCATCCAGAAAAGGTTACATCCCGAGAAATGCATGTCTGAAAGGCGAATATAGGTTCGCTTTGTTTGGGGTATATCTCGGAGAATGGTACTTCTCAGGGCGATAGCTGCGGTCAGATCGACATCAGCTTGCTGACTTTTAGTGAGAAACTCCATAACCCACTCAGGGCGAAGTAGGGCATGGTCTGCTGTGGTGACGAGGCAGGGGGTACCGATCAGGTCGAGTGCCTGAGCGACGCTTTCACTCGGAGAGTGGGCGGCATGTAGCAGCGTGATGCGATCTTTCAAATGCGCTAGTAAGTCAGGCTGTTCGATACTCACCCATATTTGCCCAATTTCGGGAACTTGTTCCAACGTATGTAGGACACGTTCGATCATGGGGATGTTTTGAATGGGCAAAAGTGCCTTGTGAGATACATTGCCCATACGCGCTAGTGGGTCACGTTCACCATCCCGTGACCCAGCGAGGATCAGTACCGAAATACTCATGCGCTCTTGGAAAGTTCTTCGTTTTTGGGAGCACGAGCAGGGTCGGGCCGATCGCGAGGTGGAGCACCAGTCCGGCGCATAACCCACGGATAACGTTCTGCTTCTTCTACCGTATAGCCCAAATTGAAGACATACGGGCTACGGGGACGTTCCTTGGCGGAGCGGTAGAAGGTACCCATCAGTCGGTCCGGCAGATAGTTTGTAATACCATAATTGCCATCTTCGTCGTGGAAATGATGCAGGACATGGAGCTGCTTGATGTACACAACCCACTGCCAGCGAGGCTTGTATGCCAGATGCTGAATACAATGGAAGAACTCATAGATGCAGGTCATAACCAGAGCCGTGGAGAGAGCAGAAAAGGCACCACCCCAGCCACCGATTAGCCAGCCGATGGGCATGGTGATGACCATCATGGTTGGGACAGTGTTCAAGGGCGACCCGAACAGCACTTCCAGAAGATGGGGATCCTGGTGATGATCGAAATGGATGCGTTTCCACATGGAGGCTGTGATCGGGTTCCGATAGAACCAACGCCCATGCAAGATATAACGGTGAATGATGTACCAAGCTGTTGGATATACAGCGATGATAACAGGGATGGGGATGATGACCTCCCACCAGCTATGATGCAAGTACAGGCTGAGCACGGCTGTACCAATGATCAGAGCAAAATAAAGCAGGATCGTCGGGTAAGTGAGATAAGCCGCCCATAACTGCGAAAGATTCATTTTTCCCAAGTCATAACTCCTGCCTTTTTGCATAAGAGTCGTGCCTTGGAAAAATTGTTTGAACGTACTCATTTTTCCTCCATTCGCAGTATCCATGCCAGACCAAACAGGGCTGCCACGATCTGGCCTGAACTTATAGCGATTAATATGGGAAGGGAACCTGAATTTCCCAGAGCTGAAATCATACCCTGGAGAATGACCACTCCCAGACCAGCCGCCATGACATACACCGGCAGTGGGTTCCGCAATCCCGCACGGGGCGGAATATAGGTGATGGGCAGAGTGATGAGAAGCATCACAGCCATCTGCACCGGCAGCATGAGTATGGCACATAGTGCCATCAGATAATTTGACCTAGGTAAATTGGAAGGGGCTTTTCCCGAGAAAATTTGCCAGAACTGATGTGGCGTATAATAGACGCCCTGCATCGTCATATTGATGATTTCCTGTGGGGTGGCCTTTAGAACGGGGGGGGCTGCCTCACTGTTGAGTTGCGCCTGTGTCTGCTCTTTGAAAATGACAAGCTGTCTGGTCTCTCCATGATTGACCCATTGCCCATTTTCATAGGTTAGGTGTTTAAAGTACTGGCTGCCGATCAGGTTCCCGGTCTCTAACTGTCGGTGATAGAAAATGACTTCTGCAAGAGAGTGTCCACCATGGCTGATAGTGTCGACATGAATGATGTCCTGCCCGAGACGGAACCATAGGCTGTGCAGGTCATCTGTTGCATTAGCTTGCGTTGCCCCTTCATTCCACCAGCGGTTTAGCTCCTGTTCACAGGGGGGGACGGCCCATAACTGCACTACCATGCACACAAGACCAAGTAGCAGAGGAATGGGTAGAAGGTATCGGAACATGTTGAGGGTGGAAAGGCCAGCAGCCCTTAATACGGCGATCTCACTAGAAAGAGCCATCTGTAGAAGGGTAAACAGGCCGCCGATCATGACAGATAGGGGCATGATTTCTACGATAAGGGTTGGTAGATGCAGGCCAATATATTTGAATAGCCCGTTGATTCCTAAATGTCGGTCTAGAATGGTAGAGGCATCATCCAGCAGGGCCAGAATTTCAAGAAGAGCCGTTAGAACACCGCAGCAGAGCAAAATTTTGCTAAGAAGCGGTTTAAGGAAGATCTTCAGGAGGGTCGGTGTTGCCAGGGGAGATCTCATGAAGATGCCTTCTTCAGCAAGGTCAGCTTTCTATTGCGCCAAGAAACTTGGGAGCGTGCGAGTAGAGCGGCTGTGCAGCCAAGGCAGAAAAGGGCTTCGGGTACCCAGATTGCCAGCCAGACAGACATTTTCCCGCTAGATGCCATACTGTGCCCGAACAGAAGTACCTCATTGAAACCAACCAGAATGAGGGCGAGCGTAATCTGCCCGATTACAGATTTTCGTCTTTTGCGACCAATGGCAAAAGCGATGGCCAGTAGGGGAATGAACATGATGCCGATGGCTCGGGCCAGACGGAAATCCATCTCTGAACGAAGAACGATATAGGGAAGGCGTGGAGATCCGTGGCGAAGAGCTTGAAACAGTTCAGGCGTGGTCATTTCTCGTTCATCATCCCCTCTGGAACGGAAAGTCCGCCGATTTTTGCTGCGTTCGATCACACGGGCGATATGTTCGAAATGGGTAATGGTGGCGTGGTTATCAGGTATGGCCGGTTTGTTCAGATGGACGACTTGCCCATCCCAGAGATCAAGTTGTGTTGCTTGATCTCGTTCGGAAAGGGTCAGCAACCCTCTAGGAGCCGTGATCAGTTCGATTTTGCCATTATCTTTTAAGTTACGGATGAAAATGTTCTTCAGGTGGGAGCCGCCATGATCAACACGATCCGCTGTCAGCATCGTGTTGGACGATGTTGAAGCAAACATGCCGGACTGCAGATGGGGGGCCCAGCCTGTATGCTTGGCGAAGTAGAACCCTTCTCGGTAGTCATAGCGAGCGATTGGCTGAATATAGCCATAAAGAAGCAAGCTGAGAACGGCTAGAATCGCGCCAACCTTGATGTAGGGTTGACTGATACGCAGCAGGGAAATGTGAGCGGCGCATAGCACATCAATCTCATTATGCTCGCTCATCCGGTTGACGGTCATGAAGATCGCAATGCAGAGTGCTGCTGGGAGGGCCAGCCCCATATAATGCGGCAGGAGATCGCTAAGGAGTGTAATCAGAGTTGCAATTGAACTGCCACTGCTAGCCAAATGGTTGAACAGTGTTAGTAGCCGCTCCAGCAAGAGAGTAACCAGCATGGTCCCTAGTGCAACTGCGAAAGGCGGGATCATCTGCCGGAGCAAATAACGGTCCAATGTTGGCAGGTTACTTCGTATTAACATACCGTCTGCCTCACAGGAGTGGTGGAAAGCCATTCCATGCGAGAAAAAAGATGGCCCTTATGGTCCCTGCGTATCAGCTTAATCTGCCAGCCTTCATGATGCGGGATGAAAGTTAGATGATTCCAGGATGCTTTACGCTGAGGGTTTTGACTGTCCATGCCTGCGGCGCTGACCCCTAAAAGAGGAATGTCTGTTCCATCAACAGTGGTCAGAGTAGCATCGTGGGAGTGCCCATGAAGAACAAGCTCTGCTCCATACGTCCGTAAGATATCGGCTACGGCAGATGTATTGATGAGGGATTTCCTATAAGGCAACAGTTTTTTGCGGGGGGGGTGATGAATCATGACAACCCGGCAGTATCCTTCTTCACCCAATTCCGCAAGGAGCCTTGCCAATTTCTGGCGTTGTTTTCGATCAATACGGCCATAGGCGGTGAAAGGTGGCGTTGGCAAGGCGGAGTTGAGCCCAATAACGGCGACTTTCCCGAAAAAACGAACAAATGGGAAAGAACTGTCTGCCCATTTTTCCCACTGAGCCAGACTGTTTTCGTAAGAAATTGGAGCCATGAAATCGTGATTTCCCGGCACGACCACAGGCGTTAGAGGTAGAGTTGATAGCCAAGCGGCGGCCTGCCTGTATTCCTCCTGCGTACCGAAATTTGTGATGTCTCCACTGATTAGCAGCCCGGAAAGCTCCTTATGTGATGCGATGCTTTCAAGCAGTTCAGCTGTAATGGAGGGGCGTAGGACATGACGCCGCTTGCTGAGCCAGAGAATACGGCTAAGCAGGCGTTTGTTGAGAAAAGCAGACCATGCGATGCTGGGGGGGGGGGGCAGATGCGGGTCTGACATATGGGCTAGACAGACAGAAGGGTCACGCCGATGAGACGAAGTGGCGGACGGGTCGGAAAGCATTATGGCACCATATCCATGACGGGGGCGATCTATCAGGAGGATAACTCCTTGCTGGCTCCCTTAGCATAGCCATGTTAAAGGAGTTCGGCCAGCTTGGGAAACAGTCTGGCATTTTTATGTTTCTGGGCGGATATGTGGTGGATAGATGCAGACATTGAAGAACGTTGTACAGCCAGCCCTGATACATAACCCCAATAGCCGTAAAAATGCTCAGGATAAAGGGCGTTTCCTACGTATGGCACGGCAGAAGCTGGGGGATTACTGTGTTTCCTCTCTGAATGACAGCCACCTGCCAGCTCATCTGACTGAGCTGAAGAGCAAGGGCGTAGATCTGATTGTCATCAGCGGCGGCGATGGTACGGTTAGTGCTTGTTTGACGGCAATTGCAGCTATTTATCATGACTGCCCGCTGCCGGCTGTGGCCATTCTTCCTTCAGGTAATACCAACCTCATAGCGGGGGATGTTGGATTTGGCTTGCATGGTGATGCAGCACTTGACCGCTTTTTGCGTCCCGAAGGGTTGAAAAGCTGCATCCGTGCACCAATCCGGTTGTCGTGGCCCGATGAAGAAAGGCCAGCAGTATTGGGCATGTTCGGGGGGTGTACGGGTTATGCTAGAGCGGTACGTATTGCCCATTCGCCGAATGTTTTGAAATTTGCCCCTCATGATCTCGCTGTTTTTTTCACGCTTTTTAGTAGCATGGCGAGTCTTCTTTTTCGCCGAAGTCGTCACTCATGGATGAAGGGGGACAGACTATCCTGGTCGGTACAGGGGGAGGATCTTTCTCGAGAGAGCAGAGACGGACGTAGCTTTCTGTTTATGGTAACAGCGCTTGAAAAACTTTCCCACGGCATTTGGCCATTCTGGAATGCCGGTAATGGCGAAAGCGGGTTTCACTTTCTTGATGCTCATGCTTTTCCAAAGGCCCTGCCAAAAGCGTGCTTTAACCTTTTGAGGGGGCGGGCACCGGAATGGCTACGGTCGCATGAGGATTATGTAAGCGCAACCGTGCAGGAGATGCGGCTTGAGACGGATAGCGATTTTGTCTTAGATGGTGAGGTTTTTCCGGCATCTGCTAGTGGACGGTTGATGTTGGAAGAGGGGCCGGCTTTCCGGTTTGTGCATGTCTGACGTCATTAAAGAGATACTGATCGGTGAGCTGACAACGGCCGTTCCTGAGGAAGTCGCACAGTTCGCAGAGTCTATTGCTGGTAGGTTGGATAGGCAGCCGCTGGGTATTCTGTTCTACGGCTCAGTTCTTCGTGATGTAGATCCTGAGGGTATAATTGATTTCTATGTCATTACCGATCGACCAGAGAGTCTGGGAAGCCATGCTCTAGCTCGCATGGCTAATCGCCTGCTTCCTCCCAATGTCTATTATATGGAGCATAAAACAGAGGGAGAGACGATCCTACGGGCTAAGGTAGCTTTTTTATCTCTTCGGCAATTCCTGAGGCGAAGCACACTTTTTACATTGGATACGACCATATGGGCCCGCTTCTGTCAGCCCGTTCGTATGGTTTGGGTACGAGATGGAGTAAGTGCCGATTGTCTTTTGCAGGCGATTAGTCAATGTGTGATTACAGCTTCCTGTTGGGCTGCGCTTTTAGGGCCTGAACAAGGGGAGGCAGCACAGTATTGGCATAATCTGTTTGCTCATACTTATGCTGCAGAGTTGCGTGTGGAAAAGAAGGGGCGTAGCCATAACCTTCTGGCTGGAAAGGAAGAGCGTTACAGGAATCTTCTAAAAGCAGCCTGGCGCAGGGCCGCTCTGAGTTATCGTAGTGAAGGAGGGATGTTATATCCCCAGCTCACTGCATCTGCTCGGAGCAAGGCCTTAAGGAACTGGAGAAAAGTGCATGCTTTTGGAAAACCTCTGAACATAGCACGTCTTATCAAGGCGGCGTTTACGTTTAGAGATGGTGTGGCATATCTTTTATGGAAGATACAGCGCCATACTGGCAAAGCTATCCGTGTATCGACTTTTGAGAAGAAACACCCACTTCTCACCCTTCCGCTCTTCTTATGGCGAACCCGGCATGTGCGATCTAGGAAAATGTAACACTAATTTTCTGGATAATTGAGACATAGAATAGCCTCTGGAGAACTATCTTTCATAGCTTTCCAGAGGCTATTATTTCTGTCCAAAATTGTTAGACGAGTTTCAGTTCCTTGGCAATTGTGCCGAAGGTTTCTACTGCCTGATCAATCTCGGTAGCGGAATGTGCCGCCATGACAGAACAGCGCAGCAGCGGTCTGTTGTCAGGAGTCGCCGGAGGCAGGGAAAGATTGACATAAACCCCGGCATCTAGAAGGGCATTCCAGAAGGTAATGGCCTGCGGAATGTCTTCCAGAGTAACGGCGATAACAGGAGAAATGAAGTTACTCGTATTCAGTCCGACTGATTTAAAGCCTTGATGCAGACGGGCTGCGTTCTCTTGAAGCTTTTGGCGCAGATCGGGACGATTTTCGACCTCTTTCAGCGCCGCTAAAGTCGCTGCAATGATTTCAGGCGGTAGGGAAGCCGTGAACATATAAGGCCGAGAGCAAAGCCGCATGAGATCAATCTCATCATGATCTGTTACGCAATAGCCCCCAACAGTCCCAAGTGATTTGGAGAATGTACCGACAATGAAGTCAATGTCATCCTCACAGCCCTGCATCTCTGCAACGCCACGGCCATGATCGCCCAGAACACCAAAGGAATGAGCCTCATCAACCATGAGAGGGATGTTGTGACGTTTCTTGACTTCCACAAAATCCTTGAGGGGAGCAATGTTCCCCGTCATGGAGTAGATACCTTCAGCGATGATCAGGCGAGCTCCAGTCGTTTTGTCCGTTCTAGCGACACGTTTTTCCAGGTCAGCTGGATCATTATGGCGGAAACGGATAACCTGTGCACCGGAGAGGCGGGCCCCATCATAAATGGAGGCATGACTGTCAGCATCAAGGAAGAGAATATCATCCTTGTTTACAAGGGCTGAAATCGTCCCCAGATTGGCTTGATAGCCCGTCGAAAAAATCATGGCATGTTTTTTTCTGAAGACGGAGGCTAGAGCTTTTTCTAGTTTCTGATGCAGGCCGAACGTGCCGTTGGCAATACGGGATCCTGTTGTACCGACACCCATGGTTTTTGCTGTGTGGATGGCCGCATCCTGCGCCGCTGCGGACTGACTGAGGCCCAGATAGTTATTGGTCCCGAAGAGAAGCGTCTCCCGCCCTTCAATAATGCCTATTGTAGCTGAAAGGGGGCGCTCTATTACAACACCGAAGGGGTTTCTCGGGCTTGTAGTCATCAGGGAGTCATAGTTTCCCTTCAGAGCAGCATATTTGTCAAAAATTCCGACACTCATGCTTGTTCTGCCTTGATGGCATGCAAGCAGACTGCCAGATCCTTAATGGTGCGGATGTCTGCAAGTTTGTCGAGAGGCACGGAGACATCAAGCGTATCTTCAATCTCCATCACAAAATTCATGACAGCAAGGCTGTCGAAGGCCAGGTCTTCAACAATCCGGCTATCGTCGGAAATGTCGCGTGGTACTTTCGGGTTCTCCAGAAGTTTTTGGAGAATCATGTGAGAGATATCAGCAACACTGTCTGTCATGTTTTGTCCCTTTGCGACCAAGCGAAGAGGGAAGGATCTCCATGATCCTCTCCCTTGATGGGGAATAGCCCCTTCAGCCTTCAGGTGAATTCCCTGTTAAGATACATGGCCCTAGCACGAGCCCGGGTCAGTTTCCCGGAAGAAGTTTGAGGTAGAGACCGTGGCGGCACCAGAACTACATCTACATCAATACCATGCAGACGGCGGAAGAGGGCAACCAATTCTTCTTTTAGCTTGTTACGGGTCTCTGCATCTGTATAGCGGCACTGCACTAGAGCCACGACACGCTCTCCCTGACTGTCATCAACAGAAAATACTGCTACATCGCGAGAGCGGAGCGAAGCTACTTCATGCTCGGCAGCCCATTCCAGATCCTGCGGCCAGATGTTCCGAGCGTTAATGATGATGAGGTCCTTGGCTCGTCCGGTGATGACAATCTGACCATCTAACATGTAGCCAATGTCGCCGGTGTTCAGCCAGCCATTTCCGGAGAATGCATTGGCCGTTTCTTCTGGCCGTCTGAAATAACCTTTCATCAGGCTAGGGCCGCGAACATAAACGGTGCCAACCTGACGTTCTTTCAGTACGGCCCCAGTGCCATCCCGAACCTCAATCTGGTGGTCGGGGAGGCAGACACCACAGAGAACGAAATCACGGGCCGTTTCTGTACTTTCTTCAGCCGGCTGGGCATAATCCTCCCGCTCCATGACCGAAAGATCGACCGTATCGGTGCGTAGTCCAGTATTGAGAGGGGCAAAGCTGATGGCTAGTGTGGTTTCAGCCATACCGTAGCTGGCAACGAAGGCTTTCTTGTCGAAGCCTCGTTTGGCGAATGTTTCGGCAAAATTATGGATGATGTGCGGACGGATCATGTCGCCACCGATACCGGCAACACGCCACGAGGATAGGTCGATATCCTCTCGTGCGCCACGTCGAGCGCAGAGCTCGTAGCCGAAAGATGGGCTGTACGACATGGTAGCTTTGTTTCGGGCGATTAACTCTAGCCAGATATGCGGACGCCGTGCGAATTCCCTTGTGGGAAGGAGGTCGACAGACAGCTGGCAGGTCATTGGCGTCAGGAAGAAACCAACCAATCCCATATCGTGATAAAGGGGTAGCCACGAAACACAGCGGTCGTCACGTTTATCAGAGCTAGGATAAACCTGAAGGCCGTACTGAGCGATGGCATGAGCATTAGCCATACCAGCTTTCTGCGTTACACTGATACCCATGGGGAAGCGTGTGCTGCCAGAAGAGAACTGGAGGTAGGAGAGGGCATCTTCCCTGATTTCTGGAAGGGGGATGTCCTTTTCCTCGCAGGTCATTAGTTCGGCAGGTGATCCACCGAAAAGAAGAGGAAAATCAGCAATGATATCGGCTGTCCACCCACCAATGACCTCCGGAACGACAACAGCCCGAGCATCGGCGCTTGTAATCATTCCACGCAGTGTCTTGATGTAACCCTCTTTACCGCCGAAAGCGACTGGCAAAGGCAGTGGCGCAGGGACGAGGCCTGCGTACTGACAACCAAAGAAGATCCGGGCGAAATCCCCATCACTTTCTGCAACAATAGCGACCCGATCACCTGGTTGCAGCCCTATCCCGAGAAGGCGGCGGGCCGTGGCGTGGGCTTGTTGCCGCAGCTTGCTGTAGGGCAGGACCTCAAGCAGGTCTCCCCGTCCAGAATAGATATTAAATCCACTGGCTCCCTGTGCTGCGTAATCAAGGGCAGCGGGAAAGCTCGGGAAATCTCCATAACGGCGCTCTATACCAGAGCGGCTGGGCGTGATGGAGAGAGTGGGATTGGGTTTCTGATTGGCCTCGGTCAAACCTGGACTAGCTCCGTTTGGACCATCGGATTGAACATCCTGAGGCCCCTGCGAAATCAAAAAAACTTAACCCCTGTTCATAGGGTAAAGGCCGCTCTGCACGGGCAAAGCAGCATTGCTGTGCCCTGTCTCTAATACAGAATACCCCTCTGCCTCAAGCATATGTCATGATTTTCGCTGACAAAATTGTAGATATTAAGAAAGCAACTCCATAAACCGCCCTAAAACTTAGGCGAAAATGCCGGAAAACCGGGGGAAAAAGGCGGGAGATTTTATCATTAAATAATAATTTCCAAGGAAGGTATTTCCTGTAAGATCAGCCCTCCTAATCTCGGGGCAGCATAAGGATGAGAGGCCAGAGAAGATGCATTTCTGCAAGCAGACAAGTGCTCGCCTGACGGTAGACCTTGCCGCCATCAGGAAGAATCATGCTTGGTTGGCCAAGCATGTAGAGGGGGCGGAATGTGCTGCTGTCGTGAAGGCAGATGCCTATGGTCTGGGTATGCGGGAGGTTGCGTCCTGCCTAGCTGACAATGTTCAGACATTCTTCGTGGCGCAGCCGGAAGAAGGGCGTCAGCTCCGCCGGCTGTTGCCTGAGAAAAAGATTTTTGTGCTGCATGGTTTCGCACCGGGGCGGCCGGAAACGATGGCGGAATATGAATTGGTTCCGGTGCTGAATAGTTTGGATCAGGTGCGGCAGTGGCGAGCCTTTTGCCAGCGGGAGGGTACGGATCATCCTGCGGCCCTGCAGCTGGATACGGGTATGTCCCGGTTTGGTATTTCGGAAGATGATTTGGGCGATGAGGTGGTGAGGGGGCTGAAACCTGTTCTTGTCATGAGTCATCTGGCCTGTGCAGATCAGCCTGATGATCCTGCCAATGAAGAGCAACGCCAGCGTTTTTTGGCCATGAGTGTCGCCTTTCCCGATGTGCCACGCTCATTGGCGGCTTCAGCAGGTATTTTCCTGGGCCCCGACTACCATTTCGAAATGGTTCGCCCTGGTATTGCGCTTTATGGTCCTCCGCTTCACGAGGAGACCAATCTGCTTGTTCCAGCTGTAAGGCTTGAGGCCCAAATACTACAGGTTCGTACCATCGAAGCAGGAGGTCGTATTGGATATGGCCTGACCTATCGTGCCGTACAGCCTATGCGTGTGGCGACTGTAGGCATTGGATATGCTGATGGTATCTTTCGTTCTTTCGCTCGGAACGGAGCTCTCTGGAAGGGAGATATACGATTGCCTGTGCTAGGGCGGATTTCCATGGACAGTCTTTCAGTCGATGTCACGCATTTACCTGATGACGCCACGCAGGAAGGGGAGTGGCTGACAGTTATCGGGCCACAGCAGGATATTGCCGATATGGCTGATCATGTTGGTACGATTGGTTATGAGGTGCTGACGTCTCTTGGTTATCGGTTTGACCGTTTTTATCAAGGTTAGACAAGGCGGCACCTGTTGCAGGCGTTTATGCAAGGTGGTTTTTCATCTTGACGGAGCGGCGTAGGCTCGATACGCAAGAAAGATGGCCCGGGGGTGTCCTGTCTTTAGTCAGGGCTGAGACGGTAAATACCGAACCCTTTGAACCTGATCCGGGTCATGCCGGCGAAGGAACGGGAAAATGTAGATGGGGGGTGTATGTCCTCTGCCTGAACTCCTTATAGATTGTCATTTACTCCCGGATCTTTTCTCACATTTAACATGTGGAGAGAAAATCAATGCAGGGCTTCACGGTTACTACAGGCCTTCGGAGAGAGCGGACATTCAGGGGGGCATGCTCGCTGATGAGATTCAGCCTGTGCAGCGTCTGTAGGATACATCCGGCCCTTATACCGATCTAAATGTCAGTACGGCACTGGATGTAGGTTTACCCAAAATAAGAGAACAGTGGCTGGAAGATAGGAAATTGGGCCGTCAGCAGGGACAAGGCGAGTTATCTGCGTCTGATGTTCCTTTTTGTCCGGCACCGCATACGTTAAGACGGGGCGTAAAAGGGCAGCATGTCACTCAATTGGATTATGCCCGCGCCGGGATCGTGACTGAAGAAATGATTTATGCAGCTTGGCTGTTACGCCCGGCGTGGCAGAAGAAGTGGGAAAAATGGTCTGGGCTACCCGTTGGGGCGCAGATACAGTCATGGACCTTTCAACAGGCAGCTATATTCGGCAAGTTCGTTCATGGATTCTGCGGAATGCTTCTATGCCGATTGGAACTGTGCCTATGTATGAGGCACTGGAGCGTTTCGGGAATGATCCACTCGCCTTAAGCTGGGAAGTTTTTCGAGATGTGCTGATTCATCAGGCTGAGCAGGGGGTGGATTATTTCACCATTCATGCCGGTGTGAGATTGGCTCATATCCCTTTGACAGCCAAGCGTGTAACAGGGATCGTTAGTCGTAGCGGGTCCATTATTGCCCATTGGTGTCTGAATGGGCATCGTGAGAGTTTTCTTTACGAACACTTCGATGAAATCTGCCATCGTTATGACATTGCTCTTTCCCTTGTGGATGGTCTGCGTCCGGGGAGTATTGCTGATACTAATGATGAGGCCCAGTTTGCGGAACTGAAAACACTAGGAGAATTGACCCAGGTTGCTTGGAAACATGGTTGTTAGGTCATGATCGAAGGGCCTGGCCATGTACCGATGAATCTGATCCATGAAAATATGGAAAAACAGAAGGAATTCTGTGCAGATGCTCCGTTCTATACGCTTGGCCGCTTACAACGGATATTGCGCCAGGATATGACCATATAACATCTGCCATTGGAGCCGCCATGATAGGGTGGTTTGGTACGGCGATGCTCTGTTACGTCACGCCTAAAGAACATCTTGGCCTGCCAGATCGGGATGATGTTAAGACTGGGGTGATCACCTATAAGTTGGCTGTTCATGCGGCGCACCTAGCCAAAGGTCATTCAACCGCTCAGCAGCATGATGATGCATTGTCTCGTGCGTATTTTGCTTTTCGCTGGGGAGATCAGTTCAATCTAGCGTTAGATTCCGAGACAGCCCGTTCCTTCCATGATACGACAGTCTAACCCTCCTTCAGTTGGCATAATTTTATAAAATAGCTGAACTCATACCTGCTCTTACTCCAAAGGGAAAAAGTTATTCCATTCATCTTTATAAAAAGACGAAACATTTAGGTGAGAACATATGAGGGTACCGTAAAAGCCGGTAGCCTTGTTCTTTCAGCAGCACGTGACCGAAGTGAGATCATCCGTTTTGGTCGCTGTACACAAGAACATCAAATTGTAGATGAGAGCAGACTGGACAGGTTAGAGTCTGATCTGGGTGGCCGTTTCCAAGAAGGATTGGTTCTATCCTCGAGAAGCACATATCGACCCTCGTCGAGCTCTTCCAGCTTTAGAGGCGTACTTAAAAAGCGCAGGAGGTGTGGTAAGCCGTGGTGTCGAGGTTCAAGCAGAAGAGTTAAAGGAAGATATCATCGTGGATTGTTGCGGTCTTGCGGAACGAGCAGACCTACCTGCATTGAGAGGTGTGCGTCTTTTGGTGCGCTATTAGTAGTTAATGACCATTGGAAAATTGCCTTGGAGGAGGGAGCTCCTTACATCCATCTTGGTCAGGATGACCTGAAAACGGCAGATGCAACTCGTATTCATCAAGCTGGTGTGAAGTTAGGGATTAGTACTCATGATCATATGGAGTTAGGGAAAGCTCGCGCCATTCGACCAGCTTATATTGCACTAGGGCCCATCTGGGGAACCACGCTGAAAGTAATGCCTTGGCGTCCACAAGGGATAAATCATGTGAAGCTGTGGTCTATGTTTGCTGAACCCCATTCCTCTCGTGGCAATTGGTGGCATTACAGCATAACGAGCTCCGGCTTGTCGTATGGCGGGAGTTGCAGCGGTGTCCGCTGTTAGTGATATTTTCCGTAATGGCGATCCAATAGCGCAGATCCATCATTGGCGGAAATGTCTGCAGGAAGGGAACGCCTGATGTCCCGTTATGATAGTCAAATGATTTTGCCAGAAATCGGCGAGATAGGGCAAGCTAGATTAAAGCGGGCAAGGCTTTTGGTTGTTGGGGCAGGGGGGCTTGGCTCGACTCTTTTGCCTATATTGGTTGGAGCTGGTGTTGGTCACATTCATATCATGGATGACGATGTTATCGAAGAAGACAATCTTTATTGGCAAACACTTTATAGCATGGAGGATATAGGTCGCAATAAAGCTATCGTGGCCGTATCTTGTTTGAAGGGCCTTGAACCCTGATGTTTCCCTTATAACCCATCCGGTTGGCGCACAAGCTGACACGGTGGCGTCAGTCATGGAAGAGCTGTGCGAGATAAGTGGAGAAGAGGACTATCTGGCCGTATTGGATACGGCTGATAATTTTGCCACTACTCATATGTTGAGCGACTTTTGCCAATGTATGACGTATTCTCTCATTAGTGCATCAGTCATTCATTGGATGGGATATGCGGCGATCTTCTGTGCTGAAGTACCTAGTTATCGGGCAGTTTTCCCCGATATAGGTCAGAATATGCAGGACTGTCGGACAGCGGGTGTCTTAGGGCCTGTCGTAGGGTTAATTGGGTTGTTGCAGGCCCAGCTGTGCTTATCGCATATTCTCAGAGTGATACCATCTCCGGGTCGGACAGCTGTATCATTGGAATGCAAAAACAATGCGGATGAGTTCGTTATTGTTATAGATGTCCGTTCTTTCGGGGAAAAACCGACCATATCGTACAAGAATTTACACTTCGTACCATTAGATCATTTGATCAGATTAAAGAAAGTGGATGTGAAGAAGGATAAGAGAGTGGTTCTTTGTTGCCAGAGTGGCCTTCGATCTGCACGGGCAGCGATTCTGCTATATCGACAAGGGTATAAATTCTTGGCTCTTTTAGCTGTTAAGCACCAGTAGTAGAAGAGGGGCGCATATATGGCGGGTCGTACCTCAGTGGATATGCGCTGACCGTTGTTACAGCTGTCATTGCTCAAAGTAGTTATCGGGTATTTAAAAGGTTGTCGGTATTAGCAGAGATGATTGTTGCGCATTGATGCGATTAAAATAGGACTATTACCTTAAGTAGAGAGCGTGCAGGCTGTATCGGTTTTTTTGCAAATAAAATAGCCATTTGCTGTTATGTTAGGCTAGTACGCAGCACTGTCTCGTAGATGAGATTGTTTCTTGTATGATGAGAGAACATATTTTTCCGTATATTAGCTTGGTAACTCCCAGTTTGTCTGAAGCCGCTCGGTTGTTAGAGGGAGGGGGTAGCCCAGGCACGGGGTGAAATGTTTTTACAGGCGGGGGCATTACGGAAGTTGGGGATAGCCAACTGAAAACGTAAGCTTTGATTTGTTGATAACTGAAGATGGCACCATACGCTGGTATGAGGCAGAACGAATTGTTACATCTCATGGCCGAGGAACAGGCTGTACGTTAGTGTCAGCTTTGGCATTTCTTTAATAAATCATACAAAGAGTTATGTTGCCTAGGCATTGTGGACTGCTAATAAGTTGGCATAATATATATTATACGACTTTTATATGAGCGAACAGTACTCCCATATGGATGCTTGTGATGCTATAAAACCTCTATGACTGACGATCCAGCCAACATATTGTCCAATAACAAAAGTGAGCCTACCTCTAACATATTAGGCCATCCAAAAGGCTTGTGGGTCTTATTCTGGACGGAAGGTTGGCTTTCTTTCGCACAATACGGAATGCTTTCCATATTAGTGCTATATTTAAAGGACATTTTTCAACACCCTGAACGAGCTCAAAAAATCATTGGGCTCCCTTCCCTCTTGGCTATTAATCATAGTTTCTATGCGCCAAAAGGATTAGATGCCACGGCTGGCAGTCTTTCGGGGCTTATAATGGCTGTTATTTTTGCTGCTCCATTTATTGGAAGCTTTATAACTGATCGTGGCCTTGGCAGAACCCGTTCTACCATCATAGGTATCAGCTTACTAACAATCAGCTTCGGTCTTATGGAAGAAGAAACCTGTTTTGTTCTAGCGCTATGGTTGTTCCTTGCCGGGGTCGGTTTTTCAGGTAGTTTGAAGGCACAGGTTGGAGCTTTATACGATCTCGAAGATCGTCGCCGTTCTGATGCTTACCAACTTTATAGCCAGAGCATACAGATCATGGCTATTATCTCTCCCCTACTCTGCGCTTTTCTGGGAACAATAGCTTGGCGTTGGGCTTTTATGGCAACAACCTGCGGTATGATTATGGGGTTAGCCGGCTATCTTATGGGACGAACTTATCTTCCAATAGAAATAAGCTTCCCGGATCCGACAAAGACCATCCAAGCTAGAAGCTGTTCCAAATTAGAAAAACAGCGTATTTTCTTTTTGCTCTGGATAGTAGGGTTATTTGCGCTTGGTATTCTTCCTAACCAAGAAATTATGGACGGCTATCTTCTTTGGGGGGAAGAACATTACCAGCTAACAGTACTCGGAATTACATGTCCTGTGAGTACACTCGTATCACTGGATAGTGTAATAAGCATGATTACAGGGTTTCTAGTATTATGGTTCTGGCGTTGGTATGATTACCGATATGGTGTAGTCCGTGATATGACGAAAATCATCATCGGCAGTGCTATTGCTACAATAGGACCACTTTTCCTTATTGCAGGAGAATATGTCCAACCGGCTCCCCATCAAATAAGCCTATGGTGGGGTGTAGCTTTTCATACAATCAACGATATTGGTTGTGGGATGACCTTCCCTATTGGGATGGCGCTTTTCTCTCGGTATGCACCCGAGCGACATAATACGACATTGATATCCTGCTTTACGCTTCATATTTTTCTAGGAAATCTAATGGTCGGTAAGCTGGCCGGAATGTTGCATCAGATTCCGGATATTATATTCTGGTCCCTTCACTCAGGGGCGGCTTTGCTTTCTACTGTTGGGTTAATAGCGTCCAGCCGGATCAGTAGCCGCCTATTTGCTGTGGTACCTTCCTAACCCCTCTCGCTTTTGAAAGTCAGCGTTTCTCCACGATGGGTGAAATGATGAATCCGGCTTCGTGGACAGGAGAAATAGTATTACCATCTCTAGTAATTACTACATTGGCTTCAAGAGAACCATTCAGCCGCATATCATGCCTTTTCATGATCTGGCGCTTTACTATAGGGAAACGTTGAAGAAGCTTGTCAAAATCAGCTCTAGGAATGGCAAGCATGTGGGAGAATTGTAGGGAGCGAACGGTATTATGGGCTCTTTGCCCCTGAATATGACTATTAGCTCCGATTAGGTCCCCTGCTCCCAGCATGACTTCTTGCGTTTCTGAACTAGTAGATGATTCAACAAGGCCAGCAACCTGTGCATAAATAGTACGAATACGTTCACCTTTACGGATCAGGATTTCCCCTGGTGAAAGGAAGCAGATAAACACTCGCCCAGCCAGATCATGGAGAGCTGCATCTGGTACACCATTAAAGGCCGGGAATGATCTTAACCGCTGCTCGATACCACTGCGAAGATTGAAACGCAGCGGGGTATCGAGCCGGTTTCTTTGCCGCTCGATGGATTGATGAAGCTCACGATGCAGCTCCTGCGAGATGAGATTATCTTTTGCGAGCGTAGCGTATTCTTCATCCTCCAAACGTAGCGCAATTTGGCGTAGAAGACGCCCTTCTAACGCTTCGGAATAACCAGAATAATGCAGGCGTAGCGTTGCCAAGGCATCGTCCAAAAGTTTGCGTTGCCTGCCTAGTACCTCAGACACGATCTCTGTAATACGGAGCCCTAAGGTGGGTTCCATACGTTCCCGAACAAAACGGATTAGGGATGTTGAAACCAGATGAGAAATAATTAACGTTTCAAAACGCTCCATCATACAGATTGTCAGGGGGCGATCTATATGGAAGCGTCTATGTAGCATTTGGGCCAGACGAAGACGCCATGAAGGTTGAAGGCTCTTACGGCGTGTTTTGACATACCCATACCGTCCTTCCAGCTGGGTCGCATCCACAATGGCCTCGGTCGCACGTAATAATGTCTCAATTACCCGACGACTAGACATTCCCTGAACGCGGAAAAGGTCCAGCAACAGAGAGCGTTCTTGATTGGCAATAGTTAGCAACGCCATATTGACGCGGTCTTTGTCAGTCAGAGCGGTTTCAAAGTTATTGCTGGCTTTTTCTTTTTCAGCACGTTGCTCAAGGCGGCTGATTACTCCCCCCCGTGTACGGGCACCAAAGCTTAGCTCATCAGATACATGGGCCACACGTTGGGCGACATGACTCAACCCGATACCAATGATCTGATTTCGTAACGCCTCATCAACGGGAGACAGCCTATCCAGTTTCAGGAAGAGAACGAGAGAGCGTAAGGTCGTGCCATTAACAAGAAGTGTCGTTAACACGAATCCCGTGGCCACAATCCCAACAAAATGGGTGATGGAATCATTAATATGGGGGTTTTCATTTACAGCTAACGCTAGAGCCAGCGTAATAGCTCCTCGTAGCCCCCCCCATGCCATGGTTGTTTTAAAGCGCAAAGGTACAGGCGGCGAAAGTCTGGTGATGATAAGAAGTGGTAAAAGGCCAAAAATGACTGCCGCTCTGGCAATTAGTCCGGCGAGACTGGCAATGAGGATTAGGAGTAAATCCCATTTCGTCATGCCGATCATCATACGAGGGACAAGCATAGCAGCCAGCATGAAAACAAGCGTACTGGCCCAGAACTCAATCTGTTCCCAGAGCTCCCGAAGGAAGCGCCATGTCTGCGGGCGGAACGTTGATGGACCGAAGGCAGAGATGGTTAGACCAGCAGAAGCTGTTGCTACAACGCCAGAAAATCCCAGAATGTCATCACAAAGAATATACACCCCATAGGGTAATACGAGGGAAAGTGTAATTTCGGCGGCAGGAAATCCGCTGATGGCAGTAATCATGACCAGGGTTAGCCGTGCTACGGCGACACCGATGATGACGGCACCGGCAAAATTGGTCAGGAAGTCGATGCAGGCTTCACTGAAGCTGATCTGATGATGAGCCGTAATGGCTGCAACAAGAATAGTAAAGATAGCAATGGCGGCTGCATCGTTTAGCAAAGCCTCCCCTTCCACCAAACGACTTAGCCGGGCGGCGGCACCAATTTCCCGGAAAATACTGGCCACAGCGGAAGGGTCTGTCGTGGCAACAATAGCACCAAGTAGTAAGCAGGCGATGAGACTCTGTTGTGCAAAGGGATATAAAGCGAAACCGATCGTTGCTGTGGAGACTATGACCGCCACGATGGCTAGTAGTAGTACCGTAGCAATTTCGTGCGTCAGACTACGGACATTGATTCCCATGGCCCCCTGAAAAACCAGAAGCGGCAGGAAGATAAGTAGGAAGCCCTCACTGCTTATAGGAAAAGACAGCAAGGCCCCTGCAGGCCCTTCCAGTAGGTCTAACCCCATGGAATTATTAACAAGAGACGATGCGGCCCCCAGTCCTATTCCTAGAACAGCAATGATAACCGTTTCCGGCAGATTGATCTTCTTGGCCAAGGGCGGAATGAAGCTGATGAGAAAAAGGAGGAAAACAAGGGTCAGAAGAACAGCTGCTAGCCCTATTTCCATCTGATGTCCCCTTTCTCACCCTCTGATATTCTGGTCGGAGAGTAAGCGTAAAACCCCCGTCAGGCAAGCCTTACAGGGGTTCATTACCTGTTTTCCATCTTCAGCGGGATGTAAACAGAAGGTGCCCTTTACTCCACAGTGACAGACTTGGCCAGATTGCGAGGCTGGTCCACATCCGTACCCTTCAGCAGAGCCACTTCATAGGCTAGAATCTGTACCGGGATGGTGTAAAGAATGGGAGCAGCAAAAGCACTGACATCTGGAAGGATGACAATATGCTCAGCAATATCCTTCAGTCGCTCGGCCCCTTTTGCATCTGTGAAGACAAGAATGCACCCACCACGAGCACGGGCTTCTTGAAGGTTGGAGAGTGTTTTGTCGAATAAAATGGTAGACGGAGCAATAGCTACTACCGGCACGCTCGGATCAATTAGGCTGATAGGACCGTGCTTCAGTTCTCCAGCGGCATAGGCTTCGGCGTGGATGTAGCTGATTTCTTTAAGCTTTAATGCTCCCTCCTGTGCTACAGGCATGCAGATACCACGCCCCAGATACAGGACATCACGAGCCTGAGCGATGACCCGGGCCATAGTACGTATCTGGTCGAAAAGGCCAAGCACCTCCATGGCGTGAGAAGGAAGATCAAGCAGATTGTCCGTCAGTTCCCGCTCTTTTTGCTCATCAAGCAGTCCACGTTGACGGGCAAAATCAATGGTCAGAGCCGCAAGAACGGATAGTTGAGCTGTAAAGGCCTTGGTAGAGGCAACGGATATCTCCGGGCCGGCTACCATACCTAGAACAAGATCGCTTTCTCGGCCCATGGTGGAATGTTCTACATTTAGGATCGAGACAATATTCTGCCCTGCTCCCTTGAGTTCCCTCAACACACCGAGTGTATCGGCCGTCTCACCGGACTGCGATATCAGCAGGGCAAGCCCTTTATCCGGCTGTGGCGGGTTGCGGTAACGCAACTCCGAAGCGACATCAATATCCACCGGTAGCCGAGCAAGCTCCTCGAGCCAATAACGCCCAACCATACCAGCATAAAAAGCCGAACCGCAGGCTGTAATAGTGGCGCGGGAGAGTGTGGCAACATCAAATGGCATGTCAGGCAGCGCAATGCGGCGTGTTACCGGATCGACGATACGCTGAAGAGTTTGACCAATGGCAACAGGATGTTCATGCAGTTCCTTCTCCATGAAGTGCCGGTATCCATCTTTGCCGATCTGTCCTGTCGTCAAAGAAGCGGTTTGAACAGGACGTTCAACGACTTTGCCCTGCCCGTCCAGAATCTCAACATGATCCTGCGTTAGGACGCACCAGTCCCCATCCTCTAGGTAGGTTATCCGGTTGGACAGTGGTGCCAGTGCCAGGCTGTCGGAGCCGAGAAACATTTCGCCTTCGCCATACCCGATGGCCAAAGGAGCCCCATGACGAGCGCCAATGAGAAGATTGTCATGTCCCTCAAAGATCATGCCAATGGCGTAGGCCCCCTGGAGTTGACGGATTGTTGCAAAGGCAGCTTCTTTTGGAGACATGCCCTGTTGCATATACTCATCTAGAAGATGGGCGACGGCCTCTGAATCAGTTTCAGTTTTAAAGGTGCGGCCCTTAGCTTCCAAAGCGTTTTTTAAATCTGCGAAATTCTCGATAATGCCATTATGGACAATGGCTACCTGACCAACCCTATGGGGATGAGCATTGTTAGTGGTTGGAGCCCCGTGAGTAGCCCAACGGGTATGGCCAATGCCTGTTGTACCTGCAAGGGGGGTATTTTCTAGAGCATTTTTCAGATTATCTAGCTTTCCCGCAGCACGGCAACATGCAAGGCGGCCATGTTCTACAGTTGCAATCCCGGAGGAATCGTACCCGCGATATTCTAAGCGGCGGAGTCCTTCAAAGATGATCGGAGTAGCAGGACGGTGTCCAACGACGCCACAAATACCACACATCAGCCCTGTTCCTTCTTTTTCCGTAGTGCCTGCTGAAGGGCTCTCCCCTTGCCTGCCTTATTTTCCTGCCGTGCCCGCCCGAAAGCAAGAGCCCCAGATGGCACAGCCTGTGTAATGACGCTGCCAGCAGCTGTCATGGCGTCATCTTCGATTTGAACCGGTGCCACCATGATACTGTTAGAGCCGATGAAGCAATGGTCGCCAATAGTGGTTCTATGCTTGAAAACACCATCATAATTGCAGGTAATGCTACCAGCTCCGATATTGCTCATCTTTCCTATTTTAGCATCACCCAGATAAGTTAGATGATTTACTTTACTGCCAACGCCTAGATCGGTGTTTTTGAGTTCCACGAAATTACCGATATGACTATTTTCATGGCAAACCGTGCCAGGACGTAACCGGGCATAGGGGCCAATCGTAGCACCATTCTTCACAAGACAGCCTTCTAGATGAGAGAAGGCACGGATTAAGCAACCTTCTTCCAACGTAACGCCCGGCCCGATAAACACGTTGGGTTCAATTACGACATCACGGGCAATGACTGTGTCAGGATCAAGGAAGATGCTTGAGGGGTTAATAAGGGTTGCCCCCTGTTCTAGGGCGTTCTGCCTTAATCTTTGCTGTAGCCGGTTTTCTGCTTGTGCCAGTTCGGCACGAGAGTTGATGCCCGCTAGTTCTTCTTCAGTGCCTTCCACGCAACTGACCCGCCCTTCTTTGGCTGCCAGAGCAACAATATCTGTTAGGTAATATTCATTTTGGGCATTTTCGGGAGTAATGCGGCTCAACCAGTTTTTTAGATGGGCAACATCCGCACACATCATGCCAGCATTGCAAAGTGTAATACTGCGCTCTGCAGCAGACGCATCCTTGAACTCAACAATACGCTCTACGTGCCCCTCTACTCCCGTTACGATCCTACCATAATGCCCGGCTACTACAGGGCGCATACCCAAGAGAGATAGGATATGTCTTCCTTCATGAGCATTCAGCAAGCGTTGCATTGTATTTGCTGTCAGTAAGGGATTATCCGCATATAGAATAATAGCTTTACCATCATTCAGCATGTCCACGCCTATTTTGGCAGCATGGCCCGTCCCTAAACGGTCATACTGGATGACTGTCTCGTGAGGAGAAACTTGTTGGGCTAGTTCATCCATGCCCGGCCCGATAACAACTACGATACGGTCTACAATCTGTCGGGCTGTTTCGATGAGATGCCAGATCATGGGACGATTTCCCAGACGCTGCATGGCCTTGGGGAGCCGAGACTTCATGCGCGTTCCCATACCGGCAGCCAAAATGACAGCAGTGGTGGTAGAACTCATAGGTCAGGTCTCCTTGGGGTATTTGAACAGGCTTATCGTGTAAAAAGGCTTAATGTGTCTGGGAGCGTACTACAGTGGAAATCTTCGGTGCGGACTGTAAGACAACAAGAATCTGCCCTAATTTGTAATGAGCAAACTCGATACGAGCCGGAATAAACCCACCTTGTTGATCATGAACGAACCAGACAGCTCCTTTGTGTGGTGAAGACTGAGCCGCCTTGAAATGGGAGCCAAGAGAAAAACCACCGATCTGTCGGCCTGTAAACTCGCACTTCAAGGCATCACTTTTGAAATAAGAACCGTGATCTTTCGGAATGGTCGTCTGACTGGGGCCATGTACTTCCAGATAGGATAACCGGACACCATCAAAAATGGGCCTGCTCAGAGTGCAGTCATGCTTCAGAGAAATGCGATGTGTTAGCTCAATAAGAAAACTGAGCATGTCGACGGATTGCTTCAGCTCTGGTTTAGGCAGTGGCTCTCGCTGCTTTTCAACTGGCAGAAGGACAGTTACGTGAGGACCAGACAGATCAAAATCAATATGCGTCGTTTCCTCCTCACCATGAGCAAAGCCACTATTGTTGAAGGAAATTGGTGCTACATCATCCCCATTGAAACGTCCCTGGGTACTACTCATTAGGTTTAGTGTAAGAAACCAGCTCGCAAGGCCAACGGTATAAAGATGCGTTTCTACACCGTATCCCCATGGCTGCAGAACGTAATCTGCATCAGCACTAAGGGCATGATAATCGTGGACGAAAACGCCGTATCGAAGATGTATGTTCTGCGCAGCAGATGCCACTGGTGCAGAAGGGGGACCTGCTGAATCTGCAGCAGCACCCGCTTCCCCCGCAAGGTAGCTAGAGGCCATTATCAGGCTAGTGAGCCATCCACTGATGACGAAACAACGGATGGAAGGCGTATCAAACGTCAAGATTGGCCACTTTCAGTGCATTATCTACGATAAATTCACGGCGAGGTTCTACAACGTCCCCCATGAGGGTTGAGAAAACCTGCCCCGCCTCTTCCACATCGCCGACCTGCACTTGAAGGAGAGTGCGACTAGCGGGGTCTAATGTAGTATGCCAGAGCTGTTCATCATTCATTTCTCCTAGCCCTTTGAAGCGGTTGATGGCCAGACCACGACGTCCCTGTGTCAGTATTTGCTCCATCATCATACCGGGGCCAGAAAATTCGAAATCTTTTTGATCAAGCCGTAATGTTACAGGCTTACTGAAGAAATCAGCCAACCACTGAGATTGAGTTTGAAGGCGGCGCGCCTCGCTGGAACGGAGAAGTGTTACCTCAAACGTATAACGCTCCCCAACACCACGGAGGAAACGGCGGCAGGTCACGCCCTGCCCATCAGCTTCCACACTCCAGCCCCGTTCACTTTCGGGGGACGCCGCATTAAGGCGGGTCACGAAACCATCAAGAGCTTTTTCTCTGATTGTGGCATCAGGGTTGATGATGCCACTGACGGCAGCCTGTTCTACGATCCAAAGCGGAACACGGGCTGAGAGTGCCCGCATATCCTGCGCAATCCGACTAAAACGGTCGATTACCTCACGGAGGGCCGTGCCTTCCAAAACAGCCCCATCATGACAGGTCAAAGCTGCATTATTCAGGGCTTTATCCAGCAGGTAATTGTCCAGTGCTAGCTCATCCTTAAGGTAACGTTCCTCCTGCCCACGCTTAGCCCGAAAGAGTGGAGGCTGGGCGATGTAGAGATGACCATTTTCAATCAGCTGAGGCATCTGGCGGAAGAAGAAGGTCAGCAGCAGGGTCCGAATATGAGAACCATCAACGTCAGCATCGGTCATGATGACGATTTTGTGGTAGCGGAGCTTCTCAATATTAAAGCCCCCCTGCTCGGCAGGGCCGTGACCAATACCTGTTCCTAGTGCCGTAATCAATGTGCCGATTTCAGCAGAACCTAGCATACGATCGAAGCGAGCTCGTTCAATATTGAGAATTTTACCACGTAAGGGAAGAATGGCTTGGAAACGGCGGTCCCGCCCCTGCTTGGCTGTACCACCAGCGGAATCACCCTCCACGATGAACAGTTCGGCCCCCGCTGGGTTGCGTTCCTGACAGTCAGCTAATTTCCCAGGCAAGGATGACACGTCCAACACCCCCTTACGGCGTGTCAGTTCCCGTGCACGCCGGGCTGCCTCTCGGGCATTGGCCGCATCTGCAATTTTGGCAATGATGATGCGTGCTTCTTTGGGGTGTGTTTCAAACCAATGGCCAATCATGTCAGCTGCAATGGCATGTACAACAGGCTGTACTTCGGAGGAAACCAGCTTGTCTTTCGTTTGAGAAGAAAATTTGGGGTCTGGCACTTTAACAGATAGGACCGCAGACAGTCCCTCCCGCATATCCTCACCAGTAAGGTTGTTGGTCTCTTTCTTATTTCCCAACATGGAAGCATATTTCCCGACAGCTCGTGTCAAGGCTTGTCGGAACCCTGCTAGATGTGTTCCGCCGTCGCGCTGGGGAATATTATTGGTGAAGCACAGCATTGTCTCGTGGAAGCTGTCATTCCAGCAGAGTGCAAATTCCACCTTAATACCGGAAGCGTCATCCTGGAGCTCACCAGTAATAGGAGGATCAATTAAGGGTGTTTTGGAGCTGTTGAGCCATTGAACAAAAGCCGTCAGCCCGCCTTCATAATGAAAAACCACCTCTCGGGGCTCGCTATGACGCTCATCACGGAGAATGATTTTCATGCCAGAGTTCAAGAAGGCCAGCTCACGGATGCGGCGTTCCAGAATGCTGAACTCGAATTCGGTTTTGGAAAAGGTTTCTGCGCTAGGCTTAAAGGTAACTTCTGTACCGTTTTCCTCGGTTGAGTCGCCAATGACTTCCAATGGAGCCACTCGCTCACCGTGGCGGAAATGGATGGCATGCTCCTTCCCTTGGCGCCAGATACGGACATCCATAGTTTCGGAGAGCGCATTAACAACCGCCGCCCCTACGCCATGCAGACCACCGGAAACTTTATAGGAATTCTGGTTAAATTTACCACCAGCATGCAGTTTGGTAAGAACAACCTCAGCGGCACTGATGCCCTCTTCCTCATGCAGGTCCGTTGGAATACCCCGCCCGTTATCCCGGACAGTCACAGAGCCATCCCCATTCAGGGTGAGAATGCAATAGGAAGCGAAACCGGCCTGAACCTCATCAACGGCATTATCGATGATTTCGAAGACCATATGATGCAGCCCGGAGCCATCATCCGTATCACCGATATACATGCCGGGCCGTTTACGAACAGCATCCAATCCCCGTAGGACAGAGATGGAAGAGGCGCCATATTCCTCATGATCGGAAGACTGGATTTCCGGCTGGTTATGGGATTCTGACATGCCTGCGCATTACTCCGGTTAGCTGAGAGCTCTGATAAGCGAATATACTGTCAGAACCCTTCCCTGACCAGTGCTGTCGCCCGTGTTATCCCGAAAACCGTAAGAAAAGTGCCGTATCCCCGTTTAGTTATGCTGGATGGAGAGTGCCATCATGAACGTGAAAGAAAGAGGCAACTTTTTTGATGGGAGCAAAAGGTTCTGCTTCCGTCCCGGTCAAGATGGTTGTTGTTTTCAGAGCGGAGAGACTTTCCATCAAAATGATACGGCGACGCTCATCAAGGTGGGTTAAAGGTTCATCTAGCAATATAACCGGAGCATGTCCCCAAATTCTACTGATGGCATAAGCGTGCGACAAGATAACGCTAAGGAGCATAATTTTCTTTTGTCCACTACTAGACTGAGATGCTTCACGGCCAGTCATGGAATCTTGCAGAGTCATGTCTGCCTTATGCGCCCCGATAGATGTGCTTTTACGGGCTCGGTCCTGCTCCCGTGATTGTTGCAAGGCATGGCACAGCCTGTCTTCAACCTCCAGTGCTGGACTGGTCTTCAGAGCGGCGGCAATGGGGCAATGTAGGTTCAGAATTGTTTGGGGGAAGACTTCATTACCGAAGGGGGTTTCAGCCAACGTTTCGACAAGGTGCAGACGAGCCGCAGTAGCTGCAACGGCATGACGGCTTATTGATCCCTCCAGTGAGGTCAGCCAAGCGGTTTCGTGGGGCTGTTCCAGAAGGACACGGTTCCGACTCATGACGGAACGTTCATGGGCCATAAGCTGTTGGGTGTGGTCGGGGAGAAGCGCTACGGTTAACCGGTCCAGAAAACGTCTTCGGCTGGAGGCCCCTTCCAAAAAGAGGCGCTCCATTTGCGGTGTTAGCCAGACGCAAGAATATAGGTGGGCAATTTCTGAGAGGGTCTTCGTCCGTTCACCATCAAGGAGAAAGACACGCCTTCCCCGCCCTTCTGCTAGACCGGTAGATAATTGGAACTGTTGTCCATTTCTATCCAGATGAGCGGCGATACCCCACTGGGTTGCCCCGTGACGGGGCAGTACATGAGCGGGTGATCCCAAAAGCCCCCGCCCTGGAGCAAGCAGGGAGAGAGCTTCTAGAAAATTGGTCTTGCCGCTGCCATTTTCTCCTGTCAGGACAGAGAGAGCTTTTGATGGCTCCCAGACGCAATGTCTGTAATTACGAAAATCCGTTAATGTCAGACGTTGCAGGTTCAAGGAGACCGTTCAAACTCTGATGGGCATAAGGACATACAAAGCTGCTGGCTGACTAGTATCGCGGATCAGTGTTGGAGATGAACTGTCTGCGAAGGCAAATTCGGCCTCAACATCAATCTGATCCGTGATATCCGTCAGGTACCGAGCTTGGAAGCCAATTTCCATGTCATCACTACCATAAGTGACGCTACTCTCATCCAGTTCTTCCTGAGCAATACCCTGATCGGGGTTGGTAGCTGAAAGAGTTAGATGATTCTTGGTGATGGTCAGTTTCACAGGGCGATGACGTTCCTGACTGATGGCCGCCACACGTCCTACGGCTGCTGCAAGGTCCTGCTTAGTAACACGCAGGAGGCGTGAATTGGACTGGGGAATGACCCGGGTATATTCCGGGAAGGTGCCATCCACCAGTTTGGACGTCAGAAGAATAGAGCCGATGCGGAACTGTATGCGTGTCTCGGACAGGGCTACTTCTACAGAAGCTTCGTCATTGTCTAGTAATTTCCGAACTTCTGTAACTGTTTTGCGTGGAACGATGATCCCTGGCATTTCTTTGACGCCAAACGGTGCAGGAACATCAACCTTGGCCAGCCGGTGTCCATCGGTGGCAACAGCTCTTAGATAGTTTTTCTTTCCTTCCAGTACAATATGGAGATAAATGCCGTTTAGGTAGTAACGAGTTTCCTCGTTAGACATGGCAAAGCGGGTGCGGTCAATCAGCCCTCTTAGATCACCTCCCTGAATGGTGAAGTGGTGAGGAAGATCACCAGCAACCATGGCCGGGAAATCGTCCACAGGCAGGACATTCAGACTTGTTTCATACCGCCCAGCCCTCAACTGCAGGGGGCTTTCCGAATCTATCTGCGTAAACTCGATCAACGAACCATCGGTGAGCTTACGGACAATCTCAAAAAGGACAGCAGCAGGAACGGTGACAGCACCCGCTTGCGTGGCCTCAGAAGAGATTTCTTCAACAACGGCAATTTCCATATCCGTTGCTGTTAGGCGCAAAAATTCACCGTCATGCTCCATCAGCACATTGGCGAGAATGGGGATGGTGTTCCGTTTTTCAGCTACACCCTGAATGTGAGACAATGCACGCAGGAGCGGCGCGCGATCAACCGTGAACTTCATGACAACCCCAAAGCCTTATCGGGAAGAGTAATATGTCTCTCTAGCAAAATAAGAACATGCTTGAAAAGCCATCTTCAGCTTTCTAGCATATGGCGGAGCAGTTCGACGCTTTCGGCTAGACCGGGGTCCTGCTCCATCAATTCTGAAATGCGGTTTACAGCGTGCATGACGGTTGTATGGTCCCGATTACCAAATTTGCGACCAATTTCTGGCAAGCTACGGCTTGTAAGTTGCTTGGCCAGATACATGGCAATCTGCCGAGGACGGGCAACGGCTCGTGCTCGACGTGCAGAGGACATGTCTGTTAGGCGGATATTGAAATGTTCTGCCACCTTACGTTGAATCTCATCAATCGTAACACGACGCTCATGGGCCTTGAGCATGTCCTTCAGGACATCCTGTGTCGATTCCAGTGTCACAGGGCGACCAACGAGATCGGCATGTGCAATAAGGCGATTTAGGGCCCCTTCCAGCTCCCGGACATTGGTGGTAATTTTATGGGCCAAATACTCCAGAACCTTAGGGGGAACTGGCGTTCCAGAAGCTTTGGCTTTTGCTTCCAGAATGGAAATTCGCAACTCGAATGTTGTGGCATGAATATCCGCCACCATACCGCAGCCCAGTCGTGTGCGGAGCCTGTCTTCCAGACCAGAAAGATCTGAGGGACTCTTATCAGCACTAACGATGATCTGCCGCCCAGCATCTACCAGCGCATTAAATGTATGGAAGAACTCTTCCTGCGTGCTGTTTTTTCCAATCAGGAACTGGAGGTCATCAATCATCAGCACATCGACTGACCGGAGCTGCTCCTTGAATTCCATCTGTGATTTGGATTGCATGGAAGCGATAAAACGGTACATAAATTTCTCGGCGGACATGTAGGCGACCGAAATATTTCCCCGTTCAATCAACTTAAGGCCAATAGCATGCATGAGATGCGTCTTGCCAAGACCTACCCCACCATAAAGGAAAAGGGGATTAAAGCCGGGACTAGCTGGATGGTCTGCTACGCGCCCCGCACAGGCATAGGCAAATTCATTGGGTTTGCCGACAACGAAATTATCGAACGTAAACCGCCGGTCCAGCGGGACAGCCAGGTCGTTCCGAACCTCATTTGTTGAAGTGGGTACCGCTATAGTCGCCTCTTCACGTTCTAAAGCAGCAGCGTCTTCACTGGCCATAGCACTGACAGAAGAACTGTGAGCAGCACTGCCACTACTAGCCTGAGGTAGATCATCCATAGCTGCTGCACGCTGTGCTTTTTTGTCGATACGAAGTTCAACATGCTGGACGACCGGGTTTTCTTCGCGCCACAAAGACTGAAGACGCTGGCCATATTGTGCACGGACCCAATCTCTTAGGAAGCGTTCCGGCAGGTAGAGTGTGATTTCGTCATCATCCAGTGGCCCCAAAGTGATGCGCTGGATCCACATCCGATATTCCACATCACCGACCTCACTTTTCAGACGGTCGCAGATGCGTAACCAGGATATTTTAAGGGCAGAACCATCAGAAGAGGCCATAGCAGCGTCCTGGGACTGAGCTTTTTCCACTTCTGATCTCCGTACTTTGTAGTCTGGCAAACCTCCAGTCAGGGTAGAACCCGCTGGAAGGGGTAATCAAGTGTTTTTGCCGGCGTGGTGGATATCCCGTCACACTACCTTAACCTTCATGGAAGGAAAAGCCTGTTCAGGGTTATATCCCTATCACTCCTTACGGACGGCAAAAAAAGAACGCGCCCACAGCGGGCGCGCCCAGAACCGCTTCATCAGGAATGATGAAGCGGGCCATTCTGCTTTGATCAGTTGATCAGGCAGCGGCAGCAAGGGATTTGATACGGGCAGACAAACGAGAGATCTTGCGGCTGACCGTGTTGCGGGAAATCACCCCCTTACCGGCTGCACGCTGCATCTCAGGCTGAGCGGCGCGTAGTGCTTCAGCTGCTGCGGTCTTATCGCCGGACAGGATAGCCTTCTCAACATTCTTGATGAAGGTACGCATACGGGACAGACGAGAAGCGTTGCGCAGACGGCGGCGCTCGTTCTGACGGATGCGTTTACGGGCAGATGCGTTGTTTGCCATGGGCTTCAGGTTTCCTGCGGATAGTTCGCTAAAAAATAATGTCTGCTCCTCTACCCCCATGCCAGCATTACGTCAAGCATTGTCTTTATGCTCTATAGCGATGACAGATCACTTATGCGGATTTTTCTGACAGTGTGGACAGAAAAACGTGGATCGGCTGCTTTGTGTTATGCGTTGTACGGAGACAGAGCGTCCTTTCGTCAGGCAAATGAGACAGCATTCCCCTTCTCTACCATATACAAGATGTAAGTTTTGAAAAGCGCCGGGCTGGCCATCGGTGTGGACATAATCCCTTAAAGTGGACCCACCCGCTGCAATAGCCTCCTGAAGTATCTCCACAATGAAACCGTGAAGGCGCTTCATATCTTTTTTGTCCAGACTGTTTGCTGCTTTTTGGGGATGAATGCGTGCCTTAAACAAGGCTTCACAGACGTAAATGTTTCCTAGCCCAACAATACGGCGCTGATCTAATAAGGCATTCTTGATCGGCATGCGGGTTGTGGCAAGAGCTTCAGCGAGGGTTTGCGCTGTAAAATGGTCGGAGAGTGGTTCTATACCCAGATGAGCCAGTTGTGGTTGTTGCTCTTCCTGTTTTGTTTGAAAGAGACAGACCATGCCGAACCGTCTGGGATCAACAAGAGCGATACGGTGTTTGTTTTCTGTCCAGAGAACAAGGTGCTCATGTTTGCGAGGGGGAAGATTCTCTCCTGCATGGTTAATGAACAGTCTACCAGACATGCCCAGATGTATAAGGATGGTCCAGTCATGTTGGAAATCGATAAGGATGTATTTAGCACGACGTCGCAGCCTTATGATCGGCTGGTGTAGCGGGATGGTGGACAGCCCCTGCGGAAAAGGCAGGCGTAAGTCCGGCCTATTGACATCTATGGATGATAGCGTTTGCCCTTCCAGGACTGATTTCATGCTCTGGAGGATGGTCTCAACTTCTGGGAGTTCTGGCATAAATATCCGCAATGAGATAACGATGATGTATGACTGAGAACCATTCTTCCCATACCTCTTCTTCTTCGTCAGCTGATTTTGAGGCTGATACGATTGATTTCGGCTATCGTGATGTGCCACGGGGTGAAAAAAAACCGCTGGTCCGGCAGGTGTTTGAAAGTGTTGCCGGTAAATATGACATCATGAACGACGCTATGTCTCTTGGGATTCATAGGGTTTGGAAGCGTATTTTCGTGACCATGCTCTCTCCACAGCCAGGGCATAAATTACTCGACCTGGCCGGTGGAACGGGCGATATCACATTTGGTTGGCTGCGACGTGGTGGTGGTCATGCCGTGCTTTCGGACATTAACGAGGCGATGCTAGAGGTTGGCAGGAAGCGTGCCATCAAGGCAGGTCTAATCGGCAAGATGGATGTTTGCGTTGTCGATGCCGAGACCCTTCCCTTTCCGGATGCCTCTATGGATCGTGTTTCTATGGCGTTCGGATTGCGGAACTGTACGGATAAGGAGGCTGTTCTGCGAGAAGTGCGGCGTGTCTTGAAACCGGGTGGGCGTTTCCTTTGTCTTGAGTTTTCGAAAGTGGATGTTGCTGCTCTATCCGCCATTTATGATCTGTGGTCATTTCAGGTTTTACCTCGCATGGGCCAGATGATTGCCGGTGATGCAGAAAGCTACCAGTATCTTGCCGAGAGTATCCGTATGTTCCCTGATCAGGAGACGCTGGCCGGTATGATGCGAGCCGCTGGGATGGAGCGTGTGTCCTATCAGAATCTCTCCGGGGGAATTGTGGCCATTCATTCCGGTTGGCGGCTTTAATTCATGTCCCGTATCATTCTCATTCTGGGAGGGGGGATTGCTGCCTACAAGGCGTTAGATCTTGTCAGGGAGTTGCAGCGTGAAGGAATGGAGATCATTCCCGTGATGACGGAAGCGGCAAGGCAATTCGTGACGCCGCTTTCGCTGGAAGTATTATGCGGCAATCCTGTTCATGATGAACTATTCCGGCCCGGGCAGGAAAGTGAAATCGGGCATATAGCACTCGCCCGCTCGGCTGATCTGGTGCTGGTCTGCCCGGCCACGGCCAATCTCATGGCCCGTATGGCGCATGGGATAGCTGATGATCTGGCAACAACCCTTCTTCTAGCTACAAAAGCTTCTATTCTTCTAGCTCCTGCCATGAACCCGCATATGTGGGGGCATCCAGCCACTCAGGCAAATCTTTCCTTGCTGCAACAACGTGGTGTCCGTTGTGTTGGGCCATCACATGGCAATGTAGCCTGTGGCGAAACTGGCACGGGGCGACTGGCAGGGCTTGATGAAATTCTAGTAGCGGTCAGATCATCCTTGAGAAAAGCGACTGATCTGGCTGGTCGCCGCATTATAGTGACGGCTGGTCCGACTGTTGAGTCGATTGACCCGGTACGTTTTATTTCCAACCATTCGTCAGGTCTTCAGGGATATGCCATTGCGAGCGCTCTGGCGGCAAGAGGTGCGGATGTTCGGCTTGTAAGTGGTCCCGTCTCCTTGTCCACCCCACCGTCTGTACAGCGGATTAATGTGCGAACAGCAGAGGAAATGAAAGCAGCATGTCTTGAGCAGCTTCCAGCTGATGCAGCGATCTGTGTAGCAGCGGTCAGTGATTGGCGGCCAGAGAGCGTCAGCAATCGGAAGATGAAGAAGACTGCTGATGGTCCTCCGACCCTAATGCTTCGTGAAAATCCGGATATTTTGGCGACATTGTCTCAGATGGCGGAGCGCCCTACCCTTGTTGTTGGTTTTGCAGCAGAGACGGATGATCTCCGGAAGCATGCAGAGCAGAAACGACGTCGCAAGGGCTGTGACTGGCTTCTCGCTAACGATGTAAGTAAGCATCGTTTTGGAGGACATCGAAATCAGGTTCTATTCCTAACGGAAACGGGTACGGAAGATTGGCCTGAAATGAACAAATCCGCTCTGGCAGAACGTCTTTCTGAACAGATAGTAGCCTTTTTCCAGAAACAGGGTTAACAGTCACCCATTCTTATTTGAGGGGTTGCCAAGCCATGTCGAACGTTATGAATGTCCGTATTCTCCGCCTTCCTCATTCCGAAGGTTTGGACCTACCCGCTTATGGTACAGCCGGTGCGGCAGGAGTGGATTTTCAGGCTGCCGTAGAGGCACCTTTGTCCCTTAAGCCGGGGCAACGTGCTTTAGTGCCGACAGGGCTTTGTATTGCCCTTCCTGAGGGCTATGAACTGCAGATACGTCCTCGTTCGGGATTGGCGTTGAAGCATGGCATTATGGTTCCCAATAGCCCCGGTACCATTGATGAAGACTATCGTGGAGAAATTCGCATTATTCTCATCAATGCGGGAACGGAGGAGTTTGTTATTGAGCGTGGCATGAGGGTTGCTCAAGGGGTTCTGGCCCCCGTAGTGAGAATGCAGTGGCAGGAATGCAGCAGCCTTGATACAACTGACCGTGGGCATGGTGGCTTCGGCAGTACCGGTCACTGACTGCTTCCCCATACCCGAAGGGTGACATTTAAAGGGCCGGTCATGAATATTCATTTACCCATGGGCCAGTCATGAGGAGAGATACTTGGCCATTTGCTCATCTTTCCAGCTTGGGGGAAAGATGCAGGTGTTGGCTGCTAGCGTATCGAGGCAGTGGAGTATCTTGCTGTATTATGATTGCTGGGGCCCTGTACGGCCTTCTTCGAGATTGTGACTTTATATCTACTCCAATCTTCCCAGCCCCGTGGGAAGACATGTTCTGGACATTGGGTAAAAGTGTAGTTGCACTGTTACTGGCAATAATGGGGCATGGTGTTCTTCTATCCCTAGCAGCCTCCTCGGCCGTGTTGAGGCGGATCATGGCTGGGGTAACGGCTATCCTGGGGGAAATACCGTCTCTCTGCCTTCTGGGATTGTTCTGCGCCGTCCTGACGCCCTTCTGGAGTGTTCTGGTGGTGGCATTCTTCAGTTTACTGATGAGAAGTGTTCATGCCACCCTGAAGGCGGAAGCCGGTATCCCGTCTAGTTTTTTGAAAACTGCCAGAGCTCTAAGGCTGGGGCGCTGGCAGACATTCTGGCGGCTTCATCTTCCTTTTGCTTTTCCCGAGTTGGTAAGGGCTGTCTTGCGGGAACTCCCTGATTTTTGGCTGTGTATCCTGGGGGGAGAGCTGATGATAGCCCTATTCCTTCCCCCGGTTCCCGGGTTGGGAGGCGCCCTTCTCTCCTCCCTAATGGCAGGTGGTAATGGGGAATTATCTGCCTGTATTGTACTGATCCTCATGCTAGTTCCTATTTTTCTGGTTCAACACGGTCTCATTGGCCCTCTGCGGGGGTATGGGCGCCATTATGCGGTCTGTGATCAGATGCAGAAAAGCAGGTCAGAAGATCGTTCTTTATCTTGGAAAAGACGCTGGTTACTTGGCGCTATCGGTACTATTCTGACCTTATTCTTGGCATGTGGCTTTTGGGGAGCACCAGGCCCCTTAGGGATGCTGGTTGTTGCCATTTGTCTGATTGGTGGGGTTTGGGGCTGGGTCGGCGGGCTATTGCTGGGACTTCCCACAATAGCGCAAAAGCGTATTCGAAAATGCTGTCTAATCGTGGCCCTCCTCCCTGTTTTTATGGCTTGGCTGGGCCTGTCTCTTCCTATTCCCTTGGTGGCCATACCTACTTTGGCTGTCATGGGGCTTGTCGGCTGGGCTTTTCTGCGGGAATCTGATGCAGCTGGACGCCAGTTCATTGTTATGGGGTATCATCTTCGTCTGCCTTTCTGGTCGTTCTGGAAAGAGGTTCGCATCCCTCTGCTCTGTCCAGCACTATTGCAGGCGGTCATCGTGGCCCTCCCGTTTTTTTGGGATAATGTCTATCTAGCCGCTTTACTCGAGAGAAAAACGCTTCATCTCCGTATCCTTCAGGCGCACGCTTATGGAGTACAAGGTGTGCTCCTGTGCCTGATGACGTTAATGGCCGTCTCTGTTCGGTGGGGGCTTTGTATCCCACTGCAGGAACGTATGGCGCACCGTTATAGGATCTAGCTCATGAGTGCTATCTTACGCTTGGCTGACTGTGCACAATTTGCACACAAGGCCCGCAATCAGGATGTTCCAATTGTTGAACAGGTCAATATGGAAGTCCGTGAAGGGGAGATTCTGGGGCTGGTTGGACGTTCAGGATCAGGGAAATCCAGCCTTTTGAAGATCATGGCGGGGCTAGAAACGCCTAAAAAAGGGAAAGTGTTCTGGAGAGAAGGCCGTGCTACAACGCAATCGTTGGAGGCAGTGTCTATCATCCTACAGGATGATGTTCTCTTTCCATGGCTGACAGTTCGAGAGAATGTTCTGTTAGCACTAGAGGCCAAACGTCAGTCACGAGAAGAGCGTGAAAAGATCGCCGATGCCATTATTGAGGTTCTTGATATGGATGGCTATGAAGGTGCCTACCCGAGGGAACTTTCCGATGCCCTGGCGGAACGAGCTTCCCTAATCCGTGCTCTAGCCCGACAGCCTGAAATCCTGTTACTTGATGAACCATTCCTCAATATCGACCATCTGAGTGCAGAAAATCTACGAACTGACTTGATTGAACTATGGCAGGAGCATCGGCTAGGACCGCTCAAGGCTATGGTGCTGGCGACACATGCTATTGAGGAGGCTGTGTTGATGTGCGACAGAATCCTACTTTTTTCATCTGGGCCGGGACGTATTACACACGAAATCGTTGTGCCCTTCCCACACCCTAGAAACCGTCAGGATGATGATTTTCGGCATTTTGTGGATCAGATATATACCTTGATGACACTTCGAGCTCCGAGTGTTTCGGAGGCTGACCTCGCTGTGCCTGAACAAGGTGATGTTCAGGATGAAAGCGATTCTTTCAGCGTACTGCCTGATATTTCGATCGAACTATTAGTTGGTCTGATGGAATCTCTTGAGCATGCCCCCCTCTCCGGTCGAGCTGATTTACCGGAACTGGCCAATCAGCTCCAGATGACGCTAGATGACCTCTTCCCTCTTGGTGAGACCTTGCAGCTGCTTGATTTTGCAGAGCTAGAAGATGGCGACATTATGCTTACCAATACAGGTCGTACATTCGTAGAGGGTGATGCAGATGCTCGCCGGGATATTATGCGGACGGCCCTGCTCCATTCCGTCCCTTTATTGAAGCTGATCCGTGGGACGCTTGATGAGCGGAGTAATCATGCGATGGATGCTGACATTTTCCGGCGCAAACTAGAGGATACCATGTCGACTACTTATGCACGACAAACACTTAATACGGCCATTTCGTGGGCACGCTATGCCAATTTGTTTGGGTATGATGAAGAAACGGATCGTGTTTTGTTGGAATATGATGAATGAAGGAGCCTGCTAGCTCCTTCAAATTGTGAGCACTTGATTGTGGGGTTTATTTTAGGCGGTCACGATAGAGCTTTCGGGCCTTGGCGACTTTAGGGGCTATGACCGCTGCACAATAGGCTGCTTCCGGGTTGCGTGCGAAGTAGTCATGATGGCTTTCTTCCGCTTCCCAAAAATGGGCAGGCCCTTCAATAGATGTAACGAGCGGCGCTTCCCAGATATTTTGTTCTGCAATCTCATCACGAATGGTCCGGGCGACAGCCTGTTGGGCCTCATCACCAAAGATGACGGAACGGTACTGGGTTCCAATATCATTGCCCTGTCGATTCCATTGAGTCGGATCATGGGTTGTAAAGAAGACCCGTAAGATATCTTCCAGACTGATCTCGGTAGAGTTGAATACAACTTGTACCACCTCGGCATGGCCTGTTTCGCCTGTACAGACGGCCTTATAATCGGGATGTTCAGTGTGACCACCAGCATAACCTGGCTTAGCCGACATGATTCCGCGGAGGCCACTGAAGATGGCTTCAACACACCAGAAGCAGCCGCCCCCGAGAATGATAGATGATGTTCGTGTCATAGTTGATCCTGTTCATGCACAGTCATGAAAGCTTTGCATATGGCCTTCAGAGGGGCGCACGGCTAGGGGGTGACGGTCATGCTTTTCATATCTTTCAAATTTTCTATTTTAGATTATCGTTTCTTACTGTAAGACGCCATAAAACGTTTCTTTTTGGAAGAGGTTCTTTAGATGCCTGCCTATCGCTCTCATACAAGCACCCGTGGCCGCAATATGGCAGGGGCCCGTGCGCTCTGGAGGGCGACAGGCATGGGCGATGATGACTTCAATAAACCCATCATTGCTATTGCCAATTCATATACCCAGTTTGTGCCTGGGCACGTTCACCTTAAAGATATGGGATCTCTCGTTGCATCCGCTGTTGAGGAGGCAGGTGGCATTGCCAGAGAGTTCAATACGATTGCCGTAGATGACGGTATCGCCATGGGCCATGGGGGGATGTTGTATTCTCTGCCTTCACGAGAGCTGATCGCTGATTCCGTGGAGTACATGGTTAATGCCCATTGCGCTGATGCTTTGGTTTGCATCAGCAATTGCGACAAGATCACGCCGGGCATGCTCATGGCTTCTTTGCGGCTGAATATTCCCACCGTTTTTGTATCCGGTGGACCGATGGAAGCCGGCAAGGCAGATATGGACGGGATCGAGAGAGCAGTTGATCTTGTGACCTCTATGGTAGCTGCAGCTGATGATCGTGTCAGTGATGACGTATCGGAGCGTGTAGAACGTTCTGCCTGCCCGACCTGTGGCTCCTGCTCAGGCATGTTTACAGCAAACTCCATGAATTGTTTAACAGAGGCCCTTGGGCTCTCTCTACCAGGCAATGGCTCACTTTTGGCAACACATGCTAAGCGAAAAGAGCTTTTCCTAAATGCAGGCCGTTTGAGCGTAAAGCTGGCCAAACGGTGGTATGAGCATGACGATGCGACTGCCTTGCCCCGTGGTATTGCTACTAAGGCCGCTTTTGCGAACGCTATGACGCTAGATATCGCCATGGGGGGCTCTACCAATACTGTGCTGCATCTGCTTGCAGCTGCACGAGAGGCCGAAGTCGATTTCACGATGAGTGATATTGATGCCTTGTCTCGGAAGGTTCCTCATCTCTGCAAGGTTTCACCTTCTGTTGCTAATGTGCACATGGAAGATGTTCATCGGGCTGGTGGTATTCCAGCTATTCTTGGAGAGCTGGATAGGGCTGGCCTGATCGATACGAGTACGCCGACCGTCCACTCTCCCACTCTGGCAGAATCTCTGAAGCACTGGGATATCATCCAGAAATGTGGTGAAGCGGAAGAATTGTTCCGGGCGGCGCCCGGCGGGATTCGGACTGTTAAGGCCTTTTCCCAAAACAGCCTCTATAAGGAGCTGGATAAAGATCGGGATGCAGGTGTTTTGCGAGACCGGGAGCATGCCTTTTCGCAGGATGGAGGGCTTGCTGTTCTCTATGGTAATCTGGCGCTGGATGGCGCCATCGTCAAAACGGCTGGTGTGGCAGAACATATTTTAAAGTTCAAAGGCCGTGCCCGGGTTTTCGATAGTCAAGATGCCGCCGTGAATGCCATTTTGGGTAAAGAAATTGTCCCGGGTGATGTTGTAGTCATTCGGTATGAAGGCCCCAAGGGCGGTCCAGGGATGCAGGAAATGCTCTACCCGACCAGCTATCTCAAATCCATGGGGCTGGGAGAGTCTTGTGCCTTGATCACGGATGGACGGTTCTCAGGGGGAAGTTCGGGCCTTTCGGTGGGGCATATTTCACCGGAAGCTGCCGAAGGTGGTTTGATCGGGTTGGTAGAAGAAGGTGATATCATTGTCATTGATATTCCTGAACGGCTTCTACATCTGGATGTAACAGAAGCAGAGTTGAAGGCTCGCCGTGCTGCTATGCATGCAAAAGGTCCGGCAGGCTGGCAACCACAGCGTGAGCGTATTGTTTCAACAGCTCTAAAGGCGTATGCGGCCATGACGACTAGTGCAGCACATGGAGCTGTACGTGACCTTTCGCAGATTGTTGTGAAGAAGCGCTAAGGGATCTCGAGCTCCCAATAAAAAAGCCTGCCTTTTTAAGGCAGGCTTTTTTGTGCGCAGATAGTTGGGGTACGTTAGCTAATGCGGCTCAGAGCTGTTTTTTGTTTGGCAAGCTCTTGCTGGAATGTATCCAGTCGGTCACGATTTTCTTGAACAACCTCAGGTTTGGCACGAGCAACGAAATTTTCGTTGCTGAGTTTCTTCTCAACTTTGCCAATCTCGCCTTCTAGGCGAAGGATTTCCTTCTGAAGGCGAGCTTTTTCAGCATCAAGGTCGATCACACCTGCCAATGGCAGGAAGATGGTAGCCTCATCCAAAATCAGTTGAGCGGCCATTTTGGGTGCTTCCTCCGTCAGAGGGGAAACATCAGAAGCACGAGCCATCTGGTCGATGGCGGCCTGCCATTTTCGAGCACGCTCGATCGTCCGGTCAGAAGCATCACGTAGCAACAGTGGTGCCTTCTGGGATGGAGGAACATTCATTTCCGCACGGACTGTTCGAACACCACTTATCAGACGAATGACCCAATTAATTTCATCAGCGGCATCCTCAGCACCAGAGACCTGGGGGACCGCAGGCCAACTATTAATTCCGAATGGGCCAGAATAACCCAGCTTTTTCCAGAGCGTGCTAGTTACAAATGGGATGACGGGATGCATCATGCGCAGAATGATACCCAGTACATGTGCTCCTGCCGCCTTTAACTCGTCCGCCTCGGCCCCTCCGGCACGGAAGGTTGGCTTGGAAAATTCTACAAACCAGTCACAGAAAATATTCCAGACAAAATTATAACAGCAGCGTGTGTACTCATCAAAACGGGATGCTTCTAGCGCAGCATCTGCCTGAGCTACAGCCTTGCGGGCTTCTTCCAGAATCCAGCGGGCTAGAGTGGATTTGACATTAGATGGATCAAAGCCAAGCTGTGGCTCTACGCCATTCATTTGAAGAAAACGGGAGGCATTCCAGAGCTTCGTGATGAATGCCCGATGCTCTTCAACACGATTACGTCCTAGCTTGATATCCCGTCCTAGGCCAGCACCCGCGGCAATGGCAAGACGGGTGGCATCAGCACCATAATCAGCAATCAGATCTAATGGGTCGATACCATTCCCCCGAGACTTGGACATCTTCTGCCCCTTTTCGTCTCGGACGAGCCCATGGATCAATATTTTACGGAAGGGGACCTTGCCCATGAAGTGAAGCCCCATCATCATCATCCGGGATACCCAGAAGAAAATGATGTCAAAGCCGGTAACTAGAGTGCTCGTCGGATAATAAAATTCCAGTGACTCTGTTTTATCCGGCCAGCCCAGCGTTGTGAACGGCCAGAGAGCCGAGCTGAACCATGTATCCAGCACATCCTCATCCTGCGTCAGAGTGACAGAAGGGCCGGCCTGTTTCTGGGCATCTTCTGCTGTTTCTGCAACATAGGTCTTCCCATCGGAACCATACCAAGCCGGTATCTGATGACCCCACCAGAGTTGACGGCTGATACACCACGGCTGAAGATCCCTCATCCAAGCGAAGAAGGTATTTTCCCACTGCCGAGGCTCAAAGACCATATCACCTGATGTGACAGCATCAACAGCGGACTGGGCTAACTTGGGGGCATCGCAGTACCATTGCAATGTTAAGCGAGGCTCTACAATGGCGCCGCCACGTTCTGCGGTAGGAACTTGAAGAACATGCGGTTCAATCTTTTCCAGCCATCCCATTTCGTCCAGACGTTTAATGATTTTCTTACGAGCCTCATCACGATGGAGCCCTTCTAGAGACCGTACGAACCCAGTATCGCTCACGCCCTCATAATCAGCTAACTCGGGTTGGATTTCATTCAACCAGATGCAGGCACTTTCATCCAGAATGGTTGGTGCTGGTAGATTATGGCGTTTCCCAACCTCAAAATCATTGAAATCGTGAGCTGGAGTGATTTTGACGGCTCCAGTTCCTTTTTCAGGATCTGAATGTTCATCAGCCACGATGGTAATGCGTCGTCCTGTCAAAGGCAGGATGACGGTCTGGCCGATCAAACTGGCATATCGCTCGTCTTCAGGATTGACGGCAACAGCGACATCACCCAGCATAGTTTCCGGCCGGGTTGTGGCAATCGTGATGGTTCCACCGTTCTCTAGAGGATAACGGATATGCCACATTGATCCCTTTGTTTCCTTGTTCTCCACCTCAAGGTCTGAAATGGCGGAACGGAATACCGGGTCCCAGTTAACCAAACGGCGATCTCGATAGATCAGCCCTTCTTTGTGAAGTTGAACGAATACCTTGCGAACAGCACGGGATAGGCCTTCATCCATTGTGAAGCGTTCACGCGTCCAGTCGGCAGAAGCACCGAGACGACGTAGCTGCTTGATAATGGTGCCGCCATATTCATTCTTCCACTCCCAGACACGATCGATGAAGCCGGGGCGACCGAGTTCCTTACGGCTGATGCCTTCCTTGTCCAGAGCCCGTTCTACAACCATCTGTGTAGCGATACCGGCATGGTCTGTCCCGGGCTGCCAAAGGACATTGGCCCCCTTCTCTCGCTGCCAACGGATGAGGATATCCTGAAGAGTGAAGGTCAGAGCATGCCCGAGATGCAGCGTACCCGTGACATTCGGTGGTGGAAACATGATGGAATAAGGCGTGCCGCCTTTCCCGGGATTTGCCTCGAATGTCCCAGACTCTTCCCAGGCATCGTAAAGTGTCTTTTCATAATCGGCAGGAGTGAAGGCTTTTTCCAGAGCGGAAGGAGCCAGAGAGATGTGTGCGTTCTGTTCGGACATGGTTTCCCGGGTATTAAGTCAATCGTGTTAGGTAATGTTATTCATATCATCGGCATGAAAACTTGCCGATAGGTGGAGAGGAAAAACTCCTCCACCTTTACCGACCCGGCTGGTCTGTTTGATAATCTCCAATGCCCCAGAGACGATTTTTGACGGCACGGTAATAAGCCTTTTCATCGTACAGCGGAACATTCAGTTTCAGGTCCACAGCGGTCAGGTGTCCCATAGCACGGGCGATATCGTAGGATGATGTAACAAGAGACGTTACACTCTGGATGAGGGCTCGCTGGGACTGCAGCAATGTTTCCTGCTGTTGGAGAACAGAAAGCGTTGTGGCTGTGCCGACCAGAGCCTGCCGCTCCACCCCAGCAAGGGCCGCTGCATTGGAAGAAACGGCAATCTGATGACTGCGTAGCGTCTCTTTAATCGACATATAGAGCTGCCAGCTTTCCGATGTCTGCTCCAAAGCAGTTCGACGCTGGACATCCACTTCATTGCGGGCGGCAATGGCAGTCTGACGAGCCTGACGGATTGCGGCATACTCACTGCCTCCCTGATAGAGAGGAACCTGCAGATTGAGAGTTGCGTATTTATTATCCTGTAGCGAATTATCTTGCCCCTGATCTTTCGCACGCTGATAAGCAATCCCGGCTGAGATTTTGGGCAAAATGGCTGCCATCTGAACAGAAATATTATCTTTCTGTTGGGCTTCATTAAAAAGGGCCGCAATAACGTTGGGATTATTACGCATGGCCTCTGCTACGGCTTCCTGCTCAGTACGGACCGGCAGCGCCAAAGGCTGTGGGGGCACCATATCCGGTGGAGCTGGCACTCCTACAATCTGAAGATAACTGGCCTGTGCAGCCTGTACGGCCCCTTCTGTTTGATGAAGGTCAGCTGTTGCTGTTGCCAGCGCGCCCTGAGCCTGCGCCACATCGGTACGGCTCAACTCCCCTAGACGGAATCGCCTGTTTGCTGCATCTAGCTGCTCCCTCAAGGCACGTTCGTTATTAATACTGACCTGCAAGAGCTGTAGGTTAGCGACCAGACGGACATAAGCATTCATAGCACTGTAAAGCACTTCCTGCTCTGTTTCGATCAGCCGTGCTCTCTGGGCAAATATCTGATTTTTAGCCATGTGGGTACTCGCAACGGTCTTCCCTCCCTGATAGATAGGTTGGGTCAGCGAGACTGTCGTATTGTAGCCACCACTACTGTAACGTTGAATATTGGGCAGCTTGACCATCCGACCGCCAATGGTGGTCTGCTGCGTATAGCTGCTGCTTCCCTTATAATAGGTCAAAGCACCGCTAGCCGTAATGTTTGGCCGCCACCCTGCTTCCGCTGCAGGCATTTGCTCATCCACGGCTCGTAGCTGCGCTCGTGCCTCTCTCAGTTGTGGATTAGTCAGATAAGCCAGAGAAAGCGCTTCTTTAAGAGTATGTGGTATAAACTCTGGATTGCCATTGGGGTTTGTAACAGCTGTCTGAGCAAAACCACTTTGGCACAGCAGCCCCGTACCGACACACAGGCTCATCCCCATCTGCATTGATTTCCGGATTTTTGAAAAAAAATGGGACGCTTGTTTCATGTTTGTGGATCTGCCGATCTGACTGTCTGTTTCTAAAAAGTTGCCAGAGAGGACTATAAGGGAGAATCACACTGAAAATAAGAGAAAAATGGCACATATCATTTTCCCCTATTGACCTGTGAGCAATAATCTTTATTAAGGACGCACACCCGAGGTCTGGTGGCAGAATGGCTATGCATCGGACTGCAAATCCGCGTATGTGGGTTCGATTCCCGCCCAGACCTCCAGTGTACTATCCCCATGCCTCCCTATACGTTCCAGAACCCTTGAGAAACTGCCATTCTCGGGGTATCAGCTGCTGTCGGCTCTCGTTTCGTATTGTTTTTAGAAAAAGGCCACCCACGTATCGCATGAGTGACCTTTCCGCTCTCAAATCAACCTATAGCTGATTCTGCACGTGCTGCCTTGCTGGCGTAAGCGGCAGCGGCACCGTACAGACCCGGCTGAGGATGGGTGATAATCTTCACCGGCATCTCGCTCATCATGGTTTCAAAACGCCCTTTGGCGATGAAACGCTCAGAGAACCCTGAATGTGGCAGAATGTGGGCCAGGCGCTGCCCTAATCCCCCAGCTACGACAACACCGTGTGCTCCATGGGCAAGAGCAAGATCCCCGGCTACTGCACCAAGGCTCAGGAAGAAGCGCTCCAGAGCGGCAGCGGCCAGAGTGTCGGTGCCTTCCATCGCTGTGGTCCAAAGAGTACGATTGTCCTTAATGGTGATGGGACGATCCTGAAGTTCTGCAATGACCTCATATAGGTTGGTCAGGCCGGGGCCGGAAACGATTCGTTCGACCGAAACACGCCGGAAACGGTCCCTCAGAGCCCGGAGGATGTGATCTTCAACAGCATCCAGCGGAGAGAAGTCCGTGTGTCCTCCCTCCGTTTCGATTACATGATAGCCCTTCTCACCCCGCAGGAGAGTCGCAACACCTAGCCCTGTTCCTGGACCCAGAATGGTGATGGTTCCCTTGGTAGGAAGATCAACATCTGGTCCGCACAGATGGTTCATGTATTCTGGGCCAACCTGAGCCACTGCATGGCCGATCGCACCAAAATCATTCACCAGAGCGAAATCATCTAGCTTTAGACGGCTACCAAGCTGTGCGGGCTGGATGATCCACGGATTGTTGGTCATCTTCAGGATTTCACCGTTAATCGGGCAGGCTACGGCAATGCCTGCCTCCCGCGGTATAGGCCGCCCCAATGAACGACCAAATGCTTCCCATGCCAAGGCGAGAGAAGCATGTTCTGCACATTTCAGCGTGGTGGCCTCTCCTAGAGAGACCACATGACCATCCTTGATTTCAGCGATGGCAAAGCGGGCGTGGGTTCCGCCGATATCAACGGCAACAATTTCCTTCATACGTCTATTCCTTCAGTACGCAGAGAGATGTGTTGCCCCTTTTCCCACGCCGCTATCATGTCTGCAAGCACCTAGCCCCGTGAGGTTCCCCGCAATTAGCCTTTAGTAGGCTTTTCATTTTCCGGATGCTGCATGACATCTAGGCGGCGCAGAATGCGATGTGCAATCGGCCGCGGCAGAACCATTTCCAGAAGGCGGGTCAACTGGAACACCCAAGGGAATACTAGCACCCCTCTTCCCTGATTGATGCAGCGGGCAATCTTACGGGCCGCTTTATCTACCGGCACGAGGAACGCTTGATCACCATCCAAACGCTGGCTCATAGGCGTGTCCACAAAACCCGGGGCAATCAGACAGACACGGACGTTATAAGGCGTCATGGCAGCCTGAAGAGCGGTGCTGAATCGGCCTATCCCAGCCTTGGAGCCACTGTAGACCGTTGCCAGTGGCAGATCATGGAAGGATGCTACGGATCCCATAAGGGCAATACGGCCATGCCTGCGAGCGGCCATGCGGTTTGCCATCTCGGTTGCCATAGCCACCGGCGTGGCAAAATTAACCATAGACATCCTGAGGGCTGTCTCAGCTGATTCGGCTAGAGCATTATGGGGCCGAATATCCGCCATGCCTGCCGAAAGGATCAGAATATCAATAGATAGAGCATCATCTGCACTGGCTAGAGCTTTTAGAGCTTCGTCGGCCTTTGTCAGGTCAATGCTAAGCGTATCTACGCTAGCGCCCTTCGTACGTGCCACGAACGCCGTTTTTTCTAACCGTTCTTTACTACGTCCCCATAGTGTCAAATGTACGCCGGGCCGGGCATAATATTCCGCCAGAGCAGCCCCAATGCCACTGGAAGCGCCAGTTATGAGGATATGATGCCGAGGCATTGTTGAGTTTTTTTCTGGTCTGGACATGAAGCCCCTTTCATTTTTGCCCTCTAGCGGGAAGGCTCGTGTACGAGTATAGCCATTGCTATGCAATGTGAAGCGCCAAACTCTCAGTCTGCCAAGGTCGATGTTCGTCCCGTGACCACACGGGGAGATTTACGTCGTTTTATCACACTTCCACGCCATATCTACAAAGGAATGGAAGGCTTTGTTCCTCCGTTAGATATGGAGCAAAGACATTTGCTCAGCCCGAAGGAATCACCGGTTTTCCGCCATGCAGAGATACAATATTTCCTTGCTTGGCATGGGGATCGTCCTGTTGGTCGAATCGCCGCTATCGTCGATCATAAGGCAATTGAGCATTGGCAGGAAGTTATCGGGCAGTTTGGTGCACTTGATGCTATTCCTAAAATGGAGGTCGTTTCAGCCCTTCTACAGACTGTTGAAAAATGGTTTCACAAACGGCAGATATCCAAGGTACGTGGGCCTGTCACACTGAGTGGAAATGCGGAGAGTGGCACCATGGTAGAGGGGCAATGCTCTGCCCCCATGATTGCCATCCCATGGCATCCGAAAGGTCTGGACGCCCTTATTCGCAAGTGCGGGTATGAGAAGGCGCAGGATCTGCTGAGTTACCGCCTAGAACTGGATGGTAGCATGGAAGAGCGTTTCAGAGTTCCCGGCGATATGAGACTCGGTGAAGGACGCCTCAGCAAGATAACCACCCGCAATCTCTCCAAAAAGGAAATCACCGCTCAGGGTGAAGTGTTGCGGAAGCTATATAATGATGCATGGTCACATAAATATAATTTCGTACCCATGCAGGATTATGAAATGACGGCGATGATTGAGCAAATCAAGCCGCTTCTACGCCCCGAGCATTATGTCCAGATTGACCAAAATGGTGAACCAGTCGCCATGGCGATGGTTCTGCCTAATCTTTATGACATTGCAGGAGATTTAGGAGGGGCGCCCTCACCTCTTGGTTGGTTACGTCTTGGCTACCGATTGGCTACCCATCGATTCCATTCTGCTCGTGTTATTTTGCTTGGTGTTTCCAGCAAAATGCGCGGAACGATACTCGGGTCACTACTTCCCTCTTTCGCCATCGTTGAGCTAATGCGCCGAGGGAATACACTGCCCTATAAGTGGGTTGAATTGGGATGGGTCCTAGAGAGTGATGTAGCAATGAGGAATCTAGCCGAATCCCTCGTACCCCATCCTCATAAGACGCACCGTCTCTACGAAAAGATACTTCTTTCCTGAACATTCCAGGAAAGAAGTGTCTTTTTTAATATGGTGTAACGAGTAATCAGATCAGGTTGTCAAAAATGCTGCCAACCTGTCCGCGAGAAATTGATGGGGAGCTGCTGTTTATCTAACATGGTTACGCCTCGCCCCTCCCTCACTGTTCCTACTCTAGTGAGAGGTACGTCATGCTCTTTGCAATGGGCCTGTAAAGCAGCCTCTTGAGCAACAGGGCATGTCATGAGCAACTCATAATCATCGCCCCCCAGAAGAATCATCTCTCGATGCGTCGCCATGTGAGCTATAACCTCAGGCGCAAAAGGTAATTTTTCCTCAAAAAGCGTGATAGCGACACTAGACTCTTCGGCAATATGTCCGCAATCCTGTAGCAGGCCATCCGATATATCCATAGCTGCACTGACTATACCATATAAAGAAAGGCCAATGCGGGGTGTCGGTATGCGGTATGCCTCTACAAGAGACGGTTCTCCACCATTCAGTTTACTCAGACGAACCTGCAAACCCAATGCAGCCCGACCGAGGCTGCCTGTAACCCAAACACCATCCCCCGGCTGGGCACCGTCGCGCCTTAAAGCTTCCCCCTGACGAACCGACCCAAGAATGGTGACATTCAACATCAAAGGAGATGGGCTGCCAGTTGTATCTCCTCCCAACAAAGAAATATCGTACTGCTTCTGATCCGCTGCTAGGCCAGCGGTAAATCCTGTAAACCAGTCTTCGTCATAATGCCGTCCGGATGGGACGCTGACATTCAACATATAATGCCGTGGGCGACTACCCATGGCTGCCAAGTCAGAAAGATTACAGCGTAATAATTTTTGGGCCACAGTGTGTGGTGGATCATCTGGAAGGAAATGTAACCCTTCGACCATGGTGTCGCTGGAAAGAACAAGTTCCTCTCCCGCCGGAAGGGCCATAGTTGCCCCATCATTGCGGAGCTCCATAGCACCCCGGCCAGCGAGTGGCCGGAAATGCCGCGCAATGAAATCAAACTCTCCCATTAACTGCTGCCTTATTTTACGCTTTGTTCTCCGCCTTGTTGGCGAGCAAACTTATCCAAGATCCCATTAACCATCTTTGGTGCATCACCACTGAAGAAACCATGGGCGACGTCCAGATATTCATTAATGGCAATTTGAGCAGGAAGACCTGCCATCATCTCGCCAATAGCTGTCCGCAATAAGGAGCGTAGAACTGGGTCAAGTCGATCCATCGGCCAGCTTTCAGGCAGAAGGCTGATCAATGTGCTATCGATTACATCTTGTTTCAGAACGGCATTACGAACAATTTCCTCCAGCAAATTCAAATCCGCATCAGGGATATGGCCGTCTTCAAAACTGGCTGTAGGAGCAATATGCCGGTGTCGGATAAACTCCATGATGACGCTTTCAGGATTGGCCCCGGTCTGCTCGCATTGATACAGAGCCTGAGTTGCCGCCATGCGGGCAATGGTCCGGCTGCGTTTACGGGGGGTAGTGGATGACGGTTCAGTCATGGGGTCTCCTGAGAGGGGGGATTGGCAGGCTTGTCCATATTCATATCAATAAGTATTTTGGAAAATGCCTCAATCTCCCGAAAATCTTTATAAACACTAGCAAAGCGGACATAAGCTACGTCATCAATGTCACGTAGTGCATCCATAGCAAGCTCTCCAATCCTATAGGATGGGACTTCCTGCTCACCAGATGATTCCAGCTGTCTGACAAGTCCGTTAAGCAGGCGCTCCTGCCTTACATCATCGACCGGCCGTTTCCGTAAGGCGATGCGGATGGATCGAGCTAGCTTGTCACGATCGAAAGGAATACGCCTACCGTCCGCCTTGATGACGGTCAGTTCTCGCAGCTGCACACGTTCGATGGTGGTAAAGCGCTGGGCGCAAGCACAGCAGACACGGCGACGGCGGATAGCAGCACCATCCTCCGCCGAGCGGCTATCCTTCACCTGCGTTTCCTGATTTCCACAAAAAGGGCAGTACATGGCATAATCCGAAAAGCAACTAAAGCAGGGTCTTCCTTGACCCTGCATGGTGCACAGTCTATCGGAAATGGCGGCACTGAGGAATATGAAAGGGTCTTTTTCTTTATAATTGCTCAGTATTTTCCCTCAGTCTGAAAGCGGGAGCAGGAATGATGAATAGGACGATACGTAACACCCTGACAGGGGCAGCCTTGCTGATCAGTCAGAGTGCAGGAAGTGCCATTGCAGTGGGTAATGATGCGGCGCCCCCACCAGTGTCTATCAAGAGCATCACTATCAGTGATACCGCCCTGCATACACGCTATAAAGAAGCGCCTTTTATTTTTGGCACATTTTCGCTGACAAATCATGGTGTAACGGACATGCTGCTTCGTGGTATCATATCCTCCAGCTGCAACTCTGTCACATCAAACCGGAGTAGCCAGGTAGCGATTCAGTCTCCTCGGCAGACTTACGATATTTTCCAGCGTATGGCTGTCCCGCATGAAGGAACGCTCGTTTTTCCTATTAGTGGTTATCATTTGATCTGCCACGGGCTGAAAGTGCCTTATCAGCCGGGTAACAAGCTAGATTTCACATTCCATTTTCAGGATGTTGGTGATGTAACTGCTTCTTTCACCATGCAGCCCATCGTGGAAGAAAAACACGTCGGCCCTTGAAGGGATAAACCTTCAAGGTGCCTCTTGAAGAATCGCCAAAACGGCATCGCCGTAACGGTCAATCTTGCTTTGCCCAACTCCCCGTATCTCGCCCAGTTCCTGCTTGCTAGCAGGGTGGGCTCGGATAATCTCCCGCAATGTGGCATCACGGAAGATGATATAAGGCGGGATCTCTTGCTGATAGGCCTCTTCTCGTCGCCACATTTTTAGTGCCAGAAAATGACGGTGCTCTTCTTCTGAAAGTTCTTCAGAGGGGGAGCCCGGTGCAGTATTTCCTATGCTGGCGAGATGTCGTAGTGTCGCATCTTCCCTCAAACTGACAGCAACATCGCCTCGTAGAATGGGGCGGGCCGTTTCCCGTTTCAGCCCTAGACCACCATGATCTCCTACCATTCCAATGGCGCCGCGGGCTATAAGCTGTCGAATGACCATTCGCCACCAGACATCCGTTCTATCTTTACCGATACCAAAGACTGAAAGATGCTGAAGGGCATGACGTTCCACAGCTTCGGTCATTTTTCCCTTAAGAACAGCAATAAGCTGCACAGCTCCAAACCGTTCTCCTGTTCGATATATGGTAGAAAGAACCTTCTGAGCAGCTTCAGTTGCATCGAAAGTAGAAGGAGGATGCAGGCAGTTGTCGCAATGCCCGCATGGTTCATGCAGAGCTTCTCCAAAACAGGCGAGAACAGCCTGTGTCCGACAGCCTGTCGTTTCTGTCAGAGAAATCATACTTTCTAGGCGTCCCTGCATCGCTCGTTTTTCACTTTCAGGAACTTGTGCCTCTTCGAGCCAGTAGCGGGCTCGGGCAACTCCCTCCCCATTATATAACAGCAGCGTATGTGAAAGTTCACCATCACGGCCAGCACGTCCTATCTGCTGGTAATATCCTTCTGGTGAAGTTGGCATATCCAGATGAATGACAGTCCGGACGTCGGGACGATCGATCCCCATACCAAAGGCGATAGTAGCTGCCACAACCATTGGTTCACCAGAACGAAACCGTAAAAGGACATTTTTCTTATCTGCTGGAGACATGCCGGCGTGGAACGAGAAAGCTGTATAACCCTTTTCCCGAAGCTGTCGGGCCAGTGATTCCGTTTTTTTTCGACTGCCACAATAGACGATGGCTGCTCCCTGCCCCATATGACGGCTCAAAGCATCCAGTACCTGCCGTGTCTCAGACAGTTTTGGCTGTGCTTGAAGGAACAGGTTATTTCTGTGGAAACTACCCATCAGGATGCGAGCTTGCGGCATATCCAACGCAGAGAGTATGTCGCTACGTGTGCGAGGGTCTGCCGTAGCTGTTAGCGCAATGCGAGGAACACCGGGGAACAGTTCCTTCAAATTAGCTAATTCCCGATACTCCGGCCTGAAATCATGCCCCCAGGCAGAGACGCAGTGAGCTTCATCAATCGCAATGAGGGACAGGTTGCATCGTTTTAGTAGATTGAGACTGTACGGGGTTAATAGCCGTTCTGGCGAAATATAAAGAAGATCAAGCTGATCACAGACTAGATCTTCCCGGACCGTCTGCTGATCCTGATGATCCATCTCAGAGTGTAGTGCTGCCGCCCTCACCCCGAGTTGCCTCAACCCAGCGACCTGATCTTCCATCAGGGCAATTAGAGGTGAAATGATGAGTCCCACCCCTTTACGGCAGAGAGCGGGAACCTGATAGCATAGGCTTTTACCCCCCCCTGTAGGCATGAGGATGAGAACATCCTCCTGATTCATGACAGCCTGAACCGCACTCTCCTGAAGTCCTCGAAAAGCTGTAAAGCCAAACACTTTATGCAGGACTTCTTCAGGAGATTCGCCAACGTGGCGGGGGAAATAATCGATCGGGTTGCCTATCCCTTCGTAAAGCTCCCCGTCACGCTGATCATGATGCTGGATCAATGGTCGGCCAAATGAACCGTGACACGGCGGAACGCAACACGTGAGTTCTCAACATCTGTCGGTATGAAAGTTTCCTTCCGGATATCTTCACGCTTGATGCCATCCTGCACCAGCACATCAATCACGGAATCTGCCCGAGCATCAGCCACTTTCTTCAAGACATCCGCATCGCCACTTTTTCCGGCAGAGCCCGCCACAGTAATATGCGAAATGTGACGCTTATGTGCTGCTTCAACAGCACTAGCAATGATAGCTTTCCCTGTAGGGGTGAGCGTTACGGATTCTGTATCAAAGAAAATGACATAATCATTTCGTGGTAGGTGCGAAACACAGCCAGCTAGAAGTCCGGCTACCATGAGGGAAGTCGCCCCCACGGGAGCAAGACGACGCATGAAAGCAAAAACCTTCTTCATGGGAGCCCCTTTTCTCATCAATGATAAAAAATCTCATCTTTAACTGCCCGTGCTTTGCCCTGTGGTCAATATGGCCCAGCCCTCAATGACAGTAAAAATGCATCGTTCCCTCAAAGAGAGTGGGAGATTAAGGTGCCGTCCTGAATTGTCCAGAGATGATCAAGCTGCTCTACCCCCGTAAGGCGATGAGTGATCAGCAAGATAGTACGGGAACGGTCTAGCTGATTGAGGGTTGCCAGAAAAGCGCGCTCGGTCTCCATATCAAGCCCGGAACCAGGTTCGTCAAGAATCAGTACCGGAGCATCAGAGAGTAGGACACGGGCCAGAGCGATACGACGCCCCTGCCCTCCAGATATGTGTGATCCATTTTCACCAATCCAGCTATCCAGCCCATCAGGCAGGGAGCGCACGAAATCGGCAATCTGGGCTTGCTCAAGCGCCGCCCATATAGCGTCTTCGGAAATGCCATCTCGCCCTAGCAAAAGGTTGGAGCGAACCGTATCATCAAAAAGATGGCTTGACTGTGAGAGCCACGCAACCTTGCTCCGCAGGGCTTCAGTCTGGATGGAGGCGATATCATGTCCGCCTAGAGTGATACTCCCCTTTTTAGGAGCGACCACCTTAAGCAGCAGGGCCGCAAGACTGGACTTTCCTGCGCCAGAAGGTCCAATCAATGCTGCTCTTTCACCTTCCCGGATTCTAAAATTCACATTGTGCAGAACGGTCTTGCCCGGGAGCCAGCCGAAGGTAATGTTCTTACCTTCAATTTCATGTCCATTAGGCGCAGGCTCTGTTCCTTCTCCTGGCGTGCCGTTAGGAACGATCGTAGCTTCTACGACGCGTTCTGCTGCATGACGGATACGACCGAACAACAGACCAGCCCTCGGGAGGTCTACAATATTGTCGAGAGCTGTCATGACCACAAACAGAATGGTAATTCCCATGACTGCTTGTTCTTTTGGAAAGAAGAAACCAGTACACCCTGCTAAAGCAAATACGACACCTAAACGGGTTAGCAACAGAGACAATGCGTGCACATGCGCCATAGCACGGCCTTGTCGACGTTGCGCTGTATAGAAAACATCCTCAGCAGTTAGGAAACGTTCCGTCGCTGCATCTTCCTGTCCGAAAATCCGCAGTTCACGCATGCCGCCAACAAGATCAAGGGCCTGATTGTTCATTTCGGCCTGTGTTCTCTGGAGTTCTGGCCCCCAACGATATGAGATTTTTGCCATGAGGGTAGGTAAGGCAAAGGCGACCAGACAGAAAATAATTCCTATACTGAATGCGAGCAAGACGCTTCCCTTCAGGCAGATCCCAAGGACGATGCACAGGCTCAAAAGGGCGGTCGCCAGAGGAACCAGAATACGTAGATAGAAGCTGTCCAGGCTTTGTACGTCAGCAACAAGACGGGACAATAGATCACCAGAACGACGGAATCCCAGTCCAGCTGCGGCGCCTTTGGCAAGCCCCCTATAAAACCAGAGACGGATATCAGCCAGAACCCGGAAGGTAGCATCATGTGTTGCTAGACGCTCCAGATAGCGCAGGATAATACGGGAAGCCCCAGCAAATCTGAGTATTCCGAATGCAGCGACCCCGCCAACAGCAATCAGTCCGAGGCGAGACCCTGTCTGTCCCATGAGAAGAAAGACAGCACAGACGGAGAGTTCAGCCAGAAGAAGCCCCACAAGCAGGCGACCCCCACGGGATTTCCATATATTCCATAATGGCTGTAGCTGTTTCATTACAGAATCTCCTGTTCCATAACCCGTCCTTTTTCGATAGCGAGATGCACGGTCTCGCCGATATTGTGGAACTGGGAAGAATGAGTGGAGATCAGAGCTGTACGTCCTTTTAGAAGACGCCGGAGAGAAACAAGTATGTCCTGTTCTGTCGCAGGGTCGAGGTGGGCTGTTGGTTCATCCATGATGAGCAACGGCGCATCTTTCAGGAAGGCTCTGGCGATGGCGATACGCTGTGCCTGCCCGCCGGAAAGGCCATACCCTCCCTCACCCAGTTTTGTCTCCAGTCCATCAGGCAAAAGAGCCAGATAATCCACAATAGCAGAAGCCTCCAGAGCTTCTTGAAGCTGTTTTTCTGAAGCTGCCGGTGCTGCAAACATGATGTTCTCACGCAGGGTTCCAGCGAAAATAACCGGCTTCTGACCAATCCAACTAATCTGACGCGTCATATCGGCTGGCTGTAATGCCTGAAGGTCAGCACCACCAAGAAGGATATGTCCTTCACGTGGACGAATGAAGCCCAGAAGCATCTCTATAAGCGTCGATTTTCCGGCCCCCGAAGGGCCAGTCAGCAGGGCAATATCGCCCGCTTTGAGGTGGAAGGAAACGTCGTCTAGTGCTAAGGGACGGTCTTCCACCCACTGATAGGAAATATTCCGCACATCCAGATCAATACCCTTATCCGTACGATCCGGGACCAAACGGGGGGCGGATTCTTTTACTGTCAATTCAGGTAGGAGCGGTAGTTTCTGGATGGCCTCACCACTGTTAGTAATCTGTGCCCTATCCTGATAAGCTGCAGAGAGAGCCCGGAATGGTGCAAACGCTTCTGGCACCATAAGAACAGCAAACAGGATGCTAGTTGTCTGCGGTATAGAACCACCATGTAGCAGGCTGTGGCGCTGGTCGATCACAATCCAGACTAATGCGACAATCATAGCAATATCGGTTGAAGCGGAAGTTAGAAACGCCATACGCAGCACTTTCATGGTCCGCTGGCGTAACTCGTCAGCGGCGCGACCAAGGTTCTGGGCATCCTTTTCCGCATTCCCCGAAAGCACGATGGTGGCGATACCGCGGATGCGGTCAAGAAAACGAACCTGAAGACGGTTAAGTGCTAGCAGTTGGCGACGTGAGGCAACGGCCGTAGCAATACCAAAGACAGCTTGAAAGACTGGGAGGAAAAGGCAGCATCCACCTAGGATGAAACCAGCACGGTGATTCTGCCAGAATACAACGAGCACAACAGACCACTGGGCCACCACCCACAAGGCTGAGGCGGGCAGCCAACGGGCGAAATACCCTTCCAACGCTTCAATGCGATCTGTCAGAAGGGAGGCCAGTGCCGCACTATGCTGATGCCGAAGTAATGCAGGCCCTTGTGCAAAGAAACGAGCAAGCAACTCACGCCTCAAGCGTTTGCGAGCTTTTTCACCGCTGGACACAGCCAGTTGTTCTTGCGCATAGCCCAGAATGACACGGAGGATAGAAGCTAAGACGAAGAGTACCAGCCAGCGAAGAGCTACCCCCTGCCCGCTTGCTAGCAGCTCCGCCAGAATGGAAGCGAGGCTCCATACTAGAACCATTCCGGTAAGAACGTTACACATCCCCACCAGAGCCATCGTCATCGTAGCCGAGCGATTGGCGCTATTCTGCTGCCGTACCCAGCTTTTTAGCATCTTTTTGTCTGCCTTCATGCGGGGATATATACAGGTGAAAACAGGGAAATAGAAACAGACAGAGTAAAAGTTTTCTATCGGAAAAATCTTTCTTACATCTCTTTACCTGTTTCATATTGCAAATCTGCTCAGTTTTCCGCACATCAAGGCACATGTCTGCACCAATTCTCAATCTACAGAATATTTCATACACGCTAGGCGGGCGCCCCCTGCTGGACGGCGCGACACTCTCCGTACAACCAGGTGAGAGGCTCTGCCTTGTCGGGCGTAATGGTTCTGGCAAATCCACTCTACTCCGTATTGCTGCGGGAGAGCTGGAGGCTGATAGCGGAAAACATTTTCTACAGCCCGGTCTGAAAGTACATTACCTGCCGCAGGAACCCGATCTGTCCGTTTGGGACACTGTCTTTGATTACGTCACGGCGGATCTGGACGAAACGACGCATTATCGGGCTCGCTCCATGCTTAGCGAGTTGGGTATGAGCGGTAATGAGAAATGTGCCAGCCTTTCTGGAGGGGAAGCACGCCGGAGCGCTTTGGCTCGTGCCCTAGCGACTGAGCCAGACCTTCTTCTGCTAGATGAGCCAACCAACCATCTGGACCTCCCCTGCATCGCTTGGCTGGAACGAGAGCTTCTAGCCTCGAATGCCGGGATGGTTATCATCAGCCATGACCGTCGCTTTCTAGAGACCCTATGCAAGGCTGTCATCTGGCTGGATCAGGGAGGAACGCAGAGACTTGATGCTAGCTTTGCTCATTTCGAATCATGGCGAGACGAGCAGATTGAACTTGCCGAACGAGCAGCTCATAAACTGGATCGCCAGATCGCTCGTGAAGAAGACTGGATGCGATATGGTGTTACAGCTCGACGAAAACGAAATGTCCGGCGTGTTGCCGAGCTAGCAGCTCTGAGAGCGGAGCGACGTGATGTGGCTTCTCGTCAGAGAGGCACTCTAAAGCTTGAAGCTAGTGAAGCAGAGAATACCAGTAAAATTGTCATGGATGCCGAATCCATCAGCTGGACATACCCTGAGCGTCCCCTCATCTCTGCCTTGACCCTCAAGGTTACCAAGGGAGACCGGCTAGGTATTTGCGGCGCCAATGGTGCTGGGAAAACAACGCTCTTGCGTCTTCTTATAGGTGATATGGAACCGCAGACAGGAGAGATTAAGCGCAGTCCCTCCATTCAGATGGTCACATTGGACCAGCAGCGTAGTGCGTTGGATGGGAATCAGAATGTTGCTAACTTCCTGACGGACGGCCATGGCGAGATGGTGCAGGTTGGCACAGAGAAACGTCATGTCATTGGTTACATGAAAGACTTTCTCTTTAGGCCGGAACAAGCACGCACACCGGTTAGCCACCTCTCGGGTGGTGAGCGTGGACGGCTAGCCTTGGCGGCAGCTCTTGCCCGTCCCTCTAATCTGTTGGTGTTAGACGAGCCAACGAACGATCTGGACCTTGAAACGCTGGACCTATTGCAGGACATGCTGGGCGACTATGCTGGGACAGTCCTGCTCGTCAGCCATGACCGTGATTTTCTGGATAGGTTGGCAACATCCACTTTGGTAGCGGAAGGTAATGGTAGCTGGATTGAATATGCCGGCGGCTATTCAGATATGTTGGCACAACGCAGGGGGCAATTACCTGCAGAAAGACAGCAGAAAGATGCGGTATCATCTTCAGATGGAAAAAGTTCATCTGCTTCTCGCTCTGAGAAAAGCCCTGCTAAATTGAGCTACAAGGAACAGCGGGAACTAGACCAACTACCGGAAAGGCTCGAAAAACTCGAAAAAGATGCAGTACTCTGCCGGAACGCTTTGGCAGACCCCGAACTTTATACGCGGGACCCGGTCCGGTTTGAAAAAATTACAGCAGCACTGGCAGAAACTGAACAAAAACTAAGTCTAGCTGAAGAGCGCTGGGTCGAGTTGGAGAGTAAGCGAGAAGAGTTAGAGGGGTAACCCCAGCGGTGTGTTCCAGCCCGCCTATTTCAAGCAGGCGGGCTGGATATAAATTACAGACGATTGATGAGTTGTTCTTTCGCCTTGGTGAATTCCTCTTCCGTCAGCGTGCCGTGATCTCTCATCCGAGCAAGCCGTGCAAGCGTTTCAGCTGGAGGTTCTGCTGTAGCGCCGGAACCACTGAAAGACTGCGTCTGGCTATGCGCCTGATAAGGCCCCCAGCCCTGCCCTTGCCCATTCTGGAAAGCGATCAGCTTCTCTTTGGGCCAAAGTGCCCAAATGAGCAGACCAATCCAGAAAAAACCAGTCCAGCCCGCAAATACGTTCAGGGCGATGAGTAACCATTTCTGTGGGTGCTGCCGCATGATAGCAATGATGCTCGGCAGGAAGTATAGCCCCAGCATGGAAAGCATAAGAATGGCAAAGATCAGCAGACTAAGATACGGATTTATCGCATTAAGCTGCTGCGTATAGTCGGTCACGTCCATGAGAATTATCTCTCCGTAGTATAAGGAATTGTGGGGCGGCAAGCCGGTCAGTCAATCAAGCCCGCCTGCCGGACCAGAGCCTGTGCAGCCCGTATCTCTTCTCCGACTCTTAAGGCGGCGTCAAGAGCCCTTAGCCCAGCCTGTCCATCCACCATCACGGGGGCTCCATCCAGACAGGATGCAACAAAAGCATCATGTTCGGCAGCAAGGTTGTCATGTTCTTTCCAATGAAGGCTTTGCCGCCTGAAACCGTTGCTGCTTGGCAAGAGTATGCCCTTATCACGATTGATGAAGGTCAACTTCCGGCTCATGAAATCCGCTGAAAGATAACCTTCTTGTGCGAAAAGACGCATTTTACGCTCGGTCTTGAACGAAATGCGGCTAGCCGTAATGGAAGCAACACAACCATTTTTAAAACGGACACGGGCATTAGCGATATCTTCATGAGCACTGGAAACGGCAGCCCCCATAGCGTCAATGTGCACGATAGGGCTGTCTACAAGGGAAAGAATAAAATCGAGATCATGAATCATCAGATCCAACACGACAGATACGTCGGTTCCTCGCTCCTTGTAAGGGGCAATTCTTGTAGCCTCAATATAGAGGGGGTGCTTTATGCGGTTACTGATGGCATGATGCTCAGCAGAGTAACGCAATAAATGCCCGACTTGGAGAATGCAGCCCTGTTCCTCAGCATAACGAACTAGTTCCGCTCCTTCTTCCCTTGTGGACGCAAGAGGCTTCTCGACCATTACATGACGTCCAGCTTCTAAAGCTTGTCGGGCTAGACGGTAATGTGTCTCGGCGGGAGAGGCGATAAAAACAGCGTCACATTGTTTCAGCAAGTCTTCATAAGCTTTGAAGGCAATAGCCCCTGCTTCCTGGGAGACTGTTTGAGCTCGTATATAATCAGAGTCATAAAGCCCGACAAGATGCTCCCGCCTATGTCGGGAGGCCTGAAGTGCATGGAAGCGGCCAAAATAGCCTGCGCCTGCAATGGCAACATTAAGGGGCCGTCTTTCTATCATGTGAGCGATCATAGCACCCAGTGGAGGTTGTGCAAGACGCTATACAGTCCTGCATAATGGTTGCAATAAAGGACCGGAACGGGCATGGTCACACCCCATCTGCGAGATTAGTTCTGGCCACTTCCTCTTCACGCTTTTGAGGTTCTCTGACCCCCTATGTTGTATTACAGTCGCCTCAGGATGTTAGGCGTGGTGGGCATCTGCCTGATCAGTGCCCTCCTCTGTCTTCCTAATTTCATGAAATCCCCCTCATCATTCTTGCCCTGGCATCAGGTGCATCTTGGGCTTGATCTGCGAGGCGGTTCCTATCTCCTGTTGCAGCTGGACACGAAGACACTCCAGCATGACCGGCTCCAGTCTCTAGAGGGTGAAGTACGCCAGGGGTTGCTGACTGCCCATCTCGGCTATCGTAACATTGAGCGTGATGATGCTACGGCCTCCGTGTTGGTTACGCCCCGGTCAGATAGTGAAAAAGATAGCGACCGAAAAGTTCTGGAAGGGCTGACGCCATCCATTCCCGGCGAACTTGCTGTTAGTGAAAAGAATGGCCAGTTTGCTATCAGTCTGACACCAGAGGCCATCCGTAGTCGTGCCCGGGAGGCTGTTTCACGCTCTATTGAGATCGTGCGCCGGCGTATCGACAGTACAGGTGCCATTGATCCGAGTATCGCCCGTGAAGGTGAAGATCGCATCGTGCTGGAGCTCCCAGGTATTAGCGATCCCCAGCGCATCAAGACGTTACTCGGTACGACTGCCCGTATGACCTTTCACCTTGTTTCTCCAGACCCCACTCATGCTGGGCCCGGCACAACTATGCTGCCCCTCTCCGAAGGGCGTGGGGAGCTGGCTGTGGAAGACAGGATTGACGTCGATGGCGCTAACCTGACGGATGCTGCCGCCACGATGAACGAAGGACAGTGGGTTGTTGAACTGAAGTTCGACAATAAGGGGGCCGATGACTTTGCCCGCATTACCACGCAGAATGTTGGCAAGCCATTTGCTATCGTGTTGGATGGCCGCATCCTGACAAGCCCGGTCATCAATGGCCCCATCACGGCTGGCCAAGGGATTATCACAGGTAGCTTTACGGCTCGGTCGGCCTCTGATCTAGCATTACTGCTACGTGCTGGTGCACTTCCTGCCCCGCTTACCGTGGTAGAACAGCGGAGCATTGGGCCAAGTCTAGGTGCAGCATCCATTCATGCAGGCATCATCAGCCTTATTGTTGGCTTCGTGCTGGTCGTACTGTTCATGCTGCTCTTCTATGGTCGGTTTGGCCTTTATGCGGATGTTGCGCTTTTTGCCAACCTTGTCATGATTCTAGCTATTCTGTCTCTTTTTGAAGCAACCCTGACATTGCCAGGTATGGCAGGCATCCTGTTGACTCTTGGTATGGCCGTGGATGCTAACATCCTCATCAATGAACGCATTCGGGAAGAAGTCCGGAATGGTCGCAAGCCGCTTCAGGCTTTACAGGCCGGATTCCAGCGGGCAACGAGTACAATTATCGACAGTAATGCCACAGCCTTTCTTGCGCATGTCATGCTCTTTGTCTTCGGTACAGGGGCTGTCCGCAACTTTGCCTTGACCATCACCATCGGTATCGTCACCACACTGTTTACGACACTGGTACTATCCCGCATGCTGATTGTCCGTTGGTATGCTCATAAACGTCCACAAGAACTGCCGGTCTGATCGCCATGTTTTCTCGCCCTCTTCTCCGTTTCGTACGTGATGACCGACAGATCCACTTCATGCGTGGTCGTCATGCCGGTCTGATTGTTTCTGCACTTCTTTCCATCGCCTCTGTGGTACTGTTCCTCACGCCCGGCCTAAATCTTGGGCTGGATTTCCGTGGAGGCGTTATTGTAGAGACCCATTCTCCAACTGCGGAAGACCCTGCACATATGCGGGCTGTCCTGAAGGCCGGTCAGATCAATGCGGCTTCTGTGCAGTCCTTCGGGTCGCCTCAGGATGTCCGAATTGCCATCAATCTCCCCCGTGGTGGGGAGGATGAGCATGTCACCCAGAAACTGGTCGATCATGTCCGGGCTGTCATTGTGCAGGCTATCCCTGGTGTTCAGATTCAACGGGCCGATGCGGTGGGCGGGGCCGTCTCTTCTGAGCTGTTCCGTGATGGTGTTCTAGCGCTTCTATTCAGTCTGGGGATGATTCTCATTTATATCTGGTTTCGATTTGAACGAGAATTTGCCTTAAGTGCCGTCATTACTCTTGTACTGGACCTGACAAAGACCATCGGTTTTCTGATTGTCACACGTTTTGAATTCGATCTCGTCATGGTAGCTGCACTGCTTACCATTCTTGGGTACTCCACAAATGATAAAGTGGTCGTTTATGACCGCGTTCGTGAGAATCTCCGCAAATATCGGACGATGCCTTTACGGGAGCTTCTTGACCTTTCCATCAATGAGACGCTTAATCGGACACTGGGAACATCTATGACGGTGTTCCTCGCCGCTTTGCCTTTAGCTCTGTTCGGTGGCAGCACATTGACCGGCTTTGCTACCGTCATGCTGTTCGGTATCGTGGTAGGAACATCATCATCCATCTTCATTGCCGCTCCGCTTCTGCTTCTAATGGGACAAAAAAGGTTGCGGCGGGAAGGCTGATAAGAAGTTGTTTAATGGTTGGATAAAAAAAGGGGACGTGATGCCCCTTTTTTTTATAACATTCTTACTAGACGCCTACTTATTTCAAAATAAGACCAAGATAACGGGTTAGCATTTGCTCTGCTTTAAAATCTGACCTGATCGTCTTGGAGTCTAGATTACAAAGTAATACTTTGCGGGTTATTTCATCCATCTTGATCAACACTGGCATGTCTTTTGGGTGTAACTTCCCGAGAAGAAAGGCCCCACGAGCCATACCGTTAATGATGAAGTACGAATAAAGATGCACGTTGGGCGATAAAGGCACGCCAAAAGCAGTACTCTCCGCCCTTGCGGGACCGATAAAAACAGCCCCCGCCAAGACGAGGGCCGCCATAGAAACCCGCCCTAATGTTTTCGTAACAAGAGAACAGGTCATTTTTCTGATGAACGCGCAGCCAGAATATCGCGAATCTCTGTCAGCAACACTTCCTCTTTGGAAGGTGCCGGCGGAGGAGTAGGCTGAGCCTCTTCTTTGCGGTGCAGTTTACTAAGAAGGCGCATCATCCAGAAAATGAAGAAAGCAATGATCAGGAACTGAATCACTGCGTTGAGGAACAGACCAACATTGATGGTCACTGCTCCCACCTTCTGCGCTTCTGCCAGCGTATCCTTAACCGGCCCCTTCAAGGTAATGAAGATATTGCTAAAATCCACTCCTCCGGTCAGGAGGCCTAGAATCGGTGTCAAGATATCCTTGACAGCACTGTTGACGATGGAACTAAACGCAGCACCAACGACCACACCGATTGCCAAGTCCACAACATTGCCACGCATGATGAACTTCTGGAAATCAGCCACCCAGCCAGGTGCTTTGATAGGGCTCTTTATGGGGCTCATATAGCCTTTCCCTGAAATTTGGAGAACAGACGCTGTTGGCAGGTGCTCTGCCATTGGTAGTACAGCGTCCACCTCATCGTAGCATACAGCGCATTATGGCAAAACTGTATGAAGTTTTTCAGAAATTGCACCATCGGCAAAAAGAATGACACTCAACCTTTATTTTATGGGCTAAATCCTTTATGGAGGGCTCCGTCTGCTCCGGTCGGTATCGGAGCTTCTTTCATCAGGTTCAGGAAATATTATGAAATCCGGCATCCACCCCGACTACCACGAAATCACAGTCGTGATGGCTGATGGCAGCGAGTACAAGACCCGCTCCTGCTACGGCGAGCCTGGCGCTAAGCTGCGTCTGGACGTTGACCCCAAGACTCATCCGGCTTGGACTGGTGTTCAGCGTATTCTGGATACAGGGGGGCAGGTTGCCAAGTTCAACAAGCGCTTCTCTGGTATCGGTAATATCAAGAAGTAAAGTTAACTTCACTCTGCGGGAAACCCGGAGCAAGCCCCCTCCCTTCCCTTACTGGGAAGCGGAGGGGTTCTTTTTTGCTGCAATATGCATTCAATTTTTGCAGCATTCGTATCTTGACCTCTCATACTCTCTAGCGCATTTTGGCAGGAATGTCGTGCATTATGCAGGCACCGCCCCTTATCAGGGTGGCGGGTGATTCTTTTTCAGAGTGGCCCGGGCCCTGCCAGATGCCGGACCATATTATCGCTCTGCAAAGGACTGCGTTGACATGACCCTGCCGCTAATGCCGAAGGCGACCGCCGTCTGGCTGATTGAGAAAACTGGCCTTACTTTTGATCAAATCGCCACTTTCTGCGGGATGCACCCGCTAGAGATTCAGGCTATTGCTGATGGTGAAGTTGGCGGTGGGATCAACGGTTATGATCCTGTAAAAAACAACCAGCTGACCGAAGTTGAAATCAAGCGCTGTGAAGCCAACCCTTCCGCTCGTCTTAAGCTGATAGCTACCCCGAATCCTGTGGCCCGCCGTGCTAAGGGTGCGCGCTATACTCCCGTTGCTAAGCGGCATGACCGCCCTGATGCGATTGCTTTTGTCTTACGGCAATTCCCTCAGCTAAATGATACACAGATCGTTCGGCTTCTGGGCACCACGAAAGATACGATCGCTAAGATTCGCAATCGTGAGCATTGGAATAGCCCCAACATCAAGCCGCGTGATCCGGTCATCCTTGGTCTTTGCACCCAGACAGACCTGAACGCTGCTGTGCAGGCTGCCAATGACCGCCTCGTTCGTGAAGGTAAGCCGCTTGAGACTATCCATGAAGACCTTGATCCGAACAGTCTCTTCTCATCCCATGATGGAACAGATTCCAACATCTAGGAAGGTGGAGAGAAAAGACGATGAATGCCTCACCGATGCCGACAGTGGGTGTGATCATGGGAAGCCAGTCCGATTGGGAGACCATGAAACATGGCTGTGAACAGCTGGAAGCTCTAGGTATTGCCTACGAGGCCCGGATTGTCTCTGCGCATAGGACCCCGGACCGTCTCGCTGATTATGCCAGAACTGCCCGTGAGCGTGGCCTGAAAGTCATTATTGCAGGAGCCGGTGGGGCAGCACATCTTCCGGGAATGTGTGCTGCATGGACGACCTTGCCCGTTTTCGGCGTTCCTGTGGAAAGCCGAACACTCAAAGGACAAGACAGTCTGCTTTCTATCGTACAAATGCCCGCTGGCATTCCTGTAGGAACATTGGCTATTGGGAAAGCCGGTGCCATTAATGCGGCCCTGCTGGCAGCCTCCGTTCTATCACTTTCTAATGACGAGCTTGCCGCACGGCTGAAAGTGTTCAGGGATAAGCAGACGCATTCTGTTGCAGAGGTGCCGGTTGGATGAAGATTGAAGCATTAAAGCCCGGCGCCTGTATTGGCATTGTTGGTGGTGGACAGCTGGGGCGCATGTCTGCTGTTGCCGCTGCTAGATTGGGCTATAAGGTTCATATCCTTTCCAATAGTAAGCCTAGCCCCGCAGCAGAAACAGCCGCTTATTTGACGATTGGTTCCTATGACGACCCTGTTTGTCTGGAAAAATTCGCTCGATCCTGTGATGTCATCACCTTTGAGTTTGAGAATATCAGTGCAGAAGGGTTGAGCCATCTTGCTCGTTTCTGTCCAGTTCATCCATCGGGACGCATTCTGGAGATTAGTCAGGATCGTATAACGGAAAAGACAACGCTTGGCTCTTTTGGGTTGCCAGTAGCACCATGGCGAGAGATTATCTCTGCAGATGAACTACGCTCCCTGTCGTCATTCGGATTTCCTTGTATTCTGAAAACCACCCGTTTTGGATATGATGGGAAAGGCCAGTTCCGCTTAGATGATGAAGAGGCTTTCAGAACACTTCTAGAAAAAGCGGATACTCTCCCCTATCCACTGGTCGCTGAGCAAAAAATTGATTTTGCTCGTGAGGTTAGTGTGATGGTAGCCCGTAATGCTGAAGGTACTATTCGTTGTTTTGACGTGTCAGAGAACTATCATCAACAGGGTATTTTGCGTGTTTCTATTGCTCCAGCGCCCATCATGCCCCTATTGGCTGAAAAGGCGCAGACCCTGGCAACAGAACTAGCTGAAAAGCTCGGGCTAATCGGTATCATGGGGGTAGAACTGTTCGAGGATCGGAACGGGAACCTTCTGGTCAATGAGATTGCTCCTCGCCCTCATAATTCAGGTCATTGGACCATGAATGCCTGTCTTGTAGATCAGTTCGAAATGCATATTCGTGCCGTGACCGGGCTCCCTCTTCCTCCTGCCCGGCGTCATTCAGATGCGTATATGCATAATTTGATTGGCCCGGATGATATGGCACTGCTGCCGGGAATTTTTCAGGAAGAGAATGCGTCTATCCATCTTTACGGGAAGGAAGAAGCTCGTCCCGGGCGTAAGATGGGTCACGTTAATCGAATCTTCCCTCGTGGCGGACTACCCGGAAGCATGGTTCTATCTAGTTATCAGCCTAGGCTTGAGGGGTGATCAATCATCAAAAAGCCCAAGCTGGCGAAAGCTGGTTTGGGCTTTTCTTGTAATGATGAGATGATCAATCAATTTGACATCTATGACAGCTAAGGCCCTCTCAATATTCTGGGTCATAATGATATCACTACGAGATGGATTGACCTGTCCTGATGGGTGGTTATGCACTATGATGATACCTGTTGCTTTTAGCTCCAAGCAGCGTTTGGCTATTTCTCGTGGATAGACTGATACATGGTTGGTTGTACCATGGCTCTGTACTTCATCACGGATGAGATAGTTCTTGCCATCAAGGAAAAGGATACGAAATTGTTCTACCTTTTCCCGAGCCATCTGAACCATAAGGTAGTCTTTCAGCACATCCGGTTGCTCTAGCAAATTCCCTTCTGGCAGAAGGGCACGTCCATATCGGTGGGCAAGCTCCTTCAATACAGCACAGAATACAGCCAGAGATATGTTTTCCTTGGCGATATTCTTTTGGTCTGTTGGTTGATCAAAAATAAGTTCAGCTAATGAGGCATGGTGACACAGCAAATGCTTTGCCAACTCTTTGCGAGCAGCCTCACTAGATACGACAAAAGATGCAACCCTGTGGAAGATATCTGCTACGGATAATTGATGCTGCGTAATTATTTCCGCTCCTTATAGAAGCCCCGATTCGCTCATACTGACATACCATCCATCCCCTATGAGGATCCCCTCATGTAAGAGGATATCTAAAGTTTGCAATGCCAATTTTAATCCTCGTATCTCGGGTGCTAATGCTGTAGCCGGAGATCGCGAATGGTAATAAACGATGATAGCGGCCGTGGCATGACAAGAAAGAAGATGTTGCGCTATCAAGCGATGAAAGCTGTGTAGATTGCTACTGGCAGGCAATAATTTTTCTGTAATGAGGCTGTTGTTACTATCCAGACAGATTAGACCGATTGTCGGTTCGTGCATTCTCTGCAAGGTGCCCTTCAGATAATTCATTAAGGCTGGGGCATTGCTTAGTTGGAGTGGTATGTCATCATCATTCTCCATAAGAGAACGGGCAACCAACACCGGAAGCTCTAGAAGGATGATGAGACGGTCAGTAAGACCGTGCCGTTTCAATTTGGCTTGAGGAGATTGCAGTAATCTCCCTAATGACCCAAAAGCTGCAAGCAGTGCCTTAGCCTGTGGGTTCGTATCCCTTCTTGGTATGGCGTAGAAAAGTAACACTTCTAGCAGCTCATAATCAGCAAGGGTCTCTGCTCCGTGTATGAGGATACGCTCTCGCATCCTAGCTCTATGTCCTTGTTTGGATGAAACTGCTTTTTTCACAATCTACGGTTATGTCCTAGCCAGCGTGTATGAGCCGCATTATACCAGATAATCGTGATGGATGATCTTTTTTCCCCCCGCTTACCGCCCGCAGGTCCTGATTATCTGCAGGGTCTGAATGAAGAGCAGCGCCTTGCCGTTGAAACAACGCAAGGCCCCCTTCTGATTCTAGCTGGTGCTGGTACAGGAAAGACCAGGGTTCTGACAACACGGTTTGCTCATATCCTGTTGGAGAAACTGGCATGGCCGGAACAGATTCTAGCTGTGACCTTTACCAACAAAGCCGCTAGGGAAATGAGGGAACGTATTAGTGCCATCCTCGGTAGGTCGATAGATAGCTTATGGTTGGGAACATTCCATTCCCTTTGTGCCCGTATGCTACGACAACATGCACCGCTTGTCGGACTGGAACGTAACTTCACCATTCTGGATACGGATGATCAGCTCCGTCTACTGAAACAGGTTATTGAACCTTGGAAACTTGATCTTAAACGCTCTCCCCCGGCGCAGATCATGCATCAGATCCAGTTATGGAAAGATCAAGCTTTGCTCCCTGACGCCCTCACTTCGGCACAAGCATCTGAATTAGCTAATGGTCAAACCCCGGCTATCTATGCGACTTATCAGGCCCGCTTGAAAGAACTGAATGCATGTGATTTTGGGGATCTTATGTTGCATATGATGACTATCCTACGTCAGCATCCTGACGTTTTGGAACAGTATCAGCAACGCTTCCGGTATATTCTGGTTGATGAGTATCAAGATACGAATGCCATTCAGTATCTATGGCTTCGTTTGCTAGCAAAAAGGCAGGATGGGCAGGATTCGAATATCGCTTGCGTTGGAGATGATGACCAATCGATTTATTCGTGGCGCGGTGCGGATGTTGCAAATATTTTGCGGTTTGAAAAAGATTTTCCCGGAGCAAAAATCATTCGGCTGGAACAGAATTATCGTTCTACGCCTCGTATCCTGAATGTAGCCTCACAGGTTATTGCCCATAATGAAGGTCGGTTGGGCAAAGTCTTACGTCCTGGACTGGAGACTAAAGATGGTGAGCCTATCGAAGTGATCAATACGCCGGATTCAGATGATGAAGCCCGTGTTATTGGACGGCGTATTCAAGATTTACATACAGCAGGTCAGCCCTACGGTTCTATTGCCATTCTCATGCGAGCGGGTTTTCAGACACGTCCCTTTGAAGATGCACTCATGAAAATGGGGATTCCCTATCAGATTATTGGTGGTTTAAGATTCTATGAACGGGCTGAAATACGAGATGCTATCGCTTATATGCGAGCGGTCTTATACCCTACTGATGATCTCGCCTTTGAACGTATCGTTAATCTACCTAAGCGAGGCTTTGGTAAGGTTGCTTTAACCCGTTTGCGCACGGCAGCAAAAAGCATGGGGAGGTCTCTTCAACAGACCCTTCAGTATCAATTACAGCAGGGAGACTTGAAGGGTAAGTTAGCGTCTAGTTTGACGGACCTAATGAATCTTCTTGTGAAGATGCGGGAAGTTGTCAGTAAGGAAGGGCATGTTGTCGCAACGGATATGGTGCTGGAAGAAAGTGGCTATCTGGATATGTGGCGGGATGATCCTAAAACCGTAGAAGCAGCAGGACGCCTTGATAATATACGGGAATTGCTTCGGGCAATTGGTGAATTCCCGACAATGGATGCGTTTCTGGAGCATATCGCCCTTGTTATGGACAGCGATAATGCACAGGATGATCCGGATAAGGTTAGTTTAATGACCTTACACGCTGCTAAAGGGTTGGAATTTCCGAATGTTTTTCTCCCTGGTTGGGAAGAAGGTCTCTTCCCTTCTCAGCGTTCTTTGGATGAAGGGGGGAATAAGTCCTTGGAAGAAGAAAGGCGGTTAGCTTATGTTGGATTGACCCGCGCTCGTGAGCGGGTAGTTATAACGTATGCGAATAGTCGAAGACTTTATGCCAACTGGCAAGATTCTGTACCAAGCCGTTTCCTTGATGAACTACCTGAAGACCAAATCATCAGAAATGTTGCAAAAGCTGGACATGCCCTAGGTTCAAAAACATTTTTTAATCGTCAGGCTCCTTCGCCAACAAAACGCGCCATAAACCCCTCCCCCGTACAATCGACTATCCCTATAGGGGCAACTGTACGCCATAATCGTTATGGTGAAGGGGTAGTCATTGGGGTGGAAGAAGATCGTCTGTCTATCAATTTTGAAAATATCGGTCTGAAACGGATCATGGCCGGTTTTGTGGAGATCGTATCGTGAAGACTAAACAAAGTCCCATTGCCCCGTCCCATGTTGGCACCCGCCACGCCCGGGCATTGGAAACACTCTCCATCGTAGTAGAGGAAATTCATGTGCCTCTCTTCGAACAAGCTCTTCTTGGAGTTTGCGATACAGTCGGGATGTTTGAAGAAGATGATGAACAACGTTACTGGCGGCTAGAGGCCGTTAAGGAGAAAGGCCGGAATGAAGAGGAGTTAGACAATGCCCTAGCCCTTGTCCGTGCCATGACGGGTGTGGAATCTCCCCTACATCGGCAGAATACCGAGGCAGAAGGCTGGCTTGCACGCACGCAGGAGGCTTTCCCTCCACAATATGTAGGACGACGTTTCTGCATCCGGGGAACGCATTTGCAGGAAACACCCCCTTCTAACAAACTAAACATCACATTAGATGCCGGCATCGCCTTTGGTTCTGGAGAACATGGTTCTACCCGTGGGTGTCTGCGAGCACTAGAAATGATTGCCCATCGCCATCCCCGGCATATTCTGGATATGGGGTGTGGGTCGGGCATTCTTGCTATGGCAGCGGCCAGTCTACTTCGTCGCCCTGTTCTGGCCGTGGATATTGAGCCATGGTCTGTCCGTGTCGCTGCCTCGAATGCTCGGCTGAACGGTATTGGCCCACTGCTTGACTGCCGCTTCGGCAATGGCTGGCATACAGAAGCCGTCCGCCGAAAGGCACCGTACGACCTTGTATTTGCCAACATTCTAGCCCGCCCGCTTTGTCGCATGGCCAAGGACCTCGCCCGTAACCTGCAGGCTGGAGGAACGGCCATTTTGGCTGGTCTTCTCAATACGCAAGCTCGTATGGTGCTAGTGGCCCACCAGAGACAGGGATTAGTTCTAGAGAAACAACTTCGTGAAGGCCCCTGGAGTACGCTCATCCTTCGGAAACCCGCCTAATCTTTCCCCTTCCGTTTTTTCAATGGTAGCGCTTGTGTCTCTCTCTTCCATCCCCCTGCAGGAACGTCCTGCCCTCGTTCGCCAATATTTCAATAAACTGGGCATTTCTGGGGTCATCATCACGCGTGGCGATGAGTATCTAGGGGAATATGTCGCCCCACATTCCGAAAGACTAGCTTGGCTAACAGGATTCACTGGTAGTGCTGGGCTTGCCATTCTTCTGGGAGAAAAAGGCAGCGTCTTTTCAGATGGCCGCTACACAGTCCAAATGGCCGAACAAGCACCTTCCACTTTATGGGAAACTCATCATAGCGGGCAAGTTCCTCCCCGGCAGTGGCTATCCCAAAATGGGCAAGATCTGCGTATTGGATATGACCCCAGACTAACTAGCCAGAGGGATCTCTCCTCATGGCAAACTGCTGGAGTTCAGTTGATTCCTCTATCGGAAAACCCGATTGATTTGGCTTGGCACGATCAGCCTCCTCCTCCAGCTGGTCTAATTTATCATCAACCTTTCAACCTTACGGGCGAAACCAGCCAGAGCAAGCGAAAACGTCTAGCCCAACAGCTGCGTGAAGAAGGACAGGATGCCATCATCCTTGCGGACTGTCCGTCCCTTGCTTGGCTTCTAAACATCAGGGGGCAAGACATTGCCATGACCCCCGTTGCTCACGCTTATGGTATCCTTCATGCTGACAGTACGGCGACTATTTTCGCCGATGCTTCACGTTTTCATGATAAAATTGAAGATCCAGGTATACACCCATGCCACCCTAATGAACTTCCCGATGCTCTGAAGGCTCTTTCCAACAAAGTGGTCCGAGTAGACCCGGCGACCACACCCGTCTGGTTTAACATGATGTTAAAGGAGGTCGGAGCTCATATTGTTGATGCAACGGATATTTGCACCCTTCCGAAAGCCATCAAAACAATTGTGGAGCAAGATGGCAGCCGTCGGGCGCATGAGCTGGACAGTGTCGCTCTTGCTCGTTTCCTTTACTGGCTGGAAGAGCATGGTATCGGCCACCATGAAACGGAACTGGCAGAAAAACTTGAAGCTTTCCGCGCTATGTCCCCAGCCTATAAAGGTCCCAGTTTCGAGACGATTTCAGCTGCTGGACCAAACGGAGCCTACCCTCATTATCGGGCAGAGGCTGGACGTGATAGCATCCTCCAGAAAAATAGCGTTTATCTGGTTGATAGCGGTGCGCAATATCCTTTCGGCACTACGGATATTACACGAACAGTCTGGACCGGCCCGGATGAGGCTCCCTTTAGCATCCGACAGGCTTTTACGGCTGTTCTAAAAGGTCATATCGCCCTCAGTCGCCAACGTTTTCCCGTGGGCCTCCCCGGTTACCGACTGGATAGTCTCGCTCGCTCAGCCCTTTGGAATCAAGGGCTAGACTTTGATCACGGAACTGGCCACGGCATCGGCAGCTATCTTTCCGTGCATGAAGGGCCTCAGTCCATTTCCATGGCACCGCGGCCAACTGGCCTTGTGCCGGGAATGATTCTCTCCAATGAGCCGGGCTATTACGAAGTAGGTGCTTATGGCATTCGTATCGAAAATCTGCTTCTTGTGCGAGAAAGCTCCCTCCCCGAAAACACTCGACCTTCCCTTGAGTTTGAGGTTTTAACCCATACACCTATCGATCGCAGACTTATCGCCATAGAGCAGCTAACCACAGAAGAGCGTTACTGGTTAGACCAATATCACGCTGTGGTTTTAGACAAATTGCTCCCGCTGTTGGAAACAGAACTTCATCCTTGGCTGAAGCGTAATTGTGCGCCTCTATCGTGAAGGCGAAAGCATTAAAAAAAACCTCTCACTTTTTAAGGTGAGAGGTTTCATATTAGTGATCAACAGGTTGTCCTGTTTAATCAGGCTGGGGGAAGATCTTCTTCCAACACCGTCATGTTGATGGCGTAAGACACTTCGCCTTCATCTTCATCACGATAAACGGTTCCAACGACCTCACCAGCCACTGCAATTTCTACACTCATGCCCTTACGGGGTGGAAGCTGCACCGTCAATTCCGGCGAACCCAGAAGGCGACGTAGTGCTTTCTGCAAACGGGGGGCTTCAGCAGCTGAAATATCGGCCATAAAGAAAACTCCAAAAATGGGAAACGGCCCTCTTCTCTAACCGATTGCTCCAGAGACTAAAACCCATCTTTCCGACAGAAAGAAAAACATGATACAGCATCTCATACTTACCTGCCTTTCTACTCTTATGGAGAGAGAATGACGTTGCGGAAAATCCTATTCCGGCTTACCTGTCTACTACCCATACCTTTGTCTGCTTGTGGTTACTGGGATGCTCTAGAAGCCCACAAAGCACAATATGAAATGGTGGGCATGACAACATTTGATCTGCAGGCCTGCGCGGGGGCACCCAACTCTACCAAAGCCCTAACCAATGATGTTGCCATATGGGAATATGATATAACCCGCTCTGTTGCGACAGTCAGCAGTACGCAAGGTACATCTCTTTTTCCTATCAATATCCCTGATGTCATCAACGGGTATCAACAGCTTTTTGGTAAACCAGGTTCAGCATGCCGCATGCTCGTCCGTATCGACCATGACCGCATCTCTGAGATCCATTACGCTGGAGACAATGACGAATATGTCGGTGAAGATGGTATCTGCTCCATGATCACCCGCGGCTGCGCACGGCAGCCTGAAGGCACAATGCGCAGTGCCCCAGGCTTCTGGCCAATGGGGCCGATTTCAGCTTTCCATTCTATGCCAACAGAAGAGCAACGCTCAGAGGCTACCTATTCCGACAAATCTGGAAAATTTGTTCCAAACTACGATCATAAACGGAGCGAACCTCTTATCCAGCCCGCTCCCAAGGATGGAGCTATCCCGAAGGTCTATCGGAATAATGGATTGCTCAACATCCATCAGGGCAACGACGGTTTGCCCATTATCAACATGCAATCCAAGTAACAACAATGGGAGAGTTTCCGCATCGGCAAGGAAACTCTCCATAAAAAACTACTTCTTTTAAGAAAGTAGATCTTTCATTCGCCGTACAGATTCTCCCAACCCTACAAAAACAGCCTCACTGATCAAAAAATGCCCAATATTGAGTTCTTTCAGGCCAGGCAGTTTTGTAATGGGAGACACGTTTTCGTAAGTCAGCCCATGCCCTGCATGAAGTTCCAGCCCACATTCTATGGCAATTTGAGCAGCCTTGTGCAGACGCTCCAATTCACCTTCCTTCCCCAAGGCATAGGCCCCCGTATGTAGTTCAATCACCGGAACGCCCAGCGAAGCTGCCATACGGATGGTTTCTGGTTCTGGATCAATGAACAATGAAACACGGATCCCCGCTTCCAAAAGACTTTTGATAGGCAGCGCTATGCTATCCCGTAATCCTACGACATCCAGCCCCCCTTCAGTCGTCAGCTCTTCCCGTCTTTCAGGAACGAGACAACAGGCGTGAGGCTTCAGGTCACAGGCCATAGCGACCATCTCATCCGTAACCGCCATTTCAAAATTGAGGGGTGCAGACAGAGCTCTAAGACGCCGTATATCCTCATCCCGAATATGACGACGGTCCTCACGTAGATGGGCAGTGATGCCATCAGCCCCATGCTCCAGAGCAAGCCTAGCGGCACGGACAGGGTCCGGGTAACACTCACCTCGTGCGTTACGCAATGTCGCAACATGGTCAACATTGATACCAAGACGGATCATGGACCGTTCCTTTCCCTCTTTATGAAGTCTGCGCATCACTCATGATACGCTGGAGAGCCATATCATGGGCCATAGCGAGAGCAGACAAAAGGCTTGAAATACTTGCCTTTCCTGTTTCTTCCGGCCCAACAGCAATATCAAAGGCCGTGCCGTGGTCTGGCGACGTGCGGATGATCGGCAGCCCTAACGTGATATTCACACCTCCAGCCATATCGAGCGTCTTAACTGGGATCAGCCCTTGATCGTGATATAAACAAATAGCCGCATCATACCGGGGGCGGGCAGCTGCGCTGAACATCGTATCTGGTGGCATAGGACCGATTACATTCATTCCTTCTCTTCGAAGGGCCTCTACAGCGGGCTGGATGGTCCGAATCTCCTCATCCCCCATCATACCTTTTTCCCCGGCATGAGGATTCAAGCCTGCTACAGCAAGACGTGGCTGTCGGAGGCCAAAATCACGTCGGAGTGATGCTTCTGTCACCCGTGACACAGCGACGATTCGATCCACTGAAAGTGTATCAATAGCTTTCTTTAAAGAAATATGGATACTAGTCAGCGTGACCTTGAGCTCCGGGCAGGCCAACATCATGACTTCCTGCCCAGTTGCCCCACATAAAGCTGCAAGAAATTCTGTATGTCCCGGATGCGGAAAGCCGGATGCGGAAAGCACATGCTTGGCAATCGGATTCGTCACAACAGCACTAGCAGCACCTTCTAGAGTGTAATGGACAGCCTTTCTGATACTCTCAATCACCGTTACGGCATTACCCGGCGAAGGGCGGCCAGGATAGACCGGCTCCGGGCAAGATAGCGGCAGCACTGGCAAGGAATCAGCAAAACAGGCGGCCGCTTCTGAGGGATGTCGTATCTCCCGATATGGAGTACTCCTCCCCAGTAAAGTAGGGTCACCTATCCAGAAAAACACCTGCTCACTGGCCTTAAGGCTGTTCCATACACGACGCGTCAATTCTGGCCCTATGCCGGCCGGGTCTCCCATAGTCAGGGCAATAGGCAATACCATATCAGCCTCCTGTAGGGATCAACGCGCCAGAGCTGCCAGTATACGCACCCATGAGCGGATGCCATGGAAGAACGAATCCAGACCATATTGCTCATTGGGCGAATGAATCCGATCATCAGCCTGAGCAAAACCAACCATGAGTGCATCCATCCCCAGAGCTTCACGGATTTCCTCGGCTACCGGGATCGACCCCCCGCACCCAGTCATGACGGCCCGCTGCCCCCACTCCGCACCTAACGCCTCCAACGTTGCCAGCAGGAAGGGACTTTCGCCATTCACCGCAAAGCCAGGGGAAGCTCCATGACTCGTAAAAACAACGTCGACATCTTCAGGAAGAGCGGCACGAACGTAAGCCCGAAAAGACTCTCGAATCTTTAAAGGGTCCTGCCCCGGCACCAGACGGAATGACAATTTTGCGGAAGCCCGTGCAGGAATGATGGTCTTGAACCCATCATCCTGATAACCGCCCGTCAGGCCATTGACTTCAAAACTCGGACGGCACCACGTCTGTTCAATAGCACTGAAACCCCGCTCCCCTGCCGCCTGAGAAAGACCACCCCCCTCCAGCAGGGCCGCATCATCAGGATAAAGAGCCCGCCACTGCGCACGCACCTGCTCATTTGGTTCAGTCACACCATCATAGAAGCCGGGCAGTGTAACCCGTCCCTGTTCATCACGCAGGCCACTAATAATCTGACAAAGCAGAAAGGCCGGATTGGCAGCTGCATTGCCATACATGCCAGAATGAAGATCCTGACAAGCAGCGACAAGTTCTATCTCCTCTGCCACAGTGCCACGAAGAGAGGTCGTGATAGCAGGTGTCTTCCGGTCCGGCATGGCGGTATCGCAGATCAGAGCGACATCGGCTTGTAGTTCTTCCAGATTTGCCTTGAGGAAGGGTAACAGATTCTCCCCTCCGGATTCTTCTTCACCTTCCAACAAAAAACTCACGGCGACAGGCAATTCACCGTGGACAGCCTTCCATGCCCGACAAGCCTCAATAAAGGTCATCACCTGCCCTTTATCATCACTCGCCCCCCGCGCCACGATGACTTTACGGCCATCATCAGTTTCCTTCAGGCAAGGTTGAAACGGGTCTGTGTTCCAAAGCACTTCAGGATCTGTCGGCTGCACGTCGTAATGACCATAAAATAAAACATGCGTCTGCCCGCTCTTTACCTTTTCTTCATTGGCTTCATCATGCCCAACTACCATCGGATGCCCGGGCTCTGCCCATGAGACCTCTCGAAGAGAGGCTGTAAAACCAAGCCCCCGCAGTTCATCAACCAACCAGCCCGCAGCTTTTCGGCAATCATCGGTGTGGTGCTTTTGTGTAGAAATGCTGGGAATACGCAGCAGATCACACAGTCTTTCCAAAGCCGCATCCCCATTGCTCTCCACATAGCGGAGAACCTCTGCCATTCTTTCACGCATTTTCAGCATCCTCCTTCTGGCCCCGCTGTTCCTCTGGCAATGTCACGCCCAAACGGGTGGGGAGTGGCATGAGTTCGTCTTCCAACTCTTCGTCAGGCTCTTCTGAATTTTCTTTTACAGAGGATGACGTCTCGCCACCGGACTTCAGCACAATACGCAGGGGGGATGGCGCAAAAGCCCGGCGCTGTGGCCTGCTCTCCTCCCTAAAAGGCCGTTCCATCGTGGTAGGCCCCTTAAGCAACGTCTCAATAAACTGTCCGAACATCCTATGCAGACGGTCATGACCATGCCTTTCACGCACCGTGTCATGCGCTTTATGGCGTATCCGGCTCCAGAGCTGCGGGTCCTCGTAAAGACGGATGATCTGCTGAGCAAAGCGCTGCGGATCATTAAATCCACCATCCAACGCTTCTTCTTCATCTTTCCAGCCAAGACGCTCCATTTGGACGCTATTCAATACGGCAGGCACTCCCCGCCCTGCAGCTTCCAGTATTTCGGTAGCCTGTGTTGTGAGAACTCGTGATGGATCCATAAGAATACGGCAGCGATCCATCATGCTCGGCAATGTATCCATCTCGGCTAGTCCGTCCAGCGGTGCCAAACGTTCATAAAAGCCTAAATCAACCAGAGGGTGATGATACCCCCCAATGCCGATAGAGGGCTGTGTACCGAAGTGGCGTTGCAGATACGGCATTACAGAAAGGCAAAACCAGTCAAAACCATCATGTCCGGCATCTCCGGTACGATAGATGGACAAGGGAAAGAGAATACCCTGACGCCGCCCGAATTCGTCATCCCTCCCCAACTGGCGAGAAGAAACGGCATAAGGAAGAGACGTTACGATGCCATAGCCTAGCCTGTGCAACAATGCAGCCGTCTGCTCATCTCCTGTTACAATCCCCTGACAGAGCCAAGCATATTCCAGCTCCTTCCGGGCCTCTCTCATGAGGCGTGCCGGTTCATCCACGACACCAACCAGACGCCGTAGATGCTCCTCCATAGCCTTGAGGGACGTGCCATCCTGATTGACGGTATCCAGAACGATCAGCCTGTCTTGGACAGCAAAGTCTCCTGTCGCAAGAACAGGGCCAAGGCTGGACAGAACCTGCGTCCCACTAAGCCAAAGCATCTTCATATCGGCCTGCCATTCCCGCAAGAAGGATGGAAAATCCTCTATGCCTCGCCAGCATTCCACATCAGCCGGATAATCATGGGGGACAACCAGCCGATCCTCATGCCTCCGCTCCAGACCAACAATAAGCACACGCCACCCTAGCCAGCGGAAGGCGTCAATCTGTTGCATAACCCGCTGTGTTGGCCCCCCCTCAACCAAACGTGGCAGATGAGGGAAAACCATCATAACAAGAGGACGATAACTTTTCCCAGTTTTGACACTTCCTCCAGCTATGGCGTGGCCGGGCAGAAAGATAGGAAACAATCGCCGTAATGCCTCTCTTTCCATGGTCCGGCTTGTGTAACTTTCCGGCGTGGTATTTAGCATTTTGGCCTGAACAGTGGGCCAATATGACAACGTCCTTCCCGTTGCCCTCAATGCTATGGAGAAACAAGGAAAGAAAGGTTCTGCTTTGTACCCGTTCAAATACCCCAGAGCGTCTTCCAGTCCTTTGCGATGGCAGAATAGCATCCCTCCCTGCACAGCCTCCACAATTCGCTGGAAACTGACGGACTGCGCTTGTGCCTTCTCTCCTTGCCCGTGGCAGGTAATACTACCATCACGCCATACGGCACTGCCTGCCTCCAGCACAGTATTGATGCTTGTTAGCAGTTTACCGCCACCTTCAGTTCCTTCCTCCATCATGAAGGTCAAAGCGGTAGGAAGAGTCATTGGCAGCAGCTGCACACCAGATTCCAACAACAGAATGCGCTCTCCAGCAAGAAACGGGATAGCCCGTTGCAGTTGCTGCGCCAGTGGCAAGAGCTTGTCACTGACGATATGCTGCAGACCTTCAACGGCCTGATCTAGCCGTTGCCGGGACAGAGCATTACCCGTCCCCACTACGATAACCTGTAGATTAGGAAGACCCTGTGTATGCAGGGAGGTCAGCGTGGCAATGTCGAGCAGGTAATTACCCTCTGAAAACAGAACAACACTCAGCTGCGGCTGCGCTTGCTGGACAAATCTCAGTGGACGACGAAAAAGGGAAGGCAGGCTGGCCTCTACCTTCTGCAATGCCAGCTTGTTGGCTGCTGTTACGGATATCTCGGGAGAGGTAGAACTAATCTGCCCCTCTTGCCGCAAAACCCACAGCAGAAATGGATTATCAACATGTGCTAGATTAAGCACACGGGGCAGGTCCAACGTTGCCACAAAAGACCGGAAGTCTAGGTCTGAAGATGGGCTGCGCTGCTCATCAATGCCCGCCCGTATGAAGTGGGCATAACCATTGCGGAACACTCCGCTTCTAACGGCTTCCGCAACATCGGGATTCTGTGCCAGATAATATGATTCATCGAAATACGGGTTCGGATCATAATCCCCCGGATTGTCACAGCTCATGTAATGATGAAGAGGACTTACAAACACCCCATCATTGATCAAATCTGTAACCTCAGGATAACGTTCAAGATACCAAATAGGGTCAAAGTACCATGATGTTCTAATCGTCCTGACATCCGAATTCTCAAGGGACAGGTATTGGCTAAAAGCCCCTTGCGAAGGATCGAACGGAATATTCTCCCTTAAACATTCACGAATAAAAAGTTCGGCATCAAACAGAAAATGGGGTGAACGGAACCCATAATCTCCCACACAAAGGAAATGGTCATACGCATTAACATAGCCAGCATCACGCATGGCCCGGAGGCTATAATCTGTATTTTCTCTGAGATAATACTCGGCCAAAAAAAGCCAGTGCCCTGAACAACTTTGATAGCCAACATCTACGTAATGTTGGAAACCACTCTGGAAAATGCCTTTTTCCTGCACGCCACGCCGGACATCGGGATAGGCTTTCAGATACCATTCTTCATCAAAATATCTGTTGGGAGATGCGCCTTCTTTTTCTTTATGCCCCTGCCATCTTTCGGCGAGCTGGGCATCCGTCCAAGTAGCTCCTGATTCTGCCAACTGACGAGCATAACGGCGGCGATACCACGCAGCATCAAATTCACACCAGACAGGAGCCCTTGCCCGATCGTCTACAACTGCTTCCAAAGAGGTCCCGTCCGTGTTCATTTTGTTTCCACAAGCCCTTCCATCATTAGGATGACGCCCAAGTGGCTATACCAGAGTTTCTTCCTTTTAGGGAGGATAACACCTCCCCCCATTAGGGGCATCATGTAAAGATGAAACCCATAGATGACATAATGGGAGAGTTCTTCTAAAGTCCGCCAACGACATTCAACAGCATTCTTCATCCCTCTCTTGGTCTATCTTGTTCACTGCCATGAGGCAGGATAGGAGCAGTCTTCATGATTCGCCTTTTAATCATCGTTCTTTTTCTGGCTTTCACAGCCATTTTTGCCATGAGCAATCTGGATGATGCGACCGTTTGGTTGGCGTCATTCGGTTTCTCCATCAAGATGGGGAAACTTATCGCTCTTCTCGCTGTCCCTTCCCTTATGCTGGGAATTCTGCTCGGCCTGACCGGTGAACTGCGCCAGCGTCGGCGGGCTCGCAAAGCCGAATCACAGCTGCGCAGCTCCCACAAACAGCTCATTGAGCTCCATCAGCGTCTAGACCAGCTCAAGACCAGCAGTTCTGCCTCGGGCACAGAGACGGCCCAGCTTTCCTCACAGAAATAAGATCTACTCCCTATGTCTGCTCATCGTACCCGCCTCATCGCCGCACTGGATACCGCTTCTTATGACCAAGCCCTACACTGGGCAACTGCACTTGATGGCATAGTTGATGCCATCAAGCTGGGGCTGGAATTTACCTACGCCTGCGGGCTAGATGCCGTAAAAACTCTGGGGAACCGGCAAGATCTGTTTCTTGATCTGAAACTGCATGACATCCCCAATACAGTTGCCTCAGGCCTGAGAGCATTAACCCCTATCAAGCCAAGCTTGATGACCATTCATGCACTCGGCGGTGCCGAAATGATCAGCCGCTCCCGTGCTACGCTGGAAGATGCTTTCGGTAATGATGAAAAACGGCCCAGACTGCTTGCTGTGACCGTATTAACAAGCATGAATGAACAGAGCCTTAGTGAAATTGGCATCAATGCCACTCCATTAGACGAAGTAGTGCGTCTAGGGCAGATGGCCATTCGCGCTGGGGCAGATGGACTTGTTTGCTCCGCTCATGAGATCACAGCACTGCGTGATGCTCTAGGCGATGGACCGGAACTTGTTGTGCCTGGTATCCGCCCCGCTGGCAGCAATACAGATGACCAGAAACGCATCATGACACCCGCACAGGCTGCACAGGCCGGGGCTGACTGGATTGTTGTTGGTCGCCCTATTACTAAAGCAGATGATCCAGCCGCGGCAGCGCAAGCCATTCAGAATGAATTGCGAGCCATTGCCCCGTGAGTGTTGACGTCAAAATATGCGGCTTGACACGGGTCGAAGATATGAAGGTCTGTGCTGCGATGGGTGTGCGATGGGTGGGGCTGGTCTTTCATCCAGCCTCTCCCCGCTTTGTACAGCCAGAGCAAGCCGCTTATCTCCATGCAGCTATTCCAGCTCCTGCCCAGAATGGCCCTCTTCGTGTCGGGCTCTTTGTTAGGCCGACATATGACCAGATTGCAGAGGTTCTGAATCATGTTCCTCTGGATATTCTGCAACTTTATACGGACGAAACCACAGCTCTTACTCTGAAAAAACGAACAGGCCGGTCAGTCTGGCTTGCCCGTGGGATAGCGCAACAAAGCGACCTGCCCAACTTAAACACCCTGGATGGCTATGTCATTGAGGCTCCAGCCCAGAAAGGGGATACCCGACCTGGCGGGTTGGGCCGTACTTTTGATTGGACACTGACACGCCAATGGCAGGCCCCTACCCCGTGGCTTCTTGCCGGGGGGCTGACACCTGATAACGTAAATCAAGCAGTACAGGTCAGCCACACTCAGGCAGTTGATGTCTCATCTGGCGTGGAAGAAACCCCTGGTATTAAGTCCGCTCTTCTCATTGAAAAATTTGTAAAAAATTCTCAAAAAAGGTCTTGCACTTCCGAGGAATAATGATATTGTCCCCTCATCGCTCGCGGAGAGATGGCCGAGCGGCTTAAGGCGCACGCTTGGAAAGCGTGTGTACGTTAATAGCGTACCGAGGGTTCGAATCCCTCTCTCTCCGCCACTTCCCTAAATGAAAATGTCTGCCTTGCTCTCACCCCACTAAAGTAGGTGTTGGTGAGCTTTGTCCATCATAGAGGGAACAAGTCCCTCTACAATGGATTGAGCATGTCTCAAGCTTTCGAGAATACAACCTCGGCGGACAGGCGAGACTTAGGCAATCTCGCATTCCCATCTTTATCAGAGTGATAGCCAAGCGAAATCATGACCAGGGGCGTCAGCCCCTTGCTTTCCAGATCAAATTCCTCCGCAATAGCCTCTGGCAGGAAACCCTCAATGGGTGTTGCATCCACACCAAGCAAGCCAGCTGAAAGCAGCAGGACCCCTTGAGCAAGATAGACCTGCTTCTGGTTCCAATGGGCTACATCCCCAGCATCAATATGCTGCTGAACGTAACCGGCACGAGCGGCAGCGAGCCATTCCCGGGCTGCCTTGTCAGCATAACGACCGTCTTGTTCTTCCTTGTTTAAAACTTCTGTCAGATATGCCTCCGACAACTCGTTACGGGCACACAGCACCACAACATGAGAAGCCTGTAAAATCTTCGGCCTGTTGTAAGCCAACGACCCAACATCAGGTGTGGCCTTAGCAAGACGCTGCTTGCCAGCCTCATCATCTGCCACAATAAAATGCCAAGGCTGAGCATTGACCGAAGACGGGCTATAACGCAAAGCCTCCAAGAGCTGCGTCACCGTTTCTTCCGGAATACGCCGTGTCGCATCGTAAGCTTTGGTTGCGTAGCGTGTTTTTAGCGTATGAAGCAGGTCCATAAAGTCCGTCCTTATGTTTTTGGAACTATGTTCTATGGGTATCAAACAAAAAGCGTCCGGTAAAGTAGCCTCTCCTCTTCCCGCCGCCATGATGGCATGGAGCTAATAATTGGACCAATGAAAAGAAAAATTTATGCGAATGATCGTATTTTTAAATATGTATCGACACAACAAAGAATAACCAGAAATACTGCTACAATAAATTTGATAATCATTTTCACAAACCCTCTTTGATAATGATTATCAAATACGAATACATGCTTCACACATTTTTTTATTGCGTTCTCTTTTTATGAAGACTATACCGACCTCCGTTGGAGACACTCCTACAGTTCACGTTTTATACGATGGAGAGAGACATGGCTGCAAAAGACCCGAAGGTTATTGAATATCTCAACGCTCAGCTTGCTAATGAGCTGACCGCTATCAACCAGTACTTCCTTCACTCCCGCACCCTGAACCATTGGGGCGTTACTAAGCTGGGTAAGAAAGAATACGAAGAATCTATCGAAGAAATGCGTCATGCTGACTGGCTGATCGAACGCATCCTCTTCCTTGGTGGGCTGCCCAACCTGCAGCACCTGAACCCGCTTCACATCGGTGAGAACGTCAAAGAGATTCTGGAATGCGACCTGAAGGTCGAGGCTCTGGCTCTTGAGAAAATTCGTGAAGGCATTGCCTATTGCGAAAGTGTCCGTGACTTCGTGTCTCGTGACCTGCTATTCCGCATTCTGGCAGACGAAGAATCCCATGAGGACTTCATCGATACACAGCTCGATCTCATCAAGCAGATCGGTCTGGAACGCTATATCACCCTGAATTCTGAAAGTGCTGACCAAAATAGCGGTCACTAATCGCTGTCAGACTTTCTGACCGTATGAAAGAAGCCTCTCTTACAGGGAGGCTTCTTTTTTTTGTATCGGCCCATCATTATTGACAGCCTGCACCGCCAAACTTTGCTCAATAGCGATAGTCGTCGGGCAAGGGCAGTTCTTTCGTTTGGCCTCTTTCAGAAGGCAAGCCACCCCCTTCACACAATTCCCGCACTTCACCTGACATTGGCGTGCGGAATAGATCTCAGAGACTTTCACGACCCCGGCTTGAATGGCAGCCTGTACGTCCCTGTCAGACAAACCGTTGCATGAACATATAATCATCCGAACCTCGCCCTTTGATCTGGCTCTGTCCCTAGACGCTAATGATAATGACATTCTTTCGCAACTAAAAAATTCTTTCCTGAACCGTATTCCATTTCAGAATGACATCGAAACAGATGTCAAAAAATCCCTGTCTCCATAAGAAAGAAAAGCAATTTATAAATAGGTTTCTGAAATACGCTTACACTTTTCCCATCCCCTTAGGGAATAGGTCAAAAACAAGCCGAAAATATTCGAAATTGAAAAAAAATTACCTCTATGATATGTACGACGTACTTCTTCGGTAAGGAGTGCATCTTATATTCTTATCTAAGAATATAATAAAATAACTCCTTCATACGAATGATCATTTAAAAGGCCTGAGCACTCTCGTAAGGCCAGTCAATCATCCGAGAGGAAGGGATCAGAAATGTCCCTCAATTCCTTTCACAGCAAGCGGAGAGATTTCTATGGCTGATAAGCCAGACACCAAACGACACTTTCTTGAAAAAATAGGCATACCAGCCGCCCTTTTCTGGGCGTTTCTCGGGCAGCTCCTCTTCATGGTCGGGGATGGTGTCGAGGCTGGATACCTTGATACGTTCATGCTCCATGCTGGCCATCCCCAAAGCTTCGTCAACGAGCTTTTCACCTTCTACGGCATCACCGTGATGATTGCGGCATGGTTTGCTGGTCCATTATCCGATCTCATGGGCCCTAAAAAGGTCATGTGGATCGGGTTGGTTCTCTGGGCTGTGCTGGAGGTTGGTTTCCTTGTTTTCGGTCTGACACCCAATAATAGCACATGGATTCTGACGTTCTACGCCCTACGTGGATTTGCCTACCCTCTATTCGCTTACGGCTTTTTGGTCTGGATCGCCGCCGCCACGCCTACATCCATGCTGGGAGCAGCTGCAGGCTGGTTTTGGTTTTCCTTCTCGGCTGGTCTACCGACTCTAGGTTCTCAATTCGCCCGCTTTGCTATCCCAGCTCTAGGCGAAATCAATACATTCTGGTGCTCTCTTGGGCTGGTTATTCTCGGGGGGCTCATGGCCCTACTCTTCACCAAAGAACCAACCGGAAACCGTCGCCTTCTCCCTGCCAATGTACCTGCCAGACAGATCTTTCTTGGGTCCATCAGCATCATCTGGCGAGAGCCTAAAACCCTTATTGCCGGAATTGTGCGTACTGTCGATACGTCTTCAGAATACGCTTTTCTGGCCATTATGCCGGGCTTTTTTGTGGATCATCTTGGTTTCACTCTGGGGCAATGGCTCAATCTTCTGTCGCTCATCTTCCTGAGCAATATCATCATCAACCTGGTATCCGGCATGGTCGCCGATAAGATTGGTTATCGCTTTGTCGTTGCTGCGTTCGGAGGTGTTGGCGGGTTTGTTTCAATCCCCCTCTTCTACTATGTTCCCCTCTGGTATCCAGGCAATTTTGCCGCGGCTGCTGTAGTCGGTGTTCTCTATGGGGCTTCCATTGCCGCCTTCGTCCCTCTCTCTGGCCTGATGCCGCAGATATGCCCACGAGAAAAGGCCGCCGCCTTGTCCATTCTCGGATTAGGCGCTGGAGCTTCCACCTGGGTCGGTCCAGCTATCGTCTCATTCTGTGAAATGATTTTCGGTGTCGGAATGTCCTATGTCATCTGGACATTCGCTATTATCTACCTTCTGACAGCCGGTCTAACCATGACCTTGACGGTATCGCCAGAAGCCCGTCAGTTCATCAAAGAACAGGAAAAGAAACAACCCACTTCCTGACCTATCTTGCCGGTAACCGAATGGAGTAAAGGCCATCTCCTGTGGATGGCCTTTACTGTCTGCCGTCGCCATGCTTCATAACGGCTATGCTCTGATAGATGAAATGAAGTGGCCTCAAGCCCTTGCAGTTGGGGCTCTAGTGGCGCAATCTTCCCACGTTGTTAAAACCTTATACATTAAGGAGTTCATCATGGCCGTAACAAAGCTTGTTCTGGTCCGTCACGGCGAAAGCCAGTGGAACCAGGAAAACCGCTTCACCGGTTGGTACGACGTTGACCTATCAGAAAAGGGGCGTGGCGAAGCCAAGGCTGCCGGGGAATTATTGAAAAAAGAAGGGTATTCCTTCGATTACGCTTATACGTCCGTCCTGAAGCGCGCCATCCATACACTTTGGAACATTTTGGACGGTGTGGATCAGGCCTGGCTGCCGGTCGAGAAAAACTGGCGTCTGAACGAGCGTCATTATGGCGCCCTTCAGGGTCTTAACAAGGCTGAGACGGCCAAGAAGTATGGTGACGAGCAAGTCAAGCAGTGGCGTCGTGGTTTTGCTGTCACACCGCCTGCCCTGGAACGTTCTGATGAACGCTTCCCCGGCCATGACCCTCGCTATGCCCACCTGAGTGCTGAAGAGCTGCCCGTCACTGAAAGCCTGGCTCTGACCATTGAACGTGTGATTCCCTATTGGGAAAAAACCATCCTTCCACGCATCAAAAAAGGCGAGAAGGTTATCATTGCCGCTCACGGGAATTCCCTACGTGCCTTAGTGAAGTACCTGGACAACCTGACGGAAGATGAAATTCTGAACCTGAACATCCCAACGGGCGTTCCGCTGGTTTATGAGTTCGATGAGAACTTCAAGCCGGTAAAACATTATTATCTGGGTGATGCTGAAGAAATTGCTGCCAAGGCAGCAGCTGTTGCCAATCAGGGCAAAGCTAAATAATCCCGTTACCCTGAACAAAGAAGGCGCCTTCCTTGAAGAAGGTGCCTTCTTTTATAAACTCTCCTCCCCATCGACATGCCGCAAAATACTTCGATGAAGTTCGGCTGGCGTCATATCAATAGGATCAGACGACTTATGCACTCCATTAAGCGCATTAGGTCGCAAAATCACATAAGGCGTACTTCGTTCGAGCCCTTCAGAAGCAGGTAAAGCCTCAAAGGTCGGTCGATGATCCCCGAAAAAAACCAGCATAATATCCCGGCCGCTTGCCTTGATTCCTGCAAGAAGCTCGCCAAGCATAGCATCGCCATTCTGCACATGCTGGCACCATGCAGAAGCAGCACTTGATTGGCCCAAGCGTCCCTTTTCCCACGGGCCGTGATTCTCAATCGTCACACAATATGCTAGAAAATGCTCATTCTTCCGAAGATACTCCAATAAATGTGTAGTCAAGGAAGCATCACCTACATATGGACCAACTTTGTCTCGCTCGGAGAAATATTCTCGTCCGATGATGTCGTTAAAACCCCACAAAGGTAGCAGACGTTTCCGCCCATAAAAGCTTAAATCGTAAGGATGCAAGAAACAGGCTTTTGGATAGAAAGCTTTCAGACGATTCGGCAGAGCATGAGAGGGAGATTGCTCTGCAGTTAGAAATGGATCAAAAAAACGGTATGATAAAACAGCTTCATCATCACCGCATAAGACGCCATATTCGCTACGCATTGTATAGGCACCCAACCCGCTAGGTAGGAGATGCCCCCATTGTACCGCTTCTTCTCGGCATTGAGCAAGTGCAGGTGGGCTTGTCCAATTTTTATCCAGATCAGCAGGATCAGCAAATGACTCGCATTGAATAATAATAACCGAGTCTGGCGCTGTTATATTTCGAGGCAAGGCCGTTCTCGCAGGCAAGGGAGGCAATCGGCAACAACGCATTGCATAGAGAAGCAACGTAGGAAGCAAACCATTGTCACGCATGTCGGCCCACAGATCAGGCAGCGGCCCTTCAGGACGACTTCCCCTTTCCAATAGCCACCAAAGAAGCCCCCCAGACATAACTGCCTCCAGGAAACCAAAAGCTCGCAGCATGATGCCCCATGTTGATGCACCTATCAAAAGATAGAGTAGCAACACTCCACCAATCACGACAGAGAGCCGCACAGATAAAGGAACTCCCTGAAGATAGAAGCGTGGATGTTTTACAAAGGCGCCTATCAGAGCAAAATCTGTAAAAACGAGCGGTTCATTCAAAAGGCGCAGTTTCAGATTAGATGCCGTCACCAAAACTGACATCAAAACGGTACTTAAAAGCAAAGAAAACCAAATAGAGCCGGTTAGGCACAGAAAAACACTATCAACAACCATAACTGGCAGACAGCGCAGAAGAATTAATGAGTTTTTCCGCAAAATCCGCTTAGGCTGCACAAGCAGATCAGTCCCCTCGCCTATAGCAAAACTCCCTACAGCCATGACCAAAAATACTATGACGAAATGCAACATCATTTATCCTAAAAATTTATAATGAAAATTTCCTCTAGATCATTCTACACAATAAAGATAAGTATTTATCTTCATAAAGTATAACTTTTAAAAAGTTAAAACAAATATCAAACTCCTTTCATGGCAGAATGCAATGCCAAAATTTATGGAATAAACTTGTGTTTGCCTCTGCTCCTTTCCTTCGAAAAATTTCGAGTAGCACAACATTGTCTCCATACTATGATCCTATATCTGCCATCCCTGCACACATCGACACAGCATATATTTAGCGTTACGCTTTTCAAGCAATCATGTACAATCGGAATGAAATAATAAGAGTTATGAAATATATTTACTCCTGATCACCACCAGTTCAAAAAGAGTTCTCCTGTCTATAATTTCTATTTAGCAACACTTACTATGCTTTTTTCATTTTTTAAAAACAATCTAACCCTTTTTCCAAATGGAAGGCTTCTATGGCTCCATAAAAACTTCAAGACATTTTACAAAATTAACATAAAAAAATATTAGGGAACAGAAATACTGCTCCCTAATATGTCACTTTCTACATGTTTTTAAGAATGTATCTTCCCATAGCTCTCTACACCTAAGTATTAAAAACTTCTCTAAATTAGAATAACTACTTACATCTTTCTTTTTCAACTTATCCTTCCAAAAAGAATATTTTTGAGGGCGTTCTGGTACACTTCCCATATGTCTAAGTGTAAAGGCAACATCAGAAATGGCTTTTTCAAAGGTAAACGAATTTAAGCCAGTACTACGCAATTCCTTCGTATATGCGTATGTCTTCTTTACCACAGGATAAAGGTTTTCAGCGTCATAGGGCGTCTGCAACCACTTCTTCTTTTTAAAAAGTAAAAGCTCTCTACTCGTAAGTCTCGCTATAGCAGGTGCTAAGGCCAATACTAACGGAGCGAAGATAATACCAAATTTGAAAAAAAACATTCCAAATCTACTATGTGGAATATGAAGTATAGCAAGCGTTCTATCGTTAATATACGGAAAAATAGACGTGACACTATATGCTATCAGAAGACATCCCAGTATGGATATAGGGTACAAACTCTTTATACAAACATCCCAAGATAAAAGTGTACCATCTCTATCCTGCGCACCCCAATGAAGCTCTTTTTGTTTCAACCAATCAAACAAAAATTTATTTATTAAACACATAGCGATCAATATAATATTACTTTGTACAAAAGAGAATATAAAATATGAAAACAAGTATTTCACATGCCCACCCATTTTTTTAATCAATTTCTTTTTTACGAAAGTAATATAATAGACTGTAATCTGCATTGAAGCAGGAACTAGCAAGAACATTGCGAACATAAAAAGATACTTTGTATAGCCAATTGCCTGGTATCTTTTAAAATAAAGCATAGCCATTCTAGTTTTGATAGGATGCATAAAAACATAATGCAAACCATAAAATGACAATATAAATGTGCACAGCCCAACCACAGCAGCATAATAAAACAATGCACGCTGAAACATATTAATCTTTCCAAAATTAGAAAGACTTTTAGACATAAAAAATCTAAACCACGTTTGGGCACCAACTAACCAACGCCGTTCCCGTGCAAAAAAAGTAAGAATATTATGCAACTGCTCATCAAACGAAATAATCTGCGGTAAAATCCATGTATCGTATCCTCCCCCTAGCAACAAAGACCCCTCATAATAATCATGAGAAATCATTTTTCCTGCTGCAAATGGGCCCGAGCGTTCAGCAATCGGCAAGTTACAACACTCCATAAATGCCTCTACCCTGACTATGGCATTATGGCCCATATAAAACCCTCGGCCAGGGTTAAAATAGTTATAATAATAGGTATACAAGTAATTATCAAACATAAACCTAAAATTACTTACCATACCAAAAAGTGTAGATGAGGTAATCTCCATAAACCTAGATTGAATAAGGGCAGTATTGTTATTCCCCTCCATAGCTCTTGCTAAAAGAATGCAAGATTCTCCTGGCAAAATACTATCAGCATCGAGCATAACAACATATTTATAGTTACGACCCCACCTTCTATAAAAGTCAGATATATTCCCAACCTTAGAAAAAGTGTTACTTATTCTATGCCTATAAGCTATATTGAAATTAGGAAATTTTTCTCTCAGTGTAAATAAGAGCAACTTCTCCTGTAAAACTATATCAACATCTCTACTATCTGATAGAATAAACCAGTCGAAGTGCGTAGCCTCTTCATGTTCCGAAAGTTCCTCCATCATTGCCATCAAACCACCGCCAACACGAGAAGGATCCTCCTCATAAATTGGCATTAAAATAGCAATACGGGTATCCCTTTTTAAAGGAATAGCACGGTTAATAGGATTCAATATGTCCTTTTCTACTGGACGCAGAGCGGTATACGCTCCAAACACGAACAAAAGAAAAGCTGACCCCCCTAAGGAGGTCAACAAGGACGAAAATAAACAAAGCGGCAAACCAACATATGGGTTAATCCCATTCAATGATATTTGAACGATGCCTACAGTCATTAACAATAAAAACTGAGCAACCGCACAAACAAATAGAAACAACCCTCTTTTTTTTCTTATAGATTTTAATAGGGTATCATATTCAGAATCTGTCAAATTCTTAATATAAGACATATTTCACCAATACTTTTTTTACCGCTTCATTCTCCCCTATAAGTTCTGTAGATAAGCGTTTCTTGATAGGAGGTTGCCAATCTGAAGACTCAAAAAGGGGCAGAACATGCTCTTTAACCTCACTCCAAGAGAGCATGGCTTCCTCACGACCTGACACAGCATGCTCACAACCTCGAGGCAAAATAGCCAAGAGGTATGAAGAGGGAATCCTATAAGAATTGCTCATACAGCACCCAATAATAAAGATAGAAAATTATCTAACTGACGCTGCTGACATACCCTGTCCTGCAATAAACATAAACATTCCAAGAACCTGTTGCATTGTAACAGAACGCGACACGGGCACATATACCATATCCCCATCCTCTACAGGCATAACCTGTGACGCTTCCATCCCCTCTACCAAGTCAAAATTAATTCTATACATTACGGACTGATCCTTCTTCATAACAAAGATAGAACGTCCCTGTGCCGTTTGAGGATTTAGACCATTAACAGAGGCCATAACTTGAGAAAGAGTGGGTATCTCTGCAAAAGGTGATATCCGGGGGGCGCTCCACCCAGCCCCTAGGCACAATACACGAACATTCGGCTTATGTTGCAGCGCAATTCTGTCCCCGGGATGCAATTGAATAGGATGCAACAAAGCCGTCTGTAGAGGAATATTATATTCCCGTTCTTTTCTAGCCAACAAAACATTCATGGCAAGATCGGTCCCATGCAACGGCTCAGAATTCATATAGCCGCCTGCTTGGGCAATAGCCTCAATGAGAGAAATCCCTCCTTCATTCCAATTTATAATTGTTGGTTTGTTCACCGCACCCATCACGACAATATTTTGCCCATGACTCAATGCTAATTCCAGCGACACATCCACGTGTTCAAACTGATGAGTTTCATCCAATTTTGAACGAACAACCTGCTGCGCTTGATGTATTGTCATACCAGACACATTCACCCAGCCTATGTATGGAATATCAATTCTGCCTTGAGCATCAACAGGATACATACCCATTTTAGACAGCGTAGGAGACATCGCCGTTTCCGACGAATTAACCCCTCCGCTTCCCTGTGTCCATATAATCAAATTTACTCTATCACCTGGATATATTCTACTCAGAATCACCTCAGGAGAAGGTTCGTTCACAGAGAGAAGCAATTCTTTCTCAAAATTTTCACTACGAACACGAACTTCATCCGCCAATTTTTTAGCTAATTTCGTATCAACATCAAATAGTGGTGGAGCCTTATGCTTCTTTACTTGTTCAACAATATAGTCATTATGTGGACCAACGGAGGGCATAAAGGCACATGCAGCGCTTGATGCAAGCAAAGAACAGGCCAGAGCCCCCCTTATTACCAGGCGGTTTGGGACAAACAAAGTGCGCACCAAATGGACATTAAAAACCATGACTCAGCCTCACTTGACGATTAAATACAGAATGAAAGACACACACAAGATGATAGCAGTCCACATTAATGCAAGAGGACGCGTAGGATTAGTCGGGTGAACAGGTTCTTCAATAACGTCTAAGTAATATGCATCCCGAATGATACTTTTCTCATTCTCCAGCATATTCTTTTCATCAAGTACAATATTCTTGATATCCTGATCCACTCTTTCTTCAGCCTGATTATAAGCTTTATAAACGGATGACTGACGTGCAACAGTATCTTTTTGCTTCGCAATCTCCCGGTCTAACGAGCTCAATTGCGTTTTTAGCACCTCAATTTGCTGGCCTCGTTCCGCCAAAAATGCTGTAGCTGCAGCCCGCGTACCAATGTCTACGCGCGCTCTCTCAGTCGCTGAAAGAGTAGACAACACGTCTTGATAGGCACTCTTTAGATCGGAGATACCAGCCTTTTTCTGCAAAGCGGATATACGCTCCAAATCGGCATCTAAACTTTCATTATCCGTATGAATCTTTCGCAGCAACATAGCATACTCGGCCTGATCCGCTTTAGTACCACTATGAGCTAGCTTTTCACGTGAGAAATCGAGAAGGTCTTTATTAAGCTGCGTTACGAAATCAGAGGAATAACCATCTACCGTTAAGGTTAACAATCCTGATTCTTCATTAAAAGAAGGCTTCACACGATATTGATAATATCCCCACAATCTCATTTTATTGGAAGAAAACAAAGAAAGCGGACCACCAAATCTAGAAATCAGATCCCCAGATGACCAATGCTGCTGCAATTTCTCAGGATCTAATTTTTGAAAAGCATCCCAACTAGCAATATATTGTGCAAGCACATAAGAGCCAGAAGAAGCCGTTCCTGCTCCTCCCATTCCTTCCATGGCTGCACTACCGCTGCCCGAAGAATCTTGGCCAGCGCCATAAACCCGGACTACAGCTGTACTTTCATATCGCGGCGTTGCCCATATGAACAAATAAAAGCACGAGACCAAAGATGGAATACCGCAAATCCACCAGAACATTTTCTTTTTGTAAAAAATTGTCTCAGTGCCCATGTTTTCCTTCCCGATAGCAAGCAATCTACCGCTAGATATAGATTTTTTCATGAAGAGCAAGATGCTAGATTTATGCAAAATTCTATCATATCGCCTCACACCACCTGGCGGTACCTTATATGTCATCAGAAATGAAATTGTCACTATGAATTTCCAGCTCACAACAAAGAAATTTTTATCACCGTACATAAAATACAAATTACGTAATCATATACCAAAAAAAATACAAATATATTTTATGAACAACATATTTTTTTATTTTATAAAATACATACTTTCTACGCAACTTAAGAAAGTAAGAGACTTTTGATCAACCAGCCATTATTAAGAAATATTCACCTCTCAAAAAGATACAAGCCCCTATCAAACATACCTCTATAGCCGTTCATTACCCTTGCCTTTGGATCGTTAACTGTCGCTTCATGTCACGGTGCAGCGCATCATGACGTTTTTTGGGAAATTATTTTCTAAGGCCTTTACCGTGGCACATCACCTAATAGCACATGCCCCGAGACGGAAGGACAACACCTACAGAAACGCACTAATCGTAACTTATCCTTATGCGACGCAAACATATAATACTTTTCCCAAAAGCTTAACAGCTTCTATCAAAAAGCGACGGAGCTATCCCGCCTAGAGCTGGGTCGCCCCGATACAGGATATTTCAATCCCCGTGTTCCCCATCCCGCATGGGGCAGTACGCCGTTCCTAAAAGGCTTTCTACGTTTCCGGATCCATATCGACCACCCCAGCCGTATTTTCAATTTTTAAGGATCACACACGCTTCAGTCTAAAACTTGCTTTTATCCCCTTCTGTGTCTCAAAGGTCACATCATACGCTGCTAGATAGAACGCTACAGTCCTAATTGCCCCACTCCATAATGGAAAGACTCTATTACTGCTCTGCATCTGGGACAGTATCTGTTGTGCAACCTTAAAAGCCACCGAAGAAACATCAATGGCAAAGGTGTATGGCCTGAAATCCTTCACCATAGATGAGGGGGCACAATCTTTTCTAACGAGCTGCATAGTCAAGAACGCTAAGCTCTTGGCGACAAGAGGTTATCTGTAGAGTTTCTCTAAGGTTTTAGCCGTTTCACGGCGATGTCGGTCAGCACTTGCCCACTATAGCCGTTCATTACTCAAGAAAATACCCACACTCTTGGGTCATTAACTGTTATTCCATGTCACGACATGATGCACAATAACGTTCATTTTTGGCTGTTTTCTACGGTTTCTGTCACTGTATGACTGAAAACCGTGGCGGAGGGGATGGGATTCGAACCCACGATACGGGAGTTACCCGTATAACGGTTTAGCAAACCGCCGCCTTCAGCCTCTCGGCCACCCCTCCGCTGTAAACGGTTTTTACACGGCGTTTGCAGGAGTGTTTGTAGGGGGAAATGAAGCCCACGTAAACCCCCTACAAACACTCTTTTTTATATTTTTCAGGAAACCAGAAGCTTTTTCAGCAGCTCATTCACCATAGCGGGGTTTGCCTTCCCCTTCATGGCCTTCATTGTCTGTCCGACAAAAAAGCCGAAGAGCTTATCCTTCCCACTCTTATACTCAGCCACCTTATCAGCATTGGCTGCCAGAATGTCATTAATAGCGGCTTCGATAGCTCCCGTATCCGTCACCTGACGCAATCCCTTGCGGTCGACAATGACAGAAGCCTTCTCCCCTGTCTCCACCATATCCTCAAGGACTTCCTTAGCGATCTTCCCATTAATGGTAGAATCACTGATGAGGGACAAAAGCTCACGCAGGGATTCAGCTGAGACTGGGCTGTCTTCAATAGTCCGCCCCGTGCGGTTTAGCGCAGCGAAGAAATCACCCAAAATCCAGTTTGTCGCCAGACGAGCGTCAGCACCACGGGCAACCGTCTCATAGAAATCCGCGACAGACTGCTCAGCCGTCAGAACACCCGACTCATAACGAGATACGCCATATTCTTTTTCCAAACGGGCCCGTTTGTCTTCTGGCAGTTCTGGTAAGGCAGCTTTCAGCTCATCCACCCAAGACTGTTCAATAACCAACGGAAGCAAGTCAGGTTCGGGGAAGTAGCGGTAATCATGAGCATCTTCCTTCGTCCGCAAAGAACGTGTCTCGCCCTTCACATGGTCGAAAAGACGGGTCTCCTGATCAATCTCACCACCAGACTCCCAGATATCAACCTGACGCTGCGCTTCGACCTCAATCGCCTGCATGACGAAACGTACGGAGTTAACATTCTTGATCTCACAACGTGTGCGGTATCCCTCCTCCCCTTCACGGCGAACGGAGACATTCACGTCAGCACGCATGGACCCCTCTTCCATGTTACCGTCACATGTCCCCAGATACCGCAGAATCTGACGTAGCTTACGAATGTAAGCCCCAGCCTCTTCCGGTGAACGGATATCCGGCTCACTGACAATCTCCATGAGCGCAACGCCAGCACGGTTCAAGTCAATGAAAGACCGTGTCGGGTCCTGATCGTGAATGGACTTGCCCGCATCCTGCTCCATATGCATACGGGTCACACCGATATGGCGGATCTCACCATCAGAAAGCTCAATCTCGACTGTCCCTTTACCGACAATCGGATGCTCGAACTGGCTGATCTGATAGCCCGTGGGCAGGTCAGCATAAAAATAGTTCTTGCGGTCAAACCGGCTGAACAGATTGATCTGTGCCCGCAAGCCTAGCCCCGTTCGCACGGCTTGTGCCACGCACTCACGATTCAGAACGGGCAGCATCCCTGGAAAGCCCGCATCAACGAGGCTTACATGTGTATTAGGCTCCCCGCCATATTCTGCAGAAGCACCAGAGAAAAGCTTGGACTGACTAACGATCTGGGCATGAACTTCCAGCCCGACAATGACTTCCCATTCGCCAGTTTCACCCGTGATACGATATGCGCTCATGCTGACACCCCTGCATGAATGGTAGGACGATGGGTAAAGGATGCGGCCTTCTCCAACACGGAGCCAGCCGCCAGCAGCGCTTCTTCATCAAAGAAACGGCCAATCAGCTGAAGCCCGAGCGGCACGCCACGACTGTCCAGACCTGCCGGAACAGACAATGCCGGAACACCCGCCATGCTAGCCGGTACCGTAAAGACGTCATTCAGATAGACTTGAACAGGATCAGTTGGCTTTTCATCCCACGCAAAAGCACCGGAAGGTGCTGTCGGTGCTAGAATGATATCAACCGTCTCATAAGCCTTCAGGAAGTCACGCTGAAGCAGCGTGCGGACCTTCTGGGCACGGAGATAATAGGCATCATAATAGCCGGAAGACAGCACATAAGTACCCAGCAGGATGCGGCGCTTCACCTCATCACCGAAGCCAGCGGCACGGGTGGCTTCATAGAGCGCATCCAGAGACGCACCACTAACACGCTCCCCAAACCGGACACCGTCATATCGGGCAAGATTGGAGGACGCCTCGGCTAAGGCGGCAATATAATAAGCAGGCAGACCATACTTCGTATGTGGCAGGGAAATGTCCACCACCTCAGCACCAGCTTCTTTCAGCCAGTTGATCCCCTGCTGCCAGATAGCTTCAATCTCGGCAGGCAGACCATCAATGCGATATTCCTTGGGAATACCGACCTTCAGTCCCTTCACGCCACGACCTAGAGCAGCCTCATAATGCGGAACCGGCTTATTCACACTGGTGGAATCCTTGGGGTCAAACCCGGCCATGGATTCAAGCAGAATGGCGCAGTCCTGAAGGTTGCGAGCCATCGGACCAGCCTGATCCAGAGAGCTAGCAAAGGCAATCGTCCCAAACCGGGAGCAACGACCATAAGTCGGCTTGATACCCGTAATCCCGCAGAATGCCGCTGGCTGACGGATGGATCCACCCGTATCCGTTCCAGTTGCTCCCAGCACAAGCCCGGCGGCCACAGCCGCCGCCGACCCACCGGAAGACCCGCCGGGTACCAATTTTGCATCAGAATCACGACGCTTCCACGGATTTTCCACACCACCAAAGGCTGATGTCAGGTTGGTGGACCCCATGGCAAATTCATCAAGATTCAGCTTACCCAGCGAAATGGCGCCATCACGCTTCAGATTGGCCGTCACCGTGCTTTCATACGGTGGCACAAAATTGCCCAGAATTTTACTGGCGGCAGTCGTGCGAACGCCTTCTGTGGCAAACAAATCCTTGATCCCGATAGGCAGACCACACAGGCTTCCACCTTCACCCTTGGCCAACAGAGCATCTGCTTCCTTGGCAGCAAGACGGGCCTGCTCGGGCGTGCGTGTAATAAAACTGTTCAGGCCATCATCAAGACGTTCAATGGCGTCAATATGGGCATCCACCAACTCAACGGCAGAAATCTTACGTGCCCGAAGGGCCTCACGAGCAGAAGCAAGAGTATAATTAAAAACGCTGCTCATTATTCCACCACCTTCGGCACAGTATAGAAGGGGCCTTCACGATCTGGTGCGTTTGAAAGCACCTTTTCCCGGCAATTACCGTCTGTCACCTGATCATCCCGCAGTCGTGGCTGGGCCAGACCTGTTCCGATCATGGGTGGGACATCCGTCACATCGACCTCATTAAGCTGGTCAACCCAGCCAATGATCCCCTGCATTTCTTTCTGATAGGTATGGACCTGCTCATCCGAGAGGCCAACCCTCGCCAGTCTGGCCATTTTTGCCACTGTTTTCGCATCAAGCGACATGTATAATCCTGCTTTCAGACATCAATCACATCAGCCTCTTACGGCTATGAAAGCGATCATACCCTTTTGCCATGACACTATTCAATCCACATGATCTGCGTAATCAAATCTCAGCAGCACATTCCATTCTAGGACTGGACCCCGGCAGCAAACAGGTCGGCGTAGCTTTATCCGATACAGCACTCATGCTTGCTTCCCCTCTAACCGTGCTGAACCGTGGCAAAATGAAGCAAATGGTCCCGGTATTTCAGGAGCTCTGCCAGAAACATGAGATTGGTGGACTGGTAGTTGGCCTGCCACTTTCACTGGATGGCAGCTTCGGCCCTGCAGCCCGTGCAGCCAGCGACTGGGCCAATGACCTCAGTGATCGGCTAAGCCTACCCGCCTGTTTATGGGACGAAAGGCTTTCTTCTAGTGCTGTGAACCGATTTCTTGTGCAAGAAGCGGACATGACCCGCAAAAGGCGCAACGAAGTTGTCGATAAAATGGCGGCGGCCTACATGCTGCAAGGCTGGTTGGACGCTACAGCCTCCTGAATAATAGAAAAGGAGACCGCGCAGAACACGGCCTCCCCTTCTGTCATTTCATCTAATCCGAAAAGATCAGATGGTCTTGCGCCAGTCGCCCCAGTCCGTAGAGACCGGACGGCTACCGGAATTGGCAGACTGGTACATAGCACGGATCAAACGGACATCCTGCATGCCTTCCTCACCTGTGGCAGCCAGCGGCGTGTTATTCGCAACACTGATGGCGAGATGGTCCAACTGTGCGGAGAACTGGTTCAGGGCCGGAATGGTGAACATCGGCGTAGACCATGTATGCGTGTCCCCGCTCGTGCAGTGGCTGACACTGTTGCACCAGTAGCTTGTTGCCGGGTCCATCCGCAGGGATGCTTCTGTCCCCTGCAGGTTAAAGCGGGACATGGCGTTCACGTTAAAGGAGGCACTACCATGTGCTACCGCACCTGAACGGTACCGCATAATCCAGACAATCGTTTCATCAATCTCACGGAACATCGGATCCGAAGGCGGCATGATTGTAGCCTGCACTTCGATCGGGTCTTCATTGAGCATATAGCGTGACCCATTGACGCCATAGATACCCAGATCCATTAGCGCCCCACCACCAGACAGGGCACGTGTTAGACGCCACTGGTAGGTCGGATCGGTCGGATCGGTATTATCCCCGTTATCCGTGCTGATGATCTGCGGTTTGCCGATGCTGGTACGGGCCAGCTCAATCGCTTTATGCGTGACCGGGTCGAAGTGACAACGATAACCGATCATAAGTTTCTTACCGGCCTTCTTGCCAGCAGCGATCATACGTTGACATTCTTCAACGGTGACAGCCATCGGTTTTTCACATAGCACGTGCTTTCCAGCCCGGAAGGAACGCTCTGTAAAATCAGCATGCAGAGAGTTCGGCAGGATGATGTAAACAGCATCAACCTCCGGGTCCTGCGCAATTTTATCAAAATTATCGTAAGTATAGAGGTGTGATTCCTCAATACCGTAATGCTTGCCCAGACGGCGAGCCTTACTCATATCTCCACTGACCAGCGCCGTTACCTTGGCATATTCGCACTCTGCAAAAGCTGGCAGAATCTGATTAACTGCATATTTACCCAGCCCCACAATGGCATAACCGAACTTGCGGGAACCATCATTCAAAGGACGAAGTAGGTTAGGATATGGGCGCTGCCCCAACCCAGCAGGCGGTGCGGGAAATCCAAGAGACTGGGCCATAGCCTTACTAGCGCCACCAGCCAACACAGAAGCACCAAGTGCTCCAAGAACATGCCGACGACCTGCATTTACCGGTTTATTGGACGGTGAGTGAGAGCTCATCTTCAATACATCCTTTTCACTCAATAGGCAGCCCCGCACGATTACAAAGGCTGATGACGAACGGGTGGCTCTACTGTCCTCCGTGCCGCCGCCTCAACGTTACGACCCTATGAGAGAAAATTGCAATTAACCATGAAAAAGGAATTATTTTCACCGATAAGATACTAAATAAGTAAAATCTATTTTATAAAAAAAATCATTATATTACAGTATGTTATAATTAGATTAACTTTAGTCCAGTTTAAATGCGTCAACTGTATGGTTGGGCTGCGTTTTAATCATGTCACTGCAATATGGCCGTATATCATCCCCATAGAAAAGATACGCCTGCCTTCTCAAAACACCTAACCTACTTCAGGTGTCACATCACATTTTATGGAATGCACAAAGCCTATTTCCATCAAGATCCTGCAAATAGGCTAGATACAACGTCATGCCCATAACGGTACGTTCCCCTAGTGGATTTTCAATGCTTTCCCCCTACCTTGATCAGCTTTATGCCAACTACACACCGCTTCTGTTGAAGGCAAAGCAAGCCCATAAGCTTAAATGAGATTGCGTGATGCTTGGAGCAATGATTTTGATGGAAAGTCATACTTCAGCCATTTTGCTCGCAGAGGATAGGCAGACTGGCATGCAGAGTCAGGAAGCCACTCAAACACCGGGACAGACCGAACAACTAGTATACATGCCGGTATGTAGCCTCACACATTCCCGGCCCCAAACCATTTGCCTAGAGAGACGCACATGACCATCTCACGGATCACATATTCTCTCCAGAAAGCCGTACACCCCGATATCGAGGCGGTTTTTGGCCGGGAGGTTTCTCCATGTTGAGCCATACGCAGATCATTGCCATCTGGAGCACCATCCGGGTCCTGTCTCCCCATGACGGGCCGACAGAAGAACTGCAATCGAGACTTTTGAGAATGGGAGTTTAGCATGAACAGTCGTTTTGTTGATATGCTTCACCGTGCCTTGCCCCTGGTGCCGCTGGCTCTCTGCATGTCTGGTCAGGCCAAGGCCGCACCGTCACCCTCCCTGTGTGCTCCAGACGAACAGGTCGCCTTCAGCTGCCCCATCGCCAGAAGCCACAAGATCGTTTCGCTCTGCCTGGCCCCGGGCAAAACCACCCCTCCCGCTGCACGCTACATTTTCGGAACAGCCTCGCACCCAGAATTGATCTATCCAGCCGAAGGGCGGGCACGTGCCAATTTTCGGACATCTGTTCTCGGATATGCTGGAGGTACAGGCGGCAACACTTATTCCTTTGTAAAAGACGGCACTCAATATATCCTATTCTACCTATCTGGTGCCAGTTTAGAAAATGCTGGAGTGATAGTAAAACCTGTCAACCAGATATATGCTTCTGCTGAATTGGACTGCCGACCCAGCACAGCGTCACATGCATTGGATGATGACCTCTTGGATATCACGAACAGTTGGGGAACTGACCCAGAGCTAGATGGGAAAGCACTTCCTGTGACAAAAGATATAAGTATACCTTTATAATTACAAGAAGACCTGCGCCTTCCACAGGCTGCCCTGGACCTTAAGCCTTGAGGTTCAGGGTGGGTCTGTGACCTTGACGGGATTGAGAGAAAAATGTCGAAAGAAAATGCTGACCTAGTCCTGAAAGCGGCCATGGATTCAGGCATCACCAGTCGTAAAGAACTTGCCAATTTCATGGGTCAGGTGCAGGTCGAATCTGGCAACTTCCAGCATCTTGAAGAGAATTTACATTATTCCCCAGAGAGGCTTCTGAAACTATTTTCTAACAGAGGAGTGAAAACCCTGGACCAGGCTCGTTCAATCGTCGCAGCTGGTCCTGAGGCTGTAGGTAATACTGTCTATGGTGGTGAGTGGGGACAACGAAGGGGAGGCAACACTGAACCGGGAGACGGTTATGAATATCGTGGGCGTGGGTTCATTCAGTTAACTGGACGTAAAAATTATCGAGAGGTAAGCGAGCATCTAAATATAGATCTGGTCAATCATCCGGACGATGCCGCCAAACCAGAAATTGCCGCCAAAGCCGCAGTCGATTATTGGAAAATACACGTGGTTCCCCGAGGAGGTCAGGAAAGCATTACTCTAGCAACGCACATTATTAACGGCGGATACAACGGTCTGTCAGAGCGCATAAAGGCAGTGCAGGAGTGGGAGGCACGCCTGGAGCTGGGCTACAAGCCCGGGATGGTGGACCCGCTGGCCCCCACGCCAACATTGCGACAGGGCTCTCATGGCAGTCAGGTCTCGCAGGTCCAGAATGAACTCAGGGACCTTGGTTACACGAATAAGGGCAGCCGGCTGCTTGCCACTGACGGGAAAATCGGCCCTTCGACAAAACAAGCGGTTGAAGCGTTCCAAGCGGACAACGGCCTGAAAGCCGACGGTATCATTGGTCTCGCAACCCGCCACAGGCTCGACGAAGCGCACCAGGCCATCCAGAACACCAAGGCCACTACCCCTGACAATGCTCCAACCGAAGCCAAAAACCGTACGTTTGCTCCTGAAGCAAAAGCGTCCCAGATGGCCGCATCGTCGAACGGTAAGCTGGACGAAGATTCATACTTCAGGAACCTTCTCCGCAGAGAGCAGGAGATCAGGCAGACCACCATGCAGAGTCAGGGAGCCACTCAGACACCGGAAAAGACCAGAACAGTTGGCATACATGCCGGTCTGTAGATCCACAATTCCCTGCCCGAAACCATACTCATCAAAGATACGGCTCAATGCCCCACGGAAACCGGGAGCGGAAGTGTCTCCTGCATCGCTCTCGTTTGGCAACGTCCAGAAAGAGAGAAGCTTCTTCGCTTTCGGGGTGATGTCAAAATAGTAATGGAACCATGTATCCTTGAGATTATCCCCCTGCGCCAATGAAAGGTCTGTTAAGGAAGTATGGATGTCCTTACCGCACTCTACCAGCCCGGACAGTCCCAATCTGCTCAAAGCATCCAGTGCATTCTGATACCATTGACGATCATCAGGGCCATCAGGCCAGCCTGCCAGAAAGTACATGCAGTCATCATCTTCAACGTTTAAATAAGACAAGACATTTTGATAGAACTGAATGGAATATTTATCTGTTACGGACATAATTCTCCCGTGAAGTCGTATGATAAATCATTTAGGGAACTGAAAATTTATTTTTTTGACCCGGTAAGGGAACGAATATCTTCATTATGGCCAATATCCACTGCTACCCAGCCCGTTGGCGTTACCTTGCTAGCACTGTCCGATGTTCGGATGATCACAACTGTCCCGTCGAAATAATTAGTCCGCTCGATTGGTTTTCCCTTGGAGTTGTTATCCGGTCCATCTGATAAGGTGCTCACACCTATTTGCCCCATGTAGTGCATAATAACCTGCCAAAACTCACAGGCGCTAGCTAGCGGATCATCAGAAGCAAACATGAGCCTGATAAGCTCACCTTCCTTTCCGAGTTCTCCTGCCAAACTCCCATTCGTCTTCCGGCTCGAGCAGGGGCCATCGGGCTTGTATCTGGCATCCGACTTTCAGATGTCGGAGACGACATCTACACCTATCAAGAGGCAGGAGAGCGCCACCATTCCCTCAGGCGGCGTGCTGGTGAACAGCTATGCCCCCTCCACCACGCCGAGATAGCACTACCACAATTGTGACGAGCACAAAGAAAGGCACGCCAGAAATAGCAACTGAGACGGGCTGGTTTTGTGTCACGTTATATGAGGGATCGTGCACAAAAGACACAATCAGCCCCTCCGAGAATAACGGAAAGGGCTATCGTCCGTAAAAATGCTCTTATTTTTCAAGGAGATAATCACCAGAGGGGTGGTGGGCGCAACAGGGATTGAACCTGTGACCCCTACCATGTCAAGGTAGTGCTCTACCGCTGAGCTATGCGCCCCCGTCTGGTGTGAAATGGTATTTACCTCAGCCTATGAATTGTGGCAAGCCCTTATTGTGAAAAAAATTCAAAAACATCCATGCACTAGCACTGCACGCCCGTCTTCCGCCGTTGGAATACACCTCCCCTCATGCCGGAACCGGACACCCTTCCTCCTGTCATCGCCCCATTCAGGGCGTAATTATCCGCAGGACTTCCTTGATATGACAGTGCTGCCTATGGCCGAGCTGGAGCGCATGGAGGATCGTTTTACCGATCAGCTTCTGCAACACGCCCCCGAAAATGGCTGGAGCCTCGTACAGGCACTTTTTCCCCGCAGCTTCTGTGATGTGAACCGAGACTGGAGAGAGCTGGACGCCACCATGTTTTCTCCTCCCCTGCTCGAAAAAGACCTCATCCTCAGTACAAAGGTCAGTGCGGGATATGGTGTCATTCCTCGCTGCACATCACCCGGGAAGAGCATTTACCGCTATTGTCTGCCTTTGGAAGAAGCCGGGCGCCGTCTTTCACAATATTGGGAACCGTATCACGCAGCACTCGAGCAGACGCAAAAAACACTGCACGAACAATTTGGGGCTTCCATTCTACTGGATATTCATTCCATGCCACCACTGGCACAGTCACGCCCTTGCGATATCGTTCTAGGGAACAGGCATGGAAAGACCTGCTCCAGTGAACTGATCAACACAGTCGAACAACTGTTTACTGAAAGGGGATACCACGTTCAACGCAACACACCTTATTCAGGTGGCTACATAACGGGCAGATATGGACGCATGGATCAGAATCAACAGAGTCTACAGGTGGAGATCAACCGTGCCTGCTATCTAAATATGCAAACACTGCAACCCAATCGTCATTTCCCAAAATTACAACAAGACATCACGGACATTTTGTCCAAAATGACACGCTCCCACCCTGCCCTATAATGGGCAGAGCGGAAGCAGCGCATAGACCCTTATTCCCCTAGCAGGAAGGCCACTCCAGCAAGGCGGTTACTCTGTGCAACCTGCGCCACAGCCACACCCTTCGCATTGTGGACCACGCCTTTCGCATCAATCGACCCTACGATAGTCCCCGTATTGTCATACACAACGCCAGCACGGTCGATTTCCCCGATGATTTTCCCCGTCTTGTTATTCTCTACAGCCCCTGCCGGGCTCACAGAGCCGGAAAACGGCGTCGTAAGCTGCTTCAGCTCCCCTTTGGAAGCCGCGGCACCATGCGCAGCAGCAAACCCTATAGAAGAACTACAAATCCCAAGGACCACGCCGCTCAGCAATAACGCACGTGCCATTGTCGATGTTAAAGACATAACCACCTCCCTCTCCCGGCCACAATCAGAACAAACTGAAAAACCAGAAAAGTACTTTTACACAAACAAGACGTAGGGGCACGCAAGCACCTACCTACGAAACAGAGCGAATAGCTCTACCAATCCCGCAATTACCTTACTCTCACATATCATACCGAGCACAGAGTTTATTACCATCTGGATCCCGCAGATAAGCCAAGAAATACTTACTGCCTCCAACGGTCCGCACACCAGGAGCGTCCTCTATGGCTTGCCCGCCATGTTCAATCCCAACTTTATGCCACGCCTCCACAGCCTCAGAACTCGGCAACGAAAAGCCCAGAGTAAAACCATTGGCAACGGTGGCAGGATGGCCATCAATAGGGTGACCGATCATAAACATCTGGCCATCCTTCTCGTAAAGAAGCTTACCCTTTAGCTCACCGAGGGCTTTCCCTCCGATAACCTCAAAAAGGGCATCATAAAACGCCTTGGCCCGGGCCAAATCGTTCGTTCCGAGAACAACATGCGTATACAGCATACACACTCTCCGTCCACCTAATAGACACCTCAAGCAGATCTAAACATGGGGGGGATGGAAGAAGAGTTCAATGTTCGACGGAAAACTTAAAATTACGTTCCGGCCTCACAATATAAGCCAACCCTCTGTAACAGGACAAAACTAACGATATTTTCAGATATAATGCCTGACACAAAAAGCTATTTTCTAGCTTGAAACGCCTTTCTCTATGCGCCATCGTATCTCGATTTTCTGCCCCCATGACAGAGATCAGCCCCATACCCCGAAACCGGGATTTGAGCAGCATTTAAAGGCCGTTGCCGTGTTCCAATTTTCAAAACTTCTTTCGTAATGGAGCTCCGCATCAAATCACACGCTATGCTCATCAAACAGATGGCTCAACGCTTCACGGAATCCGAGGATAGGAACACGGTTTACATCTTCCCCGTTGGGCAACTGCCAAAAAGTACATGCAGTCATCATCTTTAACGGCTAGGTCCGGCAGGACGTTTTAATAGAAATGGATAAAGTCTTTAATCCGTCACGGACATGCTGCCCTGTAAAGCACAGTTAACGGTCCACACCGCTCACAGCTCTACTATGGGACAGCCCGTAGAAAGAATACATCATGATTGATCAGTGTCCAATTATCCAAATAAATATATAAGAGAAAAATAAATAATTATTTTTTATTAAAAAAATCAAAATACCTATCAAGAAAATTGATCAAAAATAGAGAAACAACCATTGCGCATGCTTCATTTATTATATTTGAATGAGGGAAATTAAAATACCTAACAAGATGCTCTATTAAAAATCCCAACAACAACAATAGCGCGAAAAATATTATTAAACCCATCGACTTTCTTACCAATCGAGACATTAGAGACCCCCTTGCACAGGAAATGCGGCCCACCAAGGAGCCGCACATAATAGAACACAATGAAAACAACGATGGTGGTGATGATGCTAATTATGATAGCTACTCCACCGATAAGTGCACCCACCTTTCCCCCTTCAGGGAAGGCTGCCTCACCGGCCAATTGGCCCATACCAGTAATTACAAATTTACATGCTTCTACGGTATTATTGTAATTGACCACATTAGAACCACCCCAGCGGCCACGTTATTTTCGCGATCAGGCAGTAAAAACTGCCACAAAAATCAGAAAATAAGAAATTATCATGTATAAATCAAAAGAATTTCCCTTGCTTCCAGAGTAATTTATTTACTAAAATTTTAATTAGCGGATGTATATTTAAAAAAACATTGAAATTTATCCTGACGACAGGATATAATCGTGTCTCATGCATTCCTAGCGACATGAGCGCACCAGCCTATCGTAATGACCTACGTAACATTGGCATCATGTCTCAAAAAAATATAATACAATTACATTTTCTTACTTTTCTTATTTTTTCTTGCTTTTTCATAAATAAAAGGAACAATTACACTTGGTATTATGACAATCGATAATGTAAAAAATATATTTTTATGCTTAATTCCAAAAACATAAAATATTGATAGCGTGAAAACTGCAACAATAATGGTTATTAAAAATGTTATGAAGAAATCAATAAAAAGTCCCTTCAGAAAAACACTCGTATATTTAATTATTTTTTTCATTTTTAATACCCTATTCAACAAAAGTGCGATCCTAAGACACTAGGACCGCACCCTGAGAAGACTATCAATGATGGTGATGTTGATGCTGCTGGTGGTGGTGATGATAATAATTTATCACGCCATTGATTGCAGGGGCACAATACTTTTTACCCAAATTCCCCCCCATAAAATTACCAGCCATTCGACCAATATTGCCTAAGACAGGCTGTCCAAACGGTATCAGACCGACAATTCTACCTCCCAAAGCAGCTCCAGCCGAGCTAGCCGCTATTTGGCATAGGGACGTTGCATTCTTTTGACTGAAAATATTACCGTCTTCGTCTTCGAGCAGCGACGCACCAGGGAAATCATCGCCCCATCCCCCAGCAATAACGGAGATCTCATAGGCATTAAGCTGCCTGATACTATCTTTTCTATTGGACGCAATAGCAGTCATAATCTCTGACTCCGAAGTTATTTGCCCTCACTTCCAAAGTAATGGAGCGGACAACATTTTTATTACCTCCATTATATTTAAAAAATTATGAAAAATAATCGATAATGATAATTATTATTAATAAAAAATAATTTAATATTATCTCACTGAAATTAAATGTTTTTCTTCTCACCGTGCCGTACCAAAGTTAGCCACACGAACATATACATAGAATATTCCTATAATTTGGGTGCACAGAAATTACACCCCCGCAAAATGATCATCTTCCTCACCTTTCACTCCAAGGGACACACCTCTAGGGCAGGCGCTTCAATTGCCGCTCAAGGTCAGGCTGTTTCCAACGGGACGCAAGAAAAACCTATATGACTCTCAGACACGGGATGCGAGGGCGTCCCTGCATGGTCAGATCAATGACCTGTCCTCTGCCTATATGAATGGCAACACGCAAAATCAGGTGCCTGAACAACAGATCAGGTCACTCTACCAGCCGGATGAAGCTGACCGCATCGTCTCTGGCCTGAATGAGAGGCGGCAGGCTGGCCTTGCCCTCAACGCTCTGAAATGGGCCTCTCCTGCACAGGTCGGGGCCTACATGCAGGCGTCTCAAGCCGCTCTTGGTGATGCGAATGTGGACGACTACGCCACCCGTGCCCAGATACAGTCCCATCTACAGCTTGCTATGACCAAACGGGCACAAGCTCTTAGGGATGACCCGGCAGGATATGCCGCCGGGCACCCCACCGTGCAACAGGCATGGCAAGACTACCAACAGAACCAGACACCGGAAGCCTTCAATGCCTATGCTGGTAAGCTGCGGGCCGTACAGCAGATGATGGGCGTGGCTAACCCCCGCTATCTAACGGACGATCAGGCGCATAACATTATTAGCGGGCTTTCGGGCATCGACCCGACAAAACAGGCAATCTCCCCCATCATGGACGGCATGAAGCAGCATTACGGCAAGGCATGGAATGGCATTCTGGACGAGCTGGTGCAGAAGGGCCTGCCAGCCCCCTATGCGGTCATCGCCGACATGGACACGCCCCAGCAGGGAGCCGCACGGGCCGTTCTCCAGCGCAATATCCAGACCGGGACGGATGACCTCAAGCGTCTGGCGGGGCCTGATGCAGCCCAACTCAATGCCACGGCCAGCAACAACCCTGTGGGCAACAGTCTGGCCGACCTGCGCCAGACCATGCTCCTCCAGCAGGGCGGACCAGCCAGCTACAGGAACTTCTACGACACGGTGAAGATGCAGGCTCTGGGCTATATGGGCAAAGGCATGAACGTGAATGACGCCCTGGCTCAGGCCCGCAAGGACATGGTGGACCTGAAGTATGACACGTCCGGCTACCTGCGGACCCCGAAGGGCGAGATGGACACGACGCAGGACGCCCTCGCCACCTTCATGTCCCGGCTGACGCCTGATGATGTCTCGGTCAGGCCACTGCCCGGTGTCAGTGAAAAGCTCTCCAACGAGCAGGTGCTGGCCAATGCCAGAGCATCCGGCAAGTGGGTCTCAGTTTCGGACAACAGCGGCTACAGCCTGGCCATTCCCAGCAAGACGGTGCCGGGAGAATGGCAGTACCTGCAGGGGAAGGACGGTAACCAGATTGTTGTCCAGCGTAGCGATATCATGGCTGGACGGTATACCCCCAATCGCCTGACAGATATCAGAATCAAAAATTGGCTACGACCTAAAGGGGCTCTATAGAGCAGCAACGAAGGAAGACAGCCTTAATTTACTTGTCTACAAACAATAGGATATGAGATGGAAATTTTTATTTACTCTAAATAACTATCTTGAATAACCTTGAAGGCACCATCAATATCATCACAGTCAATTACATATAATTTTATACCCAAGTCAGAAGAAATTTTTTCAGCTTGGGCACGAGATATATCCTGATGCTCCTTTAATATATCAACTGAAAAAATTGGACGATTTCTAGATTCATCTTTCAATCTATTATTAAAAATACGATTTGGGTCAGCTTCTAGATGGATCATAATATTGACATCAATCTCTTTAAAAACTTCGCTATTTATTTTAGATAAACCATTTCCGTTGTCAATAATTACATGCCCATCCACAATAATTAACCTACTATCTTGATCGCGCAAAGCATGAAAACCTTCAATCAAAAAACGTTGATTTTCGTCGATATCCATGTACCTCATTTGATCACGACTATCCGGCGATGTTTTGCGAGCAGTGGCGATAAGATTACCACCTGTAAGATGTTGAAATATGATCCTTTCGGAAAGTTTTTCTAAAAAAGTTGTTTTACCAACACCCGAAATACCAGTAACGGCAATTATATTTTGGGTCATTGGATCAAAATCCAGCTTGGCTCGCTTAATAAGTTTTTTAACCTTTTCGTGGGGAATTTCATATATCGACTGCTGAGGATGCTTCTTGATGATACCAAAAGACACTAGTTCATGTATTGAAATCTCTGGTTCTATATAAGAGACAAGGAGGTAATTAATAACTTTCATAGGTCTTGTAGGTGACTCATTCCATTTTTTTCGCAACTCATCCTCACTATAAACAGACCTACCTCCCGTAAACCTCATGAGGTCCGCTATAGATTTTGCTGTTTTGACACTATCCAATACACCTAATACAGTAATACACTGAGAAGGCTCGTTTTTTGATTTCCCTTTATAAAAAAATAATAATGATCCAGGAGGTCCTAGCTTAGATTGAGCACGACAAAGATAAACTTTTCTGATAGTATTCCCCGGTTTTTTAGATTTACTATCAAACATACTCTTCTGCCTAGGGTCATACAGATCAGGATAAAGTATATCATGGTAATCTTCTTTAATTGGTATACCAAAACTACGTGTCTCGTCATCAAATAAGAACCTAGGATAACTTTGACACGCCTGATCAAATGAATTAGTATCTTTTAATCTACATAATGGTTTGGAGGAGAACTTCCTTTCAAAAATACACTCTTTACCTTTATTTCCAAGATGAACAAACCCATAATACTCCAACAATGAAATCAATGAAGTTTGATCTTCATATGTTGTAAGATAGACAAGGTTATATCTGTTACGCTGTGCATACCAAAACACCTGCTTCAATAAAAGCTCACCCAGCTTTATGCCACGACTTTTTGAGGAAACCTTAAATGTACATATTTTTAATATTTTCTCTAACTTAGTTACAGCATCTGTATTGCTCTTATTTTCATCTTTCCACACAATTAAACCAGCCAACCCATCATAATCATCATATACCACCCAACAAGAACGATGCTCCCTAATACATTTCTCCTTCCACCACGTATTGAACTTAGGATATCCCTCTCGAAGGCTATCGAAAAAAGTATTACTAATATCTATCTCTTGAGCTTCTACTTTCTCAACATGACAAAATCTTACATGCCTTGGCTCATAAGTTTGAATGAGCAAATCTTTAGCATCATTTATAAAAAGAACACGCCGAGCTAAATCTGAAGAAAATCTCTGAGCACGTTGATGTATCCCTTTATCTTGGGTAACTAAAAAATCTACTGACCCCTGATCGAGAGAGTGTAAAATCTTCATATCCACGACATCGTTACGTTTCTTCATAGAACCAAAAAGATTCTTTAACTTCTCTATATCTACCCCACGCTGCCCCTTAAGAATATTATATTTCCCAATCTTACTCAGTGAAACATCACGGCGTTTTTCATCCCTATCTTGTAAAAGATCATCTCTGGCTGTTTCATGCACATAAATATTAACCTTATATTTATTTGCTAAAGCCAGAAATGCCAAATAAACCTCTTCAACCGTATGGTCATCTTCAAGCTCAATTAAAATATTTGTGTCAATAAGATACGATTGCTGGCTCATCTTGAAGTGCCTTTCTCAAATCATGCTTAGCGTATAAGAAGGACTGAGGTGGCTCAAAACCAAATCTTTCCCTCAATTCACTCAAAGGCAATGGACGAGTAAATGACTTCACATCACCAAAAAACAAAGCATAACCTTGGTCTACTCCTTCAAAGTATTTATCAAACATATGACGTTCAATAAAGGCTAGATGTTTGAATTCATCCCATATTTTCTCGACTGGCAATTTCACAACACCACGGATCAAAACCGTTCCAACAATAGCCTTCACAGGAGCACTTGAATAAATATAAGCGACAATACCATTAGGAACTTCAACAGGGAAACGACGACGCAACTCTACAGTCTTTCTACCAGAAAGAATTTTTTCAGAATAAATGGGCTTAATCGATAAGACTACATCACGATGTTTCTCGAATTTTTCTTCCTCCATTAAAGAAAAAACCAACTGACTATTACCACTTTTCTCATAAAAAAAATGTTTATCATGTAGTCTCGCATTAATAGGCGCATCAGCTGAAAAATGAGCATTCAAACGTAAAGAAGCTCCTAGTGCAGTAACGTATCGTTCGATAGTACTGAGATAAATCTCTCCACCATCTTCAATCTTAGATATCACTACGCACTCTTCGTTCATGGCCTCAGCAACCTGTGCTTGGCTAAGACCTGATATAATCCGCAACCTTTTAAGTTCATGACCGACACGAGACGCTGCGCCAGCACGTCCAATGGAAACGGCGCACATACTAACGATTTTCTCAGTAAGACCAACCAAATTTATATCCCTCCATTTTTTCATTCTTGTACAACAGATTTTTAAACAACATTGCTTAACAAAAATAATAATTTTCTATTAATACTAACCTCACAGCGCATAATAATATTATATGCGTTTTTAAATACCACAATTCTTAAAAAAAATAAAGATACACCAGAATTACAAACCCCTGACATGCTCCTCCCCCACCGGGAGGGGTTATGTCATTATTTGCGGGCGGACTGAACACACTCAAAAGCGTTCAGGATGAAGGGCTAGCAGGTCAGCAGTCATCTTTTGACCAGTCTTTAGGTACTTCCATTGTTGATGGCATCAATGACATGCCCACCATTCGCATTGGGAGCTGGCTACAGCGTAAGAATGAGGGAACCGAAGGAGATATTCTAACTCCAGAAGATGCCAATGCCCGCTATGGCATCAAGGATGTTCTCAATTTCGACAAGCCTATTTCTTCCTCGATTGCCCAAACCCTCAATGAGGATAAACAACAGCAGCTCATCAGGCAGAATACCATTCGGAACGGTCCTGGTGGTGTCATCAATCGCACATTAACAGCATTTGCCGGTGCGGCTCCTTCTTTTCTGGACCCCATAAATTATGCTGCGACATTTATTCCCGGCCTAGGTGAAAGCCGCATCGCCATGGTTTTAGGCCGTGCCGCTGCCCGTGCCGAGGGCTTTGGCCTAGAGAGTGTGGCTGATGGTCTTCTCAGTGCCGAAGGGCTAAATCGCCGTGTCGGGGCAGCTTTATCCAGCAATCTTCCCGGTCGTGTGGTCCAAGGTGCCAGTCAAGGTGCTGCTGGCATGGCGGCTTTGGAACCGCTTAATTTCTATCTTGATCGTGACGAACATAACGATTGGAGCATGGGGCAGGCTCTGGGGAACATCGCCTTTGGTGGTTTCATGGGCGGTTCTCTGCATGGTCTTGGCTATGCGCTCGGGAAGCGTCTGGACCGTGCAGGCACCGATGCCAAGGGGCAGGTTCTGGCCGATGGCATGTCATCAATGGCTAGCGACAGCCCTAGCAATGCCGAAAGCCTGCTAAATATCCATGAAGTACAGAAAACTAGAGAAGACCTTGACCGGGCCATGTCAGAGCATGGCGATACGCCCGACATTAGTGCTGGTAGTGATGAAAATTCTTCTGCTTCTGAGGGAAACGAAGACGGTGCGCCCGAGGCACAACAATACCCTCCCCTACGTGATAGGATATCCTCTGACCTCTCCGACATCAAAAAAAGCCATGCTGAAACGCTTGATGAGTCTGCGCTTTATGAAAAGCCAAACGATACACAAAATAATGTCGTATCTGCTGACCCAGTAAGGCTCAAAAAAACTAAAAACCCTCCATCACTTTTTACTTTTCTTAACCGTTATGGCGGGGTGATTGACCAAGGTGGAGATCTAAGAGGGCAAGACATCCATCGCCAGCGCATCGGGCTTATCAGACGCCGTGGTGGTATGCCGCTGGATGATGCTCGAAGCCTGGCCATTCAGCATGGCTACTTAAAGCCTGATGCCGACATAAACGACCTGATAAATGCAATGGTCGAAGAAAGCCACGGTCGGAAGGTGTTCCCCGATGGGCAGATTTTTGAAAAAGAACGTGACTTCGCTGCATTAGATGACCACTACCGTGAGATTGCCGCTGATGATGCCGATGAAGCCTCTTACAACGCTGGCATATCACTGACGCCAGAAGAACATAGACACGCTATTGAAGCCATCCTTTCGGGTATTCATCCAGATGCCGCCGTAGAAGAAGCGATGATGTCCTATCGTCATTCCACATGGGACCGCTATGCCGACATGATGGACGAAGGCAGGGCATTCCATATGGAGCGCATCGGCACAAAGCAGATGCTCCTTCATTCTATCGCCCGCCAGCGTCTGGGTCTTTATGCCAAACATCTTGATTCTGACATTGATAATCTCAGCCTATACGATCTAGCAGAATCAATTCTGAAACATGATAGTTCAGATGACGCCGTAGAACACGCCCTACGTCTCATCGAGAATGGCAAAGGCAAAGGCCATGATGCTTCTGCCTGGCAGGAAACTGTGCAGGAAGCCTATCAGGCAGCGCACCAGCGTCTCGATGAGCTGCAACAGGGTGCAGCCGAAGCCATCATGCGGAACCTGCATGGGTATGAGGACCATGAAGTAACGCAGAGCCGTGCAGGCCTATCTGCCCAAAGAGAAGCTGCTCCCAGACCGGAAACAGGGCAATACACGTCTCCACTTCCCTCTGGCGGCATTGAGCATCTGGACCTTTCAGCGGCAGGGAGCAACCCGGTTATGGTCGGACGGATGCCTTCCGGCATTGAGGGCGTTCCAGACTGGCCTGTCATTCTGGGTGATGGGGAACATGCTCCCAAACTGACAAAAAGCGGACGTGACATAGGTGGAGGTCATGGAAGGCTGCACATCTCCGCCCGTCATGGTGACGAAATCAGAGGTCGTGGTTTTGCTGACATTGATTCCTACATCCGTCACATCTTCCGGAACATGAACCAGATCAGGCAGGATGAAGCGAAAGGCGGCCATGACACTGGTTCCTACTTCTCCGTCCATATGGGCGATGCCAGAGGCAGGAAAGATAAGCATGATACGGCTGTCCTCCATCTCATGAAAGAAGGTGGCTATTACCGTGTCGGTACATCCAGTGCTTTTGAAACGAAATATCTGGAGAAACGAAAGCTGCTATGGGATGGAAGCCGCCTCAACCTATCGCACCCTGCCGAAAAGAATGCCGACCTTCCCCCGTCATCACCTAATAAATCCGGCAGTGATGCCGTGTATACCAGTAGCCGCCACAACAGCACCTCCGACAATGGAAATCTTGCCAGCAAAAGTCAAGCCATTATCGAAGCACAAACCTACTCTGACCAGATAGACCGTCAGCTTGCCACCCTAGGCGATCAGATAAGCCCCGAAGAACTGGCAGAGATCCAACGTGAGAAAACCCTCTCCGATGGCAATGTAGATGCCCTTACCTCCGCTGCTGCCTGCCTGACAAGGAAAGCCCCATGACCCATGATAACCCCTGCTACAACGAGGCAGAGAAAGCCGCTGGCCGTGAAATGTCCAAGGCAGAACTTGATGAGATGTTCGGGCGGCTGGAGAAAGAAGCCGGACGCTACATGAAACAAGGCCTGTCCCCACGGGAAGCACTGGAGAAAGCCGGTGCCCGCATGGCCGATGAGGAACGTCTGGCCGGTATCATCGAGGCTAATGCCCGCAAGAAGAACCTCATCGTCCGGGCCGAACTGCGCCGCCGCATCGTAGCTGGTGATGAAGCAGCCTCTCTGGAAGGTATTCTCGCTGGGAAGCAAAATGGGGAGCGTGATGCCGCCCTCTCTGTGGATGCTAACAGCCATGCCCGCATTGCCCAGCTTCTCGGGCCTCTCATGCACGATCTGGACAAAGCAGGAGTCTTCAAAGCCCTACTGAAGCGTGATGAACAATTTGATGCCGATGTGGCCCGTGAAATGTGGCGTCTGGATGACCCTAAATCTGGAGACGCAACAGGCAATAAGCTGGCTGCCGAAGCCGCTCGCATTCTGTCTGAATATCAGGACACAGTGCGACTTATGCAGAACAAGCAAGGCGCATGGATTGGCAAGGCCGACCATTACGTCACCCGCCAGAGCCATGACATGTGGAAGATACGGGGCGATGGGTCGGAACGCTCTTACCAGAACTGGCGGGACACCATCTTCCCACTGCTGGATGACCGTACTTTTGAGATGATGCCCGCAAAGCAGTCGAGGGAAGACTTTCTCCGTAATGTCTGGCTAAACCTCTCCACGGGTGAGCATGACAATGCCAACGGGCGGGATTGGCTTTCTGGCTTCAAAGGCACATCCAACAAAGCCAAGAAGGTCAGTCAGAACCGTGTGCTGCACTTCAAAGATGCCGATGGTTGGCTGGCCTATAACAAGAAGTTCGGTCAGGGCCATGTAGTGGACAGCATCTTCAAGGGACTCATAAACGGAGCACGCAATGCTGCTGTAATGGGCGATCTGGGCACCAACCCTGAGAACATGTTCCGCAGCATGATCGAAGAAAGCGTGCAGGCCGCTCGTGAGAGGGCTGATGCCAAAATGGTTGATAAGCTCCGCCGGTTGGAAAGAGGTGCCTTGATGGACATCGTGACAGGTAGAGCCAGACAGCCGGCCAACAAGACGGTTGAAACCATCGGGGCCTATGTTCATGCGTGGAACCAAGTGACAAAACTGGGCGGTGTGATGATCTCCTCCCTGCCCGATCTAGCCGTGAATGCCTCTGTTTTGCGGCATAATGGTGTTCCTCTACTGGAAAGCTACTGGAACAGCCTGAAATCCCTTGCACCCGGACTTGCCAGCGAAAACCCAGAAGAACGTAAAGAGATTGCCCGGATACTCGGCGTGGGTTTGCAAGGACATCTTGGGTCCGTCATGAGCCGCTTTTCCGCCAATGATGCCCCTCTGGGAAAGATGAGCGATCTCATCAACAAGTTTTACCGCATCAACGGCCTGCAATACTGGACAGACAGCCTATCAGAAGGCATCGGCATGATGCTTTCCCACAATCTGGGACGTAATGCAGGTCTGGCCTATGAAGCTCTTGATGGAAAGCTAAGATTCAGCCTGAAACGCTTTGGCATCACGCAGCCAGAATGGGACGTAATACGGCAGGCCGTGCGAACAGCGGCAGGAGAAGACCATATCCTACCCAGCGAGATGGGTCGCCTGTCTGATGAGGCTGTGGCTCCCCTCATCGAAAAAGGACAGACAGCCGAGGACGTACGAGACAGCCTGACCCGCAAGCTCTATGCCTACATCACCGACCAGACACGGGAGGGCATGACGGAACCTGATGCCCGCACTCAGGCAACCTTCCGGGGCATCAGCAACCGGCTGGATGACGTGAACCCACTGCTCGGGCAGGCCGCACGGCTGATGCTCCAGTTCAAGAGCTTTCCTCTCTCACATGTCCGCCGTTTCTATCAACGTGAAGTAAAGCGCAACGGGCTGGACCTGCCCGGTATCGTCCATATGATCGCCGCCACGACCGTGCTGGGATATGTTGCCATGCAGACAAAGGCCATACTGGCCGGAAAAGAGCCACGAGATGCAGGCGATGTCCGCACATGGATGTCCGCTATGGCTCAGGGCGGAGGGGCCGGCATTTATGGCGATTTCCTCTTTGGCCAGCAAAGCCGTATGGGGAACGCAGTACTGGAAACAGCGGCGGGTCCAACCCTTTCAGACATGACAAAACTGGCAAGAATTTTCTTCTCAACCCGTGATGAACTAATAGGCAGCCCCGATGCTGGAAAGGCCCGCACCTATCTGTCCGACCTTGTGCGCTTCGCTTCAGGGCAAATACCGGGTGGTAATCTCCCATTTATTAACATCGCACTGAAATATAGCATCATTTACAGCCTGCAAGACATGATAAACCCTGGCTACACGGCCCGCTATGAAAAGCTAGTCAAGCGCAATCAGGGACAGGGCTTCTTGGTGTCTCCTACGCATAATCTCTACAATGCGATCAAATAATATGAAAAGGCACACTAGAATTACAAACCCCTGACACCCTCTCCTCCACCATAAATGATGGAGGTTCTGGGGATGGCTGAAATCCCGACATCTGATGCCCCGGCTACTGATACCGGGACCAGTCAAACCACGACAGAAGCGGCAGACAACACCAGCCTGATGGGCAAAGATTCCTCTACCGGGAATAGTGAGGGGGAAACATCCCCCTCATCTGGCGAACACACTGCTGAAAAGACCGCAGAAGGCGAAGCCAACGGGGAAAAAGAGGCAGAAGATAAGCCCAAGGCACCCGAAAAATACGAGTTTACCCCACCGGATGGCATGGAGATCGACAAGGAAGCCCTGTCTTCCTACGAGGCTCTGACCCGTGAGCATGGGCTGTCTCAAGAGCAGTTCGATGCCATCACGAAACACGGGCTGGAGTTCTTCCAGAACCGCCTGACAGGCCTAGCAGAGCAACATGCCTCCATCCAACAGGGCTGGCGGGACACGGCCCTAAAGGACAAGACGCTCTCCGATGGGGAGAGTCTGAAACCAGAGGTCATGCAGAACGTGGCCCACGTCTTCAGCCAGTTCGGGGGCGAGAAAGACGCCCTCCGCAAGGCTCTGGTCGAGACCGGGGCGGGCAATCACCCTGCCGTCATCCATGCCTTCAATGCCATCGGGAAAGCCCTTGGGGCTGCCCAGACACCCGATCGGGGAAAACCGGCCAGCGAGCTGAAAGACAACAGCTATGAGGCCATTGCCCGCCGCCGTTATGGCTCCAACTGACAAGGACAACTGAACCATGTCGCTCAATAGCAGCACATTTCTGACACTGGCTGACTGGGCTGCCCGCCGTGACCCCAATGGCGGCATTGCCGATACCGTCAACCTGCTCTCTCAGACTAATGAGATTCTGGATGACCTGATCTTCAAGGAAGGAAACCTTGCGACCGGCAACAAGACGACCGTCCGCACAGGCCTGCCATCAGCCACATGGCGTATGCTCAATTATGGTGTGCCTCGTGGCAAATCCACCACCGCACAGGTAACAGATACCTGCGGGATGCTGGAAACCTATTCCACCATCGACAAGGACCTCGCCAACCTTGAAGGCGATGTCGCCGCCTTCCGTCTGTCTGAAGACCTCGCCTTCCTTGAGGGCATGAACCAGCAGATGGCCCGCACCCTGTTTTATGGCAATGAACAGAAGGACGTTGCCGCATTCACAGGTCTTTCTCCCCGCTTCAACACGCTGGATACTAGCAAGGCACCGTCTGCTGCCAACGTGATGGATGCGGGAGGTCGTGGCAGCACGAACACCTCCATCTGGCTCTGCTGCTGGGGGCCGACATCCGGCTTTGGTATCTTCCCCAAAGGGTCCGTTGCTGGTCTTCAGCAGAAGGATGTCACGACTGATGCGCCAATTCTTGATGAGAATGGAAACCCGTATCAGGCCTACCAGATGCATTACAAATGGGATTGTGGCCTAACCATCCGTGACTGGCGGTATTTTGTCCGTATCGGCAATATTGACGTCTCCAAGCTGACTGGCCCGGATGCAGCCAACCTAATTGCCCTGATGGCTGCTGCCTGCTTCAAGCCGCCGACCATGCCCAGCTCTGCCTCCAACGTGCAGGCTGCAACACGAGCTACAGGCGGTTCTCCGCTCTCCTTTGGTCGTCCTGCTTTCTATGTAAACCGCACGATTGCCTCTGCCCTGTCCATTCAGGCCATGAACAAGACGAACGTGCTGCTCACGCAGGACCAGTTCGATGGCAAGCCGGTGCTTCGCTTCCGTGGCATCCCCATCCGTGTGGTGGACGCCATCATGAACACAGAAGACACCATCACAGGATTTGCATCATGATTACCGACAGACTGCTCAATTTCTCCAATGCTCAGGACCTGACACAGGCCCCCGCTGGACAGGATACGCCTTCTACCAACGTCATTGACTTCTCCCAGCCCCGTGACTTCGGGCCGACCGAGGGCTTCAAGGTCTGGGTAGAGTTTCCCAATACACCATCTCCGAACAGTGGCAGGCTGGACGTGAAGATTCAGGTCTCCACTGACAACCAGAACTGGAACACGCTGGAAGAGCTGCCGGGCATCGACCTCTCCCTCATCGGGCCGGGCAGCCCGTTTGCTGTCCGGGCAAAACCGGCTTTTGCAAACACGCCTTACCGCTACATGCGCCTTACCTATAACCCGGCACAGGCCATGTCCAACTGCACGGTGACGGCTGGCATCAATCTCGATGTTCCTGCCCAGATTGCTTATCCTAAGAACTACGTAGCGTGAGGCGATCATGGCAAGATACCGCATCACACAGAATAGCTTCATCAACGGTCACTTTGTGGCCGCTGGTGAGGACGTTGATTATGCAGGAATCCCCGGCTTCAATCTTGATCCGCTGGATGATGAAGCTCGTGCCGCCAAGGAAAAGGCTGGCTTGCTGGCCCAGAGGGATGTGAACAGTCGGGAGTTTCAGGAAGACTTGACACGACCCGATGGTGCGGCTCCCCAGCAGGAAGACCTGCTTGCTCCCAAAGCTGATGAACCGGCCGTAGATGAGAAGGCTGGCAAGAAGTCTTCTAAAGGGTAAGGCATCATGACGACAGCCATTGACCTCTGCAACAGGGCCATGATGCGTCTTGGAACACAGAGCAACATCACAGCGTTTGATGATGGCTCTGTGGAGGCCAGTGTCTGCGCTGCCTATTATGACGATGTACTACTGAGCCTGCTGGCCCATCCGGCCAGCTTCGGCGGACCTTCCTACACATGGCAGTGGCCCCGCTGTGTGGGCACGGGCACGGCTGTCTCCAGTGATAGTCCGCTCTGGCGGTATGAAATCCTTCTTCCGGAAGACAGCGTGCGGGTTCTGAGGGTCGATGATGGGAAGACCGTCAAACCCGTGGACCAGCGCATGAAGATGTTCGACCAAAGGAATAGTTTTGGCGAGGGCATGGGCAAAGCTGGCGGGCCTGTTTTACGCCCTGTCATCCTAACGAACAGCCAGACCGTCAGTGTGACCTATATCACCAAAAGCGTGGATATCGACTACTGGCCGCCTGCCTTCCGCCGTGCCTTCTGGCTCTGTCTGGCCTCATCAGTTGCTACCACACTCGGCATTGACGGCAACACGATTGCAGCCGTGGAGCAGGAGGCCAGCCGTGAGGTAGAGCGGGCCTGTCTGGCTGACCAGCGTGTGGATGTTGTCAGCACTGAGACCATGCCTGACTGGCTGGGTGTGCGCTTCTCTGGCCTCGGCTATGGGCACCATATCCATCAGACAAGCAATACGCTGGATGCTGGTTATATAGCGGGTGGCAGCCAACCCCCCGCACCTGCTGCAGCTCCTTATGCGCCGCCCATGGGAAAAAATGGCGTCATCCCTACAGGGCTAGAGACCAGAGACATTGCAGAGGGAACTTATAATTACATTCCGTCTGATGTTCCTGATGGCCGCATAGGGATTTTGACTATCGGCAGAAGCCCCGTTGGTTGGCGTAGGCCATATCACACAGTCACTATCAACCCTACTGCTAGCGATAAGACGGGAGAATATGACCGATGAAGGATATTAGTTCATATCGTGGCAGTGCATCATTCCCACCATGGCGTGATGATTATATTCCAACGGCAGATGAGTGGCTAAATTGCTTCTCAAACAAAGCAGACTCATCAAGCATTGAAGATCTGAAAAAATCATTATTCCCAGATAAAAATGGAAGCAACGATAATAGTGAACAAAATAGTATTCTTAACAGCATTTTAAGCAGGGTAACTTCATTAGAAAATGAAGATAAATATTTATCTTCATTATGTTACCTAATTAAAAGGCCATACCATTACATCACAGGAACATATGATGATGTTGATGAAACATTCTTTTCCCGTGAGCAGGCCAGTATCGCCGTGAAACTCTCCTCTCAACTGGCATGGGCCGCCAACCAGCAGCAACAGGCACGGTTCACACAACGCCTGATTGTCGAAGCTAAGAAGGCAGGATTATACAAATGAGCGCTGTACTGACATCATCTTCTGTCCTGACAGATATTGTCCAGACAGCACAGGGGCGATCTTTCTCTAAATATGCTCCGCTAGCGCATTTCTCTGCCGCCCCCTTCCGCAACGAGATTTACAATAACCCCTATAGGGAAGGCTCTAATAAAAACGGCGTTGCTCTGTCGGCTAATGAATTCGCCATGATCAACGCTGGCCAGTATCGCCCATGGATTAACGACCCGTGCCGGGCCATCTGGGACGCAGACAACAAACTCTGGCGGGCCTTCGTATTGACCAACAATAACCCAGAGGATGACCAGCAGACCTGGGTTGAAGTTGTGTCTCCCGATCTTGAGAACTGGGTGGCCAACCGTATCCCCTTCTATCTCGGCAGCCTTGATCAGCCTGTTCTTTGGGGCGGTTCATTCATCGTGGATGAGAAAAACACCTCTGGCTACGGGGCCGGGTCTGTTCATTATCTGGTCTCTATCCCCGGCGGAGGTGGCTATAGCCAGCAGAGTGTGGCCAGATTTATCGCCCCCAAACTGGGACTATCTCCTCTTTACGATGGGGTGGTTCTGGGCAACCCGGGGGTAGGCAACATCGTCCACGCTCCCGGCATGGATTTCCGTGATCCGCGCGTAGATTGGGATGATGCCGCCGGACACTGGCTAATGAAGATCACCGTGGGTTATGGCATTGCCTTCTATTCATCCCCCGATCTGAAAACATGGTCATTCCTGAGCATCATCGATCTATCTGCCTGGCAGCAGATCGAAACCCCCGATCTGGTCCCCATGACGGCACCAGACGGCTCCCGGAAATGGGTGCTGTTCTTCTCCCTGAAAACATGGGATGGCCAGCCATATTCCACCGTGGGTTATCTGGTCGGAAACTGGGACGGAACCACGTTCACGCCCGATTTCTCCACTCCCAAGCTCCTAAACTGGGGCAGCGATTATTATGCCCAGGCTATCTGGCAGCATGGCGGGACAACCTATTGCTGGGCATGGATGGGCAACTGGAATTACAGCCAGATGCTCCCGACACAGGGATTTGCCGGGAACCAAAGTGTCGTCACAAAACTGGGACTAAGGAAAGATACTGATGGAAAGCTGGCTTTACACATCAGTCTGCTCGAAACTCAGCGACGGCACTATCCAGAGTTTACACAATACTGGCAGATCAACCTCTCCACATCTGGCACAAGCAGTTGGTCTCCAGATGTGGCTAATCCGGGCATTTCATGGCGGGCAGATTTTTCCCTATTGCGGCCCAGCCCGACAGCATGGGCTGATGTCACTTTTGAGTTTTGCTCAGACGGCACAAACTACACCCGCCTGATCATCCAGCCCAGTGCAGGGACTATCACGCTCCAACGCTCCCAGTCTGGGGCCGGACCATTGCAGACAAACGCTCCAACAGCACATGCGCTCTGGCAGAAAGACCGTGTTGCCCCTCTGCCTGCGCAGCTGGAATACAAGGTCACAGTCATCTTTGACGGCAGCGTAGTGGAAGTTCTCATCAATGAGCGAACTTACCTTTCCAGCCTGATTTTCCCACCGGAAACAGCGTTCGGCATGAGCCTGTCTGCTTCTGGAACAGGTGGGGCAATCATCCGTTCATTCAAACTCTCTTGCTGAGGTAACTTATGGCTTTTCTTCAACAAACAGACCCTGTAGCGGGGCAGCCCGTCACTGTCACTCTTCCGTATCTGGATCAGAACGGAACATTGCAAATGGGGCAGATTAAGGTCGCACCGGGCAAAGATGCCGTGCTGCCAGATAATATCCTGACATCTGACGAAATACAGAATTACGTTCTGGGTAACCTCGGCAGTGGTGATACGGACCAGAAAGCCGTTGGTGTTCACTGGAATGGCTACGCCGACACGCCAATGATGGTTGTGGGCAGCCTACCGGACCAGAAATATTCCTCACTCTTGGGAACAAACCAGAATGGCCTGTACCTGACAAATTTCGGGAACATTATTCCCGAGATGCCTGCACAAAGCCGCATGATGTTGCAGACATTCACAGCCACGGGTGTTCAGGACGGTAATACAATCACGTTCCCACAGGCGTTCACTAGCGATGATGTCAAGGTGTTCATCACACCGAAAACACCGTCTGCAACGGGGTCCTGGTCTCCACCTATATGTGGCTGCAACAACATCAATCGCTATGGTTTTGGTCTGACACGCTTCTTTACAGATGGCACACCGAAAACATCGGTTGGTGACATTTCAATTCTAGCAATCGGGAAAATCGGCGCATGAGCAACAAGTATTATGCTATCGTTAAAGCAGGTTCAGACCTGACAAAGCCCTGCCTGGTCGTTGGGTGGGTTGCCCAGCCTATTCTACAGGATGGCACGAGCACTCCTTACCAGGCAGCCCCCGGTTTTGAGGAGGTTCCCCTTGAAATTAGTGATGAAGACTGGGCAGAACGGATGGCTAGCCCGCAGAACCCCACGCAGCTAAATCAGGGCAAGCTGGAGCCATATGTTGCCCCTGTTCCGAGCCTAAAAGAACAGGCCACCAATGCCCTCCAGCAGGCGCGGCTAGACGTCTACAACAACTACGGAATACTCGGCGAACCGACACCAGCGGCGTGGGTCACCTATCTCCGTGCGCTAATGACGATCTCAAACGGCACAGACACCACCAGCACGTCCCTGCCAGAAGAGCCCAGCGGGTCTGAGACCTGATACCGCCTGCCAAACGAGACAATGAACAGCCGCCCATGAGGCGGTTTTTTTATACCCAGAGGATACAATGACTGAGATCACCCGTGAGGAGTTCGAGCTGTTAAGGAGTGGCCATGCGCAACTTACCGAACAGCATAACCAGACCCGTGAAAGGGTAGCCGCTGGCGAAGCGATGCAGGCCCGTCACGACGATGACCTTGCAAAATTGAGCAACAAAATCGACAGTCTCGCTGAAAAAATGACGGGGTGTATTTCCGCACTGAGCAATCAGCTGCGCGAAAGCAATTCATTACGATCCAGAATTGTGACAGCTGCCATATCAGGTGGCGCAGCTGTCGGTGGTGGCGTTGCGGTGGGGCTGTATCAGCTGATCCACACTCTCTATCCCCATTTTTTCGGAGGCTGACATGACACCTCGTGGCATCCGTAACAACAATCCGGGCAATCTCAATTTCGCTCATCAGGCCGGGGCCGTTCTGGAACCCGGACCCAATGCCAGATTTGCCCGCTTCCCCACCGCCGAGGCGGGACTTGAGGCCCTTCGTGACCAGCTCATACGCTATATCGTGCGGGACAAGCTCAATACCGTAAATGCCATTATTGCGAAATGGGCCCCTCCCAACGAAAACAACACATCTGCCTACGCACAGTTTGTCGCTCGTAAAATTGGTGTGGAGGCCTCTGCCAATCTAGGGCCTGTTACCCCAACCCTAATAGGGGAAATGATGACGGCCATCATTGAATATGAGAATGGCCAGAACCCTTATGGGGACCTAGTCGCACAGGTGGCCGGTGTGCAGGAGGCCGCAGCATGAAGCCCCTGCACTGGCTGCGCCAGCCGACAACCCTTCAGGGCCTGTCCCTCATCATTGCCGGTCTGGCCGGAGCAAGAACAGGAGCACTGAGCAGCGGCCTGGCCACAACCCTCATCGGGGCTGCCATCCCGCTGCTGCTGCCAGACAACAGCACGGCACGGGCCATCGCCTCCGCTGCCATCCCTCCGGTTGTCGAAGTTCTGGAAAAGAACGCCATAGCCGGGAAGGAACCCCGCAGGCCGGGTTGACTGAACCCGGCTCTTTCATCCCTCCTAGAAAAGGAAATCACCATGTCTGACACCAATACTGCCTCTTCCGTCATTGACGGTCTGTTCTCCCTCATCGAGAGCGCAATGGGCGACAGCGAGAGCGTGAAAACCAAAACACGCCTGCATCTGGCGTCCACTATCCTCGGCGGCATCTCCGATGAAGCGGCCTCTCTTCTGGCTGATCGCTTTGATACCTCGGCCCTCTTTGCTGGCATTAGCCGTGTTGAGAGTGGGCTATCCGAAGTGGAAGGGGGCATCCATGATGTGCTGGCCGCCATGAAAGAGAAGAAGCCTGCGCCGAATGCGGCACAGGTCAGTTCCGCAGCATGATGTATGTTTATGCTGGTTTGGGGGTGGCGACAATCGCCGCCCTCACCCTATTCGGCTGGGTGCTGTACCGGGCCGGACGAAACGCCGCCCGTGTTCTATCTGAACAGCAGAACGTAACTGAGGCCAATGCCCAGAACGCCACCATGGCCCGCATGAATCGGGCAGCCTCTACAGCTCCCCAGACAGATGATGAAGTGCTGGCGAAGCTGCGAGATGGAAAGGAGGGCCAGTGATACAGAAGGAAAGCCCGCTCTGGTTATACGTCCCCTGCGCTCTGGTTCTGGCCTGTGGCATCGCCCTACTAGGTGGGTGCAGTGAGGTCCGCATCCGCCAGCAATGCCTCAACCTGCGGACGCCTACAGTAGAGCAGCAACAGGGTGCCTATGCAGAGATGGTGGCTCACCCAGAACTGAAGAACGTCCGTATTCAGGCGGCTGATCTGGACTATGCCCTGCGGGAAAATGCGGCCTGCTGGGGGAAGAAGCCCTGAAAACGCTGTGTCAGTTTTGTGTCAATTTCTATGACGACTCGCACGTTTCTACGATCATTCATGAACGATGGCGGATGGCGAGGCAGCCGCTAAAGACAGTCAAAAACGGCAGTTTTCTAGGGAAATCCATGGTGGATGCGACAGGGATTGAACCTGTGACCCCTGCCGTGTGAAGGCAGTGCTCTACCGCTGAGCTACGCATCCATCTCTTTGGATGGCCGTCTTATACCCCTACCCTTTACCTCTGGCAAGAGGAGATACAGGATAACATACAGATTATTTTAACATTATCCTTCAAAAACCAAACATATGGTCCAGAGAAAAGCCCCCTGCTCCATTCTCCAGCCCATGATAACCAAAGAGACGACAGGTCAAATCCCGTATCAGAACGTAACCACCCTCTCCGGCCTGATGTAACAATTCCGAATCAAACAGATCATCAGGCTTCACCAGATAAGAGCCGGAAGGCTGAATGATAATGGTCTTCTGTGCCAACTCATGACCATCGACACCATAAAGGTACAAACATGTCTGTGACGGTTGACGCCCCTCACGTAAAGACGTGGGATAAATCAAATAACAGAAACTCCGCAGCATCTCACCATCAAGCCGCTGACCCAGCTTCAGAAACAGCCTGGTCGTCAAACCGGGTGGTGGCCCAGCGTAAGATTGCGGCTCATTTCGCCATGTCATCATGGTGTTGAAAATATGCCCGCCAAAACTTGTCTCTGCGGCATGATCTGTCTGGATATGCCGGTACCGCATCAAGGCATGGGGCCAACCATCTCCATCTCCACCATCTCGAAAATCATACACTAGTTCCGCATGCCCCGGTTGATCCAGCAATTCATGTAATGCAATGGCCTCCCGATGATTACGCGGCAGATTCCCTAGAAAATGACTACCGCACCCCCGTCCTGATTCATCAAACAGATCAAGCCTCATCGGCATACTCGTAAGTGCCTCAGACATAGGATTAGGTTGTACAAAACTAGTGTAGGATGCCGGATCAGGTACCGGGAAAGGCAGTACAAAACCACGCCCTAGCAACGGCGACATGCTACGAATAGCCGGGTCAGGCAGTAGATTGGCACGTTCTACATTCATATGTGCAATGCGGGTCCGCCCCCTCTGCACAACCTCATAACGTGGCCGCACCAGATGCTGCCCTGAACGAAGCTCCAGCTGCGCCGGCCACTGTAGGGTCGGAAATAACGCTCCAACATCAATCGCAACGGTCTCATACGGTCCGACAACCCGTTCCACCGCCCGATGATGGTCTTCCCCCATTGGGTTCAGCGTGATTGCCCCATCAGGAATGGCCGTACCGTGGCTATTCTGCACCCAGAGAAGCACCGTCTCCCCCTTATCTGGTGCAGGCAATGTCGCAAACCGCATGGAAGGCCACGCATTAGCATCATGCGTAACAGAGAGGCTGGGGTCTCCATTCCGGCCAAAACTGTCCAGAGCATATTTTACGACATCATGCCCCTTCGCCCCGATCACATGGATGAAAAGCTGTCCCGTAAAGTGCGGCAGACCGAAATCTTCCTTCACCTTACGGCTATCAATGATCACACCCCCATTGGGGTCTTCCACCTCCTGATACCATTCCGCCATGATGTGACCAGAGCCATCAAACAATCGAAGCCAATAGCGAATCTCTGTTGCGCCATAACTCGACCAATAATTCGCCGTAACCAATCTTGTGCTGAAATGCTCCGTCTCCCGGAAGAACGCAAAATTAATCGCAAAATTGCATTTATCCAGATAAGGCCGCCGATATGGCAAAAAATCATCTGGCAGCTTTGCTTCGCCCAGCGTGTGAAGAAGCTTCTCCCCCAGAACACCCTCAAGACGGGTTCTCATTCTGGCATCATCAAATGAAAGAGCCAGTACGGCATCCGCCTTGATCTCGGCTAGATGCACGATGGCTCTTTTCTGACCACCCAATCCATCGGGCTGCCCGACCTGCTCGCTATCATGAGTCAGAATAACTGACGGCTGGATGGCTGGATATAATCCTTGGACCGTTGGCAGATAATCATCCGGGTCATAAACAGCAAGCGTCTTACCCGTAAGCCTCTGCTCAAGTGCCTTCATCGCATCAACAACCAGAGGATGGGACAGGGCCTTGTAAAGGACATTCCCCCCCTGCGGGCCAAATGTTTTTATATTCAGCATAAGGTTATCCTTCCTGACTGAATTGGATACGATGATGTATTTCATCAGCCGCCAATGTAGTATCGTCAAGTCTTTCGCAGGGCATAAATGATATGTTCCTTAAAGAAGACTGAACACGTCCCGCTTTTTCAAGTATGGTTAAGAAGCGTTCTATCCGGGATGACCGCCCCTTTAGAGGGAAAATACATACAGGTCTTTCCGTCGCCACCGCCTCTGACATCATGGAAACACTATCCTGCGTGACTGCCAACGCATCAGAACAAGCCAATACCCCCATATAGGGGTTTTCTCCTCCGTCCCCTTCCATCACGACAGCACCCAGAGGAGCCAGACGCTCTTGAAGAACAGCTAGAGCCCGACGGGACGTACGTCGGGAAGGTGTCAACACACACCGGGCATTCGTCAGTCTCATGAAAGCAGCCAGTTCATCCGATAAAGCAACCGCTTCGGCTTCTTCCAACCTATAACGGCCATTCGAACCGCCGAGAAGCACACCCAGAACCTGCTGCGCCCCTGCACGGATGCGCTCCTTCCATTGCCCGACAGCTTGGTCCAAACGAGCCGGTGTGACGTCATGCATGGCCGTACGGACCGACAACACATTCGGCCCCACAAGGCGGTCATGCTGACTAGCCACAACGAGGGCAAAAGGAGAAAGTTGTGCCCGTGGATGCTGTATCTGCACTACAGGCAATCCATAATGTTTACCCAAAGCCGCCCCAGCGACAGCACCTTTCCCCCCCACACTAATGATGAGACGGGTTGAAGGGGTAAGGCTGAATGGGGCAAATAGACCCAGAGCATGCGGCCAAAAGCGGACGGGCAAACGTGAGACCAGTTTTTCCTTGTTGATAACAACAGGGTGAAACGTCCACGAAAACCCCGCTCGCTCTGCCAAACCTCGCCCCTGCGACCTCATCCCGGCGAAATCTTCGGCTATGATGGCTGCGTGCATTCCTAATCTCCTCCGGGTATGGTCCCGTCCATCACACCAACATCCTTCTTCTGGCAAGACTGATCTTCATGACACAAACAGATTTCACGGACCTTGGCCTTTCCGGCCTACTTATTCAGGCGGCTCATAAAGCAGGCATGACAAAGCCAACGCCTATCCAGCAGCAAGGTATCCCTCCCCTTCTGGCAGGCCGTGACGTTCTTCTACCCGGCCAGACCGGCACAGGAAAAACTGCCGCCTTTGTCCTCCCTGCCCTCCAGAAGCTGGCCAGCATCAAGCAGGAAGAAACAGCCGATTCCATTCCGCGAGTTCTAATACTAGAACCTACCCGAGACCTCGCCATGCAGACAGCTAGCGTCTGCCGCCAACTTGGCCGCCAGCTTCCCCTCCGCACACGAGTGATCTGCGGTGGCGTGCCTCGTGAGCAGCAAGCTCTTTCTCTGGCACAGGGAGCCGACATCATCGTTGCCACGCATGGGCGGCTTCTGGATTTTGTAGAAAAAGGCGAGCTGTCGCTAGAACATATCGTCTATCTAGTACTGGATGAAGCAGACCGTCTTCTTGATGAAGAATTTTCGGCCAGCATGACAGCTCTTGTGCCCTATATTGCTGACCGTCCCCAGACTATCTTCTGTTCGGCCACCTTGCCGGAACCTGTCATGGCGTTAGCAAAACGGGTTACGAAAGACCCCGTCCGTGTCGAACCCGGTGAGGAAGAGGTCACGCCACGGCGCATCCGCCAGCAAGCCCTATTCATCACAGAAGCACAGAAAGAACCGCTCCTTCTAACAGTGCTAGAACGGTCAAAGATACAGACTGGCTCCAAAACGGGCCGGGTCATCATTTTTACGAAAACGAAGCAAAAAGCCGATTCTGTTGCAAAGCTGCTAAGAAAAGCCGGTTATAAAGCCATTGCTCTTCACGGTGGCCAGACACAGGGCGACCGGAAGAAAACGCTTGAGCGTTATCAGACGCAGGCTAATTCCATTCTCGTAACAACGGACATTGCCGCCCGTGGCTTGGATATTGATGATATCCAGTTGGTCGTGAATATGGACCTACCACAGACGCCAGAACTCTACATCCACCGCATCGGCCGGACAGCCCGTGCAGGGAAACAGGGCCGGGCCGTTACCTTCGCTACGCTAGATGAACGGACCCGCCTACGCGATATTGAAAAGCACATCCAGTACCGCATCCGCATCATTACAGCGGAAACACTGTAGGGATAGCTCTTCCGAGGTGGCATGACTGTTACGTCATGCCACCTCGGCTTCAGCCTTAATCAGGCAGAGGCACGATCATAGATCGGGAAGCGAGCGCACAGCTCCTTCACATCCTTACGGATACGCTCAAAGGTAGCGTCATCATTCTCATCAGCACTCAGCACGGCATCAATCATGCGGGCCACCTGACGGAACTCTGCCTCACCGAAGCCACGGGCCGTAGCAGCCGGGCTACCCAGACGCACGCCAGAAGTCACGAACGGCTTTTCAGGATCGAACGGCACGGCATTCTTATTGGCGGTAATGCCAGCACGCTCCATCAGGGCTTCAGCCTTCTTGCCGGTCACCTTCTTGGGGCGCAGGTCCACCAGCACGAGGTGAGTATCCGTACCACCCGTCACGATGTCGAACCCGCATTTCAGAAGTTCATCAGCCAGCGCACGAGCATTAGCCTGCACACGCTGCTGATACTCCTTGAACTCACCCTGCAGGGCCTCACCAAAGGCTACAGCCTTACCGGCGATGACGTGCATCAATGGCCCACCCTGAAGACCAGGGAACACCGCAGAGTTGATCTTCTTGGCAATATCCGCATCGTTGGTCATGATGATACCACCACGAGGACCACGCAGCGTCTTATGTGTCGTGGAGGTCGTGATATCTGCATAAGGAACCGGACTCGGATAAATACCAGCAGCCACCAGCCCAGCAAAATGGGCCATATCCACCATCAGAGAGGCACCGACCTCATCAGCAATCTTGCGGAAACGGGGGAAATCAATCACGCGGGGATAGGCAGAACTACCAGCCACAATGATGCGGGGCTTATGCTCACGAGCCAGACGCTCCATCTCCTCATAGTCGAGCAGACCGTCTTCACCACGCACGCCGTACTGCACGGCATTGAACCACTTACCGGAATAGTTCGGGGCTGCACCGTGGGTCAGATGACCACCAGCGGCAAGGCTCATACCGAGGATGGTGTCACCCGGCTTTGCCAGTGCCATGAAGGCCGCCTGGTTGGCGTTGGCACCTGAATGCGGCTGGACATTGACGTACTCAGCGCCGAAAAGCTTCTTCAAACGGTCGATGGCAAGGTTCTCGACCTTGTCCACATCAACGCAACCACCATAATAGCGGCGGCCCGGCAGACCCTCGGCGTATTTGTTAGTCAGGACAGAACCCTGAGCCTCCATTACGGCGAAGGACGCCATGTTCTCAGAAGCGATCAGCTCGATGCCATCCTGCTGACGTTCGAGCTCGGCATTCAGGATTGCACTGACCTCATGATCACGCTCTTTGAGAGCGGCATGGAAAAAAGAGTGCAGACCGGCCTGATTGGTGCTTTTGGACATTATCATCCATACTCCCCGCAAAAAAACTCTTTTCTTTCTATAGGCGCGAGAGCCAAGCGCGTCTATCGTTGCACGTTAATTACGTTTAAAAAATGCGAGAGTGTCCTTCAATGACCTTGCCCTTCTGGCAAACCAAACAAGTTCCCCCTCCAGAGAGCCAAAATAACGGGCTGAAACGTGTGTTCGGCCCGTGGCGTCTCATCGCCATGGGCGTTGGTGTTACCGTTGGGACAGGTCTTTTCTCCCTTACCGGTGTTGCCGCTGGCCAAAATGCAGGGCCAGCAGTGGTTATCTCCTTCCTCATCGCTGCCATTGCAGCCAGTTTTGCCGGGCTTTGCTATGCCGAGCTAGCCGGAATGCTGCCTGCCGGTGGCTCGGCCTATGCCTACGCTTATGCTGGACTGGGCGAGATTGTCGCGTGGATCATCGGCTGGGACCTGATCCTTGAATATACAGTCGGGGCCGCTGCCGTAGCCTCCAGCGCTTCGGGTTATATTGCCTCCCTACTCAAGGGATGGAACATCATTATTGATCCACGATTACTCAACCCACCAGGGACCACCGTCACTATGCCGGATGGCCATACAGCGCAGGCATGGTGCAATGCTCCGGGGATGCTGCTCCTCTTCATCATCACCCTGATGCTGATGCGGGGGACCAACTTTTCCGTCCGTCTTAACTCACTGGTTGTGCTGATCAAGATTCTCGTCATTGTCGGCCTGATCATCGTCTGCACGCCTTTTGTTGATACCAGCCACTTCCATCCCTTCATCCCTGCCAATACGGGAGAATTCGGGCAGTTTGGCATCAGCGGGATCATGCGTGCTGCTGGAATGGCCTTCTTTGCCTATGTCGGTATTGATATTGTCTCCACAGCAGCGCAGGATACAAAAAATCCCCAACGCAACATGCCGATCGGCATTCTGGGCAGCCTACTGACCTGTGCCGTCATCTATGTCGTCTTTTCCACCATCCTTGTTGGTGTGGTGGACTATCACACCCTCGCCCATGACCCCAGCCCCGTCGCCACAGCCATGGACAAGATCAATATGCCCTGGATGGCGGTCTTGGTGAAAATCGGCATTACATTTGGCTTTATCTCCGTCTTGTTTGGCCTGCTCATCGGGCAAAGCCGCATTGCCATGAACATGGCCGAAGATGGGTTGCTTCCCACCTTCATTGCCCGCCTTCACGAGGGTACCCGCACCCCGTGGACGGCGCACATCGTCACCGCCGTAGCGGCTGCTTTGCTGGCCGGTTGCGTCCCCATCGCCACTTTGGGAGAAATGACCTCCATTGGAACACTGCTGGCCTTCGTCATCGTCTCCGCTGGCGTTACGGCTCTGCGCCTCCGGGCTCCGGATGCACCACGCAGTTTCCGTGTACCGGGTGGGCCGTTTGTGATTCCCCTGCTAGGCATCATCTCCTGCGGCATCGTTATGGGGTCCATGAGCGGTCTAACATGGGTCCGTCTGCTGGTCTGGTTGGTTCTAGGGTTCTGTGTCTATTTCGCTTATGGCATCAGAAAAAGCCGCTTACGCAATAACTCTATCAATTAGGGTAGAAATTTATAATATTATTCCATAGAAGAGGGCTCACTATAGATGTGGTGCCCTCTTTGGGCACCGCCTCTGTCTGAAATAACAACCAGAACAGATCAGAACCGACCTGACATGGAATCTTCTTCACCATGATGTCATCCCTCTGGCGCAAGAAAGCCATCACCTCCTCAGCCTCTACCCAAACGGGGCTGAAACGCATTTTCGGCACATGGCAGCTTATTGCTATCGGTGTAGGCGTGACCATTGGGGCCGGTCTCTTCTCCCTTACAGGTGTGGCCTCCGGCCTCTATGCCGGTCCGGCCATTCCTCTTGCTTTCCTCATTGCTGCCATAGCCGCCAGCTTTGCTGGTCTCTGCTATGCTGAACTGGCTGGGATGATCCCTTCTGGAGGGTCGGCCTATTCCTACGCCTATGCTGCTTTAGGTGAGTTTGTAGCATGGGTCATCGGCTGGGATCTGATCCTTGAGTATACTGTCAGCACAGCTGCCGTGGCCTCCAGTTGGTCCGGTTATATGACCTCTTTCCTCAAGGATTGGGGCATCGTCATAGACCCGAGGCTGTTACACCCACCCATGACACTGGTGGAGCTACCTGATGGGCATATGGCCCATGCATGGTTTAATGCACCCTGCCTGTTTATTCTTTGGCTTGTCACCACCATGCTGACACGGGGCACAAAAGAATCTTCCCGGATGAACGGCCTCATTGTGGGTATCAAGGTCTGTGTGCTGGTCGGTCTGGTCGTGGCCTGTCTTCCACATATCCAGATGGCCCATTTCCACCCTTTCATCCCCCCCAATGAAGGTCATTACGGGGAGTTCGGTTTTAGTGGCGTCATGCGGGCGGCGGGGATGGCCTTTCTGGCCTATATCGGCTTCGATATCGTCTCTACAGCTGCGCACGATACAAAAAATCCTCAGCGGTCGATGCCTATTGCCATTCTGGGCAGTCAGATCATCTGTGCGATCGTCTATGTTGTCGTGTCTGCCGTATTGGTTGGCGTGGTGGATTATCACCATTTTGCGCATGATCCGAGCCCGGTCGCCACCGTCATGGATGTCGTCAATCTGCCGTGGCTCAGCTTGCTCATCAAAGGGGGTATCTGTCTGGGGTATGTCTCGGTCGTTTACGGCCTACTGATGGGCCAGAGCCGTATTCTGATGAGCATGTCTCAAGATGGCCTGTTGCCTGCTTTTTTCCGCCGGATGCACCCCAAGAGCCATACGCCGGTCCCTAGCCATATGCTCAGCTTCCTCGCAAGCGGCCTACTAGCCTGCTGCCTGCCCATTGATATTCTGGCCAATATGGCCTCCATTGGCACACTAACGGCATTCGTAATCGTCTGTGCAGGCGTCATTGCCCTGCGCTTCACGGCACCTGATGCTCCCCGTACCTTCCGTCTGCCGGGCGGCCCTCTGCTTATTCCGTCCTTAGGCATTATTTCTTGCGGCAGCGTCATGCTCTCCATGAGCCTAATCACATGGGGGCGCCTAATTCTCTGGTTAGCCATTGGTGCCATCATTTATTTCACTTATAGCATACGGCACAGTCATCTCAGGGCGGACGACTGAACGGCGGCCCCCTTTTCCAGACGACACTGAAACATCGTGGAGCAAAGTGCATGAGACGGCCTTTCTGGCGTACCAAACCGATACAGACAGCAGCCCCTAATATGGGGTTGCACCGTGTACTGGGCCCTTGGCAACTAGTTGCCCTTGGGGTTGGTGTCACCGTTGGGGCGGGCTTATTCTCCATGACAGGCGTTGCTGCTGGTCAGTATGCTGGTCCGGCCGTGACGCTCTCCTTCATAATCGCTGCCATTGCCTGCGCCTTTGCCGGTCTCTGCTATGCTGAGCTGGCAGGCATGATTCCCGAAGCAGGCTCTGCCTATACCTATGCTTATACCTCCATGGGGGAAGGCATTGCGTGGATCATCGGCTGGGATCTTATTCTGGAATATACTGTTAATGCTTCCACGGTAGCCTCCAGCTGGTCCGGTTATTTTGGAACCCTGCTGCACCAGATCGGTATCCCGGTTGATCCCCGCCTACTAGCCCCCACCGGGGCCTCTATCATGATGCCTGACGGACAATTTGTCCGCGCCTGGTTCAACGCCCCTGCCGTCTTCATCATCTTCGCTGTGACTGGGCTGCTAATGTATGGCACCAGAGGGTCTAGCAAGATCAACATGGCAATCGTTGCGCTTAAGCTGCTGATCATTGGCAGTGTGACAGTCATCTGCCTACCTCACATTAAGTCTGCCAACCTTCATCCCTTCATCCCCACCAATACGGGACAATTCGGAGCCTTTGGGCCAAGTGGTGTCATGCGGGCCGCTGGTCTTATCTTCTTTGCCTATATCGGTTTTGATATCGTCTCCACCGCAGCACAGGACAGCCATAATCCTCAACGGAATATCCCGCTGAGTATTCTGGGAAGTCTGGTCCTTGCCGCCCTCATTTACGCAATCTTCTCATTCGTGATTGTTGGTGTAGTCAATTATCGGACGATGCTGCATGACCCGAACCCTGTAGCAACTGTCCTGCACAGCCTTCATATCCCGTGGTTCTCTGCCCTAATCACATTCGGTATTGCTCTGGGCTATATTTCCGTCATCTACGGGCTGCTCATGGGCCAGAGCCGTATCTGCCTTTCCATGGCCAAGGACGGCCTGCTGCCATCACTCTTTGAGAAACTGAATGAGCGCAGCAAGACCCCTTGGAGTTCACACATTCTCACCGCCGTGATTGCCAGCCTTCTGGCTGCGTGCCTACCTATCGATATTCTCGGCAAGATGACATCCATCGGAACATTGCTAGCCTTCATCATCGTCTGCTTCGGTGTGATGTTCCTACGTTTACGTCAACCCAATGCTGTACGCCGCTTCCGGACTCCCGGCGGTCCGTTCCTCGTGCCAATCCTTGGTATTCTTTCCTGCGGCACTGTCATGCTCGCCATGGACCTTATGACATGGGTCAGGCTAGCCCTGTGGCTGCTCATTGGTCTAGGGGTCTATGCCTGCTATGGCCTGCACCATAGCCGCCTGAAGCATAAACAGCACTAAGAAGCAGAGCCTGTCTCGGATAAAGCCATCCTCTTTATGAGGGTGGCTTTTTTTTAGTCTGGTCAGACGAAGGTTCAGAAGGCATCATGCCGGGCATGATGATGCATTCTTTCCCCCATACCCGCCTACGCCGTAATCGCCATGATGAGGCCACACGCCGCCTCGTCAGCGAAACACACCTACATGTCGATAACCTCATCTGGCCGATTTTTGTCTGCGAAGGCGAAAAACAGCGTCAGAAAGTGAAAGCCATGCCGGGGGTCGAACGTGTTAGCCTAGACTTATTGGCAGAGCATGTTCGTCCAGCTGTGGAGCTCGGAATCCCCGCTGTCGCCCTCTTCCCTGTCACCCCGATGGAGATACGGGACGAAGTGGGCACAGAGGCCCTAAATCCCGATAACCTCATGTGCCGTGCAGCCCGGACCTTGAAAGCAGCCTACCCCGAGCTTGCTCTAGTTGGGGATGTGGCTCTGGACCCCTACACCTCTCATGGCCATGATGGGCTGATCCGCGATGGCCAGATTCTCAATGATGAATCCGTAGAGGTTCTTCGCCAACAGGCACTCAACCAAGCACGAGCTGGCATTGATATTATCGCCCCTTCCGACATGATGGATGGGCGTATCAAAGCTATTCGTTCAACATTGGATGAGAACGGCCATCAAACAACTCGCATCATGGCCTATGCTGCCAAATACGCATCCGCCTTTTATGGGCCGTTCCGCAATGCTCTAGGGTCCGATGCCCTTCTCGGCGGGGATAAAAAGAGTTACCAAATGGACCCAGCCAACAGCGATGAGGCCCTCCGTGAAGTCGCCATGGACCTCGCTGAAGGAGCTGACATGATCATGGTCAAACCCGGTATGCCCTATCTGGACATCATCCGCCGGGTGCGTGACAATTTTGCGGCTCCAACATTCGCTTATCAGGTATCCGGTGAATATTCGATGATCATGGCGGCTATTGAAAATGGCTGGCTGGACCGTGAAAAGACCATTCTGGAAAGCCTGATGGCCTTCCGGCGTGCAGGGTGCAACGGTATTCTCACCTACTTCGCTGTCGAAGCAGCTCACCTCCTGCGTGCCCGCTAAGCAGTATCCTGCTGTCCCGCCTCTCCACCGCAGGAAGCGGGGCAGCTTGGCCTATCAATCAGGCAAAGATGCTGAAGAGTTAGCCGCAAATTTTCTAGCCAAACAAGGCTATAGTCCCCTAGCACGCAGATTGAAAACACCCTGCGGAGAAATTGATCTTCTTGTCGCTAATGATGAATGGCTGTTGGCTATTGAGGTTAAACAGCGCACAACCTTAACAGAAGCCCGATACGCCCTCTCCCCTAGGCAAAGCCAGCGTTTACTACGGGCTTTTTCCTTCATCATCGACACACGGCCAGACTGGCAAAGACCCAACACGCGGCTTGATGTTCTCGTTGTCAATCAAACGGGAACTATCGAACAGATAGAAGACGCCCTTCGCCTGTATTGAGCTCAGGAAAATACAGGCACAAAAAAACCCCACGAGCCAGATACAGACCCATGGGGTTTTCTATTTCCTTCTCACAGGAAGGCGAGCTCACCCGCGGCGATGGTGTGTATTCCGCCGGTGCTTGCTAACCACATGCCCACGGAAAGCCACAGTCCGAACGGCAACACCCCGGTGGTAATGCGAAGCAGCAAAGCGCATCGCTGCACCAGAATGTGCATGAGAAGCCGATCGATGAGCCAGCGTTACATGATGAAATGCTGACGGCGGAGCAATAAGAGCACTGAAGGTCAGCTTACTTGCTTCATGTTCCGTCAGAATACGATCCGCATGGGCTGCGGGAGCGGATACCAACCCTGCAAACCCCAGAAGCCCAAAAAGAACCCCTCCCTTAAGGGATTTCACCATGTCCTCAACCCTCCACCTTTTCCCATCGCCTCGTCACAACGGGAATAGCCCTCACCTTACAAATAGTCGCTAAGTCTAACCATAGAAGGACGAAGAAAGCAACGCCCGAACCCTAGGCCAACTTTTATTTAATGAGGACTAATTCCCTCCGAATTAGCCTTCGTTCTTCAACAGGCCTTTTTCGGACAGCAGGCTCTCAAGCTCGCCACTCTGATACATATCAGTGACGATATCACACCCGCCAATGAACTCACCCTTCACATAAAGCTGCGGGATTGTCGGCCACTGGGAGAAATCCTTGATACCCTGACGCATTTCCGGGCTCTCGAGCACGTTCTCTGTCTCAAAATCCACACCTACATGGGTAAGAATCTGCACGACACGAGCAGAGAACCCACATTGCGGGAACTGCTTGTCACCCTTCATGAAGAGCATCACAGGGTTTTTGTCCACCAAGGACTGGATGGTCTGAAAAACAGCCTCACTCATTTGATCATGTCCTCTCGATCAACCAGGAATGCGTGTCTTCACGGCCAGAGCATGTAGCTCTGTCCCGACACGATCCCCGAAAGCCTCATAAACCAGCTTATGCTGTTTTACCCGTGGCACACCACGAAATGTCTCGCTGACAACCTCACAGGCAAAATGATCGCCATCACCTGCGAGGTCTTCAACCACAATCTCTGCATCAGGAAAAGCCGCCCGAAGGGTCTTTTCGATCTCTTCTGCTGTCATCATGGTCGAAACCTCCCTATCTGCGTTTCCTCAGGATATTTCATCCAGATGCACAACTGGAGCATCGTCTTCCTCTTGCCCAATAAAGCGAGGGAAGAAAGAGCCATGCTGCTGACGAAGATGCTGAACTGATACATTCATGACACCATCAAGTGCCAGCACATCCCCACCGATACGCCCCAGACGAGACACCGGCACGCCAGCTGCTTTCGCAGCCTTCATCACCGCATCAGCCTGGTTTGTGGCCAGCACATACCGAGCCTGGTCTTCAGCAAACCAGTAAACATGTTCCGGCAGCCCAGCTGGGCCCTTTTCTAGAACACATCCTGTATTACCAGCCATGGCCATCTCGGCTACGGCAACAATCAGGCCGCCATCTGCCACATCGTGACAGGCCTCAACAGCACCATGCTGAATCTGCTCACGCACGAAATCACCATTCCGGCGTTCTGCAGCAAAATCAACTGAAGGCGGAGCGCCTTCCTCACGACCGAGGATCTCCTTCAGCCACATGGACTGACCGAGCTCTCCCTTCGTCTCACCAACAAGGAGCAACTCACCATCCTGCGGCATCGCCAGACCAACGGCTTTCCGGACATCATCCAGAACACCCACACCACCAATCACAGGGGCCGGCTGGATGGCCGTTACTGAGCCATCATCGCCACGGGTCTCGTTATACAAAGAAACGTTACCACTGACGACCGGGAAGTCCAGCGCACGACCTGCATCGCCAATGCCTTTCACGGCTTCAACGAACTGGGCCATGATGCGTGGATTTTCCGGGCTGGCGAAGTTGAGGTTATCTGTCATAGCCAGAGGCTTGGCGCCTGTGGCTGTCAGATTACGCCATACTTCCAATACCGCCTGTGCACCACCGATGTAAGGGTCAGCCTGACCATAACGTGGCGTACAATCCGTTGTCATGGCAAGACCACGATTTGTCCCCTCTACCCGGACAATGGCTGAATCAGCACCACCGGGGCGTTGTACGGTCTGCCCACCAACACCGCTGTCGTACTGATTCCATATCCATGCACGGGAGGCCCCATTGGCACCCGCCAGAAGGCGGCTCAGCCCCTTTTCGATACCACACGGATCAGCCGGAGGAACCAGAGCAGGTTGACGCTCATACGGCACGGTCGGACGGTCATAAATGGGGGCTTCATCAGCCAGCGGACCAAGCGGAATGTCTGCCTCAACCGTCCCGTTATGCCGTACTGTGATCCGCCCGCTATCTGTCAGCTTACCGACAATAGCGAAATCCAGTTCCCACTTCTCGAAGATCTTGCGAGCCTCTTCTGTCCGGTCCGGACGAAGCACCATGAGCATACGCTCCTGGCTCTCCGAGAGCATCATCTCATAGGCGTGCATGTTGGCTTCACGCTGCGGGACGTGATCAAGGTCCAGATCAATCCCGACGCCACCCTTGCTAGCCATTTCTACAGCGGATGAAGTCAGCCCGGCGGCCCCCATATCCTGAATAGAAATCACCGCATCGGTTGCCATCAGCTCAAGGCAGGCTTCCAGCAACAGCTTTTCGGTGAAGGGGTCTCCCACCTGCACAGTTGGCCGCTTGGAGCTAGATTCGGAATCGAACTCAGCCGAAGACATTGTGGCCCCGTGAATACCATCACGACCTGTCTTAGAACCGACATAAACAACAGGGTTACCCACACCAGCCGCAGCCGAGAGGAAAATACGGTCTTGCCGGGCAATCCCGACCGTCATCGCATTAACCAGCGGATTGCAGTTGTAAGAAGAGTGGAAGTTCACCTCTCCACCAACGGTTGGCACACCCATACAGTTGCCATATCCGCCAATCCCACGGACGACTCCATCCACAACACGCTTTGTGTCTTTATGGGTAGGGTCACCAAAACGCAGAGCGTTCAGATTGGCGATAGGCCGGGCCCCCATCGTAAATACATCGCGCAGGATGCCGCCCACACCCGTGGCTGCCCCCTGATACGGTTCGATGAATGACGGGTGGTTGTGGCTCTCCATCTTAAAGACGGCTGCCAGCCCTTCCCCAATATCAATCACGCCAGCATTTTCACCCGGACCATGAATGACCCACGGTGCCTTGGTCGGCAGTGTCTTCAAATGAAGGCGAGATGACTTATAGGAACAATGCTCCGACCACATAACGGAGAAAATACCAAGCTCTGTCAGGCTTGGTGTCCGCCCCATGATGTTCAGCACGGTCTCGTATTCATCATCTTTCAGACCGAAAGAGCGTGCAAGCTCAATATCAACAGGTGCTGTTGTCATCAGCCCAGTGCCTCCATGATCCCAGTAAAGAGCGGTAGACCGTCCGTACCGCCGAGGATCTCTTCCGTCAGATTTTCAGGATGCGGCATCAGACCACAGACACGGCGATTCTCACTCAAGACACCGGCAATAGAACGGGCACTGCCGTTCATGTTCACATGCTCGTCACTGTCTTTTACATGCCCCTCTGCCGTGCAGTAACGGAACGCAACACGCCCCTCACCTTCCAGACGATCCAGCATGTCAGGAGCGGCCGTATAGTTGCCATCCCCATGAGCCATAGGTGCACGGAAAACATCACCGTGCTTCCAACCGGACGTGAAAATACTATCACGGCCTTCGACCTTCAGATGACAATCCTGCGACAGAAAACGCATACCCGCATTACGCAGAAGGGCTCCTGGCAACATCTGAGCTTCCGTCAAAATCTGAAACCCGTTGCACACACCAAGGACATAACCACCCTTTTCCGCAAAGCGACGCACGGCCTGCATAATGGGTGAGTGAGCCGCCATGGCCCCACTCCGCAGATAGTCACCAAAGCTGAAGCCACCCGGAAGAACGATCAGATCAAGCCCATCGACATTGTCCTGTTGATGCCAAAGCATCTGCGGGGCCTTGCCGGATACCACCCGGAAGGCCTGAGCCATGTCACGCTCCCGATTAGTACCCGGAAAAACGACGATACCTGTTTTCATTTACTGTTTACCGTCCCCTGACTGACCCACTGGTGCCGATACGATAGGCCGTATCGTGGAAGAACACGGATAATTGTCATGCAGAGCCCGGTAAATACCACGCCCAGCGGGCTCGCTCATGGCATCATCATGACCTGCATACCAACCAACGACCAGAGCCCGGAGCTGTGCTCCCCGGATCTCCTTCGGCACACAGAAAGCCACCGGTGCATGAACACCCTCAACCGTGGAGTAATTGCGGGCCCAGACTTCACTGTCCATCGTTCCAGCCAGATAACCGTCACAGGCTAGCAGGCCACTATCATGCGTACACATGGAGACGAGACCACGCCCCGGCAGAGAAGAAATATTCTGGGCTTCAGCACGCTGCTCAACATACATGCCAGCCATCCCTGTAGGGCAGGTATAGTTGTCATGAAGAGCCTGATAGACAGCACGACCAGCAGGCTGGTTAGCTGAACTATCATGTCCGGCCAGCCAACCGACCACGACAGACCGCACCTGGATTCCCTTGATCCCCGTTGGGAGGCAGAAAGCCGTTGCAGGGCGGGAGCCAACCAGAGCTCCGAAGCTCTGGGACCAAGCAGCACCATCCACCACACCGGCAAGATAGGCACCACAAGCCGCACGTTTAGACTCTTTGTGGCAAAGGCTGCTCAGATCATCGCCTGAAAGGGCAGAAATACGCTGCGCATGGGCCGCTGTCCCTAAAAACACGCAGGCCACACTAAAAAGCAGGGCAAACCCTGTTTGTCGAATAGGTTTCTTCATCCGGCTACCTCTACGTGGAAATCCTCGATCACCTCGTTCGCCAGAAGGGCACGGGCCATTTCAGCCCCCTTCGCCTTGGCTTCTTCGGCATTATCAGCTTTCACGTGCAGATCCACAACACGGCTGATCCGCACATCAGAAGCTCCCTTAAAACCGAGAGAATGCAGTGCGTGCTCCACTGCCTTGCCCTGTGGGTCCAGCACACCATCCTTCAGAGAGACAAAAACCCTAATCTTCATTACACACCCTCCGCAGCTACGCTCTCACCTTGTCCATGTTCCGGAAGAATACCAAGGCGGCGAGCTACTTCCTGATAAGCTTCGCCTACCCCCCCCATATCCCGACGGAACCGGTCCTTGTCCATTTTCTCCTGTGTTCGGCTATCCCACAGGCGGCAATTGTCTGGCGAAATTTCATCAGCCAATACGATGCGCATTTCATCACCCTGCCAGAGACGGCCGAACTCCAGCTTAAAATCGACCAGCGTGATGCCAACACCCGTAAACAGACCACACAGAAAATCATTCACCCGTAGTGCGAGGCTCTGAATCTCCTCCAACTCCTGCGGATGCGCCCAACCGAATGTGGCGATGTGTTCTTCAGAAATCAGCGGGTCGTTCAGCTCATCATTCTTGTAGTAATATTCGACAAGAGTGCGGGGCAGACGCTCGCCTTCTGGCAGACCAAACCGTTTGGAGAGAGAGCCTGCCACGACATTACGGACCACGACCTCTAGCGGAATAATCTCCACTTCCCGCACCAGCTGCTCACGCATGTTCAGGCTACGAATGAAGTGCGTGGGGATACCCATCTCCCCCAAACGCTGCATCAGATATTCACTGATCCGGTTGTTGAGGACACCCTTACCGGTAATAATGCCGCTCTTGGCCCCATTACCGGCCGTTGCATCATCCTTGAAGTACTGGACAACCGTTCCCGGTTCCGGCCCTTCAAAAATGATCTTGGCTTTTCCCTCATAAATCTGACGACGGCGAGCCATGTCATTTAATCCTTACTCGATGCACCTACAGGCTGTCCGGGTATCCTAGCACAGCTCAATACCCTTAGACGAGCCTGTGATCAGACCGGAGGCCCCGGCCATACTATTCAGCCGAAAACGCGGGTAAATATCTGGTCTACGGCACGAAGATGCCGTGCTGGGTCCAGTGCATCATCAAGCACGGCCTTTTCAACCCGCTGAGCCACTTCCGGGTCTGCTTCCAGATTTTCACGGAAGGTCCGGCCTTCTGGTGTGCCGAGTTTCATCCATGTTGCCATGGCAGCACGCTGAACAATACGGTAGGCATCCTCACGAGAAATACCTGCACGGGCCAATACCAGAAGAACCTCGCCAGAATGGACCACGCCACCCAGGCTTTCCACATTGGCGATCATCTGATCCGGATAAACTACCAGTTTCTCCATCATCCCTGAGAGACGAGCCAGAGCGAAGTCCAGCGTAATTGTACCATCCGGGCAGATGTTCCGCTCCACAGAAGAGTGGCTGATGTCACGCTCATGCCAAAGGGCCACATTCTCCAATGCTGGTGTGACATAAGAGCGGATCAGACGGGCCAAACCGGTCAGATTTTCGGAAAGCACCGGATTCCGCTTATGCGGCATGGCCGAGCTACCCTTCTGCCCAGCATGGAAGAACTCTTCAGCCTCACGCACTTCAGACCGCTGAAGATGACGAACTTCTGTTGCCAGCCGTTCAATCCCGCTAGCAATGACACCCAGAGCACAGAAGAATGCGGCGTGACGGTCCCGAGGAATCACCTGCGTAGAAACGGATTCTGCCTTCAGCCCCAGACGCTCGGCCACATATTCCTCAACCTCTGGTGCAATGTGGGCATATGTCCCCACGGCGCCGGAAATTGCACAAACGGCAATTTCTTCACGTGCCACCTCAAGACGGCGGCGGTTACGGGCGAACTCGGCATAATGCCCAGCCAGCTTCTGGCCGAAGCTCATCGGCTCGGCGTGAATCCCGTGGCTACGACCGATGGTAACAGTCTGCTTATGCTCATAGGCACGCTTTTTCAGCGCAGCGAGGAGGATGTCCATATCCTCCAGTAGCAGATCGGTCGCCTGTGTCAGCTGTACGGCAAGGCACGTATCCAGAACATCAGAAGACGTCATGCCCATATGGACAAAACGGCTTTCCGGCCCGACTTTTTCTGCCAGCCATGTCAGGAAGGCGATGACATCGTGACGGGTCTCGGCTTCGATCTCGTCAATTCGTGCCACATCGGCATCAGAAAATGCCGCCATGGCCTCATCACCCTTTGTACGGATAATTTTGGCGGCTTCCTCCGGTATCTCCCCTCTGCGGGCAAGGGCCTCACAAGCCAGAGCCTCAATCTCGAACCAGATGCGGTAACGATTGACCGGGGACCAGATGGCCGTCATCCGAGGACGGGAATAGCGGGGAACCATGACGTAACTCCTGCAGGAAAAGCAATCCTGCCTTGATTACCCCAAATACCCCCTCTTTGCCCAGAGCCAACGGGGAAAAGAGGCAGCTTTTGCAGGAGTGAGACACACGATAGCTTTCCCAATCCTCTACAGAAATGATCATTTTTCTACATCAGGAACCATTTCTGTCTATAATAGCGGATCGAACGATACAGGCCGGACACTGCAACACGATAAGTGCGATCATGTCTTTTTCCTATTTCATCCTGATGGTCTGTCTGACCATTCTCCTGAATCTGGCCCTCAGCGGCTACAATGTGGTCATTCTCAAAAAGATCATCAATAGCATCAGGCCAGCCGGCACTGATGAGACACTCCATTCTCAAGAAACGCAAACGGAGATACAGCGCTACAGGCGACAAGCCCTGCTGTTTGGCACGGCTCTGGCTGCGTTCCTTAGGATAGGACTGACACTGATCCTGAGCGATCTGCTCGTCTTTTCCTATACCAAGGTTGTGGCTGGCATCCTTCTGCTCTGGACGAGCTGGACCCTATACCGTGCTCTCACCTCCTCCGGCCCGGAGGAGGCAAGCAGCCACTTAACCAGCCTAGCCGAGGCCATACCCAAGATTATCATTGCCGATCTAGCCCTCGGGTTAGACAATATTCTTGCCGTTGCGTGCGTCTCGATCCACCATCACGCCATCCTCATTATCGGGCTGGCCATCTCCATCCTGTTCATTACTATTGGTGTCATACACACGCCGACTCTCCTGCTTCGTATGCGTTGGCTTGGGTGGGTGGGGCTTGTGATCATGATCGGCCTCAGCCTGCATCTTCTCTATCAGGGCTACCATGATATCCGCTTCCCAATTGCCAATTAACCCTCCAGAGAGATCCCACCGGATTGCCGCCACCGTCCTGATGGCGGCTCTCCTATTCTGCTCAACCACAAGCGCATGGGGAGACACTGCCAGATCGCTGGAAGATGAGCTTGGGGTAAGCACTACCAGTCATCCATCATCATCTTTGTCTCGACTCACTGAATGGAAAGCTTTGACAGCCCCAAACGGGGCTGCCTATCCGGCACAGCGTTATGCGGAGTTTCTCCGCCAACAGCCCGCTTGGCCTTTACAAAAACGCATCGAAAGTCGGTATGAACACGCCCTGCTGGCCGATAATTCAGTACAAACCCGGCAGAATCTATGTTCTGCTTTTCCCATAGCACGCAGCGATCTCCTTACCGCCTGCGCTTCCTATCTTTCAGACGTCCCCTCACAGGCTAGACGGCTCTGGCGAGAAACAGACATGCCTTCCGGGGAGACAGCCCTCTTTCTCTCCCGCTTTTCATCCTATCTCACTCCTGCTGATGATCTGAAACGCTATGAACGGCTGGAGCGTACAGGGCCGGTCTCGCTGGCCCGACAGCAGCTACAACGGACAGCCCCCGCCTTACGGCCTGTTCTAACGGCACGGCTGGCCAATCGCTTCGCTACAGCAGAGGCGGATGCTGCCTTCCAGAATAGTGCATCCAGCAACGATGCCATGTTGCTTTATTACAGAGTAAAATATCTCCGCATCCATAACCGTCTGGATGAGGCTACTCGGCTCTGGCAGCAGACACCTCCCAAAACATCCACTGGCAACCTCTCCGTTCCTACAACAGCAGAATGGCAGGATGAACGGACAAGTTTTGTCCGTGCCCTACTTCGTACAGACAGAGGCGATGCTGCACAGACAGGATTTGCCCTACTGAACAGTCTTCCTACGGCAGAACAAACGCCAGATAGCCACCTAATGGCCGGGTACATTGCCCTCACTCTGCTACACGCCCCGAATCAGGCCATTCCACATTTCCGAGCTTTGGCAGAAGAAACAGACTTAAGCCACCGTGCCACCGGCCTCTATTGGCTTGCCCGCAGCATGGAAAGCCAGCACCCCGATCAAGCTACGTCTTTTTACAAAAAAGCAGCAGCACTCCCGACAACCTTTTATGGGCAAATGGCTCTTGCACGGCGAACACACACGGCGTTGCTATCGACCACAACCCGGGACGGGCGTTTTCTTGCACCATTCAAACAACAATTAGCGGCCCTTCCCCCCATACCAACCGGCAACAAACGCCTGCCGCGCCCTGATCTAGTGGACGCAGCAACACAGCTCCAACAAGCCGGTGATCGCAAGAATGCCACCCTGTTCCTGAGCTATCTTCTGGGAAGAACGCAAAACGATAAAACGGTGCAACCTACCATTGCCCGACTGGCCGTTACACTTAGCCTACCCAAACCTTCTATTCTGGCGGCCCGGCAACTCGCACGACAGGGTATCGCCTTTTATCCGGGCGGCTATCCCTCACCCAGTGTCATATTCCCCACATCTTTACCCCGGAGTCTCATACCTGCTCTGATCCGTCAGGAAAGCAGCATGGACGAACAAGCCATCAGCCCCCGCCACGCATTTGGGCTTACCCAGCTTCTCCTCCCTACAGCCATACAGACAGTAAAGCGTCACTCCCTCCCGTACCATCTGACATCACCTGCCGACCTGCTAGACCCAAACATCAATACGATACTTGGCAGCCTCTTTATGGAGGACCTCCATAATCGTTTTGGGCAGGTTCTCCCTTATACACTCGCCGCCTATAATGCCGGGCCAGGCCGTTCCAAACAGTGGCAGGAGCAAATGAACAGCCCCACTTCTCCTACCCTAGCTGACGAAGACAATCTATTACGCTGGATTCTGCTCATCCCCTACAAAGAGACAAGGCTCTACATCGAGCATATTGTGACGGATATGTCCCTTTATACCGTTCTTTTGGAGCACTAATCTCCAAAACGGCACATAAAAAAAGCGGCCCCATAAGGGACCGCTTTTTCACTGCCAGAAATAGGTCTGGATCAGTTAGCCGGAGCTGCTTCCGGTGCCGGAGCAGCAGGCTGAGCCGGAGCTGCCGGGGCCGGGGTAGCCGGCTGGGACTTCTGCAGGGAAGATGCGTTCAGATCATCAGCAGCCTGCGGAGCCTTGCCGTCTTCCTTCTTCTGGCCGTGCTTCATGTTGCACTTCTTACCATGATGATGGTGGCCGTGATGATGAGCTGCACCTGTGTGAGCATCAGCAGCGAAAGCCGGAGCAGCAGCAGCCGTCAGGCCGATCAGAGCAATAGCAGAAAGGGAAAGCTTCTTCATAAAATCCTCCTCAATCATCCTTCCATGTGATGACGTGGACAGTGTAGGACGAATAATTCTTCAAGACAATCACACATCCATAAAAGAAATATTACATAAAAAACAGCTTCGTACGCATCCATCCAATCGTCAGGCGATCAGAGCGTTTTATGAGGGCTACCTCCCTATTTCTCCCTTGGGAGGACCATAAATTTTCCCGGCACGTGTGATGAAGGCCTTCACCATCAGCCGAACACCCTCATTAAAAACCATGCCGATCGCATTCCTCAACAGACGGGACCGAAACTCAAAATCCACGAAGAAATCGACACGGCATCCCTGCCCTTCCGGCGTGAAGGTCCAAACATTCTTAAGATGTTTAAAAGGTCCACGCTCATAGCCCACAATAATACGATGAGGACGCTCCAACCGAACACGGCTAGTATAGCTCTCCCGGAAGGGACCAAACCCGATGGTCAGGTCCGCCAGTAGCTCATCTTCTGTCCGAGAGCGAACAACAGACCGTACACACCACGGCAGAAACTCGGGATATTTACCCACATCCGCAACGAGATCGAACAGCTGTTCGGCAGAATAAGGAATGACTCGCTGTTCAGCATGTGTCGGCATCAGTTCTGACCTTTTTCCAGACGGTGCGCCCGTGCCTCACGCAGTTCGGCAAAGTCCCTATCTGCATGGTAGGATGATCGAGTCAGAGGGGAAGAACTGACCTGAAGAAAACCCTTTGCACGAGCCATCGCCCCATATTCGGCAAATTCATCCGGCGTGACAAAGGACTTCACAGCCGCATGTTTAACCGTTGGCTGTAAATACTGACCCAATGTCAGAAAATCGACATCCGCAATCCGGAAATCATCCATCACCTGTGCAACCTCCATCTTTTCTTCTCCCAGCCCCAGCATCATGCCAGACTTTGTGAAAATGGAAGGATCAAGTTTTTTGGCGTCATCAAGAAGACGGACAGACTGATAATAACGGGCTCCCGGGCGGATACCCGGATATAACCGTGGCACAGTCTCGATATTATGGTTGAAGACATCCGGCCGGGCTTCCACCACTACCTCCAGAGCTCCCGGCTTCCGTAAGAAGTCAGGAGTCAGGATTTCAATAGTCGTCCCGGGAGAAGCGGCACGAACAGCCGCAATCACATCAGCAAAATGCTGTGCTCCACCATCGGGCAGGTCATCACGATCTACTGACGTGATGACCACATGTTTTAGCCCCAGTTTGGCAACAGCTTCGGCTACATGGGCAGGTTCATCTGGGTCCAGTTTGTTGGGTAGACCCGTCGTAACATTACAGAAGGCACAGGCCCTCGTGCATATCTCGCCCATGATCATCATGGTCGCATGGCGCTGGGACCAGCACTCCCCGATATTCGGGCAGGCTGCTTCCTCGCAGACGGTCGCCAGACCATGCTTGCGCATCAGCTCTCTTGTTTCATCATAGGCAGGATTATTGCCCGGTGCCTTCACCCGTATCCATGAAGGTTTCTTCTGAATCGGGTTATCCGGCCGATGGGCTTTTTCTGGATGCCGTATGGCCGCCATACGTTCCCGCTGATGATTGATAACAATACGCTGAACCATGAATCAGATGTGCAGAGCACCCTCATAAGCTGCGAGGACAGCCTCATGCATCGTCTCGGAGATGGTCGGATGCGGGAAGACTGTTTCCATCAGCTCGGCATCGGTCAGTTCACCCGTACGAGCGATGACATAACCCTGAATCATCTCCGTGACTTCGGAGCCGATCATATGAGCACCAAGCAATTCACCTGTTTCAGCATCGAAGACCGTCTTCGTCATGCCTTCAGGCTCACCCATGGCAACAGCCTTACCATTGGCCAGGAAGGGGAAACGCCCGACACGGACCTTATAGCCCTCTGCCTTGGCCTTCTCTTCACTCAGCCCCACAGATGCCACCTGCGGCCGGGCATAGATGCAGCCCGGAATATTACGGGCATGGAGAGGCTCCGGAGAACGACCACTGATCTTCTCGACACAGATCACGCCCTCATGGCTTGCCTTATGGGCCAGCCACGGCGGAGCCGCCACATCACCAATGGCGTAAATGCCCGGCTCACCGGTCCGACAGAACTCGTCCGTCTTGATGTGGGAGCGGTCAACCTGAACCTTTGTCCCCTCAAGGCCAAGGTCTTCCACATTACCAACAATACCAACGGCACAGATCACACGATCCACCGTCAGCTCAACCTTGCCCTTAGCCGTCTCGATGGTGGTGGAGACCTCGTTAGCACCTTTCTTCAGCGGGCCGACTTTCGCACCTGTGTGGATGGTCATGCCACGCTTCTCAAAGGCTTTATGAGCCTGTGCGCTGATCTCGGCATCTTCTGTCATGAGGATACGATCAGCCACTTCGGCGACCGTGACCTCACAACCCAGATCACGGTAGAATGAAGCAAACTCGATACCGATGGCCCCGGAGCCGATCACCAGCAAACGCTTAGGCAACGTATCCGGCGTCATGGCTTCACGGGCACCCCAGATGAGCTTGCCATCTGTCTCCAGGCCAGGGAGCTGACGCCCCCGTGCACCTGTTGCCAGAATGACATGCGGCGCACGAATCTGACCCGTTTCCTTACCATCCTTCGTGATGGAGACCTTATGAGCCTCACCAACACGACCGGCCAGCTTACCACGGCCATCAAACGTCTTGACCTTGGCCTTTTTCAGCAGATGAGCAACACCCTTGCCCATTCTCTCCGCCACGCCACGAGAACGCTTCACGATGGCGCCAAGATCAAAGGAAGGCTGACTGGCAGACAAGCCATAATCCTGAAGGTGACCCAGCGTATGATACACCTCTGCAGAACGCAGTAGGGCCTTTGTGGGGATACATCCCCAGTTAAGGCACACGCCGCCCATGTGAGTGCTCTCTACCAGAGCCACATTCATACCAAGCTGGCTGGCCCGCAGGGCAGCCACATAGCCCCCCGGACCGCCACCGATCACAATAAGATCAAAAAGGTCAGACATGATCACAGCACCAGAGAGTAAGGGTTCTGAATGAGGTCACGCAGCACATTGAGCCACTGCGCACCGAGAGCACCATCCACGGCACGATGATCCACCGAGAGCGTGGCCGTCATGACGGTTGCCACAGCCAGCTCTCCATCCCGCACCACCGGGCGTTTCTCGCCCGAAGCAACTGCCAGAATGGCAGCCTGCGGCGGATTGATGATGGCGGCAAAGTCCTTCACGCCGAACATGCCCATGTTGGAGATGGAGAATGTCCCGCCCTGATAATCCTCTGGGGAGAGCTTACCGTCACGAGCACGGGTCGCAAGGCTGCGCGCCTCCTGACTAATCTCCTTGAGGCTCTTGCGGTCGGCCTGACGGATAACCGGCGTCACCAGCCCATCCGGTACGGAGACAGCCATGGAAATGTCCACATCCTCAAAATGCAGCATTTCGCTCTCGGTGAACTGGACATTGAGACCCGGCAGTTTCTTCAGAGCCACAGCCACAGCTTTGATCATCATGTCATTGACAGAGATCTTGCAGCCTTCAGCCTCCAGAGCCTTATTCAGCTTGCTGCGCAGAGCCAACAGAGCATCAAGCTCGATATCAACCGACACATAGAAATGCGGAACCTGCGTTTTGGACTCCGTCAGGCGGCGGGCAATGACCTTCCGCATACCGGAATGCTTCACATGCTCGACATGACCCGCTGCCGGTACTGCAGCAGGAGCGGCAGAAGCAGCGGGCTTCTGGCCCTTTGCCTTGTCCACATCACGCCGTAGGATGCGGCCATTAGGACCTGTCCCAGTCAGGCTGGTAATATCGACCCCATGCTCCTTGGCAATACGGCGAGCCAGCGGAGAAATGAAGATACGCTCACCTTTGCCTGCGTCAGCCGCAGCAGGCTTTTTGTCAGGATCGAAAGAAGAAATTTCGATCGGGGCCGGTTTCTCATCCTTGGCCTCGGCCTTTTTCTGCGGCTCTGGCTTTGCTTCAGCGGCCGGAGCGGATGGAACATCCTCGCCCTCTTCCACCAAAATGGCGATCGGGGTCTTCACGGCCACATGGTCCGTCCCTTCCGGGATGAGGATTTTCCCAAGGATTCCCTCGTCCGCAGCCTCCACTTCCATGGTGGCCTTGTCGGTCTCGATCTCAGCGATCACATCGCCAGACTGGACCATGTCGCCCTCTTTTTTAAGCCAGCGGGCGACCGTGCCTTCTGTCATGGTCGGAGACAGAGCCGGCATTAAGATATTGATTGCCATTGGTTTCAGTCTCCAAACTGCTTACGCACAGCTTCAACAATCCACTCCGGCTTGGGCAGAGCCAGCTTCTCCAGATTTGCTGCATAAGGGAGAGGAATATCCAGCCCACAGACACGAGCTGGCGGAGCATCCAGCCAGTCAAACGCCTGCTCGACTGCCACAGTGCAGATTTCGGACCCGATACCTGCAACCGGCCAGCCTTCTTCCACAGAAACGATGCGGCTTGTCTTCTTCACGCTCTTGATGATCGTTTCCGTATCCAACGGCCGCAGAGTCCGCAGGTTGATCACCTCAGCCTCAATACCCTGCTCGGCCAGCAGCTCGGCAGCCTCCAGAGCCACACCAACCATGATGGAGAAAGCGACCAGCGTCACATCCTTACCTTCACGTTCGATCTTGGCCTTGCCAATCGGCAGGATGAAGTCCTCATCCACCGGGCATGGGAACTTCTTGCCGTACAGAATTTCGTTTTCCAGCACCACAACCGGGTTCGGGTCACGGATGGCTGCACGCAGCAAGCCCTTGGCATCTGCCGCGGACCACGGAGCTACAACCTTCAACCCCGGAATATGAGCATACCAGCTACCGAAGCACTGGGAATGCTGCGCACCGACACGAGCCGCCGCCCCATTGGGACCACGGAAAACGATCGGACAGGACATCTGACCACCGGACATATAGCGTGTCTTAGCAGCCGAATTAATGATGTGATCCACAGCCTGAAGGGAGAAGTTCATGGTCATGAACTCGACGATCGGCTTCACTCCAGAGAGAGCCGCACCAACGGCCATACCTGTAAAGCCATGCTCCGTGATCGGCATGTCCATGACACGCTTATCACCGAACTCATCCAGCAGACCCTGACTGACCTTGTAGGCACCCTGATACTGGGCGACTTCCTCGCCAAGCAGGAACACGTCCTCATCACGGCGCATCTCGGCTGCCATCGCATCACGCAAAGCTTCACGCACCGTGATCTCTGCCGTTTCACCCCATTCAGGTTCCACGATGTCGGTGGTGGTGCTGGTAGGAGCCTGCGGTGCAGATGCTGGAGCCGGAATATTCTTTTCCACCTTAGCGGTCGGCTCAGTCTTAGGACCGAGGTCCAGCGCATCCGCAGCGGAAGCGTCTTCACCTTCCTCCAGCAGAACAGCGATGGGTGTATTCACCGCAACATGGTCTGTACCTTCGGTGATCAGAATGCGCCCTAGAACGCCTTCCTCAACGGCTTCCATCTCCATGGTTGCCTTATCGGTCTCAATCTCGGCAATGACCTCGCCGGGCTTGACCACATCACCTTCTTTCTTGACCCAACGGGCCAGTGTGCCCTCCTCCATAGTCGGAGAAAGAGCGGGCATGAGAATAGGAGAGGCCATGAGTTATTCCCCCACCAGAACGTCGGTCCAGAGCTCGGATGCATCGGGCTCGGGGCTGGTTTCTGCAAATTCGGCAGCATCCTTCACAGTGGCCTTCACATCCTGCTCCACTGTTTTGAAAAAGGATTCATCAATGCCGTGCTTGATCATTTCGGCTTTCAGCGTTTCAATCGGGTCACGTGTCCGGCGCATCTCGTCCACTTCTGAACGCTGACGGTATTTTGCCGGGTCGGACATGGAGTGGCCACGGTAACGGTAGGTTTCCATCTCCAACAGGAACGGCCCCTTACCAGAGCGGCAATGCTCCATTGCTTCCTTAGCGGCCTGATAGACGGCGGCTACATCCATACCATCAACCTTGCGGGATGGAATCCCCCACGGAGCGGCGTTTTTGGAAAGGTCCTTGGAGGCAGAGGAGCGCTCAATGGAGGTTCCCATGCCGTACCGGTTATTCTCAATCACATAAAGGCAGGGCAGTTTATGCAGAGCAGCAAGATTAAAGCTCTCATAAACCTGCCCCTGATTGGAGGCACCTTCACCAAAATAGACGATGGAAACGGCGCCATCATTCTTATAGGCACTCGTCAGGGCCAGACCCGTGCCGATGGCTACCTGTGCGCCAACAATACCATGGCCGCCATAGAATTCCTGTTCTTTAGAGAACATATGCATGGAACCGCCCTTACCGTGGGAATAACCACCGGAACGGCCCGTCAGCTCAGCCATAACGCCACGAGCAGTCATGCCAGCAACGAGCATCTGCCCATGATCACGATATGACGTGATGGAGCGATCACCCTTCTTCATAGCAAGACCGATACCGGCCACAACGGCTTCCTGACCAATATACAAGTGGCAGAAGCCACCGATCAGCCCCATGCCGTACAGCTGGCCGGCTTTTTCTTCAAAGCGGCGCACCAGCAGCATTTCCCTGTAGGCGCGTTCCATTTCTTCCCGTGATAGCGCCGGGCCATTCTGCCGGTTCGGCGCATCCGTCATAGAACCCATGACACTCTCCCGCGGTTCACAACTTTGCATAGGGCGGCCTTGTAACAACAGTCTTTGGTGAAAGCTAGCTGTCTAAAGGCCCGCCGCCCATTTTTTATACTAAATTAGTACTCTTTTTAGAAACCGAGTAGACGCCGGGCCGCCAGACCAGGATCTTCTTCCCGCAGCAGAGATTCCCCAACCAGAACAGCACTGCATCCAGCTTCGCCAACCTTGGTCAGGTCCTCTGTCGTGGCAATACCACTTTCCGACACCACGAGACGATCCGGCGGAACCTGCGGTGCAAGGTCTAGCGTTGTCTGAATGTCAGTTTTCAGTGTCTTCAGATTGCGGTTGTTAATGCCGATCAGGAAGCTGTCATAAGCAAGGGCTCGAGTTAGCTCCTCCTCGTTATGCACTTCAATCAGCACGTCCATATCCAGCCCACGGGCAAGAGCGATCAGTTCGGCTGCCTCATCATCCTTCAGGGCTGCCATAATGAGCAGGATACAGTCTGCTCCAATCAGGCGGCTCTCATGCACCTGCCACGGATCAAGGATAAAGTCCTTCCGCAGAATCGGAAGACTACACGCAGCCCGCACGGCCTGAAGGTCTTCCACACTTCCATGGAAGCAGGACCCTTCTGTCAAAACGGAGATACAGCTTGCTCCAGCATTCTGATAAGAACGGGCAATCTGAGCCGGATCATAATCAGGACGCAGAATACCTGCAGAGGGGGAGGCCTTCTTCACCTCTGCGATAAGGCCCACACGCCTATCAGCCGTAATATGCTGCAACGCCTGACCAAATCCACGGGTCGGCATGGAGACTTCTTTTGCCTTGGCGGCAATCTCCTTCAGCGGCATGACCTGCATGCGCTGTTCGACATCAAGGCGGGTCCTCGTGCAGATGCGCTCCAGCACATCACTACCGCTTTCCCCCCCTCCTGCTGCGGCAGGCGGAGTGGCCTCCGGTTGGGCTGTCTGCTGTGCATCATTATTTGCAGAGACATCAGAAGCCGGAACCTGTCCACCATCCTCTGCAGGGGCAAAAGCAGCCATCGACCGCTGTGGCGAAAAAATCATGATCGTCCTGAATCTTTACCTTGGAACATTAAGGAACGGTTCTAGCGTTCAGTTCTGAGCACTTACACCCGTTTGAGCCCGGATTAAAGCCTTCTGGGCCAACCCCTCATCGAGGGACCGGGCCGCTTCGGCAATATTACGCCGCAAAGCCGGGACGGAAAGGCAGCCATTCTCCAGCAGTTTCCCCCGCCCAGCAACATGCAGACCAACAGCAGTATTCAGCAGGACCGTATCACGGTAACAGCCTGTTTCTCCTGCAAAAAGAGCCTCCATACGTCGCGCATTACTGGCGGGGTCTGCCCCCCTAAGAGCGGCGATCTCGTAATGGGGCAGACCTGCCATGTCCGGCGTCAAGTCAAATGAAACAACCTGTCCATTTTCCCACACCTCATTGTGTGTAGGCCCGGAAAGGGTCAATTCATCAATGCCCCCCTCATCGGTGTGGCCATGCACAACCCATGCAGAAACCGCTCCAAGCTCCCCGAGCACCTGTGCTACGGGGCGGCACCATGCTTCGGCAAACACACCAACAAGCTGACGTCGGACCCGTGCCGGGTTACAGAGTGGCCCCAGCAGGTTGAACAATGTCCGAAAACCAAGCTGTTTCCGGACCGGAGCGGCAATCCGCATGGCTGGATGATGAAAGGGCGCCGCTAAGAAAGCGAGATGATCCTGCCTCAGGCGTTCTTCCTGTCGGGCGTGGTCAGCTTCGGCAGGAATACCCAGTGCTTCCAGAACATCGGTCGCCCCGGCCCGAGAAGACCAGGCCCGCCCTCCGTGCTTGGCAACAGGAACTCCCAAGCCAGCCAACACAAAGGCCGTAGCTGTGGACACATTCAGCGTCCCCAAACCATCGCCGCCCGTCCCGCAGACATCCACTGTATCTTCCGGCACGTTACGGAGAGCCTGCATATTCTGACGAACAGCCCGTACAGCCCCTGAAAGCTCTTCTGCCGTCTCCCCTCGCATCTGAAGGGCGGTTAGAAAGGCAGAGAGTTCTATCTCCGAGACATCCCCCTGCATGATGAGCATGAAGGCGGCCTCAGCCTCGGAAACACTCAACTCCTGCCCGGCAGCAACCTTCCTAAGGAACGGAACAAACGACGTCTTCTGCACGCCCATCAGCTAGCAGCACCCTCTTTCTGCGGAAACACATTGGCCAGTCGCAGGAAGTTGGCCAGCAACTCACGCCCGGAGTTGGATGCAATGCTCTCCGGATGGAACTGCACACCATGAATCGGGTATTCTCGATGCCGAACACCCATAATGACGCCATCTTCCGTTTTCGCATTAACGATAAGTGAATCCGGGATACTGGCTGGGTCCAGCGTCAAGCTATGATAACGCACCATGTCCACCGGGTCTGGCAGGCCAGCAAAAACACCACTCCCATCATGATGAATAGCATTAATCTTGCCATGCATGGGCACAGAGGCACGAACAACACGAGCACCAAAGACCTGCCCGATGGACTGATGCCCCAGACAAACCCCAAGAACGGGCACTTTCCCCGCTGCTTTTTCAATCAGCTCACAGCAAATGCCCGCCTCATCAGGGGAACACGGGCCTGGAGACAGAACGATGGCAGAGGGGTTCATTTCCAATGCACGGTCAGCGGTCAGCGCATCATTTCGCTTAACAGCGCATTCCACACCCAACGCACCGAAGTGGTGCACTAGGTTGAAAGTGAAACTGTCATAATTATCAATCAGCAGAATCATCTGATGGTCTCCTCACATTCAGAGGTCATAGCTGTTCTTTCAGATGATGCGCCGGATGGAGATTTACACCCCCTCCCCGTAGAAACCCTTTGCTGACCGTTATGGATGGCCTGCTTGATAGCCGCTTCTGCCGCCGTAAAAAGCGCACGGGCCTTGGCTCTCGTCTCCTGATATTCGGCTTCAGGATCAGATTCAGCCACGACACCACAACCAGCCTGCACATACATTTGGCCGTCCTTCAACAGGGCCATGCGCAGTCCGATGCAGGTATCCATCTCGCCATTGGCACCAAAATAACCAACACACCCAGCATAGGGACCACGCCGGGTTGGCTCCAACTCGTCAATGATCTCCATGGTGCGTATCTTTGGTGCCCCCGTCAGCGTGCCAGCCGGGAAGGCTGCAGACAGGGCATCAAGAGCGCTGCACTCAGGCTTTACGTTCCCCGTTACAGTAGATGAGATGTGCATGACGTGGCTATAGCGCTCCACCACGAAACGATCCGGCACGTCTACCGTTCCCAGCTGAGACACACGCCCAACATCATTCCGTCCAAGGTCGATCAGCATGAGATGTTCGGCAAGCTCCTTGCCATCAGCCAGGAGTTCCTTCTCCAACGCCAGATCATGCTCACGATCCCGCCCACGGGGCCGGGTGCCTGCCAGTGGGCGGACTGTTACGATACCATCCCGCACGCGCACCAGAATTTCCGGTGATGAACCTACAAGCGTGAATTCACCAAGTTCCATCAGGAACAGGAACGGTGCTGGATTAATACGCCGCAGACTACGATAGAGAGAAAGCGAGGATAGCGGGAACGCTGTCGTGAAACGCTGGCTCGGCACAATCTGGAAGGCATCACCGGCGGCGATATAATCCTGCGCCGTTTTCACCTTCTGAAGGAAATCCTCATGCGTGATGTTGGAAACAGGCACTTCCAGCTGCGTGCCTACCGGCAATGCTTCTGCCGGGTCTTCCACGGGCTGCCGCAGAGCCGCCACAGCCTTATCCAGAAGGGCCTCACCCTCTTCTACAGACGTACCATCACGCAATGGCGTGGCAAGAATCAGCTCATCCCGCACGATGTCGAACACAGCAAAAAGCCGGGGACGAATCATCACCCCTTCAGGGAGGTCCAGATCGTTCGGTGGCGGGTTGGGAAGGTCTTCCATCTGCCGGACCATGTCATAGCCCAGCACGCCAAAGACCCCACCAATCATCGGAGGCATGCCCTCTGGCAGCTCCATCCGACTCTCATCCAGAAGTGTTTTTAGCGAGGCCAGCGGGGCTACGTCCTCCTTTTGGCCATCACGAAAGGCCTGACCATCCTTACACCGCCATACCGTATCCGGCAGCAGGGCAATAATGGAATACCGCCCTCGGGCTTCCCCTCCTTCCACACTCTCGAAAAAGAGACGGTACGGATCATCAGCCAGACGAGACAAACGAAGAAAAACGGAAAGCGGGGTCAGCAGGTCACCTGCTTCTACCCTGTGTAAAATACTGCTCACTGCTGGCCTAGCCTTCCTGAAATCATGCTGAGTACCCTCTCATTGACATCATTGAACAGGGTAGCGTTGAAGTGGCGTAGCGGTGCCACACGGGTATAGGACATACCCAGCGTCTCCTGCAGGTCGTTACGATAGGCCCCTGCCATACGCACTGCCTGCTGCTGCCGGATAGCCTGAATCAGTGTCGGTGACTCCTCGTAATTACCTGTCACATTGACCAGCCAGTAACCATCTCCTTCTTGAAGCATGGCCGTCTGCCCCTGCTTCTGCTCAAGAGCCGCCCTAAGAATGAGAGCCGGCACATCATGACGCAACTGAAGGCGAGAGAAATGCTCATCCTTCTGAAGCATGGCCTCCTCTTTCTGACCAGCCAGAGCCTGACGCAGCCCCTCCTTCTTCGCCTGCTGATACAAAGCCGTTGCCCGTTGTTCCGTAGCGTGCTTTCGGGCATCGGCCAGCCATGCATCTTTTACAGCCTGCTGCACGCTCTCATACGCTTCCTGCTTGCCCGGTGTGATGTCATCCACCAACACAGCGAAAGCACTACCATCCGGCTCGGTCACAACATGCGGAGGCTCATCCTTCTTCTGGCTGAAAACCTGCCCTATCAGAGCCTGACGTAGTGTCCCATCCCCCGGCAGAGGGGCTGGCTCGCCACCCGGCAGATTGCCATGAGCATCCAAGCTACCCTCCAGAGGGAATGCTCCGATATCCGCAGGAATCTTATCCAGCGTCACAGACCCGGCTACGGCTTCCTCGAACGCTCTCTGCCGGTCCTTCAGCAGTGCGGTCGCCCGCTCATTCGTCAGATCTTCCCGAATGCTGTCTTTTAGGCTTTCAAAGCTGGCGTGCTTTGCTGGCTTGACGGACAGAACATGCACGACGCTCCAGCCTGCTGCTGTGCGGACGGGGGCAGACACGTGGCCTTCCTGCGTATCAAAAGCCGCCTTACCCAGAGCGGGATCCGGCAGGTCCGTCACACGGGCATCACTCAACGTAGCCGGGATGGCTTTGGGATACTGCTTCTGCAACTCTGCCCAGGACTGCCCCTTCTGCCATGCTGTTGCAATCCGTTCGGCCGTTGCTTCATCTGTCACAGCCAAAACCTCAACAGAGCGCAACTCCGGACTATTATAACGGGCTGCCTCGGTGGGGTCCTGCATCTTCATCTTGTAGGATGCCTGCAGGTCTTCATCAGAAATCTGGAGCGTTTTTGCTACGCTCCCTGCCGTCATCACCACAATACGAGCGTGACGATATTCAGGCTGCCGGAACTGCCAAAGGTGATTCCGATAATAGCGTTTCAACTGCTCATCAGTCGGCTGAGCGGAGACTTCCCCCAGAGAGAAAGGTAGGCGCACCATATCCACCACCTGACCATGCCCAACATAATTTTCCAGCCAGTCCAGCTCCTGTGCTGGAGGCTGCACAGACTTACCAAAAGCGAACATGGTCGCACTGCCATACAGCATACGCCGTGTCTCTTCCGTCAGAGTCTGATGGCTGAGATTATTGCTCTTGAGCAGCTCTTCCATCTTCTTAGGCTCGAACCTGCCGCTAGGGTCTTGGAAATCAGGCATAGCGAAAACGACTTTACGAATCGTCTCATCACCCGGGTTAAGACCATTGCGTTCCCCGGCCAGCTCCCCCTCATGCACAAGAATGAGGTTGCGCAGGGCAGCATGCCCAATTTCCTGACGCCCCTCCGGGGTCTTCAAAAATTCAGTCGCACCACCATTCTGCTGAATGGCATAAGCCACCTGCCTCTGAATGGCTTTCTGAAACTCAAGAGGCGTAATCTTGCGGGATCCGATCTGCACCACGGTGTCACCGCCCAGACCGGGCATCCCACCGCCCATGCCAAAAAAGGTGCCTCCCAGCACGACAAAGGAAAGAAAAACCACAAAGGCGATCACCCGGCCGAGCCAGGAGTCAACCAGAAAATGACGCAGGGCAGTAATCATCGAAGGCGCATATCACTTTACTGATGGCAGAATAGCATTAGCCGAGAAAACCCGCTAAGCTGCCCCAGCATAGAGATGCCGACACAGATTGACCAGCACGGCGTGTCCCTTCTCTGCCCATGTGCAGTGGATGCATCGTGCCGACCGGGGAGAGCAGAATGAGCACCGTACCCAAATTTGTCATTGGGAACTGGAAAATGCAGGCTCGCCACGAGCACGGCCTCCAGCTCGCACGGGACATCGCCCACGCCATGCGGGACACACCACCGCCATCGCACCTTCATACCATTATCTGTCCCCCCTTCACGCAGCTTGATGGTGTCCATCAGGCATTGCGGGAGGTCTGCCTACCGCATGAGCAACTGGCCATGGGGGCGCAAGACTGTTACCCGGCATCCTCTGGCCCCTTCACCGGGGATATTTCTGCCCCTATGATTCTTGACCTCGGGGCACGTTATGTCATTCTCGGCCATTCGGAACGACGCCAAAACCATGGCGAAACCGATGCCATCATCCGCCAAAAGGTCAAAGCAGCTACAGCAGCCGGGATTACGCCGATTGTCTGTATCGGCGAGCATCTGGCAGAGCGAAATGAAGGACGGGCTGCCAGCGTGCTTTCCACCCAGATTGAAGGCTCACTGACACGGGGCTTTCGTGGAATTCTGGCTTATGAGCCTGTCTGGGCCATCGGTAGCGGCATCACCCCTTCACAGGAGGAGCTTCAGAGAAAGCTACAGCTGATCCGTGCCCTGCTACCAATGAGGCTGATGACGGATGACATTCGTGTTCCGGTCCTGTATGGCGGGTCTGTAACTTCCGTTCAGGCTCCCTCCATCATGTCCATCGAGGCAGTGGACGGGGTGCTTGTCGGCAGTGCCAGCCTTGAAGCACAAAGCTTCCTGGACATCATTGGCGCTGCGGCTGAAGCAACTGCGCCTCAGCCTTCCCCATAACCTGTTGGACCTGACTGCATGACCACATTTCTGCTTATCCTCACTGTTCTGGTTGCCCTGGCCCTTATCGGCGTTATCCTGATCCAGCGTAGCGAAGGCGGTGGTCTCGGCGTTGGCAGCAGTCAGGGGCTGGGTTCCTTCATGTCCGGCCGTGGCACAGCAACCCTGCTGACCCGCAGTACAGCTGTGCTGGCTGCCATCTTCATGATTCTCTGCCTGTGCCTGGCTGTTCTGAACCGTGGAGCCTCTAGCGGGGGTTCAGGCCGTGATATTCTGGCCCACCCGCCTGTCAATCAGCCTGCTAATACAGCCGCTCCTACCGCCCCGCAGACACCACAGCATCCCTGATCCATTTTTCATGGGAAGCGGAGCGCATAATCTGCTTCCCCTTCCCCCCCTCTTCACTATATAAGGGCCTCCCATGACGCGCTTTGTTTTTGTGACGGGTGGGGTTGTATCCTCCCTCGGTAAAGGTATTGCTTCGGCAGCTCTGGCTGCCCTCCTCCAGGCCCGTGGGCATAAGGTCCGCATCAGGAAACTGGACCCTTATCTGAATGTTGATCCGGGCACGATGAGCCCCTATCAACACGGTGAGGTGTTCATCACTGATGACGGTGCCGAGACCGATCTTGATCTCGGCCACTATGAGCGATTCACGGGCGTGCACGCCCGTCGTTCCGACAACACCACGACAGGCCGCATCTATTCCAATGTCATCGCCCGGGAACGCCGCGGCGACTATCTTGGGGCTACTGTTCAGGTCATTCCGCACATCACGGATGCCATCAAGGAAGCTGTAGTTACAGATACGGACGGCTATGATTTCGTGCTGGTCGAAATTGGCGGCACGGTTGGTGATATTGAGAGCCTCCCCTTTCTGGAAGCCATACGCCAGCTCCGTAACGATCTGGGCCATGAGAACACAATGTGTGTGCATCTCACCCTCCTGCCCTATATTCCTTCCGCTGGTGAACTGAAGACGAAGCCGACCCAACATTCTGTCAAAGAACTCCAGAATGTCGGCCTCCAGCCGCAAATCCTTCTCTGCCGGTCAGACCGCCCCATCCCACAGACGGAACGACAAAAGATCGCCAGTTTCTGTAATGTCCGGCCGGAAGCTGTAATTGCTGCGCTAGATGTCGATACCATCTATGCCTGCCCCATCGCTTATCACGAGCAGGGTATGGACCGTGAGGTTCTCCGTTATTTCGGCCTTCCTCACGAGACAACCCCAGACCTCTCCCGCTGGGAGAAGATCGTCCGTGGCGTGCGGGAACCGAAGGGCGAAGTCCGCATCGGCATTGTTGGGAAATACACAGCACTGCTGGACAGCTACAAATCCCTTGCCGAAGCCCTTCTGCATGGTGGCATCTCGCAGGATGTCCGTGTCCATATGAACTGGATTGATGCGGAAGAGCTGGAAGACCCAGCCAATCTTGATGAGCTGCTCCGGGGTATGGATGGTATTCTGGTACCCGGTGGCTTTGGTGAACGTGGCTCCGAAGGGAAGATCAACGCCGTGCGTTATGCACGTGAGAATAAGATCCCCTTCCTTGGCATCTGTTTCGGTATGCAGATGGCTGTCATTGAGTGTGCCCGCTCACTCGCTGGCCTGAAGAAAGCCTCCTCCACAGAGTTTGGCCCCACGGATGAACCGTTGGTCGGCCTTATGACTGAATGGGCCCGCGGCACGGAACTGCTACGCCGCCGTGAAGGCGGAGACCTTGGTGGTACCATGCGTGTCGGTGCCTATCCGGCCAAACTTGTCGAAGGGTCCCGCGTTGCGGAGGTGTACGGTAAAACAGACATCCGTGAACGTCACCGTCACCGCTGGGAAGTCAACGTCCATTATCGTGAGGTTCTGGAAAAGACATCCCTCCGCTTCTCTGGCATGTCGCCTGATGGTGTGCTGCCGGAAGTCGTGGAATATCCTGATCACCCATGGTTTATCGGTGTGCAGTATCATCCAGAACTGCTCTCTAAGCCCTTCGATCCGCATCCGCTGTTCGTAGGCTTCGTTGGTGCTGCCAAAAAAGAGCATCTCTCACGGGAAGAGACTGTATGAATGTCCCTCTCGGGAACTTCATCATCGGGCAGGATCAGCCTTTCCGGCTGATCGCTGGCCCGTGTCAGATTGAATCCCGAGACCATGCCTTCTTCATGGCAGAGGCCCTGCACCGCCTCTGCCATGAGCTGGATATCCGGCTCATCTACAAAAGCAGCTTTGATAAAGCCAACCGTAGCTCGGTCCATGCCGCCCGTGGTGTTGGAATGGAGGAAGGGCTGAAAATCCTTTCCGATGTTCGTACTCAGTTCGGGATTCCTGTCCTGACGGATGTTCACGCCCCAGAACAATGCGCCCCCGCTGCTGAAGCCGTGGACGTCCTTCAGATTCCGGCCTTCCTCTGTCGGCAGACGGATTTACTCCTTGCTGCGGGGCAAACGGGGCGGGCCATCAATGTCAAAAAAGGGCAGTTTCTAGCCCCTCAGGACATGCAGAATATTGTCGATAAGCTGAAATCCACTGGAAACGAACGCATCCTACTTTGCGAACGTGGTACGTGCTTTGGCTACAATACGCTCATCAATGATATGCGAGCCCTGCCCATCATGGCACGAACCGGATATCCTATTGTCTTTGATGCCACCCACTCCGTACAGCAGCCGGGTGGGCTCGGTACAGCGACTGGCGGACAGCGAGAGTTTGTAGCACCGCTAGCCCGTGCCGCCCTAGCAACCGGCGTCAGTGCCCTCTTTATCGAAACTCATCAAGAGCCGGATACAGCACCCAGCGATGGTCCCACCATGATCCCCCTCACTGAGATGCGGGACCTGCTTGTGCCGCTCAAAAAGATTGATCAACTGGTCAAGTCAGAAATCCTCTGAGCCCCAGGCCCTAAAACTGGCCCTGTGGCGATAGCAGAGCAAGTAGAAAGCCAATCACACATAACCCGGTGCTGATCGCTCTTACCATGAAATAACCGGGCGGCAGATCACCACAACGATTAGCGATTCGTTCCAGAGCAAAGATGCCTGCAAAACCGATCACTTCCAGCCCAAATCCGGTCCGCAGATTCCCCAGCAATCCGACACAGAGGGCTAACCATCCCCACAAAAAGGCAAATGCTCCCAAAAGAAGAGCACGTCCATCCCGCTGCCCCTCGCCCTTTGGTAGAATGATTGTAGGCTTGCTGGCTAGCAACCCCCACTGAACAGCCCCATAGAAAGACAGCAGACACCCCCCATAGGTAAGTAGGATGAGACTGAGATGGGGTAATGATGTCAGCACTCCAGCCAGAAACAGCCAGCCCCCCACCAGAAAGGGGAAAACGCCGCCAAGCACAATAAGCATGGCAGCTGTGACAGGAAATTGTCGCATCGTAATTGACCTCAGGCGCGTATTTTGAGACTGAAATAGAGCGAAAGCGGATCCAGGCTATTATCTGATAATAGGCCGTTCAGGGTCCGCCGCATAGAGTCAGGAGAAGTCCCTTGAGCGCTATTGTTGATATTATTGCCCGCGAAATTCTGGACAGCCGTGGTAACCCGACTGTTGAGGTAGATGTTGAACTGGCCTCCGGTGTTACCGGTCGTGCTGCCGTTCCTTCCGGTGCCTCCACCGGTGCCCACGAAGCTGTAGAACTGCGTGATGGCGACAAAAAACGCTTCCACGGCAAGGGCGTCCTGAAGGCTGTCAACGCCGTGAACACGGAAATTGCCGACAAGCTGCGTGGCATGGAATCTGAAGATCAGATCGCCATTGACCAGGCCATGATCGACCTCGATGGTACACCGAACAAGGCCCGTCTTGGTGCTAACGCCATCCTTGGTGTCTCTCTCGCCGTGGCCCGCGCCACAGCTGAAGAGCTGGACCTGCCGCTGTACCGCTATGTTGGTGGCACATTTGCCCATGTTCTGCCCGTTCCGATGATGAACATCATCAACGGTGGTGAGCATGCCGACAACGCCATCGACTTCCAGGAATTCATGATCCAGCCGGTTGGTGCTTCTTCCGTTGCGGAAGCCATCCGTATGGGTTCTGAAATCTTCGCTTGTCTGAAGAAAGAGCTGCACAAGAACGGCCTGAACACCAACGTTGGTGATGAAGGCGGTTTTGCTCCTAACCTCAGCTCCACCGAGGAAGGCCTGAAGTATATCGAGAAGGCTGTTGCAGACGCTGGCTACAAGTTCGGCACGGATATCACGCTCGCTCTCGACTGTGCTTCTACCGAGTTCTACAAGAACGGCCGCTACGAGATGAAGGGCGAAGGCAAGAGCTTCAGCTCCAGCGAAATGGTCTCCTATCTGGAGAAGCTGACCAAGGACTTCCCGATTGTATCCATCGAGGATGGTCTGGCTGAAGATGACTGGGAAGGCTGGAAAGAGCTGACCGAGCGTCTTGGTGACCGCATCCAGCTGGTCGGTGATGACCTCTTCGTCACCAATCCGGCCCGTCTGAAGGAAGGTATCGAAAAGGGCGTTGCCAACTCCCTGCTCGTGAAGGTGAACCAGATCGGCTCCCTGACAGAGACACTCCGTGCCGTGGAAATGGCTCAGCGCGCTGGCTATACCACTGTCATGAGCCACCGTTCTGGTGAAACAGAAGACAGCACCATCGCTGATCTCGCTGTCGCCGTGAACACAGGGCAGATCAAGACGGGCTCCCTGTCCCGCTCCGACCGTATGGCCAAGTACAACCAGCTGATCCGCATTGAGCAGCAGCTGGGCAAGAGCGCCGAATATGCTGGTCGCAGCATCCTGAAATCCCGCAAGTAATTCCGGGTGTAGACCAGCCAGATAATGGTTAGTCTGCCAACGGGAAAAGCCCCCGTCTGTTTTCCAGATGGGGGCTTTTTTCATGCTCTTTTTCTGGATTTTATCGCTAACAGACCAAACACATAACTTGCCTCTACGACTGAACCGCCTATAAATGATAGTCCAATTCGACTGAATACCCATCATAACCGAGGAGCCACTGCATGATCGCTCTGCTACGGCGTGGAGTTGGTGCCGTATTTGCCCCGCTCCTCTTCCTGCTGCTGACAATCTATTTTGGCTGGAATGCACTACATGGCAATCTTGGTATTGAAGCCTACCAGCAGCAAAAGAAACTTCAGCTAGAAGCACAATCTGCTTTGGCAGATGCTCATAAGGAGCAGGACATATGGCGCCGACGCGTCACAGCCCTAAATGAAAAAGCCTTGGACCCGGATATGCTGGATGAGCGAAGCCGTATGATGCTCAATAGTAGCCGGAAAGGCGATCTGGTCATTCCCTATGGTGAGAAAAACTCTCTCTACTGAGGGAAGGCAACCTCTCCTTCTTCCATGCTAATTCTGCCTAACGAGACATAAAAAAAAGCGGCCCAGAGGGCCGCCTTTCTTGTTCATCAGATGACCTGATGATTACTTGATCTTTGCCTCACGGAAGACAACGTGCTTACGCACGACCGGGTCATACTTGCGTACTTCCATCTTCCCTGTTGCCGTACGAGCATTCTTCTTCGTGACATAGAAATAACCCGTATCTGCAGAAGAAACGAGACGGATCATGATTACGTTTGTTTTGGCCATATTACCCTCGGACTGCTGCCGCATGATGGGACGCTGCTTCATCAGTGTCGGAGCAGCACATCCCCTATACCTGAGCCGGACAATGATACCTTGAGCCTTTCAGGTCAAGTCCTTTCCGACTCAGGATACCTCATTGAGGCAGATTATGTTCGTTTTCTCGCAAGACTACTCTCATTTATCCCAGTCAAACTGGTACACGCCATCACTCTTATGAGCGTGTGAGGAACGTGCAGAGGCTTCAAGGCCCAGCGCATCCACAAACTCACCATTACGTTTCCGGTGTGTATGGTGCCGCTCCTTCTTAACATGCGCTTCCACAGGCCGCTCAGACGTCTTGTGGTGCCGCCCAGACACTGCCACAGCCTCATGGTCCCGAGCCTGTTGCTTATGATGCGGTTTATGAATGTGAGCTGACTCCGCCACAGGCTGAGCAGCGTCAACAGCCACCCTGTTATATCTGTGCCGGGGCGCAGCTTCAGGCGTAGCAGGTTGCTGCGGAGGCGGCGCAGCCACAACCGGTGCTTTAGGCACAGGCGGTGGTATTACGACATGAGCCTCAGGCTGCGGCGGGCGCGGCTGTACTGCCCTAACGGGCGGTGCCTCATGTACGGGGCGTTGCTGCACTTCATGCCGGACCTCAGCCTTCGGCTGGGGAGGTGGTACTTCCCTAACAGGTGGAACCTCATGATGCACAAGGCGTTGCGGCTCTGGTAGCTTCTCGACCTTCGGTTGCGGATGAGGAGCCTCTGTAACAACCTGTTCCCTCTGGGGAGGAGAAGGCGGTATCGTCACCGGTGTTTTTTCAGTTTCTGCCTGCGCCTCCGGCGTCTGTTCATCAGAAGAACGGACATGCCCGAAGGTTCTAACATTTTGATACAAAGATGCCTTGCCCGCACTGACGATCTTAACGCTACCATCAGGGGCAATAAGCGTATCGGTTCCATCGCCATTAGGGATGGTAACGACACCCTTGTTTGCGGGTTCCATATAAGGAGGCGCATTATCCTTCACATGGGAAGGAATAGGTTGACCGATAGGCATCACATCCCGGCCAGAACCATACCGCTTGCCAACGTCCTCCCCGACACTCATGCCCTGCCCGTCATTCAGCTGCTGGCGCAAATCGGCATCAAGCTGCGGGCGGGCCTTCTGCCATTTCGCAACAAAATGAGCATCAGACCGGCTAACATCCTGAAGGCTGGGCACAGGCTCCGGCTGCCCCGGCCAGACATCACCTTCTTCAGGCAGGAGAGGCATCGTACTGGTTGCCTTCGCCCCCTGAATGCGCTGCGCTGTCTCACTGCGAGCATCAGGCGTATTCGGATTACCAAACGGGTTGATCGTATTGTGCAGATGCCTGTCCAGCCCCGTACAACTGACCGAGAAACTGGTACATCCCACCGCAAAGAAGGACATGACAGCGCCTGCCCTCTTTATTTTGCCTTCTCTGCTTTTCATTCCTCACCCTTTACAATCATCACAACCCGCCACCGAGAAAGCGTAACACGCCTTCTGCCATCATCTTCCAGAGCCTTCAGATACCTCACAGCATCCTACCTCCGTATTTGCGCTACGGTCGCTCTGAGATACTCCGTCCCCGTCAGGAGTGTCGGAATAACGGACAGCCAGAGCAACGCAGCCCCAATCACACCGAAACACCATGTTACGTCATGAAAAGAGCTAGAATCCCCCTGCCCCAGAATAAGAAACCCTATTGCCACCATCTGCACGCCTGTTTTCCATTTAGCCAGACGAGTGGAAGGGATCATTTCATTCCGGGAAGCCATATATTCCCGCAAGCCGCTGATCATAATCTCCCGCAGCATGATGAGAATAGCCGCATACAGCGAACAGAAGCGTAAGCCCCCCATTCCTGCAAGGGCTAGAAGAAGCCCCCCTACGAGAAGTTTATCCGCAATCGGATCCATCATCCGGCCGAGATCCGACGTCAGCCCCTGCTTACGGGCAAGAGCGCCATCAAGATAGTCAGTCACACAGGCGCCCACATACAGCAGAAACGCCAGATCCGCCCATAGGCCGCCACCCGCCAGACACGCAATCAGCACTGGGATCACAAGTATACGGAACAGCGTGAGAAGGTTGGGAAGATTGATCACCTGATATCCCTAATGTGGAAAGCCATCCCCAACACAGTGCTCAGTCAGGGATTTTCGAGGACGTCACTCTGCTCTCTTACCCATTCTGGATGGAAATATCCATAAATGACCTGCGCCATTTCACGATTAATTCCTGGTACACGTTCCAGCTCTTCCAGAGCCGCCTGCCCAACCTGCCGAACAGAACCGAAACGGGTCAGCAATGCCTTCTTACGGGCAGGCCCAACACCAGGAATTTCATCAAGCCCAGAACGGGTCAATGCTCTAGAGCGTCCCGCCCTGTGTGTCGTGATAACAAAACGATGCACCTCATCTCGCAACCTCTGGAGATAGTACAGAACAGCATCATTGACAGGTAGCTGAAATGGCTCTTTCCCCTCTACAAAAAACCATTCCCGCCCTGCGTTGCGATCCACCCCTTTGGCAATACCGACAACCGGAATGGAGGACAGCCCTCGCTCGGCTAGAATCTCCCGCACGACTCGCACCTGCCCCTTGCCACCGTCAATCAGCAGAAGGTCTGGCCAGCTTTCGCTTCCTGCATCATCAGGAGTCAACTGGGCAAAGCGGCGGGTCATGACTTCCTTCATCATGCCGAAATCATCCCCCGGAGCCACCGGCCCACGGATGGAAAACTTTCTGTAAGCCCGCTTCACAAAACCTTCTGGCCCGCCAACCACCATGGCCCCATAAGGAGCCTGCCCCATAAGATGGGAGTTGTCGTAAACTTCAATGCGTTTCGGTGGTGCAGGCAAGTCGAACAGATCAGCAACTTTTTCCAACAGGACCGCCTGCCCAGCAGTTTCAGCTAGACGACGTTCCAGAGCTTCACGGGCATTGAGAATGGCATGATCCAACACCGCCTTCTTTTCTCCCCGCTGCGGCTGAAGCAACTGTACCTTCTGCCCCCGTTGCAGGCTCAGGGCCTCAGTAAGCAGGGGTTGCTCGGAAGGTTCACTATTCGTCATTATCTGCAAAGGAGGCTGCTTATCCTCGTAAAACTGAAGCAGAAATGCCGCCAGAACATCCGCTGCTGATGCATCTGCCTCGTGCCGGGGATAGAACGCCCTGTTCCCGTTATTACGCCCCCCACGAATGAAGAAGACCTGTATGCAGCTCTGCCCCGCTTGCTGCCAGAGTGCCACCACGTCCGCTTCCTGAATACTGATAGGGTTTATCGCCCCTGAAGCCCGAAGATTAGCAAACCCTCGGATACGGTCCCGGATGAGTGCTGCCCGCTCAAAAGCCAATTCTTCGGAGGCCTTTTCCATCTCTATGGTCAAACGCTGCTGTAACTCCCGTCCGCCACCACTCAGGAATTCCCTCGTCTGCTCCACAAGTGCCTGATATTCCGATGGGCTGATACGGTCCACACAGGGGGCAGAACAGCGTTTGATCTGGTGCAGCAAACAAGGCCGTGTGCGGGATTCGAAAACACTGTCTGTGCAAGTCCGCAACATGAAAGCCCGCTGGATGACCTGAATCGTCTGGTCCACAGCCCGAGATGATGCAAATGGCCCCCAGTATGTCGCCCCTTTAACCGGTTTCCCCCGTTGGCGCATCAAACGAGGGAAAGCGTGATCCCCGCTCAATAGGAGCCACGGATAGCTCTTATCGTCCCGCAGAAGGATATTGAAGCGGGGCTTCATCCGCTTGATGTAATTAGCCTCTAGCAGCAGCGCCTCGGCTTCGGTCCGAGTGACGACGATCTCCATGTTGACGGTCAAAGACACCATGAACCGCAAACGCTCTGGCAGGCGGGCAAGCTGCGTATAGGAGGTAACACGCTTCTTCAGGTTCAGAGCCTTGCCGACGTAAAGCACCTCGTCTTTTGCGCTCAACATCCGGTACACGCCGGGGCTTTCGGGAATCGTCTTAAGAGCCTTCCGAATCGCAGCAACGCCGTGAGGTGTATCAGCCATTTTTCTTGGTTTTCCGCCAGTTTCTCGTGATTATGACAGTCCCTTTACACTCATCCACCATTCCTGTGGACAAAGCTGTGAATACTCCAAGGGTAAAAGCACACAGCATAGGGTTTCTCTTCTTTTTTCATAGATTGCCTATTTTTTGAGCAAAGAATATAACAATATGAAAAATAACGATTTATGTGAGATTTTATTCCCTCCTTCCTCCCTTCCTTGCCCCCTACCAACCGAGTTGGCTGTCAATCCCGTTTATGAAAAAATTACCACGTAAAAAATACGCTAAATCCTTCCCAAAATGGAAAATCATGTTTGACATTCTAATATTTTTTCTTCTGCCTTTTCCAAAAGTCTCAGCATATTACCCCCACAGACTGCCCGAATTTCATGCTCATCCAGCCCTGTCTGCTCTAATGCCTTGAGTAGATGGTGGGTCTCACTCGCATCCTGCCAGCCTTCTATCCCGCCCCCGCCATCAAAGTCGGACGAAATCCCTACATGTTCGATACCAATCCTACGGGCGACATACAGCACATGCTCCACAAAGTCCCTCAGTGTACCGCCACCGCCTCGCCGCAGAAACGGCCCCATAGCCGTGATCTGGATCAGACCACCACTTGCCTTCAAGGCATCAAGTTGCCCGTCATCCAGATTGCGAGGATGGTCACACAAAGCCCGCACACAAGAGTGGCTAGCAAAGACCGGCACTGTGGATGTCTCCACCGCCTGCATCATGGTCTTGCGGGACGCATGAGACACATCAACCAACACGCCATGACGGTTCATCTCACCGATGACCTCTCGCCCCAAGGCCGACAACCCGCCATGGGCTTCTTCCGGCCCTTGTCGAACCACCGCTGAATCCGCCAGCAGATTATGGCCGTTGTGGGTCAGGGTCATGTAACGCACACCGTACCTACGAGCGAGATGACCAATTCGGGCCGGGTCATCCGCCAGTGGGTACCCATTCTCCATGACCGGAACTAACGCCACTTTCCCGGCCTCTGCCGCCTGACGTACATCTCGTGCTGTTCGACATAGGGCGGCCCTACCGGATACATGCAACGCCACCATCTCCTCCATGGCGTCCAGCATGGCCCCAGCCCGCCGCCAGGCTGCTTCATGCCCGACATCATCAAGAGCAGCCTGTGGAGTGTAAGCGGCCAGACAGGCTGCCCCTAGTCCCCCAACCTCTGCCTTAGGAATGGTAAAACGGCGTTCTGCTTCCCTTAGGGCAATGTCCGCCTGATCCCGCTTCTGCCAACAGGGAAGACCTTCCTCTGTCTTTTCTTCCCACGGGATATCAATATGACTGTCGATCATTAAAACGGACATATGCAGGGTCTTTCCTTATCTATTCCCTTCAGATTGGCGCAAAACCTGTCAATCGCAAGATCTCCCTTGAAATTTCCAGCTCAAGAGGGGATCAGAAGACATGCGCCTTATTACATGGAATATCAATTCGCTCCGCCTCCGGCTGCCCTTGCTTCAACGTCTGATCGAAGAGCAGTCCCCTGATGTCATCTGCCTGCAAGAGACCAAGGTCCCGGACCCGCTCTACCCACAAGATGCTCTGGCAGAACTAGGTTTCCCTCACCAGCTTTATCGTGGGATGAAGAGTTACAACGGGGTCACCATTCTCTCCCGCACACCGCTGGAACCTGTTACCGACACGCCAGACTGGTGCGGCAAAACAGATTGCCGCCATGTGGCTGCAAATGTTCAGACAGACTCCGGCCCGGTGACCCTTCATAACTTTTATGTTCCTGCTGGGGGGGACATTCCTGATCCGCAAGAAAATCAGAAATTCGCCCATAAGCTTGCCTTCCTCGAGGAAGCAACGGACTGGTTCACGACCAACCCGCCCAAGCGGAGCATCCTAGTCGGCGATCTCAACATCGCCCCATTGGAACATGATGTCTGGAACCACCGCCAGCTTCTAAAAATCGTCAGCCATACCCCACCAGAAACAACACGGCTGACCCATTGGCTCAATACCGGATTCGAAGACGCTATGCGGAAGGCGATTCCGGAACCTGAAAAACTCTTCACATGGTGGTCATACCGCAACCGGGATTGGAAAAAATCCAATAGAGGCCGCCGCCTGGATCATATCTGGACAACGCCGGATATTCTGCCCAGCCTAAAGAGCATCAATGTTCTCAGCCCCGTTCGGGACTGGACCTCCCCCTCCGATCATGTCCCTGTCCTGATGGATATCTCCCTCTAACCCGCTAGGCGGGCTCACAACAAAAAAAGGCTGGCAGCCTCCTTGTCAGCCTTTTTTGCCTATTCTGTTCTCGAAAATTAGAGGTCAGGATTGAGGCAGTAACCGCCGCCTTCCGTTAGCAGAATCCCCGCCCGCCCATGATCAGGCTCGATCTTCTGACGAAGACGGTAAATATGCGTCTCCAGCGTGTGTGTGGTTACCGAAGCATGATAGCCCCAGACCTCATGCAGCAATACATCCCGCTCTACCGGCTGCCCGCCAGCACGATAGAGATATTTCAGAATGGCCGTTTCTTTTTCCGTCAGATGAATCCGCTGACCCTTTTTCTGGTCTAGCAACTGCTTTCTGGCCGGATGGAACACATAAGGGCCGATATCGAAAACGACATCCTCACTATTCTCGAACAGACGCAGCTGTGCACGCAAGCGAGCCTTCAACTCACCCATGCGGAATGGCTTGGCAACATAATCATTCGCCCCGGCATCCAGCCCACGAATCACATCATCCTCATCATGAGAGCCAGTCATCATGACGATAGGGATGTGAATCCCCTTCTCCCGTAGTTCTGCACAGAAATCCCGCCCGTCACCATCAGGCAGGTTCACATCCAGTAGAAGAATATCCGTTCGTCCACCCGAAGGGCGGCTTATCACACCCCGTGCTGCGGCAAGAGTGGCGGCCTGTTCAACCCGGTACGCTCCATCTTCCCCCAGCTGTTCTGCTAGCAAAAGACGCAAGGCATCATCATCGTCAACAATCAGTATTGAGTGATGAGCATTCATGTTTCGAAAATCCCGTTCGTAGTGCCCTAAAATTCCCCCCCATACGCCCATGTAGACTGGACAGACAGAGGGACTGTCTTTCTAAAACGGCACTACACTACCCCGAATAGCGGCCGAGCACTACGTCCCTGCACGCAGTTCTGCTTCCTCTTTTTTTGCATCCGTCTCTACCTCACGGGTCTCCGGTGCTTTCATCGACACGACGATATCCCCCATAACCGGCATGGTCCATGCCCGATCTTCTGCCGAGCGAATGAAGATACCCGTCCCCCGGCGGATGATCAGCAGATCCAGCCGGTTCTCCTCTTTCCCAAACAGGTCTACCGTAGCATCCGTCACGCTCTGGCTGACAAAACGCCACCCACGGCTAAACAGCGTATCAAAGAAAGTGTAGTTCCAACCCGGTTCCCCCAGCACCTTGCCACGAGCATCACGGGAGAGGCCACGGTACAAGTCCAACCGGGCCACACCGGGGCTGACCTGATAGACCCGTTCCCGCCCCATATGCGGTGCCATATGGCCGCAAACCATACCATTATAAATGGCATCCCCTGTCGTAGCGACCAGATAATCGGCGGGGCGTTCTTCCAACGCTTCCTGCCCAGCGGTTGAAAGCAATTCCGCCTTAAGCACCGGTACTCCACGGCGGGCAGCAGGCATGAGTTCCTGCGCTGTAGTATCCACCAACAGCACGGGCACCTTTTCATCATTCAGGCAGGCAGCCAGATCGGTTGACCACGCATTACCGCCCAGAATGACCAATGCGGGCTCGTTGGATAATGTCAGATGCAGGCGGCGAGCAAGCGGACCGAGCGAGAAGCCATGACAGATCATCGTCACGGCGATCACGCAGAACACGGCTGGCATGACAAGATCCGCCGAGGCATAGCCCGCCTCCGATAGCTTGATACCAGCAGCACCAGCCACGGCCGCCGCAACAATCCCCCGGGGAGCAATCCACCCAACGAAGATCCGTTCCTGCCAGCTTATACTCGTCCCCAGCGTAGCCAGAAAAATGCAGAGCGGGCGAACCACAAACAGCACAACGAGCGTCAACAGTAGAATGGGAATGGACAGTCTGGCCAGCACGGCCCGGTGCAAATCGGCTGTCAGCAAGATGAACAAAACAGAGACCATCAGGACAACAAGGGATTCCTTGGTCCGTTTCAGCTCATTCAGGCCGGGAATGTGCAGATTGGTCAACATCATGCCGAACACGGTCACGGCAATCAGTCCGGCTCCCTCCATCGCCAACGTGCAGGCTTCGAAAATGACCAGAGCCAATGTGACCATAATGGGAACCTTCAAAAGTTCCGGCATCAGGTCCCGCGTAAAGAGGTAGCGCATCAGATAAGCGGGCAGAATCCCCGCTGCTACGGAGATCGCCCCCGCCACCAGCATATCCGGCAAGGTATGGACAAAAAACAGCTGCTTGTGCAGGTCGACATGCAGAAGCATGACCTGCATCACCACAGCAGCCAGAATAGCCCCTACTGGGTCATTAACAATGGCCTCCCACCGCAGGAAAGCGGCCACACGGGGCTGGAGCTTAGCACTTCGCAACAGAGGCAGAATGACTGTCGGCCCCGTTACCACAATAATAGCCCCGAAAAGGAAAGACGTTCCCCATTCCAGATGGGCGACATAATGAGCGGCCAGTGCCCCTAATATCCAGTTGATAGGCAGGGCCACCATTGTCAGGCGGGCCACGCCCTGCCCTGCCTCCCGCAGCTGCCGAATATCCAGCACCATCCCGCCTTCAAAAACGATCAGGGCCACCAGCATATTCACCAAGGGACGGAACGCATGGCCTAGTACTTCTGAAGGATGGAGCCACCCCAGCACGGGGCCAAAAAGCAACCCCATGGCAAAAAGCAGCACAATAGCTGGCAAGCGTAAACGCCACGCAACCCACTGCGCCAGCATCCCGGCCCCGAATGTCAGCACCACCCAAAAAAGAACGTCATAGGCCATAGGGGGTATATTTCCTCCAGTCAGACAGAACCGCCCGCCCCCTACAAGACGGGCAGGAAGGGCACCATCCGATAGTAGTCATTTTAATGACAGAGGCACAAATCTGCGGTACTGCCAAACTACAAACTGGATAATCCGGCCCCTCTACATAGGGTCAAACCGCCGCTGCCTTCTCCATAGTCGCCACGAAGAAGCCATCTGTTCCAAAACCATGCGGTGTCAGAGAGAAAAGGGCCTCATTACGCAGGGCTTCCGGCAAGAGGGCAGACCGTTTCTCGGCAGGCAGAAGGCTGTATTTCTCCTGCCTTTTCAGAAAAGCTTCAATCTGTTTCTGGTTCTCGACACCCAGCAAAGAGCAGGTCGCATAAACCAGCTTCCCACCCGGGCGAACGAGACGGGCCGCAATATCAAGAATGGCAGCCTGTTTGACACAAAGCTCCTTGATGTCCTCTTCCGTTAAACGCAAGCGGGCATCGGGATTGCGCCGCCATGTGCCTGTGCCGGAACAAGGTGCATCAACCAGAACCGTATCAAACTGCCCCTCTCGCCGCTTTGCCCATTTGTCACCTTCGCTCAACAGATGACGGGTTACGTTATGCACACCCGCCCGGCGTAGGCGTTTTGTGGCACCATCCAACCGCACCCGGGAAACATCGCAAGCAACGATCTGCCCCTTATTTTCCATCGTCATGGCAAGGGCCAACGTCTTCCCAGCAGCACCGGCACAGTAATCGAGCAGCCTCTGCCCCGGTCCAGCATCTACGGCAGCGGCAATCAGCTGACTGCCTTCATCCTGAATCTCCACGATCCCTTCCCGGAATAAGGCCGCCGCTGTAACGGGCTGACGCCCTTCCAGACGGATGCCCCACGGAGAAAGAGCCGTTGGCTCACCATGAAACCCCTCCCGCTTGAGACGGCGCAGGGCTTCCTCCCTTGTGGCCTTGAGCAGATTCACCCGAAGATCCAACGAGGGAGCCCCCATAAGGGCACGCATTTCCTCTTCCAGTCGGTCCCCGAAATCTTCTTCTAGGTAAGGCTGTAGCCAATCGGGATATTCCAACCGGACTGGAAGAGACTGCTTTTCACTGCTAATCTCCTGCCCTTCCAGAGCCTCCAGCATGACCATCTCACGGTCACTCAATGGGGCGGGCGCATAACGCTCCCCATTAAACAGGGCCTGAATAGAAGAAAGAGGCTGCCCGACAAAATGCAGCATGGCTGCACAAAGCAGCCTCGGGGAAATATCTTCATCCCGATAGCGTAGGTCTGCCCGCAGATGCCAATGCAACCGCCGCCATGCCCGCAGAACATCCCACGCAAGCGTAGAAATAGCTCTACGATCTCCACCGCCAATATAGCGGCGTTCACGGAAGAAATTGTTAGCTACGGCATCAGCCGGGCGGTGCGGTGCGTTCTGGATCGCACAAAGCAGATCAATCGCACCAGAAAGACGAGCAGCGGGGGTCATGGCCCCCGCCTACTCTGTTTCCTTCCATCAGGAAAGAAAAAAATTACCTTTTAAAGCCAATTAAAGCCGATAGTTCGGTGCTTCACGCGTGATAGTCACGTCATGCACGTGGCTTTCCCGCAAGCCTGCATTAGTAATTTTGCGGAAGCGAGCCCGGGCCTGAAGGTCTGTAATCGTGGCAGAGCCCGTATAGCCCATGCCTGCCCGCAGACCACCAACCAGCTGATGCACCACGGCAGCCATTGGCCCCTTATATGGCACCTGCCCTTCAATTCCTTCCGGCACCAACTTCAACGTATCCCGCACTTCACCCTGGAAGTAGCGATCCGCTGAACCACGGGCCATAGCCCCCATGGAACCCATGCCACGATAAGCTTTGTAGGTCCGCCCCTGATACAGGAAGCTCTCACCGGGGCTTTCTTCACACCCTGCCAGCATAGAGCCAACCATCACGACATCCGCACCGGCACCAATGGCCTTGACGATATCACCTGATGTCCGGATGCCACCATCGGCAATAGCCGGGATATCCAACTCATGACACGCAGCAGCCGTTTCCAGAACAGCGGAGAACTGCGGCACGCCAACACCGGCTACAACACGGGTCGTGCAAATGGAGCCCGGACCAATGCCGATCTTCACGCAGTCTGCACCGGACTTGATCAAGGCTCTGGCGGCTTCTGGTGTGGCCACGTTACCGGCTATCAACTGCACATCGGCATATTTATCACGCAGGCGAGCCACGGTCTCCAATACGCCACGGGAATGACCATGCGCTGTATCGACCACCAGCACATCCACGCCTGCCTCAACAAGCGCAGCCCCACGGCGAAGACCATCTTCGCCAACACCAATAGCCGCAGCACACAGCAGGCGGCCTTCTGCGTCCTTCACGGCCAGCGGGTGGGTCGTAGCCTTGTCCATATCCTTGACGGTAATAAGGCCGATGCAGCGTTCTGCATCATCCACGACCAGCAGCTTCTCAATCCGATGATCATGCAACAGCTGGCGGGCCTGCTCGGCAGAGGCACCATGCTTGACCGTGACCAGCCCTTTATGCGTCATCAGGTCCCGCACACGGGTGCTTTTATCTTCGGTAAAACGCATGTCACGGTTGGTCAGAATACCAACCAGCTTGCCATCTTTCTCCACGACAGGAAGGCCGGAAATACCATGACGAGCCATGATTTCATGAACATCGCTCAGTGTCTGGTCTGGGCCCACCGTGACAGGGTTCACCACCATACCAGCTTCAAAACGCTTCACACGGCGAACCTGCTCGGCCTGCCCTTCCAGCGTCAGATTTTTATGGATGACGCCCATGCCGCCCTGCTGCGCCATGGAGATAGCCATTTCTTCTTCCGTCACCGTGTCCATAGCGGAAGAAAGCAGCGGGATGTTCAGTTCCAGCTTGCGGGTAAGGCGTGTCTTCGTGCTGACCTGACCAGGAAGAACAGATGATTCGACCGGTTCGATCAATACATCATCAAACGCCAGAGCATCACGCACACGGCTGTAAAGTTTATCGTTAAAAGAATCTGTCATGATGCCCACGCCCCCAATCGTGCGTCCTGTTCGATACAACTAGGTCAGCTTATCACCACTAAAAGGGTCATTAAGCTGTTGGCAGGGTCTCATAACGCACTATCTGGCCATAGGCAAAGGAAAACGGCCTACCATTGGTCATCATCCTCACAGAGATGAGGAAAAACGGGGCGTCGGCTTGCCATCTGCCGCTGCGGCCAGCTCTTTGCGCCGCATATCAAACACAGCCGCCAAATGGCGCAGGAATGGCTTGCCCTTTTCTGTCAGGCTCACCCGGTTCCCTTCCCAATGAATCAACCCATCTTCCTCAAAAGAGGACAGAGCCGCCAGTTCCTCAACAAACGCCTCATGCAGGCTCTGACCCTCCGGGATATAGGGCGTCAGGTCCACGGCGGAGAGACACATGATGGTCTCAATCACTTTCCCCCGCCAGCGGTCTTCTTCCGTACGGAAAACACCACGGGCTATGGGCAAGCCATCATGTTCTTCCAACGCCCGGATATAGGCCGCCGTGGAAGGGATGTTCTGATAGAATCCATCAGGCGTCATGGAGATGGCGGATGCGCCCATTCCTAACAGAACAGGCGATGAATCGATCGTGTATCCCTGAAAATTTCGATGTAGCGTACCCGCCTCATAGGCATGGGTCATAGCGTCGCCGGGGTGAGCGTAATGGTCCAATCCGATGGGCTTATAACCTTCCTCAACCAAAACCCGGTCAATCATATCCGCCTGCTGCAACCGCTCTTCGGAAGAAGGTAGGGAATCCTGCGGGATAAGCTGCTGGCGTTTCTGCTTCCACGGCACATGAGCATAGCCAAAAACAGCCAGACGGTCCGGCTTCATCCCGGCAACGCGACGGGCTGTATCCTGTACGCTCTCAACCGTCTGATAGGGTAGACCGTAGATCAGGTCGATATTTACCCCATTCACCCCCGCTGCACGGGCCTGCTGCACACAGGCCAAAGTCTGCTCGTAAGACTGCACACGCCCGCAAGTTTCCTGCACGGTACGGTCAAGGTCCTGCACACCGAAACTGATGCGATTGAAGCCAAGTTCAGCCAACAGGGGCAGCATACCTTCCGGCACATGCCGGGGGTCCATCTCCATGGCAACCTCGGCATCGTCAGCAAGTTGGAATTCTTCCCGGACAGCCGCCATCACCTTCCGCAGAGCCGATTCTGGCAAGGTTGTTGGTGTCCCCCCACCAAAATGAAGATGATGCACCACACGCCCCCGCCCGATCAACGCAACAAGACGGCGCAGCTCATTGAGAAGCAGCTCGCCATAGGCTGCACGCCCTTCCTCCTGCCGCATCACCGCCGTGTTGCAAGCACAGAAACGGCACAGCTCATCACAGAAAGGAACATGGAAATAGAGAGAAACGGACTGCCCAGCCGGTAAGGCCTTCAGCCAGCCCGCCACATCCTGCGGTCCAATCGCCTCGGAAAAACTGACCGCCGTTGGGTAGCTTGTATAGCGTGGTAGGTTGCCGCCATAGCGGGCGATCAGATCAGAAGAAATTGTTGCAGCCACAGTTCCACCATATTCCGGCTCTGGTCAGGGATGGTCCTGCTTACAGCGATGTGCTCCGTCACGCAAATCGGCAGCTAGCCAACACGTAAGAAAGGATTTATCTTGCACGGAAAAGAAATGGCTGGGAGACCTGGATTCGAACCAGGGCTGACCGGGTCAGAGCCGGTAGTTCTACCGCTAAACTATCTCCCAAGCGGTGGGGCTGTCCCCTTCTGCAAACTCACCATAAAAATGGCTGGGAGACCTGGATTCGAACCAGGGCTGACCGGGTCAGAGCCGGTAGTTCTACCGCTAAACTATCTCCCAAGCGGCGTTTGCTGGAGGGGTTCTAGCCTTATTTTCCTTGCAGTGCAAGGGGTTAAGGAAAGTTTTTCCTTTATTTTACGGGGCGTCTCACCGCACTCGCCAGAAAAGCACCACCAATCAGCAGGATGCCCACAAGCCCTGTCACCCATTCCGGAACTTCCACCAGCACACTAACCAGCATCAACAAGGAAAGAATGAAAATGGTATAAAATGCCCCATGCTCCACATAAACATACTCAGCCAGAGCGTTGGTCTTCAGCATGGAGAGTGTCATGGAGCGGACGAACATCGCCCCCACCCCAAGCCCCAGTGCAATAACGACCGGGTCCGTCGTGATCGCAAAGGCTGAAATAACGCCATCAAATGAGAAGCTGGCATCAATAAATTCCAGATACAGGAATGTAAGCAGCCCGCCACCTGCCGCCATGCGAGAAGCCCCCGGCTCGCCGATCAACCAAACCAGCGTTTCTTTACCCAGAATATAAGCCGCCACACCGCCACAGCCCCAAAAGAGGAATGCCATCGGGTCATGCCCCGGGCCCATCAGGCGGCTCACAAGCATGAGAACAGCTAGCGTCAACCCAACTGGCAGGGCCGATACCCCACCCAGACGAGCCGCTGGACGCTCCAGCCATGAGAGCCAGTGGTGGGTTTTATCGTCATCCAGAAAGTAATTCAGCGCAATCAGAAGAAGGAAGGCCCCACCGAAGGCAGAGATCATATCCTTTGCACCAAGCATGATAGAGGCGTAACGCTGCGGCTCCATCACAGCCAAGCGAGCCGCCTGCCACGGTGACAAACCTGCCACCAGAGCCACCAGAAGAACGGGGAACAGAAAGCGCATCCCCAACACGGAAATTGGCATCCCCCAGCTGATGTAACGCTTCTGCCAACGGGGCGACATGGTCTTGAGGATGCCATAATCAACGATGGCATTATCCATCGATTCAGCCGTTTCCATTAAGGCAAGAATGGCCACACCCTCTACCCCCATAAGGGCCCCATACAGGCTGGGCGTATGTCCGTACCCTAGGACGGCACCAACACATAGGGCCAAGGCGGCCAGAACAAAAGCGGCGTAAAACTGTCTCACAAGCTGTCCTGTTCTTCTAAAGAGTGGCCTTCCGGCTCGTGCTTTCATCACCCCTTACAAGTAAAAAGGGGCGGACAGCAACGGACAGGCTTTGCAGGGAGCCGGTAAGAGCTTATCTTTCCCTTTATGAGCCCAAAACATACGCCCCCTTCCTCCCGCCGTTCCAAAAGCGGCACGACAGCCCCCCGTATTCCCGGCAAGCCCTTGCGTCACTCCCGCACACCCGGCACACGGGATACAGCAGATGACGCCGCTACGTCACAGACTTTACGGACACAGACCGTCAAACTCCGCAAAGCACGGGGACGTACACCCGCCCAACAACGCTGGCTGAATCGCCAGCTGAATGACCCCTATGTATCAGCAGCCCGGCAACAAGGCTGGCGGTCCCGGGCGGCCTTTAAACTGCTGGAAATGGATGACCGCTTTCACTTCATCAAGCCGGGCAGCCGGGTTGTGGACCTCGGCGCCGCACCGGGTGGCTGGGCACAGATTGCCGTCAAACGTGGAGCTGCCAAGGTAATTGGCGTGGACCTTCTACCCGTAGACCCCGTACCAGGTGCAGAGATTATCGAAGGCGACTTCATGGAGGCCGACATGCCGGAACGCCTCCAATCCATGCTCGGCGGGCGGGCTGATCTTGTCATGTCCGACATGGCCCCCAATACGACCGGCCATGCCGCAACGGACCATATCCGCATTATGGACCTTGCTGAAAATGCCCTTGATTTCGCTCTGAAAATCCTTGCCGAAGGTGGTGCCTTCATCGCCAAGGTCTTTCAGGGTGGTTCTGAAAAAAGCATGCTAGACCTGATGAAGCGTAACTTTGCGGTCGTCAAACACGTTAAGCCGCCCGCCTCCCGCAAGGAATCGAGTGAGCTGTATGTCATTGCCACAGGGTTCCGTGGTGAGTCGTAATTTTTCCGATTACCCGACTCTATATTCTGACCTATTTAATGGCGCCCTAAACGGTGATCAGGGCGCCTGCTTCAACCTGCTACCACTGGGTATAGAGGAACGTCTGTTCCCCAATATGCCCCGCTGTGTTCCGCAAGATTTCCCTCACACCATTCCCAAACATATCGTGCAGTTTTGGGACAAACCTGTCCCACCGGGGGATGTCCGCACAGCGATGGAGAGCATCCGGCGGGATCACCCGGACTTCACCTACTATCTGGAATGTGATGAAACAGCCCGTGCCTTCATTCAGGCCCATTATGGTGCGGAAATCACAACACTTTATGACGCCTGCCCTCATCCCGCCATGCGGTCGGACTTCTGGCGGCTTTGCTATCTGCACGTAAAAGGTGGGGTTTATATTGATGCTGACGTCATCAGCCGGGCCCCACTGACGGAGATCACCAAAGGGACATCCTTCAAGGCACTACTGTCCTATTCCATCGGGCAGCCATGGTGTCTTGATAATGATGTCCTCATCTGTGAGGCGGGCAACCCCCTGATGCAACACATCATGGAAACCATGTTCCAACGGGTCCAACACATTCTGGACACGGGATATTTTGAAAATATCTGGGTCTCGACCGGCCCGGGGGCCATGGTTGTTGGCACAATGCGTTGGATCGCTGGGATGCTAAAAGAACAAAACATCCCCTTCAATATGATCAACACCGCCCTATCCGATGCGGGACTCGCCTTCATACACCATCATCAGGTTGAGCAGGTGCTAGATACATGCTCACGGTTTGCCTATCAGGGCACATGGGCCAACTGGCGGTCCCTTTTACAATGGCCTAGCCGCCCGGCGGGCTAAAACCGCTCTTACCGCTACGGTTTGCTACTCAGCTCCTGCACCGCCTGCATCAGTACCTTACGCTCATGTGGGGCCGTGACATCAGCCAGCGTGACCTCATCCAGCACGTTCATAAAGGCAAAGCGAGCTTTCAGGAGGGTCTGTTTCAGGCGGCACCCTCCCACAAGAATACAGCCTGAAGCCTCCTCATCCTTCCGCATACAGCCGACAAGAGCGAGATCATCTTCTGTGCAGCGGACGATGTCGCCAAGATAAATATCTTCCGAATTTTTCCCCAAACGAAGCCCGCCATTGCGCCCACGCAGCGTCTTGATGAAACCATGACGCCCTAGCCGATGCACCACCTTGACCAGATGATTCTCCGAAATCCCATAAACACGGGCTATTTCCCCAATGGAAACAAGGCGGTCCTTCTGCGTTTCCAGATAGATCAGGGATCTAAAAGCATAATCGGTATAGAGGGTCAGACGCATTCCGGGAGCTTCCTTCCGGTCGTAACTCAAATGATCCGGCGTCACTCCGAACCAGCCTGCAAGACAGGCGGTATAACGGCAGCGGCTCCTCCTCCAAAACTAACAGAAAGATGACCATTGCCAACCAATTTCCTCACATCTTCTCCCCCGGCTTGACAGCATCGCCTACTGACCTATCATAAACATGTATTTTTTATACATGTTTTAGGAATATTACCCAATGCCTGCTTCCCTCTCCCCGCAAACGCGCTCCATCGTCAAAGCTTGCATCCCCGCACTGGAGGCCCACGGCCTCGCCATCACGCAGGAAATGTACCGGCGGCTTCTAAGTGACGAAGCCATTCGTGATCTCTTCAACATTTCTCACCAGAAAAGTGGCGACCAACCCAAGGCTCTGGCGTTTGCCGTCCTCGCCTATGCACGCCATATTGATGATCCCACGCCCCTGAAGGACATGATTGAACGCATTGCCGAGAAACATGTTGGGCTGAACATTCTGCCGGAACATTACCCCTTTGTCGGCACGGCTCTCTTGGGGGCTATTGCCCACGTTCTAGGGGATCAGGCCACACCCGACATCATGGAGGCCTGGAAAGAAGCCTACGGTTTTCTCGCTGATGTGCTGATCAACCGAGAGCAACAGATTTACCATGCCCATACCGCAGAAAAAGGCGGCTGGACGGGATGGCGTCCCTTCCGCATCGCTAGCCGGTCAATGGAGACGGCTGATACCGCCTCCTTCACCCTCACCCCTGTGGATGGCCAACCCGTCATGAAACATCGGCCGGGCCAATATCTCAGCTTCCGGCTAGACATACCCGATGTTGGGTCAGAGCGGCGCAATTACAGCATTTCCTCCGCCCCGGCTGATAATCATTACCGCATCACCATCAAAAAGCGTGAAGACGGTCTGGTCTCTCGCTGGTTCCATGATCATGCACAAGAGGGAGATATACTGGAAGTCTCTGCCCCGGCAGGTGATTTCTTCCTAAACCCTTCCTCCGAGAGGCCTCTGTGCTTCATCTCCGCCGGTGCAGGCATCACCCCCATCATGTCCATGATGGAGACACTGGCTGCACGCAATGATCGCCGTTCCATCCATTTCATTCACGGCACACAGTCCACACAGACAACAATCTTTGCCGATAAGATTTGCACTCTGGCGGCTAATGGCACCATCAAGGCAGACCTGTTCTATAGCCAGATGAACAGCCTCCCCCCGCAGATGAAAGGGGTGGACCTCCATACCGGACGTATCTCACCATCTTGGCTGAAAACTCATGAGGACAAACAAGCAGATTTCTACATCTGCGGTCCAACAGAATTCATGCTCAGCATGATCCACACACTGAAGGAACAGAATATTCCTATGGAGCGAATCCATTATGAAATGTTCGGGTCCGCTGCTGACCCCTCTCTTGTTACACAGGCCTGAAGAGGGCTCATCCAATAGCATCACGCACATGGGGCGGCTTCATTATTGCCGCCCCATGTCTACGTCAGGTTATAAACCGTGATCATCAACCTGCGTCTGCCGGGCGGACCTTATCCAACAGTTTGGTCAGGGAGGCCAGAATCTTCCGGGCCATGCTGATCCGCACAGCATTGGTCATTTCCCGCACCATAGCCAGCTTATGGTCAGGCCGTATCTTAACCCCGGCCTTCTCATTACGGGCAGCCCAGCGGATCAGACCATCCGGATTACCGAACTTATTCTTACGGAACTGGAGGACCATGCCTTTCGGCCCGGCCTCCAACCGTTCCACGCCCGTCTCACGGCAAAGCTTCTTGATCATCACAACATCCAGAAGATTCTCTACCTCCTGCGGCAGAGGGCCGAAACGGTCCACCAGCTCGACCCGCATGGCGTCCACATCCGCCTCATCCTTCAGAGCGGCTATGCGGCGGTACAGGCCGAGACGGACGGGTAGGTCCTTCACATACTCTTCCGGCAGTAGCACCGGCAGGCCGAGAATGATGTTCGGCGTCCAGCCCGTATCTTCCTCCTCACTCTCATTCCGCATCCGGCGCAGGTCCGTCACAGCGTCCTGAAGCATTTGCTGGTACAGCTCGATGCCGACTTCCTTGATATGGCCGGACTGCTCATCGCCCAGAAGATTCCCGGCCCCCCGCAGGTCAAGGTCATGGGATGCCAGCGTGAAGCCTGCCCCGAGAGAATCAAGCGTCTGCATGATCTCCAGCCGTTTAACGGATGAGGCGGACAAAACATGCGTTTGTGGCCATGTCAGATAGGCATAACCCCGCTGCTTGGCCCGCCCGACACGGCCCCGCAACTGGTAAAGCTGCCCCAGGCCGAACATATCAGCCCGGTGAATGATGATCGTATTGACCCGGGGCATGTCCAGCCCACTCTCCACAATGTTGGTGGAGAGCAGAATGTCGTATTTCCCTTCCGAGAACTCCGTCATCACCGTTTCCAGCTCGGTAGGGGTAAGGCGGCCATGAGCCTCCGTGATGCGGGCATCGGGTACGATCTCCCGCAGCCGGTCGGCCATGTGCCGCATGTCCGTCAGACGAGGTACCACGCAGAAGACCTGCCCACCCCGGAAGCGTTCCCGCTGGATGGCCTCATGAATCATCACCCGGTCAAAAGGCGTGATGAAGGTACGCACGGACAGGCGATCAGTCGGCGGGGTAGCGATCAGGCTCATTTCCCGCACGCCGGAAAGGGAAAGCTGAAGTGTCCGTGGTAGAGGCGTGGCAGACAGCGTCAGCACATGTACGTCTTCCCGCAGGGCCTTCAGCTTCTCCTTATGGGACACACCAAAATGCTGTTCCTCATCAATGATGAGCATTCCCAGCCGCTCGAAGGACACGGCTTTCGAGAGCAACGCATGGGTACCGATGACGATATCTACCGTCCCATCGGCCAGCCCTTCCCGCACTTTCGTGGCTTCCTTGGCCGTGACCATGCGAGAAAGCTGCTCCACCTTCACAGGCAGCCCCTCGAACCGCTTCTTAAAGCCGATATAATGCTGCCGGGCCAGAAGGGTCGTAGGCACGACAACCGCCACCTGCATCCCGGACATGGCCGCTACGAAAGCAGCCCGCAAGGCCACCTCCGTCTTGCCAAAGCCCACATCACCACAGACGAGCCGGTCCATCGGTTTGCCGCTGCTCAGGTCCTCCAGAACATCCGCAATGGCCCGTGACTGGTCTTCTGTCTCCATAAAGGGGAAACGAGCGCAGAATTCATCCCACATCCCTTCTGCCGGGGCCATGATGGGAGCTTCCTTCATGGCACGGGCCGCCGCTGTGCGGATCAGCTCTCCGGCCATTTCCCGCAGGCGCGTCTTCATCTTCGCCTTACGGGCCTGCCACGAGCTGCCACCCAGACGGTCTAGCTGCACGGTTCCCTGCTCGGAGCCAAAACGGCTCAGCAGGTCGATATTTTCCACGGGCAGAAGGAGACGCTGCTCACCATCATACAGGATGGAGAGATAATCATGGGCCACACGCCCTTCCCGCACCGTCTCCAACCCAACATAACGGCCAATACCATATTCCTCATGCACGACGAGATCGCTTTCTGAAATCTCGCCGATCTGCGTGATGAAGTCATTACCCTTGCGCCTGCGCCGGGGTGGACGGGCCAGACGTTCCCCTAGCAGGTCCTGCTCGGACACAAAGGCCAGACGCTCCCCGGTAAAGCCCCGCTCCATACCCAGCACGACAAGCCCGACAGCCCCACGGGCCATACCCGCCGCCTGTGCCCAATCATCGAAACTTTCGCAGGGAATGTCATGATCCCGCAGCAAAGTGCTGATGCGCTCCCTAGAACCATTGCTCCAGGCCGTCAGATAGGTGCGCCGCCCCTGCTTCGCCCAGTCCTGCACATGGAGAGAAAACTGCTGGAAAACCCCTTCCCGTCCAGCACCACCCATACTCGCAAAAACCGGCCCCGGCCTGTACCCGGCATCTACGCCCTCGGCACCATCAGGCTGAGCAAAAGGTGACAAAAGAACTGTAGGATGCCCCTGCAACATCCCATCCCAGCCATGACGGTTCAGATAAAGCCTGTGCGGTGGCAGAGGTCGATAGGGCAGCTCCCCCTCATGCCCCGCAGCACAACGGGCCTGATAATGATCGGCGATCATGTCCAGCCGTGCCGTCAGGATGTCCGGCGTATCCCGCTCGAAACTCAGGGCAGCATCCGGCAGATAATCCAGCAGGGTTTCCATATGCTGACCATCGCCATCATGGAACAGTGGCAGATAATGTTCCGCTCCGCTGGCCCTGCGTCCTTCCAAAAGCTGGCGGTAGAGAACATCCTCCATCGCCCCGACACCAAACACATCCCGCCAGCCTGTCTGAAACCGGCTCAAGCTGGATTGATCCAGCGCATATTCCGAAACAGGCGTCAGGCTGAAACCTGTCCGTTTATCCGTGGAACGCTGGGTAGCCGCATCAAAACTGCGGATATTGTCCACCTCATCACCGAACAGATCCAGCCGGACAGGCTCACCTGCATCCGCAGGATAAAGATCGAAGATGCTGCCCCGCATGGCGAATTCGCCACGCTCCATCACCGTATCTACACGGCTATAACCGCTGGCAACGAGCTGTTCTGCCAATTTCGCTACATCCAGCGTATCGCCAACCTTCACATGAATAGTCTGTCCCGCAAAAGCCGCACGAGGTGGCACACGCTGAAGCATGGCGTGTACGGTCGTCAGGACGATGCGCCCCGTTTCTGGTCGTGGTTCTAGCAGGTGGCTCAGCGTGGAGACACGTTCAGCCACGATGGAAGGGTTAGGCGAAATACGGTCATAAGGCAGACAGTCCCATGCCGGGAAACGTAGGACAGAAACCTCCGGCACCAGCCAGCCCAGCATGTCCGCCAGAGACGCAAGGGCGGCATCATCATGGGCCACATGCACCAGCGTCCCCTTATGTTCAGACAAACGCTGACGAAGCAGAAATGCCACCGCACCATCAGGCACCCCCCAGACTGTCGGACCAAAGGACGCAGTGACGGAACGATCGGCAGGCATCAGCGCAAGCTCTCCACTCGTGAAAAGGACATTTTTATTATTAGCCGGTTTTGCTACCCTATAGCCCTCCCTAAGCCCCCTGTCAGCCCAGAAGCCGCTACACCTCTCGATGCCATGCCCCTAGCTCCCCCTTCCGCACGGATCGCCCCCCTTCTGGCTCCCATAAGCAGTTTGCCAGGGATAGGGCCACGCCATGCCACAATGCTCAATAAAATCAGCGGCGGGAAACGAATTATCGACCTGCTCTTTACCCTACCGGAAAAGCTGATCGACCGGCGCAGGCTCATGACCCTTGCCGAGGGCAAAACATTACTGGCAGGCGATATCCTGACAAGCCATGTGCATGTCGTTGGCGTCCGCCGCCCTACCCGTGCCTCCCAGCCAACCATCCTAACCACCCGAGACAATACCGGCACACTGGAAATCACCTTCTTCCAAAAAGGACGTCTTTTCCTACCACCAGAGGGGACGGAAATCCTCGTCTCTGGCCGGGTAGGCCATTATCACGACCGGCTAACCCTTTCCCGCCCGGATCACATCATGGCTTGGGAGAAGAAAGACAACTTCCCATGGCTGGAACCGGTATGGCCCCTAACGGCAGGTCTGTTCCCTTCCACTGTACGACGGGCCATGCAGGCAGCTTTAGCCCTAGTCCCTACTGATCTACCAGAATGGCTGGACCCACCTCTTATAAAAAAGCGAGATTGGCCTGATTTCGTCACAGCACTAGGATTGATGCACTTTCCCGAAACTCTCCCTGCGGACCAAGACCCCACGCCCATTCTTGAGCGTGCCCGTGCTCGGCTGGCAGCTGATGAAGTTCTGGCAGACCAGCTCTGCTTGGGGCTGGCCCGTATGCAGGCTAAAACACGGGCAGGCCGCTCGCTGGGGGGCGATGGCTCCTTACGTCACGCTTTACTGGAGCATTTCGGCCATAAACCAACCCCGGCCCAACATCGTGTCATGGCCGAAATCGCAGCGGACATGGAACGTCCCGCCCCCATGATGCGCCTGCTACAGGGCGATGTCGGAGCTGGAAAAACCCTTGTTGCCATGATGGCCATGCTCCAAGCTGTCGAAGCCGGAACACAGGCCGCCTTCATGGCCCCAACGGAAATCCTGGCCCAGCAACATGCCAGTACGTTCGAGGCCCTATGCCCCGTACCGTTCGTGTTTCTCAGCGGGTCTGTCAAAGGGAAAGCACGGCGGGTTGCATTAGCAAAACTGGCCGATGGTCATGCAAAAATCGCTATCGGCACCCATGCGCTTTTTCAGGATGGCGTCACTTTTGCCGATCTTGGACTCGCTGTGATTGATGAGCAACACCGCTTCGGGGTGGAGCAGCGCATGAAACTAGCCAGTAAAGGCCCCGCTACGGACCTGCTTGTTATGACCGCCACTCCCATTCCCCGTACTCTCCAGCTTACAGAATGGGGAGAAATGGGGGTAAGCCGACTAGATAGCAAACCAGCCGGACGCCAGCCGATTCATACAACCGTGCATAATATGGGTAAGCTGGATGATATTTTTGCCGGGATAAAACGGGCATTGGATCAAGGAAAACAGATATTCTGGGTCTGCCCACTCATAGAAGAAAGTGAGACCCAGAGTGCCGCAGCAGCAGAAGAACGCTGGGCCGAGCTGACAAAACGTTTTGGCTCCATCATCGGGCTAGCGCATGGCAAACAGGACATCGACACACGGCAAAACGCCCTGACGGCCTTCCAGAAAGGACAGACCCGCCTGCTGGTCGCCACGACAGTCATCGAGGTCGGCGTGGATATTCCTAACGCCACCATCATGGTCATCGAGCAAGCTGAACGCTTCGGCCTTGCCCAGTTGCATCAGTTGCGTGGCCGTGTCGGCCGGGGGGCGCAGAAGTCCTTCTGCCTGCTACTGCACAGTGAGGGCACCAGCTTCACGGCTCAGCGGCGGCTCCACCTCCTGCGAGATACAGAAGATGGCTTCCTTATTGCCGATGAAGATTTCCGCATCCGTGGTGGGGGAGACCTGACGGGGAACCGTCAATCCGGCATGCCCGGGTTTCGTTTGACGGATCCAACCCGCCTCTCCCTGCTTCTAACAGCCATGCGGCAGGACAGTCAGCGTGAGCTAACCCGTGACCCTGAGCTAACCAGCCCCAGAGGGCTGGCCCTTCAGGACCTTCTACATATATTTGACCGGGCCATGCCCAGCAGGCTGCTTGTATCGGGCTAAACAACCCGAAAAATACATACAAATCGTTAATTACTATCAGTACAGCTACAAACTTACATTATCACTATCTGCAAAACCGACTTCCGGACAAATATTCCTTAGAATACAGCCCACAATAACGACGGAAAAAAATTATCATAATTTCATCTTTTTCCTTATGGCGTAATTAGAAAAACATGCTACCGTCAGCAATGGAACATGCAGGCATGTTTCAACATAAGACCCCGAGGGGGCAGACCAACTGCTCCCTCCCTGATGACCCCAGTACGGGACGAGACCCTTGAGAAATAATAGATCCGACCGCAGCTCCTTTTCCTCTCGCCGCGGCGGCTTTGACCGCGATTTCATGACCCAGCCTTCTTACTTTGACGATCGCGGCAGTTACGATGCACCGCGCGGTGGTGGTAATTTTGGCGGTGGTGCACCCCGCCGTGGTGGTGGCCGTGGTGGCCCGCAGATCACCCCGACAGGCCCGGAGATCACCGGCACTGTTAAATGGTTCAACACAGAGCGTGGCTTCGGCTTCGTAGGGTTGAGCGATGGCAGTGGTGATGTGTTCCTCCATGCCAACACTATCAGCGCCCTCGGCCATGCCGAGCCAGCACCGGGTACGACGGTCGTCGTCCGCGTTGGTCAGGGCCCCAAAGGCCGCCAGGTGGCCGAAGTGCTTTCTGTCGATGCCAGCACAGCTACAGCAGAAGCCCCCCGCCGCCAATCTGCTCCTATGCGCCAGGAGCGTTTTAGCCCCGCTCCCGACCTCTCCCAGGCTGAAGAGATGCGCGGGATCGTCAAGTGGTACAACACCACAAAGGGTTTCGGTTTCATCACGCCGGAAACTGGCGGCAAGGATGTGTTCGTTCACGCCTCCGCTCTGGAGCGTTCCGGCCTTCACGGCCTCTCTGACGGCCAGCCGGTCGGCATGAAGGTTGTTCAGGGACATAAAGGCCCTGAGGCTGTACAGATTACTGCCGAATAAAATAGCGGTATAAGCTGTTCAAAGAAAAACCCCACGTTCTTATTAGAGCGTGGGGTTTTTCATATTGGCTACTTTGCCAGCGGGGAATCAGTAATCCCCCCGCCCTTTATTTCTCAGAAGACGGGCCTTGTCCCGCTGCCAATCACGGTCGGCGATGGCGTGCCGCTTATCTTCTTTCTTACGCCCCTTACCAAGACCAAGCGTTACCTTGGCCATACCACGGGCATTGAAATGAATATCCAGCGGTACCAAAGACGCCCCCGCTTTGGTGATCTCCCCGATATATTTCGCCAGCTGCTTACGGTGCAGCAAGAGTTTGCGAGGGGCCCGTGTATCAAACCGGGACAAAACGCCCCCCTGATATTCAGGAATATACGAGTTGATGAGCCACAACTCACCATCCCGCTCGATAGCGTAAGCCTCACTCAAGGTCGCACGCCCCATGCGCAGACTCTTGACCTCTGGTCCTTTGAGGACGAGCCCCGCCTCCACAGTTTCCAAAATACTATAATTAAAACGGGCTTTACGATTCTGTGCGGCAATGCCGTGCGAAATCAGCCCGCCTTTTGTCTTTTTCTTGCTGGCTGCCATGACGTTACGTCTTAATCCAGAAGGCCAAGTGAATGCAGGGCAGCATCCACACGCTTCTTTGTGGCTTCGGTAGGCTCCACCATAGGCAGACGAAGCGTTGATTCGCACAACCCAAGACGGGACATCGCATATTTAGCCGGGGCCGGGCTGGTCTCGGCAAACAGGGCATCATGCAGTGGCATCAATCTGTCCTGAAGGGCGATAGCTTCCTGCACCTTCCCCTCCTGCCACAAACGATGCATCTGCGAGCAGAGGTCCGGCACCACATTAGACGTCACACTAATGCACCCATGCCCACCGGCGGCCAGGAAAGACAGAATCGTCCCATCTTCACCTGAAAGCTGATTAAACTCCGCACCAGCTTCACGCCGTACGGCGATCGGGCGTGTCAGGTTGGCCGTGGCATCCTTCGTCCCGACGATATTCGGGTGCTTAGCCAAACGGCCCAGCGTCTCCGGGGTTAGGTCCACAACGGAGCGACCTGGGATACAATACAGCCAAAGCGGCAGCGGTGTCGCATCAGCTACCGTCATGAAATGACGATACAGCCCTTCCTGTGTCGGCTTGTTATAATAAGGAACAACCACCAGCAGAGCATCCGCCCCCACCTTATGGGCGTGGCGAGCCATACCTACGGCCTCATGCGTGCTGTTGGAGCCTGCACCGGCCATCACCAGGGCACGGCCAGCGGCCACCTCCACACAATGTTCAATAACCCGGCCATGTTCTTCATGAGAAAGGGTCGGGCTTTCCCCTGTCGTGCCAGAAGGAATGAGACCTGTCGTGCCCCCCTGAATCTGACGTTCAATCAGCCGGGTGGCGGCCTGCTCATCGAGCGTGCCATCCTTCTTCATGGGAGTGATTAAGGCGGTCAGTGAACCGTGGTAACGCTCATTAATAGTCCGTGCCATTTCTTTACTCTCCGCCCTCATCCCTGCGCGTCAATCTCATAAGTTGGCCTAACCAACCAATATCTGACTATTATAGTGAGACCTCCTCTTTGGAGAAAGGTCACATATCATTCCGAAACGAGCTCCGGGGGTACGTCCCCAGAACGTGATACCCCTGACTGGCTTCAGCCAGTGCCAAAAGAGCATCCTGCACCCGCTGGTCATTCAACGCTCCTTCAATATCCATCAGGAAGCGAGATGCCTCGAAGGAGCCCCCCAGCATATAGCTCTCAATCCGTGTCATGTTGACCCCATAGCGGGCAAAACAGGTCAGCACATCACACAACGCCCCCGGAACATGACGGACATGGACGATCAAAGTCGTCATCATAAGGTGTCCTGTTTCAGGTTCCACGACAGCTTCAGGCGGTGCAACACGGTAAAAACGGGTCGTGTTATGGGCGGCATCCTCCACATTGCGGCGAAGAATCTCAAGCCCATTCAGCTCTCCAGCAAGAGAGGAAGCAACGGCGGCATCTTCCTTGCGCCCCCAGCTTGCTACCAGCTCAGCAGCCCCTGCCGTGTCGAACTCCGTCACCGGCTCCAGGTCATATGTTTCCAAAAGGCCCCGCACCTGTGCCATGGCAACAGGATGGGTATGGACACGCTTTACATCCTCAATCCGTGCCCCTTTTACTCCCAACAAACAATGTTCCACCCGCTGAAAATGCTCTCCCACAATTTTTAGCCCTGCCTCTGGCAAAAGAGCATGAATCTCCGCCACACGGCCGGCAAGTGAGTTCTCACAAGGCAGCAGAGCTTCATCTGCCAGCCCATCCCGCACGGCTTCAATCGTTTCGGCAAAACTGCGGCAGGGTAATGTCTCCCAGCCCGGACGTGTCGCCCGACAGGCAAGGTCAGAATAGGCCCCCGGCCGCCCTTGAAATGCAATTACTGGCATAATGCCTGCTCCCTGACACTCGCTCTGACCCGTGCAAGGTCCTCTGGCGTATCCACACCCAGCGGGGCGGTTTCAATCCGAGCACAACCGATCGTCATGCCAGCCTCCAGCGCACGAAGCTGCTCCAGCTTTTCCCGTACCTCCAACCCGGATGGCGGCAATGTGACAAACCGAGCCAGCGCCTCGCAACGCCACGCATAAACACCCACATGGTGCCAATATGCCCCCTCCCCCCACGGAATCACGGACCGGGAAAAATAGAGTGCCCTCGCCACATCCTCATCATTCCGAAAGGTGCACGCGACCTTCACGACCGAATCGGCATCTCGTTCTGCCGGGCTCTGCACTGGGGCTACTAATGTCCCAATATCAAACTGCCCTTCTTCCAGCGGGCGTAGGGCCTGCCGGAGAGTGGTCGGCTCCACAAGGGGAAGATCACCCTGCAGATTGATAACACAATCATAGTGCCCCTGTGGGTCATAGGCTTTCAAAGCCGCCTGCACCCTGTCCGACCCGCTAGGCAGAGCGGGGTCTGTCAGAAGGGCTTCCACACCCGCCATACCGGCTACGGCCTGCCGGATTTCCTCATCACCTGCGGCAACGAGAACAGGCCCCAAACCAGCCGCCACAGCCCGGCGGGCGACATGAACGACCATGGCTTCACCATCAATCTCGGCCAAAGCCTTGCGTGGAAGCCGTGTGGAGGCAATTCTGGAGGGAATGACAATAATCGGTCGCATAACTTCCTGATTGCCGTGTGGACTCGCCTGCGTCAATCAGCCCATCAGGAAAAAGGCGTAATCCTCATGAGTCGGTCTAATCTTTCCTCCTACCTGGCCCTTGCCCAACATTGCGCCGATGCGGCCCGGCACGTCATCCTGCCTTACTTCCGCCAGTCCCTGACCATCCTCTCCAAAGAAGATGACAGCCCCGTCACGCGGGCGGACCGAGAGGCCGAAGCAGCCATGCGGGCTATTCTGGAAGAGCATACCCCCCATCATGCCATTCTGGGTGAAGAGGCCGGCGCTTCTGGTGCGTTAGGGAAAGACTGGCTCTGGGTGCTGGACCCCATAGATGGCACACGCTCCTTCGTCACCGGGCGGCCGAGCTTTACAACGCTAGTATCCCTTTTCCATGAAGGCCGCCCTGTACTAGGGCTGATCGACCAGCCTGTTACCAACGAACGCTGGCTCGGGCTGGTAGGAGAGCCCAGCCGCTACATCGCCCCTCATCTACCCGGTACCATCGGCACCCGGCAGGATGTTCCTCTCAGGGAGGCAGAACTCTCCTGCACGGCACCAGAAATCTTTCGCCCTGTGCAATTCCAACAATTCCAGAGGCTTCAGAAAAAGGTCCGCCGGACATCATGGGGTGGTGATGCCTATGCTTATGGATTGCTGGCCCTTGGCCAGATCGACCTCATTGCTGAAGATACGCTCAAACCGTGGGACTGGGGGCCACTCTCACCCATCATCACTGGGGCCGGTGGTAGCCTGACAGACTGGTCCGGTACTCCCCTGACACTAGAAAGTGAAGGGGCCATTCTGGCCTGTGCCAATGCAACCCTGCGTGATGAGGCCATACAGGCCCTTTCCTCTTAACGATCTGTCCGTTACAGATAAATAACGATTCTTCATGCGGTCACATCTGCTGGCCCGGTTACCACGATGAGGTTACCTGAACATGCCCCTCTCCCTCGCCAAGAACAGAATCAAGATTCTTCTGCTGGAAGGCATTCATGACAGTGCTGTCAATTATCTGGAGCAGCAGGGCTATGCCTCTGTCACCCGTCTAAAAGGTGCACTGGAAGGTGATGCCCTTAAAGAGGCCCTTGATGGTGTCCACATAGTCGGCATCCGCAGCCGGACACAGCTTACAGCCGATGTCATCAACTCCGCCAACCGCCTCATGGCCATTGGCTGCTTCTGCATCGGCACTAACCAGGTGGACCTCAAGGCTGCCCGGATGGCTGGTATTCCTGTCTTTAATGCACCTTTCAGCAACACCCGTTCCGTAGCTGAACTGGTCATGGGCGAGATCGTGATGCTGCTACGCCGCATCCCGTCCCGCTCCGATGCCTGCCACAAAGGTGGTTGGGAAAAATCTGCCAATAATGCATGGGAAGTCCGTGGCAAGACGGTCGGTATTGTCGGCTATGGTTCCATCGGGTCGCAGCTTTCCGTTCTGGCCGAATCCTTTGGGCTGCGGGTTCTCTATTACGATATCGCCCCCCGCCTTCCGCATGGTAACGCCATTGCCGTCAACTCTCTGGAAGAGCTGCTAGGTCAGTCCGATATCGTGACGCTGCATGTTCCCGAAACCCCGGAAACACAGAACATGATCGGCGAAGCCGAAATCCGGGCCATGAAGCCGAACTCCATTCTGCTCAACAATGCCCGTGGCACCGTTGTGGACCTTGAGGCTTTGGCCCGTGCCCTGAAGGACGGCCACCTGATGGGTGCCGCTATTGATGTCTTCCCCGTGGAGCCAAAGAGCAGCCAGGAACGCTTCACCACCCCGCTTCAAGGGCTGGAGAACGTGCTGCTGACCCCGCATATCGGTGGGTCCACAATGGAGGCGCAGGAGCGCATCGGCGTGGAAGTCGCTCAGAAGCTGGTCGATTATTCTGATGTCGGTTCCACTGTTGGGGCGGTCAACTTCCCGCAGGTTCAGCTCGGTGAACGCCCCGGCGGGATGCGCTTCATGCATGTCCATTCCAACCAGCCGGGCATCCTTGGTCAGATCAACGACATTTTCGCTAAAGCTGCCTGCAACCTGACAGCCCAGTTCCTTCAGACAGATGGTGAACTTGGCTACGTTGTGACAGAAGCCGAAGCACAGGAAGGCCAGAACATCCCCGAGCTTGAAAAAAACCTGCTGGAGCAGCTGCGCAGCCTGAAGGGTACCCTGCGTGCCCGCTCCATCCGTCCCTTGCCGACCGAAGACTGAACCTCTACGGCTCTATTCGGTTCGCCTCTGACAACCGCCCGGCAGTTCCACTGTCGGGCGGTTTCGCATCCGGCCCATAAGGATTCCTGAAAGCATGGCCGCTCTCCCGCCCACTCTTGCCCGCATCCAAAGCTTCACCTTCTCCGGGATAGACGCCCTGCCTGTCATGGTAGAGGTTCAGATTTCCAGCGGCCTGCCCTCCTTTATCATTGTCGGTATGCCGGCCCGAGCCATTGCCGAATCACGCGAGCGCGTCAGAGCTGCCCTTTCTGCTATGGGGCTAGCCCTGCCGCCCAAACGGATTCTCGTTAACCTCACACCGGCTGACCTCCCTAAAGAAGGAGCACATTTCGATCTCCCCATCGCCCTTGGTGTGCTAATTGCCATGGGCGTCATCCCTGCCGAAGCCATAGCCAATCTGGCAGCTCTGGGTGAAATCGCTCTTGATGGGACGATCAACCCCATCAATGGTATTCTCTGCGCTGCCCTGACGGCTTCCACACAAGGACAGGGGCTGATATGCCCCGCTTCGCAGGGAGCAGAAGCACGCTGGGGCCATCCTGACCTAGAGATTGTTGCCACGCCGTCCCTCAAAGCCCTGATCGGCCACCTCCGCAAAGAGCAACCCCTGCCTGATGAGCCACCACCCGCTCCTCAGCCTCCCGATTACGGCCCGGACCTACGAGATGTAAAAGGCATGATGCAGGCCCGCCGTGTATTGGAGATCGCCGCTGCGGGGCGTCACTCTCTGCTCATGTCCGGTCCGCCGGGGTCTGGCAAGTCCATGCTCGCTAGCCGCCTACCCGGTATCCTGCCCGACCTCACCGCCGCAGAAATACTAGAAACCAGCCGCATCCACAGCATCGGCGGCCTGCTACCTGCTGGACAGCTCGTCAATCGGCCACCCTACCGTGCCCCACATCATAATACGACTCTTCCCGCCTTAGTCGGTGGTGGCCCCAAGGCCATGCCCGGCGAGGTTAGTCTTGCCCATAATGGCGTGCTGTTTCTGGATGAATTCCCCGAGTTCCCCCGCAATTGCCTCGAGGGGCTGCGCCAGCCTGTTGAATCAGGCGAAGTCACGATCTCCCGTGCGGCACGCCATACGCACTATCCGGCCCGCTTCCAGCTTGTAGCGGCCATGAACCCCTGTCGCTGCGGCTATGTTCACGACACCGAGCGAGCCTGCAACCGGGCACCCCGCTGTGCGCAGGACTACACGGCCCGCATCTCCGGCCCGATGTTAGATCGTATGGATTTATGCGTGCACATCCATTCTTTATCCCCGCTGGCTATCAGCCGTGCCCCTACGGGAGAAAGCAGTGCGGACGTCCGGGCCAGAGTGCAGAAAGCCTATGACCGGCAGATGGAACGGCAGGGAGCCTGCAATGCCGTAATGCCTCCCGAAGGTTTCCATTTCGAACCCGATGCTCTGACCCTTGCCGAACAGGCCGCCTTACGCATGAAGCTCTCTCATCGAGGCATCACACGCATGTTCCGTGTCGCCCGCACGATTGCCGATCTGGACGGCACGGAAACGGTAAAGAAACACCATGCGGCAGAAGCTCTCTCCTACCGCACACCTCTCTGATCTCAGCGTTTCAGCCCATCCAACCCACGGGTTAGATCAGCCTTCAGGTCCGCTACGTTCTCCAACCCAACCTGAATACGGAAGGCCGCCCCCTTGGGCAGGCCATCCTTATGATGGCGTGTCAAACCACCAGATGTAGGCAGAACGAGACTTTCATACCCGCCCCAACTGGCCCCAATGCTGAACAGGTGCAGCCCATCAAGCATAGCAATCATCGCTTCCTGCGTAATTCCTACATCTAACTCCACACCAAAAAGGCCACTGGCATCGGTGAAATCACGCTTCCATATTTCATGGCCTGGACAACCGGGCAGAGCTGGATGCCGCACATGGGCTACTTCTGGCCTGCTTTCCAACCACAAGGCCAGCTCATAAGCAGAACGGGCCTGCTGAGAGAGACGGACCGCCATCGTCTTCAACCCCCGCAGGGTTAGCCAGCAGTCGTCTGGGGCACCACACGCCCCTAGCTCAATCGCCGTACGCCGTAAGGCCTGCCAGTGTTCCTGCCGCTGAACCGTAATCGAGCCCAGAATAACATCTGCATGACCGCTGGGATATTTTGTCAGGGCCTGAATGGACACATCCACCCCAGACGTAAAAGGCTGAAAGGCCCCAATCCCCCATGTATTATCTAACAGCACCCGTGCCCCTGCTCCATGAGCCAGCCTCGCAATCATGGGAATGTCCTGAACCTCAAATGTGTGGCTTCCCGGACTCTCCGCAAAGATCACAGCTGTATTGGGCCGAATGTGCGCCCGCAACGTAGCTTCATCAGCACGAGGCGGGTAGAAGCTCGTCTCCACCCCAAAACGGGCCAGTGTACCAAGTGCGAAACGCCGGGTTGGACCATAGACCGAATCAGGTAAAAGCAGATGGTCGCCCCCTTTAAGAAAAGCCAGAAGGGCAACTGTACAGGCCGCCAAACCGGAATTGACAACCTGCGTATGGCTTCCCCCTTCCAAGGCCGCAATCACTTGCTCCAGTCTATGCTGAACGGGATTACCCATAGCCCCATAGACGAGCTGATGCTCGTAAGCATGCCCGCCCTGTGCTCCCATATCCTCAACGGTTGGGAACACGACCGTTGAGCCACGCTCAACCGGCATGTTGACAAAACTGCCCCGTTTATCCGGCTGCTGCCGGCCTGCATGTGTTAGAAAAGTTGCGAATTTCTGCCATCCTGCACCAACGACAGGCCCTACTGCTGCCTCTTTATCCTTATTACCTTTGTGCATATGTTTCATACCCGTCACTCCTACTGCATTACATTAACCATACTGACTAAAAATAACGATATGTAGATATTTGCTTAGGATATTCAAAAACTTCCATCCAGCACATTAAGTGTCTATCGCTGGATAGGGAAAACTTGAGAGGAATTTCCAATCAAATAAATTTCTAACAAGAACAGAGCGATTCACCATTCTCATTTAGCGAGACTCTAACATCTTTCTCCTCAACCCAGAGGCATTTATAGTCTTATTGTGCAAGAGTACGCCACATATACAGCGAATGATATTAATATTTATAATTAATTTTAATAACAAAAATAGGATTATTTTAAAAATGATATTTATATCCTCCCATATTAATTCCAAAAATACCTCACATTTATGTATATAATTAAGGACTATACATCCTTAATCTCCATCTCACTCTCAACCACGATATGCTTTTGCATCGGGATTCTATATAATAGAATCCTTCTCTCGACCCGTACTGACAGGTCCCATCTCTGTTTCTCATCAGGTTCTTCCAATAATGTCGGCCCCGCTATCATCATCTCCTCTTCCTCATAGTCTCCGGCTTGTAAGCTGGAACCTCTTCCATGAGGATGGCGCTACGCTGGAAGATATCCGTCTTCTCATGCGGGTTACAAAACCTGATATTCTGCTCATGCAAGAATGTCGCCTGTTTACCAACCGGCTTCCCGAACTTGTGGGGGGGCATTTCAGCCGGTTAGCATCAGAAGGACGTGTCCATGGCACCGCCTGTTGGAGCCGCCATCCGTTTCTGTCACCACCACGACTGCAGATGCTCCCCCCGGGGTTAGCTGCACATCGTTCCGCTCAGATTCTGGAATTTGATACAGGGTTCGGGCCGTTCAGTCTCGCCAACGTCCACCTATCCCACGGCCCTATCCTCAACCGCCGCCAACTGCGTCTCATCCGGCAAACCCTATCGGATCGAGCCATCATTATTGGAGACTTCAATCAGGTTGGCCCTGCTATGCTACGGGGCTTCGAGGATGTCGGCCCACGGGAGCAGACCCACCGTATGTTGGATAAAGTCCCCCTTCGGCTGGACCGCTGTCTTGTCCGTGGTTTCTCGCTGCTGGACAGACGAGTCTATCCCCGTTTCGGCTCCGATCACCGCCCCATTGCTGTTACTTTGCAACCGGAACTATCGGACAACGCCTCCCTTTCCGTTTAAAGATAAGGCAGGAAAAGACAGTAGACCGCATTCCGCAGTCGAACCGGCAATGACCATGAATCAATCTCCTCTAGCGTCAACTGCTGATTGCAATGGCTAAGGATGAATTCTTCCAAATGTTCTGTTGTCTCTGCATCATGCAGGGTCATGTTACATTCAAAATTGAGACGCAAGGAACGCCTATCTAGGTTAGCACTCCCTACAAAGCTCCAGACCTGATCCACCGTCATAAGCTTAGAGTGATTGAAAGGCGGCTCCCCCAGCCAGACACGACATCCCGCCTGCACGAGTTCTTTCAGGCAAGCATTACGGGCATAATCTGTCACCGGATGGTTGCTATGCTGCGGCACAACAATATCCACCCTCACCCCCCGCAACGCTGCCAATCCGAGTTCTGTTGCGAAGCGATTATCTGGAATGAAATAGGGCGTCATGAAGCAGACATGACTACGAGCCAGAATGACCGCTTGAAGAATAGTATATTCAATCTTCTCTACGTCCATATCTGGCCCTGAGGTCACAACACGGGCCGGGATGGTTCCCCCCGCCACAGGTGCCGGAAAATAACGCTCTCCCTCCAATGTCTCCCCTGTCGTGAAAGCCCAATCCCGCACGAAGACCTCAGAAAGCTGCTGGACCACCGGGCCTTCTAACCGAAAATGTGTATCCGCCACCGGGATGCGTCGCCCTCTGGGTCGATTAAGTAGATTTTCCGCCCCGATATTCAACCCACCCATGAAGCCTATTCGACCATCAACAACCAATATCTTGCGATGATCCCGCAAATTGATAAATGGCATCCGCCACGGCCAGAGAGAATGCATGAAACGGGCACAGGGTATGTTCTCACGCTTCAGCCTCTGGATGATCGGGCTATAGAGATAGCCACTCCCGATACCATCCACCAGCACGCGGACCTCAACCCCACGCTGCCGGGCCTCTACCAGAGCCGCCACAAACTGCTTGCCGATCTCATCATGTCGAAAAATATAAGAGCACAGCAGAATGGACCGCTCCGCCTGAGCAATGGCCTCCAGCATCTTTGGGTAAGCACGGTCGCCATCATGCAGACAATCCACACTGTTCCCCTTGAGCAGGGGCAGGCCTGTCAGCTCATCCAGCATCTTAACCAGAGGTGCCATGAAACTATCCGAAGCATCATGAGACCATGTCGCCAAAAAGGTGGTCTCCTCCGGGCTGACATCCTCCCGCAGCTTCTGCGCCCGACGATGGACACGATTGATCCCCAAGCAAAGATAAAGCAGCGACCCAAAATAGGGCATGACCCAACAAAAGCCGATCCAGCCCGCAGCGGCGGCCGTATCCCGTTTCGTCAGCAGGATATGGGCTGTGACAAGAAGGGAAAGACCGACATGCAGCGTTCCCAACAGGAACGTCTGCCAAACAAGTGCCTCCATCTCCCCTCCTTCTCATACGACCATACCAGACAGCCCACCACACCCTACCCACTGGGAAGGAAGGTAGGCCGCCCATAAGCATCCACCTTATTTACGCAACATCCATTGTGGAGCTACCCGCCCGACTGCACCACGCCGCCCTTCCAGCTGGGCCAGATCATCAGGAGAACGGGATCGCTGCCCCTCCCGCCAGATGAGGCCATCTTCCAAGCGGAAAAGGCGTATCTGGCTAATCGTTACACCCTCTCCCAACTTCTGGAGACTAACGCCACCACCCTTGGCTACCTCAGCAACTTGTTCCAACGGGAAGATAAGGGCCCGCTTAGCCGTTGTCAGACAGAGAACATGTGTCCCCTCCGCAGGTAGGACAAGCTGCACCTGCGCCCCATTACGCAGATTAAAGACCTGTCGCCCTGTCCGCTTTTCAGCCGCAAGGTTCCCAGCGGCAACCTGCATCCCCCGACCATCTGTGCTGGCCAGAAAATACCGTGCGTTATCATCACCAAAGGCAAAGAAAGCCACGACCTGATCATCCTGCGCCAGATCAGCCAATGTCCGCACGGGCTGACCAAAACCACGCCCACGGGGGAGGTCCGCTGCCTTTAATGTGAAAGCCCGGCCCCCAGCGGCCATCAGGCAAAGACGGTCGGTACTCTGACATTCCACATGATAGGCCAGACCATCCCCTTCCTTGAAGCGGTGGTTCTCCACATCATGCCCATGCCCCTTAACGGCACGGATCCAACCTTCCTGCGAGAGCAGGACTGTCACTGGTTCACGTTCTACCGCCAGAGCGGCAGACGTATCAATGCTGGCCGGTGCCTCACCCATGATCGTACGCCGCTGCCCATACGGGCCACCTTCGAACAGAGCCTGCATCTTCTGAAGGTCTTTGCCGATCCGGGTCCAGCGTCGCTTTTCGGACCCCAAAAGAGCTTCGAGTGATGCCTGCTCCTTGCCCAGTCCGTCCCACTCCTTGCGGATTTCCATTTCTTCCAGCCGCCGCAGGGAGCGCAGACGCATGTTCAGCACATAATCCGCCTGAAGCTCACTCAAGGAGAATGCCTTCATCAGGGCAGGTTTCGGTTCATCCTCTTCCCGGATGATACGAATAACCTCATCGAGATTCAGATAGACCTTCAGAAAGCCTTCCAGAATCTCCAATCTTTTCAGAACGGCATCCAAACGGTGCTGCGTACGGCGGACCAAAACGTCATGTACATGCTCCAACCATGCCCTCAATGCGTCCTTGAGAGACAACACACCGGGGATTTTCCCCTGGGTGAGCACATTCATGTTCAGGCTGAAGCGGCTCTCCAGCATAGTGTGCTTAAAGAGCGTCTCCATGAGCACTTCCGGCTCGCAGCTACGGGTTCTAGGTTCCAGAACCAACCGAATATCCGTTGTACTTTCATCACGCACATCAGCCAGAAGAGGCAGCTTCTTCTCCTCCATCTTTTTGGCGATGTCTTCGATCAGCTTGCCCTTCTGCACCTGATACGGAATTTCCGAAACGATGATAGTCCAACTGCCGTTACGGCCTTTCTCGACCGCCCAACGTGCCCGGATACGAAAACTGCCCCGCCCCGTCTCATAAGCCTGAACGAGCGTCTGCCGATCTTCCACCAGCAGCCCACCTGTGGGAAAATCAGGCCCCGGCACAACATCCAGAAGCTCTTCCGTACTGCATTCCGGCTTCTCAATCAGTAGACGGGCAGCCTGATAAAGTTCGGCGGCATTATGGGGTGGGATACTGGTCGCCATACCTACAGCGATACCAGCAGCCCCATTAGCTAAAAGATTAGGGAATAGTCCCGGCAGGACAACCGGTTCCTGATCCTCGTTGTCGTAGGTCGGGCGGAAATCAACCGCATCATCGCTGATGCCTTCCAGCATGATGCGGGCCGTGTCTGTCATGCGGCTTTCGGTGTACCGCATGGCAGCCGCACCATCACCATCAATCGACCCGAAATTGCCCTGCCCTTCCACCAGCGGATAGCGCACGGCAAAATCCTGCGCTAAGCGCACCAATGCATCATAAACGGACGCATCACCATGGGGATGGAACTTACCGATAACATCACCCACCACACGGGCACATTTCTTGAAACCGGAACTCGGGTCCAGCTTCAGTTGTTGCATGGCATAGAGTAAACGACGATGTACTGGTTTAAGGCCATCCCGCACATCCGGCAGAGACCGTGACGTGATGGTGGACATAGCATAGGCCAAATAACGCTCACTAAGCGCCTCAGCCAGCCGTGTATCTTCAATATGCCCGGCGAGATCGCCCGTCATAAGGTCTCCTGATTCATAATCGCCTGTTAGTGGGGACAGGTTAGACACGCTCTTCCTCCTCCTGTCCAGAGGGCCGCTCTTCCGCTAGCCGATACAGTGTCGTCATCAGGCGATCCCGGGCAGAGGGCAGCGGGCGATGACAGGCAGCAAAAACAGCCCGTTGCAGAAAATGACCACTCAGCCGTGCCCCAGCGAGCCAATCAGCTGGAGTGCCTTCTTCATCATCATTCAAAAGGCACGAAGGCAGAGGCAACAGGCGGTCTTTCCACTCTCCAGCCCCCGCCTCGCTAACAGCACGCCCCGTTCGAGGTGATACATAAACCAGCCCTTCCCGCACCCCTGTAACAGCACATTGATCCAGCGTGAGGCCATAACCCAGCTGTTCCAGAAGGAGCAGTTCCCAACGCAAATAAAGGGCAACCGGTGGCTGAGATGCAGAAACACTCACCACCCCCATGAAGTGAGCCAAAGATGCAAATAACACCTCTTGTGGCTCTCGCTCTGCCAGGGCCTCACTGCACAGGCTACAAGCACTGCCCAACAAGGACAAAGCCAAGGGGTGATCCAACAGAAAAGAAGCCGTAGGCCGTACCAGCTCCGCCGTCATATAACCTAACTGCTCCGGCAGGCGGGCTTTCCAACGGGCCATGATCAAGCTGCCCTCCTGCCAGAGAGCCGACTGTCGGCGGGACTGCCCTCCCCGGACCAGCGCATGATAAACGCCTCGCTGCCTTGTCAGCACACGGACTAGCAGGCTGCTTTCTCCATGAGGAGAGAGACGCAGGATGATGGCTGGTTCTTCCCACTCCATGACGATACCCTCAAAATAGAAAAAGGGCCTCCGTCATCATGACGAAGACCCTTCCTCTAGCAATAAACCGTTAATGGCTTATTTCTTCTGGCCAGAAGCCGCAGCCACTTCAGCAGCGAAGTCCGTCTCAGCCTTCTCGATGCCTTCACCCAGCTTGTAGCGGACGAAGCCAACCAGCTTAGCACCGGCCTTCTTAACAACTTCCTTCACGCGGCTCTCACCGTCATGCACCCAGACCTGTTCCAGCAGAACTACTTCTTCGTAGAACTTGCGGATGCGGCCTTCCACCATCTTCTCGATGATAGCTTCCGGCTTACCAGAGCTACGAGCCTGGTCTTCCAGCACCTTACGCTCGTGAGCAACAGAAGCGGCATCCACGCTGTCCACATCCAGAGCTGTCGGGCTGGTAGCGGCAACATGCATACCAATCTGACGGCCCAGTGTCAGCAGAGCCTCGCTCTCGGACGGAGCCTCAATAGCGGCCAGAACACCGATGCGGCCAACGCCCGGACGCAGAGCACCATGAACGTAGCTGGCCACAACACCAGACGGCACGCTCAGCACGTCAACACGACGCAGGCTCATATTCTCACCGATGGTGGCGACCAGATGGGTCAGCTCATCAGCAACGGTACGGCCAGACGGCATCTTAGCAGCCTTAACAGCCTCCAGATCACCACCGACCTGCAGAGCTACCTTAGCGATGTCTTCCACAGCCTGCTGGAAGGCCTCGTTACGAGCCACGAAGTCGGTCTCGGCATTAACCTCGACCATGGCAGCTTTCTTGCCATCAACGGCAACGCCCACCAGACCTTCAGCAGCCACACGGCCAGACTTCTTAGCAGCCTGAGACAGACCCTTCTTACGCAGCCAGTCGATAGCAGCCTGCATGTCGCCGTTAGCTTCTGTCAGGGCCTTTTTACAATCCATCATGCCTGCGCTTGTTGCATCACGCAGCTCACGCACCATTGCAGCGGTAACTTCTGCCATTCTCTATCATCCCCGATAAAACACCCATGCAGCCGGGAAATAATCCACGGCTGCATGAGCTTCATGTCACATATCCATCATCCGGCTCGACTTCACGAAAAAGCAGGCCGGATTTTCTGGCATGGCCACAAGGGCCATAGCTGGAGAGACTTATTCAGCCTTCTCTGCCACAACGGTTTCTTCAACCGGCAGCTCAGCCGCAGCGCCGATGTCCTGACCGGAGGCTGCCAGTTCAGCAGAAATACCATCCAGCACAGCGCCAGACACCAGATCACAGTAAGTAGCGATGGCACGAATAGCATCATCATTACCCGGGATCGGGAATGTAACACCCTTCGGGTCGGAGTTGCTGTCCAGCACGGCAATCACGGGGATGCCCAGCTTGTTGGCTTCTTCAACAGCCAGCTTTTCCTTGTTTGTGTCGATAACAAACAGCAGGTCCGGCAGGCCGCCCATGTCCTTGATCCCACCGAGGGAGCGTTCCAGCTTCTCACGGTCACGGGTGATGTCGAGGACTTCCTTCTTGGTCAGACCAGTTGTGTCGCCAGCCAGCATTTCATCAATGCCACGCAGACGCTTGATGGAGCCTGTGATGGTCTTCCAGTTGGTCAGCATACCACCGAGCCAACGATGGTTCACATAGTACTGGCCGCAACGCTGAGCAGCATCAGCAACCAGATCAGCAGCAGAGCGCTTCGTACCAACAAACAGCACGCGACCACCGGAGGCCACGGTGTCACGCACCTGCTTCAGGGCGCGATCCAGCAGCGGAACAGTCTGCTGAAGGTCAATGATATGAACCTGGTTACGAACACCGAACAGGTACGGTGCCATTGCCGGATTCCAGCGACGTGTGTGATGGCCGAAGTGAACACCAGCTTCCAGCAGCTGACGCATCGTGAACTGTGGCATTGCCATAGTCTAAAACTCTCTTTCTCTGGTTTATCCTCCGCATGGCAACGCCCCTTAAAATACGGGACACCAGGCAATCCGGGCCATGCGTGCGAAATATACTCTCCGCCCCATGTGGGGCTGAAAAATACCGCCTCTATCTAGAATAAGCTGAAACGAAACGCAAGTATCTCCCTGCCCTTCATCCCTGTGCGACTGGGAGGCCACGCAGAAACTGCGCCATAGCCTTATGGGCACGGGCGGCATCACGCCCAAGCCCTATCAAGGCGCCGACCTGAAACGGATGCCGCAGGATAGACCCAAGCAAAGCCGGGACATGCACCTGCCCTTCCTTAAGCCCTTCCACGGCGGCAGGCGGCAGGTCCCTCCCTGCCTCATCACAGATCACGCGCAACACAGCAAAAGGCAAGCCAGAACGGGCCACAAGACCGCTTTCCATATCCACGGCATGACATCCCGTCCGGGAAAAAAGAGCCGCTTTTTCTGTAGCCGTTCCAATCATAACCGGACTATGCAGGATGCCCTCACGCACTGCGGCCTGTGCCGCACCAAAACGGGCACTCAGTGCTGGATCAGCCCTGTAATTTTCACCATCAACCTGCACATACTCGGCTACCTGCACACTTCCCGGTGGCAGGGCTGCATCCAATGCCCCAGAGCAGCCAAAGGACAGAAGTTCCGTCACGCCTGCCTCACGAAGGGATAGCAAGGCACGCCGTGCACCAACTTCACAAGCATGACTCAGCGCAATTTTTGCCTCGGGGAAAAATTGCCTTGCTAGCCGTGCTTCCTGTTTCAGCCCTACCAGAATACCTAACATCAGAAGCCGAACTCTACCTGCCCTGAGTTACTACTGGACAGGTTACGATACCGGGACAGTGCCATGAGCGGGAAAAACTGCTTGTACCCATGATAACGCAGATAGAAGACTTTGGGGAAGCCAACAGCATTATACGGTGCCTCGTGCCATTCGCCCTGCTCATCCTGTGCCTGCATGAGGTAAGCCATACCACGACGGACCGCCTCACTATCGTGACGACCAACCGCCATCAACCCCAGCGTGGCCCAGGCCGTCTGGGTTGGTAAGCTCTCCTTATAGACACCCTGCGGTGCTCCCTCGTAACTGGCGCAGTCTTCACCCCAGCCACCATCATCATTCTGCACACTTTCCAGCCAAGCGACAGCCCGCTTCACCATCGGATCATCATGGCTGACACCAGCGATATTCAGCGCACAAAGCACAGACCATGTACCGTAAATATAGTTCGTGCCCCAACGTCCGAACCAGCTGCCCGACTTCTCCTGCTCGGCACGGATATAATCCAGCCCTTTGCGGATCACCCCCATATCCTCCGGATGACCCAACTGAGACAGGAAAGAAATGCAGCGTGCGGAAACATCCACCGTTGGCGGATCCAGCAGGGCACCGTGATCAGAGAACGGAATGTGGTTCAGCACCTCAAGATTGTTATCAATATCAAAGGCACCCCAGCCGCCATTGCTGCTTTGCATCCCGATAATCCATTCCCGGGCACGCTCAATAGCTGTACGATTTTTCTCTGGATCAATCCGGTGCAGTAGCATGCCGACAACAGCGGTATCATCAACATCCGGGTAGTAATCATTCTCGTACTGAAAGGCCCATCCACCCGGACGCAGGTCCGGCGCATTGATGGCCCAGTCGCCTTTAACATTCAAAATCTGACGATCCCGAAGCCACGCTGCTGCCTTCTCCAAAGCTGCCTTTGTCTCGGCTGGCATCACGCCCTTAGCTCCTGTCGAAGCCTCCAACATGGCAAGACCTGACAGACCCGTATCCCAGACAGGCGACACACAAGGCTGGCAGTAAGCCTCATGTTCCTTCACCACCAGTAGTCCTTGCATGGCCTCCCATGCCTGAACAACCCGTGGATCATCATCCGGCACGCCAAGCGTGCGATACATCATGATGACATTGGCCATGGAGGGGTAGATAGCCCCCAGCCCACCACCGCTCAGTCGTTTTTCGATAAAATCAACCGTAACACGGATGGCTTTCTCATGAACGGAATGGGGAATGAGCGGAACGAGTGGCCGTATGACTTTATCCAGACCGGAAAAAACCCGCCCCCAGACCGAACGATACGGACCACGGATCCAATCCTTGATAGTCGCTGGCGGCTCTCTGAACAGCTCCTGCACGCGCACTCCACGAGGATTCAGGGCAAGAGGTTTATACGCAGCCAGAATGAGGAGCGGTGCAATAACAGTCCGGGACCAATAGGACATATTCCAGACAGAAAAGAAGGCTTTGCGAGGCAGCAGCATCAGCTCCACCGGCATAACAGGCACGGCAGACCACGGCACCTCCCCGAACAGAGCCAACTGAATACGGGTAAAGACATTGCTCCTCTCCGCCCCGCCATGATGAAGAATGGCGGCCCGGGCCTTGCGCATGTGCGGTGCTTCCGGGTCGTCCCCTATCATCTTCAGGGCGAAATAGGCTTTCACGCTGGCAGAAAGGTCGAACCGACCATCCGTATAAAGTGGCCACCCACCATGTTCACCCTGCGTCCGGCGCAGATAGACACCGATCTTCTGCTCCAGCTCCACATCGCTACAATCAAGGAAATGGCGCAGCAGGACATATTCCGATGGAATGGTTGCATCGGCCTCCAGCTCAAAGACCCAATGACCGTCACTCTTCTGACGCTTTCCCAGAGCGGCATGAGATGCTTTGACAGCCTGCTCCACCACGGTGGCATCGATGTTATGACGGAACAACGTCTCGTTCACTGAACTCTCCTCCAACATCCTCGCACAGCAGGTCTTATGCCTGTCCAGCATGTGCGGAGACCATAAACCAGTTTTCAGGCGTGCGCCGCTCCAGCAGAAGCCGTGCGAAAACCAAGCGCTCCCACCGCTACCACTCCGGACTGGATAGCACCTTCAATTGTGGAAGGCAGGCCAGTATCCGTCCAGTCTCCAGCGAGAGCAAGATTGGCATAGGCGGTTTTTGCCCCAGGACGCTTTTTATCCTGTTCCGGTGTAGCTGCAAAGGTTGCTCGCTTTTCCCGGATCAACCGGGCAACGGGCATCACTTCAGGCAAGGGAACTTCGACGAGTGGGTCCAGCGTCCGGCGCAGCTCTGCCCAGATATGCGTCAACATATCCTCCTGCCCCCAATCAGCATAACGATTGGCTGCACTGACTGTGACAGACAGAACCTCATCATGCAGGAAAACCCACTCTGCCACGCCACCGACAAGCCCGATAAAGCCAGCCTGCTTCAAGGCACCACGGGGTTTCAGGGGCTGTGCCAAGCGGTAATGAGCATTGGCGATACTCTCAAACTCATCCGGCCCCTCTAGACCCGGCAGAAGCCCGGCAGCCACTGGCGAAGGAACAGCCAAAATTACTGAATCCTCCGCACCCAGTGTCACGGGGCCGTTGGATGTCTCCAGTGCCGTCACACGTCCCGTTCCCTCATCAATCTGAAGAGCAGACACACGTGTGCTTGTCAGGACCTCTGCATGGAAACGCTCTAGATAGCGAAGAGCCGGTGCGACGAAACTTTCCGATAGCCCTCTAGCTGCCATCCACGGGCAACAGGCATTACCACCTTTAGCCAGCGTCCGCCGCACAATATTCCCCAAAAGACGGGCACTACCTCTTTTCACATCCGTATTCAGCCCGGAAACAGCCAACGGTTCCAACAGGCGGCGAGCGAGCTGCCCCGGCAGAAGGCAGTCCGCCACGCAGGCTTGCTCATCAGCCTTCATTAGACGGAACAAGGCCCTTACATCCCCAAGACGCATGCCCGGAACACGGCTACCTCGCTGCAAAAGCCAAAACGGAATACGCCCCGGGGAGAGCCGCAACGTCCATGCCAGATCCTCTTGCAGATCATACCACGGAAAAACGGGTACCCCCGGTCCTTTCAGCGTATCCCGTGCGCCTAGATGGTCGAGGTAACGAAATGTGGCAGGATTAGCGGAAAGAAGCAGGTGGTTGCCATTATCAATGACCGTGTCCAACGCCTTGTCATGAAAGGAACGGGCCCGCCCACCGCAGGCGGGTCCGGCCTCATACACAGTCACCTGCGCCTGCGGAGCAAGCTCCACAGCGGCGGAGAGGCCCGCAAGCCCACCGCCAATGATATGCACATGGCTCACAATGTCACCCCGGCCGCTGCCAGTGCCATCGTCAATGCCTTGCGGATAGAACAGACACGCAGCGGAGCCTCCGGATTGCGCCAGCCACGGCGGCAAAGTGCAGCCAGTGTAACCTTGTAAGAGGCAGCCATGATTCGAGCAGGGCGTACTGTCGCTGCCGGGCACTGCTTCATCAACGCTGCAGCCCTACGGAAATGATCTTTTGCTCGCCCTGCGAGAATACGGCACAACCCATCCAGCCCGATAGCGTAAAGAGCTTCGGCAGGGTCAGTAGGCACGCTGTATCGACGCAGAAGCTCAGCAGGCAGATAAAGCCGCCCACGGGCTGCATCTTCAGCAATATCACGCAGAATATTTGTCAACTGAAGGGCACGCCCCAGATGATAAGCGATCTTATCCCCATACTCTTCTGGCGTTCCAAAAATACGTACGGACAGCCTCCCAACAGCCGAGGCAGCACGGTCGCAATAGAGGTCCAGCGTCGCCTCATCCGGGGCTACAATCGGTTCGCCACAATCCATCTGCATCCCATCAATGATGGCGATGAAATCTTCCTGCTTCAGGTCGAACTGCTTGATGGCCTCTAGCAGGACACGTTCTAATGCCGCGTCTGCCTGCCCCTCATAAAGAGCTGCAATGCGCCCCTTCCACTCCTCCAAGGCCGCTGCGGGATCATCGTGCGGAATATCACCATCGGCAATATCATCCACGACACGGCAGAAGGCATAGACGGCAAACATACCATCCCGGCGCATGGGAGGAAGAATCTTCATCCCCCGCCCGAACGACGTGCCGGAACGGGTCACGATCTCCTCCACCTCTCTCAGGTCAGACGGGGCGCATGACAGACCTTGAGGCGTGTTGTGACGAGCAGAGACCATAACCTTCCTCATATTCCTTCAATGGCCGCAGCCAAAACCGTAAGCACAGGCCGCATCAACGGCCTGCCCTCTTCTAGCGACAAAGTCTGCTGCGGCAAAGAGCCCGCATGAAACCTGTCTCAGCGCATATACCGCATGGCATAGCCCAATGCCTGGAGACCATCCAATTTAGTCAGTGCTACCCGCTCGGCTATCGGGTCCTGCCGATGCAGACGCTCTGTCAGACGGCGACAGAGTGCGACAATCACAGCGGCCTCCAACCGCATGCGACGATCCTTCACCAGAGCAGGAAGGCGGGCAGCCTCCTCATTCAAGGCATCAACATGGGTAAGCATACGATCGAACACACGCCGCACACCCGGCTTACTCCGGGCCAAAATGAGGTCCTTCAGCCGAACATTCTCAGCCGCTAGCCATGGGAGAGGTATGTAGCAGCGGTTCAACGTCTTCAGATCGCTGCTGACATCCTGCATATGATTGACAATCTGAAGTGCCGTACACAGTGCATCCGATGGACCGAATGTCTCCTCCCCTTCGCCATGCAGCATCAACAGGAAACGCCCTACCGGATTAGCAGAATACTGGCAGTAATGTAGAAGCTCCGACCAGTGCTCGTACCGTGTTTTCTCTGCATCCATGATGAAGGCCGTTAGCAGATCGCCCCCTAATGTCAGCGGCAGCCCTCGTTCCTGAAGCACCGCCCGAAGGATAACGGCACTCCATGCGTCAGCCCGTCCAGCAGGCGGCTTCCGCTCACCATACAGCACCTCGCGCAACGCCTTTAGGCGATCCACCTTCTGCGCAGGGGACAGGCGCGTATTATCCACCATATCATCCGCCACACGGGCAAACCTGTAATAGGCATGAACGGCAGGACGGTGTTTAGCTGAGATTAGAAAAGACCCGACCGGGAAATTTTCATCCTTCATACCCTTGCTAGAGGAAACATCCTGCTTCCCCCAGAGATGAGCATCATCCTGCATAGTTGGCCCACCAGACTGTGACATCATGATTCTGCTCCTTCATACGACCGCCCACGCCAGCTGACGCCTTTGCCCCGATAATAATTCACTGCGGAACCAACAGTTGCCATCATATAAAAAACAGCCACTAGAGGCAGTGAAAGGACACGCCACCATGACAACCTGAACCAGCGCAGGGTCGGGACGAACGTAATGCAGCTAAGAGCATATGCACAGCCACCTACGATACGGTTTTTCCCCCGGCCGAACAAAAGAAGGCGAGCTGGCAGAAGCCATATCAGAACCATTCCGACCAAGGCTTTCAGAAGGTTCCAAGGCGAAAAATCAAGCTGAACATAAGCGTTGCGGGCAATCATATGCCATATTTCACTCACGCTCTGATAAGTGCGGATAGACCATGCCTGCTCACTGCAGCCAAGATAAAGCCGCCCCCCAGCACGCTTGACATAAGCACCCAACGTGCAGTCATCAATCAAGGCACCTTTGAGAGACTGTATCCCTCCAATTTTCTCCAGCATATTGCGGCGGATCAGCACCGTTCCACCAGCTGCCCCAGCGGTCGAAGAACGAGGATCGGCAACCTTCCGGAAGGGGTATAGCATCGCAAAAAAATACACAAAGGCTGGGACTAAAGCCTTTTCCCAGAAGCTGGCGCAATTCAGCATCACCATTTCGGAGACCATATCGAGTTTTTCGTGCTGTGCTCGCTCCACCAGAGTGGAGACATGGTCTTCCTGATGGATAATATCAGCATCAGTCAGCAGGACATAGCCATCCCGAGGAAGCTGCCGCAAGGCCTCTTCCTGCCCTTGCTTGACAGCCCACAGCTTACCGCTCCACCCTTCTGGGTGAGGCTTCCCCGCAAGAACGGTCAACCGTCCTGTCGGGTCCGGCAGGCGTCGAGCAATGTCCCCGGTCCCATCGGTGCTTTCATCATCCACAAGAATGACGTGATAAGCTCCCTGATAATCCTGCTCCAACAAGGACGATAGACAGGCCGTAACAGAGGCCGCTTCATCCCGGGCAGGCACGATCACGGTAACGGCTGGCAGAACATTCTTCCGACTACCTGTCTTCGTCCCCCTTTTCAGCCAGGGGCCTCCAACCCAGAACAAACCATGAAAAAAAGTCAGCCCCAACCAAGCCAACAGAGAAAACAACGCCGTTACAAAAGTCATTACCGTGTCAGCCTGTCCCACCTCTTATGATGAAAAATGGCCCCACCCATGTTGACGGAACCACGCCACAGAATCAGCAACAGCCTGACGGGCGGCACGTGGCCGATAGCCTAAGTCCTGTTCTGCCTTGGCAGAAGAAAAAAACATCAACTTTTTGGACATGTCCAGCATCTCCTTTGTGACACGTGGCTGAATACCAAAGGCTTTTGCCAACATTTCGGAGATATAAGCCACAGGATAAAGCCATGACTGCTTTAGCTGAATACGAGGCGGACGGCGGTGGGCAAGCTCTGCAACCATGCGGAACAGGTCGCCCAACATAAGGTTTTCACCACCCAGAATATATTTCTCACCAATTGTTCCTCGCTCGAAGGCAAGAACATGGCCTTCTGCCACGTCATCGACATGGACAATATTCAGCCCGGTTTCCACATAGGCAGGCATACGACCCGTTGCACAATCCAGAATCATTTGTCCGGTAGGGGTCGGTTTGATATCCCGAGGGCCTACAGGCGTAGACGGATTCACGATAACAGCAGGCAGCCCCTCCTCCCGAACGAGACGCAGAACCTCCTGCTCTGCCCGGTATTTGGAGCGCTTATACGCCCCTACAATCTGATCCTCTGTGACTGGAGACGATTCCGTAGCTGGGATACCATCATGAGCTGTGGCCAAAGCCGCAACGGACGAACAATACACAATCCGCTTTACACCTGCCTTCATGGCAGCAAGCATCAGGTTTCTTGTCCCTTCAACATTGGCCCGCATCATCACTTCCGGGTCCGGCACCCAGAGGCGGTAATCTGCAGCGACATGGAAAAGATACGTCACACCTTCCAGCGCCTTTGCCATGCTCTGGGGGTCTGCCAGATCACCAACAACGAACTCCACAGGCAGGTCGGCCACATTACGGCGGTCTGACGTCTGGCGGACCAGAAGACGCAGACGATGGCCACGCTCCAAAAGTGTGCGTGCAACAGCCGATCCTACAAAACCGGTTGCTCCGGTAACCAGAGTTATATCCTCTGACATCTTCGTCCCTCCCTCGCTTCAAATAGCCTTCCTCTGCCGGATATAGGCCCCGTTATCATAACGGGTAAAGCCCCGAGAGATTGGACGTCCGCCACAGAGTAGCCTAGAAAGGCAGAAACATGGATTTCACGTTGATGGCGGCCACCTTGAAAAAAATACTTCCTTTTATCCTTTCACTGATAGGTGTCGTCCTTTTCTGTTTTCTGACGTTACGCACGGGCATACATCCGATTCTTGCTTCCCTTGCTAAGGTCGGCTTCGGTGGGTTTATCCTGCTGGTCATTAGCCAGCTCGCCGTTAGTGTCCTTCTTTGTGTCGCCTGGAAAAGCAGTATTCCAAACATTAGTTTCCTGCGCCTGACGTTCTCACGATTTGTCCGAGATGCTGCGGCGGCCTGTCTGCCTTTTTCTCAACTTGGCGGCATGCTCATCGGCATACGAGCCACCACAGCGGGGCACCCACGCCATACAACGGATGGCCAGTCCGTCAGCTGGACGGAAGGCGTAGCAGCCAATATTGTTGACATCACAATGGAAGTTCTGGGCCAGCTTGCCTTCATCATCATCGCCCTACTCTGCCTTATCGGACAGGCCGATGCGGGGCGGTTCATCTGGCCACTGACAGCCGGAATCACCCTTCTGAGCATCGGCGTTGCTGGCTTCATATGGACCCAGCAACGCAGCGGCAACGCCCTTCAGGCTCTGGCCCGCTTTCTCTCCAGATATATCTCTACCAAATGGCATGATGCACTGGCCGATAACAGCGAGCACTTCCAAACCTATATTAAAAGCCTATGGGACCAGCCGGCACGTATCGGTCTGGGGGCAGCGCTGCATCTGCTCGGTTGGATCGGCGGTGCGCTGCTGACATGGCTTTCCCTTATCCTACTGGGCACGCACTGCTCTTTCCTCAATGCATTGGCCATTGAAGGGGCCGTCTGTGGTATTATGTCCGCTGGTTTTCTAGTTCCCGGTGCATTAGGAGTACAGGAAGCAGGCTATGTAGCGCTGGGACACCTGTTTGGCATCAGTCCCGATATTTCTATTAGCATTTCCCTGTTGCGGCGTGGCCGAGATATCATCATCGGCATTCCTATCCTGCTCCTTTGGCAGTTCTACGAATTCCGCCAGCTACACCAGGCCTGAACACCACCGCCTACACGCCCCTTACAAGATGAGACGACACTTACCATGGCTGAAGCCCCTCTCTTCGATACCCTAACCATCGTTGGACCGGGGCTGATTGGCTCCTCCCTTCTCCGCCGTGCCCGCCAAACCGGTACGCTGGCTCGTCATCTCATCGCTGCCGACTGCTCGCCAGATGTTCTGAACCGGGTAAGAGAACTGGACATTGCCGATGAGGTTACCGCTTCCCTGACTGAGGCAGCGGCAAAGTCTGATGCCGTCATCCTCTGTATTCCAACGGGGGCTATCCGGCCGGCGGCCACCAAAATACTTCCTTTCATGCAGCCAGGAAGCATCCTTAGTGATGTAGCCTCCGTCCGCAGCACATTAGGGCCGGATATTAGTGCCTTCCTGCCGGATGGGGTGAGCTATGTCCCAGCACATCCCATGGCCGGAACAGAATATTCCGGCCCGGATGCTGGCTTCGCCACCTTATTTGAAGACCGCTGGACCCTACTTGTTCCCCCGGAAGGAACCGCCCCTGAGGCTATAAGTCTGATGAAACGATTCTGGCAGCGGTGTGGTGCCCGCACTCGGCAGATTACCGACCAGTATCATGACCAAGTCTGCGCTATGGTCAGTCATCTGCCTCATCTGCTGGCCTTCACCATCTGCGACACGGCAGACCGACTTTCAGCTGATCTTCGTGGCGACGTGCTAGAATATGCTGCTTCGGGCTTCCGGGACTTCACCCGTATCGCCGCATCCGACCCGACCATGTGGCGGGACATCTTCCTGACGAACAGGGATGTTCTACTCGCCACGTTCGAACGTTTCGAGAAGGATGCCCACCTCATGGTCGAGGCCATCCGTAACGGAGATTCCGAGGCCATCACGGAGCGCATCCAGCGGGGTCGCCGCATCCGGCAGAGCCTGCTAGACAACCGGCAAGCCTGACCCGCAACCTCCCCCCCTATACGAAAGAAGCCCGGCAGGTGATCAATCTGCCGGGCTTCTTCTTTTTTCTCCCCTTCCCGGACGGCCGAAGCCATCAGGGAAGCAAGAGACGCATCAGCAAGGATCAGGCCTTGACGATGCGCAGGTTCTTGGAGCTGTCGAGCAGAACAACGTGCTCGCCGTCCTTGGCGAATTCGCCAACGGCCTTCACGTCATCCTTGCTGGACACAACCTTCGGGAACACACCCCAGACCACACACAGGCGGCGGGAAATGGTTTCGTTCGTCAGGGCCACGATTGGCTCATGCGGACGCTCACGGGAGACCAGAACAGCACTGCGGCCATTCTCTGTATGCACGGCCAGAGCAGACGCACGAGCATTGCGAGCCACATCAAATGCAGACTTGGCCTGTGCACCCTGAATTGTGTGCTCGGAAACCGGGCGCATACGATCCATACGGGCACGCCATTCCGGGTCCTGCTCCACACGGGCAGTCACGCGGGCCATCGTGGCCACGGCTTCCGGACCGAAGGAGCCGGCAGCACTCTCGGCGGAGAGCATGACAGCATCGGCACCATCATAAACGGCATTAGCAACGTCGGAGACTTCCGCACGGGTCGCAACCGGGCTGCTGATCATGCTTTCCATCATCTGCGTTGCCACGATGACCGGGCGGCCCTGACGGCGAGCTTCAGTGATGGCACGCTTCTGAATGACCGGCACATCCTCAGCCGGCAGCTCGACACCGAGGTCACCACGGGCAACCATCAGCGCATCGGAGAGACGGATGATCTCATCAAGGCACTCAACAGCCTGCGGCTTCTCCAGCTTTGTGACAATCCATGCACGACCCTTGACGATGTCACGGGCTTCCTGAATGTCAGCCGGACGCTGCACGAAGGAAAGGGCGATCAGGTCCACACCGATGGAGAGGGCGAACTGGAGGTCCTTATGATCCTTCTCTGTCAGGGCCGGGATCGGCAGGGCAACGTCAGGAACGTTCACACCCTTACGCTCGGAGAGCTTACCGCCCACGAGCACTTCTGTCTCCAGCGCTTCTTTGTGCTTCTTAACGACACGCAGAGCCAGCTTGCCGTCATCCAGCAGCAGGCGGTGACCGACATCAACAGCCCCGATAATTTCCGGGTGCGGCAGGTTAACACGGTGAGCATCACCGGGGGTCTTGTCCAGGTCCAGAGTGAACTTCTGACCAACCTTCAGCTGGACAGGACCATCCTTAAAGACACCAACACGCAGCTTCGGGCCCTGGAAGTCGGCCAGAACGGCCAGCGGGCGACCCAGCTTTGCTTCAGCTTCACGCACGGCCTTGTGACGGGCAGCGTGTTCATCATGAGCACCGTGGGAGAAGTTCAGGCGGAAGACATTCACGCCAATCTTGGCAAGATTAAGAATCTGCTCGGCGGTTTCTGATGCCGGCCCGAGGGTCGCAACAATCCGAGTGCGGCGATGATGGATGTTGGCTGTCATAACATTCCTCGACTTTTCATTTGTTCAGTCAGGCTGAATGATTTCACCGGGTTGCACCCCCCATAACAGGCGGCGTTCGATCCACCCGTCATAGCCCCTGACTGTGACATGACACCATGATGAGCCCTGTGGACAGGCCTTGATCTTCCCGATCGCACCCGGCTCCAGCAGGGCAACGATCGTTCGGTCCGGCTTATCCGAACTCATCAGAGGGACGTCATGATTCTGGCCCCGTGCCACCTCCCCCGCTGGCATATACGCCACAATGCGGGAATCAGCGTGACCCGTGGTCGAAACTTTAGACGCATCCCCATCATAGGACACGGAACCGGGTATGATAAAGGAACGGCTGCCATGCAATGTTACCTGATGTACCCAGCCCTTCTGGCCCTCTGGGTCTTCCACAAGACGCCAGACGCCAAATTCTCGCTCAATCATCACAGGGTAGCCACGGCGATGATAGACCCAGTCTATCGGGTAGCGTTCACCCGGGCCGCGCCGCATATAGACACGATCCGCCCGCATGGACGCATAACGTGGCAGGGGCAGCTTCGTCTCCGTTCCGACATTCTCCGGCACTGATGGCTGCGCTGACTGAGCCGCCTTTGCTGCCCCGGCCGCCGCTGCGGCAGCCGCCGCTTTATGCGCCATAGCCCGTTTATGCTGGGTAGATGCCTCATGCGCATGCCCGGCAACGTGATGCTTTTCGTGCTGTTTGCTGTGATGATGGGAATGATGGGGTTTATGAGATGTACCCTGCTCCCCCGCTTTCGCCTTATGAGCGGGCACAGATGCCAGCAGGGTCACCACCACCGGCAAAACCCCCTGCACATACTGCTTACGGGAAAAAGGAACAGGTACTTTCATCCCCTTATCCCTGCCAAGGGATAGCCTTTTGAGCAAGCCGTATTCCCCCTCTTATGTTCAAAAAATACGCCCACAGACAGCAACCCTGCCCTGCCAGAAAAGCGTGGCACATCTGCCAGATGGCTCAGCTCGCCCTATAAAGCCCAAGACACATTTACACCACAAGCAGAGACAACAATAAGCCCGATAAGAATCTCTGCCGTGCCCCGAACCAATGAACCCGCCTTGCAATCCTGTTTCTGGGGCGGTTGTTTTTTACGGCCTCATTACGCCTCTCGCCTGTCTAATGACCCTTTTCGCCTCCATCCTCATGGGTAGGCTAGGGGAAAAACCGGGATCACCTTCCTCCAACCTATCCCCGGAAAGAGCGGTATCCATACCGGCTTATTGTTACCACTAACGCTTTTCCTTGCAGCATCATAATGGCTCATCTGTTCGCCATGTTCAGCAACTCTCCCCTCTCGGCTTGGCTTTATAAACGAGTAAGGCCCTCTACCACCGTGGGAGTGACAGTTCTGTTCATAATACTTTTGTTCTGGAAGGCTCTGCGGCACATCTAGAAAAGGGAAGAAAAAACTCCCACAAAAAAGCCCGCATCACTGCGGGCTTTTTATAATAATCTACAAAATCACTCCCATTCAATCGTGCCCGGGGGCTTGGAAGTAATATCGTAGGTAACACGGTTGATGCCACGCACCTCGTTCACGATACGACCGGCGACACGGTTGAGGAACTCGAAGGTGAAGGGATAGACCTCAGCGGTCATACCGTCCGTACTGGTGACGGCACGCAGAGCGCAGGCCTGATCGTAAGTACGGTCATCACCCATCACGCCCACCGTGCGAACCGGCAGAAGAACGGCAAAAGCCTGCCAGATTTCATCATACAGGCCAGCCTTGCGGATTTCTTCCAGATAGATGCTATCCACCTTCCGCAAGAGGTCCAGCTTCTCCCGTGTGATGTCACCGGGGATACGAATGGCCAGCCCCGGCCCCGGGAACGGATGCCGCCCAACAATATGCTCCGGCACGCCGATCTCACGACCCAGCGCACGGACCTCATCCTTGAAGAGCTCACGCAGCGGCTCGACCAGCTCCATATTCATACGTTCCGGCAGACCACCCACATTATGGTGGGACTTAATGGTCACGGACGGCCCACCATTGAAGCTGACACTCTCAATCACATCCGGATAGAGCGTACCCTGAGCAAGAAACTGTGCTCCGCCCAGCTTGGCAGCTTCCTGCTCGAAGACCTCAATGAAGAGACGACCAATGGTCTTGCGCTTCACTTCCGGGTCCGTCACGCCAGCCAGTTCACCCAGGAACAGATCGGACGCATCACGATGGACCAGCCGAATATTGAAGCGATCCCGGAAGGTCTTCACAACCTCATCGGCCTCACCGGCACGCAGGATGCCAGGATCAACGAAGATGCACGTTAGCTGATCGCCGATCGCATCATGAATCAGCTTCGCAGCAACGGAACTGTCCACACCGCCAGAGAGACCGCAAATCACCTTGCCATCACCCACCTGCTTGCGGATACGGGCAATTTCGAGATCACGGAAACCAGCCATCGTCCATGTGCCAGAGCACCCCGCCACATCATGCGTGAAGTTGCGGATCAGCTCTGCACCATGCGGCGTATGCACCACCTCGGGGTGGAACTGCACACCATAGATGCGGCGTTCCTCATTAGCGATAATGGCAAATGGCGCCCCCTCGGAATAAGCAACAGCCTTAAAGCCAGGCGGCAGGGCAGCAACACGATCGCCGTGGCTCATCCAGACCTGCTCACGCCCGCCCTGTGCCCAGAGACCATGGAAGAGTGCACATTCCTCGGCAACATCAATGTAGGCACGACCAAATTCACGATGATCATGCGTTTCCACACGGCCACCCAGCGTATGGCAAAGAACCTGCTGGCCATAGCAAATACCCAGAATAGGGCGGTTCAGTTCCAGCAACCCTTCTGGCAGAGTTGGTGCATTGTCATCATGCACACTGGCCGGACTACCAGAGAGAATGATGCCCCGTGGGTTAAACTCACGGATTTTCTCCAACGAAGACGTGAACGGCCAGATCTCGCAATAAACCCCGCTTTCCCGCACACGGCGAGCAATCAGCTGGGTTACCTGACTACCGAAATCCAGAATCAGGATGCGGTCTTCATGGAGAGTTTCATCAAGCTGCTGAAGGGTATCTGCGTTTTTCTGCGTCAAGTTTCGGGCCTCGCCTACTGGATATGGCACAATGCTCAATTCGTGCTAATCTCTATAGGACGATAGACCGCCAACGTCATCCTTATTCTCCACCGGTTTTTACCTTTTGGAAAAGATTTCTACGGCGACTTAGACTCTCAAATGTACATTCAGGAACTGCGCATGCGTCCCGCCTTTCTTACCTGCCTGCTAAGCCTCTGCACTCTTGGGGCCTGCTCTTCCCTTCCTAACCCTGCCTCTGACCCCTATGGGCTGTGGATGGGCAAACTTGTGACCGAACAGGGCCTCTGCCCGACTGATGAAATGTCCTCTCTCCGTATTCGTGGGCATGAGATTGTCTTCAATCCCGGTATGAACTCATCCATCCTCCGGGGTACTTACGAGAAGGGCCAACAGCATTATCTGGCAGAGTTGGTCGATAAAGGAATGAACGGCACCTCTTACCGGCAGATTTTTAACGGATATCCGGTTGGTACCGCTATTGGCGGAACATACACATCCCCACGCTGCCGTGCTCATGTCTCTCTGGTCCGCCGCTAAACCTCATCATCGGGCATCCCACTGGAAAATATTTAAAAAAAACTTCTTCAGTGGGGTTGCACCACAGGTCGAGACCGGATAGAAGCCTCCTCAACACGGCGCACCCGTAGCTCAATTGGATAGAGCACCAGACTACGAATCTGGGGGTTAGAGGTTCGAGTCCTCTCGGGTGCACCATGCTATTATAAGCCCGTTAGAATGGGCTGCTGCACCCGTAGCTCAATTGGATAGAGCACCAGACTACGAATCTGGGGGTTAGAGGTTCGAGTCCTCTCGGGTGCACCACATTCCTTTATATCTCCAAAATAGTCGCTCCATCCTGCTTCCTGCCTATGGCAAAGAGTTTGGCATTGCTCTTACGGAATCTCCATTAAGGTCTCCGGTTTCCTACGGGTTACACCTTCCCATTTCGGCTGCTGGTCTGTAATCATGCAGTTATGACTTCGACACGTCCCGACCCGACATTACAGACCCTCCTAAACAACCATTCCAATCTGTCCTACGAAGGCAGCAAAGGACTGGTGATGGATGGCACCTCCCTTACAGATATTGCCAAGCAGCATGGCACGCCTAGCTGGGTTATCAGTGCTGAAACGCTGCGTCGCCGTGCCCTTGCCCTGCAAGATGCCTTCACGACGCAAAATCTTCCTGTTCATTGCCATTTTGCTGTCAAAGCACAAGACCACCAGGCCTGCTTAACCGTATTGGCTCATTGTGGGTTTGGGGCCGATGTCGTCAGCGGTGGAGAGCTGCACCGTGCTCTTGCCGCAGGCATGAAAGCCCGTGACATCGTCTTCTCCGGCATCGGCAAGACTGATGAAGAGCTGGAACTGGCCATTTCCCACCAGATTGGCCAGATCAACGTCGAGAGTGTGGAGGAGCTACACCGTCTTGATGCCATAGCACGGAAAATGCAACGCCGTGCCCGCATTGCCTTCCGGGTCAATCCCGATATTGATGCCCAAACACACAGCAAGATCACGACAGGGCGGGCAGAAGATAAATTCGGCATCGCTCATGATGCCATCCCTGCCCTCTACCGCAAAACCCAAACAGAAATGACCGGCATAGAACTGGTCGGCCTTGCGGTCCATCTCGGCAGCCAGATGGTCACAGAAGCCCCCTTCCGCAAAGGCTATGAACGGATCGCTTCTCTGGTTCGCACCCTACGGGCAGATGGCCTGGATGTCAGCGATATTGACTGCGGCGGTGGCCTCGGCATTGCCTACCGGAACGAACAGGCCCCACCACCTGCCATGCTAACGAACATCATTGCCGAAACGCTCGGCAACCTGGATGTGCGGCTGCATGTCGAACCGGGCCGTTGGCTGGCTGCCCCTGCGGGCGTTCTTCTGGCCCGTGTTATTGATGTAAAAGACGCCGCACGCCGCTTTATCATCATTGATGCTGGCATGAATGAGCTAGTCCGCCCGGCGATGTATGATTCATGGCATGGAATCCTGCCCCTCCACACACCTGAGGACCTCACCGCAGAGGAAGTTGTGGATGTCGTTGGCCCCATTTGCGAAAGCAGCGACATCTTCGCCCGCCAGCGGCATCTCCCCCCTCTGAAGAAAGGCGATATGGTAGCCCTTCTGGATGCTGGCGCTTATGGAACGGTCATGAGTTCTACATATAACTCACGGCCTCTTGCCGCCCAGATCATGATTGATGGCGACCGGCAGGCTGTCATCCGCAAACGCCAGACACTGGATGAGCTTCTTGCACAGGAAGCCATCCCCGACTGGCTGCCCCGCACCTGACGCCCGTGAAGGCCGCACTTCTCCCTCCTCGGTTTGCCCGTATCCAACGGAAGGCCTACCGTCGGCTCCGGCTGGAACAATGCTGGCACTATGCCCGCTGGCCCGTGCTGCTGGCTGGCCTCTGGGGGTGTGCGGCCCTTCTCCATCTCCCGCAATCACTCCCCGATGGTATTCATCTCCTACTGGAAGGCCTCACCTTCGGGAGCGTGCTGATTTGGGCAGGGCGGAAAATCTACCACCTTCTCCCACCTTCCGCAGAGCAAATTGATCACCGGATTGCCAATGATTCCGGGCTTAGTTTTCCACCTCTTGCTGCTCTAACTGACCGCCCTGCCTTGCCTGAAAGTCTCTCGGAAGACGAGATACACAAGGAAGGACAGCTCTGGACCATCCACCGGCAAAGGCTCCTCGACTCTCTGGCGGCACTCCGCCTTCGCCCCCCACATCTCTTTCCTCATTGGACAGGATGGCTAACAGCATCCATTGTTGCCCTCTGCTTATTTACACTCGGGGGGATTGCCGGACCGCAAGCAGGACTGCGCTTTAAGGCAGGGTTTATCCCCGGTATGGATGATGATGCTGCGGCTCTCCCCGCCATGCAGGCTTGGATCGACCGCCCTACCTATGCACCCGGCCCACCTCTATTCTTAACGGCACATAACCTTCCCCTCTCCCTGCCGGAAGGTGCACAGCTACATGTTGTCGTGGAATCCTCATCCGCCTCTCCTCACCTGCATGGGGCTATCCAGAACCGCCGGACTTATCTAAAAAATGGCAGCTGGCAGATTGAAGGCATCCTACGAAAGAGCGGAACCGTCAGCCTCTCTGTCCGCGGCCGTAGATTGGGCCGCTGGCATCTTCAAATCAGCACCGACACACCGCCAGATGTTCAGTGGACCGCCAAGGCCGGTGCCACATCGCAAGATTGGTATACCAATTTTCCATGGTCTGTGGCCCAGCCTCACGGTGTCGCCACGCTGGAGGCCAGATTACAGCCCATCATTCCTCCAGCACACAAACCAGACCCAGCCCACGCTGTGACCATTCCTCTACCGTTGGAGAAGCAGCCCACCAACGCAACAGGAACAACTCGGCTTGACCTCTCCGACAGCCCCTTTGCCGGGCTGAAAGTTGTCGGGCAACTCTGTGCCCGTAGTGGCTCGGGAAAGCAGAATTGTTCCCCGTTCCAGACATTCCGCCTTGGTCATCGTCCTATGCACGATCCGCTAAGCCGTGCGCTGCTGGACCTACGTCTGCATCTTGCCGTTGGTCAGATAGACCAAAAACAGGCCGCTCATATTCTGGCTCTTCTGACAGAACTCCCCCTCTCGCCGGACCTCTCCACACCGCTTGTTTCACTCCAGCGGCAGGCGACCCTCGGTATGTCAGACCAATCGTTAATGGAACAGCTCTGGTTCACAGCTCTTTATGCTGAGGATAAAGCACAGTCGGGGCAAGCCATTGCAGCCTCCATGCTGCACGTGCGAGCTTTGCAGAATGCCATCCGGCTGCATCTTCTCGCTCTTGGGGAACATCCCTCTCCGCCCCCTTCGGATGAACAGCAGAAGCTGCATGACGAGCTAGGAGCCCTAAAAACCGCTCTTGATGAGCACATGGCGTTCATCTTCCAGAAAGCCAGCCAGAATGGTCTTGTAATGCCCCTACCCGGTGGCAAAGGCATGCCTTGGATCCGTCTCGCCGGACAGGTCCAGTCCGATGCCCTTGCTGGACGGACGGCGCAGGCCCTCGAACATCTACGCAACATGGTGGAACCCGCCGAACAGCTCCGACAAGCCACCTTGCCCGACATGCAGGCACTGGCAGCCTCCATGCAGGCACAAGCCGAAGCCCGTACACAACGTCTGGCCTTGCGGGACCTCATCCGACAAGAAACAGACCTTCTGAATCATGCTCAGAAACGCCTTTCTTCGGAGCAGCCCAGTTCAGACGATAGGGAAAGCCAGCACAAGGATGTCTCCCAGATGTCCACAGCCGAGCTACTCAGTCAGCTGGGCATGGCCCCCGCAGCGACTGACAAATCTTCTTCCACATCCCCGTTAAATCAGGATGTCGTTCTGCTTCATGCAGATGATCGGCAACAGGACCACGCCACACAATATGCTCTGCGCCTTCTAGCACAGGCACTCAACCACCGTGGTGAAACGCTGACGAAGAAGAAAATGCCCAATCTGCTAAAAGCAGAAAAAGATATGGGGTCTGTCCTGAACAGCCTTGCCACGCGTCAGGATGAGGAGAGCGTAAAGAACATTCAAACCGTTCTGAACGACCTTTCCCAATCCCGGCATGACATGAGCAAAAACCAGTCTGAGGCCAGCCAAAACAGCAAGGGACGCTTGGGCTTCATTCCGCCGCCCTCATCATCCACCGCCCCGGATGAACAGAATGGCAGCCCCGCCGCCTCCCCGGATGATGACCCAAACAGCGGGCAGGATGAGGATAACCATGACGAAGAACAGAAACAGCCGGATAATCAGGACCCATTAGGCCGCAAGATGGATGACAGCCCCGATTCTGATGCCCATATCCCGGACCATGAACGCAATCGTACCCACGACATTGAGCGTGAACTACAACGGCGTGCCTCCGACCGCACCCGTCCACAAAGTGAACTGGACTACCTCAACCGGCTACTGGCCCCCCTCCGCCAGTCACACTAAACAGCCCGCAAAGAAACGTCAGGCGGCCTAACAACCGCATAAACAAAAACGGAACCAGCACCTATCAATGATGCTGGTTCCGTTCCGAAACTACTTATCGTTTCAAGCAGTATCCTTTAGCGCAATAACGGCTTTCTGCCGAGTGCCTCAGCCAACCGCTCCAACTGGCGTGAAATGGCACTACCACCAGACCGCAGACGGCTGCCATGCAGGCTAAGTACCAGTTTATCATCCTTCATAGCCAGATGTGTGCCCTCCAGCAGGCCTTCTGTTCCAGCACAGAGCGTATAGACCAGACGCAGCGCCAACCCCAGCCGGACAGCCGCATCATAACGTTCCTTACTCAAAAGACGGCGTGAAGGCTCCAATACGGGGTCATCCCGATTGATTTCATACCGCACACCCAGCACAAGGGCGAGAAAGGCCCGGGCCTCGTGAGAGAACCCAACGCCATGGCAATACAAAATCCGCCGGTATGTCTGTTCCGCCCGATATTGCGGATGATCGTAAGAACCAATGTCAGACACGATACAGGCCAACCGGAGCTGAGCAGCCAAAAAGGCATCCTCTACCCAATCCAACCCGGTCAAGAAGACGGGAGAGACCCATGTAATGAGCGGTTCTGCCAGAGAGGCATTACGTCCAAGCCGCCCTGCCATCTCCCGAGCCAGAGCCTCCATAGGGTCTTCCTCTGCCACGGAGGCCGCAACCTCGCGCATGTACCACCCCTCGCGCAGACCTTCCGCACTGAAGACAACCTCCCGTGCATCCGTCCGCTCCAAAAGGGCCAGAAGAACTTGCGCTGCAAATGGTGCATCAACCATTCGCTTACGTGGCACATTGCCAACCTTTTCTATCTGCTTGCGGCTAGCACCGATGACCCAATTCGCCATCTCCTCTGCCTCGGCACGGTCAAGCCGAAAGAGATGCACCATATTCAGCGGGTAATCCATGCGGGCCACATGCAAGCGGGCCAGAGCTCGGAAAGCACCACCCACCAGATAGAGCGGCTTGCCAGCCACTGTTTCCAGCCACGACACATTCGCCAGTGTCTTCCGGGCGATTTTGCCGGCCTCTTCCATATCCTCCTGCGAACGCTCCCGCAGGCGGATCACCCCAAGCGGGGTTGTCCCGGCCTCAAAATAGGCACCATCCCGGACACGGATAAGCTCCAACGAGCCGCCACCAATATCAGCGACCACACCATCAGCATCCGGCAGAGCGCAGAGAACTCCAGCAGCTGAATAATCAGCCTCTTCCTCGCCATTCAGCACCCGAAAGCGGGCTTCAGGCATCCGGATACGGGCTTCTTTTACGAATTCATCCCCGTTACGGGCATCCCTTACGGCAGCTGTGGCCAGAACATCGAACGGTTTCACCTTCATGGCCTGACCAATGGCCTGATAGCGGGCCAGCACCTCCAATGCACGGTCGATGCCTTCCTCGCTCAGCATACCCGTGGCCTCTAGCCCGGCACCAAGGCGTAGCGTGGCCTTTTCGTTAAAGATGGGAACGGGATTGCGAGCAACCCCCTCATACACCACCATCCGCACGGAGTTTGAACCAAGGTCCACGATTGCAGACCGGCGAGACGGCCTGTCCTCCCACTGCGCTGCCATATGCACCATTCTTACGCCTCCTTCGCAGGCCCTTCCCCATCTTCGGAGTCCGGCCGGGGATTCGCCGGAGTATCTACCTCTCCATTTGACGCAGAGGCTTGTTCCATAAAATAGTCGTGAGCGGAAAGGGGAGATTCACCGGGTTCGACACGTTCCCACCGACCATCCGGCAGCATGACCCAGCTCTGCAATGTGTCATGCACATTCACAACCATGATCTCATCAAGAATGCGAGCATGGGCGTTCGTGTCCGTAATAGGCACCATAGCTTCAATGCGACGGTCCATATTCCGTTTCATCCAGTCCGCCGATGCAATGAAGAGCTTTGCCTGAGGGGAAGGCAGTTCATGGCCATTCCCAAAGGCGAAGACACGCGCATGCTCCAGATACCGCCCGACAATGGAGCGTACCTCAATCCCTTCGGAAAGACCCGGCACACCCGGCCGCAAGCTACACATACCCCGCACCACGATGGTGATCTTCACACCAGCCTGTGCAGCCTCGTAAAGCAGATCAATCAGCTTCCTGTCTACAAGGCTGTTCATCTTGAGCCATATCTGCCCAGGACGCCCAGCACTGACATGCTCCATCTCCGCCCGCACCAATTTTTCCAACGTTGGCCGGATGGTCAGCGGGGAAAAAGCTACAGCCTGAAGCTCTGGCACGGCAGCACCGGTGATGCAGTTGAATAGCCGGGCACAGTCATCAACAAGTGCAGGATTACAGGTAAAATAGGAAATATCGGTATAAATCTTAGCCGTATTGGGATGATAATTGCCTGTCCCGTAATGGGCATAAGACTGGAGATGGTCACCTTCCCGCCGGACTACCAAAATCATCTTGGCATGAGTCTTATAGGCAGCCAGACCATATACGACCTGCACACCTCTAGTCTCCAGCATACGAGCAAGACGGATATTGGCCTCTTCATCAAACCGGGCCCGTAATTCCACCTCGGCCGTAACGGCTTTACCGGCTTCAACTGCCTCAATCAGCGCATCCACAATCGGGCTATCGTGCGATGTCCGATAAATGGACTGCTTAATAGACAGGACATCCGGATCTCTAGCTGCCTGCTTGAGGAAATGAACGACCGTATCGAATGTTTCGTAAGGATGATGGACAACTAGGTCCTGCTCCCGAATCGTAGCGAAGTAATCGCCATCATGCTTCAAGACACGCTGCGGAATACTGCCATGATACGGCTTAAAGAGCAGGTCCGGCCTGTCGGAAACAATAAGCTGTTTGACATCGCCCACCCCTACCATTGTGGGGAGATGGACCACATCATCCTTAGCGACCCCCAGCTTGCGGATGAGATGCCCGGGCAAATGGCCATCTATCTCCAGATGAATGCAAGCCCCACGCCGCCGCTCCTTCACAGCCTTTTCAAAGCTATCGAGCAGGTCTTCGGCGTCCTCTTCCAGCTCCACATCAAGGTCCCGGACCAGACGCAACATACTGGCACGGACCGCATCAAGCCCCGGATAGAGACGCTTGGCAAAATGGGAGATGACATCTTCCAGCAAAACGAAACGGATTGTCTCATCCTTATCCGGCAAACGGATGAAACGAGGCAGCTTCTCTGGCAGAACCACCATGCCATCCAGCATGTGGCGATCTGTCTTCGGGTTTTTGAGGCGAAGAACCAGAGCCTGCCCACCACTGAAAATGAATGGTAATGGATGGGTAGGATTCAAGGTAAGTGGCGTCAGGACAGGAAAAAGCTGCTTATCAAAATAGGTGGAAAGCCATTCCTGATCATGATGATGGAGCTTCTCAACATTCTTGATGAGAATGTTCTCACCCCGCAGCTCCTTCACCATGTCACCCCAGATACGCTGCTGCTCCTTCTGAAGGTGCCATGCCTGATGGCGGACCGTTTCAAGCTGCTGGGCCGGGGTCAACCCATCCGGGCTTTTCTTGCTGGAACCAGCCTTCAGCTGGTCCACCAGCCCCGCAACACGGACAGCGTAAAATTCATCCATATTGCCAGCACTGATGGAAAGAAAACGCAGCCGTTCTAGGAGAGGGACATCCGGGTTTTCAGATTCGTTTAAAACACGCTGGTTAAAATCCAACCAACCCAGCTCACGATTGATGAAACGGGCCGGATGTTTCTTATGCACGGCCTCGCTCGCCATATTCGTCTCTGTAAACGCCATATTCTCTATACCGGACATGACAATCTCCTCACCTGACTGGTCAGCGGGCATGATCCTGCCCATTTTTACCCCGATTAAGACCGTATTCCTGTCGGCATGACAATTATTAACATAGTATTTCAGCCTTGCAGGCCCCTTAGGAGATTAGGGCTGGACAGGCCTTCACCATCGCAGAAAACTACGAACTGCACCACTTGAATTACGCCCCCTCCCCGTCACTCTTCCTCACCGAGAAGGTCACTTAAAACATCCACGGCAAGGGCACGGCTTATCGCACTACCCCGCCTCATGGCAGCATCATCCAGTCGTTGCACGGCCTGCACCAAAGCATCGCCTGTCCTAGGCAGACGCCGCCAAAGCCAGTCCGTAACGGATTGAGGCACGATCAGCTGCCGCTCGGCCAGTAGGGAAAGCAGCAAGGTTGCCCGCAACTCATCCTCCGGCTCTTCCAGCCCTGCCGTCATGGTCGCCCGAAGCCGACTCGCAAGGTCCGGCAAGTGGAAGAACCGACGCGCTGGTGGATGCCGTGAGGCCATAAGAACCCGCCGCCCCGCCGCATGGGCACGGTTGAGTAGGTGCAGCAAAGCTACCTCCTGCGTCAGCCCTTCCAGATGGTCGATCACAAAAGGCGTCACGTCTGGTTCCAACTTCTGCCCAGCTACCAGCAAAGCACCGTCACCATCGCAGGTTAGAGCATCAGCATCGAACTGCACCGCCCGATGCTGATGCGCCCAGACATGTAGCAGATGGCTCTTGCCTGTTCCCGCAGGCCCCCAAAGCCACAGCCGCCCCTCCGGCCAGCGAGGGCGTGCTAGCCAAACCCGTGCAGACACATTGGAAGACCCGGTAATAAACCGTTCCGCTGAGAAAGGACGGTCCTGTTGAAGGTCCAACGCCAGCTGTACCCGTGCGCCTGTCATCGCTGCTCCATCCGTCCCCTCATTACGGCCCGCCCCTTCCCATCTTGGGATAAGGTTTCCCATTCTTTCACAGAACCGAAAGGATTTGACGGTCCTGCACATTCCGTCTTTATGCAGGATGCTCTATAAAGGGGCCAGCATCAACCAGCAGGAACACCATACCCCCATGACCAAGACATCCGCCTCCCCCAGTGCCAGTTATGCCGCCGCCGGTGTGGACATCGAAGCCGGAGACGCTCTGGTTGACGCCATTAAGCCGGCGGCCAAAGCCACGGCTCGCCCCGGTGTCATGGGCGGTCTGGGAGGCTTCGGCGCTCTCTTCGACCCCAAAGCCGCTGGCCTGAAGGACCCTGTCCTCGTCAGCTGCACGGACGGCGTCGGAACAAAACTTCTGCTCGCTATCGAAAGTGGCCTGCATGACGAAATCGGCATTGATCTCGTCGCCATGTGCGTCAATGACCTGATCGTACAAGGTGCTCAGCCGCTCTTCTTTCTGGACTATATGGCAACGGGCAGTCTTTCCGTTTCCGTGGCACAACGCATCATCAAAGGCATTGCCGCCGCCTGTAAGGAAAGCGGCTGCGCCCTCGTAGGTGGAGAAACGGCCGAAATGCCGGGCCTCTATGGCAAGGGGCATTACGACCTTGCGGGCTTCAGCGTTGGTGCTGTGGAACGTGACGCCATGCTGCCCGCCACCATTCATGAAGGCGACAGCCTGATCGCCCTGCCATCCTCTGGCGTTCACTCCAATGGTTTCTCTCTCGTCCGCCACATCGTGGATGCCGCCGGCCTGAGCTGGAAAGACCCCGCCCCCTTCTCTCCGAAGCAGACATTGGCCGAAGCCTTCCTGACGCCCACACGCCTCTACGTCAGCACTGTTCTTGCCCTGCATGAGAAGAAGCTGATCAATGGCTGTGCCCATATCACCGGTGGTGGCCTGCCGGGGAACCTCCCCCGTGTTCTACCCGAAGGTCTCGGCGTGGAAGTGGACGGCCAGAGCTGGCCAATCCCCGGCATCTTCTCATGGCTGGCCGAACAGGGGCCTGTCAGCGAAGAAGAAATGCTGAAGGTCTTCAACTGTGGCATCGGCATGGTGCTGGTCACCAGCGAGCCAGAGAAGGTCATGGCAGAACTGGAGCAGCGTGATGAAGAAGCCATGCTGATCGGCCGTGTCGTCCGCAGTAGCACACCATTCCGTCTCACGTCCCCGCTGAATCTGGGCTGAGCCGGACCATGGTGAAGAAGACACCCATCGCCGTTTTCATCAGCGGTCGTGGTAGTAATATGGTCGCCCTGATGGAGGCCTGCGCTCGCCCGGACTTCCCCGCCGAGATTGTTCTTGTCCTGAGTAACAAGGCCGATGCTGCCGGGCTGGAAACAGCCCGCAAAGCAGGCATCAAAACACTTTGCGTCCCTCATAAGGAGTATGGCAAAGACCGTGAGGCCCACGAGAGGGCATTGGACAAAGCCGTGCGGGATTCCGGGGCAAAGCTGATCTGCCTTGCTGGATACATGCGGGTTCTGACCCCTTGGCTGGTCCAGCAGTGGGAAGGGAAGATGATCAACATTCATCCCAGCCTGCTTCCTGCCTTCCCCGGCCTACATACACACGAAGCCGCCCTGAAGGCTGGAGCCAAAGAACATGGCTGCACCATCCATCTCGTGACAGATGGTGTGGATGAAGGCCCCATTCTTGCGCAGGCCCGTGTTCCCGTTCTGCCCGGCGATGATGCAGATACTCTAGCCGCCCGTGTTCTGGAGCAGGAACACCGCCTTTACCCAGAAACACTGCGTCAGTTCCTTGAAGAGCGCTTCTGATTAGCCTTCATAAAAACGAGCAACAAAAAAAGGGAGCCATTTCTGGCTCCCTTTTCCTATGAGGCCTGAGCCTCAACCTGTTTCCATTTAAAGAATGGATCAGGGCAGGATTTCTGTCTCAGCAAAGAAGAAAGAAATCTCACGCTTGGCGTTCTCGAGGCTGTCGGACCCATGAACGGAGTTCTCGCCAATGCTCTGGGCATAAAGCTTACGCACGGTACCTTCAGCAGCTTCAGCCGGATTTGTGGCACCCATCACGTCACGGTGGTGAGCAACGGCATTCTCGCCTTCCAGAACCTGCACAACTACCGGAGCAGAGCACATGAAGGACACCAGCTCACCAAAGAAAGGACGCTCCTTGTGAACTTCGTAAAAAGCACCAGCCTGCTTCTCCGTAAGCTGGATGCGCTTCTGAGCCACGATACGCAGACCGGCGTTCTCGAATACAGCATTCACCTTACCCGTCAGGTTGCGGCGTGTGGCATCAGGCTTGATGATGGACAGCGTACGTTCCAGAGCCATAAGACCCTCCTCAATAATCAATGTCTATAATCAGCCTCCCCTAGAGGAAAAAACCCGGTTCTGGTAGTGTTGCGGGTATCTTTTTTCATATTTTCATGTCCTGAGGGGCCTGCGTGAGCTTACTGACCATTACCGACCTTACCTTACGCATCGCAGGCCGCACCCTGCTGGATCAGGCGTCCCTTACCATCGAACCCGGGCGGCGCATCGGGTTGATCGGCCATAATGGGGCCGGAAAATCCACCCTTCTAGCGGCCATTGCAGGGGATATTGCACCCGATGGCGGCAGCATTACCTTTTCCGGCCGTGCCACGATGGGGCGGGTGAAGCAGGAAACACCATCAGGCGACCTCTCTCTGCTGGAAACAGTGCTAAACAGCCACGAGGAACGCACCCGCCTTCTGGCCGAGGCTGACAACACGACCGACCCAACCCGCCTAGCAGATGTGCATGAACGCCTCCTTGCCATTGATGCCCATAGTGCCCCAGCCCGGGCCAGCACCATTCTGGCCGGTCTGGGGTTCGATCAAGAGGCACAGAAGCGGCCTGTTAATGATTTTTCTGGCGGCTGGCGGATGCGTGTAGCCTTGGCCAGTGCGCTCTTTCTGGCCCCCGACCTGCTATTGCTGGATGAGCCAACCAACCATCTGGACATCGAAGCCACATTATGGCTGGAAAACTGGCTCGCCCGCTTCCCCGGTGCCGCCTTGATCGTCAGCCACGACCGTGCGCTGTTGGATAACAGCGTGCAAGCCATTGCTCACCTGGACCAGAAGAAACTTTCCCTCACTCCCGGCGGGTATGAACGCTTCGTGCAGATACGCACGGAACAGCGGCTCCAACAGAATCGTCAGGCTGAAAAGCTGGCAGACCAGCGGGCAAAGATGGAAGCCTTTGTGGCCCGCTTCCGGGCCAAAGCCACAAAAGCAAAGCAGGCCCAATCCCGCTTGAAGGCTCTAGCCCGCCTCCCGCAGATTGATTCGGTCGTGGAGGACACACCCACCCGCTTCTCCTTCCCCGATCCCGGTGCCTTGCCACCGCCCATGCTGAAACTGGAGGATGTCTCTGTCGGCTATGGCGAGACAGCCATTCTGCGCCGCCTCTCCCTCCGGCTGGACAGTGACAACCGGATCGCCCTGCTCGGGCGGAACGGACATGGTAAATCGACCTTTGCTAAATTGCTGGCGGGTCAGCTTTCCCCTATGTCGGGCGAAGTACAGGCCTCATCCCGCCTGAGGGTTGGCTATTTTGCCCAGCATCAAACGGATGAGCTCATTCTGGATGAAACGCCCGTCCAGCATATGGCCCGCACACTGAAAGATGCCACGCCGCCACAAGTCCGTGCCCAACTGGCCCGTTTCGGCCTGGATGCTGAACGGGCAGAAACACCTGTCCGTAATCTCTCCGGTGGTGAAAAGGCCCGCTTGCTCCTCGCACTAGCGACCCGCCATGCCCCTCATCTCCTACTCTTGGATGAACCAACCAACCATCTGGACCTTGATGCCCGTGATGCGCTCATCCGTGCTCTTGGAGAGTTTGAAGGGGCTGTCATTCTTATTAGCCATGATAGCCATCTGGTAGAATCCGTTGCTGATCAGCTCTGGATTGCCGAGAATGGCACAATCACACCTTTTGATGGCGACATGGATGATTACCGTTCATGGCTGGATGAACGGGCCAAGCAGGCCACGCAGGACAATCAGCGTCAGGCGGCCCGTTCCCAGAAGGACACCGCCAACACTACACAGCCGGACAAGAACCAACAGCGCGCCCAGCGCAAAGAGCAGACCCGCCAGCTAGCCCCACTCCGCCGCAAAATCCGTGATTTAGAAACCCGGCTGGAACGGTTGGAAAAGGCTAAATCTCAGCTGGAAGCTAAGCTAGCCGACCCGAACCTTTATCAGTCCAGCCGTGCGGAAGATATTGCTACGTTGAACAGTGACCTTGCCCTTGTCAGCCAGAAACAGGAAGAGACAGAAATGCACTGGCTCGAAGCACAAGATGAACTTGAAAATGCTACAAATTGACCTGACGTGAAATAACCCACATTATTCTCTGCGTCATTTCTGCCGCCTCTTACAGGAATCTCCCCCGCCAATGCCGTTCTTCTTCAGCCGCCCGCCCGTTCCTGTAGCCCAGCAGACCCCTACCAATGCCTTAGACCGCATCTACGGCATAATACGTTTAACACTCTGCCTATCACTCATCATGCTGGCTATCTGGCTGCTGGGGGAGGTTCTGGCTGTCCTGTTCGCTGCCACGCTGATGGCTATTGTCCTGCATGGGTTGGCCCGTATCCTACGGCGACACATGAAATTCATCCCCTATCCGATTGCCGTCAGTCTTGTGGCTCTCTCTGTCATCGGGCTTATGACAGCTCTTGTATGGAGCAACGGCCCCGCCATCGGGGAGCAGTTTGTCGGCCTCAAGAATGCATTGGTCGTGCAATCAGGTGATATGCGTTACCACCTCTCCCAGACAACCATCGGCCAGATGGTTCTAAATCACCTGCCCGTTTCTCTGGGAGGTAACGATAGCACCACCCCGCTAAGCAGCTTCGGTTTCGGGATTGCTGGGTCCGTTACTGGCCTACTGGGCAGTGCCTTTGGCCTAGTGGGCACGCTCTTTGTTGTGCTGATCTCGGCCTTCTATTTCGCCGTGTCCCCCTCTCTCTATATTAACGGGGTTCTTAGACTCGTACCGCCCCATCAGCGAGAGTCTGCCCGTGACCTCCTCTATAGTGCGGGTAATACCCTTTGGGCATGGACAGCGGGACAGGCTCTGGACATGCTGGCTGTGGGCATTTTCTCCGGTATTGGGCTGTATCTGATCGGCGTGCCGCTAGCTCTTGCTCTGGGCGTTGTGGCAGGACTGTGTAACTTCATCCCCTATATTGGGGCCATTCTCGGCGCCGTGCCTGCCCTACTGATAAGCCTTTCCCTCGGCACACGAGAGGCTCTTTTCGTTGCGATTCTCTATAGTGTTATCCAATTCTGCGAGGGGAATATCCTTGCCCCGCTTATCCAGCGGCGGGCTGTCCATATGCCGCCTGCCCTGGCTATTCTATCCCAAAGTGTTTTTGGTTCCATCCTAGGGGTACCGGGGCTGGTTCTAGCCTCACCTATCACCGCTGCACTACTGGCTGTGTTTGATAAGGCAACCCCGCCACTTGCCGATGCAACAAAAACCCAACTGGAAACCAATGAATTAACCCAGCAGGAAATCATCAAGAACAAACAGGAGAAATCTGACGCCACGAAAAGCAGGAGTGAATAACAGGTCTTAGCAAAACACAGTTTTGCACGTGCCCCCCCTAATCAGGCAGGTGAAGCGTTCCACGCTCAAATGAGCGCATCCGATACGTTCCACCAGCCTGAGTCTGAATACCCACCACGTCAACGCCATGCCGAAAATGCCATGCTGATAAAATGATGGTCTGCCCATCGGCACTGGTAAGCTGATAAACAGCTTCCGCCGGTGTGTCCTTCGGCGGTACTTCACCAGCAATACCCCATCCTGTCTGATGCTGATGCAACCACTGGTTCATGGCTCCAATCTCGTCTGCCATGAGGTTGCGTTCATCTCCGGCCTCATGCAGGACCCCACGGGTAACATCGGGCAAATTCCATGGCCGCAGGATAGGCCATGCAACCGTCCAGATCAGCACGACCGGCACGATCACCGCCACCGCAAAAACCAGAAGAAACTTATTGTTGCGGCTCATCCTGTTCCTCCGCCCATTGACCAATCACCGCCAGTACATACGCCACTGCCTCATCTGAAAGATCAGCATGAATCGGCAGAGCCAACACATGCTCTCCTATCCTTTCTGCAACTGGCAGGGCAATCCCATCATGCTGCGCCTGATAAGCAGGCTGCTGATGCAAGGGCTTAGGATAATAAATGGCCGTAGCAATTTCAGCCTCGGTGAGACGATCACGCAGACTGTCCCGCAAGATACGGGATGGCAGGCTCACGCAATAAACAGCCCAAGCACTCTGGCTATCTGGCACCCGCACGGGCGGACGAACCAAAGAAGGAAGGCCAGCATCATAGGCCCGTGCCACACCCTCACGCCGCTTTAGCTCATCCTCAAAAACATCCATCTTGCTCAGCAAAACAGCCGCCTGAAAGCTATCAAGCCGAGCATTCAAGCCGATCCGCTGCACTTCGTAACGCTGGTGCCCCTCTCCATGACTGCGCAATGAGCTATAAAGAGCCGCTTTTTCATCATCATCTGTCAGTACGGCCCCACCATCACCATAACCGCCCAGCGGCTTGGAAGGGAAAAAGGACAATGTGGTGGCCCCAGCCTCATGGCCCAGCTTCCGCCCCTTATAGGAGGCTCCAAAAGACTGGGCACAATCCGCCGCAAGAAACAGCCCCTCCCGGGCAGCAAAACGATTCAGTTCATCCCACGGAGCCGGCTGCCCGAATAGATCCACGCCTATAATCGCCTGCGGTCGTAGCTGCCCTGCCTGACGGATGTCCTCAAGACGTTGCTCTAGCGAGGGCAGGCTGATCTGAAATGTCTGTGGGTCCACATCCACAAAAACAGGCACGGCCCCTAGCAGAAGAACCACCTCTGCCGTGGCCGTATAGGTGAAAGCGGGTAAAAACACCGCCATACCGGGGCCGATGCCCTCTGCCATCAGAACCATCAGCAAAGCATCCGTGCCAGATGACACACCGATAGCATGACGGGCCCCGCCATAACGGGCCAGACGTTCCTCTAGCTCCGTTACTTCCGGCCCCATCACGAAACGACAATGCGCAAGGACACGATCCAGCCGCTCCCGCAGGGCCGCACCAAGACGCTTCTGCTGGGCAGGTAGATCGAGAAAAGGAACAGGCCCGGACAAGAAATCAGCCAGCTTTACGCGTCTGGAGAGACGCTACAGACGACAGGACAGGCGCACGGACGACCACATCATCCCCGCTAGCTTCCTCCATGACACTCCGCAGCCCCCGCAGATAGGCAGACCCCTTCAGCGTGCGCTGTACAAGGACAGAGCGGCGGTCTAGCGGGTCCACCTTGCGGCGAGCAAGGTCTAATTCACTCAGGCGGTCCAATGCCCGGGTGATGGCCGGTTTAGACACGTTGAGCGACTGGGCAAGGCCCCGCACTGTATGTGCCCCATCTTCCAGATAACAGCTCAGAAACACAGCCAGCTGGCGGGCGGACAGGTCCGGCCCCTCACCACGCACTGTGGAAACGATCGTATCACGCAGCAATTGAAGCATGCGGTTATCAGCATTCCGACTCATAATAAAAGCCCCATCGTTTCCGGTTTCAGATGCCCCCATACACCCAGCATGACCATCCGCCTCTCGGCCATACCTCATAATGTAGTTACACGGGGACTTTGCTTTTCGCCCAGTTTGTGACGCTTTTGCATCGAAATGACAAGCACTCTCAATGCAGGGCAGCTATTCCCAAACCTGTTTTCCATTACATTTTGTAGGGAAAACAGGTTTCTGTACCAAATGTTACAAATTGTTTCTTCTTAGAAACTTTCCGAAAACGCACGGAAAAGTGCTCTCAGAGCAAGCACCTCTCCCCCTGCGGGGCGACCGGGACGGGTCGTGTCATTCCATGCGTAGGTGTCCACATGCGCCCATGTCTGCCCTGACGGCACGAAACGCTGTAGAAACAGGGCCGCCGTGATGGCCCCTGCCATCGGGCGGGAAGACAAATTGTTACAGTCGGCAATCGGGCTGTTCATCCAATCATCATACTCTGCCCAGAGAGGAAGCTGCCAAAGAGGATCGTGCGTTTCTTTTCCAGAAGCAAGAATATGTTCTGCCAGTTCTTCATCATTACTGAACAAGGCGGGCAGATCAGGCCCTAAAGCGACACGGGCGGCACCGGTCAATGTTGCGGCATCCAGCAGCACGTCAGGTTGGCTCTCGGCGGCTTCGGTCAGAAGATCTGCCAAAACGAGACGCCCTTCCGCATCCGTGTTGCCAACTTCGACACGCAACCCCTTGCGGGTCGTCAGTACGTCACCCGGCCGCATGGCATGGCCGGAAATACTGTTTTCTACACAACCAAGGCGGATCTCCAACGCAATGTCAGCTTCGGAATCTAGCAAGGCACAGGCCAGTGCCAGCATCAGAGTGGCCCCGCCCATATCCTTCTTCATCTTCGCCATGGAGGAACCGGGCTTTAGATCGTAACCGCCTGTATCGAAACAAACGCCCTTCCCTACGAGAGACAAGCGTGGCGCATCTTTCGTCCGGCCGGCCTTACGACCAATCACGACCACGGCAGGTCTGTCAGACCCGGCCCCGACCGCCGCCAAACAAGGATAGGCCGTCTCCAGGGCCTCACCTTCAACCAGCTCTACAGAGGCCTTCCGTTCTGTCAGCATCTTGCGGGCAGCTTCGGCTAGTTCTGTTGGCCCCATAAGGTTGGCGGGCGTATTGATGAGGTCCCGCCCAAGCCATGCCGCCCGTGCTAGAATCCGAGCCTCCCGCCCCAACTCTGTCGGGACGCAGAGCTTTGCACTTGTCTTTTCTGCTTGGGCCGCTCCTTTAAGCTGGTATTCATAAGCACCGAGGCAAAAACCAAGAATCAACTCTTCCAAAATGGAAGCATCAAGCCCTTCAGGCTGCGGTATCCAGCATCCTTCCCTCAGGTGGGTAGGCAAAGCACCATACGGCATGGGGCCTTTCCCTGTTTCCACACAGAAGACAGCGCCGGATACACCATCCTGCCCCGGCAACAAGGTGAACTGCCCGGCACGCCCCTCGAAGCCCTGCTTCCGCAAGAACGCCTCATGAGACCCCAGCAGGCCGGACAATGTTACCTCATCACCTGCCTTCACTACATAGAGGGGCAGAGCCGAGCCTCCCTCATCGGGAGTGCAGAGGGGCAAAAACGGAGCGTCAGACATATGAATACCGTCCCATCAGCCAGAGTGTGACTCTGGCTTTGCTGAAAAACTCTCTGGAATGTCTTGCTTTTATCCCATTCAAGCAAGATCATTCCAGCCATGACGGGACCATATCCATCCTTTACCACGGCGGCCTCCCAGCCACCGGGCCCAATCCACGCCGTACTCGGCCCCACCAATACTGGCAAGACTCATTACGCCCTTACCCGCATGATGGCCCATCAGAGCGGTATTATCGGCTTTCCCCTCCGCCTTCTGGCGCGGGAGAATTATGAACGTCTCGTCAAGCTGAAAGGCGAACGTCATGTCGCCCTGCTAACAGGTGAGGAAAAGATCATTCCCCCCGGTGCCCGCTGGTTCTCCTGCACAGTTGAAGCTATGCCGTTGGACCGGAAGGTGGATTTTGTCGGGATTGACGAGATACAGCTCGCTGCCGACCCCGACCGTGGGCACATCTTCACCGACCGTCTCCTCCACGCTCGTGGTAAAGGTGAAACTCTCTTTTTAGGGGCCGAGACCATCCGTGGGCTGCTGCGGCAGCTCGTACCCGGCATCACGATCGAGACCCGTGCCCGCCTCTCCCAGCTCACAAATATCGGGCCGGTCAACCTCACCCGCCTGCCGCCCCGCTCCGCCATCGTGGCTTTTTCCGCCACGGAGGTTTACGCCATTGCTGAAGCCATCCGCCAGAAACGGGGCGGCTGTGCCATCATCATGGGGCGTCTTAGCCCCCGTACCCGCAATGCGCAGGTCGCCCTCTACCAGAACCGGGATGTGGACTATCTCGTAGCGACTGATGCCATCGGTATGGGGCTGAACATGGATGTGGACCATGTCGCCCTTGCCTCCCTCCACAAATTTGACGGCCAGAACTCTCGTGCTCTCACACCGCAAGAGGTCGCCCAAATTACCGGGCGAGCTGGCCGGGGCATGAGAGACGGCACGTTCGGCACCACGGCGTCTTGCCCACCTATGAGCCAGGACCTCATTAAAGCGGTGGAAGACCATCATTTCGAGGCCATCAAAGCCATCTACTGGCGGCAGACCAACCTTGATTATAGCTCCCCTGAAAAGCTCTTCCACAGCCTGATGAGCAAGCCGCCCCGCCCCGGACTGATTACCGGGCGTACAGCGTCCGATCTGGACGTGCTGAGCGGCCTTATGCAGATGGAGGATATCCGGGACGTAGCCCGAGGGCACAAAGCCACAGAACTGCTCTGGGAAGTTTGTCAGATTCCAGACTTCCGCAAGCTCGGCGATGGCAGCCATACACGGCTTTGCGCTCGCCTTTTCCTTGATCTGTTAAAACATCGCCGTATTCCTCCAGCATGGATGGAAGGGCAATTACGGGGACTAGACCGGCTGGATGGAGACATGGACACGCTGATGCACCGCCTCTCTGGTGTGCGGGTTTGCGCCTATGTGGCGGCCCGAACGGGCTGGATGCATCAGAGCCGCCAGTGGCAGGAGCGTTGCCGTGCGGTGGAAGACCGCCTCTCCGACACGTTACATGAGCGACTAAAGGAACGTTTCGTCAACAAACGGGCCACAGCCCTGCTTCGCCGGCCTGAAGCAGGCTCGGCCTCCGATGCCCTCTATGCCGTTACACCCCAAAACCGCATCATCGTGGAAGGCCATGAGATAGGCCAGATTGTCGGTTTTACAATGCAAATCGATACCCCCACCGACAGTCGGGAAGGTGAACTGCTGTTACGGGCCGGCAAAAGAGCGTTACGACAAGCTATGCCCGCCCGGATACGCCATTTCCTGCAACAAGATGCCAGCCAACTGACACTGAGCGATGATAGACAAATTCACTGGGAGGGAAGCGCCATTGCCACACTCACCCGTGGCGATGATCTATTCCATCCCCTCATCCAGCTTCTGCCCGGAGAGTTTCAGGACAATCACCAAAGCCGACAGGTACAGACGCATCTTCAGGCCCTGATTACAGAACGAATCAACGGCATACTGGCTCCCTTTCTCCGACTGGCAGAGCAACTACAGGGCAATCCAACCCTACGGGGCCTCTATTACCGCCTGCGGGAAGATGGTGGTACCACACCGACCCTGCCTGAAGACCGGCGGCTCTCCCCGGTAGATAGGAAACGCCTCTATCGCAATGGGGTACGTATCGGAGTGCGTCAGATTTATTATCCGCTGCTCTTCCGCCCTGCCAGCTTACCTATGATGATCCTGCTTCATAATGTCTGGCACAACCGCCACCAGAAGACGCCAAACGCTGCCCGAATCTGCCTGCCGGTTGCAGACTATCCGACACCCCCGCCGGGATGGGAAGAGACCGGCCCTGTCCATACCCGCCTCGATAGGCTGGACGCCCTCCTCTCTACTCTTCGCCCACATGGGCGACAGCCGAACCGCTCTTTCATCGCACCGGATACGCTTGCTTCATCCCTTGGGATAAAAACAGCCCTATTACCCGCCCTCTTGAAGAGCCTGAGCATCCCTCACCATGCCCCACAGCCTCTTACAGCTGATCAGTACGGCCCAGCCTCTCCGCTTATCATTCTAGGACGAGCAAACCGCAAAGGGACAAAGCCTATCAAGCACACACGCCAGAACCGAAAGACAAACCCTCCCCGCAAAGAACAAAAGAACACCCGCAAACTGGCCGACTCTCCTTTTGCTGCGCTGCAGAAATGGTCATCCGGTAAATCATGATGGAAGAACAGCGGCTTGACCTCTGGCTCTATTACACACGGCTTGCCAAAACCCGTGGCCTTTGTGCTGCTTTCATCCGCAAGGGGCGGGTTAGAATCAATGGGCAACGGACACACAAAACTCATGCCCGCCTCAGGCTCGGTGATATCGTCAGTTTCGCTTCCCCTCACCGTGAGAGAGAGGTGTGTGTTTGGCGTGTCATGCAGCTAGGAGAACGCCGGGGCCCCGCCAAAGAAGCGGCTCTACTTTATGAACGGATAGAGGAAAAGACGGCTAATTTCTGACAATAGGCTTGCAAAAGGCCCTCCCCTTTCGGCATATCAGTGCTGGAATCCTTGAAATGGGCCGTTTGGCTGGCCTGCAACACCAAACCGGAGACGCCAATAATGGCCTATGTGGTCACTGAAAACTGCGTTCGCTGCAAGTTCATGGACTGTGTGGAAGTCTGCCCCGTTGACTGCTTCTACGCTGGTGAGAACTTCCTTGTCATCAACCCTGATGAATGCATTGACTGCGGCGTGTGTGAGCCCGAATGTCCGGCAGAAGCCATCTTCCCCGATAGCGATGCCCGTGCTGCTGACTGGATGGAAATCAACGCCAAATATTCAACCATCTGGCCGAATATGAGCCAGAAAGGCACACCGCCCGCCGACCGTGAAGAATGGAACGGCAAGGAAGGCAAGCGTGAGATGCTCTCTGAAGAGCCGCATAAAGACTAATCAGCCTTCTCGCTTAGCAGCTGACAAAACCCCCGGAGGATGCCCATCCTCCGGGGGTTTTTCTTTGCCAGTGATCCCGCCCCTTTTTAGCAGGTTCACATAAAAAAAGCCGGCGGAGGTAATCCCCCGCCGGCTTCTTCATAGTGCTGACATGATAGGCTGACTATTAGCCAGCCATCATGTTTGCCTGTGCGTCCCAAAGAACAAACAGGTAACCAGCCACCACGATCAGAACCATCAGAGCCGTCACGATGAAGGCTGCCAGATTCTGCCGCTGTGAGAGGCTCTTCGCACCCATGTGCAGGAAGAAGATCAGATGGACAACCATCTGCACTGCAGCCAGCACACCAAGAATGGCAATCGTCTGCCAGAAGGAGAAGGCCTTGCTGAGGACAGTGGCGAAGGACGCCACTGTCAGGATCACGGCCAGAACGAAACCTACAATGTAGGAACCATAGGAACCGTGATTCTCACCTTCGTGCGATGTCGTATGATTCTCGCTCATTAGACAACACTCCCCAGGTAAACGAAGGAAAAGACGCAGATCCAGACGATATCAAGGAAATGCCAGAACAGGCTCAGGCATGTCAGTTTCGTCTGCATCCGGGTGCTCAGCCCCTGCTTGCCCATGATCTGGAAGAACAGGACCAGCATCCAGATCAGACCGATCGTGACGTGCAGCCCGTGCGTGCCTACCAGCGTAAAGAAGGAAGACAGGAAGGCGGACTTGTCCGGACCAGCACCATGAGCCACGAGCTCATTGAATTCCCTGATCTCAAGAACCACGAAGGAAACACCGAGCAGGAAGGTCAGCAGCAGCCAACCCAACACGGCACCCTTGTTCTTCTTGTGGGCGTTGATGGATGCAAAGCCGTATGTGATGGAAGAGAAAAGCAGGATGGCTGTTTCGATCTCAACATTCTTGATATCGAACAGGTCCTTACCCGTCGGCCCACCAGCAAAGTGATGGCAGAGTGTAGCAAAGACGGCAAACAGCGTGCCGAAAATGATACAGTCCGTCATCAGGTAGATCCAGAAACCAAAAATCGTGGTTTCCTGCTGATGGTGCTCATGCTCATCGTGATGAGCAGAGGGTGCGTGAGTTGCGTCGTAAGACATGGTTTTCATCGCCTCCCTTTACTCTGCTGCCTTGGCAGCGGCAAGCCGCCGGGCAAAAGCTTCTTCATCAGCCCGGATCTCTTCTACAGGAACGTAGAAATCCACATCCAGGTTCGCACTGCGATGAACAACGGTGAAGAAAGCCACAACCAGCCCCACAACAACGGCCCACCAGATATGCCAGACCAGCGCAAAGCCAATCAGCAGACCGCAAGCACCCAGTACGGGACCAACAGCCGAATATTTCGGCATATGGATCGGCTCCAGCTCGGAGACCGGTGCCGGACGTCCCAGCTCCTTCTCGATATGGAATGTATCCAGACCGCGAATGACCGGCAGACGTGCGAAGTTGTAGTGCGGAACCGGAGATGGAATTGACCATTCCAGCGTACGACCAGAACCCCAGTTGTCACCCGTCAGGTCCAGTGCATCCGGCTTTTTGTTGACAGCGTCAAACGCAGCCAGAACAAACTGGATGACCTGGCAAGCTAGACCAGCAGCCAGAACGAACACGCCAACGCAGGCCACGAGCAGCCAAGGGTGCCAGTCCGGGTTGTCGTAATGGTTCATACGACGGGTCATACCCTCCAGACCAACAGCGTAGAGCGGGATGAAGGAGAGGTAGAAACCAACGAACCAGAAACGGAACGCCCATTTACCCCAAACATCACGCATCTTGTAGCCAAAGGCCTTCGGGAACCAGTAGCTCAGACCAGCCACGTAACCAAAGAATACACCACCGATGATCACGTTGTGGAAGTGTGCCACCAGGAACAGGGAGTTATGAATAACCCAGTCTGCTGCTGGCATAGCCATCATAACACCGGTCATACCACCAATGGAGAAGGTGATCATGAAGCCGACGATCCAGTGCATCGGACCTTCGAAGCGGACACGCCCCTTATACATGGTGAAGAGCCAGTTGAAGATCTTCACACCCGTCGGCACGGCGATGAACATCGTCATGATACCGAAGAAGGTGTTCACATCAGCGCCGGCACCCATCGTGAAGAAGTGGTGAACCCACACGATGCTACCCAGGAAGGTGATGATACCCGTTGCAATGACCATCGTAGCATAACCGAAAAGCGGCTTGCCGGAGAAGGTTGCTGCAATTTCAGAGAACACACCGAAGGCAGGCAGAATGAGGATGTAAACCTCTGGATGCCCCCAAGACCAGATCAGGTTCAGGTAGAGCATAACGCTACCGCCACCATCATTGGTAAAGAAGTGCATCCCGACATAACGATCCAGAGCCAGCAGAGCCATGGAAACCGTCAGAACCGGGAAGGTCGTCAGGATCATGATGCAGGCAAAGAAAGCCGTCCATGTAAAGACGGGGATATGCATCCACTTCATGCCGGGGGCACGGAGCTTGATGATCGTTGTCAGGAAGTTCATCCCAGTCAGCAGCGTACCGATACCGGAGATCTGCACGGACCAGATGTAGTAATCCACACCAACGCCGGGGTTGAACTGCAGTTCGGAGATCGGCGGATAGCCGAGCCAACCGACGTTGGAGAACTCACCAATGAAGAGAGACACATTGATGAGAATGGCACTGACGAGCGTCATATAGAAGCTGATCGAGTTGATCAGCGGGAACGCAACGTCGCGCGCACCAATCTGCAGAGGCACCACGAAGTTGAACAGGGCCTGCATCATCACCATGGCCATGAAGAAAATCATGATCGTACCATGGGCCGAGAAGACCTGGTCATAGTGGTGCGGAGGCAGATAACCAGGGTTACCTGCGTAAGCAAGGGCAAGCTGTGTACGCATCATCAAGGCATCGGCAAAGCCACGCACAAGCATGACGAGGCCGAGAATGACGTACATGATGGCGAGTTTCTTATGGTCGACAGTCGTCAGCCACTCACGCCACAGATAACCCCATTTTTTGAAATAGGTGACCGCCGCAAGAACGGCAATCCCGACTACGGCCACACCGATGAACGTACCGACAAGAATCGGCACATCATACGGTATGGCAGAAAGGGTAAGTTTTCCGAGCATCTTTAGATCAGTCCTCACATGCCGGTATTGGAAGGTGCAGCCTCATGAGACTCAGCTGGCATGTTCATGGACTTTTCACCCATGTCCTTGCCGTGATCCTCATGGCTCATGCCGACATTGTATTTCGCAACAATGCCCTCAAACAGCCCAGACTGTACGCTAGAGAAATATACGACCGGAGCCGGCTTTGGTGCCTCATCATGCGGGGCAGGCGGTGCGGTGTGATATTTCGGGTATGTCTGTGCGTCCAGAGCCTCTTTGGCTACAAGCGGATTGTCGCCGCTGCGTACATTCTGCACCCAAGCGTCAAACTGCTCCTGCGGCATGGCAATGGCACGGAAGCGCATATCGGAGAAGCCCGGCCCTGTATACTGGGCGGCCTCACCCTGGAAGTTACCTGGGCGGCTTGCCAACAGGTGGAGCTGTGTTTCCATCCCGGCCATGCTGTAGATCTGAGACCCAAGCTGCGGAATGAAGAAGGATGTCATCACACTATCAGACGTAATCCGGAAATCCAGAGGTGTCTTTGTGGGGACGTCCAGCTCGTTGATGGTTGCAATTCCGAGGTCTGGGTAAATGAACAACCATTTCCAGTCCAGAGAAATTACTTCCACATGGAGCGGTTTTGCATCAGGCGCACCGACTTTTGCCTGCATCTCCTTGGAGATCGGCTTATACGGGTCGTAATCGTGCGTGCTCTTGTAGTTAAAGACACTCAGAACAAGAATGATCAGAATGGGCACGCCCCAAATGAACACTTCAATCTTGTTTGAATGTGACCAGTTCCGCAGATATTCCGCCTTCGTATTGGAAGCCCGATATCTCCAGGCAAATACGAGGGTCGCAATAATCACCGGAACCACAACGCACATCATGACGGCCCATTCAAGCACCATCATGTCGCGATTACCTTCCCCGATCGGGCCGGCCGGCTGAAGAAGATCAACCGTACAACCCGACAGCATCAATGCAGGCAACGCCGGGAAAAATCGCCAGAGTCTTTTCATGGATCCTGCCTCTATCTGTTGTTCCGCCATAAAAAGGCCGAAACACTTTCTGACACAGTCAGGACAGCGCAATCGCCACCGAACGTTGTCATCTTATATGTGCCTTTCCCGTTCGTATCCTGACAACAGAAGGGAACTCCCTCCTTACTCAATATGAAATATGGGGCCCTGAGACCCCAGTGCCGACCACTTTATTCAGCCTGAATAACGGAGATTACAAGGGGGCAATCCTCATAAAAAAAAAGAACCCCATAGGTCTTGTTTTAAGAAAGACCGGTTATCTGCCGTTTCTTAGAAAACACCATAAAATTGCGGAAAACAAGAACACATCCATTTAATTTTTCATTTTCTTTTCAATCGCAAAAAATCGCAACAAAAAAAGGGCCCGAAGGCCCTTTCCTATATTCAGATACAAACCCGACTCATCAGATCTCAATCACGCCCATCAGACCGTGTCCCGGTGAACTGAAGCAGAAACTGAAAGAGGTTCACGAAGTTCAGATACATCGACAGGGCATCATAGACCCCCATCTTCCCCAGCTCCTCCGCAGGGAGGACAGTCGCATATTGCTGGTAAGAAAACTTGATACGCTGCGTATCGTAAGCCGTCAGCCCCGTGAACAGAAGCACCCCGACAAAAGAAATCAGCACTGTCAGACCATGAGCAGGGAGGAACATATTAACCAGAGACGCAATGAGCAGTCCGATCAGCCCCATTGTCAAAAAAGACCCGAAACCCATCAGAGACCGGTTTGTTACATACCCCCAGAAGGACATCACCCCATAAAGAGACGCTGTAATAAAGAAGGTACGAACCACCGAAGCCCCGGTATAAGCCATCAGCAAAGACGCCATGCTGATACCCATCACCACACTGAAGAGCAGGAAGAGCAGCTGCACCGTAGAACGGGAAAGACGGTTCACACCGAAGGACAACACCAGCACGAAAGCCAGAGGGGCAAAAATGCTCAGCATCCCCAAGCCAGTAGGGGCCAGCGTGAAAACATCACCCCGCTGCACGATATGGAAGAATAGTGCCCGGAGAGACGTATGGACCACGGCATAAGCCGTTATCCCCGTCAACGCCAAAGCAAGAGCCATCCAATTATAAACACGCAGCATATAAGCCCGTAGGCCTGCATCAAAAGCGGCAGCTGCCTGCCCCCGTGTCGTCTCAAAATCCGAATGGAAAGCCATAACACCCACTTACTGCGGAAGATCTACGGAAGAGGCCTAGCCCCCCCCCCTATCGTTTCCATAAGATGTGGGGTAGTTTCCTCTCAAGTCAAGAAGGTGGAAGATCCCCTCGACTCTCTTTTTGTTAATCTCCCTTTCTGCGGGAGGTCTGTATGAACCTTTCCCTCGCCATCACGCTCTCCTCCACCCTTCAGGCTGAACTCGGCCTATTGCGTGGCAGTCTGGATGACGTCCACTGGACACCAGCAGAACAGAGCCTGATTCCGCTCCAGCACCTCGGCCATCTCTCCAGTCGTCATCAACTAGAAGAGCTGGATATGGCCCTCTCTCACTTGCGGTGGGAGCCATTCCCTCTAGCACTGCATCACGTGGCCCATCAGATGGGAGATGTAGAAGACCGGCTGACAGTTGGCGTCACACCGCAGCAGCCACTTCTTACTTTGCAAAAACGCCTTGCCACCGCCTTAAATCGGGTAGGCTTCCCTCCGTCCCGCCGCACTGTCGTGCCGGAACTAACAATCGCCCGGCTAGCACCGGCATCACCGACCGATCTCATCCCATGGATACAGCGTCACAATCTGTTCCACAGTTCGGAAATGATGGTGGATCATATAAGCCTCATGGAGCATCTGCCCTCCAGTAGCGGCACGCATCTCCGCCTAGTGGAAAACTACATGGCCGGACCTGAATTCATCCAACCACCAGTGTCACTATCTTCCCATGAAGAAGACGAACTCTTTTAGACACCCAGCAACAATTTCAGAGCGTGATAATCTTCCGGTCGGCAGACCAGGAACCACCCCTCGTCACTCTCGAGAGAGAAAAGCCCGAGACCAAAAGAAGCGTAGATATCCGCTTGCCGTGCCCCATATTGAAGGACGGCAAGCTGGCACCCTTCCTGCACGGCATAATCCCGCAAACGCCATATAGCACCACCCCGCCAGCCCCGTGCGCCTACAGCGCCTCCCAAACACAGTAAAACCGGCTCCGAAAGCAGGAATGGTTTCAGCCGGAGGACAGCACACGCAGCCTTACCTGTGGCATCCGTTAGCATACCATCCGGCACGAAAAGACGCTCCAACGGCAAGGACAGGGCAAAAGCTGATTCTTGCAGGCAGGCATAACGCACACGGGTATCCATATTCCACGGCAGAATATGAATCCGTGTCTTCCTAAGTGCCAACCAAAGGCCCACAACGCAGCAGAGTGCCGCCCCTCCCAGAAACCAGCGGCCTACAGCCGTATGGGCATCATAGACCATTGACCTCCACCAAACATGCCCGAGATGACGTTGCCGAGCAATCCAGCTGACACCGGCAAGGCCACACAACCAAAGCGAAAATGGTGCCAGAATAAATGGAGAAAACGGCTCAACCCGCCAGTAAGCCTGACGGTAATAATTCTTGCGGAATGGCAGAAGCACGAACAAAACGGCCAACACCACGACAAAAGCCACCCAATGAGCTTGCCGCACAGCCAGTATTGCCAGCGTGGCATAAAGAGCACCAACCGAAAGCCGCCATGCCAGTGCCACCCTCTGGGATAACCCCAAAGACAGGCCAACAAGCATCACCCCAATAAGAGTAAGCAAAAAGGCCGCCCCCTGAAGGATGACTGCCTCCCAGAAGGAATGAAACCGAGGCAATGGTGCCAAAAGGGCATACACCACAATAACGATGCCCAGCATAGCCTGACTGCCCGTCGCCACAACTGTTGAGAAGTCCGCTTCGGACGAACGCAAGCTCTGGCTATGCTCTACGGTCTTACCAAACCGTGCCAACAGAGGGGCACCCTTGATAAAGAGCTCATGCCCGGCGAACATGGCCCCCGCCAGAAGCAAAGGAATGATATAGTAAAACAGCCGAAAAACCAGAATACTCGCCATGATATGGGGTACGGAAAACCACGGCGAGAGAGCGAGCAGCATAGTGCTGTCGAACACCCCCAACCCACCCGGCACATTAGCCAAAAGCCCTGCCGTATAAGCTCCGAGATAGATGGCCAGAAAGCCACCAAAAGTCAGGCTGCTCCCCTGTGGCAACGTATCCAACACACACCAGGCAATCAGGGCTGTGGCAGACATGTCCGCCATACTGGAAAATATCTGCCCTAACCCAATCCGCCAGTCTGGAAAACGTAACGTCCATTTATAGATACGGACTTCCTGCTTCCAGCAAGGCAGAAGCACATAAGCTAGCAGAACAGCAAAACAGCCACTCCCGCCTATAGTCGTCATCCAGTGTGGGACATGGCGAACGTAAGGAATGATACCCGGTTGGTCCAGCAGGATAAAACCCACTAACCCCAACATCCCTAGCCAGTAAGTAACCGAGCAGAACGCCACGATTGACGCAATCTTAAGCCCCGGCACGCCCCAATTACGATACAGCCTGTACCGCACTGCCGTGCCAGAAATAGCGGCACACCCCAGATTATGGGAAAGGACATAGGAACAAAACGCCACAAAGGCAGCGCGCCCCCACGAAACCCCCGCCTTTACGTGCAGGCAGGCTAAACCATCATAAAAAGACAGAATGGCGTAAGAGAGGAGCGTAGCCCCGGCCCCCTTCCACAAAGCGGATGTCGGAATAGCATGAAGCCCGCTCATCACCTGCTGAAGGGAAAGGTGCTGAAGCTCACGCCAGATCACCCAACCAGCAACAATCAGCAGGACTAACCCCACCAATGCGGGCAGGCGTGTTAGCAGGAGCCTCAGCCACCCTCCGCCAGAGGGCGGAGACACGGCCTCCGCATTATCCGGCACACCGGAAGGACCCGTCATGCCTTTTAGCCCCTGTTCTCCTCTGCCACGGTCTCTTCTGCAGCCTCAACGGGGCGGGCCAGAGCCTCATCAATAAGGGCAATAGTCTCTTTCAACCCAAATAAAGCCGCAAAGATACCAAAACGAGGCCCTTCCTTCTGCCCCAGCAGCACCTCATACAGGCACCCGAACCATGACCGCAGCTCCGGCTTGGCAAAATAGCGTTTACCAACTTCAAAAACGACATTCTGCACGTCATCCGGGCTGGCATTCTCTGGCACGGTCTTCAGGGTTGCAGCAAGGTCTTCAAGCGCCTTGCGCTCTGTTGCTGTCGGCGCGCGGAAGACCTTGGTCGGGCGGACACGTTCATTGAAGTAATCGAGGGCATGCTGAACCAGCCCGGCCACATATGGGTGTGTCTCCGGCGACAGGCTGGAATCATAACGCCGGAGGAACTTCCAAAGCGTTTCCACCTCACGAGCATTAGCCACGCTGGCCAAATTCAAAAGAGCTGTGAAGGAAACCGGGCTGGTATCCTGCGGGCGCAACTTACCTTCATGGACGAACCATACCGGATTGGACAGGAACTCTTCTGCACTCTGCTGCTCCCCCTTCTGCACGAGGGCAAGATATTCGTCCGTCGCTCTGGGGATCATATCCGTATAAAGCCGCTTAGCACGGGTCGGCTGCTGGAACATATAATGCGCCAGACTCTCCGCAGGGCCGTAACGCAGCCATTCCTCAACGGAAAGACCATTCCCCTTGGACTTGCTAATCTTCTGGCCGTTAGCATCCAGAAACAGCTCATAGGTCAGGTTCAGCGGGGGCTCACTGCCAAGGATGCGGCAGATTTTGGAGGACAGCTTCACACTGTCGATGAGGTCCTTACCAGACATCTCGTAATCGACACCCAGCGCATACCAGCGCATGGCCCAATCGGCCTTCCACTGCATCTTGGCCTGCCCGCCATAGACGGAAGTCTCGAAGCTTTTGCCTTCTTCGTCCTTCCAGACCACCGTTCCGGCATCCGGGTTGACGCTGATAATAGGCACCTGCATGACACGACCCGTCTCAGGGTGGATAGGCAACACAGGGGAATAAGTCGCACGGCGTTCCTTACCCAGCGTAGGGGCAATCACCTCGATAATGCGGTCGTGCTCCTCTAGAACACGCTTCAGGGCCGCATCAAAAATGCCGGACGTGTAATAATCAGTGGCAGAGGCGAATTCGTAATCAAAGCCAAATGCATCAAGGAACTGCCGCAGTCGGGCATTATTGTGGGCGGCAAAACTTTCATGCGTGCCAAATGGATCGGGAATACGGGACAATGGCAGCCCCAGATGCTCTGCTAGCATTTCCTGCTGCGGCACATTCCCCGGCACTTTACGCAGAGCGTCCATATCATCAGAGAACGCCAGAAGGCGCGTCGTGCGGCCTGTTAGCTCCTGAAAGGCCTGTCGAACCCATGTTGTCCGAGCCACCTCACCAAATGTGCCGATATGAGGCAGGCCGGAAGGGCCATAGCCTGTCTCCATCAGAACCGGTTTACTAGGGTCCCTGTCTGCCACACGGGCGGCCAGTTTGCGGGCTTCCTCAAACGGCCAGAGCTTGGGAAGGGACGAATCATTCTGGGGAGAAGGCGTTTTTTTCTGCATAGGACCATGTTAATTATGAACCCTCCCCCCTCTGGTCAAGTATTCAGGCGTTCCGTCTGCCGCTTTCCCCCTCGCAGGCAGGGGCCTTCCTGTGTATGAGTCTGGACATGTCCAGCCTGTTCCGCTCCTTCTTTGACGCTCCGGCCCTGATCGCACGGCATGGCCTCTCCTCCATCATTACCCCCGATGGTGAGGTGCTGGACATTCCCCTTGCCGAGGTCCGAGATACGCTTCGACAGCTTCCTCCGCCTCTGCTCATTCATGGGCCTGCTACGCTCCGCCTGCTGGAGCTCCCCCCCGAGCCACTCCCCGCCCCTTGGCTGGACTTGCTAGAGCTTTTCCTGCTCGTCCACCCTGCCCGCAACGTCACCCCGACTGCCCGTGGTCTGGCTCTTGAGCTGAAGCTCATCCCCCCGGATGACACCACCCCCTTACAGGCTGACATCCTTTACAAAATCGCCCAGCATCTTCTGGATGAACTAGCAGAACAATCCACCCAGAAAATCGCCACGCTCCGCCTTCTGCTCCCCACATTACGACAAGCCGGGTGGAGCTGGCATGACATCGTAGAGGACGCCCTTCCTGCAGCAGGAAACACGACACAACACAACAACCGGGCAAAAGAAGTTGATGCTCTAAAAATATGGAAGCGCCTACCCCAATGGGAGGAGCGTGCACCTCGCCCCCCTGCTGGCAGCCACTCTGTCAGCCAACAAGAAGCCCGCAAACGCCTCTCTGTCCTGCTGGGTAAAGATGCCGAGCCACGGCCCGGTCAGGCTGATTTTGCCTCAGCCACCAGTTACGCCTTTACGCCCCGTGATGTTGCCAACACCCCCAACATCATGCTGGCAGAAGCAGGAACCGGTACCGGCAAAACCATGGGCTATATCGCCCCCGCCAGCCTCTGGGCCGAGAAAAACGACGGAGCTGTCTGGGTCAGCACCTATACACGCCATCTACAACGGCAGATCGAACAGGAACTGACCCGCCTCTACCCCGACCCAACAAAACGGCACGAGCTGGCTGTCATCCGCAAAGGGCGGGAGAATTATCTTTGCCTGCTGAATCTGGAAGACATTACGACCACCCTGCTCAATCGCTCACAGCAAGGGCAGAGTGGCCTTATTCCGCTGGCTTTTCTCGCTCTCTGGGCCGAAGCTACAGAAGATGGCGACCTAATGGGCGGTGATCTACCCGGCTGGTTTGGCGATCTCTTCCAATCAGGATTACTGAACATGATTGCCGACCGGCGGGGTGAATGCATCCATTCTGCCTGTCCGCATTATCAAAGCTGCTTCATTGAACATGGCATCCGTCGTGCCCAACACGCTCAATTCGTCATCGCCAACCATGCGCTCGTTCTATCGCAAGCGGCGTGGAATGCCATGCTGCCGCAGGACATAGCCCCCGGCAATCTAGCAGACGAAAATGGCGTCCCCACCCGCTATATCTTTGACGAAGGGCACCACATCCCCGATGCCGCTGACAGCGCTTTCTCGCTGGTCTTTTCCGGGCTGGAAGCCGCCGACCTGCGTCGCTGGATATTGGGAGCCGAAGGGGGACGCTCCCGTGCCCGTGGGCTGATGCGCCGTATGGAGGACCTGATGGAGCGTCTTCCCTCCCTCAAGGAGACCCTCCAAGAACTTATCTATGCCACACAAAAAGGGCTGCCACGCCCCGGCTGGAGTGGCCGCCTGCACGAGGCTCGGCAGGCCCGTCTGACACCACAATTTGAGGACACAAACCTACCAGAAGAAGAACCCTCTGCCCTACCTCCTGATGATACTGATGAAGAGACGCCTGCTCTCGAAGCCATAGAGCAAGCCCCACTTGCCCAGCCGGCTGAAAACTTCCTTCAAATGCTGGACATGCATCTTGATGCCCGTATAGCCGAACTACAAATGCTGACACGGGGCGAACATGGCCATTATCCACGACAAGAATGTGACCTGCACCCTATCCCCACCCCGCTACGAGACCGAGCCGAAGACCTGCTAACAGCACTTCAGGACATCGTAACCCCGCTGGACCGGGTCATCAAACATCTACAAAATGCTCTAGAAGAACAGGAAGAAGAGCCAGACACTGCCTTTCAGCAACGGCTAGAGGGCACCATCCGCAGCCTCCATCGCCGGGCCCTCTCCCGCCTGCAAGGCTGGATCAACATGCTACGGGCGATCATCGACCAGCCCATAGCCCAGCCGAGCTTGCCCACTTATGTGGACTTCATCCACCGTGAACCCCTCCCTGCCACACGGATTCTACAGGAGGGGCACGACATTGCCCTGAACCGCCACTGGCTAGACCCGACCATTCCCTTTGCCAGCACTCTGCAAAGCACCACACACGGGCTGCTCATCACCTCCGCCACATTGCGGGACCGCAGCCCAGATGAGGACGGAGACACCGGATGGGAAAAAGCCGAACGGCGACTAGGAACGGCCCACTTTCTCAATCCCCCCATGCGGGCAGCCCTGATGAGTCCATTCGATTATGCTCACCAGACACGAGCTTACATCATCACCGATGTTTCCAGAGACCCGGCAATACAGGCACAGGCTTTTCAGGCCCTATTCGAGGTTGCTAATGGTGGGGCTTTAGGGCTTTTCACAGCCATCCGGCGACTGAAAGAGGTTCATCGTCGCATTCATGAACCACTGGGTATGAAGAACATCCCCCTTTATGCCCAGCATGTCGATGCTATGACCAACGCCACACTAGTTGATGTTTTCCGTACTGAAACCAATAGCTGCCTACTGGGAACAGATGCCATGCGGGATGGTGTGGATGTCCCCGGTGAAGCCCTCCGCATGGTGGTGATGGAACGCACCCCTTGGCCCCGCCCTGACATTCTACACCGGGAACGCCGCCGCCATCTCTCTGGTGGCAGACCGGGCGATTATGACGACCTCATCACCCGGATGCGCCTGCAACAGGCCTTCGGGCGGCTCATCCGCCGTGCCGATGACCGGGGCGTGTTTATCATTCTAGACAACCGGATGCCGTCCCGCCTGCTCTCGGCCTTCCCGAACGGTGTGCCCATCCAGCGTCTACCACTGACCGAAGCACTGGCAGACATTGACGACTTCCTAAACCGATAACCCACAAAAAAGCCCCGCTCCCAAAAGAGCGAGGCTTTTCTTTTTGCCTGTACGGGACAGGAGGCCACCCCGGCCAAAGTGACCGGGATGGGGAAGAATGAGCGATCAGAAGCCGCCCATACCACCCATGCCACCCATTCCGCCCATGCCACCCATACCGGCACCAGCAGCATCGTCGGACTTCTTCTCCGGACGCTCGGCAACCATGGCTTCGGTGGTGATAAGCAGGCCAGCAACAGATGCAGCATCCTGCAGGGCTGTACGGACAACCTTTGTCGGGTCGATGATACCGGCAGCCACGAGGTCCTTGTACTCACCCTTCTGAGCGTCAAAGCCTTCGTTGTAGTTGCTCAGTTCCAGCACCTTGCCAGCAATCACAGCACCATCTTCACCGGCGTTGTGGGCGATCTGGCGCAGCGGAGCCTGCAGAGCCTTACGGACGATCTGGGCACCAGCACGCTGGTCGTCGTTCTCGAAGGTCAGGTCATCGAACAGCAGGCTTGCACGGGCCAGAGCCGTACCACCACCCGGGACGATACCTTCTTCAACAGCGGCGCGGGTTGCGTGCAGGGCGTCATCAACGCGGTCCTTACGCTCCTTCACCTCGACCTCGGTGCTGCCACCAACGCGGATGACGGCAACGCCACCAGCCAGCTTGGCCAGACGTTCCTGCAGCTTCTCACGGTCGTAGTCAGATGTCGTAGCTTCGATCTGGGAGCGGATCTGAGCGCAACGGCCCTTGATACCCTCAGCAGCACCGGCACCTTCAACGATGGTGGTGTTCTCTTTGTCGATATGCACCTTCTTGGCTGTGCCAAGCATATCCAGCGTGACGGATTCCAGCTTGATGCCGATATCCTCGGAAACAACCTGACCACCAGTCACGATGGCGATGTCTTCCAGCATAGCCTTGCGACGGTCACCGAAGCCCGGAGCCTTAACGGCAGCGATCTTCAGGCCACCACGCAGCTTGTTCACGACCAGCGTTGCCAGAGCTTCACCATCGACTTCCTCAGCGATGATCAGTAGCGGGCGACCGGACTGCACAACGCTTTCCAGCAGCGGCAGCATCGGCTGGAGAGAAGAAATCTTCTTCTCATGGATCAGGATGTAGGGGTTTTCCAGATCAGCCGTCATCTTCTCCGTATTCGTCACGAAGTACGGGGAGATGTAGCCACGGTCGAACTGCATGCCTTCCACAACATCCAGTTCGGTATGCAGGCCCTTAGCCTCTTCCACCGTGATGACGCCCTCATGGCCGACCTTCTCCATAGCTTCGGAGATCATCTTGCCGACTTCGGACTCACCGTTAGCGGAGATCGTACCAACCTGGGAAATCTCATCCTGAGAGGAGATCTTCTTGGTGCGGGTCTTCAGCTCGTCCACAACACGCAGCACGGCCTTGTCGATGCCACGCTTCAGGTCCATCGGGTTCATGCCAGCGGCAACAGCCTTGGCGCCCTCACGGATGATAGCCTGAGCCAGAACAGTAGCGGTCGTGGTGCCGTCACCAGCCACATCGTTGGTCTTGGAGGACACTTCACGCACCATCTGTGCGCCCATGTTCTCGAACTTATCGGCCAGCTCGATTTCCTTGGCGACGGAAACGCCGTCCTTAGTGATGCGGGGAGCACCGTAGCTCTTATCCAGAACGACATTGCGGCCCTTCGGACCGAGTGTCACCTTCACGGCATTGGCGAGAATATCCACACCACGGAGCATACGCTCACGGGCATCAGCACCAAATTTTACGTCTTTAGCAGCCATTATACCTAATTCCTTTAAAGATGGTCAGAGAGAGTTCTGAAAAGCGGCTCAGCCAACGATCCCCAGAATGTCGCTCTCTTTCATGATCAGCAGGTCTTCACCGCCGATCTTCACCTCAGTACCGGACCATTTACCGAACAGGACACGGTCGCCAGCCTTAACATCCAGCGGTACAACCTGGCCCTGCTCGTTGCGAGCACCGGAACCAACAGCCAGAACTTCGCCTTCCATCGGCTTTTCTTTGGCTGTCTCAGGAATGATGATGCCACCGGCGGTTTTTTCTTCACCGTCCAGACGGCGGACCACTACACGGTCGTGAAGGGGACGAAACTTCGTCATGGATCACTCCATTCTAGGCTGGCCCTTCTATAAAGCAGCACAGCCGGGTTATTGCGCTCATTTCAGCAGCGCACCAATAAACTCCCCGATCAGACGGGGCGAGTGAGAGATAGTGATGGCCCCTTCCAGCGTCAAGAACTCACCCCCCTGAGGTAGCTGACATTTTTAATCGTTCTTACCTGAAAATTTTACCATTATAATATATCAAATCTATCATAGGCCCTTTGCCGCTAAACCTCTTGCCCCGAGCTATAAATGGGGTGAAAAATGCTTCTACCGCCCCTAAAGGGGCATCTCCCCAGAGGACAGGAGAGTCCATCATGGAACTGCATCTGCAAGGACGGTCGGCCATCATTATGGGAGGGAGCCGAGGCCTTGGGCTAGCCATTGCCCGATCACTGGCCCGGGAAGGTGTCCGCCCCTGCTTGCTGGCCCGTGATGAGAATAGGCTGCGGCAAGCCGCCCACGACCTCGCTGCCGAAAGTGGCATCACACCGCATTGGTATGCCGTGGATTTTTCGGAGCCGAACAGCGTACAGACCTGCCTGAATGCCCTGCGGGACATTGTGCCAGAAGCAGACATCATCATTGGCAATGGTGGCGGCCCGCCTCTGGGGCCTGCTACAGCATGCGACCCAGCACTCTGGCAGAAAGAAACCGCCACAATGCTACTGCCTGTCATGCAGATGACGGACCAATACTTACCAGGCATGAGGCAACGGCAGTTCGGGCGGATCATCATGGTGTCTTCCACCAGTATCGTAGAGCCCATCCCCAACCTCGTCCTCTCCAGTGCTTTACGCTCTGCACTGGCAAGCTGGGGCAAGACACTGGCCCGAGAGGTTGCCCGTGATGGCGTGACGGTTAACACACTCCTGCCCGGCCGCTTTGAAACAGACCGCATCACTTCGCTAAATGCGATACGGGCGGAAAAAGCCGGCATCCCCCTTTCTGAATTCCGCAGGCAGAAAGAGGACGGCATTCCCATTGGCCGTTATGGGCAGCCTGAGGAGCTCGGCCATATGGCCGCTTTCCTCGCCAGCCCACTGGCAGCTTATATTACTGGCACCTGCATCCCGGTTGATGGAGGGCTGCTTCACGGTTTCTGAGGCACCCCTATACAAAAGGCCTCCCCGCTAACTAGCAGGGAGGCCTCTTTTCATAAGTCGTTCAGACGCTCTGTTCAGCCAAACAGCACACGTCCAGCAACAGCGTCCAGACGGGCCAGAACGGAGAAGTCTCTAGCTTCCGGCGGAGTGATGATGGCGTTATCCAACGCACGCTCGGCAGCACCGGGCCCCGTGCAGATAGGCCGAGGCTTACCAAGAGCAGGAATAGCACGACGGACAAGCTCCCGTGCGTGTTTGGAGTTGCTCTTCATGGTGCGGACCACAGCCTCTACCGTGACATTCTCATGTTCCTCATGCCAACAGTCATAGTCTGTTACCATGGCGACCGTGGCGTAGTTCATCTCGGCTTCACGGGCCAGACGGGCTTCCGGCATGTTTGTCATGCCAATGACGGAGGCCCCCCATGAACGGTACAGCTCACTTTCAGCACGGGTAGAGAACTGCGGCCCTTCGATCACAACATAGCTGCCGCCTCGTGCAACGGTGATCCCCAGCTTCTCGGCCTCATCCGCCAGCGTGCTGGCCATGCGGGCAGAAACAGGCTCGCCCATGCTGACATGCGCCACGCAGCCTTCCTCAAAGAAAGTACGAGGGCGGCCCTGTGTCAGGTCGATGAACTGGTCCACCAGCACGAAGTTACCCGGTGCTAGCTCTTCCTTCAGAGACCCCACAGCGGAGAGAGAAATAATATCCGTCACACCGGCACGTTTGAGGGCATCAATATTCGCACGATAATTCAGACGGGATGGCGGAATGGGGTGCCCACGGCCGTGGCGGGGCAGGAACACGCACTTCACACCCTCCAGCGTGCCAAACAGCAGCTCATCAGAGGGGGAACCCCAGGGAGACTCACAACGGCGCCATTCCCGGTTTTCCAACCCATCAATCTCATACAGGCCCGAGCCCCCGATGACACCAATGACAGGCTCGATCGTCTTGTCTGCTACCATAAATCCTCACTTCATCCTGCCTCGACCCGGTCGCCGCTCGCAGGCACTCTATCCCGCACAACCCTTCCGGCAGTCTCTCATCAGATAGCGGAGACTGTTTCAGAAGACCAACCCAAAAATCAAGGGCAAGATCTGTCCCGCCTTTTTACAGCTGCAAGAAAAGTCAGTAAGCCAGATAGACGCTTTTAGCTTATGAACAACCATGGTCCTCTCGAAAGGCCGCGTTACTGAACTCTACCACATCATGATCAGGAGAGGCTCATGTCGTCCACATCACCCTTTACCCTCCCAGACGTCCCTCATGCCAGCCTGCAGGATGAAGCCCAAAACTGGTTCAAAAGTCTACGGGACAGGATATGTGCCGCTTATGAGGCCCTAGAAGACGAAGCCGCCAGCGGAGAGTCTCCCACCCTGAAAGGGCATGGACAGCCAGGGCGTTTCCAGCGGACATCATGGGACCGGCCTGAAGGCGGCGGCGGTGTCATGTCCATCATGAAAGGGCGTGTTTTTGAAAAAGTGGGCGTAAATATTTCCACGGTCTGGGGTGAATTTTCACCCGAGTTCCGCAAGACTATTCCCGGCGCAGAGGAAGACCCACGATTCTTCGCCACGGGTATCTCGCTGGTGGCCCATCCCTGCAACCCGCATGTCAGTGCGGCGCATTTTAACACCCGCATGATCATCACCTCCAAAGGCTGGTTTGGTGGCGGTGGGGATATTACCCCCATGTTCCCCACACGTGCAGAAGCCCATGAAGACGCCGCAGAGTTTCACCGAGCTTTTCAGAAAGCCTGCGACAAGCACGACCCGGAGTATTACCCCCGCTTTAAAAAATGGTGCGATGACTATTTCTTCCTGAAGCACCGCAATGAGCCCCGGGGGCTGGGAGGTATCTTTTATGATTGGCTGGACAGCCAAAACCTCGCCAATGACTTCACCTTCACCCGTGACGTAGGGGAAGCCTTCCTGAACAGCTATACCGGGATTGTCCGCAAACGGATGTTCACACCATGGACCGATGAAGACCGACTGGCCCAGCTCCAGCGGCGTGGACGGTATGTGGAGTTCAACCTCCTTTACGACAGGGGCACGCTGTTCGGCCTGAAAACGGGTGGCAATACAGATGCCATCCTGATGTCCATGCCGCCGGAAGTCATCTGGCCATAAAAAACGACCGCCAGAAGGAAGACTATGGGCTTTCCCGTTCCAGACCTTCTGGCGGCCCTAAAATCTAGTCTGCCTTATGCCCACAAAGGTCAGTCGTCATAGCCCTGCGGATGTTGTTCTCGCCACCGTAGAGCGGTCTCAACAATCTGATCAAGTTCTAGAAACTGCGGTGCCCAGCCCGTATCAGCACGCAGTAAAGCGGGATCAGCCACTAACTGCGCCGGGTCTCCATCCCGCCGCGGGGCTGCCTCCCATGGCACGTCCCGACCGCTTACCCGCTCGACACTGGAGATGACCTCCAGATTTGAATAGCCCCGCCCGGTACCGACATTGTAGCACACGCTACGCTCATTAATCTGGTCAAGTGCCTTAAGGTGAGCATCCGCAAGGTCACTAACATGCACATAATCCCGAATACAGGACCCGTCATGGGTGGGATAATCCGTACCAAAAAGCCTGAGAGCAGGCCGAATCCCTAAAGCGGCATCAATGGTCAAGGGAAGCAGATGGGTTTCTGGCTGATGATCCTCACCGGCACGCCCGGCGGGGTCCGCCCCAGCGGCATTAAAATAGCGCAAACACGCACTCCGTAGGCCGTAAATCCTATCCGCCCAATGCAGGATGCGTTCAATCATGAACTTGCTTTCTCCGTAAGGAGAGCCGGGTTCAACGGATGCAGTTTCAGAGATGAGGCTGGGACAGTCATCTGCCCCTCCGAACAAAGCGGCTGTTGATGAGAAAACGAACTTCCTCACGCCATGCGCCACGCAGGCCTCAACGAGATTGAGGGTGGTGAGGCTGTTACGCCGCAAATAGTAAAAGGGCCTCTCTACACTATCGGCAACCAAAGAGAGCGCAGCAAAGTGCAGCACCCCATCCCACGGCCCCTGCGCCATGATGTCAGATGTGGCCCCATAATTCGCTAGATCAACCTGGAACAAAGGCACATCAGGAGGGACGGCAGAGCGGTGGCCCGTACTCAGGTCATCAAGAACTGCCACCTCATGCCCTGCATCCAGCAGAGCCAGAACGACATGACTACCAACAAAACCAGCACCACCCGTGACCAGATAACGCATCAAAGCCTCTTATCCATTACATGCACTGTAAAGAGGCAACTGACCGTATCAGGCACTGTCCCCCATAATACCGTCCACCAACACATGGGGCAGCCCACGGGGGCAAACCTCAAGGCGGGTCTGGACACCGTAGACCTGCGCCAGAACCGCTGGCGTTGTAACGGCCATGACCGCTCCCTGTGCCACAAGCTGGCCATCCCGCATATAGACAACATCATGAGCTCGTTGCAGAGCTATGTTCAAATCATGAACAACCAGTAGCGTCACGATATGACGTTTTCGTGTTTCACGTCGGACGACATCCATGACGGCAAATTGATAGCGCAAATCCAACGCACTCAATGGCTCATCCAGCAGCAGCATAGCCGGGCGGCGGACCAGAGCTTGAGCCAGTCCCACCATCTGCCTCTGCCCACCAGACAGCTCATCCATATAACGCAGGGCCAGTTGGCCAATGCCCAATTCCTCCAGAACATCCGTGCTTTCCCGCAGAGCACATTCAGCAGAGACAGCTTCCCCCGCACGGCGGGCGACCATCACAGCCTCAATCACCTGAAGATGAACAGCCGGCGGAAGGCTCTGCGGCAGATAGGCTGCCAGTCTAGCCCGCTCCCCTACGCCAAGCTTTGAGAGGTCCTGCCCAGCAAGGCGGATCTGTCCCTCTGCACGAGTCAGGCCAGCAATACCCCGCATCAGCGTGGATTTACCCGAGCCATTCGGCCCCAGCAGAGCCGTCACACGGCCTGCCCGCATGGGGGCAAATGTCATGTTATGCAGCACCTGCCGCCGCCCATAATGGACGCTGATCCCCTCGACCTCAAGCTGATGTGTCGGACAGTTCACCATCTCAGGCCCCCTTTCTCAGAACCACAGCAAGGAAGAAGGGAATCCCCACCAGAGATGTGACGATCCCAACCGGAATCACAACCCCCGGAAGAATATTCTTGGCAGCGATAGAGGCCAGCGACATGATGAGCCCCCCGCACAACGCCGAACCGGGTAGATAGAAACGATGATCCTCCCCCAACAGGCGGCGAGCAATATGCGGTGCTACCAGACCCACAAAACCAATCGTCCCCACAAAAGAAACAGCTAGGGCGGACAATATACTAATACGCAAAAGGGACATCATCCGCAGGCGTTTCGTATCGACGCCATAGCTAGCGGCCCTATCCTCCCCAAGGCGCAGAGCTGTCAGAGCTGGAGCAGCCCGGAAACAAAATGGCAGAACCAGCAAGCAACCAATGCTCATGACGGAGATCTTGCCCCAGTCGGCCCGTGTCAGGCTTCCCATCGTCCAGAATACGAGGTCCTGCAGCGCATCTTCATCAGCGATGAACTGCATCAATGCCACAAACGCATGGAAGGTGAAAACCAGTGCAATGCCAAACAACACCACCATGGCCGTAGAATGGCCCCGAGCCCGAGCCACCAGTTCCAAAAGGCCAGCAGAACCTACGGCAAACACGAAGGCATCCAGCGGCACCATCCAATTCTCTGGCACGTAAGGGATATGCCAATGTAGTACGATAGCCAAAGACGCCCCAAAGGCCGCCGCCGCAGACACGCCGAGCGTGTAGGGGCTAGCCAATGGGTTATCCAGAACAGTCTGCATCTCCCCGCCAGATATCCCCAGAGCCACCCCAACCAGAGCGGCCATCAGGGCATATGGCAAGCGGATATGCCAGACGATAACAGCATTGGTCCCGGAGGAAGGATTTAGAAGGGCATGCAACAAGGCCGAAGGGCCAAGCCCTGCCGGGCCAAGGGAAAAGTCCAGCAGAATGGAAAAAAGAATTAGTCCTGCCAAAAGGCAGAGAAGCCCCACCCTGTGGCGGGTCAACTTTACATAAGATGCCTGTATACCTGTCAGCCGTGCAGCAAGGCGGGCCATCTCGGTTGATGACCCGCCTGTTGTAGTCTCTTTCTCTTTAGTGGGCATCCGCCTTAATCCAATACGTCCCGCTGTTAGGCATCACTGTAAAACGGCTCTGTATCAGACTGCGGTCGGCATCCGGATCCAGATCCTTGAAGCGTTCGGGATAGAACCATTTAGCCATGACCTCAATGGCAAGAATGTTGAACGGGCTATCGTAGAATGTATGCCAGATGCCATAGGCACGCCCGTTACGCACGGCACTCAACCCGGCAAGTTCCGGTGCCTTCAGCAGGGCCTTGAGGGATTCCTGCGCCAATTCCGGCGTCACCTGAGAGCCCATCTTCAGTCCCGGCCCGCTGTTACCTGGCCCCCGTGTCCCATCAAGGATTAAAACATCTGGGTCTTTCGCAATGACCATTTCAGCTGAGACATCACCAATATAACCCGGCAGAAGGTCGGCAGCGATATTGCGACCACCGGCAGCCTCGATGAAGGCCCCCATATTACCCCGCCCAGCCGTATGGCAGCAGCTCTGCCGTGCCCCGGCCAGCATATTGATAAACACGGTAGGGCGTTGGCTCTCCGGAATAGAACCCACAACAGACTGGATGAGCTTCAACCGACTTTCGTAAAAATCAGTATAGGCTTTAGCCTCTGCCTCACGACCGAGAGCATGCCCGAGAATCAACATGCTGGGCACGGTCGTCTTTACCGGGTCCTGACGGAAATCCACAAACAAAACGGGAATATGAGCCGCCCTTAGACGGGCCGTAACATCACCAGCCTGCCCCGGCCCGTGGCCAGTCGTGCTAAAAATAGCAAGGTCCGGGTGCAAATCCAGCACCTTTTCCGGGCTGATCGTATCAGCCGTCGTCCGACCAATCACGGCCACCTTGTCCGCCTCCGGGAATGTCTTGAGCATCTGCTCGTAATTCTGTTTATCCGCTTCCCGGAATTCACCCTGCCACCCTACGATGCGGTCGAAAAGATGTCTGCCTTCCAGCGGCTCCAGAGCGTAAATCAGCCGCCCTTCCCCCAGAATGATACGCTGAGGATGGTCGGGTACGGATACAACCTCCCCCGTGATATCACGCACATCTTTTGCCTGAGCTTGATGGACCGGCACTACACTGCTTGCCAAAGCCGCCAGCATAACGCCAGCAGGGCCGAACAGGTTCTTCAATGAAACCATGATGTTACGCCTTTCACCAGAAAGATCACCCCGCGAGGATACCATATCCCCTGCCGGACGAGACTCCCTATCTCAATTGATAATCATTCTCGATACGAATTGTTATAGAAAACCTCTTCCGCTTCTCCAAGGTCGGAATAGCTTTCCTCGCACACCTCTAGCGTTTTTTCCGTAAAAGAAGCCGTAAAGCCCCCCGATTTCCCTGATGGCTATGCACCACCCCCAGCACCATGGGGGCAATATCTGCTCTATGAAGCCAATGGGGCAACTCCCGGCGGATACTTCCCCCACGGGCACCACTGCCCAACCCTGTAACAATCTCAACACAACGCCAGCCCATGACACGACTACGCTGCATGAAACGATGAAACTCCTCAAAAGCTTCCTGAACGATATAACCATGTAGGTCGAGCCTGGCGTCAACCCGAAACTGCCCACGGGAAAGACGACGCCACTGCGTATCATCCAGACCGGGCGCACGAACCCCCACATGAGGCGCAGGCCGGACCGGCGATGCGGCTTGAGCCGGTGGAGCCCCCCTCACCAGCCGCACGGTCACCATGCCCGTCATCCGTCCCCCCGCTGGCTGGCGAGGCGATGCGCCCGCTCCCTGCCCGGGTGATGCCTCAGCTGGTGCTTTCGCCGCGTCCTTCCGGCCACGCAGAGGTGCTACACCCTGTACAAAAGCACGCCATAATGCGGCTTCATCATCACCGAGAACCCGTTTTGCCACCTTATTGCGCCCCGTCTTCCATCAGTGCATCGGTACCATCACCCTGCGCTATCATGGCACGCAGCCGTTTGCGTGCAAACCGGACATAGGTCGTATCCGCCTCAATCCCGATGGAACGTATCTTCAACGACTCTGCAGCAATAAGGCTCGTACCCGTCCCCATGAACGGATCTAGCACTATCATATCCGGTTTCACCCCATGCAGGCGGATGCAGCGTTCTGGCAGAGCAACCGGGAATGTTCCCGGATGACTATAGCGGGCCTGCCGACTCCGGACTGTCTCATAAGGGATAAACCATGTATCTCCCCGGCAGCGGCGATCCTCCCGGTGCTGCCGGCGATGGATATTGCTCTTATCCGTGAACGGCACACCCGCGCCGAGCCTATCCAGCTCCACATCGCCTTGTTTCGTCAGATGGAAAATATGTTCATGGTTCCTGTTAACATAACGGAGAGAATTGACCGGCTTGAAATGCCCATGTGTCACCTCCCCCACCGCTACAGATTTAATCCATGAAATATGGTTCTGAAGGGTGAAGAGCTTTCGCAACCGGACCATCAGCTCGAAGGGTAACCACGGCTGGGCAGAAGACCCCGCAATATTGAGGAAAAAAGAGCCATCATCCCGCATGACACGGGCCACTTTGGAGCAGATAACCTCCATCCAGTCGAGGTAACTCTCCTCGGACAGGCTGTCTTTGTAGCTCCGATAGGCCAAGCCAAGATTATAGGGGGGGGATGTTACCACCACATCCACACTGCCTGCGGGCATACGCCGCATGACACTCAGGCAATCCCCCCGGATGAGCGTATGCATCCCCAGCGTCTCACGACGCGCACGTATCATCTGGCCGTCTGCCCTACCCCTGCTGGAATGCTCCCAGCCACGGTAGCAGTGGGCTGATCATCCCCCGCCCTTTTTGCTTCAGGCAGAGGAACCAGAACCATCATACGGCCATGATTCTTCATATCTCCGGCAATATTTGCGGCTCTATCACCCCAACCAAGGAAGAGGTCCCCTCGTGCGGCACCTCGTATGTCACTGCCTGTATCCTGTGCAAAGACCATCCGTGACCATGTCACAAAACGCCCCTGCGCATCCTTCCCGCTAATATCTACCCAAACAGGCATCCCATAACCGATGAACCGTCTATCCACGGCGAGGGATCGTTGTGGTGTCAGCGGCAAACCGAAAGCACCTGTCGGCCCTTCATTCTCTGTGCGCTGCGTACGACGGAAGAAGACGTAACTTGGATTTGCCTCCAGAATGGAAGTTGCTTGAGCCGGATTATTAGCCAGCCAGTCCCGGATGCTCTGAGCATTAACCTCTTCCGGCTTCATCAGCTTGCGTTTGATCAACACACGACCAATCGGAACATAAGGCTGCCCGTTGCGTCCATCATATCCAAGAAACACCTGCTGCCCATCTGGCAGACGCAAACGGCCAGACCCCTGCGTCTGTAAGAACAGCAGATCGACCGGGCTTTTCAGCCAGGCAATTTCGAGGCCTTTGCCCTCCAAAGAGCCTGCATCAATGGCTGCTCGGTCATCATAGGGGCGAAAAACGGAGTCCACCCAATGGCCATATTCCAGTTCGCCCTTCTGGTTCCGGCCCCGCAGAAGGTCCTTCGGGCGACCATAAACGGGAATCTGATACTCACCACCCCGTGTCAGCGAGGCCGGCACTTCCGGGTCATAATAGCCTGTGTAGAAAGCATCCTGCTTTACAAAGTAAGGCTGAAACCAACTTTCAAAAAACTGTTTCGCCTCTGCCCTATTGGTAGCCTGTACGGAGGACACTGCCGTGCAGACATTTTGCCAGTCCTTCATGTTGCGGCCGTAAGGCAGGGTTGTAGCCCCACCAAGGGACGTATCCGCTGGTAGGTGGGCAATGCGTAAACATTCCATCCTCACCATACCAACAAGCCCGGTATGGTCCTCGCTCTCCCACCCCGATAGCTGCCCAAAACTAACGGGGGTGATATCCACCTTTCCCGTCGGCACGCCAGGCATACACCCAGACAGAGCCAGCGCCATCAAAGGGGCCAATATCGGACCAGCAGAGGAAAAACAGCGTTTTATCATAACAGAGCCACCCGCCCCGGTATGAACAGTACCGGGCCTTCATCATACCCGGCCTCCCCGTACGGGAGACCAACCTTATCAGAGCGGGGTAGCCTCACTCGGCCTCTGTTGCAACCACCTTCCACTGGCCATTTGCACCCTGTTCAAAACTCCAGCGGTCACGAAACTCTGTCAGAGCTTCCGTCCCCTCAACGAGTGTACCCTGCTCATCCCGGCAATAACTGACCTGCCACGACACAATGCGAACACAGAGGCGGCAGACATCACTACCCTCACCTGCCGCAACGGCAGACACATAATCCAGCCGCTCAATACGCCGTAGCTCCAAATGCACCTGCTCTTGGCGTTTCTGCCGTTCCTCCAGCGCATGACGGAAAGTAGCCAGCACGTCGGGAGCCAATACCTTCTCCAGCGTAGCGACATCAGCGCAAGCAAATGCCTTGACGGTACGGGCAAAAATATCCTCGGCCTTCTTGAGGAAATATTCAGCCGAAAACCCGCTGACCTCCGTACCGACTCGAACAAGCGATTGCCCAAGCTGCGTATCAGCCTGTGGCAACCCGTATTCTGTCGCTTTCTGCTCCACCCCAGAGCGGCCAGGCAGTGGCGGGGGCTTGGGAGCCTCTGCTACGCCGCCTTCCTGCTTCCTGCCAACTGTATGGGCTGTCGGTATCTGCTCCTGCCGAATGGCCTGTGCCCCCACACGGCGCCCCAGAACAAAAAATACGGTACTGCCCACCGCTACAGCCAGCAGAGCCCACAAAACGATATCCCAAGGGAAAGCCGTCATCTTACGTCCTAATCATCACATCCGGGTACAGACCTACGCAGCCCTACCCGTACCATGCCTTAAAGGTAGGATGCTCCAGCAGCAATCTCAAGACGTCCCACCTATCCTGCCTTATTGGGGAGACAAAGGCGGCCTCCCTGCTTGGCCCCTCCCCCAAGACATGCTACCGGCTGGGAGGACACGCCCATGCAGGATATAGGCCTTGTCCCCCGTACTGGCGGACAGCTTTTTCCGCAGGCACCTTACGCAGGCACATTCACACAAGGATGATTCAGATGCCCGATACAAAAAACCCGGAAACCCCGCAGGACAACACGCCGCCATCCCTGCCGCTGGCCATCAATTTGCAATACACCAAGGACCTGTCCTTTGAGGTTCCCCGTGGTGCAGCCACTTTCACGTCTCTTCAGGCCCCGCCGCAGGTTAACGTGAATATTGATGTGCAGGCCAATCGTATCGAGCAGGAACAATCCATCTACGAGGTCACGCTGATCATCCGTACCGAGGCGACTGAAGCCCCGCTGGAAGGCAGCAAGGAGCCGGGGCCGGTCGTCTTCATCGCAGAACTTGCCTATGCCGCTATCGTCACGCTGGACAACCCGCCGCAGGAAATCATTGAACCGATTCTGCTAGTGGAAGTGCCCCGCCTGATCTTCCCCTTCGCCCGGGCCATCATCAGCGATGTGACACGGGATGGCGGCTTCCCGCCGGTTGCTCTCCAGCCGATTGATTTTGCCGCTCTGTGGCAGGCCAAGCAGGAACAGAACTTCCCTGAGCCAGAAGGCGAAGCCTGATCTACAGGCCGTCACGGTCTTAGTATGGATAAGGCGGGCCTTTAATGGTCCGCCTTTTTTTCATGTCTCTCCCCAAGCACCGTAAGGGGTGAACCAACCTCAATACACCCCCATTGCCCCATCGCCTCAGCACGTTTGGCAATAGCCTGTGAGAAGCAAATAGCCCGACACTGGCCGAGCTGGTCGTAAAACTCTGGCGGGCATAATTCCATAAACAGAGCCACTGTTTCGCTAGAATAAAAAAGAACAGCTTCCAGCTCTCCGGTAGCCAAAGCCTCCAACGCTGCCCTAGAAAGATGCTCTACAGGCTGCACCTGATAAGCTTCGACCCACTGCGCCCCCAACCTTGCTGCTAGATCAACCCCGTACGGCTGGCCGTGCCGCCCCCGTCCGCAGGCCAGCAAAAGGCCAGAACCACACAGATTTTTCTGGCGACACAGTGCTTCCAACCCTTCCTGCGTGCCAGAAGCCGCTTCAACACGCTGGAAACCCATCGCCTCGGCCCGCTGTGCCGTACGGTTGCCTACCGTCAGCAACAAACGGTCCCGGTCCTGATTCACCAGAAACGGCAGAGCCTGACTGCTCGTCACCAGCATAGCCCGACAGGGATGATCCGCTATCGGAGGCATCTGACGCATCGTCATGAGGGGGCTGGCAATAGCCCGCCACCCCTGCGCCTGCACGGCACTAACCGTTTCGCTCAGACCCGGTTCAGGCCGTGTGACCAACACTGCCTGACGCATGATTTACGGTTGGACAATCTTAGCAAAAATGTCAGGCGGCGTATCTCGCCGCAATTCGCACGCCAGCTCATACCCCATCCGTGCCGCATCCTCCGGCAGGCCCTCACATTCCCGGCGCAGCAGGAAGGTGCCGTCCTCACTAGCTACCAGACCAGAGAGATAAAGCCGCCCATCTTTCAACTGGGCATAGCCACCAATTGGTGTCCGGCAGGAACCATCAAGCTCCGCCAGCAGGGCACGTTCTGCCGTGGCCACAGCACGAGCTTCCGGGTCCTCAATAGCAGACAGAAGCTCCCGCAGCTCATGGTCGCTCTCACGCACGGTTACGCCAACAATACCCTGCCCGGATGCAGGCAACATCACATCGGGGGAAAGCGGCACATCGATGCGATCTTCCATGCCAAGGCGTTTCAGCCCAGCATAAGCCAGCAAGGTCGCATCGCACTGGCCCGCACCTAGCTTATCCAACCGGGTTTGCACATTGCCACGCAGCAGAGTGAATCGCAGGTCTGGCCGGACATGCAGCATCTGCGCCTGACGGCGAACAGAAGCACAACCAACCAATGCCCCTTCTGGCAGGCAGTCGAACGGCCTTTCAGGGTCAACCGTTACACCACGTTTCCGCAGCATCAACACATCACGGGCATCTTCACGCTTCATCGTGCAGGCCAGCACCAGCCCCGGCGGCAGATGCGTCTCAAGGTCCTTAAGGCTATGGACGGCAAAATCAATGCCCCCTACGGCCAGAAGCTCGTGAATCTCCTTGGAGAACAACCCCTTCCCGCCGATCTCTGCCAAGCGGTCCTTGAGGTTGAGGTCCCCGGAGGTTTGCATCTGCTCCTCCTTAAAGGCCCCCATGTCCCGCAGAACAGGGCAGAAACGGGTCAGACGGGTCAGAAAATGCCGTGTCTGCACCAGCGCTAGCGGGGACGCCCGTGTCCCCACCCGCAGAGGAAGTTTACGGCGGTCCGGTGGCGCCTGAACGTGGGAGCGGCGGGCCGCTTCGGCAGCAATTTTCTGGAGAGCTGCGGAGGAAAAGTTTGAAGCATTCATGGTGTTCCCTCCATAACCGATTCTGGAAGGGGTGTCATGCTCCGAAGAATCCGCCATAATGAACCAATCATGTCTGACATTTCCCACCTGACACCGCTCCTCGCCATAGAGACCTCATGCGATGATACGGCCTGCGCCATTTTGGATGCTCATGGTACCCTGCTAGGGGAAAGCGTTCTCTCGCAAGAAGATCATGCCGCTCTGGGCGGGGTTGTGCCGGAACTGGCCGCCCGTGCCCATCTGAACGCTCTACCAGAATTGGTGGACCTGACCCTCCAACGGGCGGGGCTGACCTTGAAGGACATCGCCCTCTTCGCCGCCACAACCGGCCCTGGCCTCATTGGCGGGCTGATTGTTGGTAGCTCCTACGCCAAAGGGTTGGCCATGGCTTGTGGAAAGCCTTTCATGGGTATCAACCATATTGAGGGGCACATCCTCACCCCCCGCCTGCCCGCTGCCCTGCGCCCGGACGAACAGGCACCAGCTTTCCCCTATCTGGCACTTCTGGTCTCTGGTGGTCACTGCCAGTGCATCACCGTGGAAGATACGGGCCAATATCGCCGCCTTGGTGGTACGATTGATGATTCCGCTGGTGAAGCATTCGATAAAGTCGCCAAGATGCTAGGGCTGGGCTGGCCCGGTGGCCCAGCCCTGGAAAAACTGGCACGGGAGGGCAACCCGCAAGCCTACAGCCTGCCCCGCCCGCTGAAAGGCCGCCCCGGTTGCGATTTTTCGTTCTCCGGCCTCAAAACGGCAGTCTCACGCCATATTGAACCTTATGGCCGGGAGGCCCTGCCTCGACAGGTCGCTGCTGACCTCGCCGCTTCCTTTCAACAGGCCGTAACGGATGTACTGGCGGACCGTATCACCAACGCACTGGCCATAGCCCCGCAGGTGACAACCCTTGTGGTCGCCGGTGGCGTTGCCGCCAATACAGCCCTGCGTCAGCGGCTGGAACGCATTGCCGAGGCTCATAAGATCGCCTTCCTCGCCCCACCGCTGCGGCTCTGTACCGACAATGCCGCCATGATAGGATGGGCCGCTCTGGAGCGGCTAAAGCAGGGAGAAGTGCCGGATGATATTTCCCTTGCCCCCCGCCCCCGCTGGCCGCTAGATGAACGCCAACCTTACCAGCCACACACACCGCAGGAAACGCCCCCCGTTGGGCACTCCCCTCTGATGGAACCATCCGCATGACTAGCCAGCCACGCATTGCCGTCATCGGGGCCGGAGCATGGGGTATTGCTCTGGCCTGCACCCTATCCCGGATCGCCCACGTCACCCTCTGGACACGTACCCCCGTGCCAGACGGTACACGCACCATGCCCCACCTGCCGCAGGTCACCCTGCCAGACGGCATCACGGTGACCAGCACTCTGCCTTCCGAGGCGGATATTGTCCTCCTCGTCGTTCCCACGCAGGGGCTGCGTGATACGTCACTAGCTCTCCAGCAACGCCTGAAGCCTGATGTTCCTGTTGTTACCTGCTGTAAGGGTATGGAACAGGGAACCTTCATGCTCCCACTGGAGATTATCGCCCAAACCATGCCCGGCCGTCCGGCAGCTGTTCTCTCCGGCCCCAACTTTGCCATTGAGGTCGCACAGGGTATGCCAGCTGCGGCCACTCTGGCAGCCGCCGACCTGCCCTTCGTGACGGAGCTGACCCGGCGTCTCACCACCCCTACGCTGCGCCTTTATGCCAGTACCGACCCTTTGGGCGTTCAGCTCGCCGGGGCAGCCAAGAATGTAATTGCCATTGGGGCGGGTATCAGCGTTGGGGCCAAGATGGGAGAAAATGCCAGAGCCGCCATCATCACCCGTGCCCTGGCCGAGACAGCCCGCCTTGTAAATGCCATGGGTGGCGAGGGCCGCACCATGTACGGTCTGGCGGGTATGGGGGACCTGATCTTGACCGCTACGGGGGCAGGCTCCCGCAATTACAGTCTGGGCGTAGCCCTAGGCCGTGGGGAGAATGTCGAGGATATTCTTGCCAAACGTGATACAGTCGCCGAAGGCGTGCTAACTGCCCCCACTCTGAAGAAACTCGGCCAGCGTTTTGACATCGAAACCCCCATTATCAATGTCATCACCCGCCTCATTTCCGGCGAGCTTACGCCCCATCAAGCCAGGGATGAACTGTTAGACCGCCCACCCTGTTTTGAATAACCTGCCCGACTGGATGCCCCAGCCTTATATCACCCTATCAGGATGACCCTTCATGACCCGTTTCCATGATTTCCGGCTACCTGCCCTTGAGGGCGGGGAGATTGACTTTTCCCAGTGGCGGGGACGCCCGGTTCTGATTGTCAATACAGCTTCGGAATGTGGTTTCACCAAGCAGTATGAAGGGTTGCAGAAACTATGGCGGGAGATGGGCCATTCCACACCGGATGGGCTCATCATCCTTGGGGTGCCCAGTAATGACTTTGGCAAGCAGGAACCCGGCAATGCGCAGCAGATCAGCCAGTTCTGCCAGCGGCGTTACGGCGTTAGCTTCCCTCTAGCGGCCCGGTCTGTCGTCCGAGGGACGGAGGCTATTCCGCTCTTCAAATGGCTAGCCAAAGAAGGCGGCTTTCTCTCTCTTCCCCGCTGGAATTTCTATAAATATCTCATCGACCGTCAGGGCAGACTGCATCGCTGGTTCACACCGCTGACAGACCCTCAGTCCCCCCGTCTTCTGGAAGAAATCCGGCGGGTGAGCCAGAAACACGCCTGACCATGCTCAGACACCTTCTTACCGTTGGCGGTTGGACCATGCTCTCCCGCCTGCTAGGGCTCGTGCGTGACCAGCTTCTGGCCATGTTTCTGGGGGCTGGCCCAGTGCAGGATGCGTATCAAATCGCCTTCCGCCTGCCGAACATGTTCCGCCGCCTCTTTGGGGAAGGCGCACTAAACGCCGCCTTCGTGCCACTCTTTACCGCCCGATACGAGAAGGAAGGCCCCAACAAAGCACTGCTGCTGGCAGGGCAAGCTTTCTCTCTCCTGCTCCTCTGGCTCAGCCTGCTGACTGTTCTGGCAGAAATCTGCATGCCGTGGGTGATCGACCTCATCGCACCCGGCTTTCGGACGCAGGGGACGGGACGCTTTACCATTGCCGTGCAGCTTACCCGTATCACCATGCCCTATACGGTGCTGATCTGCGGGGCGGCACTTGTGGCGGGCCTCCTGAACGCCCGCCAGAAATTTGGCGCAGCCTCAGCAGCCTATATCGCCTTCAATATTGTTGGCATTATCGCCATTCTGGTTGGTGCCTTCCGAGGGCACGAATATGTAGCGACGGCCAGTGCGTGGGGGATCACTATTTCTGGTGTCTTCCAGCTTGCCGGGCTACTTTGGGCTGCCAGAAAAGCAGGCCTCATGCTGCCGCTGGTCCGCCCTACCCTCTCAGCAGATATCAAGCTACTGATCCGCCGCATGTTGCCGGGGCTAGTCGGTTCGGGTGTTACACAAATCAACCTGACCATTGATACTATTATCGCCACTCTGCTGCCGACAGGCTCCATCTCGTGGCTCTATTTTGCAGACCGGGTCAACCAGCTTCCTCTTGGTGTACTGGGGGCCGCTTTGGGAACAACCCTGCTGCCTCTCTTCACCCGCCACATCACCGCCAATGACCGTCCCGCTTTGCAGGCCAGCCTAAATCAGGCCATGAATTATGCCCTGCTGCTGAGCCTGCCTGCCATGATCGGGCTGTTCAGTCTGGCACCGGAGATCATGGCCACATTGTTCGGCTATGGGCATTTTTCTCTGCTAGATGTTCATAATTCCGCTGCGGCACTCCGCATGTATGCGCTAGGCCTGCCTGCCTTCATCATCATCAAACTGCTGGCCCCGGCCTTCTTTGCCGAAGGCGATACTTCAACGCCCGTTCGCATCGGCTTCGTGACGATGGGGATCAATCTGGCCCTCAACTTGCTGCTCTACCGCACATTGGCCCATCTGGCCCCTCCGCTGGCGAGTGCATTGGCCGCTATCATCAACATGATTGCACTGGGCTGCTTACTCTGGCAGCGGGAGTCCTTCCGCCCTACCTTCCAGAGCGTGACACGGGCTACCCGCATCATGCTAGCGGCCCTTGTTATGGGCATGTGGGCATGGGGTGGTGCCAATCTACTCACCACCAATCTGCCCGAGTGGCATGCCCTACCCCGGCTTTTCATGCTGCTCTGCCTCATCGGCAGTAGTGCAATACTCTATGGTGGGCTGCTCATCGCTCTACGGGTCCTGAGCCTAGAGGAGCTCCGCAGCCGCCTGCTCCGGCGTCTGAAACGCTAGAGATGCGCTTCCAGAAGCCGGACAAGAGCCTCCAGTTTTTCCTGATCCTCCGCTGAGAACCGGTTCTTCACGGGGCTGTCGATATCCAGCACGCCATGAACCTCACCATTCTTCATGATGGGCAGGACGATTTCTGATTCAGAAGCACCATCACAGGCAATATGGCCGGGGAAGGCGTGAACATCCGCCACACGCTGCACGGCCCGTTCTGCCACGGCGGCCCCGCAGACGCCCTTGCCCACGGCAATTCTCGTACAGGCGACCCGCCCCTGAAACGGACCAAGCACCAGCTCGCCCCCTTTCATCAGGTAAAAGCCAACCCAATTAACCTGCGCCATCGCCTCGAACAGCAGAGCAGCAATATTGGCTAAGTTGGCGGTTTCGTCCCGTTCTGCCTCCAGCAGACCTTGAGCCATTGGGAGGACATCATCAAAAATAATGTGATTTTCTGGTGCAGTACTCATGCGGAGCACCATGCCGCTACAGGGCAGGTTATGGCAAGAGGCAAGAAAAACGACTCTTCTGGCACATCACCGTGAAAGTCAGCCTTCCCCTCAGCGTGTCATAATGAGAAAATGGTCGCATTTCCATTTAAACACCTGTTAACTTAAACGGGACATCCAATCCCGATAAAACGGTGAGGTCTTTTCCCTGCATGGTCGATCAGAAACCATCCGTCCCTCCCATTCCCCCGCAGACAACGGGGAAGGTCACCCCGACCATGGAACAATGGTTCAGCCTGAAAAATCAGGAACCTGATGCCCTCCTCTTTTTCCGCATGGGGGATTTTTACGAACTCTTCTTTGGCGACGCTCAGGCAGCGGCCCTTGCACTAGATATCACCCTAACCCACCGTGGCACGCATGATGAGGAACCCATCCCCATGTGTGGTGTCCCTGTTGGGACAGCACAAATCTATCTCTCCCGGCTCATCCGCCGTGGCTTCCGTGTAGCCGTAGCCGAGCAGACCGAACTTCCCCGCAAAGGCCAAAAAGGCCCACTCCGCCGGGAGATTGTCCGTGTCGTCACCCCCGGTACACTGACAGAAGATGAGCTGCTAGATGCCGGACGGGCCAATACCCTCCTTGCCATCGTAGCACCGGACAAACGCCATAAAGACCGCCTTGGTGCGGCGTGGATTGATATTTCCACCGGCACGCTGGAGCTACTCCGTCTAGGAGCGGACACACTGGCTGAACTGCTGGCCCGTCTTGCCCCTTCGGAAATCCTGTCCGACCCAACACTCATTCCGACCGAACATGCAGGCATCATCACCCCCTCCACGGCCCATCCAAATCGTGAGGTTGCAGAACGCACCGTAACGGAGGCCTATCAGGTTGCCCAGATGGATGCTCTGGGAGATTTTAGTGATGAACAGATCGTCGCCTGTGCCGTGCTGCTGGACTATGTCCGCCGCAGCCAAGCGGGCAAACTGCCCCGGCTAGCTCCGCCCATCGACCACGGGCTGGACAGCATCATGGGGCTGGACCCCGCTACCCGTAGCAGCCTCGACATTCTCCAGTCCCGTGATGGCGGCAGCAAACACACGCTCTTCTCCAGCGTCAACCAGACAGCCACAGCCGCCGGAACTCGCCTTCTAGCCCACTGGGTTAGCACCCCCAGTACGGACCTTGCCCTCATCACCGGGCGACAGGATGGCTGGCACTGGCTGCACCATCAGCCCAAGCCCACGGGGGTCTTACGGGATATCCTCAAGCACGCTCCCGATTCGGCTCGTGCCCTAGGCCGCATTTCCAGCGGGCGTCCCCTCCCACGGGACCTTGCCGCCATCCGTGACACGCTCCGTGCTGCCAACAAAATTACCGAAACACTCGGCACGCTAGCCGAAACCGGCATGCCGGAACGCATCCGCCATATCGGGGCCAGCCTGTATGGGCGGGCTGATGCTCTGCTGGAACGGCTGGAAGCTGCCCTAAATACGGAGCTACCCGTCAAGATTGAGGATGGCGGGGTCATCGCTCCCGGTTTTGATGTCGAACTGGACCGCCAGCGTGACCTCCGGGACAATAGCCGCCGCCTAATCGCCCAGTTGCAGGTTCGTCTGGCGGAAGACTACGGAATTTCCAACCTTCGCATCCGCCATCACAACCAGCTTGGCTATGTCATTGAGGTTCCCGCTGCGGCAGGGCGCAAGCTCCGCCAACATGAAGGATTGAGCCTGCGGCAGGGCACGGCCAGCCTCGCCCGTTTCTCCAACGAAGAACTAACCTCGCTCAATCAAGCCATTCTGGAAGCCTCCGAAAAGGCCGACCAGCTGGAGCGCCACCTCTTTGCCGACCTTGCCCAGCACTGCCTGAATACGCCGGCCCTTGATGATATCGGCCTCGCCCTTGCCGAGCTGGATGCGTTGATCTCCTGTGCCCGCATCATGGATCGTGGCACATGGTGCCGCCCAACCATGACAAATGGGCAGGATTTTAACCTTCAGGCCTGCCGTCATCCCGTTGTGGAAGCGGCCCTGCATGAGAGTGCAGCGCATGATACGGCTTTCATCGCCAATGACTGCGCCCTGCCACCAGAAAAACATGCCATCCTGCTGACAGGCCCTAATATGGCGGGGAAATCGACATTCCTGCGCCAAAATGCTTTGGCCGTCATTCTCGCACAGGCGGGGCTGCCCATCCCGGCGAAAACAGCTACGATTGGCATTGTGGACCGTCTCTTCTCCCGTGTCGGTGCGGCGGATGATCTGGCCCGTGGCCGCTCCACCTTCATGGTAGAGATGACCGAAACCGCCGCCATTCTCAATCAGGCAGGACCTCGCTCCCTCGTGGTTGTGGATGAGATCGGACGAGGGACATCCACCCTTGATGGCCTCTCCATTGCTTGGGCCACGCTGGAGGCCCTTCATTCCCAGCTGCGCTGCCGCACTATTTTTGCCACGCATTTTCATGAGCTCGGTGCTCTACTGAAAACCCTCCCTCGCCTGGCGGCCTGCACCATGGCCGTTAAGGAATGGAAAGGCCATGTCGTCTTCCAGCATGAGGTCCGCCCTGGGCTTGCCCAAAAAAGCTGGGGCCTACATGTGGCCCAATTGGCAGGCATCCCGGCTTCTGTCCTCTATCGGGCACGAAATCTTCTCACTCGCCTTGAAAATGAGCGTGGCCAGAGCAACCAACCTGCCAACCTCCCCCTCTTCGAACAGGCTGCGATAGAGCCCCCCATTCCGCAGAATGATCCGCCTTCTGCTAGCAACTGCTTGCCTGATGGCACATTATCAGCCCTCCAAGCTCTGCATAAGGAACTTGAAGCACTAGACCCGGATTCCCTTTCCCCTAGAGAGGCCCACTCTGCCCTCTATCAGCTAAAAAGCATGATTGACGGCCTTGCAAAAATGGATGTTACGGATGAAAAATGACTCTCCGGATATCCTGACGAACCCGCCAGAACCAGCTGCCAATAAGAGAGCCGTCATGTCTGCTCACCCCACCTCCACTGCTCCATCTCGTCCTGATCTGTCGGGTCGGCACCCTGCTGTTCCCCGTCAAGACGCTCTGGAACAGTTACGGACGGAACTTGGCATACAGCGGGAAACCATCCGCCAGCAATTTGAGCAGCGTGAAACAAACGGTGTAGAGACCGCCCGCAATCTCGCCCTGCTGATGGACCGTATCATTGAGAAACTGGCCCGCTATGCGGGGCTGCCTCATCCCCTGCAGGAGAATGACACGGATGAGGTGTTCTGCCTCTGTGCCACAGGAGGTTACGGGGCAGGGCTGCTGGCCCCTTTCAGCGATGTGGACCTGCTTTTTCTAACAGCGGAAGCACCATCTAAAGACCTCATCGAGGCCATTGAATATATCCTTTATACACTCTGGGACCTCGGGCTGCGGGTCGGCCATGCTACACGCACTATTGAGAGTGCGCTGGAAATGGCCAGAACGGACCAGACGTCCTGCACGACCCTACTGGATATCCGGCCCCTCTATGGGCAAAAAACACTTGTTCTTACCTTGCAGGAAAAGCTGGAAACCCACCTGAAAGGCCCTGCGCTGGAACAGTTCGTCCTCCAAGCCATCGCCCAGCGAGAAGACCGGCATCGGAGATTTGGCGACACACCCTATCTCGTGGAGCCACACATCAAGGAAGGTAAGGGAGGGTTGCGGGACCTTCAGGTCCTCAACTGGATTGGCTATGCCGTTCTGGGGAACGGACTTTCCGTAAAATCCAACCTCCAACGTGCCCAAGGGCTGGCACCTGCCTGTACCCTGCTCGGCCTTCTGACAAAGCGGGAAATATCGCGCACCCATAGCCTTTGGAACTTCCTTTGGACGGTCCGGCTCAACCTTCATTATATCACTGGACGGAATGAAGAGCGGCTGACTTTTGACGTTCAACCCATCATCGGTGCCCGTATGCGATATGGCAATCATGGCCATCAACGAGGGGTAGAACGCTTCATGCGTCATCACTTCCTTATGGCCCGGGCTGTGATGCGGCTAACCCATGTCTTCCAACCAGCCATTCTTTTGCACCTGCGTAACCAGCTCCAGCAACGCCCTCCACGGGTAGAACCCGGCCCGGATGGTTTCCAGCGCATTGATGGTTGCCTGAGCCTGCCCAATCCGCTGGCCCTCGTGCGGGAGCCTGTAACAGTCTTCCATTTTCTGGACTGTGCACGTCGCCATCAACTAGCCCTCCATCCGGCTGCCATACAGCAGATCATCCGTTTCGAGCGGCATAGTGCGTCACTCCGCCATGATGGAGAGGCCTCGGCACTTTTCATCAAGCTGCTCTGCGACCCAGCAGCGGAACTTCCCTCCCCTGCTGCTGCCACACCACCCCCCAGTAATGACCGGGACCACAGGCAGGACCGTATCTTCTGGCTACCACTGCTCAATGAAACGGGGATTCTCTCCCATCTGCTCCCCGGTTGGTCTCGCATCCTCGGGCGGACACAGTTTGACGGCTATCACATCCATACTGTGGATGCGCACACGATTGAGGCTGTCCATATCCTGCGGATGGTCGAACAGGGCCGCATGGCGGATGAGCTACCGCTAGCCTACAGGCTAGCCCGCACCATGACACAGCGTCCTCTGCTCTATCTTGCCACCTTGCTGCATGATATCGGCAAGGGCCGTGGGGGGAACCACTCCGAAATCGGTGCGGACATCGCTACGCAGATCTGCCAGCAACTTGGCCTCTCCGCTAGCGATACCGATACAGTCTCGTGGCTCGTACTGCATCATCTTCTGCTCTCACGCACGGCCTTCAGCCGAGATATTGATGACCCACAGACCATTCTAGACCTCGCCGATACCATCCAATCCCCTAAACGGCTGCGGATGCTCCTGCTGCTCAGCATTGCCGATATTCGCGCTGTTGGCCCCCGGGCATGGAATGCATGGAAAGCCACGCTGCTCGGCCGCCTCTATACCCGCATCGCCGATGTGTTGGAGGGCGGGTTGCAAGCACAGGAAGATGACGAGCGGGTCGACCATAATAAGGCCTTCATCCAACAGGCCCTTAGAGATGAAGGCATGCCTGACGCCGATATTATCCATTTCATGAAACTGGGGCGGCCCGGTTACTGGCTGGGGTTCGCCCCCCAAAGCCATGTCCGCCATGCCGGGCTTGTCTGCCGCCATCGGGCTGAAGGGCGGGAAGATGCCATAATCGTGGACATCGCCCCACTCCCTGACCGAGGCATCACAGAACTCACTGTCTTCTGTAAGGATCAGCCCGGCCTCTTCTCCCGCATTACCAGTGCGTTAGCCCTCTGTGGGGCATCCATTGCCGATGCCCGCATCCATACCCTCAATAACGGCATGGTTCTTGATACATTCTGGTTCCACGACCCCTACGGGCAGGCCTTTATGGAGACCGAGCATCTCGACCGGCTGCACAGCACCATCGTGCAGGTCATGGAAGGAACGATTGATCCTAAGGAAACGCTCAGCGCGGCCAACTTCCCGCTGCCCCGCCGGCTAGAGGCCCTCCATATCCCATCCCGTGTCCTGATCGACAGTGATGCTTCCGAGAATTATACCATCGTGGAAGTCAACGGGCGGGATAGACCAGCCCTACTACACAACATTACCACCACGCTCAGCCGCCTGAAGCTGCATATTTCCTCGGCCCATATCATGACCTATGGCCTGCGGGCTGTGGACGTCTTTTACGTGACCAATGCAGAAGGCCACAAGCTGACCGCCTCGGCAGAAGACGAAGTTCAGGCTGCTCTGTTAGACACGCTCCATACTATGGAGACAGATTCCGACTGAAAATGACAGGGCCATGCCGGAAAAGGACATGGCCCTGTTATTTCTTTCTGCCTTACATATCCGTTGAGAAGGAAGCCTTAAACGTCCTTGGCAGCCCTTGGGTCAGATACCCATTCACACTGCTGAAGGCCGTATAAGATGACGCCCAATAATGGCTGTTGGTAAGGTTCTCCACACCAAAACGGAACGTCATGGGGCGCTTCGGTGTCATCAAGAAGGTATAGCGGGCTCCGAGATCGTAGGTGGTCCAGTTCGGAATCTTCAAAGAATTCTGGACATTAACCCACTGATGGCCCGTATGGGTGACACGGCCTGTCAGGGTCAGCCCTTTGACGAAGGGAACGTCATATTCCAGATTTCCATTGATCGTATAACCCGGAATACCAACCGCCTTGTTGCCGAGATAATCCCCCTTAACCTGCTTGGCTTGGATCAGGGCACTCCCCCCATTAAAGCGTAGCCCCTTGATGATCTCACCATTGAGATTCAGCTCAATACCTTGATTCCGCTGACGCCCATTGGCCTTGAAAATCTGTTCATTCCCATAATCCTCTACGATCCCCGTAGGACGATCTAGCCGGTAGAAGGCCAAAGAGGCACTAAAGCGGCCAATGTCGTATTTTCCGCCAACCTCATACTGAACGGTCCGTGTTGGAGCTAGAAACTGCTGGGCGTTCACCAGATTAGGATAAAGCGAACTCTTCGCCGGTGCCTGAAGCCCCTGATTCAACCCTTCCACTCGATTGAAATAGAACGAAACATGACGGGACGCATGAACAACCAGCCCAACCACAGGCGTAATGGCATCCCGGCTATAATGGGTTGGCGTGTACTGATAGCTGTTTTGAAGAATATGCTGATACCGGAAACCACTCGTCACAGCGATGCGGTCGTGCCAGAAGGACATCGTATCCGAAAAAAACAGACTATAAAGCTGCGTCTTTGCACTGCGAGTTGCGGAAATACGATGAATTGAATCCGGCTTTTCCTGAATACCGGGGCTATAAATATTCGTACTGCCAAGGTAACCGCCTGCATACCCTGTAGAAGCATCCGACCAAAGTGCTGACCCGCCCGCATTGACCTCATGTTTCAGAAAACCTGTTCTGAAATGGGCACGAACGCCGCCGCGGGTACTTTCGTTAGTCTGCTGATACGGAATGTATGACCCGTAGCCAAAGCCATCGCCCGTCCGCCCGTCTGAGACATAGACAGTATCGTAATTTCCTTCCTCATGGCCAGTCATGCCACCAAAGCTGCCATAGAGCATGACATGGCTATTCAGGTCATGTTCGACATTCAACAAGCCGAAGACATAATGCATGTCCTCATAGCTCCAGCCCTGGCTCCAGTTGCGGCCCGGTCTCGTGGGCCGGGGAACAGTCGTCAGACCGGAATTCAGAACGACAGAACCACGCCCCTGCTGAACATTCTGGTTCTGATAATTGATATCAAGGCTGATGCGGGTATTGTCATTGTGCCAGTCCGTATCAAGCCCCAACGCAACGGAGTGGCGTCGCTCGCCAGAAATGGATGTCTGCCCATCCATCCCTGCCGCATTGAAGCGGATGCCGAACTGATCATCCTTGCCAAAACGACGCCCTACATCCAAACTTCCCCCACCCTGGCCTTTGCTGGTGTAATCCCCTGTCAGCCGTGCAACGGGTTCGCTCCCAGCATGTTTAAACTGGAGATTGATATTCCCACCAACAGATGTTCCCCCCGGTGCTGCGCCGTTGATAAAGGCACTAGCCCCATTCAGGACCTGTACTGAATCATAAAGCTGGGGAGAAATCAGCTGCCGGGGGCTGATCCCATACAACCCATTAATGGCCACATCATCCCCATAAACTGGCAACCCACGGATAATGAAGGTCTCCGAGAAATTGCCGTAACCGTAGGTCGTCCGTACGGAAGGATCATTCTGAAGCACCTGCCCCAATGTCTGGGACTGCTGGTTCAGGATCATGCTGGACGTGTAACTGCGCAAATTGAAGGGCAGGTCCAACCCCTTCTTATTGCCAAGGACACCAGCCTGCCCCCCTAGCTTTACTTCCATTCGCTCCCGCCGCCGTGCCTTGACGAGTATGGTCTCCTTAGGGGCCTCTGCCTTCTTGCGGGCTTCAATCTTCCCACCTGGCCGATCAGACAGTTTTGTCGGACCTTTTACAGAGTGTTCTCCTCCTTCATCTCCGGCAGCCCAGACAGGATTCCCGGCGAGTGTGCTGCCTGCCAGCAGGCACCAAAGACCGGCTGTTCTGCAAGAAAAACGAAAAGAGGTAGCCATATATGCTCATCCTGAATTGCAAGACTGAATGAGCGATGCCTTATATGGCAATGAAAATTATTCTCAACAACTTTCCATAAAAAAGACGTGATATTTTTATCTTTCGTGCATTTTTTCCCAATTTCGCAGCTTTCCCATTTACATCCGCCTCAACGAACAGTAGGGGATGAGAATAATTATTAATATTAAGATGCCGTACCCGTATGTCTCCCAGACTCCGTTCCATCCTGCGTCTTTTCCATCGCTGGATTGGCTTCCCGGCTGGAGTCTTTCTCTTTATCCTCTGCTTCACCGGCTCTCTGGCCTGTTTTTCACCCGAAATACAGGACTGGATGCAACCCAGCACGACGTTACACGCCCCCTTACCTCCCATGACCTCATCCGGCCTCACCGAGGCCGGACGAAGGCTGAAAGAACAGCTTAACGCAGGCCATTTTGCCTTTCTAAGGCTCCCTTCCCCCCGCGATCCCGTTTTCCGGCTCTGGCATTATGACGGCCATATATTCCTTGGTCCTGCCCTTGCACCCGATACCGGCCTCCCTCTGCCCGGCCGGGACGTCCCCGGTGGCACTTTTTTCGTTACCCTGCATAGCCACCTCTACTTACCCACCCCGTGGGGGCAGGTAGTGATAGTAGTCGCTGGCACTGCATTACTCGCCACATTGCTCACTGGCCTCTGGCTCCAGCTCCGCCGTTTTCTGCCGGACCTGCTGCTCTTCCGTCCTCACGCTGCCCGCCAGCGTCGCTGGTTAGACCTCCACCTACTGGGCGGAACACTCAGCCTGCCCATCCTTTTCATCATTGGGCTGTCGGGTACGGTTCTACAGGCACAAAAGCTTTTTCAGCTTGCCAGTCCCCCACATCATCCATCCGGCCATGCCAGTCGTCATCAAGCCCAGAGTGCCGCTCCTCTCTCCATCCCTGCGGACACCCTGCCCACACTGGCTAGAGCCGGACAGCAGCAGTGGGGCACCGTGGCCGAGGGCTTCTTTATGCAAACAGGCCACGACCTCAGCCTTTATGCGCCGGACAATCTGCATTTCTGCCTCCAACGGCAGGCCCTAACCGCCACACATACCACCATACCCGCCCGCCCCCTTTGCCCCACCCTCCACAGTCTTGTTCTGGGGCTGCATAATCTGCGCTGGGCAGGGCTGACGACACGTTGGTTCTACTGTCTCAGCGGTCTACTAGGCTGCATCATCATCGGTTCCGGTATGATCCTTTTCCTTCAATCGGAACAAAACAGCCTCGCCCATCTTTCCACGGTTTCCATAGCCCAACGAAGCCTCCAGCAGGGCTATGCCGCCCTCACTACCGCCACCATTCTGGGGCTGCCGCTGGCAACGCTGGCCTTGTTCTGGAGTACACGCCTGCCTGCCCCTTCCGCTCTTCCCCCACTCTTGTGGGAGGAAGGCCTGTTCTTTGGCCTCTGGGGCCTCTCCCTACTCCACGCCTGCGTGTCCCGCCACGCTGCCACGTGGCAGCTTGCCCTATTGGCCACACTAGGGGCAGGCACCACAGGCTTAGACCTGCTGACACGCCCATTTCATACAGGCCGCCCTCTCCTCTTCAGTGCTGTGGATGCCCTAGCAACCTGCATCGGGATAACCTGCCTGTCTGTTCTTCTCCGGCCTATCCACAAGAGGTCAACATGATCCTTTCCCTCATCCTCATGAGCTTATGGACCATTATCTGGCTTCTCTATCTCAACCAGCTTCCAGCCCACAGGCGGCGGAATCCCTGCCGCCTTCCCCCTGCCAATGCGCTACAGAAATATCTCCGCCTGCTTCTGCTCCCCTGCAGCCTGACAACAGCCTACCTGCTAAATGGGCTGGATGGGCTGTTCCTCTGGGCTTTCACAGCCCCACTTACGGGCTTTCTGCTGGCCCTGATTCTCCCATATCCCCAGCATCCAAACCGTCCCCACCGAAGGGAGCTTGCAAAACGCTCCCAAAGCCCCCAGATACCTGCCATGCAAATACGTCTGTCCTCATTGCTGACTTCAGCCTTCATCGTATCGGCCGCTTTTCTGGGGCTCAGCCCTGCCGCCAGAGCGGACCGCCCATGGCAGGATGCCCATGTGCAGGCGCAGATCACTGCCGAGCATGAGCTAAGCCTACCTCTAGCCACTTCGCTCAGCTCACTCCCAGATGGCTCCCCCTTTGCCTTAGGCGTAACCGGTAAGCTCTACAGGCTGGACCCCGTGGATGGGCACCTCACCACCCTCATGGACGAATTGCCCCCCATCACAGCTTTGACGGCTACAGCCCAAGGTCTCTGGGCCGTGACGCAAGCCCCCAAACCTGCTTTGTTGAATATCGCACCAGATACAGGGGTCATCCTCAACCATATCGGTTTTGGCTCCGCTCTGGCGGTTGGTAGCCATATTTCAGCCCTTCAGGTAACGGACAATAAGGCCTTTCTGGTGGATGATGGCGCCCCAGCTTTTGTCGTCATCGACCTGCAAAGCGGACATGCGGAACGCCTGCTAGAGGGAGCTCCTTCTCTAAGCAGTCACGCCCCCCTCATACGCCACGGGCAGCCTGTCACCACCGCACAGGGACAGTCCAGAACGGGCGGCAACGTGCATTTTCTTCTGTTAGACCATAGCAAGAACTGGCTGTTCTATCAGACACCGACAGGACCACTTTACCGAATCGGCACCACTATCCTGACCGATTCTAGCCTCGGTCCGGCTGAGCGCATAGAGGCTATGACGAACTGGCGGCGGACCCCCAGCCTAGGCGGTATGGCCATCACCCGGGATGACACACTCTATATGGTCGATATTGACCACGGAGACCTCTTAGCCTTCGGTGCCGACCGTTTGCCCTGGCGTCTTCTTCATGATGACAGACTCTACGATGCGCAGGCCATTTCCCTACTCAAAGGCCGCACAGGCGCACAAGAGAAGCTGGCTATTCTGACAGAGCCTACAGCACCAACAAACGGTGTGAATCCTGCTTCCACAACCAATCACCAGCATCTACTGGAAATTACCCTGCCCTGATGACATTTCGGTGTTATAGTGAAGCCTATGCGTTATCGATCTACCCGCGGCACACTGGATGCCGCTGCCCCCGACTTTTCCGATATCCTACTCAGCGGTCTGGCTGATGATGGCGGGCTTTACATGCCCGACCACTGGCCACACATCCCCCGTGAGACCCTGACTAGCTGGCGTAGCCTCTCCTATGCTGACCTAGCAGCGGAAGTTATTGGCCTCTTCACCGAGGGCAGCATAGACCGTGACACGCTCCGCACCATGGCACGGGATGTATACGGCAAGTTCGACCACGCTGCTGTGGCCCCCTTGGTGGAAGTGGAAGACGGCCTCTTCTCGCTGGAACTGTTTCACGGCCCGACACTGGCCTTCAAGGACATGGCCATGCAGATGCTTGGCCGCCTCTTCGAATATGTACTGAAACAGCGTAACCGCCACGTTACTATTGTCGGCGCAACATCGGGCGATACAGGGTCCGCCGCTATCGAGGCCTTCCGTGGGCGGGAACATGTCTCCATCGTCATCCTCCATCCCTATGGTCGGACATCGGACGTCCAACGGCGGCAGATGACCACCGTGCTGGAGGATAATGTCCTCAACATCGCCGTAGAAGGCGACTTTGACGACTGTCAGGACATGGTTAAAGCCATGTTCGCTGATGAGAAATTCCGTACGGACTGTTCCCTCTCCGCCGTCAACTCCATCAATTGGGCCCGTATTGCTGCGCAAATCCCCTACTATGTGCGCTCTGCCCTTGCCCTTGGTGGGCCGGACCGGCCGGTCTCCTTTGCTGTACCGACCGGCAACTTTGGTAACATCCTCGCCGCTTGGGCTGCCAGCCAAATGGGCTTGCCCATCGACCATCTCTGTGTCGGTTCCAACAGGAATGACATCCTCACCCGCTTCCTGCTCAATAACGACATGACCAAGCGGAAGGTCGAACCCAGCCTATCGCCCTCCATGGATATTCAGGTATCCTCCAACTTTGAACGCCTCCTGTTCGAAATGCTGGGCCGTGACCCCAACCGGTGCCGGGCCATCATGGAGGAGTTCCGTCAGACAGGCTGCATGGCCGTACCGCACGATGCCTGGGAGCAAATCCGTGAGACCTTCCACGGCGTTGCCCTGAGCGACGAGCAGACAACCGCCACGATGAAGCAACTTTTCGCCGAGAGCCACTATCTGGCCGATCCTCATTCAGCGATCGGGCTGGCGGCAGGGCGCCGCTTCCGTGAGGCGGGCATACCGATGGTTGCCGCCGCTACGGCGCATCCAGCCAAATTCCCCGATGCCGTGAAAAAGGCCACAGGCATTCATCCAGAATTGCCACCCCATCTAGCAGACCTCTTCTCCCGCAAGGAGCGTTATGAGGTCCTCCCCAACGACCTTGAAAAGGTCAAAGCGGCTGTCCGCAAACATCGGGACAACCAGACCACATAGGCCTGACGGATCAGGCACCATAAAAGGGGGGTGGCCTTGCAGGGCTGTCCCCCTTTTCCATCCCTACCTCCTCCCTCTGGGCAACAGGGGCTGGAAAAAGACCCCCGACACACCATATTGCAGGCACCTCAGCCTCTTCTTTCAGAATGGACACACAGAACTGCATGAGCGAACAGATCAGACGTACGACTCTTGAAAATGGCCTCAACATCGTGACGGAACGGATGGAGCGTGTCGAAACCGTCTCTTTCGGGGCCTATGTTGCAGCTGGTACCCGTCATGAAAACGAAGCTACCAACGGGGCTGCCCATTTTCTTGAGCATATGGCCTTCAAAGGAACAAAACGCCGCTCTGCCATCCGCATTGCCGAAGAGGTCGAAAATGTGGGCGGTTATCTCAATGCCTATACAGCGCGGGAAAACACGGCCTATTACGTCAAGCTTCTAAAAAATGACCTGCCCCTCGGTGTAGACCTGATCGGCGATATTCTCACCCACAGCACCTTCCTACCGGAGGAAGTGGAGCGGGAACGTGGTGTCATTCTTCAAGAAATCGGTCAGGCCAATGATACGCCGGATGACATCGTCTTTGACCATTTTCAGGAATGTGCCTATCCCGACCAGCCCATGGGCCGCCCCATTCTCGGCACAGAAAATGGCATTGCCAGCATGAGCCGAGAAACACTGATGGCCTATATGCACGAGCATTACAGCACGCAGAACATGGTCATCGCTGCGGCAGGTAATCTGCATCATGATGATGTGGTCGAGCTCGTCCGTACCCATTTTGCAGACCTGCCCACACATACGCCCCCACAGGCCGTACCGGGCCACTATGTCGGCGGACTAAAGCAGACAGAGCGCAAGCTGGATCAGGTCCATATCCTCATGGGTTTTCCAGCCCCCGGCTATCGGGAAAAGAGCTATTACAGTGCGATGATCCTCTCCACCCTGCTGGGTGGCGGCATGTCCTCTCGCCTATTTCAGGAAATCCGGGAACGGCGGGGATTGGTCTATAGCGTTTACAGCTTTGCCAGCCCGTTCGCAGATAGCGGCATGTTCGGCATCTATGCCGGTACAGGGCCAGACAAAACGGATGAGCTCATCCCCGCTGCGCTGAACGAACTCCGCAACCTTCAGAATGGCATCAGCAAGGAAGAGCTGGACCGTGCTCGTACCCAGCTCAAAGCATCCCTCCTCATGTCGTTGGAAAGTACTGGCAGCCGCTGCGCCCAGATAGCCCGCCAAATTCAGGTGCATGACCGCATCATCTCCACAGGGGACATGATCCGCAAGATTGATGCCGTCACCGAGGATGATGTCCTCGCCATCGCCCGGACCATCTTCAATGGCGCACCGACCCTGACAACAATGGGGCCAGCCCGTAACATTCCCGGGCCGGATGCCATTCATGCCGCACTGAAATCCGCATGACCAGCCTTCTCTCCCACCTTGATGATGCTCTGAAACTCGCCCGCCAGCATGGGGCCGATCAGGCTGATGCGGTGGTAATTCGTGGGCAGAGCCGCTCCGCCATGATACGGCAAGGCAAGGCCGAAGGCATCCGCCATGCCGAAAGCCTATCCCTCGGGCTGCGGGTCTTCCATGAAGGCCGTGTGGCCACGGTTGCAGGCAACGACCTAACCCCGGAGGCCCTTTCCCAACTGGCAGAACGGGCCTGCGCCATGGCGAAGGTCGTGCCCCCCTCCCCGGATGATGGGCTAGCTTCCCAGCCCCTCATTCCCGTTCCGGCCAGCGCTATTGAAACGCTTGATCTCCTTGACCCGGCCACTCCACCCAGTATGGAAACTCTGCTGGGCAAGGCACAGGAAATGGAAGAGGCCGCCCTCTCGCATGATGGTATTACCAACAGTAGCGGAGCCTCTGCCAGCACAAGTCTGCATGACGTTGCTCTTGCCACCAGTGCAGGCTTTACCGGACAGTATCAACGCAGTGGCCACGGCTATGGTATCAGCGTTCTGGCCGGGGCAAGCGCACAGATGCAACGTGACTATGCCTTCCATAGTGCCGTGCATCAGGCAGACCTTGAAAATCCCGTCAAACTGGGTCACGAGGCGGCCCGCCGTGCCCTCGCCCGACTAAACCCCACACGACCGAAAACAGGCCTCTATCCTGTTTTATTCGCCCCCCGTGTGGCTGGCTCCCTGTTGGCGCACCTTGCCGGGGCAATCAACGGGTCTGCCATCGTGCAGGAGGCTTCTTTTCTCAAGGACAAGCTGAACCACGCTGTCTTTAGCCGGGGCATCACCATTACTGATGACCCGACCCTGCCACGTCTTGCCGGTTCCCGCCCCTTTGATGGCGAAGGTACAGCCGGCCGGCCTCTCAACCTTGTGGAGGATGGGCAGCTCCGTCACTGGCTGCTAGACAGCCGGTGCGCCCGCAAGCTGGGCTTACCCGCCAGTAATGGCCGGGCCAACCGTAGCGGCGGGGGAAGTGTTCACCCCGGTACGTCCAACCTCCTCCTTCATGCAGGCCAGCACTCCCCTGAAGAACTAAGACATGATATCAAAGAGGGTGTGCTCATCACTGAACTGATGGGCAGTGCCATCAATATGTTGACAGGGGATTACAGCCGGGGTGGGTCAGGCTTCATGATCCGCAATGGTGAGATTGCCGAACCTGTTTCAGGCATTACAGTAGCCGGCAATCTGCTTGACATGTTTGCACGGCTCATTCCCGCCAATGACATCAACCTGATGATGGGCCATCATGCCCCGACCATCCGTATTGACCAGATGAGTCTTGCTGGAGATTGACCAGATTATGCGTATTCGTCTTCTTCCTCTTGCAACGGCAGCATTCTGTCTGCCGCTCTTTGCCCTCGCCCCGGCGGCCGATGCCAGAGCAGGCATGGGGTCCTCCATGGGTAGCCGTGGTTCCCGCACCTATACGCCACCACCCCGCACCAGTGTTACACCCAACTGGACCCGCCCAATGGACCGCAGCATGACACCCCGCTCGCCGTCCTATTCCTCTCCCGCACCAGAAAGCAGCTTGGGCCGTTCGGCTCCCGCTTTCGGCAGCAGCGCACGCCCTCCCTTTGCCATGCGTCATCCCTTCCTGACGGGGCTGGCTGGGGGCTTCCTTGGTGCCGGCCTGTTCGGAATGCTGAGCGGACATGGCTTCTTCAGCGGCTTTAGTGGAGCTGGTGGAGGGGGCGGCTCCTTCTTCGGCTTCATCATTCAGGTACTGGTTGTTGCTTTCATCATCAATCTGATCATCAAGTTCTGGCGGAAGCGGTCTGCCAACAACACTTCATCCGGCAGCACTGGTAGCTCCGGCATGTTTGGTGCTGCTGGTGAGGCTTCTCCTTTCTCTAACCAGCCGCAGCAGGCTCCTTCACAGGAGGTGACCCTGACACCTGACGATTACAGTGCCTTCCAGCAGCTACTGATCAACATTCAGGCCGCATGGAGCGCACAGGACATGATGTCCCTACAGCGCATGGCTACACCGGAAATGGTCAGCTACTTCAACAACCAGCTTTCCGAGCTGACAAGCCGTGGTGCCCGCAACATCGTCTCTGATGTCCAGTTCCTGCGTGGCGACCTTTCCGAAGCATGGCGGGAAGGCACCATCACTTACGCCACGGTTGCCCTGCAATACTCCGCCATTGATGTCACAACCGACAGCATGGGCAATGTTCTGGATGGCAGCAAGACCGAACGCCAGACGGTAACGGAACTCTGGACGTTCCTCCGTGCTGATGGCCGGGGTAACTGGATCCTCTCCGCCATCCAGCAGGCTGGGTAATCCCCCCTATCGGGAGAGGTCATAACCGCCCTCTCCCGATAACAAAAAACCCCGCTTTCCTACGTCCGTATAGATGTAAGGAAGCGGGGTTTTTTCATAGCCATCAGACCAATGTCACAGCCGATACAATGCCACCACGAACAGAGCCAGCGTGAAGAAGGAAAGCCCCAGAACAATACCAAAGAGACGCCCCTGACGGCGGGAAGGAGTGTTATGATCGCTCATGCCAAAAGAACCCGATCAATCAGAAGGCCACAGAAAAGAAAGAACAAATAAGCAAGTGAATAGCGAAACGCATAACGAGCTGGTTTATCTTTCGTCAGGCTATTCCCCTTATCATCTTGCTTGTCGAACAGAACCCGCAAACCATAATAAATAAAGCCGAGGTCCAGCAGGCTAGCACAAACCGTGTAAAACCAGCCGCATTGCCCTACCACACTCGGCACAAGAGACACCGCCCCGAGGATAAAGGTGTAGATAACGATCTGCCAACGTGTATGCCGAGCCCCCTTCACGACCGGCAGCATAGGGATGCCTGCACTCTCATAATCCTTACACGCATAAAGCGAGAGCGACCAGAAGTGCGGAGGTGTCCATAGAAAAACAATGGCGAACATCACAACCGGCAACACATCCAGCGACCCCATCGTAGCGGCCCAGCCGATCATGGGAGGAAAAGCTCCGGCGGCCCCGCCAATCACAATATTCTGCGGCGTACTGCGCTTGAGCCACATGGTGTAGATCACACCATAAAAGAAGATAGAAAAGGCCAGAATACCCGCTGCTAACAGATTAGTCGCCAGCCAGAGCAACACAACCGAGGCCACGGACAACACAACGGCATAAACCAACGCACTGGCTGGCTCCACCCGCCCACCGGGCACAGGGCGGACACGAGTACGCTTCATGATCGCATCAATATCGCGATCATACCACATATTGATGGCACCGGCGGCACCAGCGCCGATACAGATGCAGGCGATAATGACTAATCCAACCGGTACGGACGGCCATTTCGGTGCTACGGCCATACCAGCCAGCCCAGTGAAGACCACAAGCGAGATCACCCGTGGCTTGAGCAAAGCTACCCAATCCTGCAAAGCAGCATCACCATCATGCCCCTCCACACGCAGCACTCCCAGAAAACGGGTCAGTGGAGATGCCAAAAGGCTAGATGATGCCTGCATGGAAAAACGCCTTACTGTTTACGAAGAAGTCCCGTTACCTCTTGGGTCCGCTCAACGAGCATACCATACCACACCATCCCGGCAGGCAAAGCGAACATGAGCAAACTACCCCCCATCAGCAGGGTGGCGGGCATAACCAACTGCGGCAGGACCGAGCACAGTGCCCCGACAAACGTGACCAGCGTATGAGCCATACCAAAGGCTGCAAAAAACCGCCCATGAGAGGCCAGTCTTGCCCCGCACCAACCATAGAATGCCGCACTCAAGGCCAACAGACTACCGAACATGACTAACTGATGCCCTGCTGCACCCAACATAAAAGCAGCGGGCTGTACACTCCCCCCTGCCCAAAGCGGTTCCGTCAACATGGCGGCCCAACCAGCAAGCAGCAGAACCAACCCACCAGAGGCCCAGCCTGCAGCAGGACCGGAAGGCAACGCCGCACGCCAGAGGTCTCGGGCAAACGCTACTAACAGAGCCAGACAGGGCAGAACCAGCCCTACCGTTAGGCTAGCCTTATAAGCAGAAGATGGAAGGTCACCGAACAAGTGATCTGCCCAGAACAAAACAGGCACCAGCCCCATGACACCAAAAGCATAAGGAGCACACCGGGGCACCCAGCCCTGCTCCGTCTGCTCCGGCAAGAGAGCGGCTATGATGATGCCGAGTGAAGGCACGCTTAGCAGGGTCATTTCCACAGGTCCACGCAGGACACTTAGTAGAGCATCAGGCCCGGCATTGGCTAACCCGCCCCGCAGCAGGAAAGCCAGCAGAACAGGAGCAATAACGAGCATGGAAAGGGCATTAGCCAGAAAGGCCCAAACCAGCGGCGGGAAGCTACGGAAAGAAATGGAGCGCATTTCCAGCACGGTGGCCACTACATTGAAGGCCAGAGCCAGCACGCCGATACTCCAAAGGGCTAACCCTCCATACGGCATAACAGGCAGCAAAAATGCCCCTACTGCCAGCACACCGAAACCGATGCGAGTAGCAGAAGGCAGGGCCATCCCCTCACCCTTCAGCAGGTCCGGCAAAAACCACTGAGCCATACCACCAAGAAAAACCGGAGCGACAACATAAAATGTCATCAACACGGCATGGGAGACAACAACACCCGCCGAAGGATGCACATGTAAGAAAGGCAGCCCCATAACGCCGCCTAGCATACCGGCGAAGAGCGCCAGCAGGAAAAAGGCCCCGCCACTCCCGCCACGATGGAATGAAGATGCTCTCTGGAATAACGGCCCTGAAGTCACTCTATTCTGCCAGCCTGTTACATTCATGGAATACCGCCCTTCATCAAAAGGGCGGTGGTCTACCTTACTTAGTCTCCTCAGGAGGCAATGTCACGAGGGTGAAAAGTCCGGCGGGTGGTACGGGGGTAATGGTCGCACGAGCCATATCTTCCGGCGGAAGGAGAGATTCAATAGCAAAGTCAGGGTGCCAGCCCAATGCACGGGAGGCACGAGCCATGATCTTCTCCACCTTCAGGCGGATACCACCACGGGCAAGGAAATGATTGACAAAAAGGATGTGCCCGCCGGGTTTGACGACCCGTTTCAACTCCGCCAGAAGCAAGTCCGGGTGAGGCACGACAGAGGCCACGAACATACCGACAGCAATATCAAAACTGTTGTCGGCAAAGCTGGTATTCTCGGCGTCCATCACCATAAGTTCATCTACATTACGCAAACCTTCCCGCTTCACTCGCTCCCGTGCGAGGGCGAGCATGTCTTCCGAAAGGTCGATTCCCGTAATGTGTTTTTCTGGCTTATAGGAGGGTAATGCCAACCCTGTCCCGACCCCGACTTCTAGCACACGTGTCCCTGGGAGGGCATTAACGGCCTCCACAGCCCGCCGACGCCCAAAGGCAGATACACCGCCAAAAACTTTGTCATACATACGGGCCCAGCGACGATAAGCGTCACGCACGCTATCCGCATCGAGAGAAGAACGAGGTTTAAGGGAAGACACCATGAAAATGCAGCCTCAACAGTCTGCCCCCAACAAAGCGGGGAGCCTTATCGCTACTGATACCAATCAGTCCGCCCCTTTCTTGCCCCCCAACGCCCTTTGCTGACAAGGCATACAAACGATATTATGCGAAAAAATTTGGTTTACCTGCCATATGCAGGACCAGACCTCATAGCTGGATTACATAATGAAGCATCTTAACCTCATACTAGCCCTTCTCTGTCTGTTCTTCTGGATAGCCCTTTATGTCGTCTATTATCATGAAAAACTGTTCCCCTGGCTTGTAAACCGTTTTACCCGGGACAGGCTCCCCAAAGATACAAAAGTAGAGAATGGCTACTTCTCCGATGGCGTGCCAATTCCATTCAGAGACAATCTTTATCCCTCATCGGAGGGAACAGACAATAAACCCACCGAGACAACGCAACAGCCTCACGATGAGACCATAAAACCAGACGATAAACGCCACGACTGAAGGCACTACGCCCCCTAAAAAACGAAAAGCCCGGCAATGCCGGGCTCCCCACTCCCCATAACTATCGAACCGTATCAGGCAAGACGGCCTTCGATACTGTCCCAGATCATCCCGGCACTATTAATACCATCGAAGCGATCCAGCTCCTGAAGGCCCGTCGGGGATGTGACATTAATTTCCGTCAGCCAATCCCCGATCACATCAATACCCGTAAAGATAAGGCCATGTTCCTTAAGATAAGGGCCGATGGCTTTACAGATTTCCTTATCCCGTTGCGTCAGCTCCACGCGCTCGGCACGACCGCCGACATGCATGTTGGAGCGGGCATCACCCTGCGCCGGAATACGGTTAATCGCCCCAATCGGCTCGCCATCCACAAGAATAATGCGCTTATCCCCCAGCCGCACGGCAGGCTCATAACGCTGGACCATCAGCGGCTCACGAGATTGGGAGAAATGCATCTCCAGCAAGGAGGAGAAATTCTCATCATCCTCCTTCACCCGGAAGATGCCCGCTCCACCATTGCCATAAAGCGGTTTCAGGATGATATCCTTATGCTTCCGCCGGAAAGCAACAATCGCCTCCCTGTCCCATGTGACTAAAGTAGGCGGCATCAGCTGAGGGAAATGCGTAACGAGCAGCTTCTCCGGGGCATTGCGTACTGAAACCGGATCATTCACCACGAGGGCCTGCCCCTCACCCGTACCGTGAATATGTTCCAGCAGATGAGTAGCCGTGATGTAACCCATATCAAAAGGCGGGTCCTGCCGCATCAGCACAACATTGAATGATCCAAGGTCCAGCACCTCTTCCGGGCCAAAAGCGGCATGATCACCCTTCTTCCGCTGCACGCTCACCTTGCGCCCCCGTGCCTGAAGGCGGCCTGCCGTGCCCTTCCCTTCCAGCAGGGAGAGGGTGGTGGGATGATAGACATATAGCTCGTGCCCACGACGCTGCGCTTCCAGCATCAAAGCGAACGTGGAATCACCATCAATATTAATGTCTTCCAACGGGTCCATCTGCACTGCAACACGACGCCGGGAGGGAGATGATTGAACCATGAAAATAACTCCACAAAAGCAGTTCAGGACCGCAGGGGTTTTTTTAATACACCACCATATCAGGCCGGTTCTGGATAGGCGATGGACAGCACTTCCACAAGCACGGGGCCAGATGGTGTCTGCATGGTGACCTCATCATGCACAGCGGCCTTCATGAGGGCACGGGCTACCGGGGCTTGAAGACTAACCTCCCCATGCTCCAACCGGGCCTCATCCACGCCAAGGATCGTCACAGTGTAATGCCGATCTTCTTCATCTGCATAGCAGACGGTAGCACCGAAGAAGACACGTTTCCGATTAGTCTGGCCTGCCGGGTCTACAATCACAGCCTGATCCAGCCGTTTTGTCAGAAAACGGATGCGCCGGTCTATCTCCCGCAGGCGGCGTTTGCCGTACTGATAATCTGCATTCTCCGAACGATCGCCATTACTCGCCGCCCATGAAACGATCTCCACGACCTGCGGGCGTTCCTTCTGGGTCAGTTCTTTCAGCTCTGCCCGCATCCGGGCCGCACCCTGTGGCGAGAGATAACGATGCAGGGCGATCTTTTCTACGGCCATCAGGCTCAGCCTTCTGCCGGGCGGCGTGAGGCCTCGGCACGGAAACGAATCATCCCGCCAAAACTCTGCCCCGGTGCCAACACATGCACGCCACGACCAGCAACTTCTGGCCTGTTGATGGCATCCGTCATACTCGTGACTGGCTCGATGGCCACATAACCATCCTTCGGCTGGGAGAAGACAACCAGATGCGAGAAAATGGAGTCTGCTTCCACTGTCAGAGCGGGCACGCCACCGGGCTGCTCCAACTGGGCATGTCCCGCAAAACCTGTAAAACCGTTATCCAGTGCTCGCCCCTCAAGGGCCTGCCCTTTGGAGAAATCCCACTCGCCTTCACAAGCCTTCTTTTCAATCGGCAGGCTGTTATCGTCCGTCAGCCAGACCGAGTCCGCTGCGAACTTCAAGCGGGAACCGGCCTCCGAATGAAAGAAAGGATGAAACCCCAGACCGACCGGCTGATCGACCTTGTCGCTATTTCTCATCACGATGGAAACATACAGCCCATCGGCCCGCAACTCGTAAGACATGACAGCCCGATAGGCATAGGGCCACTCCCCTTTAGCCGCATCATCAGCGGGCGTGTGATCGAATGTCAGGATGGCATGACTGTCCGTCTTATGCGCTATCTGCCATTCGTGCTCCCAACCATTGCCATGAATGGGATGCGGGCAGCCTTCCATATTGGGGGTAAGCCTGTATTCCTCTCCCCCAAAAGAGAAATGCCCTTCGGCAATACGATTAACGTAAGGCAGGAGCGGATAAGCCCCCACGGCAACACCCTTCTGGTTCCGCAAAGCAGGATTAGCGACCGGACGGAGCATATCATGGCCGTGCACCTGCCACTGGCCAAGGGCCGCCCCCGTCTCTGGCAGAATGGTCAGGCGCTGCCCGTCTCTTGTGAGTTCCAACATGGTCAGTCCTTCTTTTTTCGTCTGGTCGTCTTGCGTGTCTTGGTCGGCGGAGCCGCCGGGGCCGGAGCGATAAGGCCAATATCGCTGGCCTCCCGCCGGTGAATCTCATCCCGCAAGGCTGCGGCCTGTTCAAAGTCCAACTCAGCCGCTGCTTCACGCATTTTCTTACGCAGATCGTCAATGGTGAGTTGCGGGTCGGATTCGGGCGAATCCTCCTTGCCTGCCAACTCTTCCTGAAAGAGCGTATCGCTAATGCGGCTGCGGACCGTCTGCGGCGTAATGCCGTGCGCCTCGTTCCAAGCCATCTGCTTTTCCCGGCGGCGGGCCGTTTCCTCGATGGCGTAGCGCAGGCTATCCGTCTCCTTATCCGCATAGAGCAAGACACGGCCATTCACGTTACGGGCTGCACGGCCAATCGTCTGCACCAGAGAGGTCCGGGAGCGCAGGAAGCCTTCCTTATCCGCATCAAGAATCGCCACAAGGGCACATTCGGGAATATCCAGCCCCTCACGCAGCAAGTTGATGCCCACGAGAACATCAAAAGCACCCAGACGCAGGTCCCGAATAATCTCCATACGCTCTAGCGTATCAATGTCGGAATGGAGATACCGCACCTTCACGCCATGCTCGGAGAGATATTCTGTTAGGTCCTCGGCCATGCGCTTGGTCAGGGTCGTGACGAGCACACGGCCATTCTCGGCAATGGTCGCCTTGGCCTCATGCAGCAGGTCATCCACCTGCCCTTCTACAGGCCGGATGATGGTGATGGGGTCTATCAAGCCGGTCGGACGGATGATCTGCTCGGCGAAAACGCCCTCCGTCTGTTCCATCTCCCACGCCCCCGGCGTGGCGGACACGAAGATGCTCTGCGGCCGGAAGGCATCCCACTCCGCAAAAGACAGCGGCCGGTTATCCAGACAGGAGGGAAGACGGAACCCGAAATCCGCCAGCGTTTCCTTACGGGCACGGTCTCCCCGCTCCATCCCACCAATCTGCGGTACGCCGACATGGCTTTCATCTACGATCAGCAGGGCATCTTCCGGCAGATATTCAAACAAGGTCGGTGGCGGATCACCGGGGCGACGACCGGAAAGATAGCGGGAGTAATTTTCAATCCCTTTGCAGACGCCTGTCGTCTCCAGCATTTCCAAATCAAAGTTAGTCCTCTGGAGAATACGCTCTTCTTCCAGCGGCTTACCCTTATCCTTGAAATAACGAATTCGCTCCTGCAACTCTTCCTTGATGCTGACCATCGCCTGATTAAGCGTAGGCCGTGGCGTCACATAGTGGGAGCTGGCATAGAGGCTGACTTCTTCCAGATCAGCCGTCTTCTCGCCTGTCAGCGGGTCGAACTCGGTGATGCTTTCCACCTCATCCCCGAAGAGCATGACACGCCATGCCCTATCTTCGTTTTGGATGGGGAAAATATCCACCTGCTCCCCCCGCACACGGAATGACCCACGCTCGAAGGCTAGATCATTCCGCTGATATTGTAGCTCCACCAGATGGCGGATCAGATCATCCCGGTCGATGATCTCCCCCGGCACAAGGCGGATTTTCATACGGGCGTAGGATTCCGGCGAGCCAATACCGTAAATGCAGGACACAGAGGCCACGATGACGACATCGTTGCGCTCCAGCAGGGCCTGCGTGGCGGCATGACGCATCCGGTCGATACGCTCATTGCGCTGGCTATCCTTCTCAATGAAGGTATCCGAGCGGGGCACGTAGGCTTCCGGTTGATAATAATCATAGTAGGAAACGAAATATTCCACCGCATTATCAGGGAAGAACTGTTTCATCTCACTATAAAGCTGGGCCGCTAGTGTCTTGTTGGGAGCCATGATGAGCGTGGGACGCTGTGCTGCCTCAATCACCTTGGCCATAGTGAAGGTCTTACCCGACCCCGTCACGCCCATCAGCACCTGGTCCCGCTCCCCAGCCTTCAACCCATCCAGCAGGGCGGCAATCGCCTGCGGCTGATCCCCGGAAGGTTCATAATCGGACTTCACGACAAACCGGTTAATCTTCGGTTTGGCGGGCTGTTTTTCAGGGAAAAAATCCGTCTGGCGAGGTGCGACAGGTTTTTTCTTTTTGCGAGACGACGAAGAGACTGCCATGGGCCCTAAATGGGACCATTTTCCTGCTACCACAAGATGCCAGTGCCGGGAAAAGTGATACCACTCCTTTTGAAGGCCTGTTCTACATAAAAAGACTGACAGTTTTTGAGAGGTCGTTTACCATTAGCCTACCTCTTGACGGCCTATAAAGGCCCCACGCCTCGAAAAGGTTAGCCCCTTATGGATATCGAAAAGATTGAGCAGAGCTACACGCAGTTCCGCAACACAGCGCAGGAAGCCTTCCAGCTGATTGACCGGCTGATCGGCCAGATGCAGGACGCTTCCCAGAATGGGGATACACAGGCTGGTGAATGGGCGGAGAGCCTTCAGAGAATAGCTTCCATCTTCCAGAATGGTCAGGGCCATGCGGGGGACCTCGTTGGCCAGCTAGCCGGGCTTGTTAGCCATCTCGGGGAAAAATCCGGTGATGAAGGTTCCTCTGAACAGAGTGGCGGCTTTGCCAACTTTGGCAAAACGCTTCAGCAGGATGTTATTCAGGAGATCGGCAGCGGGCTGCTGAGCAAATTCTTCCGCTAAATTCCTTGCTCTCTAATAATGAATAAGGCCGGACAGGATACCCCGTCCGGCCTTTCTTTTATCGAGCCTTCATCGAGCAGGCTGTACCTGCGCTTTTCGCAGAGCTTCCTTCTGCCGGGCAGCCAGTACCTCCACATTAAAATCCTGCGTCAATTCCATGAAGAGCTGGTGCCAGTTCACCCGTGCCCCTAGCCGCAGGAAGGCACTTCCCAACCCGATGGCCGAGCGGTCTAGCATGACGAACTCCCGGGGTAGCGTGATGCCACCGGTGCGCTTCAGCCCCTCATACACATTTTCCAGCACCTTGCGGGCTTCCTGCGGATTGTTGCTCTCCTCCACATTGCAGACTTCGTCCGTCATGAGTGGACGGTAAAAGAAGCGTGCCCACTCATTGAGAACAGCCGCCCGCTCCCGTGAAATATCCTTAAAACCCCACTCATGATACGCCTCATAAGCGCGCTCTTCATCACCATCTCGCAGAGCAGCGAACAGGGAGAGGACACCCCCAACAAAACGGGGCGAGAAAATACGCACCGAGCCAAAATCAAGCAGGTTCAAACCGCCATCCTGCCGCACGGTGAAATTACCCATATGCGGGTCACCATGTACAACACCATAATGATAAACGGGCTTATACCACGCTTTGAAGAGTGCAATCGCAATGGCGTTACGCTCCTCCTGCGGTAGCTGCTCTTCCAGCACGGACTTCATGGACCGTCCGTCCACCCAGTCCATCGTCAGTAGTCGCCCCGTGACCAGCCCCGGTACAGGAGCGGGCACGGTGACCTCCGGCACATCCGCCAACATGAGCCTGTAGAGCCGCAGGTGGCTGGCTTCCCGTGTGTAATCCAGCTCTTCCCGCATCCGTTCGGCAAGTTCGGCATAGACCTCATCCTGCCGGATGGCATTACCAACGAGGCTGAACACACCCAGCCCCCGTTTTAACTGCTTGAGATCCTGCTCCATCGCCCCAGTCATACCGGGATATTGCAGCTTGCAGGCCACTTCCCGCCCGTCAGCCAGAGCAGCGCGATGCACCTGCCCCAATGACGCCGCCGCTACAGCCTCGTGACTGAACGAGCGGAAGCGGGCTTCCCATCCCGGCCCCAGCTCGGCCCTCATGCGCCGCTGGACGAAGTTCCAGCCCATAGGCGGCGCATTGGCCTGAAGATGGGCCAGTTCCTCGGCATATTCATCCGGCAGGGCACCAGGAATAGTTGAGAGAAGCTGAGCAGCCTTCATCATCGGGCCTTTTAAATTACCCAGAACGTGGCGCAACTCCTCAGCGTGGCTGTTCGCATTGCTACGCAGCCCCAGTTTATGGCCCGCCATACGTGCCGCCACGCCCCCGACCATGCTAGAGGCCCGGAACATACGCTGCATGTTATCGACAAAGCCCGTCCTGTCGATGTCACGTTCACGCGCCATAATCTCAACCCTTACCTGTTGCCCTGGTCAGACAGTATGCCAGCCTGCAAAGCGCAGGCTAGCGTTCATCTTCATGCTGCCGGTTCAGCCTCAAGCTGATCAATCAGCCCGGAAATAACATCCAGACCACGATTCCAGAATAAGGGGTCACCAGCATTCAGCCCGAACGGTGCGAGCAGCTCCTGATGGCGCAATGTACCGCCAGCAGCAAGCATCTCCTTGTATTTACCGGCAAAACCTGCCGGGCTGTCCTGATACACGCCATACAGCGCATTCACCAGACAGTCACCAAAGGCATAGGCATACACATAGAAGGGCGAATGGATGAAATGCGGAATATATGACCAATACAGGTCATAATCCGGTGTGAAATTGAAAGCCGGACCAAGACTACGCGTCTGCACGTCCCGCCAGATTTCACCAAGACGCTCGGCTGAGATTTCACCCTTGCGGCGCTCATCATGCACCTGCACTTCAAACTGATAGAAGGCGATCTGCCGCACGACCGTATTCAGCATGTCCTCCACCTTGGAGGCCAGCAGATGATGACGGCGTTTCGGGTCGCTTTCCGCATCCAGCAGGGACTGGAAGGTCAGCATCTCACCAAAGACAGAAGCGGTCTCAGCCAGCGTGAGCGGCGTATCAGAGCGGAGATAGCCCTGCTTCTTCCCAGCCAGCATCTGATGAATACCATGCCCCATCTCATGGGCCAGCGTCATGACATCACGAGGGCGGCCATGATAGTTCATCAGCAGGTAGGGATGTGCGGAAGGCACGACCGGATGGGCAAACGCCCCAGAGGACTTACCCGGCACGGCCGCCGCATCAATCCACGGATTATTGAGGAAGGTGCTAGCGTGGCGGCCCATCTCCTCATCAAAACCCTGATAGGCACGCTGGACAATAGTCGTGCCCTCATCCCAGCTCAGCCGCTTATCCTGCACATCGGGCAACGGAGCGTTACGATCCCAATGCTCTAGCTTTTCCAACCCCAACCAACGGGCCTTCATGCTGTAATAGCGATGGGACAGGCGAGGGAAAGATGACTGTACGGCACCGACCAACGCATCCACAACCTCATCTTCCACCATGTTCGCCCGGTTACGGCTGCTAACAGGGCGAGGATAACCCCGCATGGTGTCGGTCGTTGCTTTATCCTTGGCCAGCGTGTTGGTGATGCCCACCAGCAACTTATTATTGGCCGCCAGAGTGGCACTGATCGCCTTGGCTGCTTCTTCCCGCTTCGCCCGGTTACTGTCTGTCATGTAATTGAAGACATCGCCCAACGGCTGCTCTTTCCCTTCAAAGAGCACCATCAGCCCAGCCATGGTCTCATCAAACAGGCGGACCCACGCATTCCGACCAGAGACCGCCATGTCCATCAATACACGCTCGATCTCATCGGAGAGCTGATAGGGGCGGAACACCCGCAAGTCTCTCAGATAGGACTTCCAAGAGGCTAGCTCTTCATTTTCGCTGAAGCCTTTCTCAAGGGCGGCATCATCCAGCCGATTCAACTCCAGTGGGAAAAACAACAGATAGGCGGAAATGGCCGTCAGACGCTCCCGCACACTCTGGGCAAAACGGCCACAGGCGGGGTCAGTCGTATGGGCAGCAAAAAGCAGCTGAGAGTAAGAGCCGATCTTTCCCAGCCCTTCCTCAATCACCTCATAGCCCCGGAGAGCATGAACCAGATCAGCCGGGGAAGCCTTGCCTAGCGTGCCCTTCCAGCGGCTTTCAAAAGTTTTGGCCTCAGTTTCCAGCCGGATGAAGTCCGACTCAATGGTCGGGTCTTCAGGCGAGGCGTAGAGGTCAGAAAGGTCCCAACGAGGGGCGGCTACCGGTGCAGCAGCCTCCCCTTCGGGAGCAGAAACCTGCCCGCCTTCTGGCAGACGGGCCAAGGAACGTGTCGTGAGAAAAGATGTCATCATCCTTTCAGACTAGCCAAGCCGGAAGGCTGTGAAAACTCCCTTTTCCTTCACAGCCTTATCACCCAGCCCGACCCACCTGCCGATAACAGTCCGTTATCAGGCAGAAAGGCTTCTCAGATCAGCCTCCTCATAGCCAATAATGCGAGCATAATCCTTAGGCACGACGTGCCAGAATTTCGGCAGAACGTCCTCCCAATGGTGCAGAAGATCCGCCGCATAGGTACTGCCTGTTTCACGCACATGCCGTTCCACAAGGCTGCGCAGCTCGTCCTGCCAGCGTTGGGCCGTTACAGGCTGGCACATGACTGTATCGCGATTCACCCGTTTGGGGAAATCACCGTCACGATCCAGCACATAGGCCGTACCGCCCGTAAAGCCAGCTCCGAAATTGTCCCCAGCCTTGCCCAGAACGACAACCGTACCGCCAGTCATATATTCGCAGCCATTGGAGCCGCAGCCCTCGACCACGGCCACAGCACCGGAGTTCCGCACGGCGAACCGTTCCCCGGCCTGCCCGGCGGCAAAGAGTGCCCCTGCCGTCGCCCCATAAAGCACCGTGTTGCCGATGATGGAATTCTTCTCCGTGACGCACGGTGTGGCACTACTGGGCCGCAACACCAGAGTGGCACCGGAGAGGCCCTTGCCAACATAGTCGTTGGCATCGCCTTCCACCTCAATACGCAGCCCCTGCACAGCAAAAGCCCCAAGGGACTGACCAGCAGACCCACGCAGAGAGAGTGTCAGATGCCCTTCCGGCAGGCTGGCCATGCCAAAGCGGCGGGTGATGAGGGAAGACAGTCTCGTCCCCACCGCACGGTGCGTGTTGCGGACGATGTAATGCAGATGCAGCTTCTCCCGCCGCTCGAACAATGGCTGGGCATCAGCGATGATCTGCGCATCCAGCGTATCCGGTACCTCATTGCGACCTTCCAGCGTGCAGTGGCGGGCAAAACCACCCGTATCGGCCTGCACCAGCAGGGCATTGAGGTCCAGATCATCCAGATAATCAGAGCCACGATAGACCTGATGCAGCAGGTCCGTCCGGCCGATGATCTCCTCAAGGGAGCGGTACCCCAAACGGGCCAGAATGTTGCGGACATCCTCGGCGATCAGCGTGAAAAGATTGATCACCTTCTCCGGCGTGCCTTCGAACTTCTTCCGCAGCTCCTCATCCTGCACGCAGACACCGACAGGGCAGGTATTGGTATGGCACTGCCGCACCATGATGCAGCCCATCGCCACAAGAGCCGCCGTACCGATACCGAACTCCTCAGCCCCCAACATGGCAGCGATCACCACATCACGCCCGGTCTTAATGCCACCATCAACACGCAGCTTCAGCCGGTGGCGAAGACGGTTGAGCATCAGCACCTGATGAGTCTCGCTCAGCCCCATTTCCCACGGCAGACCGGCATAATAGATGGAGGACTGAGCACTGGCCCCCGTCCCGCCGGAGTGACCGGAGATCAGGATGGCATCCGCCTTCGCCTTGGCCACACCGGCAGCGATAGTCCCGATGCCTGTACGGGCCACGAGCTTCACCGTCACGGTTGCTTCCGGGTTGATCTGCTTGAGGTCGTAGATCAACTGGGCGAGGTCTTCGATAGAGTATATATCGTGATGCGGCGGTGGCGAGATCAGCGTAACGCCCGGCGTGGCATGACGGAGACGGGCAATAAGCTCCGTAACCTTAAAGCCCGGAAGCTGGCCACCCTCGCCCGGCTTGGCTCCCTGTGCGACCTTAATCTCCAGCTCACGGCAATTATTGAGATATTCCGCCGTCACACCGAAGCGGCCAGAGGCCACCTGCTTAATGGCTGAAGACGCATTATCCCCGTTGGGCCGTGGCGTGGCACGGGCCGGGTCCTCACCCCCTTCACCGGAATCGGACTTTGCCCCGATACGGTTCATAGCGATGGCCAGCGTCTCATGCGCTTCCGGGCTTAGTGCCCCGAGGGAAATGCCCGGAGCGACCAGCCTGCGGCGGATCTGGGTAATGCCTTCCACATCATCCACATCAATAGACCGTGCGCTGGAGCGGAAGTCTAGCAGGTCACGCAGGGCAACCGGCTCTTGCGCTTCCAAAGCATCAGCATAACGGCGGAACAGCTTGTAACTGTTGGCCTGCACCGCCGTCTGCAACATATGCACTGTACTAGCGGAGAAGGAATGAGCCTCTCCACCCGGGCGGATTTTATACCGCCCCCCAATGGGCAGCGGCGATACATTCACCGGCTGCCATGCCTGCTTATGCGCCTTGATGACATTCCGAGCGATACCGGGCAGACCGATCCCAGAAATACGGGAGGCCATACCGGGGAAGAACTCAGCCACGAGCGCACGGGAGAGGCCGATCGCCTCGAAATTATACCCCCCACGATAGGCCGACACGACCGAAATACCGGCCTTGGACATGATCTTAAGCAGCCCCTTGTCCACAGCCTTACGATATTGCTGCATGGCCTGCCGCAAGGTCATCTTGCCGAACAGCCCCCGGCGAAGACGATCAGCAATGCTCTGCTGCGCCAACCACGGGTTGACCGTAGAGGCCCCCACACCCACCATGACGGCCAGACTGTGCACATCCAGCACGTCCGAGGCCCGGACATTCACGGAAGTGAAGGTCCGTAGGCTATGATTGATGAGGTGAACATGCACAGCCGCCACAGCCAGCACCATAGGGACAGCCACACGATCCGCCGTGCTGTGTTCGTCCGTTAGGAACAAATGAGCACAGCCACCTCGTACGGCATCCTCAGCCTTCTGGCATATCTGCGTCAGGGCCACCCGCATACCTTCCTCGCCATCAGCCAGCGGGAAGGTACAATCAATGGTTTCTCCCTGCCCGCCACACATCTTCTGAAGGCGGCCAAATTCACCGCTGGTCAGAATGGGGCTAGCAAGCTGGAGCAACTGGCACTGGCTGGCTTCCTCGGCAAGAATATTGCCCAGATTGCCGAGCCTCGTCACAAGGCTCATGGCCCGTGTCTCACGCAGGCTGTCAATCGGCGGGTTCGTCACCTGACTGAACCCCTGCCGGAAATAATGAGACAGCCCCCGATAATGACGAGACAACACCTGAAGCGGCGTATCATCCCCCATGGACGCCAGAGCTTCGCTACCATTCTGCACCATCGGCTGGAGCGTAGCTTCCATGTCCTCATACGTCAGATTAACGGCTAGCTGACGACGGCGCAGAGATTCAGCGTCAATCCCTTCTGGCTCGTGCACCTGATCCATAAGTGGACCGACATCCTCGATGCCATCCTTGATCCAGCCTTCATAATCCTGCCGGTTGATCAGCATATCCAGCACGTCATCCGGCGTGTAGAAACGGCCTTCATCAAGGTCCAGCGCAAGGGTTTGCCCCGGCCCGAGCCGCCCACGCAAAGCGATGGCCTCATCCGGCACACGCACCATGCCCGTCTCGGACCCAACGATTAGCAGCCCATCCTTGGTAAGGCTGTAACGCAAGGGGCGCAGTCCGGCACGGTCCAAACCGGCAATAACCCAGCGGCCATCCGTCCCGCAGAGAGCTGCCGGACCATCCCACGGCTCGATAACCGCATTACAGTAGCGGTAAAAGGCTTTTGCCCGATCGGACAAGGAAGAGTTCGCCCCTGCTGAGGCCGGAATTAGCAGAGCCTTGGCAAAGGGAGCATTCCGCCCGGCAAAGGTTAGAAGTTCAAAAACATTATCCAGTGCCGCCGTATCGGACCCCGCCACCTGCACGACAGGCTTGAGGGACTCCATATGCGCATCCAAAGCAGGGCTGCTCAGCCGTGTCTCATGCGCCCGCATCCAGTTGACATTACCGGACAGCGTGTTGATCTCACCGTTATGAGCAATCTTACGGAAAGGCTGGGCGAGCTTCCATTTTGGAAAGGTATTGGTGGAATAACGCTGGTGATAGATGGCAAAGCGGGAAACGAACCGTTCATCCAACAGGTCCGGGTAAAAGTCTGTCAGATTTTCTGCCAGAAACATGCCCTTATAGATGAGAGAGCGGCAGGACAGGGAACAGATGTACAAGTCCACCTGCGCCCGTGTCGCCTCCTGCTCGATACGCCGCCGGATGACGTAAAGATCACGCTCCAACGTTTCCTCATCACGCCCCAGCGTATTGCGGATCATGATCTGTTCAATCTCGGGGCGGGTCTCATTGGCTTTCTCACCAATGCAGGCCGTATCAATCGGCACCTGACGCCAGCCATAAATGCCGTAGCCGAAACGTAGAATTTCTGTCTCGATGATCTGACGGCAGCGTTCCTGCGCCCCGAGGTCTGTACGAGGCAGGAAGACCATCCCGACAGAAATGCGTCCTTCGATCCTCAAATCGCCCGCATTATGGATGGCATCCTCGAAGAAATTCTGCGGGATTTCCACATGAATACCCGCTCCATCCCCCGTTTTGCCATCAGCATCAACAGCACCACGGTGCCAAATATTGCCTAGGGCCTCGATACCCGCCTGCACCACAGCACGGCTGGGTTTACCGTCCATCGCTGCCACAAGCCCCACACCGCAGGCGTCATGCTCCTGCGCCGGGTCATACAGTCCCTCCAGCCGCTCAACATTGGCCTGATAGGCTTTCACAAAATCCTGTGCCGTTTCTGGAGCGGATGTCACATGGGTGGTTTCATTCAGGGTGGACATCAGACGCACTCCTCGACAGATGTTGCAGCACGGGCAGCCCCGGCTGACAAATAATTCATGATGGTGTCCGCAGCATCGCGCCCATCACGGATAGCCCAGACGACAAGGCTTGCCCCCCGGACGATGTCCCCACCGGCAAACACACCCGGCAGGCTGGTTTCATGCCCCTTCCCGGAGACATCCAGCGTGCCCCACCGTGTCACGGCGAGGTCCGGCTGCCGCCAGAGTTCCGGTAGATTTTCCGGCTCAAAACCCAGCGCACAGATGACTAGATCAGCCTTTAGGTCACGGGTGTTTTCAGTTGGTTCCACAGCACGGCGGCCTTCTCCGTCAGCTGCACCGAGACGCATCTCTCGCAGGCGAACGGCCTTCACGGCATCATCCCCCAGAAAGGCCTCCGGTGTCAGCATCCACTCAAACCGGGCACCTTCTTCCTCAGCATTGCGAACTTCCTGACGAGAACCGGGCATGTTGTTCCGGTCCCGACGATAGGCGCAGACCACATCCTTGGCACCCTGCCGGATGGCCGTGCGGACACAGTCCATGGCGGTATCACCACCACCCAGCACCACAACACGCTTGCCTTTTGCTGTCAGGCCGGCGGCTGCATCCTCTGTCTGGGAGGCCTTAAGGTAAGGCAGAGCCTCCACCACATTGGCCAGCCCGGCCCCGGGCCCCTTCACCTGCCGGGCACGATACACGCCCGTGGCCAGAAAAACGGCATCATGCCGCTGGCGCAGCTCTTCCAACGGCAGAGCCCCCTCGCCATGCCCGACCGACTGCCCCAGATGGAAGATGATCCCCTGCTCTTCCAGCAGCCTCCAGCGGCGTTCCACGACGCTCTTATCCAGCTTGAAACCCGGAATCCCGTACATCAACAAGCCGCCGGGTTTTTCCTGCCGCTCATAAACATGCACCTCATGCCCTGCAGCCCGTAGCCGCTCGGCACAAGCCAGCCCGGCAGGACCGGACCCAACAATACCAACACTCTGCCCTGTTTCCTCGATTGGCAGGCGAGGCAGAACCCAGCCTTCAGCAAAAGCAGTCTCGGTAATATAACGTTCTACCGCCCCAATAGTCACACTTTTGAAACCCGGGCGAATGACGCAGTTACCTTCACAAAGGCGGTCCTGCGGGCAGATACGACCACAGATTTCAGGAAAACTATTGGTGCTGGAAGATAGCTCATAGGCTTCCTTCAGTCGCCCTTCTGTTGTCAGGCGCAACCATTCGGGAATGACATTCCCCAGCGGACAATGAACCGTGCAGTAAGGGATCCCACATTGTGAACAACGGGATGCCTGTTCCTGAGCCCGCTGCGGGCTGAAGCCGGCGTAAATCTCTCCGAAATCCTTCCGTCTTTCAGCAGCCGAGCGTTTATCCGGAAGTTTCTGGGAGCGGTTTACGAACCGCAGCATCTCTTCAGCCATCGTGACATCAATCCCTGTTTTACCTGCACCATGCTGCTGCACCTGCCACCCGGACAGACATCTGCAACTATATGGCAGGATATTCCTTACAGTTTTTATAGGATTAAACAGCCCTACCACAAAAAAACAGACAGCATTGCTTACCAAATATCTTCCACAATATCCTGAAAATGCATATGATTATCGTTTTCATTTTCTAATTTAGGGCCGAAACGGACTATTCTTCATAACGTCACAACCCTTACCTCTTTTTTTCAGGAAGATGCATTTTCCTTATTGACGATGCCCCCTCTGCCTCGTAAAAGCGTTTTCAACAGAGCCGAGGCAGCCTCCTCATGGAAACAGCTTCCTCTTACAGCTTTATGCCCAGATGGCGGAATTGGTAGACGCGCAGGCTTCAGGTGCCTGTGTCCGCAAGGACGTGGAAGTTCGAGTCTTCTTCTGGGCACCAAGGCTTTCTCCCCTGATATGCAGGGTAGAAAAATATGCACTCAGAAAAATCCGGTGACTATATGAGCACTCCGCGCAACGCCATTCATCTTTATGAGGGCGACCTCCCGGACGATATTGAGCTGGGTTCTTCCATCGCCATTGATACCGAGACCATGGGTCTCAACCCGCATCGGGACCGGCTCTGCCTCGTGCAGATTTCTGCCGGAGATGGTCAGGCTCATCTTGTACAATTCGTACCGGAGCATCTGGGTGGCCGTGGTTATGGGCATTGCCCCAACCTCAAGGCACTTCTGCAGGATAGTTCTGTCACCAAGCTGATGCATTTTGCCCGGTTTGATGTGGCTGTTCTCCAGCATTATCTCGGCATTACGCTCAACTCCGTTATCTGTACGAAGATTGCGGCACGCCTCGTTTATACATTCACCGATAAGCACGGCCTCGCCTATCTCAGCCGGGAGCTGCTGGGCATTGATATGTCCAAACAGCAGCAAAGCTCTGACTGGGGCAGCCCGAATTTGACGGAAGAGCAGCTCCAATACGCAGCTTCTGATGTGCTGCACCTCCATGCCCTTTGGGGTAAGCTGGAAGCTATGCTCATCCGGGAAGGGCGGCGTGATCTCGCCCAGAGCTGCTATGATTTCCTTCCTGCCCGTGCAAAGCTGGACCTTCTGGGCTATGATGTATCGGATATTTTCGCCCATCGTGCCTGATAAAGCTGCTCCATGAACGCATCCCCCCTCCTGACAGCCTGCCGCGCTCTCCAGACAGAACGTCAGGGGCTAGAACAGCTTGAGGGTGCCCTGCATGGCCCCATGCAGGAGGGGTTTGAAGCCGCACTGGATGCCATCCTGACAATGAAAGGCCGCCTTATCCTTACGGGGATGGGTAAATCTGGCCATATTGGGCGTAAAATCAACGCTACACTCGCATCCACGGGGACGCCCTCGCTCTTCCTTCATCCTGCCGAAGCTGCTCACGGTGATCTCGGCATGGTGGAGCCAGGGGATGTTATCCTCTATCTCTCCAATTCTGGCGAGACCAGCGAGCTCGCCGCCATTCTCCTCCATGCGGCTCGCCTCAATCTCACGCAGATCGCCTTTACAACAAAAGCGACCTCTACATTGGCACAGTCCGTCCAGATTCCCCTTATCATACCGGCCGCACCCGAGGCCTGCCCGATGGGACTTGCCCCGACAACATCATGTTTGCTTCAGCTGGCGTTAGGTGATGCTTTGGCCATCGCCCTGCTGGAGCAACGCAGCTTCAACGCCCATGACTTTGGCCTCTTACATCCAGCAGGGACGCTAGGCGCACAGCTCCGCCCTGTCGGCGACTTCATGCATACAGGCAAGGCGATGCCGCTGGGGCGTGGAGATATGTCCCTCCGGACCGTCATACTTGAAATTACTCGTAAGAGTTTCGGCTGTGTTGGGATTCTGAACGATGATGGCCAGCTTGCCGGTCTCATAACAGATGGGGACCTCCGCCCTGCCCTAGGCCGGGACCTCGACACAACCACGGCCCGAGAGATCATGAATCGCACCCCTCTGACAGGAACAGCCACCATGCGGGCGCAGGATATCCGGCACCTCATGAATGATCGCCCTGTCCCGGTGACCAGCCTCTTTATCGTGGATGATGAACACCGCCCTATTGGGATTATCCATCTTCACGATCTTTTGCGGGGGGGCTGCGCATGAGTACATTACCCCCAAACCGGGATGATTTTGACCCAGACCGCTTAGAAAAAACCCGCCAACTGGACGCCCTACGGCAAGAAGCTATGGCCAGAAGGCGCACCCCTCCTTCAGCCGAAGCTATGGCCAAACGGAGCTTGCTCCTAAAGCGGGCCAAATGGGGGCTTCCCGGTCTTGCGGTTTTCCTGCTCATTTCGGTGGGCATATGGCCGGAAATCAATCATCTGATCCATCAGAACAGCGCTATTCTAGCCAGCATGCGTCATGCCCATACGGATAGTGGCATGATGGAACATGCCGCTTATCACGACCTCGATTCGCACGGCCACCCCTATACCCTCACGGCCCGCATCGCCCGACAGAGCGAGCCTGACCGCATTGATATGACCGAGCCTGAAGCCGACATCATGCTTCATAACCAGCAATGGGTTCATGCACGGGCAGATAATGGCATGTATCTCCAACATGAACAGACACTGACACTGAACGGCCATGTCGTGATCTACCGCAGTGACGGTGTTCTACTGAACAGCCCCTCTGCCGATATTGACCTGCCGCAGGAAGTTATCGCCACGCATGATTGGGTTCATGCTGAAGGCCCCTTTGGTACACAGGATGCCGAAGGTGCCTTTATGGATCAACGGACGAACACTCTCCAATTCCTCGGCTCAGGGCGAACAGATCATTTTGAGGATTTATCCTCTTCCCCCTCTTCTCCCGCAACGCCGAACAGCCCATAAAGGAAGCATGATGCGTCTCCCTGTTTTTTCCCGCCCTCATGCTTTTCTTGCGGCCGCTGGTCTCCTTTTGGCTGAGACTCTGGCACCGTCCGTCACTGCCATAGCTGCCGAGACTGGCCCCCAGGATCAGGCACATGGGCAGGTCGTGCACCTTTTCTGGAAGAAAGAAGAAATCTACGACCATAATCGTCAGACTGTCACACTTACCGGCGGGGCTCGTGCCCAGCGGGGCAATATGACAGTCGATGCCGATACACTCGTCGGATATCTCCGCCCGAAAAAACAGACCGGCACCCCCCATACCGCCACTGGTGATAGCCAAAAAACCGGCGGCAGTGATGATATGGAGCTGTATCGTGTCGAGGCTTTCGGCCATGTCCATATCTATAATCTAGAAGATCAGGGCTGGGGTGATCACGGGCTATATGATGTCGATAAAAGCGTCTTGATGATGACAGGCAAGGCCATGAAATTCACCACACCCCGCCAACTTATGACAGCCCGGGACCTCGTGGAGTATCACCCGCAGACTCATGTCTCTATCGGGTGGGGTGATGCGACTGTCACAACCAGCGATGGAAAGCGCATTACGGCTGATGTCATGCAGGCCGTGGAACTTTCCGATGCCCAAAAAGCCGCCAACAAGGCTAGCCAGACAACTGATGGTAAAAAGTCGAAAAGTGGAAATCTGGACCGGGCCTATGGCTGGGGCCATGTTATGATCCGCACGGATCGCCAAACAGCAACCGGAGATCGTGGCGTCTATCTGGCCGGGCCGGAACTCGCACGGCTGATCGGTCATGTTCGTGTCACGCAGGGGCAGAATCAGAATAATGGGTCTCAGGCCATTGTGAATCTAAGGACCGGCATCTCCCATATGCTGTCCGGCTCCAGCGACCCCGTACAGGGGCTGATCGTTCCCAATGAGGCAGGTAAATGACCATGCAGGAAAATCAGGGTAGGCCGGGGCTGGCAGCCAAAGGCATCGGGAAAAGCTACAAAAAACGTACTGTCGTTCATGACGTATCGCTCCATGTGCAGCGTGGCGAGGCTGTTGGTCTACTCGGCCCGAATGGTGCCGGGAAAACAACCAGCTTTTACATGATTGTTGGATTGGTGCAGACAGACATGGGCAGCATCACATTGGATGGTGCAGACATCACCCCCCTGCCCATGTATCGGCGGGCACGGCTAGGGGTTGGCTACCTACCGCAGGAAGCTAGCATCTTCCGAGGGCTGAATGTCGAACAGAACATTCTTGTTGCGCTGGAAGCAGTCGAAAAAAACCGGGATAAACGACAAGCCATGCTGGATGGTCTTCTGGCAGAATTCGGCATTACCCGTCTGCGGCACTCCCCGGCTCTGGCTCTTTCTGGTGGTGAGCGTCGCCGCCTTGAGATCGCCCGTGCGCTGGCAAGCCAGCCAAACTATATCCTTCTGGATGAACCTCTGGCAGGGATCGACCCCATCGCCGTTAGTGAAATCCGTGCCCTTGTATCCCACCTAAAGGATCGTGGCATCGGCGTACTGATTACAGACCATAACGTGCGTGAGACACTAGAAGTCATCGACCGGGCCTACATCCTGCATAGCGGGCGTGTTCTCATGGAGGGTACACCGGAGGCCATCGTAGCCAATGAAGACGTCCGCAGGGTCTATCTGGGAGAAAATTTCTCCCTATAAAAACTCAAGAGACCCATATTTGCCATATTAAGCAGGCAGGCTCTCACCTTTAGGGAAGGACAGAAGCGTAACCATCTTCTACTACCGCCCTTCCCTGCGGAGGTGACGTGAAGACTTGTCTGTATGGACTGTCATTATTCTGCCTGTATTACGCCTTCATGCGGTTGGCAGAGCTCCTTACCGCAGGGCTGGCATCCCAGCTGCACATCGCAGACAGAATTGACCCATCAATCATTGCAGGCTTTGCGGCAAGCCTTGCCTATGGGGGCGTTTACTGGGTTACTCAACGCTACAAGCGAAATCATAAGCCGTAATCCCCGCCTTCATTGTAGAAAGGTCGGCACCATATCCTGCTCAAGGATGGCATCCACCGCACTATCCTCATCCTCGGCGAGGCACACGGGCGTCCCATCCGCCGCATGGATAGCAATCAGCGTGGTGCCCTCGTGCGTAATGGGCCGGAAATAGGCAACCTCTCTCATGCCCCAGTCTCGCAACTCTGCCCCTGTCATAGTACGGGCACGCTCGTATACATCCTCCGCCAGCCTATCACTGGCGGAGCTTTTTCTCTCATCATTCCCGGCCAAAAGGCTCATCCTCCGTTATGGGAGAAAGATCACGGGCCAGCTCTACATCACGGGCTGGTGATGATGGCTGCACAGCCCCATCAGAGCTACCCTGCTTGATGGTAATATGCTTCACACGTACTTCCGGCTCTGGGCGATGAAGGTCGATATGCAGCAAGCCGTTATCCAACCAAGCCCCGGCGATTTCGATCCCTTCCGCCAGCACAAATGCCTTATGAAACTGCCGGGCAGCAATCCCCCGGTGTAGGAAGACACGCCCCTGCGTATCGTCCGCCTGCCGACCACGAATGACCAGCTGATTATCTTCCTGAGTAATCTGGAGATCATCCATGACAAACCCGGCTACAGCCAAAGTAATCCGCAGAGCCGTACGGCTCAGCTGTTCGATATTATAGGGTGGATACCCATCCGATGCTGTTTTTGATGCCCGTTCAAGCATTTGTTCCAGATGATCAAACCCCAGGAACATGGGGGACGTGAAAAGCCGTCCAGATGACATGGTATTACGAGGCCTCCTCAGGGAGCGAGACGTGAGTAGAAAGGCAACCCTCACAAGGCATTGCCCACACTGGCAGATATGAGGTCAGCCCCCTCCTGATGCAAGGGTTATCCACCCTCTGACGTATTAAAGAACAGGCTGGAATTACCCATCGCCAGCCGCTAACATGCCTGCCATGAAGAATTTAGATTTTCTTGATCGGCTTGATGACATCGCCCCGACATCAATCCTTGTTGCCCCCCAGCCCGTGCTGAGCCAGGTGGCCCACGAAGTTCGCCCGGAAGACATGGCCGCCATCCGTGAGGCCCTGCCGGGCATGTTCTCGGCCATGTACAAGGCCCCCGGCATCGGATTGGCTGCTCCGCAGGTGGGGCTCAGCCAGCGTTTCGTGCTTGTCGATGTTGCGCGTGAGGATGAACCCCGCAACCCGATGGTTCTCATCAACCCGGAGATCATCGATTCCTCCGAGACACTCGCTGCACGGGAAGAAGGCTGCCTCTCCCTGCCCAACCAGTATGCTGAAGTCATCCGGCCAGAATCCATCCGGGTTCGCTATCGTGATCTGGATGGCCAGACCATCGAGCAGGAAGCATCGGACCTACTGGCAACCTGCATCCAGCATGAAATCGACCATCTGGATGGCATCCTGTTTGTCGATCATCTGTCTTCCCTAAAGCGCAACATGATCATGCGGCGTCTAGCCAAGGAACAAAAGCGGAGACGGTAAGCACCATGCGCCTCATCTTCATGGGCTCGCCGGACTTTTCCGTTCCGGCCCTTCATGGCCTGATTAAGGCAGGCCATGAGGTCGTTGCCGTTTATACCCAGCCACCCCGCCCAGCAGGCCGAGGCAAGGCTCTGCGGCGACAGCCCGTGCATGAGGCCGCCGATGCGCTCAGCATCCCTGTCCGCACGCCGGAAAAACTGCGCCACAATGAGGAGGAACTAGCCTTCTTTCAGGGGTTAAACGCTGATGCAGCCATTGTGGCGGCTTATGGCCTTATTCTGCCAGAGGCCATCCTGAATGCGCCACGGCTCGGCTGCCTGAATATTCATGCCAGCCTACTTCCCCGCTGGCGGGGTGCATCTCCCATCCAGTCCGCCATCCGAGCCGGTGATGCAGAAAGTGGCGTCTGCATTATGCAAATGGACAAAGGGCTGGATACAGGTGCGGTCATTCTCTCCGAGGCCACACCCATCACAGCGACAGACACGGCAGGTAGCCTGCATGACCGACTGGCAGACATTGGTGCCCGTCTGATCGTCCGCGCCCTGAAAGACCAGCCTACCCCTATCCCGCAAGATGATTCCCGTAGCTGCTATGCTCCACGGCTGGAGCGTAAAGACGGCCAGATCGACTGGAACCGCTCGGCCGTTGAGATTGAACGTCAGGTGCGGGCCTTCATTCCGTGGCCGGGGAGTTATACCCTTCTGGAAGGGCAGACCTACCGCATCGGTGCCGTTAGCCTACCTGATGGAGCCGAAGCTACCGCCCTCATGGCCTCAGCCCCTACTCCCGGCACTGTGCTGGATGACAAGCTGACCATTGCCTGCGGGACAGGCTGCCTACAGATCGACCGCATCCAGAAACCGGGACGGGCCATGATGGACCGGGACGCCTTTCTTCGTGGTACAAGACTAACCAAAGGGATGCGCCTTGACTGACGCCGCCCCGCCCGGCATCAGCCGCTGGGCCATCCGCATCGAGTTCGACGGCCGCCCCTATGTTGGCTGGCAACGCCAGAAAAGTGGCCTCTCCGTCCAGCAGCTCATCGAGGAAGCGGCCGAGCATCTCACACAGGGCCGTAAGGTCAGCAGCGTAACGGCAGGGCGGACTGATTCAGGCGTTCATGCGGCTGGACTCGTAGCGCATCTGGACTTTCCAGACGATGCCCCCCTCAGCCGCAAGGCCGTACGGGATGCCATCGGTTACCATCTGAAGCCCCATCCCATTTCCATTCTGGAAGCGGCCCCCGCACCAGAAGGCTGGAACGCCCGCTTCTCCGCCACATGGCGGCGATACCGCTATACCATCCTCAACCGTCCAGCCCGTCCGGCCATGCAAGAGGGCTTCGTTTGGCACATCCGTGCCCCGCTAGACATTGAGGCCATGCAGGAAGGTGCCAACCATCTACTGGGTGGACATGACTTCACCTCCTTCCGCGCAGCGGCTTGCCAAGCCCGTGATGCCCTGCGGACGCTGGATGAACTCACCATCACCCGCTCCGGCGAGTATGTGTATGTGGATGTGCAGGCCCGGTCTTTCCTGCATCATCAGGTCCGTAATATGGTCGGGACGCTGGCATTGGTCGGCCATCATCAATGGCACCCTGACCGGGTAAAAGAAGCACTAGAAGCTCGTGATCGCTGCAAAGCTGGCCCTACCGCTCCCCCCGATGGCCTGTGCCTGATGGATGTCGGCTACCCGGATAATCCTTTCCAGCCATAAAACTCTGCTGATTTTCATATGATCCGTACCGACTTCGGGTTCATGCTTCTGTCTCTCCAGAATGCACCCCCAGCCAGACGATTCACGACATCGGGTGGCAATATGAGAGGATGCTTCTGAGGCTCCACCTTCTGGGCAATGTCATGCAGCCCCGGCGTTTCCAGAGCCTTATCGTATGCCGTAGGAGGCGTGTAACGGACGTTGTCCATGTCATAAGTGGCGGCAGGAACGTTCAATTCCTTTTCCAGAAAACGCATGACGGACAGGGGCTTTGTCACCAGGCTGTCATAATCAACCAGTACCAGTTTGAACGAAAACTGTCCGAAAAATGCCTCCTGCAAGGCCTGATACGCAAAACCGAAAGCCCCCGCAGGAGACAGCAGATAATTCACCCGCTGATGTAGCGTAGCCCTATGTTCCACAGGCACGAGATAGGATGAAAACGTCGGGTCCCTGCCAATGATGCGCTCAAAGGAGTTAATCACCCAGACAGGATCACGCACACAGCAGATCACTTTTGCATGAGGGTAGAGATAGTCCAGAAGCTGAAGCTTGCTGCACCAGGCCCGGTTATTATCAATGACCAGATTCGGCTTTGATGGCATGTCATGGTATGTATCCATTGTCTTCTTAAGAAGATTCATGACCTTTTCGCCGCTAAATTCAGTTTTATATTCACCTTCTGAAATAACAGATAGCATCTTCGTCATAAGAGAACAGACAGGCGTCGAATATTCTGCACAGTAAATGTTAGGATTCTGCCCTAAAAGAACACTAAGAAGGGTGCTTCCTGAGCGAGGAAGACCAGATATAAAGTGAACATGACGAGACATTACGTACTTCCCGGCCTTGTTTTTTGTTTCGATTTGTATTTCATCAGAATGTGTCATTATTATCACTGTCAACTTTTAAAAATCATAAAAATTTATTTATTGTACTACCCCCCTTACGGACTGGATAAGACCCTTTCTCTGACGACAGAACGGTAAAAACATCCTAAACTTCCCCTTACAGACATAAGGCCACACGCCATTCACAGGCGGTGCTGTCTCCTGAAGGGAGGGATGTTTTTTGACTGATACGCTGATTGACGGTGCCATTACCATTCTGGGTGATCTACTGCTTGACCAATACATCACCGGGGATGTCACCCGCATTTCACCGGAAGCTCCCGTCCCTGTTCTGCTAAGCAGCCATCACCGTTCCACGCCCGGCGGGGCTGCTAACGTGGCTGTGAATGTCGCAGCTCTCGGTCATCCAGTCCACCTGATTGGCGTGGTGGGGGCCGATCAGGCCGCCGATACACTCCGGCAAGCTCTCTCCAGCTGGAAAGAGGTCAAGCTAGATGGGCTGGTAGAAGATGCAAGCTGGACGACCATCACGAAGACCCGTGTCCTCAGCGGGCGGCAGCAGATTGTCCGGCTGGATAATGAAAAACTCACCCCATTCTCCCGTGCAACCGAAGATGCCCTCATCGCTTCCACTATCCGCACATTGGACAGCAGCCACATCCTCATCTGTTCTGACTATGCCAAGGGCGTCCTGTCTGACCGGGTGCTGAAAACCATCATTGCAGCCGCCCGCTCCCGCAATATTCCCGTACTGGTGGACCCTAAAAGGGCCGATCTTTCCGCCTACCGGGGGGCCAGCCTCCTGACTCCCAATCGGCAAGAACTCGGCAAGGCCCTCTCTGCCGCCAACATTACCAATCCCACAGGCCCCACATGGACACTCCATGACGATGCCGAGGTGGAACAAGCCTGCGCTGCCATTGCCCCCCTTACCGGAAGCGACATTCTTCTTACCCGCTCCGAGAAGGGCATGACCCTTTGGCAACGGGGCACAGCCCCCCTACACTGCAAGGCGCATCCTTCAGAGGTCTATGATGTCTCCGGGGCGGGTGATACGGTCATCGCCACGATCGCTTGTGCGCTGGCCAGTGGTCGTCCCCTTGCCAGTGCCGTGACTATGGCCACCACTGCGGCGGCTATTGCTGTCAGCAAACTAGGAACGGCCTTCGTCACCCGTGATGAACTGCACCAGAAACTTCTAGAAGAAATTGCCGATAACGGAGCCTGCCTTCCCCTGACTGATGCCTGCACCATCGTAGAAAACTGGAAGCGGCACGGGGCCTCAGTCGTACTGACAAACGGATGCTTCGATCTCCTCCATCCCGGCCATGTCTCGCTCATCCAGTTTGCCGCTGGTCAGGGAGACAAGCTGATCGTGGCCCTCAATACTGATGCCTCCATCAAACGGCTGAAAGGCCCTCGCCGCCCCCTCCAGACCGAGCAGGCCCGTGCTACTGTCATCCGTGCGCTACGCCATGTCGATCTGGTAGTCCTGTTCGATGAGGACACGCCGCTGGACGTCATCACCGCCCTAAAGCCTGACGTTCTCGTCAAAGGGGCAGACTATAAAGAAAATGAGGTCGTTGGTGGGGATATCGTCAGAAAACATGGCGGGCGGGTCTGCCTTGCCCCACTTCTGAATGGCCATTCCACTAGCCGCATCGTCCAGACCATGGACGACACCCACCCAACAAAGGACGCCTGATCATGACACACATCGCCACATGGCGGGACTGGCTACTGCACAACGCTCTCCCCCTCTGGGCTCGGGCTGGTTTTGACGAGGACGCTGGCCTTTATCATGAACGTCTGACCTTTGATGCTGCCCCCATCGCCCTGCCCCACCGCCGCCTGATGGTGCAGGCACGGCAGATTGCCACTTACTGTCAGGCCGCCCTGAATGGCCATTACAATGCTGGGGAACAAGCTCTGACAGTACTAGACCGGGTTGCACGGCTCTACTATCGGGCGGATGGCTCTCCCGGCTGGGTTTTCGCCCTCGGGCCGGACCAAACGCCTTCCGACACGAAACGGGACCTATACGGCCATGCCTTCATTCTCTTTGCACATGGATGGGCCTACCGTTTGTCTGGTGATCCAGCTTTGCTGCATAGAGCCGAGGAAAGTCTTGCCGAGATCGACACCATCTTCCCTTCTACACATGGTGGCTACCGGGATGCCATTCCCGCCACATCAGACCGGCACTCCCAAAACCCGCACATGCATCTGCTGGAAGCCTGCCTAACACTCTTTGAGGTCTCCGGCCGGGAGGTATTCCTTGATCATGCCGAGGCTATTCTTGCCCTAGCCCTGCGCTCCTTCATCCCAGCCGGAACGGATTCCCTACTGGAATTCTTCACACCAGACTGGAAGCCGGAACAACCTACAGGGCAAAACCGAGTTGAACCCGGCCATCAAGCGGAATGGTGCTGGCTGCTGGGCGAATATCTCCGCCTCGCCCCCGAAGGCAAACATGCTACTGCGGCCAAAAAGGCACAGCATGCCCTCTATGCCCGCCTTCAGCAAACTGTTCCCGGCCCTCTTCTACCTGATGCGCTGCTGGATGATGGCACAATGCTGGAAGCCTCAACCCGCATCTGGCCCCAGACCGAAATGATGCGCCTACTTGCCCAGCACGCCCCGGCTGATCTTCAAACCCGGCACGAACGACTTGCACAAATGAGCCAGCTTTTCTTCACCCATTACGCCCCGGCCTCGCTTAAGGGCGGTTGGATCGACCGGCTGGATGAACAGGGAAACACGACCACAGACCACATGCCCGCTAGCAGCCTCTATCACATCTACAGTGCAGGGCAGGTTCTTATAAAGAACGCCTCATAAAACGCCCATTACACGGAAAAACGACCATCCCCGGCAAGGTCACGGCGGCTGCGCTCTAACTCCACAGCATAACAGCGCAGCGTATGCCGTTCACTCAGCTGGCCGACAAGCTGCCGGGACTGTCGGTCTTCCACAACTGCCAGCACGTCAGCTTCTGCCTCAGCGAACAGATCAGCCGCTTCCCGAATGGTCATATGCGGGTCCAGCATAACATCCCGATAACAGGCCAGAGTAGACACGGTTTTTTCAGTCGCAGGAGCCGCCGTGATCTCGGATACCAAAACAATACCCTGATACCGCCCATCCTCATCCACCAGCACGAGGCGTTCTTCAATACCCAGCGTCAATTGAGCCTGCGCCTGCTGGATCGTCATAGCGGCCGGAAAGCTGCGTACCTGGGCCCGCATTAGCTTCTGTACAGTCAACGCGCGCAGACGGCCGACATCCACTGCAGACCGAATTGTCTCACCACGCAGATGAAAACGCCATGTCGCAAAATTATAACCAAATAGCCGCCTGACCGTCAGTAGGGACAGAACAGCCGCCAGAACCACCGCACTGCTGATCGTCATGTTGCCTGTCATCTCCAGCACCAGACAAATCATAGTCATGGGGCCACCAATGATGGCCGTGGCCATAGCCGCCATGCCCAATACTGCACATACCTGCCCATCTGCCGGGGCCAACCCATAATGAGCCAGCAGATCACCAAACCCCTCGCCCGCCAGAACACCCAAGAACAACGAGGCGAAGAACAACCCGCCCCGGAACCCCGAGCCAATGGAAAGGCAAGATGCCACAGCCTTAAGCAACAAAAGCAACAACGCCAGAGAAGGCACCACCTTCCCTGCTAGCACCAACCCAACCCCGCCATGCCCTGCCGATAGGACTGACGGAAAAGACGCCGCCAGACAGGCTACAAGTACCCCTCCCACAACAGGCCGTAACCAGATAGGGACTGGCAGTTTCTGGAACACCCACTGTGTTTGCGTCACACAATACATGATGACAATTGCTGTGAGCGCACACAGGATTGCCAGCACACTGACACCAGGTACAGCACTCCAGCCCATATGCCAGCTCATCATCAAGGGGGGCACACCGCCCTTCACATGTACAAGATGCCGTACACCCAGCCCGGCCATTGCCGCCAGCGCAATAGGAAATAAATTGACGAGGCTGTAAGTCCCCAACACGATCTCGAATGCGTAGAAAGCCCCAGCGATGGGGGCATCAAATCCAGCACTGACAGCCCCAGCCGCCCCAGCCCCCACAAGAATACGCAGCTCTTCCCGCCGGACACGGAACAAACGCCCCAGCCACGAACCGAACGCCGCCGATATCTGCACATAGCCAGCTTCCAACCCTATGGACGCCCCTACGCCATTGGAAAGGACCGTCTGTACTGCAAGGCTGATACTATCCCGCACAGACATACGCCCCCCATGCAGGGCGTTAGCCTCTACTGGGTCCACTGGCCGGCGCACCATCCGCCTACGTAGGACTGCACCCATCACCCCCACAACGAGCCCCCCAAAACCCAAAACCATGAGACACCGCCAGAGGGGCAATGCGGGCAGTTCCGACAGGCGGCCCCCATTATGCAGGCCATACAAGACAACATGCATACCGAGGGTCACTGTGTTGATCACCAAAACACAGCCGCCCGCTAGCCCTCCCGTCAGTAATGCCAGCAGGAACAGCCCAAATCCGTCACGCCGCACGAATGACCGCAAAATGGCAGGTGCAAGCGGCATCGTGTGTGATGGCCCGTTCCGTCTGGGCATGAAGGATAATCTCCTCTGGTCAACAATGAGGCAGTTACATTCCTATAACAAAAAAACCCGCCTCATCCCGGCGGGTTTTCCCAACAATTCATCTGTCTGAACTCATTCAGACACCAAAACGCTGCATGAATTCCAGATAGACCTGCGTCAGCTGTTCTACAGAAGCCAGAGAAACATGCTCATCACGCTTGTGCATAGTTGCTCCCACCAGCCCGAACTCAGCTACCGGGCAGCAATGCGTAATAAAGCGGGCATCGGATGTACCCCCGCCTGTATCCAGCTTCGGTTGCCGGCCCGTTACCGCCTGAACAGCTTCGGAAAGCTGCCCTACCTCAGTTCCCGGGTCTGTTAGGAAGGATTCCCCGCTGACAGCCACCTCCATCGTAGCCTCTGGCGCATGATAGGAAACGACATCTCCTATCCAATTACGCAGGCTCTCGCTGGTGTGCAGATCATTAAAACGAATATTTACCCGGGCCTGTGCCATGGCCGGAATCACATTGGTGGCCGGATTGCCAACATCTACACTCGTAATCTGCAATGAAGATGGTGCAAACCACTCACTTCCCTGATCCAAAGTGCGCGACGTCAGATCGCTCAGGATAGGCACCAGACGATGGATGGGGTTATCGGCCAAATGGGGATAGGCTACGTGTCCCTGCACACCCTTGACCGTAATCACCACATTCATGCTGCCACGGCGACCAATTTTGATGACGTCACCCATCTCAGCCGGATTGGTTGGCTCACCCAGCAGACAGAAGTCAGGAGCCTCTCCCCGTTCCTTCATCCATTCCAGCACGGACTTCGTGCCATAATGGGCAGGCCCTTCCTCATCACCCGTGATGAGAAAAGCCAGACTACCTTTTAGCGGTCCAGCTTCCAGCCTACGCGCCACAGCCGCCAGAGCGGCCGCTACGCCCCCCTTCATGTCTGCAGTGCCACGCCCGTAAATATGCCCGTCTTTAATGTCACCGGCAAATGGGTCGCAGCTCCAGCCCTCACCGGGGGGCACAACATCCGTATGCCCTGCAAAACAGAGGCAGGGCTTCCCCGTCCCTAACCGAGCATAAAGATTGGGCGTTTGTTCCCCCTCCGGGCCAAAAGCGAGACGTGTAACCTCAAAGCCCATCATTTCCAACGCATGAGCTACAACGCTCAATGCCCCGTCATCTGCTGGTGTTACGGAGCGGCACCGCAGAAGGTCCTGCAGGAGTGCGATGGGGTCGGATGTAAATGATGGGTGGCTCATGGGGTTACTCAGTCACGCAGCAGCTCGTTGATGGATGTCTTGGAGCGTGTGCGCTCATCAACCCGCTTGACGATCACAGCACAAGCCAGAGACGGCCCGCCCGGTGTTTTCGGCGGAAGGGTACCCGGAACAACCACAGAATAAGCCGGAACACGACCCATATGGATCTCACCCGTCGTGCGGTCCACAATCTTTGTGGAGGCCCCAAGGAACACCCCCATGGAAAGGACAGAACCACGCTCCACAACCACGCCCTCGGCCACTTCGGAACGGGCACCGATGAAGCAATCATCCCCGATTATGACAGGAGCAGCCTGCAGCGGCTCCAGCACGCCACCAATACCGGCACCACCGCTGATGTGGCAGTTCTTACCAATCTGCGCACAGGAGCCAACCGTGGCCCATGTATCAATCATGGTACCGCTCTCGACACGGGCACCCAGATTGACGAAGCTCGGCATCAGCACGACACCCGGTGCAATGTAAGCAGAACGACGGACAACAGCACCCGGAACAGCCCGGAAACCAGCCTTATCGAACTCTTCCTTACCCCAACCAGCGAATTTCAGCGGCACCTTATCAAAACCCGGAGCCCCACCACAGGCATTGGCCATTGGCTCGGAATCATACAGACGGAAGGACATCAGAACGGCCTTTTTCAGCCATTCATGCACGACACGCTCATCTTCCTTCTGCTCAGCAACGCGGAACGTGCCATTATCCAGCCCAGCAAGAGCGGCTTCCACGACATCACGGGCCTGACCCTGTGTCTGTGAAGACAGGCTGGCACGATCTTCCCAAAGGGTTTCAATCTGCTTGCGAAGCTCTGCGTGATCCATAAAACGCTCCTTAAATTCTAAAACCATAACCCGGACAGGTCTGCGACCCGCCCCATAACTCAATCCGCCTTAATAAGCGTACCCTGCCCTGCCTTGGTGAAAAGCTCCAGCAGGCAGGTATGTGGCACCCGGCCATCCAAAATAACGGCCGCTTTAGCACCAGCCTGCACGGCCTTGAGGCAGGTTTCCACCTTGGGAATCATACCGCCGGTGATGTGTCCTTCCCGGATAAGGCGACGGGCTTCTTCTGCCGTTAGTTCTTCAATACGCTGCCCGTTCTCATCCAGCACACCGGGAACATCCGTCAACATCAACAGGCGGGAGGCCCGCACGGCACCGGCAACGGCACCAGCGGCAGTATCTGCATTGATGTTGTAGATTTCACCCTCTTCCCCAGCACCCAGCGGAGCCACGACCGGGATCAGCCCTGCACCCAAAAGGGCATAAAGCACACGGGGGTCTACACGCTCCGGCTTACCAACAAAACCGAGATCAACCGCCTCATTCTCGTTCTCATCCGTCCGATGATAATGGACAAGGCGACTTGCCTGAATCAAACGCCCATCACGGCCAGAAATCCCCACAGCCAAAGCACCAGCATGGCTAATAAGGTCCGCCACCTGTTTGTTCACCGTACCGGACAGGACCATCTCGATCACGTCGATCATTTCACGATCCGTGACACGGAGGCCATCAATGAAGCGGGACTCAACACCCAGACGCTTCATCATGCTGTTAATCTGCGGGCCGCCGCCATGCACCACAATCGGGTTAATACCGACCAGCTTGAGCAAGGCAATGTCCCGCCCAAAGGTTGCCGCAAGGTTATTCTCAACCATCGCATGGCCACCATACTTCACGACGATGGTGTCACCCGCATAGCGGCGCAGATAAGGCAGAGCCCCCGCCAGAACAGCCGCCTGCTGCTGATCGCTCAGACTATCAGGGGCCAGAAAGTCTTCTGGGAGAGAGGCAGGGAAAGAATTGGAAGAGGACATGACATTCACTCTACAGAAAAACTTTTCAGGGCTGTTCGGCGAAGCGGGCCATTATGCCACGCAGCTCTGCAACACCCAATGACGTCGCACTGCTTGTTGCCACAATATGAGGGAAAGCAGCCGCATGTGTTTTGGCCAACGCTTCCACTTCCTTTTGCCGCCCCGCCAGTGCGGAAGCCGACAGGGCATCACATTTAGTCAGAACGATCTGAAACACGACCGCTGCTTTATCCAGCAGATCGCACACTTCCTTGTCAGAAGCCTTGAGACCAACCCGCCCATCAATCAGCAGAATCACACGGGCCAGATTGGGCCGCCCCCGCAGATAGGCGAACATTGTCCGCTGCCAATCTTCTTTCACAGCTTTGGACGCCTTGGCAAAGCCGTAGCCCGGCATATCCACAAGGGACAGCCGCCCACCCAGATTGAAGAAATTGAGCTGCTTGGTCCGCCCCGGTTCGGAAGAGGCACGGGCCAGAGCCTTGCGGCCCGTCAGCGCATTGATGAGACTGGATTTACCGACATTAGACCGCCCCGCAAACGCTACCTCCGCCCGATCAGGGGGAGGTAGCTGCTCGATTGTCTGCGCTCCAAAGAAGAAATCACAGGGGCCAGCAAAAAGTCTGCGCCCTTCTTCCAGCTCTTCCTCGCTGGGCAGAACCGTCTGCATCTGCTCCATCACGGACCTTTCTTCTTTGCAGCACCGCCCTTACGGGGTGCTTTGCCTTTGCGGCTACCCAGCGGCACGGGCAGGCTCGTCCGGCGCTCGATGTAATGTTGCTGAAGGAATGTCAGCACGTTGTTCCACGTATAATAAACTAGGAGACCCGCCGGGAAACTGGACATCACAAAAACATACACGATGGGCATGAACTGCATGATGCGGGCCTGTGCGGGGTCCATGCTAACCATGCTGTGTTTCTGCAGCAGCCAGAAGGTAATACCCAGCGCTGCGCCCCAGACACTGAGGTGCAGGAACGAAAAAATATGCGTTGGTTCGAACGGCAGCAACCCGAACAAATTGAACAGGTTGGTCGGGTCCGGCACGGAAAGGTCTTTGATCCAGCCGAAGAAAGGCGCATGACGCTCATCAATGCTCAGATTGAGCATCTTATACAGGCAGAAGAAGATTGGAGCCTGAATCAGCATGGGCAGACAGCCCCCTGCTGGATTGATCTTCTCCTCCTTATACAGCGCCATGACCTTCTGATTCATGGTCATCGGGTCGCTTTTGTACTTCTCCCGAATCTCAGTCACCTTCGGTGCAATCAAGCGCATACGTGCAGCAGACTGTGCCGCTTTGGAAGCTAGCGGGAACAGTACGATCTTGACCATTAGCGTCATGACCATCAGCGCAAGACCGAAATTACCGATATGCGCATAAAGCCAATGCAGAAGGAAAAGGATCGGCTTCGTCAGGAAGCTGAACCAGCCAAAATCAATACTATCATCAAAACGAGGTAGATTTAGCTTGCGGCCATAGTAACGCAGCAGCCCCGGCTCCTTGGCCCCCGCAAAAAGATGGCTCCCCTGCCCGAGGCGGGCACCATCCTGAATCACCTGTGGCTCCTGCGAGGTGAAGGTGACACGATAAGCCCCGTGGCCTTCCGGCAGATAGCTATATTGGGCCCGCACATTGGAGGACGCATCAGCCCCGATAGCGGTCAGCCAGTATTTATCTGTAATACCGCCCCAGCCACCTTTACCGGAATCTGTCCATGACACATGGCCCGGCCCATTACCGTCTGTCCGCAGGGACTTATACCCTTCGTCAGCTAGCTTGCCATTCATAACAGCGATAGGCCCTTCGTAAGCCACGAAAGACCCCGTTTCCTCGGGGAGGTAATCACGCTGCACACGCTGGAAGGGATAGACCGAAACAGGCTGCCCAGAATGGTTCTCCACCTCCTGCTGCACGCTCATCATGTAATGACGATCCTGCGCCAGATGAATGATGAAACGCACACCAGCCCCATTGTCCCAATACAGGGTAACGGGTGTTTCGGGTGTCAGGCTGGTCTGAGTGCCATCCACCTTCCAAAGGGACTGCTCATTAGGCAGACGGGTCGTAAAGCCAGCAGCATTCTCCCAGCCAATGACCAGATAATTCGGCTTCTCACCGCCAGCCCGGTCTAGCAGACGGACCAGAGGACTATCCTTGGCGATTGTCTCCCGGTAACGGATCAGCTCCAGGTCATCAAACCGTGCCCCTCGCAGATTGAAGGAGCCCTGAACATCTGATGATACAACCTTCAGCCGATGCTCCTGATGATCATCTGCCTCTTCCACTGGGCTAGCAGACACTGGCGGTGCAGGTGGCACAACAGCCGCAGGGGCTGGAGCAGCATTCTGCGCCTCCACCGTCTTATGCCTATCTGGCGACAGGAAGAAATTAAAACCGATCAGGATCAGGGCCGACAGGGCGACGGCCAGAATAATACGTTTGCTACTTTCCATCGGGCAGGAGCCGCTCTCTCATTATGCTGGAAGGGTAGGTTGCCTCATTCACTGGCTTAAAATCGTCCCCAAAACAATAGCTGCGCCATTTTTTTTGCGTTTTCTTCCCAAGGAACGACTAGCCATCATGGGGGATAATCCACGCCGCCCGAATGAAAAGGGTGGCATCTGAAAATACGGCAGAGCGTCAGACATCCCCCTCGGATAGGGCCGTGGCGGCGGATAGCTTCTTCACCGTAGGCACTGCAACTGGGATGGAAACGGCACTGCCTACCCATAAGCGGGCTAAAAAAAAGACGGTAGAGCTTTATCAGCCCCAGTAAGAGGACAGAAAGCAGCCAACTGGCCGCCTTCACTCTCTCCCTGCCTTCTCAAGGGCCTGCAAGACCCGCCGCACATCATGTTTCAGAAGAGGGAAAGGCCGCATTCTGGTTGCGGCACGTCCGATCAGGACGATATCACCCGAGGAAGGACATCCTTCCTCCTTCACCACTAGCCGGAGGGCTTCCCGCAAGCGGCGGCGTGTACGATTGCGTATGACGGAATTACCGACCTTTTTGGTAACAGTAAAACCGGCCCGTACTGTCATGTCCCCCTGCCCCGGCAACACCTGGCCGATTAGCCCGGGAGACACGACCTTATGGCCCTTGCGGGCCACACGCAGAAACTGCGACCGCTTCTGCAGGCGGTCAGGCTGTTTCATGCTCAGGCAGAGAGCTTCTTACGGCCCTTGGCGCGACGGTTGGCCAGAACACGACGGCCACCCACTGTGGCGGAGCGTGTGCGGAAGCCGTGGCGACGCTTACGAACCAGACGGGAAGGCTGATATGTGCGCTTCATCTTTTCAATCCTCTAATCTTAACAACATGTCGATAAAGACATGTATCAGAACAGGACGCACCCAGTAACGCCCCTCCACTTAGGGAGTGGCTTTTAAGGGGATGGCCCTGCCCTGTCAATCCTGCAATTCCATGCGAAGCGCACAGACTGCTAAGCCATACCCGACTTTCGGGCTCAGGCGTCCTTCTTTTCGATCAACTCAATCTTGTATCCATCAGGGTCCTGCACAAAGGCAATGACAATACCCGTGTTACCCATTGGCCCTGCCTCACGAGTGACACGCCCGCCCCCCTGACGGACGACATCTACAGCGGCTGCAACGTCACGCACACCAACGGCAAAATGCCCGAAACCCGTACCGTGCGTATAGTCCTCGGCCTGATCCCAATTGTAGGTCAGTTCGATCTCGGCCTCACCACGGGCATTGCCCTCGTACCCAATATAAACCAGCGTGAAACGTCCTTCCGGAACTTCCAGACGGCGAAGTTCACGCATACCCAGAAGATGATAAAATGCCAGACTGCGATCAAGGTCTCGTACACGGACCATCGTATGAAGATAAATGCTCATATATCTTACATCCTTTTATTCAGAAATGGCGTCCGAACCCAGCCCGTAAAGGAACAGCCCCAGACGATCCGCCTCCTTTATACAGCGATCCGCCTCCATCACCAAGGTAAGCCGTGAGGGAAATGCCACCCCCCGCAAGCCTGCTTCTGCCGCCTTTCTGATGGTTTCTGGCCCGATAGCGGGCATATCCGCTCGCAGCTCCTGCCCTGCCTTAGGCATCTTGACCAGCACGCCACCAGCCCCTTCCTGCTTCACACTACCACAGCGCAGCAGCATGGCGTCTGTTCCCTCCAGGGCCTCAACAGCCAGTGTCAGCCCCTTTTGCACGACACAACCCTGCCCAATGTCTAGCGGCCCCATGACGGACAATATATGCACGGCCTGACGGATATCAGCCCTCGCCTGACGATCGGGCCTGACCCGCCCCCAGGAGCCACATCTATTGCTTGTTGTATCAAGAAACTCATGGGCTCCCCGCACATGGAAGCCTTCCTCTTCCAGCAACCTGACAATTGCTGCCAGAAGGCCATCGTCGCCAGCAAACAAAGCCCGCCCCAGCTTGGCAAGCAGACGCACGCCCTCTGCATCCGGCCGCAAAGACCGCCATGAAGGTCTCTTAACGGGGCCTATCAATACAAGTTCAGCACAGCCCTGCCGACGCAGAGCCTGAAGAATAGCCCCTGCTGCTGCAAGACGGATTATTTCATGCGGATAAGGGGCCAAGAGGGACTCATCTGCGAACCCCTCGAACCCTATAAGGAATGGCTCTTGCCCTTTGCTCCTAAGGGCTTCCGCCACCTGAGCCGGAAGCGGACCGCCACCGGCCAGTATCCCAACCCGAGCGGGCTGGCTCACCCTTCTACGTCCTTCTCGGGGCCACCCTGTCCCGGCCGTGTAAGCCCCCTTCGGCTGGGGGCCTCCATGAAACGCAGCATCTCGACCACTCGTCCGATATGGCCGTAACGCTGACGCACCTTATCCATGCGTTCACCTAGAAGGGCATCACCACGACCAGAACGGGGATAAAGCTCCCGAAATGCCAGACGCATCTGCTGTATCTCACTGGCCTCCACACCGGAGCGCTTAAGGCCAATCCAATTCAACCCGACCAATCTGGCCCGATTGCCCAGAACGCTGCCATAGGGGATGACATCCATCTCCACCCCGCACAGCCCGCCTACCACAGCACCATGACCGATACGGACAAACTGATGCAGAGCGGCTGAACCCATGATCCGGGCATAATCACCGATAATGACATGCCCCCCCATGACCACGTTATTAACGATGATCACGCCATCACCCAGCACACAATCATGCGCAATATGAGCGTTGGCCATAAGCAGACAATTCCGGCCGATGCGGGTTTCACCCGCCCCCTGTGCCGTCCCCCGATGGATGGTCACATTTTCCCGCACTACCGTCCCCGCACCGATGTAACAACGGGTCGGCTCATCGGCATATTTCAGGTCCTGCGGTGGGTATCCCACGGTGGAAAAGGGGTAGACCTCCACCCCTTCCTCCAACACCGTATGCCCCTCCACCATGACGGACGCATGCAGGCGGACATTATCACCCAGCTGAACATCTGGGCCAACAATACACCAAGGACCAATCCGCACTCCCTGACCAAGAGACGCCCGTGGGTCCACAAGGGCCGTTGGATGGATCCCGGTTCTATCAGGAGCCTGTCCCGGTTCTGGCATCAGGATCAGTCCACGATCATGGCACTAAAGGACGCTTCCGCAACGGTGACACCCTCTACCTTGGCAACACCACGGAACCGCCACACTGTTCCACGGGCACGTTCCTTGCTGACATGAATGCGCAGCTGATCCCCCGGCCCAACTGGGCGGCGGAATTTGGCGTTCTCCACCGTCATGAAATAGACCAGCTTCCCTTCAAAGGCTTCACCCAGCGTCAGCACAACAAGCGTAGCAGCCGTCTGCGCCATGGCTTCCACAATCAGCACACCCGGCATGACAGGACGTGCCGGGAAATGCCCTTGGAAGAATGGTTCATTAACTGTCACGTTTTTGATGCCAACGGCAGATTCCGCCGCCTTGATCTCTTCCATCCGGTCCAGCAGAAGGAAAGGATAGCGATGAGGAATCGCCTTCATAATCTGCATCACATCTACGCTCTCAGGCACCTGATGTGTCTGCCCAGCAGCATCACCCACTTATCTCATCTCCCGGCTTTCTTTGACAAAATGCGACCGTCCGCCTCTCCCAGAAAGGGAAAGGCGGTCAATGTCCGCATCTTTTACCAAAAAACATCCCGAAATACCAATCGGTTCATCTTACTTGCGTGAAAGCTTCCGCAAAGTTGCCACATTTCGGAAGAACTCACGAAACGGCATAGCTGGGCTGCCAATGACATCCGCCCCAGCCTCCACATCATTCATCACACCGCACTGCGCCCCTATGCGGGCCTTGCGACCGATATGGATGTGACCGATCAGGCCAGCCTGGGCGGCAATCGTCACGAAATCTTCAATCTCGGTAGAGCCCGAAACACCAGCCTGCGACACCACAATGCAACAACGGCCCAAACGGGCATTATGACCGATCTGGACAAGATTATCGATCCGGGTCCCTGCCCCGATGACCGTATCCCGCATGGACCCTCGATCCACCGTCGAATTGGCACCGATCTCCACCCCATCCTCAAGAATGACACGGCCAAGCTGGGGCACGGACTCAAAACCATCCGGCCCTACAGCAAAGCCGAAACCATCCTGCCCAATCCGAGCACCAGGGTACAGAATGACCCGTTCCCCCAACAAGGCGTGGCTAAGAGTTACATGCGCCCCGATCCGGCAGCCATCACCCAACACAACATGGTCTCCCACCGTTGCATGAGCACCAATGACACAGCCATTACCAATCTGCACCCCATCGCCAATAACGGCAAAGGGCCCTATCTCCACCTGCTCACCAATAATAACATTCTCACCGATAAAAGCTGTCGGATGCTGTTTTGCCTGTGCAGGCGGCAGGGGATGAAAAAGACGGGCTACGCGAGACCACGCCAGATACGGCTCCCGACTAACCAATGCCGTGCAGCCTTCTGGCGTCTTATCAACAAAAGCAGGGCCAAGTACGACAGCTCCCGCCTTTGTTTCTTTCAAGAGAGGTAGATAACGGCGATTATCTAGAAAGGAGATATGCTGCGGACCAGCTGCATGCAGCGGAGCAACGCCTACGAAAGACGTCCCCAGCGTCACCGCTCCCGGGGCCTCTGCTCCCGTTGCCTCAAGAATTCGCTCCAGCGTAAAAGGGCCGGAACGCCTGAAAAAACGAGAATCGCCTGGAAGCTGGTCCGCTGCCATCGTCACTCCCCTTACTGCTGGCGACGCAGAATCGAACCCTTGGCCGGGGCCTCGGCAGGCTGCTGCTGTTGCTGAGCCGCCTGATTCATCAGCCGCTCTTCATCTGCCGTAGTCGGCATCTTGCCAGACTTTGCCAGAACCTCGGGATCTACCCCATCGCCGGGAATGAAGACATGCGGCAGAACCTTGTTGAGGCGATCTGCTACTTCCTCAGTGATGTCCTGACCATCGACATGCAGCACAGCCTGCTCAGCATGCAGCACAAGGTTCATGCCATGAGCCGCTGCCACCTTGGCAATAATTCCGTCACGCTGCTCCAGCACGCGCTCGATCTGATGGAAAGCCACCTGATAGGCCTCCTGAATGATACGAGCCTTATTGCTGAAATCACGCTGATCTTTGGCGCGACGTTCCTGCAAATGGCGGACACGCAGCTGAAGCTGATCAGACGTCAAAGTGCGGGCCTGAACTTGAAGTTTCTGCTGCTCTTCCCGCCAGTCACCTTCTTCCTTCTGCACAGCACGGGCCAGACGATCACGGCGCTCACCCAGCACCTGCTGCATTTCCTGCGCTGCTGTGGAAAGCTGCATCACACCCTGCACGCTGATCAGCCCGACCGTCACCGGCGGCGGAGCATCTTCCTTCGGCACAGCTGGTGACGCTGGCACTGGCGGCAAAGGAAGTATCGGTGCAGCCTGCTGTCCTTCTCCTTCTTGTGCCCCAGCATCACCGGCTTCATCCATGCCAGTCATATCCGGCACAGCAGCCGGAGCCGGTGCGGGTGCAGCATGATGGTGCGACGCAGCCGGAGCTGATGGCTGGGCAGTTTTCGGCACGAACCATGCCCCGTTACCCTCACTCGCATCAGCAGCAATAGACTGTCTGACTGGCATGAATGTCAGGGCCGTTACGGTCATCAAGGTCAAAGGCAGTGTTAAGCGTGACATGAAAACCTCTTTGTAAAATCAGAACACTTCAGACCGCCATGCCACTCCCGGAGAGGAGTAGAACATGTCGGCCTGTATCTTGCTTAGAACTGCTGCCCAAAGCCAAAGCGGATCGGGTACAGCCTGTCCCCATGTTCACGATGAATCGGAACAGCGCCGTCGATATTGACAAGGCCGAAGGGGCTCTTCCAGGAGATACCAAGACCACCGGAAACACGGGGGGTCATAGTACTACCCCCAATCGGGGTATAGTACGGGTCGTTCCAGTTCCGATAATGGTTCCGGTCTTTCACACGTTTGCCAGACAGACTACCCGCATCGATAAAGCCACGGCCTGAAATGCCCAAGCTATCACCCATTGGAAGTGGGAAATTCAGCTGGACAGACGCCGTATACATAAAGGTACCACCCAACAGGTCTTCCTGCCCGGCACCTGGGCAATAGCCATTACGCGCCTGACCCAATGGAGTGTTAGCAGCACCGCTATGGCAGGCCCCCTTGTAATGGCCGCTTCGTGGCCCGACACCACCCTGCAGGAAGCCTCGCAGGTTCTGCCCACCGAGATAAAAGTTATCAACGATGTTGCGATCGCCGCTGGAGCTCCAGTCATGCATATAGCCGACACCGCCCTTGAACTGGAAACCCCAGCTATGGCTGCCTGTCAGATCATCCAACGGCAGATAGTAGCTACCATTGGCTTTGACACGATAATATTTCTCATTACCACCGAGGCCAGCAAAATCACCACCAGCACTGAGAACATAGCCCGACCGCGGATTCATACGGTTATCACGGCGGTCATAGGTAATGTTCGTCCCGATTTGTGACAGGAGAGACCAGCCGGCTGCATCACGCACATAGACAGACGGTGTATCATCTTCCCAGCCTGGATACTGCGAATTAGGAACACCATTACCGACGTGACGGTCTACAACGGTATAGGTCCAGGACTGGGACAGATACCGGTTATAGGCATAACCGAGACGAACAGAGGCACCATACTGCCCCTCATTATAACTCTGGTAGGTCTGGTAATTGTTCTGGATTGTATAAAGATCAAAACCAGCAACAAAGTTACGCCCAAGGAAGTACGGGTCCGTCACGGATAGGTCAGCCTGTTTTTCATAATAGGCGACCGTACCGGAGAAGCCGGCATCAATCCCTGTACCCAGCAGGTTATGCTGCTTCAGCCCGAGATTCCCCATAATACCGGCATCCGTCGAGTAACCACCACCCAAGGAGAACTCACCGGTCGGCTTCTCCACAACGTTGGCACTGACATTGACCTTATCTGGCGCAGACCCCTGGGACTGTTCCACATTGGTGCTGCTGAAATACCCCATATCCTGAAGGGCCAGCTTGGAATATTTACGGTTAAACGGCGTATAGGCATCGCCTTCGACCATAGGCAAGTTACGGCGAATCACATGATCCCGTGTCACCGTATTACCGTTGATGTCGATGCGCTCCACGTAGGCATGGGGCCCTTCAACAATATCAAACAGCAGGTCAACGACCTTCTTTTCCGGATTACGGGCAATTTCAGGCCGGACCATCGCAAAGGGATGACCGTTAGCCTGAAGCCATTCCTGCATATCCGTTGCATTATCCTGCACCGCAGTGCCATCGTAATACTGGTTCTTATAGACCTCGATATGCTTCTTCATCGTGTCTGCCGTGACATGATGAACATTGGAACGCACACCAATCTTGCCCAAGCGGTACCGTGGCCCCTCATGCAGGGTGTAGGTGACGTAGAAGCTCTTATGATCCGGCGACAGCTCACCAGTCGCATCAATCATGTGGAAATCCACAAAGCCGCTATGCAGGTAGAAACGTCTCAGCAGCTCGGCATCGTAACGGATGCGCTCTGGGTTATATTCATCCGAGGAAGAAAAGAAACGGTACCAGGCATGTTCCTTGGACGATACAACATGGGACAAAGCCGCTTCGCTGAAACTATCATTACCAACAAAGGCAATTTTCCGGACCAGTGTCTGCTGCGATTCATTGATGTTGAAGATCACATCAACACGGTTATGGGAAAGGCGAATGACCTGCGGCACCACCGTAGCCCCATACCGGGCACGGGCTGCATACATATTCAGAATCTTCTGACGATCTACAGCCACGGTCTGCGCCGAAAACACGGCACGGGTCCGCATACTGATTTCTTTCATCAGGTCTTTATCCTTGAGGGCATGGTTCCCCTCAAAGACAATACGGTTAACCACAGGGTTTTCTGTCAAATCTACGACAAGGGTGCTGCCCTGACGCTTCAACGTCACATCCCGGAACAGGCCGGTAGCGTAAAGCGTCTTCAACGAGCGGTTCAGAGCGTCACGGTCAAAGCTATCACCCGGCTGCACAACCATATAGGAGAGAACAGTACTGGTCTCAATCCGAGTATTGCCGTGGACTTCGATAGCCTGGATCATGCTGCCTGAAGGCACATAGCCGTCACCCGCTGGTCGCCGGACATGATGAGTACCACGCCCCTGCTGAGGAGCTGCCTCTGCAGCACAAAGCAAGGCCGGTGCCGTACAGACAGAAGCCAGCAGAGCCAGTCGAACGGCCATTGGCCGGAACCTTTTCGTACGCAATCCTGACAAAACCGGTATTCCTCGTCCCAAATTTCTACGAACGGCCATCCCACCAACATCCTGATGCAGAACGTCCAGACAGTCCCATACGCACAACCGTACCAAGCGGACTCCCCCGCACCAACGTGATGAAGGGAGCTGCCTGTTTCAGTTATATACTCTACCCTAGATGGTCTTTTCCATCATTGCAGGGGGAAAGATCAACCCCCATGAGCAAACAACCAGTGAAAAACTCCCAACCCTCTGAGATCATTCACTGTTGAGAAAATGAAAAGTGCAGCCACAAGCAGTAGACCAAACTGTAGGGCATACCCCTGTGTTCGCTCCGACAATGGACGCCCCAACACGGCCTCGCAGGCATAAAAAAGCAGGTGCCCACCATCCAGCATGGGGACAGGGAAAAGGTTCAACAGTCCGAGATTCAGGGATAGCAGAGCGATAAAGCCTATCGCACTGGCAATACCATAATCCACGGCCTGACCAGACATATGAATAATGCCGATGGTCCCGGAGAGCTGCCGAGCACTTCTCTGCCCGCTGATGATCTGCCAGATGCCTTCCAGCATATTGCCACACATATCCCATGTCTGGCCGATGGCTGCCGGCACCGCCTTATAAACCGGCAATGGCGCACTATGGCTTACCGCAAACCCAACACCCAGACGGCCTACATCATGGCCGTTTTGCTGGATGCGATCGAGCGTGACAGGCAGTTCTTCAGTCTGTCCCTTCCGCAAGAAGCCGACCTTTATAACCTCACCGGGATGAGCAGCAACCTGCGCCTGAATATCGCCAATGCTAAGAATATGATGCCCGTTCAGACGCTGGATCTCATCACCAACCTGCAATCCGGCTTTCATGGCAGCGCCATTGGGTGCCAACGTGCCGATATCGGGCCGTGCCTCCGGCTTTCCAAAGCAAGAAAGCAGAATCACAAAAAGAAGGATGGTCAGAAGGAAATTGAAAACCGGCCCTGCAACCGTCACGATAGCCCGTGACAGAACAGATTTCCGGTTGAAGGCATTCTCGTCACCTTCCTCCCGTGGGGCATCGGGCCGGTTCTCAAAACCGTGCAGCTTCACATAGCCCCCAAGCGGTAGAAGGCTGATCTGCCAACGTGTTCCCACCCGGTCCTTCCATGATGTCAGGGCAGGGCCGAACCCAATGGAAAAAACGGTCACTTGCACACCACGCCACCGTGCGGCCAGATAATGGCCCAGCTCGTGAATGAAGACGACGATCCCGAAAACGACCAGACCGGCAATGATGCTCTGAAGACTATGCATGGGCCGCCATCCGCTTTATCTGTGCCCGAGCCAGTTCACGGCCCATTTCATCCCAATGATAAACGTCCTCCAGCGACGTCGGCACGGGGTTTTCCGGCATGGCCTGGAGGCTGGCATCAATCAGCTCACCAATGCCAAGGAAGCGGATTTTCCCAGCAAGGAAGGCTTCCACGGCGATCTCATTAGCGGCAGAGAAAACAGTCGGAGCCACACCCCCCGCCCGCAAAACCTGACGAGCCAGACGCAACGGAATGAAGCGTTCCTCGTCTACGGCTTCAAAATTCATCTGTCCCAGCTTCACAAAATCCAGACGTTCACATTTCGTCTGCATTCGGGTTGGGGAGGCCAGCGTGTGGGCAATAGGAATCCGCATATCTGCCGTCCCCATCTGAGCCACGAAACTACCGTCACGGAAGCATACCATGCCATGCACAACGGACTGCGGATGCACCAGCACGTCAATCTGATGCTCTGGCAGGTCGAACAGGCGGGCAGCCTCGATCACTTCCAGCCCCTTATTCGCCATGGAAGCGGAATCAATCGTGATCTTGGCCCCCATGGACCACGTAGGATGCTTCAGAGCCTGCTCAGGGGTCGCCTTGGCCATTTCCTCCTTAGTGGAGCAACGGAACGGACCACCGGACGCTGTCAGAACAATCTTCTCGACAAGGGACATATCCGCCCCGCCAAGTGACTGCACAATAGCATTATGCTCGGAATCCACAGGCAACAGCTCGGCACCGGCATGGCGCACAGCCTCCAGCATGACATTACCAGCGCAGACGAGGGCTTCCTTGTTAGCCAAGGCCACCTGATGCCCGTTGCGCACGGCCTCCAGAGTCGGTGCTAAGCCGGCCGCCCCGGTAATGGCTGCCATCGTCCAGTCAGCTTCCAACGCACCAGCCTCAATAACGGCCTGCCGACCGGCTGCAACCTTCACATTGGTGCCAGCAAGACGCTCTTTCAGCTCGTCGTAATGTTGTTCGTCATTCAGAACTGCCAGTTCGGCATTCAACGCCTTGGCCTGCTCGGCCAGAAGGGCGGCATTCTTCCCGCCCACAAGGGCACGCACCTGGATGGAGTCTGCCTGCTGCTTCAGAAGATCGACTGTTGAAACCCCGATACTACCCGTGCTGCCGAGTACACTGATGCGCCGACGCCCAGAACCTCCCCCCATGGAATACCTCTCCCTTGATGATTTCAACATAATACGTAATGGCAGACCTGCCGTATGACAGACCTATAGCAGAGACTGCTGCTCCAGAATAACACTTAGCGGAAGAGCAGCCAGAACGGCCCTTCTCCAACCAGCAGGGCCAGAATAGCAGCGACAGGCGCAGCCAGCAGAAGGGCGTCCAGCCTATCTAGCAGCCCTCCATGACCGGGAATAAGCCGCCCGGAATCCTTAACGCCCAGCCACCGCTTAAAGGCACTTTCCAGCAAATCACCCGCCTGCGCTGCCACGGCAATGATCCCGCCCGTTAAACACGCAGACACTGACCAGCCCTGCCCAGACCAATACCCGACTAGCCCGCCAAGAATGACCGCCCCTACGATACCCCCCAGAGAGCCGGAAATAGTCTTACCCGGGGAAATAGCCGGGGCCAATTTAGGCCCCCCGATAAGACGCCCTGTCGCATAAGCACAGCTATCACTGGCGATGACAGCGAAAATGACAAAGAAGGTCTCATAAAGTCCTTCTGGCCGTCCCCGTAGCCAAAGCAGGGCAAAACCGCCCAACATAGCCACAAGAATGGGACCACAAGCCCGCCTACCGAACAGGACACTAGACACTAAAAGATACAAAGCAGCGAACCATTGCCCTTTGATGGCAATCAGCCCTCCACAGAAAGGCCAGAGCAGAAGGAGAACCCCCCGGAGGCTCTTCATCGGCTGGCCTAGCAGAGTCTCCCCTTCCCAGACGATTCCGACCATGACAAGCAGAACAAGTGCCCGGTAGGCCCAACCGCCGCACCACAGGCACAGCACAACCACCGGAATAATGACCAGGCTAGAAAGGATACGTTTCTGCAACTCTGTCATTCTGGCCGTCCACCAAAACGCCGCTGACGGCGCATGTAACGCTTCATGGCCTCGGCAAAATCTTTTTCACCAAAATCCGGCCACAACACATCAAGAAACAGAAGCTCGGCATAGGCAGACTGCCAGAGCAAAAAATTGGAAAGACGGCTCTCCCCGCTTGTCCGCATCACGAGATCGGGGTCAGGCACATCATAGGTCTGAAGGGCACCAGCAAACAGGGTTTCATCAATAGCCCCCGGGTCTAGCGTCCCCGCCCGAACCTGTTCGGCCAAATGACGAGCCGCACCGGCAATCTCGGCACGGCTACCATAAGAAAGGGCTAAGGAGAGGGTCAGACGAGTGTTATGGCGTGTCTTCTCCTCCGCCCGGCGTAACTCTTGGTAAAAATTTCCCCCAAAACGTTGAGGATCACCAATAATGCGCAGCTGAACACCCTGCTCATCCAGCTCCCTGAAACGGTGCCGCAGATAGAACCGCATCAACCCCTTCAGTTCACTAATTTCCTCACCGGACCGACGCCAGTTCTCCGATGAAAAAGCATAGAGCGTCAAATAAGGCACCCCATGCTCCATCGCTGCACGGACACAACGCTGCACGGCTTCGCCACCTTCACGGTGGCCATGGGCAACTGGCACACCACGAGCTCTAGCCCAGCGCCCATTACCATCCATGATGACGGCAACATGGCGTGGAAGGGCGCCAGCCGGATAAGAGGAGGGATGAGTGTCCGACAATGTTCTGACGATCAGACCTGTTTGATATCCCGCTCTTTATCAGCCAGCAGACCATCCACACGGGCGATATAATCATCCGTCAGCTTCTGGATAGCGGCTGTCCAGACTTTCATGTCATCCTGGCTAATGTCCCCGCTCTTTTCCAGAGCCTTGGTCTTATCCATACCATCCCGGCGGACGCCACGCACAGCCACACGGCCACCCTCAGCATAACGAGCTGCGGCCTTGGCCATTTCGTTGCGGCGTTCTTCTGTCAGCTGCGGAATAGGCACACGGATGGTCTGCCCCTCGGCTGCCGGGTTAAGGCCCAGCCCACTATCACGAATAGCCTTCTCCACGGAGGAAACAACGCTGGCATCCCAGACGGACACTGTCAGCATGCGCGCTTCCGGCACAGCAACAGACCCAACCTGAGACAGCGGCACTACGGAGCCATAAGCCTCCACACGCACCGGCTCCAGCAGGTTCGGGCTAGCACGACCAGAGCGCAGGCCGGACAGGTCACGGCGCAGGCTCTCCAGTGCACCCTCCATACGGCGTTTGAGGTCATCAAGCAGGTCGTTCAGTTCTGTGCTCATGGCAAATCACTTCCTCAATAATCGGTTCCGCTCATCAGCCTGAGCAGGCTGACATGATAATCTGGTGCCCCTCAGTCCTCAATGATCCGGGTGAAACGTCCCTCACCCTTCATCGCCGCCGCAAATGCACCCGGTGCATGCATGTTGAACACGATGATCGGCAGGGCATTTTCCCGGGCGAGACTGATGGCGGCTGCGTCCATGACCTTCAGGTTACGGGCCAAGGCATCCATGTAGGTCAGCTGCTCGTACCGCTCGGCATTGGGGTTCACACGGGGGTCTTCAGAATAGACACCATCAACCTGCGTCCCCTTGAAGAGCGCATCGCACTCCATCTCGTTCGCACGCAGGGCAGCAGCTGTATCGGTGGTGAAGAAAGGGTTGCCCGTACCTGCGGCAAAGATGACCACACGGCCTTTCTCCATATGCCGGACGGCACGGCGGCGGATATATGGCTCGGCGATGGAAGCCATATGGATGGCCGTCATCACACGGGTCTCGACATTGCGCTTCTCCAATGCGTTCTGAAGCATCAACGCATTGATGACCGTTGCCAGCATCCCGGCATAATCACCCTGCACCCGGTCCATCCCCTTGGCAGCGGCGGCCAAACCACGGAAGATATTCCCTCCGCCCACGACAAGGCAGACTTGCCCACCCATAGCGGCGACGTCTGCGATGTCAGCGGCCACCATATCCACCATTTCCGGGTCCACACCGGCGGCTCCTTTGCCCATCAGTGCTTCACCAGACACTTTGAGAAGGACCCGTTTATAAGGGAAATTCGGCGCTTGTGGGGCGGTGCTCATGGTCGTACCGGCTCTCTGGTTGATAATGTCCTGAAATCTGTCTGCTCCCTCATACAGAGCCATCCCCGCATGAACAAGCGAAACTCGTGCGGCTTAGCCATAATCTGCAAGGCCAAGAGCCCGCAGACGGGCAGTCTCCTTATCCCACGCAGCCCTCTCCTTCACATTGATGAAGAGGTGGCAGGGGGCATCCAGAAGCCCTTCAAGCTGCTTACGGGCTCTCATTCCAATCTCCCGGATGCGCTGCCCACGCTCCCCGATGAGAATAGCCTTATGCCCCGCCCGTGAGACATAAATCGTCACATCAATGCGAATGGACCCATCCTTGCGTACCTTGAAGGATTCGGTCTCTACCGTGGCGTGATAGGGAATTTCCTCATGCGTCTGGAGGAAAACCTGTTCCCGTACAATTTCCGCAGCAAGAAGACGGTCTGGCAGGTCTGTCAGGTCATCTTCTGGGTAATGATAGGGCCCAGCAGGCACGGCCTTAGCCAGCCCTTCCAGCAGACCATCCACACCTTCACCAGACCGAGCGCTCACCATATAGACCTCTTCTACAGGCAGAAGATCGGTGATGGCTTTCGTCAGAGGTAGGAGTTGATCACGCTGGATGAGGTCTGTCTTGTTCAACACAAGCCAAACAGGACGCTTGCTGCCCTTCAACTTTGCGATGATGTCTTTGATCTCATCTGTCAGACCAATGCGACTATCGATCAGCAGGAGTGTCAAATCAGCATCCTGCGAGCCGCTCCAGGCAGCATTGACCATCGCCTGATCCAGCCTCCGGCGAGGCTTAAAAATACCCGGCAGGTCCACGAAGATGAGCTGCGCTGCGCCCTGCATGACAATGCCAAGCGTGCGGAACCGTGTTGTCTGCGCCTTAGGGCTAACAATGGAAAGTTTGGCTCCGGCCATGCGGTTCAGCAAGGTAGATTTACCCGCATTAGGAGCCCCAACAAGAGCGACAAAGCCGCAACGTGTCTGGTCCACTGCCATGCTCTCCATTGGAGAGGTGATCTCTTCAGGCACGTTCTGCCTCCTGCCCTATCTTCTTTAATAAATCCGTTGCGGCTGCACTTTCCGCCAGCCTCTTACTGCCAGCACGCCCAAGCCCCGTCTGCCCCAGAGCCCGCACCTCCACACAGAAGACCGGCGCATGGGAAGGCCCTTCAGCAGAGGTCAGCTCATAATGAGGCAACGCCTCACCCCGCCCCAAAAGGAACTCCTGAAGCAATGTCTTCGGTTCCTTATGGGGCTGGCCACTTCTTTCGATGTCACGGTCCCAGAAACGGCGCACCACATGGCGGGCCGGGTCCAACCCTGCATCTAGGTAGAGTGCTCCCAGCAGGGCCTCCATCGCATCCGCCATGACGCTCGCCAGAACACGTATGCCTGCACTTTCCTCATGCTGGGCAATCTGTATCGCCCCGGATAGCCCGATCCCTTCTGCAATGCGGGCCAGAACTGGGCGAGATACTAGATGAGCATGACGTGCCCCCAAAGCACCCTCTTGCTCCTCCGGGTAACGCTCAAAGAGCCATTCGGCCATCAGCAAGCCGAGCACCCGGTCCCCCACGAACTCCAAACGTTCATTTGAGCCCTGCCCCCGTGGGGTTTTTGCCCCCTGACGCCCCCTCTGGCTTCCTCGACTGCGCCCCTGCCGCCTAGGTACTGCAGAGCGATGGGTCAGGGCTTCGTGCAAAAGGGCTGGGTCGGAAAAATGGTGCTCCAGCTTCGCCTCAACATGGCGAACAGCTTCATCACGTGTCATCATCAGTCAACACCATGCAGAAAACGGCCCCAGCGTATTTCCGTTGGCCAGTACCAGAACTGCCAAGCTGGATGGCGCATATCAACAGAAAACAGGATGATCTTAGCCCGCCCTACTAGATTAGTCACAGGGACAAACCCCAGATCATGCCCTCCGCTATCCGTCAGATAATCATTCCCTGCTGGAACGGCGCAGGTTCCGCTCTCATGCCCCCCTTGGAAGCGACTGTCTGAACTATCGTCCCGGTCATCCCCCATGGCGAACAGACAACCCTCTGGCACGGTATATTCAGGCGTGTTGTTGGCTAGATCATCATCCCGCATTTTCAAAATGTCATGAGCTACGGTCTTTCCATCCTCCCGAGGCAGCATCTCCCGGTAACGGGTGCCAGACAGCACATACCCACGCTCATCAACCACGCTGTAGGGCCCCTGGTCATTTCGTGGCACTTCCCGGCCATTAATGAAGAGACGCCCCTGCTCCATACGAATGTGATCACCCGGCAAACCAACAATCCGCTTAATGTAATCGACCGACGTATCCTTAGTGAAACGGAAGACAGCCACATCCCCACGATGCGGCATAGCAGCGAAAAAACGCCCCGGAATAAATGACGGCGAGAACGGAAATGAATAACGGGAATAGCCGTAACTCATTTTGGAAACCGCTACAAAATCCCCAACCTGAAGGGTAGGAATCATAGAGGCAGACGGAATATTGAAAGGCTCCACCAGCAATGAGCGCACGGCAACAACCAGAATAACCCACAAAAGGATCTGCCTTGCGGAGGCCCAGAGGCTTTCCGGCTGCTCTGTCTGTTCCGCCTGTCTGTCTTCGCTCATGGTCCCTGTCATCCTATTATGGCGCCTTTTGGCAGGCATGCCCCGCCTCCAGCCCTTGCCATAACCCGCCTCGCCCGCCGGGTCATGCGTTAATTCCACATTCTATAGATATTTTAAGTCGTCACACTGATTGAGCAACAGCCTGTATCAGCACCTGCGCCATGGCCATCGGTGGTTCGTCACTCATGCTGAGCAGGAGAACCGCCTTATGCCCTACTGGCAGGCGTTTCTCCAGCAGGTCCGCTGCAACGCCCGAAAGGCTGAGTACAGGCGCACCCAGCGCATCCCGCCCTACGGAAATATCCTGTAGCTGAACCCCTTGGGCAAAGCCTGTTCCCAAAGCCTTGGCGCAAGCCTCCTTCGCAGCCCAACGCTTGGCGCACGCCCCAGCACGGGCCACCCCTCGTAGGCTCTGCACATAAGCCCGCTCCTCCTGCGTGAACACACGCTCAAGAAACGCATCGCCATGACGGGACAAAGCCCTCTCAATCCGCTCGATGGAGCACAGATCAACCCCGATCCCCAGAATCATGAGGTCATCCCTTCGTCCGCTCGGCCTGCAACACACCCTTCTCGGCACGGAACCCCGCCAGAACAGTCGCCAGATGCCCCTTGCTACGAACCTCAAGGTCCACCAGAATCTCCATGAAGTCCAACTGCCGGTTCACGATCCGTAGATTGATCACGCTGGCCTCGTGCCGTGTAGCAAGGTTGGTCAGTGCTGCCAGAACGGCTGGGTCGTTCCCCGCCACGACGGAAAGACGGGCCGTATAACGGGGCGCATCCCGTCCTGTCCGCCCCATGGCCTCCTCACTCCACGAAATTTCCAGAAAACGCTCTGGCATGTCGGAGAACATGCTGAGATTATGGCATTTACGCCGATGCACAGTCACGCCCTTGCCCTGCGCAATGATGCCGACAATCCTATCCCCCGGCAGAGGGCGACAGCAGCCTGCAAAATGCAGTTCAATACCCCGCCCCACACCATTAACCAGCGTTCCTTCATAATTTTGCACCTTCCTCGGAAGATGAGGTCGCTGGTCCAGACGCCCTTCCAGACGGGGCGAGAGCCCCGGAACGATGCGAGGGACCTGCCCCTGCCGAGACAATTCGGGATAGGCTGCCCCCACAACATCCCGAGGGTCCAACTGCCCAGCCCCGACACTGCCATACAGCTCATCCAGACTGTTCTGCTTCAGCGCAGCCAGAATGCCTTCCAGCACCTTTTCGGAGCCATCCACACCTTTCTGGCGGAAAGCACGGGCGACAGCACCCCGCCCATTCTCCACATTATTCTGCCGCTGTTGGAGGGCTACAAAACGCCGCACACGGGCACGGGCCTTCCCGGTGACGACAAAACGCTCCCATGAGGGGGACGGCGTCCCGCCCCGTGCCGTCATGATATCGATCTGGTCGCCATTCTCCAGAACATGCTTCAGCGGAACAAGGCGGCCATTAACTTTGGCCCCTACACACCGGTCCCCGACCTGACTATGCACGGCATAGGCAAAATCCACCGGCGTAGCCCCTCGGGGCAGGGAAATGAGCTGCCCTTTGGGCGTAAAACAGAAGACCTGATCCTGATAAAGTTCCAGCTTGGTATTTTCGAGGAACTCATCAGGCCCCTGACTATCCTCCAGAATATCCAACAGGTCCTGCACCCAACGCAACTTGCGGGTATAGGCCCCGAATGTTTCGGAAAGGACGGCTGTCTCATGCTCGCTAGGGCTGCTCCCGTCCTTATAACTCCAGTGAGAGGCAACACCGTTTTCGGCGAGGTCGTGCATTTCCGGCGTACGTATCTGCACCTCAATCTTCTGACTATGCGGGCGGTAGAGCGTTACCCCCGTATGCAGAGACTGATATCCATTAGCCTTGGGGGTGGAAATATAGTCCTTAAACCGCCCGGCAATCATGGGATAGGCACCATGCACGGCACCAAGTGCGGCATAGCAGGCCTCTCGTGTAGGGACGAGAATACGAAAGGCCATGATGTCTGAAAGCTGCTCAAAAGCGACATTCCGCCGCTTCATCTTCTCCCAGATGGAATAAGGCGATTTTTCCCGCCCTATGACGCTGGCCCCCTCCACCCCGGCTTCCTTGCAAAGGGTGGCGAGCTCACACCGTATCTGCTCGATCATATCTGCGCCCTGACCACGCAGATAATTCAGCCGTGCCCGGATGGTAGTATCTGCTTCTGGCTCCAGGTTGGCAAAGGCAATATCTTGCAGTTCCGTCTTTACACGATCCATACCGATACGTTCGGCCAATGGAGCGTAAATATCCAACGTCTCTTTTGCGATGCGCTGGCGGCGGTCCGTCCGCTGGACATAATGCAGCGTCCGCATGTTATGCAGCCTGTCCGCCAGTTTGACGATAAGCACACGGATATCCCGTGACATAGCCAATACCAGCTTGCGGAAATTTTCGGCCTGTTTGGTTCTATCTGATTGAAGCTCCAGCCGTGTCAGCTTGGTAACGCCATCAACAATGGCGGCTACATCCTTACCGAAACGCTGCCCCAACATCTCCAGCGAGATGCCCGTATCTTCGACTGTATCATGCAGAAAACCCACCATGATAGAAACGGGGTCCATGCGGAACCCTGCCAGAATATTGGCAACAGCAATCGGGTGGGTAATGTAGGGGTCGCCATTGTCCCGGCACTGCCCCTCATGGGCTTTGGCTGCCAGATCATAGGCCGCTTCCATCATGGCCAGATCGGCGTGGGAGTCGTAACGTTTAACCCTCTCCAACAACCCATTGATGGAGGGATGAAAGTCCTGTGTGGGTGACCCTGCGGCACCAGCCACCTTCTCCGCTGGAAGAGCGGCGGAAAGTAGTGTTTCGTCAGCCATGGACCTGCCCCTATCTCTACTGATGGGAGGACCGGCTCTTACCCGCTGCCTACAAGCAGCAGAAAGACCGCTCCTCCCCCAGGGCGTGCACTAGCCGCGAAGGCTCAGCGGCGCCCCCGGCCTGATCCGGCCTCATCGGCTGCCATATTGGCAGCTTCTTCCTCTGCGGACACATCCTGAAGACCAAAGATGTTCTGATCAGTCGGGATGAGGTCCATCACCTCTTCATCGGAAGGCTCGACTTCCGGCTGATTGCTCATGGAGCGAACAATGCCGTTCTGCAGCCCTTCGAGGCTCACATGGTCCTCGGCGATTTCACGCAGGGCGACAACGGTATTCTTGTCATTGTCCCGCGGAACCTGCATCTCCTCCCCACGGGAAAGACCACGGGCGCGCTGGGCAGCCAGCAGCACCAGGTCAAAACGGTTCGGAACCTTCTCGATGCAGTCCTCTACGGTCACACGTGCCATAAAACCGGCTCTCCCCACTCACATGCTGGAATGGCCCTTCAACCATCGGGCCAGAAGCAAGCCTGCCACACAAGTAAGCAGGCCTACTCCTCTTATCTTATAATCTCGTCTTTTATTACCACAAAGGTCTTTATTGACGCAACGCAAAGCTGTAAGAAGGATCGAGAGAGGCTGTCCTGTCTTCTCCGGGACGATTATGCCATCTATAATCTTAAATCCTGTATGAATCCCATCAACATACAGAAATAGGAAAATAGCAGGACGCTTCTTTAACGACCAATTCTCGTGACCAAGACTATATGTGAGCTATATGTCCAATCTTCTTCTACGCAAAAACGATCGTACATCACTTTTCATCAACGGAGCTAGCCTGCACCACGCGGCACGCAATCTTGGTTTTGAGGTGGATTTTCTTGCCCTGCGTGACCTCTTCGAACAACAGTGTTCTTTCCAGCGGGCCTTTTACTATGCCGCCATGCCGGAAACTGAAGATTACTCCCCTCTCCGCCCGCTGACAGACTGGCTGGCCTATAACGGCTACCATCTGGTCACCAAGACGGCACGGGAATTTACCAACCAGTCCGGACAACGCCGTGTGAAAGGCAACATGAATGTCGAGCTGGCCGTTGATCTGATCGAACAGGCTCCCCGGCTGGACCATATCGTGATCGTCAGTGGTGATTCCGACCTGCGTCGTGCGGTAGAGGCTGTTCAGTCCCGTGGGGTCCGGGTTACGGTCATTTCTTCCGTTAAGACGACACCGCCGATGATCGGTGATGATCTACGCCGCCAGACAGACCACTTTGTGGAGCTGGCCGATATTGCCCATCACTTTACTCGTCGCAATGCGGACAACCGCTCCCGCCCTCCCATCCGCCACCCAGCAGATGCGGAAGATTACGACGACGAATAAGACTCCCTCCCTCTCCGACCCCGCTCCGGCGGGGTTTTTTCTTACCCCCTTTACGGCCTCGCAGCTCCACACCATCTCCACTGGAGACAAACACAAAATTGGAAAAGGAGCGGCCCATGTCCATCAGCATTATCGGCTTCATCGGTTACGGCGCCATGGCCTCGCTCATGGGGCAGAATCTGGAGCAAGCAGGCTACGAGGTCATCGCCTACACACCATCGGGCAAAGGTCATGGTGATGCGGATATTCCCATGCTGGCCTCACCACGCCTCGTAGCAGAACAAAGTGACGCCGTTATTCTTTGCGTCCCGGATGATGCCGCCGAAAATGAGGCTCTGCATGGTCCTGATGGCCTACTTGCCGGGCTGCGTGAAGGCCAACTTGTGCTGGACACCTCCACCGTCTCGCCGGAACAGGCCGATCATCTTGCTACCCTGCTTGGTGAGCGTAAGGTCGACGTGATGGACACCCCCATGTCCGGCAGCACACCAGAGGCTGAAAAGGGTGGCCTCATCATGCTGGCAGGTGGCCCTAAAGAGACACTGAAGCGAGCCCGCCCCATCTTGGACTGTATCGGCCGTATTACACTCCATACAGGCCCCGCCGGGAGTGCGGCACGGCTGAAACTGGTCGTCAACGGTATCATGGGTGGTACGTTGAACATCATTGCTGAAGGCATCGCCTACGGGCTTGCTGCGGGCGTAGACCGTAACGTGCTCTTTGATGCCCTACAGGAGCTGGCCGTCATCAGCCCCCACCACAAGCGCAAGATCGGCATGGGCAAAGCAGGGAAATTCCCATCCCAGTTCCCAACCCGGCTGATGAGCAAGGACATGGGCCTCCTCATGGAAGCAGCCCGCCGCTGCGGCGTGCCGATGCATGGTATGGCAGCCGCTTCCCAAAATCTGGCAGCCTCCAATCACTATCATGCAAACGAGGACTACGCCGCCCTCATCGCTAAGATGGAGCGGGATGCTGCAAACCGCTAGACCTATCGCAGAAGGTAGCGACTGAATTATTGGACCAGTTTACTCTTTTTTTGAGGCAGACTGCCCCATACATCTTGACGTTGCTGCCTCTCAACCATAGCTAAAGAGTGTCATGAATGGGCCGGGAGATGCTCTCTGCCCCTCATATGTTAAGGAAGATTTCACATGGCTTTTGAGCTCCCAAAACTCCCCTATGCCGAAAACGCACTGGCCGATGCCGGTATGTGCCAGGAAACGCTGGAGCTGCACCACGGCAAGCATCATCAGGCTTATGTCACGGCCCTGAATGGTTTTGTCGAGAGCAAGCCGGAACTGGCAGGCAAGGCACTTGAGGAGATCATTGCCCTCTCTCATGCTGATTCCTCTCTTACCCCAGTCTTCAACAATGCTGGACAGCACTGGAACCACTGCATCTTCTGGAACTGCCTCTCCCCCAAAGGTGGCAAGATCCCCGGCGCACTGGAAACGAAGCTGGTAGAAGATTTCGGGTCTGTTGATGCCTTCAAGGCTGCTTTCAAGCAGGCTGCAACAACACAGTTCGGGTCTGGTTGGGCTTGGCTGGTTCTGGGCTCTGATGGCAAGCTGAAGGTCACAAAGACGGCCAATGCTGCCAATCCGCTCTCCGAAGATGAGGGGCGTACACTGCTGGGTCTGGATGTGTGGGAACATTCCTATTATCTGGATTTCCGTAATCGCCGCCCGGACTATGTCAGTAACTTCCTCGACCGTCTCGCTAATTACGAGTACGCCGAGAGCTGCCTGAAGGGTGCCTGATCCACAGGTCAACCCTGTATGAAAAAGGCCCTGCCACATTATCCTGTGGCAGGGCCTTTTTTCTTCAAATCAGCCAAGCAAAATATGCGACTGATCTTACCTCATGAATCGTTGGCGACTTTCTCCTCACGGGAAAGGACAGTCGTGATGGTGCTACGGATGACCTTCACCTTCACACCCTGTGCAATCTCCACATCCACTTCCTGAGAATCATCACGGGTGTTCTGCACTGTCCCTACAATACCCCCTGCTGTGATGATCCGGTCACCACGACGCAGGCTATTCTGCTCCTCACGCAGCTGACGCTGCCGCTTCTGCTGCGGACGAATGAGCAGGAAGTAGAAAACAATGAAAACCAGGACGATCGGCGCATACTGCATCAGCGCTGCCGAATTAAAAGCACCACCGCCGACATCTGCGGCATAAGCCGTAGAGAAAAGAAGATTGTTCATAGGTAATTTTAGTTCCATCTTTGTGGGATACTCCCGGGACCATATCGTCCCGAGGGTTCACGTCAAGTTCATTATACAGGAAGACCATGCCCACAACCGCCATCCTCCCCCTCCTGACCCGTATCGCCGATAGTCTGGAGCGCATGGCGCCTCCCCCGGCAGACCCCACCATAGTAGATGACCCCACGCAGGATGCGTTCCTCTGGCAGGGAGCGGATGGCCGCCTGCTACCCATCCCCCAAATGCAGGCCGTTCCGCTTGATCTACTAAAAGGCATCGACCGGCAGATAAAGCAGGTCATGGGCAATACACGCTTCTTTGCCCACGGGCTGGCTGCCAATAATGTCATGCTCTGGGGGGCAAGAGGCATGGGCAAGTCCTCACTCGTCAAAGCCTGCCTGCTGGCCATCAATGAGGAACAACGCAAAAATGGCCAGCCCCCTCTGGCTCTGATTGAGATTCCACGGGATGATCTCAACACTCTCCCGCAGCTTCTGGCCCTGCTGCGCCGCAGTACCCGCCGGGTCATCCTCTTCTGTGATGATCTCTCCTTTGAGACGCAGGATGCCGATTACAAGTCGCTAAAATCCGTCCTTGATGGCGGCATCGCCGGGCGACCAGACAATGTACTGGTCTATGCCACCTCCAACCGCCGCCATCTCATGCCGCAAAACATGATTGAGAATGAATCAGGCGATGCTATCCATCCGGGTGAGGCCATTGAAGAAAAGGTCTCCCTCTCCGACCGGTTTGGGCTATGGATCGGCCTATATGGAGCTTCTCAACCCCATTATCTGAGCATCATTGATGCCTACGCAGCGGACCGGAAACTCCCCATCGCCAAAGATGAGCTACACCGCCGTGCGCTGCAATGGTCCATCCAGCGGGGCAGCCGCTCCGGCCGGGTGGCCTCCCAATTTATCACGGCGTTGAGTGCTGAACTGGCCGAAGAAACCCGCTAACACAAAAAAACGGCCCGCCTGAAAACAGGGCGGGCCGTTTCTCTCATTCTGTTACAAATTAGAACGCTGCGCTAATCGTTCCGAAATATTCCCGTGTCGCACCTCGCTCTAAGGACTGATAATCTCCCACGGGCGGGTTATTATTCTCACCCATCATGGCGATATATTTGTTGTTGAACAAATTATAAACATTAAAGCTAACCGTTAGGTCCCGCACACCGGCCAGCTTCTTGAAGGTGTAATTCACCCCCGTGTTGGCCAGCCAGTAGCTGCCAATAGACGTATCATTCATGAAGCTGTAATAGCGCTTACCAAAGTAATTGGCATCGAAATGCGCATTAATCCCATGCCATGTATAAGCAACAGAGGCCTTATACATCCATGACGGATAATTGACGATGTTCTTACCCCTCAAGGCGTAATGGTTCCCAGCACTGGAGGTCACATCACGGTCATATGTGCCCTTATTGTAACTGAGCGTATTGGTGATGACCAACCCCGGCAGTGGGCGGACAGAGACGCTGCCATTAGCACCCGTCATGGAAATACGCCCGAAATCGAACTCTTCAGAGATCGGGTTGAACATTGTTCCACGCGCTCCGGCCAGAAGCTCATGCATCAGAGTGGAATGATAGACCGTGGCATCCAACTGAACGATGGATGACGTAAAGCGATAGCCCCCCATATAGGTCCACGCACGGGCCGGCTTGGACTGCGCCTTCTGCCGTAGAAACTCCTGCTGATTGGGCACAGAAAACAGCGAGTTGGCCACACCTGTGCCAGATACCTCGTAGGCACGCATGTTCTTGGATACGTCGATATAGAACTCGTTTTGCCGGTTCAGACGCCAGTCCAGATTGAAATGCGGCAGAAAAGCCCCTGTGGCGTGCAACGAGCCAGACGGCAGACCGCCAGCATCCAGAGCCGCCCATGAATTGTCATTCTCATGCCCGCCACCGGATGTCTGGGAGATCAACGAACGAAAACCAGCGGTCAGGGTCAGCCCCTTGATGATGGTGTACGTATCCTGAAGGTGGGTCTGCACCACATTGGTGCGCCATTTGAAGTTATAGACCCGGTCCGCAGGCCCATAGACATCATAAGGCCCAACTGCCTTAACCGGAGCCCCTGCACCTAGCTCTGGCTCCAGATAATTATACAGCCCGGCGGTCTGGTTATTATTCTCGTACCAGACACCTGTGTCGATCCTATGATGACCCCAGCGATAATCCAAGCTGCTCGTAATACCAAAACGCTGCTGACTGTTCTTCCAAACCTCTTGATAAAGCGGCACACCATTCGGCGTAGCGACCTGAAGGTCTGGGTCGGTCGAGGCCGCAGAGGCTGCCGCCGTATAGCTGTAATTGCCAGACTGAGCATGACCGTAGGCGGTCGTATGCCATGTCAGATGGTCCGTCAGAGCAAGGTCGAGATTCAGCCCACCAAGAAAGTTGGTTTCGTGCTGGCCACCATCATAATAGGGCATCTGACAGGCATTTACCTGCCCATTTGACCCCGGATAAGCCATAAAATTGTTCGGACTATTATTGCACTGCTGTGCCCACTGATAGGCCTTCTTATAATCTGGATAGAGATGTGGCACACGCCAGCCCAGATTATTGATCATCCCCAGTGAAAGGTCTGGATAATTCTGCTGCTGAAGGTCCGTCCAGTCAAAAAAAGCCGAAATCTTGCTGCGCTCACCAAGCGGCTGCACTAGCTTGGCATTCACCTGCTGAAGGAACTGATCGCCCTTCCCCTCCCACATGCCTTCATCAGTACGGGCGTAAGAAGTATAGAATTTCGTGCCAGACTCATTCAAACGACCTGAATCAAACCGGGCATAAGTACGGTAAGACCCATAGCTGCCGAATGCCTGACTGACCTTGCCGCCCAGCGTGTCGGAAGGATCGCTGGATGTAACACGAATGGTCCCGCCCAGCGTGTTGGTGGATGCCACATCCACACCGCCGCCACCCTGCGACATGGTCATACTGCCAATATCATCAGGAATGATAGCCGAGGCGAGGCTAAGACCATTAACGGACTGATAGGTCTGATCATTCAGCGGGATGCCATCCAGCGTCACGCCCAACTGGTTCATAAAGAACCCACGGACATAGAGATTGGCCCCGAAACTATCAATGCCAAACGGGTCCGTAGAGGTGAAGCTGACGCCCGGCATACGGTCCAACGCTTTATAAGGGCTTGTACCGGGCACGTACTCCTTCATCACACTTTTAGGCACAGCCAGTTCCGAGGACCGGCTAGCATGGGACGCATGGACGGACAGGCTCTGCACACCATGAGCCGATACATATTTCGGTCGGCGATGGGTGGCCTTCTTCACCAGCCCTGCGCTGGCACTGGCCGCACTAATTCTACTATTTGCCTTACCTGCTGCTGCAACCTTGCGGGGAGTTCCTTTATGAACACCCTGCCGATGTGCCACCCCGGTGCTGCCTCGCATTGCAGCAGGTTTTCCCACTGCCTTGCTGGCAGGTGTCACTGACGTTGAGGATCGGGTCTGGGCGAAAGCAGCTCCACCACCCATTCCCAGAAAAATGGCTGCGGAGGATAGAAGAAGATGGCGGCGCAATGCGTCTGGCACTCCCATGATATCAGTACACAATAAAAAGCCCATGACAGGGGTTGTCTCCAAGTCAGGGCAGCTATCCACTCAAATTATGCCTGACTTCCTACCGGGCAGTAGCGTCCCTCGCAAAGGTCCATATGGTTTTTTTTAACGTTTCCTCTTCCCCCTGTGGCATAAAAGGCGCATTTTTGCCCCTCACTCCACACAGCATGACATTCTGGATACGGAGCCTCTCATGCCTTCACCCTTCCGTCCCCATACGCTACTTGTCACAGCAGCCATTCTCATCAAACAGGATGGAACCATCCTTCTGGCACAGCGGCCGGAAGGAAAGACCTTCGCTGGATTGTGGGAGTTCCCCGGCGGGAAAGTAGAAGTTCCAGAATCCCCGGAGGCCGCCTTGGTACGGGAACTGCATGAGGAACTGGGTATCACCGTGCAGCCGGATAGCTTAAAGCCCTTCACCTTTGTGAGCGAGGAGTGCGCCACCTTCCATCTGCTCATGGTGCTTTATCTTGTCCGGGAATGGGAAAACGAACCTATCGGGCGGGAAGGCCAGAATCTGGCGTGGGTACCAACCAACAAACTGGGCGAGTACCCCATGCCCAAAGCCGATGCCCCTCTTGTTCCCCAAATTCAAACTCTTCTGGGTTAATTAACACTACAAGCACGAAAAAAGGGGCCTATTACGGCCCCTCTCTCCTTTGGACACCATGAGCGGAACAGATCAGACAGTTTCTAGCACGAAGCTATGCTGTGGATTGCCCGGAATATCCGTGCGGAAGGCAAAAATGCCACCTGCCTGCGGCTGCGCCTCCAGCTCCTCCGGGCTTAACCCTTTGCGGGCAGTCGTCACAAACACGGTCTTGTAGTCCTCACCGCCGAAAGCCACTTTCGTAACGTTGGCAACCGGCAGAGCAATCGGCTCCATCATGCTCCCATCCGGGCGGAAACGAGTGATCTGCCCACCGGCCCATGTTCCACACCAGAGATTACCTTCACTATCCGTTACGACACCATCGGGATAACCCTTGGTGAAGGTGGCGAAAATACGCTTGTTTGTCAGGCTGCCGTCCTCGCCAATATCAAAGGCATAAATACGCTGCTGCGGACTATCGCAGGCATAAAGCACCTTGCCACAAGGGGAAATCGCTGGACCATTGGACACAGTATAACCACTGTCCCAATGGGAAATGACCAACTCACCCTTTTTATGTTCAACCCGATACAGGGAGCCACTGTCCCGGCTTTCCCCGTCATCCATCGTGCCAAACCAGATACGCCCCCGCTGATCGACACAACCATCATTCAGACGGTTCCCCTCATCTTCTGGCTCGATCACGCAGGCCCGCTCGAAATAACCCGTCTTCACATCAAACCGATGTAAGCCATCCGGCAGACCAGCTAGGAACGTCCCGTCATTAACAGGGAGCAGGAAGCCCGTACGGTTAGGCGCATTCCACACCGATAGGGACGCATCCGTCAGGCTGTAGCGATGGACATGATGGCTGACAATGTCGACAAAATAAAAAGCATTCTCAGCCTTAATCCAGACTGGCCCCTCCCCAAGCACTGCTCGAAAATCTGACAGACATACAGGCTTATGGTGTTCCAGCTTCACAGGCATCTCTCCCTTTTTAAAGGCCATACCCTCCCATATAATGGAGAGAGGTTAATTTCCACACCCCCGGATGCCACGCCCGAGGGCCAAGTCCGCACCAGAACGACGATGCGGCCAAAACAAGGTATTACAGGCTCATGGCTCCTCTCACCGCATGTTTTCTTGTCATCGGTAATGAAATACTTTCCGGCCGCACGCAGGATGCCAATATCCGTGTCCTTGCTCAGGCTCTGAATGGCCGGGGTATAAAACTGGCGGAAGTCCGCATCATTCCTGATATTCCCGAACATATCATTCGTACGGTCAATGACTGCCGAGCACGATTCGATATGCTCTTCACCAGCGGAGGAATCGGCCCAACCCATGACGACATAACCGCCGCTTGCATAGCCGAAGCCTTTGGGGTCCCGCTCCTATGCCATGAAGAGAGTTTCCGTAGGCTGGAAGCCCTCTTCCCGGCTGGGCAATTCAACAAAGCCCGTCAACGTATGGCGTGGCTTCCCAAAGGGGCCACCCCTATCGAAAACAGCGTCTCCACCGCTCCCGGGTTTTCATTGGGCAATGTGCATGTCATGGCCGGCGTGCCTCGCATCTTTCAAGCGATGGTGGGATGGCTCATGCCCCATCTGGAAGCCGGAGCCCCTCTGACAAGTGTCAGCTGGTACAGTTACGACATCTATGAAGGCGATCTTGCCGAGGCACTTACCACCATCCAGCACGACTTCCCCGTGTTGGATATCGGCTCCTATCCCTTTGATGAAGGCAAAAAACGAGGCGTAGCCTTAGTAGCCAAAGGCTATGATGCAGATGCCGTTACCAAAGCTGGAACCGCCCTACACGACCTCATCGTCACACTTGGCTTTTCACCACTGGAGGGCGATCCCCCACGGGCTGCATAACATGAAAAGCAGAAGGCCGCCCCGAAAAGGAGCGGCCTTCATAATAACTCTAGACTAGTCAGGCAATGCCTTAGCTTGCCCGTGTCATTGCCAGATAACGCTCCCGACGCTGGAGCAGCAGCTCTTCCTTCGTAAGGTCCTTCACAGAGGCCAACTCCGCAGAGATCGCTTCACCCACACGATTGATTGCCTCGGCAGGCATGCGCTGAGCACCCCCTACCGGCTCATCAACAATGCGATCAATCAGCCCAAGTTTCTTCAGGTCCTGCGCTGTCAACCGGAGAGCCTCCGCAGCGGCAGGGGCCATTTTGGGGTCACGCCAGAGGATAGACGCTGCGGCTTCTGGCGAAATGACGGAATAAATCGCATGTTCCAGCATAAGAACACGGTCACCAGCTGCAATAGCGATAGCACCACCGGAGCCACCTTCACCAATCACGGTAGCGATCAGCGGAACTTTGACCTGAAGACAGGTATCAATCGCCCGAGCGATCGCCTCAGCCTGCCCTCGGGCCTCGGCATCAATCCCCGGCCAAGCCCCTGCCGTATCCACGAATGTCAGAATCGGCAAACCGAAACGCTCTGCCATGCGCATCAACCGCTGAGCCTTACGATAACCCTCCGGACGGGCCATACCGAAATTATGCCGCAGACGGCTCTCCGTATCCGAGCCACGCTCGGTACCAATCACCATGACTGGCTGCCCACGAAAACGGGCTACACCCCCTATGAGGGCTTGATCATCACCAAACGCACGGTCCCCGGCGAGCGGCGTATAATCCGTCATCAATGATTCGATATAGTCCAGCGCATGGGGCCGCTGGGCATGACGAGCGACCTGCACCTTCTGGAGGGGTGTCAGCTTGCTGTAGAGACTACGGAGCTGCTTGTCCGCCTTCTCGGCAAGACGGGCGGTCTCCTCATCAATGTTCAGACCATCCAGACCAGCGCCATCATCCTGGCGACCAACCTGACGAAGCTCACCGATCTTGGTCTCAAGCTCGGCAACCGATTTTTCAAAATCTAGGAACTGGCGCATGATCTGCCCGATAGCACGCTAACAGGGGACAAGACAGTCCTAATTTGATCCCTTGAACCAAAACTCTGCCACTTCCGACTATTAACTGCGCTTTTCCCCTCGTTTAGCCTTCGCATTTTCTCCCATAGGATGATGCTGCTGGACAGCCTCTTTTAACCGTTCCGTCATAACCTGCGTATAAATCTGGGTCGTAGTGATATCGGCATGGCCCAACAAAACCTGCAAAGCGCGCAGGTCGGCTCCCCTATTCAAAAGATGTGTCGCAAAGGAATGACGCAGCACATGGGGGCTGACACGTTGCGGGTCCAACCCGGCCTTAAGCGCACAGGCATATAATATTTTGTCGAATCCCTGGCGGGTCAGCGGCTTGCGAGGATCACGGCCCGGGAACAGCCAAGGGCTATCCAAGATAGCATCATAAGCTACCAGTGCTTCCGCTGCTTCTCTGGCCGTGCTGGAAAACGGCACAAGCCGCTCCCGTCCGCCCTTTCCCCGCACGGTCAGCATCCCGCCCCTCTGCCGGATACAGTTTGCCGGGAGGCTCAAAAGCTCACTGATGCGCAGTCCTGTCGTATAAAGCATCTCCAACGCTACACGGGACAGAAGGTCCCGCCGCATATCTGCATGGCCACTGGTACCTTTTTCCAGCAGACGCTTGACCTCTTCTTCACTCAACGGATGTGGCAGGCCACTGTGATAACGAGGGGAAACTTGTCCAGCTGTCAGCTCATCCGCTCGCACCCCCATCTGGAGCATGAAGCGGGCAAACTGCCTGAAGCAGGACAGACGGCGGGCCTGTGTCCGGGCTGAAATGCCGCAACGCTCCTGATCAGCAAAATAGGCCCGAACCTTATTGCGAGAGACATCTGCCAGCGACAGGGGCGCACACCAGCGGGCGAAATCTTCCAGATCGGCCCGATAGGCCTCCCTCGTCCGCCCAGCAGCACCCCGCTCCGCCAGAAGGACCTCAAGAAATGCATCTATCAGGGCTCGGGATTCTACCGGGCAACGCTGGGACTCAGAGCCATCCAACTGTGCCATGGGAGGACTCTTCACTGCCCCCCAACCGGCGGCAACTCTGGCAGGCCGGAAACCGCCTTCTGAGCAGGGCCAGGGGGAGCCACGGCCTGCGGGGTCAGGTCACGATGCACCATTACCGGCGCTGGTGGCTGCTCCCCGTGAGCTGTCAGGATATATCCCCCCCCTACCAACACCACAAGAACCAGCAGGACCAGCACCAGACGGGCAACGGTTTTCATAAAACGGCTCCATGTCAAAGGATACGCCTTGCTTATAGAAGGATCATCCGCTTTTAAAAACCCTCTTCTCACCCTCTACATCCACCAACTGTTGCAGAGAGGGGGATTAAGGAGATATCTACCCCCACCTTCCTACCCATGATAGGAGGAAACCCATGTCCTGTTCCTCACCCTCTCCGCAGCCGACCAAGCTGCCTTTCCGTATTCTTGTCCTTGTCGGCCTCATGGGTGCTGGCAAGACGACTCTAGGGCGGATGCTGGCCCAGCATTACAATATCCCTTTCATTGATACTGATGCTGAAATCGAAAAGGCCTCCCGCCAGAGTATCCCGGAAATCTTTGCCAAGCACGGTGAGGCCCACTTCCGGGCTGGGGAACATCGGGTTATCCGCCGCCTGCTAAAAAATGGCCCCTGTATCCTGGCTACCGGCGGTGGTGCTTGGATGCACCCTCAGACCCGCTCCCTCATCCATAAAGCTCCAGATGTCTGCTCCATCTGGCTCCATGTCCCCATGCCTGTCCTACTCCGGCGCTTGCTCCATAATCGTGGCAGCCGCCCTCTTCTTGCTCAGGGGGACCCGGTAGAAACCCTACACCGCCTCGCCACCATGCGTTATCCACGCTATGCCGAAGCGGACATCATTATCGACTGTGGAGATGAAAGCGTGGAACAGGCAACCCAATCCATTACCGAAACCCTCGCCAGCACAACGCTGCCCCATCACGTTCCAGTTGCCTTGGCAGGCCACAGTTATGAGGTCCTCATCGGTGCTGGCCTGCTGGCTCAGGCAGGCTTGCGGATAAAAACCCACCTGCCCAACAATCACGCCATCATCCTGACCGATGAGACCGTTGCCTCCCACCATCTCGCAACTCTGGAAGGCAGTTTCCACAAGGCGGATATCCGCTTTCACACCGTCACCGTACCGCCTGGAGAAGGCAGCAAGTCTCTCTCCCGTTTCGAAGCTGTCATGGAAGACATACTCGACCGGGGCATAGAGCGCGGCACCACGGTTATCGCTCTGGGCGGCGGAGTCGTAGGTGATCTAGCCGGCTTCGTAGCGGCTACGGCACTGCGAGGGATTCCTTTCATCCAAATTCCCACGACCTTGCTGGCACAGGTTGATAGCTCCGTTGGCGGCAAAACAGGCATCAATGCCCGAGCTGGCAAAAATCTCATTGGGGCTTTTTGGCAGCCTCGCCTCGTACTGGCAGATACAGGAACACTTGCTACCCTTCCTCGCCGTCAGCTTGTTGCAGGTTATGCGGAAATCGTAAAATCCGGCCTGATTGCCGATGCTGATCTGTTTGCATGGTGCGAAACCAACGGCCATGCCGTACTCGCCGGAGACCCTGCAACCTTAGGAGAGGCCGTCCGCCGTGCCTGTGCCTTCAAAACTGGAGTCGTGCAGGATGATGAGCGGGAACAGGCAGGGTCTGGCGGGCGGGCTCTGCTCAATCTTGGCCATACCTTCGCCCATGCATTCGAAGCCGAGTTTCATTACGATGGCCGTCTTCTGCACGGGGAAGCTGTTTCCATTGGCCTACATATGGCCCTTGCCCTGTCCGTAAAGATGGGGCTTGCCCCCCGCGAAGACCTTGAACGTCTAGATGCCCATCTCCACGCTCTGGGAATGCCTGCCAGTGCTGCGGATCTGCCCCATATGCTGCATGTGAAAACGCTACTGGCCCATATGGGACGGGACAAAAAATTGCGTGACGGGAAGGTCACCTTCGTTCTGCTCCGCGGAATCGGCATGGCCTTCACCTGCCGTGACGTCACCATGGATGATGTCCGCTCCCTGCTGTTAGACGAGGGATTTGCCCCGTAATACCAGCCAGTTTTCCCGCCCTAATACCGATTATGTGTTCTATTAGTCACAGTGCCTGTCCCATCACAGGCACAGGGAGGAAAACCTCTTAACTTCCAACCGGCTTTCTACTACATCTCGGTTATCGGCCGCGCTGGCTCCATACGGTGATCGTTCTGACGCCCGCCAACCGTAATGGCCGTAAGTATACAGATTTAAGGACTGAGGAAGTAAATGCGTATTCGTAATGCACTTCTCGCCATGACCTCAATGGTGGCTCTGCCATCATTCGCCATGGCCAGCACGATCACCGGCCCGTACATTGATATGGCAGGCGGTTACAACCTGGTTCAGCATCAGAGTGCCCGCGTTGGTACAGACCGTAGCATCAAGCGTGCTGCTACGCAGGACTACGGCAAGATGCACTCCGGCACAGGCTTCAACGGCTACCTGTCCGCTGGTTATGGCTTCGGCAATGGCCTGCGCCTTGAAGTCGAAGGTGCCTACAACCAGACACACATCACCCGTCTGGGCGGCAGCTTTGCTGATGGCGTTGGCCGTCACGCTCATGGTAAGAGCGAAGGCTATGGCGCACTGGTCAACGTCCTGTACGACATCGACCTCGGCATGTTCGGCCTGAACAACTTCCCGGTTACACCGTTCGTTGGTATCGGTGCTGGCTACATGTGGCAGAACTACCGCAAGGTTTACAACCGCGGCAGCAACCCGCACTATCCTGACTTCAACAACACCACGGGTGGCCTCGCTGCTCAGGGTATCGTTGGTGCAGCTTACGACATCCCGGGCGTCCCGGGTCTGGCTCTGACCACACAGTATCGCTTCCTTGGCCAGGCTGGTTCTTCAGGTGGCGGTTCCAACGGTCGTCATTACCTGCATGAAGATGGCAAGCGCGGCGATCGCGTCGGTTACGGCACACGCTACACGCACCAGTTCATGCTCGGCCTGCGTTATGCCTTCAACAATGCTCCGCCGCCGCCGCCGCCGGCTCCGCACGTTGTTGTCCCGCCGCCGGCTCAGGCTGCTCGTACTTACCTCGTCTTCTTCGACTGGGATAAGTCCGCTCTGACAGGCCGCGCTCGCGACATCGTTGCTCAGGCTGCTCAGGCTTCCACACACGTGCAGACAACACGCATCGAAGTTAACGGTTACACCGATAACTCCGCTGCTCATCCGGGTCCGCGCGGTGAGAAGTACAACATGGGTCTGTCCCTCCGTCGTGCTAACAGCGTCAAGGCTGAGCTGATCCGTCTGGGCGTTCCGGCTACAGCTATCGACATCCACGGTTACGGCGATGCCAACCCGCTGGTTGCAACTGCTAAGAACACTCGTGAGCCGCAGAACCGTCGCGTTGAGATCATCCTGAAGTAATCTTCAGTGCTGATTTTCAGCCCGGGCCTTACGGTCACGGAAAAAGGGTGCCTTCGGGCACCCTTTTTTTGTCCGTACCGTTCCCAGAAAAACTCTTAATAAGAAAGAGTTACCTTTCCACAACGAAGCTATGCTAGCTTTCTCCCGCCTTCCACAACAATCATTACGGTCCCCTACCAGATACATGCTTGAGCACGTTATTCCCCAAAAGTTGATGAAGTTCCTTCCAATTATACAGCGCTTCTTTTATTTCGGCATTGTAGGCGTAGCTGGATTTCTCGTGGATTGGGCAAGCCTTTCCCTTTTCCGCCATGCAGTCGGACTAAGAATTGCAGCCTTGCTGGCTTATGTCGTTGCCTCCAGCAATAACTGGATTTTAAATCGTTACTGGACATTCCGGGACTGTTGCCGCCAACGCCATAAGGTTCACCATCAATGGGGCCGTTTTATACTGGCCAACCTTCCCGGCTTCATCATAAACCGTGGTATCGTGTTGGCTCTTTTCAATCTCTGGCCGCTGACACGTCATTATACCGTCATTGCTCTTGTCTTCGGTACAGCAGGTGGCATGTTCATCAATTTCACCCTATGCCATCACTTCGTTTTCCACAAAAAAAAGTCTCTGACATAACGCTCGCTCTACCGAGCATCTGCATTTTCTACTGCTCGGCTCTTCCATTCCCAATCCTTGCAAAATCGTCTAAAAGGCAAGGGCTACTCTTCCCTTCTCCGGAACCCGGACTTACAGGCTCATGATCAGTACCAACGATATCCGCGCACAATTCCTCCAGTATTTTGAATCTCACGGGCACCGTATTCTTCCGTCGGCCTCTCTGGTTCCGCAAAATGACCCGTCCCTACTCTTTACCAATGCAGGGATGGTGCCTTTTAAGAATGTCTTTACTGGGCAAGAGACCCTTCCCTTCAAGCGGGCCACAACAGCCCAAAAGGTCGTCCGTGCCGGTGGGAAACATAACGATCTGGACAATGTCGGCTACACAGCCCGACATCACACCTTCTTTGAAATGATGGGTAATTTCAGCTTTGGAGATTACTTTAAGGCTGAAGTCATTGAATTTGCATGGAACCTTCTGACCAAGGGCTTTAACATCCCAGCTGAGAAGCTGCTTGTTACTGTCTATGCAGACGACCACGAAGCTGCTTCACTCTGGAAGAAGATTGCTGGCCTTTCGGACGATAAGATCATCCCCATCGCCACGTCTGATAATTTCTGGCGCATGGGCGATACCGGCCCCTGTGGTCCATCCTCTGAAATCTTCTACGATCACGGCCCGTCCGTCGCCGGTGGCCCTCCGGGCAGCCCTGATGAAGATGGGGACCGTTTTGTCGAGATTTGGAACCTCGTCTTCATGCAGTTCTTTGAAGAAGGCGAAGGTAAGCGCACGAACCTACCCCACCCCTCCATTGATACGGGCATGGGGCTGGAGCGTTTCGCTGCTGTTATGCAGGGCAAGAAAGACAATTACGACACGGACACCATCCGTGCGCTCATCGAAGCCTCTGCTGACCTCCTAAAGCAGGATGCTGATGGACGTTTCAAGACAAGTCATCGTGTCGTAGCTGATCATCTGCGCTCCACGGCCTTCCTCATCTCTGATGGTGTTCTGCCCTCCCGTGAAGGTCGAGGCTATGTGCTGCGCCGCATCATGCGCCGTGCTATGCGTCATCTTCATCTCATGGGCTCCAAAGAGCCAGTGTTCTACCGTCTTCTGCCTGCCCTCATCCAGCAAATGGGCCATGCCTACCCCGAGCTAAACCAGCATAAGGCTCTGATCACCGAGACTATGAAGGGTGAGGAAGAACGCTTCTCCGCCCTGTTGGGCCGTGGCATGGCCCTGTTGGAAGACGAAATGAATCGCCTCTCCAGCAACGGTCATCTGCCCGGTGATGTGGCCTTCAAACTCTACGACACATTCGGCTTCCCGCTGGACCTGACACAAGATGTGCTGCGTGAACGTGGCCATAAAGTGGATGAAGCCGGCTTCGAAAGTGCTATGGCAGAGCAGCGTCAACGTGCCCGCGCCGCTTGGGTTGGCTCCGGCGATAGCACTGTGGAAACTGTTTGGTTCGATGCCCGTGACCGTTTCGGCGGAACAGAGTTCCTTGGCTATGTCAGTGAGGCTGCGGATGCTCAGGTACAAGCCATCTTCCGGGGTAGTGACGAACTGGCCGAGGCCAAAGCGGGCGATGAAGTTGCCATTCTGCTCAACCAGTCTCCCTTCTATGGGGAAAGTGGCGGTCAGGTTGGCGATCATGGCACGCTGACAGGCCCCGGCCTGCGTATCGAGATCACCGACACGCAGAAGAAGAACGGCTCCCTGATCGTCCATTATGGTCGCATCGTGGAAGGTACGCTCAAGCCGGGTATGGATGTCCATGCTGAGATTGACCACGTTCGCCGCACCGCCGTGCGGGGGCATCATTCAGCCACCCATCTGCTGCATGAAGCCTTGCGCCGTCATATTGGTGAGCATGTCACCCAGAAAGGCAGCCTGAACACGCCGGACCGCCTGCGTTTCGACATCAGCCAGCCCCGCCCGCTGACGGATGATGAGCTGAAAGCCATTGAAGCCGAGGTGAATGCCCGCATCCGCCAGAACAGCCCGGTCGAAACCCGCCTGATGACGCAGGAACAGGCCATCGAAAGCGGTGCTATGGCTCTCTTCGGGGAGAAATATGGCGATGAAGTTCGCGTCGTCTTCATGGGTAATGAGGATGAGAAGAACCGGCAGGCCTACTCCATCGAACTCTGCGGCGGAACGCATGTGAACCGCCTTGGCGAGATCGGCCTCTTCCGCATTGTTTCCGAAACGGGTGTCTCTTCCGGTGTCCGCCGTATCGAAGCTGTCTGCGGTGCCGCTGCCGAGCAGACCATCCGTACCAGTGACGATCGCCTTGCCGAGATGGCTGCCCTACTGAAGGTCACACCTGCCGAGGCCCCGGCCCGTCTGGCGGCTCTGCTAGAAGAACGTAAGGCTCTCAATGCCCAGATTTCTTCTCTTCAGCACAAGCTGGCCACGGGTGAAGGGGCATCCTCCAGCGAAACTATCAATGGTATTACGCTGGCGGCCCGCTTCCTTGAGGAGGTCAACCCCAAGGACCTCAAGGGGCTGGCTGATGGCCTACTGAAGCAGATTTCCTCCGGTGTGGTGGCTCTAATCTCCGGTGCTAACGAGCGGGGCAGCATCGTTATTGCCGTCAGCAAAGACCTGACGGACCGTTTCGATGCTGTGAAGCTGGCCCGTGAAGCCTCCGCCCTGATGGGCGGCAAAGGCGGCGGTGGTCGCCCGGACATGGCACAGGCTGGTGGCTCCGAGCCTGCAGCTGATGCCGTCTTCGCCATGATCCGCAAGACATTGGCCGAAGGCTAAGTTACAACCTCGCCATCTGGTAAGGTCATTTAAAAGAAAGCGTCAGCCCCTTTTCTCATGGGCTGGCGCTTTTTTGCTATTTGTACCTCACCACACCACCACAATACGGCCTAATTTGGCCTTGTGTTTAGCTCTCATGAAAGACATTTCATAAATCAAAGGGGGCTCAACACTGGACGTTTATTAAAAAAATTTTTAGTGTCTGATTCGCAGACAGACCTTCCCGTCTGGCCCGTAATAGTCTCTCATGGGGTCATTGCCCCGCATGATGCGATGCGTCTTTAGTCAGGAAACATAACGCTATGGTCTTCCACCGTAACACTCTTCTGGAACTCCTTGATGGCGTCCATACCTTTGAAAAAGAGGTGTATCCGCAGAAAAAGGATCTCTTCCAGAGTCTGGCTTACGATCAGACCCCGCCAACACTGTTCATCACCTGTGCCGACAGCCGCATTAGCCCCAGCTTGATCACACAAACAGAGCCGGGCGAACTGTTCCTTATCCGCAATGTCGGTAATATCGTCCCCGCTTATGGCAATATGGTTGGGGCTGTCGCCTCTGCCATTGAGTATGCCGTTGGTGCGCTGCGTGTGAAGAACATCATCATCTGCGGCCATTCCAATTGCGGGGCCATGTCCGCCCTTATCAATCTAGCCACAGACCCGGACAAACTCGCCAATATGCCGACTGTCCGCCGCTGGCTGCATAATGCTGAAGCCGCCGCTGCGACCATTAGCGACCTGCGTGCCGAAGATGTCGGACCGAAAGATGTTCGTGATCTGGCAGAAGCCAATGTCCGCTTGCAGCTCACCCATCTGAAGACGCACCCCATTGTTGCCAAGGCTCTCTCCCGCAATGAGCTAAACGTGCAAGGCTGGTACTACGACATCCAGAATGGCCGGATGTATATTCTCAATGATGACAATAAGAAGGAATATTCTGTCGAGGAAGCCATCGCACTCCTCAAAAAGACCAGCCCTACTGACAATGACTAAAAGGGTACCTTCCCCAATATGGAAAAACCGTCTGTCCCACGGGGCAGGCGGTTTTTTATGCCGTGCCTTCATCTCATGCCTGTTTGTGGGGATCAGCCTACTTCTTTCCCCTGCGCACGCATCGGAGAGCATAAAACTGAGCAGCTGGAACATGGACTGGCTCACCCTCCGCCCCGCCCATGACCATGCTTTGCCACCCAACGCTCCCACCCGCACCGCTGCCGATTTTGCCGCTCTGCGCCATTATGCGCAGCGTCTCCATAGCGACGTCCTCGCCTTTGAAGAAGTGGATAGCTTGGAAGCTGCCCGGCTTGTTTTCCCGCAAGAGGATTATGACCTTTACATCACCTCTGATGCGATCATCCAAAAGGTTGGGCTGGCCGTTCGGCGCAGTTCTGGGCTGACAGTTACCGTCAATCCGGAGGTAACAGCACTCAACATTCCTCAGCGAGGGCATCATCATGCTCTACGGGGTGGTATGGATATTACCCTACATAAGGGAGCCGCTAGCTTGAGGCTATTGGTTGTCCATCTAAAAACGGGATGCTGGGCCCAACCTCTTGAGGCAAAGAAACGCGCCTGCTCCCTGCTCTATCAGCAATTCCATGTCATTGAAAATTGGATAATGGACCGGCTGGATGATGGCACGCCTTTTGCCATACTTGGTGATTTCAACAGACGCCTGACACCCTCTGATCCTATCATGCGGCTTCTCCAAAGTGATGCAGACCTCACCTTGACGACCGCTGGGTTCACCAGCCCTTGCCGCCGTAGCGGGGACCTCTTCATCGACCATATCCTACTCGGCAATCAGGCTCGTGGCTGGTTCGTGCCGGGAAGCCTGCGTGTCATGCTGCTCCGCAACGCTCCCAAGGGGCTGACACTGTCGGACCACTGCCCTGTCTCCATCCAAATGCAGCTCCCATGACATGAAAAAAGCCCCCAGCCAATGACTGCGGGGCTTTTCCACAATCCAGAAAAGACCGAAAAGGATCAGGCCTTACCGGCCATACCGATCTGCTTAATATCATGGAAGCTCAATGCTTCATTCATCTCAACAGCCCGGTTCATCATGAAGCCTGACCCTGCGAGGAAGACCGGGTCTCCATCCAGATCATCCGCCATGGCACTCCGGTTGAGGGCCTCGAACTGCTCCAAAGCCGCCTTATCGCCTGTTACCCAGCGAGCCAGCGTAAAGGGTGTGCTCTCGAAACCAACCGGCACATTATATTCCGCCTGAAGGCGAGATTGCAGCACATCCAGCTGGAGTGTCCCCACCACCCCTACAATCGGCGGCGCACCATCCTGCGGGCGGAAGAGCTGCACGACACCTTCTTCCGCCAGCTCTACAAGAGCCTGACGTAGCTTCTTAGCCTTCATGGCATCATCCAGCCGCACACGGCGCAAAATCTCCGGTGCAAAATGCGGAACACCCGTAAAGCGCAAATCCTCGCCATCTGTCAGCGTATCGCCAATACGCAAGGTACCATGATTGGGAATCCCCACCACATCCCCGGCGAAGGCTTCCTCTACCAACTGACGATCCTGTGCGAAGAAGAACTGCGGCGTATGAAGCGCAAACTGCTTACCAGTGCGCACATGCTTCAGGCGCATGCCACGGGTCAGCTTACCAGAACAAACACGGGCAAAGGCCATGCGGTCCCGGTGATTGGGGTCCATGTTCGCTTGAATCTTAAAGATCAGCGCAGTGACAGTCTCTTCCGTTGCCTGCACATCCCGTGTTTCGGAGGGCTGAGCACGAGGCGGTGGCCCGTAGGCAGCCAGAGCGTCCAGCAGGTCCGTCACGCCAATCTCCTTCATGGCAGAGCCAAAGAAGACGGGAGTCAGGTGCCCTTCATCAAAAAATTCTTTCTCAAAAGGAGGTAGAGCAACCTCAGCCAGCTCCACCTCTTCCCGCATTAAGGCCAGCCGTTCATCATCTTCTGGCAGCTCTTCTTTGAGATGCAGGGACTTTGTGCGCAGGTCGTAAATACCGGCAAATTTCGCCGCCCGACCAACTGGCCATGTCGCTGGGGACACATCCAGGGCCAGAGCATTGGAAATTTCATCCAGCAGGGCGAAGCAATCCTGCGCCTCACGGTCCATCTTATTGATAAAGGTAACGATGGGAATATCCCGCAAGCGGCAGATTTCAAACAGCTTGCGTGTCCGGGCCTCGATACCCTTGGCGGCATCAATGACCATCACTGCACAATCTACGGCAGTTAAGGTCCGGTAGGTATCTTCGGAGAAGTCCTCATGGCCCGGCGTATCCAACAGATTGAAGACGCAGCCGCCATAATTGAACGTCATCACCGAGGTGACGACTGAAATGCCACGGTCCTTCTCAATATTCATCCAGTCCGACCGGGTACGCCGCCGCTCTCCCTTGGCCCGGACATTCCCAGCCATCTGGATAGCCCCACCAGCCCGCAGGATGCGTTCTGTCAGTGTGGTTTTACCAGCATCAGGATGGGAAATAATGGCAAAGGTGCGCCGCCGGGGGATTTCCGCAGCAATGGTAGGGTCGGACATATCAGCTTTCCTGAAAAGAGAGCGTAAGAAACGGCAAACGCCGGACGGTAAAACCGCCCGGCGCCTCCATATACAGCCAATGACCGTATCTTAGCGGGAGTAGAACTCGACCACCAGATTCGGTTCCATCTGCACCGGGTACGGCACATCAGAAAGCTGCGGAACACGGATGAAGGAACCCTTCATCTGGCGATGATCCACTTCGATATATTCCGGCACATCACGCTCGGCGCTCTGCACGGCATCCAGAACGATAGCGAGCTGCTTGGACTTCTCACGCACCTCAATCACGTCGCCTTCCTTCACCAGGTAGGACGGGATGTTGACACGCTTGCCGTTAACCAGCACATGACCGTGGCTGACGAACTGACGGGCAGCAAACGGTGTCATGGCGAATTTCAGACGGTAGATGACGGCATCCAGGCGACGCTCCAGCAGACCGATCAGGTTCTCAGAGGTATCACCCTTGCGGCGCACGGCCTCATCATAATAGCGACGGAACTGCTTCTCGCTGATGTTACCGTAGTAACCCTTCAGCTTCTGCTTAGCCATCAGCTGAACAGAGTAGTCAGACGGCTTCTGACGGCGACGCTGACCATGCTGGCCCGGGCCATACTCACGACGGTTCACCGGGGACTTAGCACGGCCCCACAGGTTAACGCCGAGACGGCGGTTAATTTTGTACTTGCTCTCAAGACGTTTTGACATCGGTTAAACCCGTATTTCTCTCAGACCGGCGAACCTGTGCGGCGGCCCTTTGTTGCACCGGTAGGCTCTTCCCCCTCCACCTAAGGCAGAACAGAAAGAACGGAACAGCCTACGAGCCTTATGAAACACTGCGCCACAGCACGCACCATTCCAGCCAGACCATCCGACATTCCCGGCAATGCACCTGCCGTTACACGAGGCCATACGGACTGTCAAGAACTGCCACTACCTCCCGCCCAGTACGCCACCATTTTACCCCTAGATGGAGATTGAAAAAACAGGGCCATATCCCCTATACCCCAGACTCCCTAATCAGACTGGAGAACTCCCTTTATGGAGCCGACCGAAACGGTTACAGGCCCACGCCTGCGTCCACCCCATGGTGTTGCCCCTGCCATTGCGGCCCTTATGCTAGGGACATTCACCATCGGCACCGGTGAGTTCGGCATGATGGGTATTCTGCCTGCTTTCTCTCATGCCCTGAATATTTCCGTTGGGCAGGCTAGTGCTGTTATCTCAGCCTATGCACTGGGGGTTGTGGTGGGAGCACCCATCATGGCCATCGCTGGGGCGCATCTGCCTCGCCGGACCATATTGCTGCTTCTGCTTTCCCTTTTCTGCATTGGCAATATCGGCACCATCCTGTTCTCATCACTGCTCCCTATTGAGGTGATGCGCTTCATCACGGGGCTGCCGCATGGTGCCTTTTTTGGCATCGCCGCCCTGACGGGGGCTTCCATGGTGGAGCGGGCACGACGTGGACGGGCGATCAGCATGGTGCTCTCTGGCATCATGTTCTCCACCGTTATCGGCGCACCGCTCAGCACGTTCCTTTCCCAGTATATATCATGGGAGGCCATTTATGGTGCTCTCTCCGTACTGGGGCTGCTCTGTGTAGCGGGTGTAGCGTTCCTCATCCCAGCGGATCGCCCGCAGGCCAACGTCAATGCCCTTTCAGAGCTGACAGCCTTCAAAAACCCCCATGTGCTACTAACCCTGCTAACAGGGGCCATCGGCTTTGGCGGCATGTTTGCCGTCTATACCTTTCTGACATCCGCTCTAGGGCAAGTGACGCATCTCAATCATTGGATGATCACGCTCTATCAGGTCATCTGGGGGTGCGGGATGGTGGCAGGCAATTCCTTTGGTGGGGCCATGATCGACCGGAACCTCGACCGTACGACCATTTTCAGTCTGATTGGCAGCATCGTCTTCATGCTTGCGTTCTGGCTCTTCCTGCCCTCCAGCATTACCATGCTGGTCGTCTGTTTCTTTCTGCCCGCTGCCACGGTCATTCTTAGCCCGGCCATGCAGTCCCGCCTTATGGAAGTTGCCGGAGATGCCCAGACACTGGCTGCTTCACTGAATCATTCAGCCTTCAACATCGCTAATGCTCTGGGGGCATCTCTGGGGGCCATGCTCGTGGAGAATGGCCTGGGTATCGGCTCGGTCGGCTGGGGGGGTGCCATTCTCTCAGCCGGTGGGCTGCTGATCTATTTCATCACGCTATACGTTGCCCACCGCCACAAAGCATGACCCAACCGGCAAGACCCCCTCAGCCGGGGGCCTGACCGTTGGAGACGGGAACGACCGGTGCCGTTTCCTCCAATGAGCCTTCAATATCGGATAGAACGCTGCTGCTACCCAGCGTACCGGCAGCATAAGCCAGAGAAGCTGCAGCACTCAGCATCCCGTAATAACTGTCCGAAACGGCCAAGCGAGCGTTGAGCAACGTATTCTGCAGTTCCAGCATACGGGTCATCGTACCATCACCAGAGCGATAGGCTGTCAGGGCGGCATCAAAGCCTGTCTGACTGGCCTTCTGAAGGCTCAGGGCGGCCTGATAGGCTGTAATGCCCGTATGGAGCATGGCCTCGGCACTCACAATGGTACGCACCGCATTATTCTGCGTATCCTGAAGGGCGGCACGGGCACTATCTTCCCGCTCATGCGCCTGACGGAGGCGATTGCGGCGCAAACCACCATCATAGATGGGCACGGTAATCCCCGCTGTAATCAGGCTTCCGAACGTATGAACCCGGTCATTAAGCGAATTCGTATTCACGAGTGGCAGATTACGGAGGCGGATATCATCAAACCCGTACCCGACATTACCGCTCATGAATATCTGCGGCCTATAGCTAGCCCGGGCCCCTTCCACTGCGCTTTGAGCGGCCCGCAAGCTCGTATAGGCTGCCAGAACATCCGGGCGACGCCCCACGGCCTCGTGCACCATGTCTTCACTGAGACGGATATCCTCAACACGGATGTTCCGCCCGGTATCTGTCTGGACATGCAAAGGCTGGGACGGATTCAAACCAACCGCTGTCAGCAATTCCAGGCGATAGGTTTTTACATCACCTTCCGTCCGGGCCAATACAAGCTCGGCCTCTGCCACGGCCTGCTCGGCCTGTGCTGTATCAATGACCGTCCCTTCCCCGTTGCGCAGATTTGCATCTGCTGCACGAGCAATAGCATGGGCATTCTCGAGGGACTGACGCACGAGCGAAACGTTATTCAACGCTGCCGCATACCGATAATACGCCAAAGCTACCTGATGAATGACCTTTTGATGTTCTCCCGTAAACAGGATGTTCTGCCCGATGCTTTTCTGAGTTGCTTCCTCCATAACGGCACGCCGCTTGCCGAAGTCGAAGAGAAGCCATTCCAATCCTACCTGCTGACGTTCCAACGTCCCATGAATACGGGTATTGGTATTGACCTTAACCCCATCAGACCGGAAACGATTATGAGGCTCCAGAACTCCATAGCCTCCTAGGGCGGTCGCTGTCAGATGAGGCAGATAGGCAGAACGGGCAATGCCGGTCTCTGCCGCACTCTCTCTCGCAGCATCCCACGCCTGACGGGTGGAAGGGTTGATGGACTGCGCCATGTCGATCAGATCCACCAGATTATAGGAATGGTCTACCTGAACGGTCCCCAGCGCAGCAGGCTGTGGCAGGGCATGATCCGAAGATAAACGGTACCCGGCAGGCATCTTCAACATACGGCCGCCTTTATGGCCCGGTGCGCCTTGTTCGTGCCCCTCAATAATATGGCCGTTTGCATCAACCGGTGCCGCCCACGGCTGGTCGGGCGCAAGAGGCATGTTCTGCATAGCTGTCGTCTGGCAGCCGCTTAGTGCACTACCACAGAGAAGAACAGTGCAAACCAGTGCGGCCCTGCGCCACATCGGCCTTCCATCCTGCTTCATAGAAGGACAACTGCCACGAGATGATGTCTGATGAGACCGCCCCTGTATCTTTCCCTGCGTCATGTCCTGTTTCCACACAAAACCATCCATCAGAGACCTCCTCCTTCGTTAAGGGAAGTGGCCTCCCCCCCCTTCAAAATCTGCCCTAGACGGAGGGCCTGTTTCTGCCGGTTTACAGCGATATCGCCGAACAAGCACCCAGCACTTACAACAGCACGCCGCAGAAACAGCATATATTGCCGCATCCGATGCTTGGTCGGGCGCATGGCCGCTGGTTCTATCATAACCTGCCGCAGCTGACTCATGGCGCCGCTAGCCGTTTCCTGCACCTTTGCGGCCTGTAGTAGACGCTGATCCTGATTCCAATCCGTCACATCCTGCGCCAGCAAGCCATCAAGAGCCTTCAACTTTTGCAGAGCACCGCCCATCGCACTGTGGGGCCAGAACAAAGTATGCACGACATAGGTAATAGCCAAGCCGATCAGAATACCGATGATACGATCACGCGGGACAGTCAGATCTGTTATAGGGGTATATTTGGCGAGATCGGACAATGTGAAGGTTACGATGATCTGCAACCCAAGATAGGAAATACGCTGATCACCAGCCTTCACCCATGCCCCGATGAAGATGACCACACCCATAACAAGCATGATTTCGGCTATATTCGTCATATGCGGCATAAGCCATATGATAGTCCCCATAGCCATGCAGCAGCCCATCAGGGCACCGACAATACGCAGACGCTGCTTGTCCAACACAGCCCCCATCGTTGGTAGAGAGACGATGAAGCAGGTAACAATGCAGGTGTGCACACCCGGCCAATTCAACATCTTATATGTGATGATGGCAATGCAGACAGATACAGTACCCTTAACGGCATAACGGATATGTTCCCGGTCCGTAAAAGCCCCGGGAAGAAAGAAGCTCGGCTTCTTCTTGGGGGGGGCGGCATTACCGGCAGGGCCAGAAGGCAACTGCACCTCTTCGGCGGTCAGTGGCTTCTCAAATTCGTTCAGCAGACGCTCTATTTCCTGCGTAATCTCACCTGAACAGACCTGAGGGCCTTCCATATCAACAGGGCGACCGTTTGTTTCAAAATAATCGGCCACCTCATTCAGGCGACCTGCCAAATAGGTACAATCTTCCCGAGAAATGGGCACATGGGGCTTCAAGCAGCGTTCAACAAATTGCAAAATGCCAAAGCTATTTAGGGCGGCGCGGCGCAGATAGGATAGATCCTCTGTGCTCCAGCGCTGCTCTACAGTAGCAGCCCCGAGCAGGCCAAACATGCCACTGACCCCCTCGCCCACAGTATCCATGACAGCATCCTGCCACGCCTGAGGGATCGGTCGCCCTTCCCCCCTCCGCCCCAAACATTTTGCCGATAGGCGCAGCCGCTCAATAATCTGATCTGTCAAAACGTGCTCTGGCGAAGGCGAAAGGCAGCTTCCCAGAAAAGCAATCATACCACCAATGATGAGGAACACACGCCACGCAGACAGAACAAGGCGGGCGATGCTATCGCCATTCTGCACACTATCCAGCGATACCAGCATATAGGATAGGATCAACCCACCAATAACACTGATCATGCCAAGAATAGTTGTTGTACTTAGAAAGAAAAAAATGAAGCTGAGTATAAGATTGAAGATCAGTGTCGCTAAAAAATTATTAATTGTCGTAGCAACGCCTACATAAAGAACACCCGTCACGCCAGAAAAGAAGATGACGTACATGACAGATACCTTCATGTTCGCCACCCTGTTCCCTTGCCAGAGCGCCCCCAGTGTAAGGGTTAGCAAGGTCAACATGGGGAGCTGCCAAATCTCGCCAATGAGGACGACCACCATACAGAGTATGGCAGTCCGCAAGGCAAGGGCCGTACGTCCACGGGTTGGCCTTATGATCAGCCGCCATAGACGCATGAAGGCGTCATAATAGGGTTTAAGCATGGCAGGCAGCACCATGGAGAATTTCCACGTTGGCTGTTGCACCCAGTCTCATCAGATATTCAGGAGCGTGATCAATCTTGATACGCACAGGGAAGCGCTGGGCGATATGCACCCAGTCCATCTGCCGCTCGACATACGGCACCCCACGGTCACTTTCCTTCATGTAGTCGGTCAGCACACCACGGCCAATACTTTCGACAACACCATGAATGGCCTTACTACGGTCGATCATGGAGTAAACAGTCACGCAGGCACCCGGGTGGACAGGCTTCAGATTGATTTCCCGGATCGGGGCCAAAGCATACCATTCGTCTTTGGAAACCAAAGTGAACAGATTTTGGTTGGCAGCCAGCACCTCACCTTCCCGAACATTCAGGCTGGTCACATAGCCATCAATATCAGCCGAAACACGGGTCTGCCGCAGCTCGTAGCGGGCATGTTCCACCGCAACGGATGCCTCCTGAAGCATGGCCTCGGCGTGTTTTACGTCACCAATGGCAACCTGACTGGCCTGCTGCTCATGCTGAGCTTCCGCCAATGCATCCACAGCAGAGTTAAACTTCGTCACGGCCTGGTCATAAACCTGCCAAGACACATAATGCTGCTCTGCCAGCGGCTTGAGGCGGGTTACCGTACGCCAGGCAAGGTCCTTCTCATCTTCTGCCTGATGCCGCCTGCGCTCGTTGCTCGCCGCATTGGCCATACGTACAGCCAGCGCACGCCGTGCATCATTCAGATCAGCCTGTGCCTGCGTCTCGCTTGCCTCAGCTTTGTGCAGAGCAATCTCATATGGCTCCGGGTCGATCTGGTAGAGAAGGTCCCCTTTATGGACGACCTGATTATCCCGGACGGAAAGCGTCTGGAGGCGTCCCCCCACCAGAGCGGCAACATGCACGCTCTCCGTATAAATAACGGCACTATCACTATTGGGGTGCTGCCCTGACTGGTGATCCACATAAAGAACACCCAGAAGAGCGCATACCAAAGTGGCCATCGCAATCGCACTTCCCACCGGGAAGCGGCCTTTAATCCGTTCTTTTTTCATGAAACCGCCCTTATTGCCCGTAGAGAAGAAGCCAAGCAATCAACCCCAGCATCGTACCCATGGAGAGATAGGTCACCAGATGGTACCGCAACAGACCATCCACATGCAGGATCATGAAAACCAGCCGCAGCAGGGCAGCACCGACTGCACCTATAAACAAGCATATAAGCCACGCCGGGAAATAGGCCCCTGCTAGAGGGAAGCTCGGCGCCCCAATGCTGGCCCAGCCTCGCACTGGGGCCATCAGCAAAGCAAGACCCAGCCATGGGGCCCCACGGGACCTAAAAGAAAATACTCCGGGCAGCTTCATGCACGCTCCTGTTTCCACCTACTGGGACGATACGCAACCCCGCAGAGCCCGCCCCCAGACACGCAGGCACTACTGCCTTCGCAAAGCATCTGACCAACCAGATCGCTCATGTTCTTTTAATACGCTGAGACGCCCGACCATACGGAACCACACCCCCTTTTTCAAACGAATTAAGGAGGGATGACACCCCAGATTCAGTCAGCCTAGGGTTTAATGGTCGAACACACCATGCGCCTTCCTGAACAATGTTCCAGATTACCTATCCTCCCACAGGGCATCACGGCAAGTGGCCTTTTTAAGGCTGGGTTGCGGCCGTGCGATACAGCAGCAGATAAAGCCGCCCCCCAAGGGCAAAAGCGGTTATGCCCAGCCCTGCGGCAAGCCCAATCCATAGACCCTGCACACCGTACCCCCATCGGAAAGCCAGCCAGTATCCCAACCCAATACCCACAACCCCATAGCTAACAATGCTAATAACCATAGGGATGAACGTATCCCCACAGCCCCGCAACGCCCCGTTGCAAACTGCCTGCACCCCATCCACGATCTGAAAAATCCCAGCAATTTTCAGCAACAGAACCGTCGTAGTAAACGTGCCGACATCTGGCGGGGCGCCCGTATAATAAAGACGGGCCACAACCTCGGGCATTAGCATAAGAACCAACCCTGTCATGATGGTCCAGCCCAATACGAGCAACAGGGCACCACTAGAGGCGCGACAGGCCTCCGCCGTTTTTTTCGCCCCCCGCCAATAGGCAACCCGCACATTCGCAGCCTGCCCAATGGCCAGACAGACCATGAAAAAGAGAGAAATAGTGTTCAATGCCACCTGATGCGCTGCAAGGCTGCGCGTTCCCAACCTTCCGGCATTCAGTGTCGTGATCTGGAACAAAAGAAGCTCAGAGGCCGCCGTAATCATCATGGGCAGGCCCAGTATCAGAAGCTCCTTTAGAAGAGGCCACCGTACCCGCACCGGCCTTAACAGCCCCCGTAAGCTAGGCCGCCAGAGGCAGAGGAGTAAAAGAACGAGGCTCATGGCCCAGCCTGTCAGCATCGTGGCGTGAGCGGACCCAAACAAGCCATAGGCAGGCAGCCCAAACCAACCATGTATCAGGGCCGCATTCAGCACCCCATTACACAAGGCCATGACAGGCATCGTCCAGAGCAACAGGGATTCTGCCCCAAGCGACGGCAATGCCACACGGCATAACCCTAGCAGAACCAGATTGGGCAAGAGCGCATAAAGCAGCACATTGATGAACTGCCCGCCCTGCTCCGTCACCATGAACGGCTCACCCATCAGCCCGAATATGCGACTAGAACAAAGCAACAGGATCAAACAGGGAATGAATGCCAGCAGGCCCAACACGGCCCCCGCACTGATGATGCTCCGTCTATCATGGCCTTCCCCATGACCATGCTCCACCCCGCCACGGGCATGAGACAGCAGCACACCGACTCCACCCAGCACGGCCTGAAAAGAAATCATGGTCGTGAAGAAGAAATTATTGGAAATCCCCCCAATGGCCACAGCGTCCACCCCGAGGCTTCCCAACAAGATAGTATCAGTCACCCCCATAGCCATCTCCGAAAGCTGAGAGAGAGCCAGAGGCAAACCAACCTGAATCAAAGTGCGGATGTGAACGGACATCCCCACAGCAGGAGCGATATGTTTCATTCTTGGTGCGGACATGAGTTTGTCTCTATCGCATATAACCCAAAGCGCAAGTGCTAAAGAGTGATTTCCCTGTTGCACCAGACGCATCTCTGTCGCATTGAACAGACATGAGCACGCAGCAGAGCAATTCAGACCCGATGTCCACCCAGTCCGGCTTGAGGCTTCATAATAGCCATCAGCGTTCGACTGTCCCTTTCACCCCCGATGATGCCACCAATGTCCGCCTCTATTTCTGTGGACCGACCGTCTATGACCGGGTGCATCTTGGTAATCTACGTTCCATGCTGAGTGCAGACGTGCTTGTCCGTCTGCTCCGTGCGCTCTACCCGCAGGTTACCTATGTCCGCAATATCACCGATATTGATGACAAAATCATTCAGCGGGCCCGAGACAATAATGAAGACATCGCCAGCCTGACAGAACGTACCACACAGGATTTTCACGACGATCTCGCCGCTCTGAACATCCTACCCCCCACTATTGAACCCAGAGCCACGCAGCATATTCCTGATATGCTGAAAATGATCGACCGTCTCATCACGCAGGGCCATGCGTACGAAGCAGACGGGCATGTGCTTTTTGATGTCACGTCATTCCCCAGCTACGGCGCCCTGTCTGGCCGCTCGCTAGACGATATGCAGGCCGGGGCCCGTGTGGAAGTCGCCGGCTATAAACGTAACCCCGGGGACTTCGTCCTCTGGAAACCCTCCAGCGAGGATGAACCGGGTTGGGATAGTCCCTATGGTCGTGGCCGCCCCGGCTGGCACATCGAATGTTCCGCCATGGCTGAACGTTACCTCGGGGAAAGTTTCGATATTCATGGCGGCGGGAATGACCTACTTTTCCCCCATCATGAAAATGAACGGGCGCAGTCTCTCTGCTGCTACCCTCACAGCCATTTTGCCCGCCATTGGCTCCATACAGGGATGCTGCTTTCCGGCGGGGAGAAAATGTCCAAGTCGCTGGGTAATTTCCACACCATCCATGAAGTACTAGACCGCACCCCGGCAGAGGCCCTGCGCCTGCTTTTCCTCGGGTCGCATTACCGCTCCACGCTTGATTTTACGTGGGAGAAGCTGGACGAAGCCCGCCGCATCATGGACCGCTTCTACCGGGCACTGGAAAAAACCACACCCACAGCAACAGATGCCATCCCGGCTGATGTACTGGATGCTCTTTGTGATGACCTCAACACGCCGCTGGCTCTCAGCGTGCTTCACCGCTATGCCGATGCTGCACTAGACGGCCAACAGGAAGCTGCAAATCTTCTCCTCGCTGGGGGACAACTTTTGGGCCTCTTTACCATGAGCCCAGCTGATTGGTTCCAGGGAGGCACAGAACTTGATCCCGCCGCCATTGAGGCCCTGATTGAACAGCGCCTTGCGGCCCGTAAGGCCCGTGACTTTGCTCTGGCTGACCAGATACGCAATGATCTGGCAGAAAAGGGCATCCTGCTGGAAGATGGCCCAGCCGGTACAATCTGGCGGAAAGGATAATATACCCCATGACAGGCCGTAACGGCGGGGCCGATCTGGCCCCACCCGCTCCTTTTGACCCCGTTGTCATTCTTGTCCGCCCTCAACTGGCTGAAAATATTGGGACTACAGCCCGGGCCATGGCTAATGGTGGATTATTCCACCTCCGCCTCGTGGCCCCGCGTGATGGCTGGCCACAACCTCGTGCTTGGTATGCCTCCTCCGGGGCTGATCGCATTCTTGAGGAAGCCACAGTCTTCGAAACAGTCGATGATGCCATCGCCGATCTACACCGTGTTTTTGCCACCTGTCCCCGCCCTCGCCATATCATCAAGCCGGTCATGACGGCTCGTGGTGCTGCGGCAGAGCTGCGAGCTACCAGCAGCCGGAAACTGAAAAGCGGTATCCTCTTCGGCCCAGAACGGGCAGGGCTGGATAATGAAGACATGGCCCGGGCCGATACGCTCATCCGCTATCCACTCAACCCCCGTTTCATGTCGCTCAATCTGGCTCAGGCCGTGCTTGTTATGGCCTATGAATGGTATCTGACAGAAGATACCGTGCCCGAGCAGTATCTCATGACCAATGAGACACATGTCGCTACGAAAGGTGAGGTCGAAAACTTCATGACCCACCTTCTGCGGGATCTTGATGAATGTGGCTTTCTGCACCACGAGCAGAAACGCCCGGGGATGATCCGCAATCTACGCCATCTGTTCGCCCGTGGCGAAATCACCGAGCAGGAATTGCGGACACTGCATGGTGTCGTCAGTGAACTTTCACGGGCACGAAAGATACGCCATACAAAATGATGCCACTCTTGCCCGGCACGCTGTCGGGCAGGGTACGCTGCCCCTTCCTTCAACCGTCCTTAGAATGCCATGCATATTAAACTGCCAGAGGCTCTACTCCACCCGCACAAACCAGTGCAATCAGCACCGGGGATGAGCCTTCTCTCGCAGGACAACGTCCTGAACATCGTTACACGCAGGAAGACACGTGGCCACCTTCTAGGGGACATGTATCATAATTGCCTGACCATGGGCTGGATGACCTTTTTTGCCACGGTGACAGCAGCCTATCTGCTGCTCAACCTGCTATTCAGCTTCGGTTTCTATCTGTTGCCACATGGGTTGAGCAACGTGAAAGCGGGTCACTTCTGGGGGGATTTCTTCTTCAGTGCCCAGACCCTTTCCACGGTTGGCTATGGCTATATCTATCCGCAGGGATTTGCCGCCAATACCCTTGCCACACTTGAAATGCTGATCGGGACGATCTCAACCGCCATCATTACTGGGCTTGTCTTTGCCCGCTTCTCCCGCCCTCATGCTCGGGTCCTGTTTAGCAACATGGTGACAATATTTCAGGACGGAGACATTACAAAGCTCAATTTCCGGTTAGGGAATCTCCGTAAAACCCCCCTGATGAACACCAGTATTGAGGCTATCCTAGCCCGCACACGCTCCGATGAGCGAGGTCATACATCGCTCCAGCTAGAACCGCTGACGCTAGGGCACAGTCACTTCCCGGTCTTCCCGGTCAGCCTTTCTTTCTCCCATAGCATCACAGAGAACAGCCCGCTCTATGGGCTGGATCGGGCAACGCTCGAGGCACAACAAGCCCGCATCTTCCTCATCCTCAACGCAACTGACCCTGTTTCAGCGCAGGATGTGTTCGCCAACCACACTTATGCAGCGCAGGACATACTCTACGGCGCACGGTTCGTCAGCCTCCTCAAAGAGACCGAGCGGGGCTTGATGGAAGTGGACTTCAGCCTCTTCCACGTGACATCCCCGGACCCGCTCCCTGCCGCTGATGAAGAACCGATCACAGTATCGGATGACCCTCCCTCCGGGACGACCTAACCACAGGCCGATCCCGGCAAAAGAAGCCCTTAATGCTGCACGGCATCCCTCAAGCGCAGTAGCACACGCTCCCGGCCCATAAGCGGCAGAAGAGCCGCCAACTCCGGCCCTGCATCTTCCCCTGTAAGGGCCAGACGCAGCGGCAGGAACAGAGCCTTGCCTTTACGGCCGGTTTCCACCTTCAGCAGATCAATCCAACGCTTCCAGACCGTATTATCCCACGGCTCTTCTGGCAGAAGGCGGGCGGCCTCACGCAGGAAATCCGCTTCTTCCGGCTGGGACGGGGCCACAATATGGCCTTTTACGACAGCCCACCAATGGGCAATCTCGACAGACAGATCAATATTGCCCCGAATGGCCAGCCAGAACGCTTCATCAGCTCCCTCGGGCAACTGCGGGCGAATGTCCTCGTAAGACATGCCATGCAGGACACGACGATTCAGCCCCAGAAGCTGAGGCACATCAAACCGGGCTGCAGAGCGGGACACATGGCTAATGTCATAGCTCTTCACGATCTCATCCATACTAGAGGCCACCTGCGGGTCATCCGAGCTGCCTAGGCGGGCCAAATAAGCAACGAGAGCACGGGGTTCTATGCCATCATTCCGCAATGTGGAAAGAGCCAGCCCGCCCAGACGTTTGGAGAGTTTCCCGCCATCCTGCCCCAGCAAAAGCGGCAGATGCCCAAAAGTGAAGTGCCCCTCTTTTGCGCCCAGAGCTTCTGCAATATCGAGCTGCACGCCTGTATTGGTCACATGGTCCTCACCCCGCAGAATGTGAGTGATGCCCATATCCAGGTCATCAATCACGGAGGCCAGCGTGTAGAGGATACTGCCATCCGCCCGTACCAGAACAGGGTCTGAGACGGCTGTCAGCTTCACATGGCAATCCCCCATCACGAGGTCCTGCCAATGACGGGTGGCACCGCTTAGCTTAAAACGCCAGTAAGGCACCTTACCGTTAGCTTCTGCCCGAGCACGCTGTTCATCGGTCATTTTCAGCATGGAGCGATCATACAGCGGGGGCTTCCCTGCCCTCAAACGCTGCTCCCGCTTGTATTTCAACTCCAGCTCGCTCTCAAAGCAGGGATAAAGCCGCCCCGTTGCTTTGAGATGTTCGATCACTTCCTCATAGCGGGCCAGACGTTCGGATTGTCTGGCATATTCATCCCAGCTCAACCCCAACCATTCCAGGTCTCGGCGGATGGCCTCCTCATAGGCCTTATTGCCACGCTGAGTGTCCGTATCGTCCATCCTCAGTAGGAACTGACCACCATGCCGCTGCGCAAACAACCAGTTCGCTACGGCAAGGCGGGCATTACCAACATGAAGATGCCCTGTCGGAGAGGGGGCAAAACGTACTTTCATACCGTACTCTGTTCTCATTCTTTCAACGGGGGGGGTAATCCCCCTGCCATCCATAAGGCTGATCTTCAGGAACGCTTTCACTGCTCCTGCTGGCGGTGCCGGATGATTTCCGCCACGAAGGCATCGTCATCATCTTCATCCTGATCATTCTCGTCAGGCGGGCCTGCCAGCTCTTCATCACTCACAAGGCGGCGAGGGTCCAACGTCCGCCAGTCCCGTTCCATCGGGGTGGCCGGGCTGGAGGCAAAATCATCTAGCTCCGTGCTGGACTTCCAGCCTTCCTCACCTGCATCTACAACCTCGGCATTCTCACCAAAGGCGAACCAGCTCTGCAACACATCCCTATCTGCCGCACCGGGGACACGGCATCGCTCGATGCTGTCCCGCACATACGCACGGGCAAAAGCGTTGGCATGGGCAAGGTCGAGAAAGCCTTTCACCTCCTCCACCACGTCATCATCGCCCTCACTGGCACCAGACTGATCCAGAATACGGACGACCCAACCATCATCAGCCTGCTTTACGGTTGCCTCGGCCTCTGCCTGTGCAGCCTCCTCGGTACTCTGGTCGCTTCCTCCTCCCCGGATGCCATTGATGAAAGCCCGTCTAGCTTCTCTATCCTCGTCATTCATCATCCGGTCCTTTCCTGAATTTTCTGAAGAAGGAATTCACGCCCGATCTTCACACGTGGTTCGCCATCATAAGAGACAATATCAGCCGTGGCATAGGTTTCTGACCAGCGGTCCGGCAGGAACGAGCCTGTCCCCACAATATCAATCGGAGCGGACGCATCATGCATAGCCATGCATTTGGAAATACCAAAGCCCGAGGATACGACAATCTTCACCTTCGGGAAGCCTGCTTCATCCAGCGCTTCCCGCATCCGCCAGATGGCAGCAGCGGAAACACCTGTTCCGACCAAGTAGCGCAGCTCTTTTTCCGACCGATAACGGCGAATGGTGCCCGGCGTATGGCGCTCCAGCACCTCATAAGAACGCTGTGGGTCTAGCCCTTCGAGAAAGCGGCCGCCATGCGTATCCAGCCGCACGCTCAACTCACCTGCTGCTGCACGGTCTGGAAAGCGACGACAGACTTCCAGCATGTCCGTCACTTCCTGCCCGAAATAATCCACCAGAACAGTCAGAGGTTCATCGGGGAAGCGTTCCACATACATTTCCGCTGCCCGCAGGGTAGAGCCTGCATAACCGATAAAGGCATGAGGCATAGTCCCTAGTCCCCGCTCCTGCCCGAAGAAACCTGCCGTAGCGTGGTTCGCATTACCAATGAACCCGACAGCCCCCTCCTGCTGTGCAGCCCGAGACCCCACAGCGGCGGCATAGGCCATCAGCTCCTGCATCTCGCCACCGGCACAGTGGCGGGCATCCATCGCCAGAAAAGGAACTTCTGGCAAAGCAAGAGCCATTTGATAGGCATTATGCGCCGCCACACAGGCCGCACCCGTCTTCTGAAGCAGCAAGGTTTCCAACGGGGCCAAAGAGACTAAAGAGCCCGTCAGATAGAAAAGCGGGTCACCCGCACCGACCCATGTGCCTTCTGGATGCACTTCCGTGATCTCAACAGGGAACCCCTGATGATGGGCGACATTCTGCACCCATTGCAGGGCGAGCCCATACGCCGCCACAACCGGACGACGCACAAACACAGCATAGGTCACCCGACAGTCACCAAACTGGCTGACAATATCCCGCATCCGCAGGAAATAGGCATCCGTTCGCCCCTCAATCTGAGGTATATCCAGTACTTCCCTCGGGCTATGAGCCTGCTCAAGAGCTTGTTTCCAACTCACCACGCTGTCTCTCCCTGAAAGAACTGGGCCAGTGCTGCCTCTTGGCAGAGGCCTTCAGCGTTTCTCAAAAATGCGCTTCAACCGGTCTGAAAGCTGGAAGGCAATCTCCAGAGACTGCTCGGCATTCAGGCGGGGGTCACAGAATGTCCTATAACGGGCAGGCAGGTCAGCGTCTGTCAGGCAACGTGGGCCGCCCGTGCATTCTGTAACGTCACTCCCTGTCATCTCCAGATGAATGCCACCCGGCGTTACCCCGGCCTGCTCAAACACTTCCAGGAAGCCCATGATTTCATCCAGAACATGCGCAAAAGCACGGGTCTTATATTTGTTGGATGATGTCGTGGTGTTGCCATGCATGGGGTCGCAGATCCATGTGACGGTCCGGCCTGTCTTACGCACGGCCTCCAACAACGGCGGCAGGAGATCACGCACCTTGCTATGCCCCATGCGGGAAATCAGCGTGATACGTCCGGCCTCATCCTCCGGATTGAGGATTTCCAGAAGCTTCTGAAGGTCCTCAATGGTCGTGGTTGGTCCAACCTTGATGCCGATCGGATTATCCACCCCTCGCAGGAACTCCACATGCGCCCCGCCCGGCTGGCGGGTACGATCGCCGATCCATAGGAAATGGGCCGAAAGACCATAATGGCGGCCTGTTGCCTCATCTACACGGGTCAAAGCCTGCTCATAGGGCAGGAGTAGGGCCTCATGAGAGGTATAGAACTCCACCTCATCATACTGCGGGGCGTTATCCTCTACCCCACAGGCCTTCATGAAGGCCAGCGTACCCTCAATCTGAGACGCCAGCTCTTCATAACGCTCCCCCTGTGGGGAATTGCGGACGTAATCCAGATTCCAGCGATGGACCTCATGTAGGTTAGCAAAGCCACCACGGGAGTAGGCCCGCAACAGATTCAGCACACCCGCTGCCTGAAAATACCCCATCTCCATACGGGCCGGATCGGGCTTGCGGGCTTCTGCCGTAAATTCTGGGCCGTTGACGTTATCACCACGATAGCAGGGCAGCTCCACACCGTCCCGTGTTTCGATATCGGATGAACGAGGCTTGGCATACTGCCCGGCCATACGCCCGATCTTCACCACAGGTACTTTGGCAGAATAGGTCAGCACGGCGGCCATCTGCAACAACACCCGGAACGTATCCCGAATGATATCTCCCGTGAATTCACCAAAGCTTTCAGCACAGGGGCCACCCTGAAGGATGAACGCCTCCCCCCGGGATGCCGCAGCGAGACGCTCTTTCAGGCGGCGTGCCTCACCTCCGAAAACGAGGGGCGGATAGCCATGCAGGCGTTCCTCCACGGCGGCAAGGGCGGCCCCATCCTCATAGTGTGGGGCCTGACGGATCGGGCGCGTACGCCAGCTGGCCGGTGACCATTCCGCCGTACTGCTATGTCCGTCTGACTGCTGCATCTTGTTCTCCTGCGACGAGGGAAGCGGCCTTTTTCTCATCAGGCCGTCCGTGGATACTGGTTGGACCCGTAACTGTAATGGGCGATTTTATGACCGAAATGCTACTCCAATGGTAGAGTAGGCTGAAAATTATTCAAGCCGCCCCTGTGTAGCCGGGCCTCGTGCCATGGCCGCATTGCAGCTTCATCATCATTTTACCCTGAAAAAGCTTGATCATCATACCCTCTCAAAGGATATATGGAGGAAAGAAGCACCCCTATCGGTACAGGAACAGAACACACATGGCTTCGCACCTTTCTTCTTTCAAATGGCTGACAGCGGTAACGGCGGCCTTTGGTTTTGCAGCTCTTGTTCCAGCTGCTGCCCCCTCCGCCGTGGCCCAGACAGTCCATTTTAACACGCCTTATCAGGATACTCCCACGTCCTCTTCCAAGCAGGAAGCACAGAAGAACACCTCTAAAGGTGGTGAACACTTCCATGCACGGGGGCACCGCCCACCGCCGCCGGGCTATCAAGATGTGCCTTCAACGGAATTTGAAAACGGCCCAGACCCCGATCACGAGGCCCATCTCCGTTCCAACCGTGATGCCGTCACAGGCAGCAATCTCGGCAAGTTCGGTAGCTCCTATCAGGATACCAATCCTGTCCAGAGCGGTCAGATGGGTGATGCCACTGGCAACGGCTGGGTCGCCCCTCGTGGCAATGGTTTCTGATCCGAGCGGCCTTCTATAACTGTTCGTTCTAAATCACACAGGCCCCGCCTTTCCCCACGGGAAAGGCGGGGTTTTTTATCAAGCTGCAGGCTCCAGCACGGAAGCCTTACCGCCCTGCAAGAAGAAGGTTCGGCTTGTCTGATACTCAAAACGAATGATCCTAAGGCAGCCTATCCCGGCCGCCAGATCACGCCGACGGGAAAAAGCCCGACTACCATGGAAGACCATCTCCAGATGAGTCTGCTCCTGTAGGAACTGCTCGGATGTCATCGGGTTATCCTCCCGCCCCTGCTCTGTGAGATGGATAATATCCCTCACCATATGCTCCCCTGCCTTCAAGGCACTAGGGGGCAGGCGACCGAGCGTAACAAGGTCCCGCAAGGTCAGCAGGTTACGCCCGACCGTCATAACGGCCAACGTACCACGGATCATACTATCAATCTCATTCTGTGGAATCTGCCCTGCAAAGCGGATGATCTGCTCCATTCGCAATGTTGTCTCGTTTGTCCAGAGACGTTGGGTCTGGGCACGGCCCCTTAGCGGTTCTTTCAGCTTCTGAATTTCCTTAACCAGCTGCCGCCGCAACTGCGCCCATGCCTGCGTTACAGAGAACGGCAGAACCGTACGGAAAACCTGAATCCCGCTCAACAAGGCTAGAAGCAACACAAAGGACTGGTTGAACCATGTCACTTCATCAACCCGCCCCTGATTATCCAGCCCCATGATCCACGGAAAGAAATTAACGTAGGACGCTGCAATACCTGCCAAGGACGGCACACGCAGGGCCAGCCCACCTAGAAACATCAGTACAGAAAAGGGCAGAGCAAATACGGCATATTCGGAACTCATGGGCATGATCAGAAAAACCGGAATAATGCTAGCCAGCACCGAACACACCGCCCCATAGAAGAAATACTTACTGACCAGAATCATATTGTTCATGATGGCAAAACGGGCACAGACCACACTAAGCAGGCTCATATAAGCCCCACCATAAGACCAGGCAGTCACCTCCCACACCAGAGCACCAATCAATATAGCCACGGCTGCACGGATAGCGTTGATGGCGGCAAGCCTCCCATCGGCCCTACGCTTTATGCGATGCCGTTCTTGCCCCGGTATCTTCCGCAAGCCAGCATAGTGAGATTCCACAGCGGAGCGGAAATCAATAAGCATGATCTCCACACCAACCCCGACAATACTCTGCTGGAGAGCATCCTCATCATCCCTTGGCAGGCAGCGTTCCAGCTCCGCATGATTTTCTTGAAGCATCGTCTCGAGCTGCCCTAGCCCATCCATAACATGGGCCACGTCCTGCCGTAGCAAAGCCGCTATATCATCCAGCTCTCCAGCGACACGCTCCAACCCCACGGCCAGCCGGCCTGGCAGATGTGGTGCCGAAGCCAGCCGGGACCGGACCCCCACGCCACGAGCCAGAACGAAAGACACACGTTCAAGCGTCACATAGGCCTGATCAGCCTCCTCACCAGCATGGCGGGAATCAATACGGATGAACTCAAGCTGATCATTGAGCCCCTGCAATGAGCCAAGAATCCGGGTCATCTCTGCCACGCCTCGCTCATCCCGACGCAGGACGAGGGCCAACGCAGAAGCCGTCTCGCTAAGCAGAGTGGCCATGCGCTTTTGAAGGTCCGCACGGGCCAGCCGGTCGGCTCCTGGCACGGTGACCATTCCTGCCACCATCTCGCACACGACACCCAGCAGGATATAAGACCCTCGCGCCATGGCGATATAAAAGACCTGATCGGGTTGCTCTGCTGCCCCAACGGCAATGATAGCCCCGGTATAACCGGCCAGCACCATCGCATAGCCCCGAAAATTTTCCAGCATGCAGGCCATGCCGGTACACCAACCGACCCACCCCGCCAGTAGAACAAAGAAAATCCACGGATGCTGCGGGGCCACCGCTATCAGGCTGATACCCCCCACCATGCCCAGCAGCGTTCCAGCAATACGCCACCGCCCCTTGGAAAGGCTCATCCCACGGGAGTTTTGCGCTACGATCCAAACCGTCATGGCCGCCCATTGGGGCGATCCCATTTCCATCCAGAAGGCAATAGCCAGAGCCACGAGCGAAGCGATGGTCGTCCGCAGGGAGAACAGGACGGCACTCAGAGTATTCGGCTGTAACTTAAGCCAGCTCATGATCCGCCCTCTCCTCCTGCTGTCTGTTTAGTGGCGGTCTACCAGACGAGTGGGCGTCCTCATGGTCACAAACTCTTCCGCCGTGCTGGGATGCAGAGCCACGGTCTGATCCAGCTGTTTTTTGGTCAGCTTTGCCGTAACGGCAATGGCCAGCATCTGGATGATCTCTGGCGCATCCGGCCCGACCATATGCGCCCCCAACACCACATCACTGTGACGGTCTACCACCAGCTTCATCAGGATCTTGCCTGCCCGTTTCGGCAATGTCTGACGCATAGGCGTAAAGCGAGAGGTATAGATGGCAAGGTCGTGGTCTTTGGCTGCTTCTTCCTCGCTCAGCCCCACGACACCCACAGGGGATGAGAAAAAGACCGCCTTTGGCAGAGTCTCGAAAGACCATGTCCGCCCTTGCGGGTTGAAGAGCTGCTCGGCCAGCATGTGGCCCTCTGCAATGGCGGTGGGGGTCAGATTGTACTGGTCCCTAATATCCCCGATGGCATAGATAGACGGCACATTGGTCTTGCCATCCACCCCAGCCACAACATGCCCTTTCTCCATCGCCACGCCTGCGGCCTCAAGCCCTAGCGAATCTACAGCAGCCCGGCGGCCTGTTGCCATGATGACGGCATCGACCTCGTAGGACACTCCATCATCCGTTACCAGGCGGACAGCCTTGCCCCCGCCAATATCTTCCAGACGGACCGGCGTAGTCCCCGGGTGCTGGGTAATGCCGTGCAGGTCGATCAGCTCCTTGAGATGGGTACGGACTTCTTCATCAAACCCACGCAGAGGGAGAGGCTGGCGATAGAACAGATCGACCTGAGACCCCATGCCCGCCAAAATCCCGGCGAACTCCACCCCAATATAACCACTACCAATGATGGCGACCTTCTGGGGACGCTCCGGCAGGTGGAACAGCTCATCAGATGTGATGGCCAGCTCACTCCCCGGGATATCCAGCCGCACCGGCGTGGAGCCCGTGGCAAGAACGATCGTCTTAGCCCGGATACGCTGGACCGGGACCTCCGGTGCTAGAACGGAAGGGCCAATCTCCAGCGTGTTCGCATCAAGCAATTTGGCATCGCCCGTGTAGAGGTCGATACCGGCCTTCTCCAACATGGAAATATAGATGCCGTTCAACCGCTCGATCTCCCGATCCTTAGCGGCGATAAAGCTGTACCAGTCGAATGAGGATGGACGCTGCACGTCCCACCCAAAGGCTGGTGCATCCTCAATCATTCGGCCCGTTTCTGCGGCATAGACCATCAGCTTCTTGGGCACACAGCCCAAATTCACGCAGGTCCCGCCCCAGTGCCTCCGTTCGGCAATGCCCACACGGGCACCATTCTGGGCGGCAATGCGGGCACAACGCACCCCGCCTGAACCTGCACCAATCACGAAAAGATCATAATCCTGCATAGCATCCCTTCCCGCCTGCCGCTCCACCTACTGGCAGCAGCAGGCTCCGATTATCCCTGCATCCGCATGACCCGTTTCTACCAGATAGCAGAACGGGCAGGTCTGGGGGGCTTCAACGATGCGTGAGGAAGCCTTGCCCTCACACCGTCCGTTCGTACCCTCCCGAACCTGCCCGCTTAACGGATAGCTACAGCTTACCGCTCGGCAAAAGCCTTCTCGACTACATAAGAACCCTGACGGCTCATATTGCCTTCCTCAAAGCCACGTTCTTCAAGCAGCTTCTGGGTATCGGCCAACATCTCCGGAGAACCACAAATCATCACACGGTCATGCTCGGGGTCTAGCTCATCAATGTTCAGATCACGGAAGATACGCCCATTATTGATGAGAGCCGTGATGCGCTCCTGCACGGGGAACTCCTCACGGGTGACAGCCGGATAATATTTCAGCTTGGCAGCTACATCCTCACCGAGGAACTCATGCTTGGGCAGAATGTTCGTGATGTAATCACGATAGGCCAGCTCGCCACGTTCACGCACCGTATGAGTGAGAATCACATTCTCGTAACGATCGTAAGCATCCGGGTCCTTGATGAGGCTCAGGAACGGTGCAAGGCCTGTCCCGGTGGAAAGGAAATACAGGTTACGGCCCGGCTTCAGATTATCCAGCAACAGGGTCCCCACCGGCTTACGGCCGATCAGCACCGTGTCGCCTACCTTGACGTGGCGCAACCGGGAGGTCAGCGGGCCATTCTCCACAGCAATGGAGAGGAACTCCATCTGATCCTCATAATTGGCAGAAGCCAAGGAGTAGGCACGCAGCAGCGGCTTGCCCTCTACCTCGATACCAATCATCGCAAACTGGCCGTTAGAGAAACGCAGACCGGGGTCACGAGTCGTAGTGAAGCTGAAAAGGCGGTTCGTCCAATGATGGACCTGTTGAACCTTAGCCGGATAAAGGTGACTATATTCCTTTGTCGGCTCGGCAAGGCGATACTGGCCCTCATGCCCTTCAAAAGGAACAAGGCCGGTCAGCGGCTCATCAATCACAGGTGTGGGGGCGGATTCAGCGGGGTAAGGCGTGCTCATGATCCGTCTTCATCTCCAAAAATGTAAAAATCACATTCGGTTAGTCAACAGGAAACGGCATCTCCCGGCAACCGGGGACACCGACCAATATGGCTAACAACATGCCTTCCTTTTACCCGATTGTCACCAGAAACGGGACAGCATCCCCCCTTTTCTCTTGACTTCCCTGCCCTGCGCTCCTGAAAACACCAGCATGACAGACAGTTCCCAGCCCCATGACCCATCCTCCATCCCCCCTTCTTCCCCGGCAGAACGGGCCCTTGAGCAGGCCGAAACTGCCTTCGGGGCGCATCTGGCCATCACCCCCCGGGAGCGTGCCGCCCTGCTACGGCAGGTCGCCCGCCGGCTAGGAGCGGACAAAACAGAGATCAACGAAGCTGAGCTGCTCCATGCGCTTTGCCAGGTCCGCCGCCGCAGCTGGGCCAATGGCATGATGAACCGGGCCCACCGCAACGGGGATGTGTGGGTCCGCAAGGCGGATGTCCTTCTAGCCGCCGAACGCATCAGCGACCCGCTGATTAATGAAGACGGCCAAAGTGCCGTACTGGAAAGCGTGCTGGAAGAACGCTGGCGGGACATGGCCGATACCCCCCTGCGTGTTCTGGATGACATGCGGGCCGATCTGGCCGATGTCGGCACCTTCCTCTCCGGCACGCAGATTGAACGGCTCTCCCACAGCATTGCCCGAGCCTTTGGCGGCGTGGACCTTGGCTTCGAGGATGAAATGATCCTTGAGGAAGAACGCCGGGCACGGGAGCAGGAAGACATCCGCGCCAAGGCCGAAGCCCGCCGGGCGCGGGAACTTCAAAAAATTAAGGACTGGGAAGCTACCCTTGTCAGCTTCGAGAAAGTCCCAGCCTTACTGCACTGTTCCCGCCGGGAAGCCCTGCGCTGGATTGCTGAAAACCGCCTTCCCATCGCCAAACGGGACACGCAGCCGGACGGACTGGAAATTTTCTATTTCGACCCCGCCGAGCTGAAAAAATGCCGCCCCCTGCTCAATAGCTGGCGGCGTGGTTCGGGGCAGAAAAACGATGATGGCTATGATGACAGCCCGCAGGCCCGCAAGGGCAATGCCGCCATCGCCCGTGTAGCCGCACTGGACCGCTTCGCTGCCCATTTCCGCACCGCCCGAGCACTCAACCGCCGCATCACGCTCGTGACCGGCCCGACCAATTCCGGCAAGTCCCACACGGCATTGGAGGCCCTAGCACAGGCAGAAAGCGGGTTGGCCCTTGCCCCGCTGCGGTTGCTAGCTCATGAGTTCCGGGAAGCCATGCTCAGCCGGGGTGTCCCCGCCTCGCTGACGACTGGGGAAGAGCGCATCATCGACCCCACAGCCCGCCATCTTGCCGCCACGGTGGAGATGTGCCCGTTCAACAACCCTGTCGATGTGGCCATCATCGACGAAGCCCAGATGCTCAGCGACCCGGACCGGGGAGCGGCATGGACAGCGGCTATCATGGGGGTTCCGGCACGGCATGTCTTCATTCTCGGAGCCGCAGACTGCATCCCGCTCGTCAAGCGCATCGCCGAACTCTGCAACGACCCGGTCGATGAGATCCATCTGGAGCGCAAAAGCCCCCTCCGCCCCGCCGGGACGCTAGCCCTAACAGACCTGCGGGCCGGTGATGCCCTCATCGCCTTCTCCCGGCGGGATGTGCTGGACCTCCGGGCCGAGCTGATGGCCCATAACCGCCGTGTTGCCGTCATTTACGGTGCCCTCAGCCCAGAGGTCCGCCGTGCCGAGGCAGCACGCTTCAACCGGGGTGAGGCCGATATCCTCATTGCCACCGATGCCATTGGCATGGGGCTCAACCTCTCCATCCGCCGGGTGGTGTTCAGCACGCTCCGCAAATATGACGGACGGCAGACCCGCAATCTTGTCTCGCAGGAAGTCAAGCAGATCGGTGGCCGTGCAGGCCGTTTCGGCAAGCATGAGGAAGGGCTGGTCTGTGTGCTGGAAGGCGCAGGCCGCCCCAGCTTCATCCGCCACATGTTGGATGCCCCGCCAGAACCCACGCTGGAGCTCCGCCCCCTCGTCCAGCCCGATGCTGACATCGTGCAGGCCGTGGCGCAGGAAATGGAATCAGACAGTCTCTACGGTGTGCTGACCCGCATCAAGCGGGCTGTCCTCCGCCCGGATGACCCCAATTACCGTCTGGCCGACATGGAGCAGGCGCTGGAAATCGCCGCTGCGCTGGAAGGTGTGGACGGGCTGGACCTCTCCACCCGCTGGACCTACGCCATGTGCCCGATCAACACACGGGACAACGGCATCCCCCGCCTTGTGGAATGGGCCGCCCTCCATGCCCGTGGTCAGCGCATCTTCCCACCCGGCACGGGCCGCCTTCCCGCTGCCGCCACCGCCGGACGGGAGGAGCTGGAACGAGCTGAGAAACGCCATCGCCGCCTTGTAACATGGCGGTGGCTGGCTATGCGCTTCCCGGAGAATTATCCGGAACTCATCGTAGCTGAACGGAACGCTGCCATTCTGGATGAATGGATTGAGCAGGTGCTCCGCACCCAGAGCCGGATGCGTGAATCCTCCCGCCGCTATCAGGGCCGCCGCAACGGGGGTGCCCCCACCCGGCAACGCGAAGGGCATAACCGCCCCAAAACCCCACGCAGCAAAGCGGGTGGCTTCGGTAAGAAAAAACCGCACGGCAAACGCAAGAAAGACTAAATCGGCACAAAAAACGGGCGTGTCATCCAACGACACGCCCGTTCTACTTCAAGTCAGCCCATCAGTCTTAGCGGCTCGGAATGGTGACCATTGCCCCTTTGACCGAGGCTGTCTCGGCAATAGCGTGAATAAACTGAAGCATGGAGAAAGCCAGCTTACTGGCTAGATCATCCTTGGCAATCCAGTACCAAGACCCTTCATACTCAACAGACGTATAGGCCTGCTCATTACTGGGTCTTGTCGGGCTGCAATGAATGATAATGGCTGGCTGCGGCTCATTCGGGCCACGCACAACGGAGGGAGCCGTAACGCCCTTATCAACCATCTTCTGCGGCACTTCCATCGTGCTGGCCACATCTTCCCAGATCGACAGCATGGAGCGTGTCACCATCGCAACCTGTCCCGGATGGTCTACCGTACGGCCGTAAATGACTTCCGCCTGCTCACACCCTGTTGGAAGCTGCAACGCCTGCCGTACCTGCCCCTGTAGCTCGATAATCTCCGGCGAGCTGCTATGCGGCAACAGAATGAAGGTCCGCTCTGGCTGGGCAGGCTGCGTCTTGGTCGCTGCTGTCGGGGCAATACTGCGGATGCTCAGCGCATTACCTGCCTGCAGTTTGCGCAACGCACGTAGCAGATAAGTAAAGCGGATGGAGGCCTCCTTACCTTCCGTTCCGGCGATCGTGCTGGTCGTATTACTGGCCGGACCGATGGACTGCATCGTCATCTGCAACAACGTATCGACCGGTAGACCGCTGGAGATCAACGGTAGAAGTGTCTGTGGGGAAATCGGCCGCAAAATATTGACGGAGAACTGAATACCCGACACCGGCTGATACGTCACCGTTGGGCTATCGCTATAGGAATAACCTAGAGAGCCACCTAGTGATCCCCCTGCTCCCTGAATCCACGGTGTACCGCTGATATTAGCACTGGAGCTTGTCTCCGCCGTGTAGGCCGAGATGATCTGTGTCGGTTCGATCAATGTGGGCGACAGAGAGTAACGGAGCTGCACGATGTTAAAGAGCATCTCCTGATTCTGCTGCCGGCTCATTTCCTTCTCATAATCCAGTCGGTCCCGCCGCATGTTATGCGGCCCTATGGATGACGAACAGGACGACAGGGCCAGAGTGCCAATAGCAAAGGCACACCCTAGATAACGAAACAGTGTCATGATGTATCCTGAAAGACGGAAGTATGGCGAAGCGTTACAGCCTCACATACGGATAGTCCCAAAACGGCTACCATATGCAGCCATCTATTGACCAGAAACTTACAGACTGGCCTGAAGAAAATATCTTTTCATAAGGAATAAACTAAGCAGACTGACCATCCCCGACATGGGCAGGGATGGTCACCTCCGCTTTCCATTAAGCCCGGACGATGTCCAACCCGCCCATATAGGGACGCAGAACCTCTGGCACGATAATGCTGCCATCTTCCTGCTGGTACATTTCCATCAGAGCGATCATCACACGCCCGACAGCCAGACCAGACCCATTAAGCGTATGGACGAAAGCAGTCGTCTTTTCCTTGCGCATACGTGCATTCATGCGGCGTGCCTGAAAGTCCCGTGTGTTGGAGCAAGACGAGACTTCACGCCATGCTTTCTGCCCCGGCAGCCACGCTTCCAGATCATATGTTTTTGCGGCACCAAAGCCCGTATCTCCAGCACAGAGCAGCACCCGCCGGAAAGGCAGCCCCAGACGCTCCAACACTGTCTCAGCAGCACGGGTCATACGCTCATGCTCAGCGTCACTCTCTTCTGGTGCCACAACAGAGACAAGCTCACATTTAGTAAACTGATGCTGCCGGAGCATTCCCCGCACATCCCGCCCGGCAGACCCGGCCTCAGACCGGAAGCAGGTGGAAAGTGTTGTCATCCGCCGTGGCAGGCTTTCAGCAGGTAAGATATCGCCCATTACCGAGGCCGTCAGCGGCACCTCACCAGTCGGGATGAGCCAACGGTCATCATCCGTATGGAAGGAATCCTCTGCGAATTTCGGCAGCTTGTCCGTGCCATACATAGCAGCATCGTTAACCAGTAGAGGGACCGTCACCTCCTCATAGCCGAACTCCCCCGTATGGGTATCCAGCATAAACTGCCCCAGTGCACGCTCCAACCGAGCCAGAACACCCCGCAGCATTACAAAGCGAGACCCGGCAATCTTGCCAGCCGATGCAAAATCCATCAGCCCCAGAGCTTCCCCCAATTCGAAATGCTGTTTTGCCTCGAAGGAAAAAGACGGCACCTCACCACGCTGGTGCACAACGACATTGTCATTTTCATCCTTACCATCCGGAACGCTGGCATCCAGCTGGTTCGGCAGACGCTGCAGGACATCATCAATGCGCTTCTGAATCTCATTGGCCCGAGCCTCGAGCGTGGCGATCTGGTCACGCAGGGCGGCACCACGAGCCTCAATCTCGGTCGTATCCTCACCATTACGCTTAGCCTGGCCGATCTCCTTCGCCAACCCTTTCCGCTGCCCCTGCGCCTCCTGAAGTGCGGCCAGAGCCGCACGACGCTGCTCATCCTCCTTCACGAGGGAGTCCGCCACAGCAGGCAGGCCACGGCGGGCCAGTGCGGCATCAAAAGCGGCAGGGTCTGCACGTAGGGCTTTGAGGTCATGCATGGGTAAGGATACTCCGCTCTGTCTCTGGAACTAGTGAGGTCTGTCTCTATAGCAGTTTTGCCTGCCGGGAAATATTCAGGCTACGTCCTTACTGTCAGGTACGGCCTCTTCCCCCTCGTCATCATCTGCTGTGATGGGTTTCGGCTCCACAAGGCGGGCGGCGAGAATGGAAATCTCGTACAACCCCACCAACGGTACAGCCAACCCCAGCATGGTGATAGCATCTGGCGGGGCAATAACGGCTGCAATGGCAAAGGCACCAACATAAGCATAACGACGAATGCGCCGCAGCAGGGCCGTACCGACCAACCCGGCCCGCACCAGAAGCGTCAGTACCACGGGCAGCTCGAAGCAGATGCCAAAGGCCATGATCATCTTGGTGACGAGATTCAGATATTCCGAAACACGGGCCTGAAGCTCAATGCCCATCTGATTCTCACCACCCAGCTGCTGGAACGACAGGAAGAACTTCCACGCAAACGGGAAAACCAGATAATAAGCTAATGCAGCCCCCATAAGAAAAAGCAACGGCGTGGCGATCAAAAATGGGGCGAAGGCCTTCTTCTCATTCCTGTACAGGCCCGGCGCAATGAATATCCACGCCTGAATGGCCATCATGGGAAAGGACAAGAAGAACGCCCCGAAAACGGCCACACGCACATAAGTGAAGAAGGCTTCATACAAGGCGGTGTAGATCAGATGGGGCTGCTCACCCTTCTGCCGCATGATGCTGGCCAATGGGGCAGCAAGAAAACGGTATATCTCACCGGAGAAATGGTAGCAGATCAGAAAAGCCACCACGAATGTGGCCAGAGACCAGATGAGTCGCCGCCGCAGCTCGATCAAATGATCCAGCAATGGCATGGGGGCATCCCCGGTGACAGAACGCTCCTGCTGTGATTGCACCTCTCCCCCCGGTGGCGGGAGTGAGCCTTCAGGCTGAAGGGGCGTTTCTGGTGGTACTGCCGTCCGGGCCGTCTCATCAGATCTCTCAGGCTGAACCATGTGGCGGTTCTCCTTTCACGCTCTCAAGGGGCTGGACTTCTGTAAGGATAGCTGCACGACGGCCATTATGCAGGGCAACCTCTGGCGGCAGAAAGGCCGGACGATGCCAATAACGAGATTCTTCAATGAGCCGCAAAGCGGTGGTGGGAGGCAGCAGAGCCGGTGCCCGCTCCAGAGCCTCGGCCTGTGCCTGCATACGGGCATTATGCGGCTGCGCATAGCTACGCACCTTCCCTAGCTCTTCACTACCCGGTGCAGGCGGTGGGGGGGGAGGCGGTGGTGGGGGCGGAGGAGCCATAGGCATACCCTCCTGCCTGCCAAACTCCATCTGCCTATCCAGCGATCTATCCGGATCAATCGCTTTACGGAGCTGTTCCCGAGGGCTGAACTGTCTTATCTCCCGTAGCTGATCCCGGGCCTCGCTAAGGTCCGCCTCCTTGACCATTTCATCAATATGTTGCTGGAACTCTGCCCCCATCCGACGGATGGCCTTTATGGCTTTGGAGAGAGTCCGCATGGCCACGGGCAGGTCCTTAGGCCCGATGCAGACGAGCGCAACGATCACCAAGAGGGCAATTTCTGTCCAGCTTAGGTCGAACATTGGCGGCCATCTCCCCTCATGAAGGCTGTATGATGTCTTCTAGCCCAGTTCCTTCCTCATCGGAAGGAGACTCGAAGAGCAATTCCTCCCTACGGGGCAGGTCTGCAAGGCTTGCAAGGCCAAAAAGCCGCAGGAACTGTGGCGTTGTCCCCCAGAGGACAGGGCGGCCCGGTACTTCCTTACGCCCTTTGGGGGTTATCAACCCTTCTTCCAGCAAGGTATCGAGGATGCTCTGCCCCAGCCTGACCCCACGAATGGTCTCGATCTCCACACGGGTGCAGGGCTGATGATAGGCCACAATGGCTAGGGCCTCTAACGTCCCCTGGCTCAGCCGCCGGGGCCGTTCAATCACCCGCTCCAGCGCCGGGCCAAACATGGCCTTCGTCCGCAGCTGCCAGCCCCCCGAAATCGCCTGAAGCTCCACCGCATGGCCTCTGTAACGCTGGGCGAGGCCATCCAATACAGCACCGGGATTATCAGCCTGTGTCTCCAATCCCTGCTCCCGCAGCACCCCTACGATACTGCTAGCAGTTACCGGCCCTGCACTTGCAAAAAGCAAGGCCTCCACAAGACTGACGGCTCTGGCAAACTCATCCTGTCCGGCCATATCCGGTGGGAGTTCTTGAAAGGATGGTCCTGTCTCACTCATGCCCGGTTTCTTCCCTTTCCCGCCATTCAATATCCCCGAAGGCACTGTTCTGCCGCAGCTCTAGCCTGCCACCACGGGCCATCTCTAACCCCGCCATCAGAGCCCCGGCCAAAGCAGCACGCCTCTCCAACGCTCCACCTTCCACCAACTCCGGCAAAACATCCTTCAGAGACTGCCAACCGGCCACACGTTTACGCCCTAGCAGACGGGCCAGAGCATCCCGCGCCTGCTGGGCACTCCAATAACGGGCTACTCGGGGAGAATAAGTCCGCTTACGTCCTCCCCGCCGCCGAGCAGCCAGATAGGCCAAAACAAGGGCAGGAGCATCGCCCCTCAGTGGGGCCATTTCAACACGTGTATGATTTTCAGGCTCGGGCCGAGCAAAAACATCACGCCCCAACCGTGGCCGTTCCTCCAGCCATAAAGCCGCCTTGTGCATCTGCTCAAGGTCGAGCAGTCGCTCATGCAGCTGGCCTGCGGCATCTTCTGCCTCGTCATCCTGTTCGGCAGAAGGCAGCAGGAGGCGGGACTTCAGCCATGCGAGCCACGCTGCCATGACCAGCCAATCTGCTGCAATCTCCAGCCGCAAGGCAGCCGCCCCTTCTCGGGCCCGCTCCACAACCTCCAGATATTGCTCACTTAACTGAAGAATAGAAATCTGCTGGAGATCAACCTTCTGGGACCGTGCAAGGTCGAGCAGAAGGTCCAACGGACCTTCAAACCCTTCCAGCACGAGGTGCAATGCGTCACTCACAAGCCGATATTACCGTTCTCAGTTCGTTGCCACAGCACAGGCCTGCGCCTGCGCATGGAGCTGGACACAAAGCTGGCGGGCGGCTGCTCTGTCCTCAAAACCGCCAACACGCAGCCGGATAAAGGTTTTTCCATCCCGCTCTACCTTCCGATACACCGGCTCATAATTCCCCAGAAGATCGGGCAGCTTACGGCGCAGGCGGCTCCATTCCTGTCGGGCCTGTTCCTCACTCCCTAGGGCGGCGAGCTGGACCTCGTACCGGCCAGCTCCCCCTACTGCACCAGCATTTTTCCGATGTGCTTCCGCTGGAGCCGATGGCGCAGAAGGAGTCTTCTTTGCAGGCACTGGTGGAGGCAGCACATCCCCTGAAAGATCATCATCAGCCACAGCCTCTTTACGGGCTGGTGTGGGCTTCTTTTTCGCTACTGGCTTCTTAACGTCTTCCTGCTCAGTTTCTGCCTCTTCGGCTTCATCCTCATCATCCCCGGAAGAGGACGTAGTAGCCTTTGGCGCGGGTGTTACCCCAGCGGACGGGGTCTTCTCCGCCGTAGCTGTCTTGGCGGGTTTGTCCGCTACCGCCTCGGGCGGATGGGATGCACTCTGAGTCTGCTCATCATGTGCCACATCACCACCGGCGGCCTCGGTTTCATCCCCCTGAGAGGCCGCAGCCTGCTCGCCTCCAGCAGGTGCAGCATTATTGGTCATTCCGTTGCCAGAAGAGGCAGGAGGCGATGTCATGCGCCCTGCGAGGAGGCTGGCATCGGGCTGCTCTGGTGGAGGGGCCAGATGCACGGCTCCCCGGCCAGTTACATCACTTTTTGTCGTATCATCCCCCATGACCATCATGCCACCAGGGTCTGCTGGACGATCCTTCACAGGGTAAGGCGGCGGCCCGATAACAGGCACACCAGACGGATGATGGCTTGCTACCCAGCTCCATACTCCACCAACGCCTAGCAACAGGGCAGCCCCTGCTGCACCAAGTACCATCAGCCCCCGTGTGCCGGACTGCCCTCCCATAAGTGAAGCCAGCAGGCTCGGTCTTGCCCCGGCCCTCTCCCCCCGGTGTGCCTCCGGGCGGTAGCTACGAGGCGGCGGCCTGTAACTTCCCCCACCCAGACGGTCATCCGCCTGCGGTGGGGCTATGTCATTATGGTAATCGTCCGGCATGGACATGGCTTAGCGCAGCTCCTCTACGGCCTCGACACCGAGGATACCAAGGCCGATCCGCAAGGTTGAAGCAATGGCTGCCACAAGGGCAAGCCGTGCCTTGCTGGCCTCCGGTGCATCATCCTGAATGAAACGCAGGCTGGTTTCCTCCCGCCCACGGTTCCAAAGAGCATGGAAATCAGACGCCAGATCAATACAGTATGTGGCAATACGATGCGGCTCCCGTGCGAGGGCAGCAGCCTCGATCTGCCGGGGCAGATTGGCAATGCGGCGCAGCACAGCCAGCTCCTCATCTGCCGTCAAGATGGAAAGGTCCTGCCCAGCGAGGGCCTCTTCCGTTACCGCAGCGGCACCATAAGTTTCTTCCCCAAGCCGTAGAACGGAGCGACAGCGGGCGTGAGCGTAATTAACGTAGAAAACCGGGTTATCACGGGTCTGCGCCACAACGGCGTTCAGGTCGAACTCCATCTGAGCATCGGCCTTGCGGGTCAACATGGTGAAGCGCACGGCATCCCGCCCTACTTCATCGATCAGATCCCGCAGTGTGACGAAGGTTCCGGCCCGTTTGGACATACGCACCGGCTCGCCATCCTTCACCACACGGACGATTTGGCACATGACGACTTCAAAGTCCGTCTTACCCTCTGTCAAGGCGGCAACGGCGGCCCGCATACGGGAAACATACCCGCCATGATCGGCCCCTAGAACGTCGATCAACAGATCAGACCGGGACGCCTTACGGGCGTGGTAGCCAACATCATTTGCAAAGTAGGTGTTGGAACCATCGGACTTCCGCAGAGCACGGTCCTGATCATCCCCAAACTCCGTAGAACGGAACAGCGTCTGCGGGCGGGCTTCCCAATCTTCCAACTTCTTGCCCTTGGGGGGCTCCAGCACGCCTTCATAAAGCAGGCCACGTTTTTCAAGGCTAGCAATGGCGGCATCCACCTCGCCGCTTTTCAGCACCTCGGCTTCGCTGCTGAAAATTTCATGATGAATCCCCAATGCAGCGAGGTCATCACGGATCATGCCCATCATATGCTCAAGAGCTTCAGCACGGACAGTCTCGAACCATGTCTCTGCCGGGGCTACGCCACCATCAGCATTGGCAAGAGAGCGGCCATGCTTTTCGGCCAGAGCCTGCCCAACAGCGATGAGATACTCACCCTGATATTGCAGACCGCTCGGGGCCAGCTCTCCAAATTCTTCAGCTGGAATGTCCGTGCCGATGGCCTGAAGATAACGCCAGTATGCTGCCCATGTCAGGGCGATAACCTGTGCGCCAGCGTCGTTGACGTAATATTCCCGTGTCACCTTAAAGCCAGCAGCATCCAGCAGGTTCGCCAGTGCATCTCCCACAACGGCACCACGACAATGGCCGACATGCATCGGGCCTGTCGGGTTGGCAGACACATATTCCACATTGGCACGCCGCCCCGCCCCGAGGCTGGACCGCCCATAAGCAGCACCACGCTTCAGCACGGCTTTGGCAACCTCGTGAAACAGGTCTGGCTTCAGCGTCATATTCACAAAGCCCGGACCGGCCATTTCCACATGGGCGATTTCTGGCAGGGTGGCCAGTTCGGCAACCAGCTCTTTAGCAATTTCGAACGGCTTACGCTTTGCAGGCTTTGCGGCCAAAAGGGCGGCATTGGTGGCCATATCCCCATGAGCCGCATCCCGAGGCGGCGTAACTTCCACACGAGCAGCAACATCATCAGGCAAGTCCGGCAGAACCGCCTTAAGGGCTGTTACGACCTTCTCCCGCATGACGGTGAAAAGACAATCCGGGGATGATGCTGTCGGGGCAATGCCTGCCATATTCTATAACTTTCTCTTCAAACCTGTCAGAAGCTCCATATGGAGCCATGATCAACTACATGACAGGCCCGTTGCTCTGCCTGTCATTCCTGTGTTTGCCTACTATAAAAGCCACCGCTTCTTTTTGAAACAGTCCAGAAGGCACTCCCTGCCCCCTTAACCCAGAACGGAAAGGTCCATCAGGCGACGATGTTCCTCCATGGCAAAGCGGTCTGTCATGCCAGCAATATAATCGGCCACAATGCGGCGGGCAGCTTGTTCGTTTCCAGCTCGCCGCCGCTCCAGTGCCATTTCCTGCCACGGGGGCGGCAGCAATTCCGGTTCATTCCCCAGAATGGTGCATATCTCCGCCAGAGCGATGCGGGCCTTGCGGGTCATCCGCCGGACACGCCAATGACGATACATCCGAGCATGAAGGAATTTCCTGATCTCCTTATTCCGCTCTGCCATCTCTGTAGAAAATTCTACCACGGCACGGCCTGCATGGCGGACATCATCAGCACTCTGCGGGGCCAGCTCCTCCAGATTGCGACGGCTCTGCGTGATCAAATCACTGACCAAACGGTTGATGACACGCCGTACAGTTTCGTGCCGGATGCGCTGAGCACTGTCGAAAGCACTGTGACCGGACCAGTCCAGAGAGCGAGCCTCATCCAGGCAGGCCTTTAACAAAGGAACCTCTTCAATATCCTCAAAATGCAGCAGACCAGCACGGAGACCATCATCAAGATCATGCCCGTGATAGGCGACATCATCGCAGATGGCAGCGATCTGCGCCTCCACAGAGGCATGGCTGGTCAGGTCCATCGGGTATCGGCCATCAAAGCTAGCCAGCCACGGCGCAGGACGCCGGACAGGCCCGTGATGTTTAGCCAGCCCTTCCAACGTTTCCCATGTCAGATTTAGGCCGTTGAACCCGTGATAGCGGGCCTCAATCTCGGTAACCTGCCGGAGGGACTGGATGTTATGGTCGAACCCGCCCCAATCCTCCATGGCGGCCTGCAACGCATCCTCACCGGCGTGGCCGAAAGGCGTATGCCCAAGATCATGCGCTAGTGCGATAACTTCCGTCAGGTCCTCATTAACCCCCAACGTGCGGGCTATGGAGCGGGAAATCTGGGCGACTTCCAATGAATGGGTCAGGCGTGTGCGGAAAAAATCCCCCTCATGATTGAGGAAGACCTGCGTCTTGTACTGAAGCTGCCGAAAACCCGAAGAATGTAGCACACGGTCTCTATCCCGCTGCCACGGTGTACGGGTTTGGCTTTCAGTCTCCGCAAACTGCCGCCCACGGGCACCCTGACGCTGTACTGCATATCTGGCCATTTCCATCGTCCGTCCCCATATCCATGTGGGCCGCATGAAGCATACAGCCTTTCGGGTTTTGATTCTTGGCGGCCAGCTTTATAGTGTCAACAGCATCCTCACCATTTCGGCCGCAATGGTGGGCGAATTCATGATGATTATGGAGAGAGTTTTCCATGGCCGATTTCGACATTTCAGCGGCAGCAGCGACCCGCATTGCAGAGATCATCAGCCAGCAGGATGAACCGGGCGGCATGGCCCTGCGCGTGTCCGTCCTCGCCGGAGGGTGCAATGGGTTCCAATACCAGTTCAAGCTGGTGCGGGAAAAGCAGGATGATGATCATCTCATTGAGAAAGACGGTGCCCGTGTGTTCATCGACCCGGTGAGCTTCGACCTTTTGGAAGGAGCTGAACTAGACTTCGTCGATAAGCTGATGGGAGCCCACTTTACCGTCAACAACCCCAATGCCGCCTCATCCTGCGGGTGTGGCAGCAGCTTTTCACTCGCCTGACCTTCCCTTCCTCCCGGAGACCCTGCGCCCCATGTCCCTGACCTTTGCCAGCTGGAACATCAACTCCATCCGTACCCGCGCCCATCTGGTAAAGGACTGGCTGGACCGTAACCCGGACTGCACCCTGCTGTGCCTTCAGGAGATCAAATGCGAGGCGCATCAATTTCCCAAGCTCTTTGAGGAAGCTGGCTTTCACGTCGCCGTGGCGGGGCAGAAAGCTTATAACGGCGTGGCATTCATCAGTCGCACTCCGCTGAGCATCACGACCGATCATTTGCCGGGTTTTGAGAGTGACGAAGCGCGTTATATTGAGGCTGAGATTGAAGACATCACCATTGGCAACCTCTACCTGCCGAATGGTAATTCGGGCGGTGAAGCGGGATTTGCCAAGAAGATGAACTTCTTCGAAGCTCTTCATCAACGATCCCTGAATTTGCAAAAGGAAGAACGTTCCTTCGCTTTCATCGGGGATTACAATGTCTGCCCGACGGATGAGGATTACGCCCCCAAGGCCCTATCCTCAGGTGATGCCCTGCTCCACCCGGAAAGCCGTGCGGGATTCCGCCGCCTCCTCTGGTCCGGGCTGGCGGACGCCCTGCGCTGCCTGCACCCCACGGGGCGGCATTACACCTTCTGGGATTATCAGGCAGGGGCCTACCAGCGTAATTCTGGCCTGCGGATCGACCACGCCCTGCTCTCCCCCCGCCTTGCCGACCGCCTAACCAGCTTCATCATTGATAAAGATGAGCGAGGCCGGGAGAAGCCATCCGACCATGTGCCGGTGGTGGTGCGCCTTTCCTAACCCTGTGTTTTCACCAATTTTCGGAACAATGCTTCTGCCTGCTCATGCACGTCTGTGCCCGGCTTTGGTAGGGCCATGGCCTCGGCATGAGCAAATTCAGTTTCAATCAACTCATTCACGGCCGGGATAGACTGGCCGCTCTGCCGCTCCCGGCTTCTGGATTTCAGATGCAGCAGCTCCCGGATAGGCTCCAGAACAGAAGCCGGAAGCGCACATCCCTGACAGAGGGCCTGAAAATTCATGGGTGGCTTGCCGTTTTCATGCAGGCGCATCCAACGCAAAGCCATAGCAGGGCGTAGCGCATAGAACAGCCGCTTGTACCGGGTGCTACCATCATCATTCATGGCCCGCTTCCAGCTGTTCCGCCCCAAATTCAAATAATGCTGCTGGCAGCTTAATCCAGCCTCAACCTGACAGGCAAAAGCCGCCAGCTCGTCTGCTTCCGCCCGCCATAGATAACGCACCGGGCTGACCAGCCATTCCAACAGGGTTGGATTAGGTTTTGTCAGCAGGTTCAGCGCCTTGCGCAGGTCCCAACCATTTACGTCCAGATCATCAGAAATGGGCAGCTCGATCACATCCCGGCCGGGTTTCAAAGATAAATACCAATCCAGCCGATGGCGATAGACAAAGCGTACATCATAATCGCTATCTGGTGATGGGAAGCCCCAAGCACGGCTACCACTCTCCACAGCGAACAGAATTTCGATCCCATGCTCCTGCTCTATCTGACGCAGGCTAGCCATGACCTCCTCCCGCACAGACGGTGCAATTTCGGGCACGTAATCCGGCATGACCTCATCAAAATTCATTCGCCACAGGCTCCTTATTCATCCTTTTTCAAACCTTGCGCCAGAGCCGAGAGGAAGGGAACCGCTTGATTTTAAAAAATATTTTAATAATTGCCCTCACAAAACACAAAAAAGGCCGAAGCGGATTACACCGCCTCGGCCTTCTATCTGTATCAAATCAAAAACCTGAATCAGTCCTTCTTCTCTGGGGCTTTGTTGCCACCAGCAGAAGGCTTCGGCTTAGGCAGGTCCAGCTTGAGGGAAAGCTCCTTCAGGCGGGCAGGCTCGACCGGGGCCGGCGCTTCCATCATCAGGTCCTCGCCGCTCTGGTTCAGCGGGAAGAGAATGACCTCACGGATATTCGGTTCATCGGCCAGCAGCATGACGATACGATCCACACCCGGTGCAGCACCACCATGCGGCGGAGCACCGTAACGGAACGCATTCAGCATCCCGCCAAAGCGGGCCTCCACCACATCCGGGCCATAACCAGCGATCTCGAAGGCCCGTAGCATCACATCCGGCAGATGGTTACGCACGGCGCCGGAAGACAGTTCCACACCGTTACAGACGATGTCGTACTGATAAGCCTTAATGGTCAACGGGTCTTGTGTATTCAGAGCCTCAAGGCCGCCCTGCGGCATGGAGAACGGGTTATGAGAGAAGTCGATCTCACCCGTTTCCTCGTTCCGCTCATACATCGGGAAGTCCACAACCCAGCAGAAACGGAAGGCATTCTGCTCGATCAGCTCCAGATCGGTCGCAATCTTCGTGCGGACCACACCAGAGAACTTGACGACCTCATCGCCTTTACCAGCAGCAAAGAAGACCGCATCCCCAGCCTTCAGGCCGCAGATTTCACGGATCCTCTCGACACGGTCAGCCTCCAGATTCTTGGCGATCGGCCCCTTGCCGCCTTCCTCATCAAAGATGATGTAGCCAAGACCACCGGCCCCCTGATCCCGTGCCCAGTTATTGAGCTTGTCAAAGAAGGCACGAGGGCGGCTGCCAGCACCCGGAGCCGGGACAGCACGCACCCGGCCACCAGAGGCTGCAATGCGGGCGAACAGACCAAACCCGGAATCAGCGAACTGCTCCGTCACATCTTTGATAATCAGCGGGTTGCGCAGGTCTGGCTTGTCGGACCCATAATCCCGCATGGCATCAGCATAGGGGATGCGGGGGAAAGCCCCATCCGTGATCTTCCAACCTTCTGGCGTGAACTCATTGAAGACACCTGCCAGCACCGGCTCCAGCACGGCAAAGATATCTTCCTGCGTGGCGAAGGACATCTCAAAGTCGAGCTGATAGAACTCGCCGGGGCTACGGTCCGCACGGGAGGCTTCATCACGGAAGCACGGGGCGATCTGGAAATAACGGTCGAACCCAGCGACCATTGCCAGCTGCTTAAACTGCTGCGGAGCCTGCGGCAAAGCATAGAACTTACCCGGATGCAGACGAGCCGGGACGAGAAAGTCCCGTGCGCCTTCCGGGGAAGAGGCCGTCAGGATAGGAGTCTGGAACTCTGTGAATCCCTGCTCAACCATGCGGCGGCGCAAGCTCGTAATAACCTGGCTGCGGAGCAGGATATTGCGGTGCATCTTCTCCCGCCGCAGGTCGATATAACGGTATTTCAGGCGCAGCTCTTCAGGGTAATTCTCATGCCCAGCCACCTGAAACGGCAGCACCTCGGCACGAGACTGCACGTTAATCTCGCTGGCACGGACCTCTACATCGCCTGTCGGCAAGGATGGGTTACGCTGCCCCTCCTCACGCACCACGACCTCACCCGTCACGGTGATGACGCTCTCCACACGCAAACGCTCGGCCTGTTCCAGCAAGGCACCCTCAGAGGGGATGACGATCTGCGTCACGCCGTGGCTGTCCCGCAGGTCGATAAAAAGCAGACCACCATGATCTCGCTTGCTGTGAATCCAGCCAGACAGCCGTACGGTCTTGCCTGCATCATCAGCACGCAAGGCGTTACAGAAATGGGTACGGTACTGGTGCATGAATTCAAACCTCGTCAATTTCTTCATGGCCCGGTCCTGTGCAGGCTTTCCCTGCCCTTCCGGCTCACTGCATGGAATGGCGGCTACGCCCTGAACGCAGCTCTCCTTATAAGGCCGTTTCCTACCCTAATCGCCGTGGAAAGCCAATCTTAATTGGCAGGCATCTACCTCTCTCTGCTCCCCGCAACTGCCTCAGGACAGATCGTAACTCCGGTATTTCCGCAAGACACGACGCCGGACCATATGAATGACATAACGCTTTATGGTGTAGAGGAAGGTCTCAAAACGGACCTCCGGCCTGATGACGGGCTTCTGCCCAAAACTTGCCAGCATCTTAGCCGTACGGACGGACCCGAAACCATCAAAATCGAAAATCAGACCCCGCTTCTTGGCCTGTTCAATCGCTTTCCATATCAAAAGCATGTTCAAACCCGGCACTTTTGAGTTACGGACCCGAACAGCCTGCCAATAATACAATACGTTATCATCCCAGATGAGCAACGCTGCCGAAACGGGCACCTCACCATCGTAAGCATACAATGCCATGGCCTGCCCCCGGCTATGAGCCTCTGTAAACAAAGCCCTCAACAAGGGGTAATCATGATGGTTCTGTGGCAGCTCCCGCTTGACCAAAGTGATGAACAGCTCAACATCCGCAGATTCCTGAACCGAAAGTTTTTTATCCGCCGTACGGATGAGGTTCCTCGTCTTTTGGTCGCAATCCTGCCACGCTGTTTCCAACGATTTTTCAGGCATGATACGGAATGTAAAACCCTGATATACTTTAAATCCGGTGAGCCGGAACGCAAATGCAGAATCGTTTTCTGGGTCTAGATAGAAATGAACACCATGATATTTAGGCAGGCTAGCGATAGTTTTGTCCACAACATGCCGGATATTTTGCTCGTAACGGAATGTCTTAGAAGACGGTAACGAGAAGTGTGGGCCTAATGTCCGAGTATATTTTGGCATCCTTATTACATAGGAGCCAAACCGCTTCTTCCTGACAAAAGGAAAACGGGAGACAATTTTTCCGCCCATTTCTACATCAATAGAGGAAAATGTCTGACGGCTGGCCGTGGCAAGCCACCATTCCTGATGAAAAATGGGAATGGATAGCCGAGACGAGACATTGTTACTCATGATAACCATAAATAATGAGAATGAATGAAGACGCCTTCTATCATCAACATCCACAATATTGGATTAATATTTTTTTTAATAAAGACAAAAAAACAAATTGTAGATATTCCGCTATATGAAAATAATTAAAATAATATAAAAATTAAACTCATTATTTATAAATTAGAACATAAAATTATGGGGTTATTAATTTACATATCCTAAATGCCATTTAAAAATCAGAAATTATACTACCTTCCGAACTTCCTAACGTTCTGCCCGTGCCGAAAGACTTGACGACGATCATCTCACACAACCGTCGTTCGCACCTCTTTCGCCACGAAATCATCAAAATCGACAGCAGCCCTCGCCATAGCTGACGAACGCCCAGCCGAAACCAACGCCACCACTTTTGGCCCCCGCATATAGGCCGCCATGAAATCAAAACCGTTTAGGTCTCCCTCGATCAAGACCCGATCAAATGGGCCACCCCAGCCTATATATTCCAGTTTTTTTCCAAATTGCTGCGTCCAGTACCATGGAACAGGCATAGGCTGACGGGGTAGCCCCAGAATAGTCCTAGCAGCAGCCCGCCCTTCGATCTGCGCCTGCCGCCAATGCTCAACCCGGCAAAACGTCCCCTCATGCTGAAATATCGCAACATCCCCGGCAGCATAGATACCCGGCATCACCCGCATATCCTTATCCACCACAATACCTGTCATCCCATTCTTTGAATCCTTGCCAATATTATCTGGCAAGAAATCACGGCACGGCTCATTACCGATAGCAACGAGAACATGGGTGCAGGGAAGTTTCATGCCGTCATCCAGCTCAATCCCTTCCACCTGTTCCGTCCCACAGATACGCACCACTTTGCTATCGGTAACAAAAGCAACGCCATTATCGGCATGTAGGCGTTGCAGAATACGCCCCACCTCACGCCCCCATTGGGCTTCCATCGAGATAACCCGCTCCGGGGCAATGATCGTGACACCGGCACCCTTCTGCCGAAGAGCAGAAGCAAGCTCCAACGTAGTCAAGCCACCACCGATCAGAATAACCGCCTGCTCACCTGTGATACATTCTGCAATCTGGCGGGCATCACGCACGCCATGCAAAGTCATGACGCCATCCAGCTCGATACCGGGTAAAACAGGCTTCACCGGCTGGCCACCTGTCGCAATCAGCACATGGTCGGCGCTATAATCCCGCCCATCAGCAAGCTCAACCCGCCGCTTTTTGCAGTCCAGCGAGACGATCTTACCCTGTACACGGGTAATCTCATGATGCGCAAAAAAGGCCTCATTCAACAGTAGGGGCGGCTGCACCTTATCTGGCCCACCAAGGAAAATACCCTTACTCAACGAGGGGCGATCATAAGGGGGGAGGCTCTCCTCACCTATCAGCACAATGCTGCCCCCAAAGCCTTCCTCCCGCAGGGTATAGATGGCACTCGCCGCCGCTGCACCACCACCCAGAACCAGCACGGAACTTTCTTCCATGCATTTCTTAGCCTCACCAGCACCGATGGGGCTCACACCCACTAGGACCCGTCCCTCCACAAGCCGAACGGGATAAACGGGCAGGCTGGAAAAAGCGACAGGCTCTTTTACCTTACCATCCCGCACGCCAAACACCGCTTTATGCCACGGGCAAACAACCACATCTCCATGCACTTTACTGTGGCAATGAAGACGCCCACGCAATGGTGCTCCTTTATGCGGGCAGCGGCCTCCCACGGCATGGACCTCCCCCCCAACACGGACCAGCGCAATAGACTGCTCCTTGATGAGAACAGAAAGGACTTCCCCCTCTTTAACATCTTCTACCGCAGCCACATCATACAGGGTACGGTCCGGCTGCTGATCGGGTGTCGCCGCACTAACATCAGGTCCAAGAACGGGTCGGGGTGCTTCTTCCATAAATCTTGTCCTGTTGTTCTCCGTCAGGCCCCTGCGGGCACACCCTCGCCCAAACATGGGGCCGACCATGCTCGGAAGGTTTCACAAAATGGGCAAGGCCCGCCAAAGACCTTACCCGCCGCATCATCTGTCAGGCTGTATCAGAAAAAATCATCCCGGCCCATGTCATCACCATCATCAACCGGTGCGTCCTGCGGGCCAAAATCCTGCGGAGAGAACCCAGCTGCATCTGTCCCACTCCCTGCAAATGGATCCTGATAATTATCACCGTAGTTATTAATGATGGTCGTCTCGCTGCCAAAACCATCACCGGCACCATCGCCCATGCCTTCATGAGTATGCTCACCGCCATGTTCACCGGAGAACAGACCCTCCAATGCATGGGCAGCCATCATACCACCAGCAACACCCGCAGCGGTCGACAAAGCAGACCCCAGAAAGCCCGAACCAGACCGCCCAAACATACCCGGCTGATAACCAGGCGGTGGAGCGTAAGCCCGGCCCATTTCGGGCGCAGCTGCACCGGAGGCAGGCCCCCAGCCCGGCGGCAGGGACGCACCACGAGGTGGCGGCGGAGCGGACGGCCCCCGACCAAACAGACCAGAGAAGAACCCACCAGACTGCCCACTGCTCTGCTGCCCCGGCTGGCTGGCCTGCTGCTGAAGCTGCGCAATCTGCCCCCGTGCCTGCTGAAGCTGGAACTCCAGATCACGGATGCGGGCCTGCGCCTGCGAGAGTGCGGCCTCCTGCACGACAGCCAGCTGCGTGATACGATAGCGGGCTTCCGGGAAACGCTGGAAATTTTCGGCGATGAAACGGTCTGCCTCCGGGTCGATCGGCGGCAGGGAAGCCGGACTCTGGCCATTCGGCAACCCCACGCCCCCGCCAACACGGGCCACAAAGCGACTTATGAGATCACGTTCTTCCGAATTCATGGGCGTGCTGTCCTTCACAACTACTCGCAGCCCCCACCCGCCCGACCGGACGCAATGCGGGAGATGCTGCCTCTTTGATCCCACATGATATGATACAGCTCTGCATCCCCTGCAAGGCCCCGTCCTCTTCCCTCCAACAGAACCCGCAGAATTACGCCCATTATGTAAGCCATCTTAAATAAAGACCGCCATGCTAGAGTAGCAACTTCTTTACCCCCTCTGCCCCTGCCCGCTAGCGATCTGGGCGGTCATCCTGTAATGTGCAGCCATCTTTACGTTAATGGAGCCTAGTGAATTGCCCACATCCCGGCCCCCCTGCTTTCAGGATCTGATCCTGCGCCTTCATCAGTTCTGGTCACAGAAGGGCTGTGCCATTCTCCAGCCTTACGATACCGAACTGGGTGCAGGTACGCTTTCCCCTCATACAACCCTGCGTGCGCTAGGGCGCAAGCCGTGGGCAGCTGCCTATGTGCAGCCCTGCCGCCGCCCCTCTGATGGCCGCTACGGGGAAAACCCGAACCGCCTCCAGCATTATTACCAGTATCAGGTGCTGCTCAAGCCCACACCGCAGGAAAGCCAAAACCTGCTACTGGAAAGCTACCGTGCCATTGGGATTGACCCCGAAAAACACGATATCCGCTTCGTAGAAGATGACTGGGAGAACCCGACAATCGGGGCTTGGGGGCTTGGTTGGGAAGTCTGGTGTGATGGTATGGAAGTCACGCAGTTTACCTACTTCCAGCAGGTTGGCGGCATCCCAACTGTTGTCCCCTCTACTGAGCTGACCTACGGGCTGGAACGTCTGGCCATGTATGTGCAGGGTGTCGAGAATGTCTATGACCTCGACTTCAATGGTCGAGGCCTGACCTACGGGGATGTATTCCTCCGGGCTGAACGGGACTATTCACGTCATAACTTCGAGCTGGCCGATACGGACATGCTGCTTGCCCAGTTCAAGGCAGCTGAAGCCGAATCCATCCGCCTCTCCGAGGCCGGTGTGGCCCAGCCCGCCTACGACCAGTGCCTGAAGGCCTCTCATCTGTTCAATCTGCTGGATGCACGGGGTGTCATTTCCGTTTCGGAACGTGCCTCCTATATCGGGCGTGTGCGCACGCTGGCCAAAGCCGCCTGCGAGGCATGGCTTGCTGGAGACGAGGAGGAAACCTCTCATGGCTGAACTGCTTCTTGACCTGTTCTGCGAAGAAATCCCCTCCGGGATGCAGGCCCGTGCCGCCGAGGACCTCACCCGCCTGCTGGAACAAGCCCTCGCCGACCTAAAGCCCCGCAACATCCGCAGCTTCTACGGTGCCCGTCACATCGCTGCCAGCCTTGAGGTAGATGAAAGCATCCCGACCCGCACCATTTCCGAGCGTGGCCCACGGGAGAATGCTCCAGAAAAGGCCCTAGCCGGTTTCTCCCGCAAGCATGGTGTTAGCCCTGATGAGCTGACGAAGGAAAACGGCTTCTGGGTTCTCAACCGCACCCTGCCGCCCGTCAAAGCGGCAGAACTGATTGCCGAGCAGCTGCCGGATTTGCTCTGGAAGTTCCCATGGCCCAAAGCCATGCGCTGGGGTAACGGCTCCCTCTTCACATGGGTACGCCCGCTCCATCACATTGCCTGCCTGCTGGATGGACAGACCGTTCCCTTCACCCTAGCTCGTCAGGATGATGACGCCCATGGGCTAAAGAGCGGCAACGCGACCGAAGGCCACCGCATCCTCTCCCCCGGCACGTTCACCGTCACCACCACCGAACAATGGCTGAAAGAGCTGGAAGCCCGCCACGTCGTCATCAACGAAGGCAAACGGGCTGATCTCATCCGGCAGGGTGTCCATAAGCTAGCCAAAGACAAAGGCCTGACGTTGGTCGAGGATGAAGGGCTGGTTCAGGAAGTCAGCGGGCTGGTAGAATATCCTGTGCCCCTGTTGGGCCGCATTGACGATGCCTTCATGGACCTCCCGCCGGAAGTCATGCAGGTTTCCATGCGGGTCAATCAACGGTATTTCGCCCTACGCACAAAGGACGGCAAGGCAGCCCCTTACTTTGCCTTCGTGGCTAACCAGACCTTCAGCGATGGGGGCACGCTCTGCATTGCCGGGAATGAGCGGGTGCTGCGTGCCCGCTTCGCCGATGCCCGCCATTTCTGGGACCTAGACCGCAAGACAAAACTGGCCGACCGTGTTGAAGCTCTAAAACTCGTGACCTTCCATGCCAAGCTGGGCACGCAGGAAGAACGGACACAGCGCATCAGCACACTAGCAGGCATTATCGCCAAGGCCATGGGGCTGGATGACGCACAGGCGAAACACGCCGAACGGGCCGGTCTGCTCGCCAAAGCTGACCTAACAACCGGCATGGTGGGTGAGTTCCCCGAACTTCAGGGCGTGATGGGCGGTTACTACGCCGCCCATGATGGCGAAGCCCCGGAAGTAGCACAGGCCGTTGCCGAGCATTATATGCCCCGTGGCCTACAGGATGGCACAGCCAGTGCCCCCATCTCCGTTGCCGTCGCTCTGGCAGACCGGCTGGACATGCTGGCCGGATTCTTCGCCATCGGGGAAACCCCCACCGGCTCTGGCGACCCGTATGGCCTGCGCCGTGCCGCTCTTGGCGTCATCCGCACCATCCGGGATAATGGCCTACGCATCGACCTCGGCAGCCTGCTTTCCAAAGCAGCGGAAGCCTACGCCGGGAAAGACGGTAAGGACTCCGCTCTAGACGGGCTAGAGCCCTTCTTTACGGATAGGCTCCGGGTCCAGCTCCGCAATGAAGGCCGCCGTCATGACGTGCTGGATGCTACCTTGGCCGTCACGCAAGTGCGGGAGGATAAAAGCCTCTTCACCGATCATCTGGATGGCGACCTTGTCCGCCTGCTCAGCCGTGTAGAAGCACTCTCTGACATGATGGGCACGGAAGATGGCCAGAATCTTCTAGCAGCCTATCGGCGTGCTACGAACATCCTACGCATTGAAGAGAAAAAGGACGGGCCACACCATCAGGCACCTGAAGTGGCCCTCTATGTGCAGGATGAAGAGCGTGAGCTAGATGCAGCCCTGAACGACGCTGGGCCGAAGATCGCAGCCAGCCTGGCCGATGATGACTTCACCAGTGCCATGCAGCATCTTGCAGTCCTGCGCCCGGTCATGGACCGCTTCTTCGAGGCTGTGACTGTCAACGCTGATGATGCAGGCCAGCGGCTCAACCGCCTACGTCTGCTTTCAGCCTTCAGCCGCAGTGGCCAGCTAATCGCTGATTTTGGCCGCATCGAAGGCTGATCATCACCGTCATAACAGACTATAGGAAAGGCCGGTGGGATATTCTCTCACCGGCCTTTTCCATATCCTTCCTCATGGGGAAGGGCTATCTGTCAGAAAAATTTTGGCCCCGAAGGCAATAAACACCAATCCTGTTAGACGATCCAGCCGGCGCACCACGACAGGACGGTTAAAGAACTGTGCCAGCGGGACCGTCAGAGCCACCAGCAGCCCCAGCCATATGAAGGTCAACACGACCTGAATCACCACCTGCACCAACGTAAATGCCACTACATCCGTGGCAGGCGGAATAAACTGAGGAAAAAAAGTGATAACAAAAATGCCCGCCTTGGGGTTGAGGAGATCCGTCAGCATCCCACGGCGGAACCCCGGCCAGAAGGCGTTGCGATGCTCCACCCGCCGGGCTTGTTCCGGCCCAGCCTCTGTTGTCAATGCCATGCGGGGCCGCAGAAGCTGGCTAGCACCGATCCAGACCAGATAAACCGCACCAACACATTTCACGATAAAGAACGCTGTGGAAGACGCCGCCAGAAGGGCCGTCAGCCCGAACGCCGCCGCCAGCCCCCAGAGGCTCAGCCCCACGGCGATACCAAAAATAGCCCCAACCCCGGCACGCCGCCCATCGGAGGCAGCCGTCCGCAGGACCATGACGGAATCCAACCCCGGCGTAACAGTAAAGATCGCCGCTGCGGTGGTGAAGGCCAGCAGGGGAAGAAACCACTGATGCATAAAAACAGACACCTGAAAAAAACCGGCCACGACACTCCGTAGCCCGATGTCTCCCAGATGGGGTCTCGACCCTACGGTTCCAATAGATCAGTCAGGGTCATCCCGATGCACCCAGCTGGAGAGTAGCAGACCAAAGCCGAACATCATGGTCAACATGGCTGATCCCCCGTAGGAGATCAATGGCAAGGGCACCCCACCAACCGGGATAACCCCCATAACCATGGAGAGATTGACCACGCAGTAGAGGAAAAAATCCATCGCAATGCCCAGCCCAACCAACCGGCCAAAACGGTTCCGGCAGCGCAAGGCAATCAACATGCTACTGAGTGTGATCAAAAAGAGAAGCCCAATGACGACTGCTCCGCCTACATACCCCCATTCCTCCCCAATCATGGTGAAGATGAAGTCGGTCTGCTTCTCCGGCAGGAAGCTCAGCTGCCCCTGTGTACCATGAAGATAGCCCTGCCCCCATCGGCCCCCAGCCCCCAACGCAATACGGGATTGGAGAATATTGTAGCCTGCCCCTAGTGGGTCCCGCTCCGGATGGAGGAAGGTATCAATTCTAGCCTTCTGATAATCGTGGAGGTGATTATAAATGAACGGCCCAAGAAACGGCAGCGGCGACACCAGAATGATGATCTGCCACCAGCGCATCCCAGCGGCAAAGAACAATGAGGCCCCAATCACGCCGACAATGGTTGCCGTCCCCAGATTAGGTTCCTTCAGCACCAGAACCACCGGCAGAAGCGTCAGAAGGGCCGGGATAATGAGCCGTAGCGGATTGCCCATACGCTCCCGCCCTATGCGGTAGAACCATGTCGAAAGCATGAGAACCAGCGCAATCTTGGCAAACTCGGAAGGCTGAAACTGGAAGCCACCCAGATTGATCCAGCGTTCTGCCCCCTTGCCCACGTGCCCCATCTTCAACACCAGTGCCAAAAGCAGGATGGACAGACCATAAATAGGCACGGAGAGCATCCGCAACACCCGTGGGCTCGCCAGAGCCACACCCAGCATCATGAGCAGCCCGAAGCAGAAACGGATAAGCTGGGGCTGAGCGAAAGCTTCTGCTCGCCCCCCACCAGCGGAATAAAGAGCGATGTAACCAACACCCGCCAGACAACAAACCAGCAGCACAAAAAACCAGTTGATCTGCCAAAGCCGGGAGAACATGCGCAGATTTGGTTCCGCCCGCAACAGACGGCGAGCAGTACGGGGAACTGTAAAGTCCTTCAGCGACATGCCATCCCTTTTGCCTCAGTCATCCAAACCGTCAGCCCGTGCAACAACCCCTCTGGAAAGAGAGGTCCGGCTGGCTGGGTCCCTGATGAGAGTATCCGTCATGATCTGCGCTGCAAGCGGTGCCGCTTCCGTTGCGCCAGCATTACCATGTTCCACCACAACAGACACAGCATAACGAGGATTATCGTATGGGGCGAAGCAGATAAACAAAGCATGAGGGCGATACTGCCACGGTAGGTTCATGGAATTAAAATGCCCGCTCTCACGCAAAGCCCGCGGGACATTCCGCACCTGTGCCGAGCCAGTCTTACCCGCCATCTGCACACCCGGCAAATTCAGCCGTGCCGCTGGCGCCGTACCCTGTGGCTCATTCACCACGGCAAACATCCCCGCCCGGGCCGCAGCCAAGGCCTCCCGTGCGAAAGGCAGAGGCTCAGGAGCCGGAACGACCTCCCGCCCGCTTACAGACCGTAAAAGATGCGGCTGAACAATACGCCCTGTCGCCAGACGGGACACATAAGTGGCCAGTGCTAGCGGTGTCGTCTGCACTAACCCCTGCCCAATACCAGCATTGACCGTATCCCCACCATTCCAGTGATGCCCATGACGGCGGCGCATCTCTGGCGTCGGGACAGACCCTGACCGCACATGGGGCAGCTCTATCGGCAGTGCCCCATCCAGCCCCAAAATGGCCGCTGCCTCATGTATGGACTCCATGCCACAACGGCGGGCCACCTGATAGAAATAGACATCGCAAGAATATTTCAATGCCTGATGGAGGTTAATCGACCCATGTCCATAGCGGCTCCAACAATGGAACCGCACGCCACCCATATCGTAATAACCGGGACAGGAGAAACGGTCTGACGGGGTAATCGCATGAGCTCTCAACGCCGCCAGTGCCACGGCAGGCTTGAAGGTGGATCCCGGCGGATACAAGCCAGAGACGGCCTTATCCACCAACGGCGTGCGCTGATCGGTAAGTAGGTTGTTCCACTGTGTCCGGCTAATGCCACCATCAAACAGGGTCGGATCAAAAGAGGGGGTGCTGACTAGCCCCATCACCTCGCCATTGCGGCAATCCATCACCACAGCACTAGCTACACGCTCGCCTATGCGATCCTTAATGCGTGTCTGAAGGACTGTATCCAGTGTCAGTTCCAACCGGGAACCGGGTTGACCTTCTACACGCTCCAGCTCTCCCATAACACGGCCATGAGCATTCACCTCCATCTCCACCGTGCCGGGCTGGCCACGGAGATAGCTTTCCTGCGTCTGCTCCAGCCCAGCACGCCCTACCTTCATGCCCGGCAGGGCCATAATACCATCCCGCTGAACATCCGCCTCATTGGGTGGGGCCACATAACCAATGATATGGGAGAGCAGCTCCTTGAACGGATACTCCCGCGTCGTCCCCACATCAATCAGAACACCGGGTAATGTTGGCGCATTCAACCCCAGACGGGCCACATCATCCCAAGACAGGAACTCCTTGAGGGTCAGCGGAACATAACGGCGAATATGTTTACGGTCGTGTTCAATACGGGCCCGGTCACGCTCATCAAGCGGAACAATCGTAGCGAAACGGTCCACCACGGCCTGAAGGTCCGTCGTTTCTTCCGTCATGACCAGTGCCCGCCAGTTGGGGCGATTCCCGGCCAAAAGAACACCACATCGATCGTAAATCTCACCACGGGCAGGAGCGATCTGACGGCGGCTTGTTCGGTTACGGCGGGCCTGTTCCTTCAGTTCATCCCCGTGGACAACCTGCATCTCATAAAGGTGATGGGCCAGCGTCCCCATGACACCTGTCTGCGCCGCCAGAAGCAGCAGGGCACGACGTGTGAACATACCCCCACCGACCGCCTGCTCCTCTGAGAAAGACAGGTCAGCGGCTGGACCACTTCGTTTCCGAAATGGCGGACGGGTTTCATCACGCCGGAAGAACATTGCTCAATATACACTTAAAGAAAGATTAAAAAAAGGAAAACTCAAGGCTTCCATGTTTCAGATAGCCATAGTCTATTATAATCTGTCGTGTTTTTCCATAACAGAAAGCCCCCACAAATACAGAACATGCAGGAAAGGATAGCTCCCCACAGCAAGAGATTCCTGAAAAACAATAGGATAAACTGACAAAGCTCCCCGCACCCGGATGACCATCAGCACCCAGTCCGTCATAGCCTCTCCCAGAACGATCAACCCGTACAAAATCCATGACAACAGGAATCCACGACGGGAAAGGCCGACACGGCAACCATGAGCCACGCCATAGGCCACCAACATCCAGAAAAGAAGCACACCCGGGGGATTGGCACTGAACAGCTCGATCACCAACCCGCTACAGAATAAACCAAACAGCGGCATGAAAGCAGGACGATATAACGCCCAGAACCAGACCGTACCTAGTGTTAGCGCTGTCTGAAGTTCAGTTTGCCCCAGAATGCCGAACGGGGCAGACAACACAAAAGCTAGAAACACCATGATGATACAGGGCGACAACTTGCGCCGTACCCGAACCATCAGCTTGCGCTGCCGTACGCCTTCTAGCGCCTCATGGTCCAGCCGCCCCTGTTCCAACCGTAATGCCATAATCTCGCACCCGTTGCTATCTTCCCGGCCCCATGCCCCCTCGGGAATAATGTGCTTACCCATAGAAAGCAAACATTCCAAGAAGCAGAACACATCTTTAGGGCTATTTCCGGTCCAAGGTCAGAACCATGTCCGAAATATACCATCGAAATGACTGTATAGACCATCAATGACAACAGACGGTTTAACCGCCAGCGTATAATGATGTGCCTTGCACAAAAAAAGGAACGTCAGCCATTCCTGAGAGAAGCGAAAGGCAGGAAGCGACGCAGATTCTGCCAGTTTGAAGGGGCTTCACCATCTCGATGATCTGGCAAAAGCGGCGGTTTTTCCCGTACTCGCCCCGCACTGGGTGGGGCCTCCAGCATAAAATCACCATCGAAAACACGTATCAGCTCCAGCTTTCCAAGAGCTGCATCGGGTATGACGACCGGCTGCCCCGGTGTCAGATAATGCACCCGCCCGACAGCCACACCCCCTGTAAGACCTGTCTGCCCCCGTGTGACGATATGCTCACCCTCCTCCGGAGGAAGGCTCTGATTATAATACATAAGACGGGGATACGGCGTGTTATCACCGATCATCATGGCATCCCCGCCACTACTCTGTAATGTGACGGGAATACGGCTAGCAGCATCTTCAATCAGCAGGACACGCACAACATGCGGCCCTACCTCGCTGACACGCCCAACAAGCCCGACAGCATCCACCGCTAGACTGCCCTGCTGCACCTTGTGGTCGCCCACTTCCAACAGGACCGCCCGCAGATAAGGGCCGCTCTCATCCCGAACAACCCACCCGCTTACATAGTCTCTGGAATCTTCTGTCCCCCAATGCAGGGCCGCCTTCAGGCGGGCATTCTCCTGCCGGAGGGTCTGAGCCTCGCCATACCAATAAGCAAGCTGGCGGTTCTCCTGCCTTAGGCGGGCATTAGACGCCAGAAGATCACCCACGCCCTGTAGCGTTAGCTGCCATTTACGAAACTGCCGTTGTGGAAAGAGGAGAGCTTGATAGGTAGGCCCAACACTTCGTACCGCCGCCATACGCAGCTGTATGGCCTTGCCCGGCCATATCTGCCCGGCCAGCACAATCCCCACCGCCAGAAAGACCATAACCGGCAGAACCAGCCCGGCCAGAAGCTGGCGTGTGTGAATGGAGACCATAAGCCTACCTCTCCCCTCCGTTCAGCCCTGAGACCAGAACCTTGTTGGCAGAAAAGGATTAGTACATGCTGCTCAAAACACTGCGGAGCTGCTGCATATGCTCCAGCGTGCGCCCCGTCCCTACGGCTACGCAGGACAGCGCATTCTCGGCAACAACAACCGGCAGACCTGTGGCATTCCGCAGCACGTCATCCAAACGCCGCAACAGCGCACCACCACCAGAAAGGACAATACCTTTCTCCACAATATCAGCAGCTAGCTCCGGTGGCGTATGTTCCAGAACGGTTGCCACAGCATCAATGATATGTCCTACCGGCTCCTGAAGAGCCTCCGCAATCTGCGCCTCACTAACGGTGATCTCACGAGGGACACCATTCAGAAGGTCACGCCCCTTGAGCGGCATAGTCCGTTCTTCGGTCTGCGTATTGGGGTCGAACGTGGCTGCACCAAGATCAATCTTGATCCGCTCGGCAGAACTTTCCCCGATCATAAGATTATAGTTACGGCGGATATAGGCCATAATAGCCTCATCCATCTGGTCGCCACCAACCCGGACGGAGCGGGCATAGACGATACCCCCGAGAGAAATCACAGCGACCTCGGTCGTGCCTCCCCCGATATCCACAATCATACTACCGGATGGCTCCGTCACGGCCAGACCAGCCCCGATAGCCGCCGCCATGGGCTCCTCAATCAGATAAACCTTCCGGGCCCCGGCACTCTCTGCGCTCTCCTGAATAGCCCGACGTTCTACAGCGGTGGAACCAGACGGAACACAGATGACGATTTGTGAGCTAAAAAAGGACCGGCGATTGTGAACTTTGCGGATGAAATGCTTGATCATTTCCTCCGCACTCTCGAAGTCGGCAATAACGCCGTCCCGCAGTGGGCGGATGGCCTGAATATTTCCCGGCGTACGGCCAACCATCAGCTTGGCCTCATTCCCTACCGCCAGAACCTGTCTGCGCCCGCGCACTTCTGTTACAGCGACAACGGAAGGCTCACTCAGCACCACACCACGCCCCTTGACATAAACAAGGGTGTTAGCAGTGCCAAGATCGATCGCCATATCAGCGGAAATGAGCCCCAACAGACGAGAGAACATTCAAAACTCCTGGCCGGATAGCCCCGTGCTCACGGGGAGTGGAAATAATCAAGAACACCATCCACAGCATTCGCCGCAAATTATAAAGCCCCACAACAGTTCAGCAAGGCCATATTCCCACCCTAGGCAATATTTTTTCGCAGAAAACTCCGCTTTAATTACCGTACAGTAACATTCGGCCTCTTACTGTATCAAAGTCTGAACCGGTGACTGACACAGGTACGCCCACCAAGCCACCGGCCATCTTTTTATTCTTCAGACAGACAGTTCTTCTGGCTCACCACGTGTACGCTTTACCAGCAACTTGTTCAGCGCATGAATATAGGCCCGGGCAGCTGACACAACCGTATCTGCATCACTTCCCTGCCCATCCACTAGGCGACCACCCTCCTGAAGACGGACCGTCGTGCGGGCCTGAGCATCGGTCCCTTCTGTAACATTGGCTACAGAGAACAATGCCAATGTTGCCTCATGCGGGAATGCTTCCCCAATAGCCCGAAAGACAGCATCCACAGGGCCATTACCTGTAGAAGACACATGGCGGGCTTCACCATCTACTTCGACATCCAGCACTACCTGTGCAGCATGCTGCGTGCCGCCCTGCAACTCCAAAGAGGTCAGACGAACACGCTCATGGTCACGGCTTTCATCATCAACCAGTGCCCGCACATCATCATCGAAGACGATCTTCTTATGATCTGCCAGTGTTTTGAAACGCTGGAAGGCAGCATGGATGGTCTCTTCCGTCAGGTCTTCATACCCCAGAGCCTTCAGCTTATCCCTGAAGGCAGCACGACCGGAATGCTTACCCAGTACCAGAGACGTGCTTGTCCACCCCACGCTTTCCGGCGTCATGATCTCATAGGTGCCAGCGTGCTTCAGGATGCCATCCTGATGAATACCACTTTCATGAGCAAACGCATTCCGTCCCACGATGGCTTTGTTCGGCTGAACGTCAAAGCCCGTGATCGTAGCCAGCAGACGGGACATGCCCAGCAGGCGGGGTGTCTCGATGCCTGTTTCCATGCCGTAGCGGTCATGACGGGTCCGCAGAGCCATCACAACCTCTTCCAGAGCCGCATTACCGGCACGCTCACCAATACCGTTAATCGTACATTCGATCTGCCGGGCACCGCCTTCAACCGCTGCCAGCGTATTACCTACAGCCAGCCCCAGATCGTTATGATTGTGTGTGGAGAAAATGACCTGATCCGCACCCGGTACACGCTCCTTCAGCATAGTGAAGATGCGTTCCATCTCATCTGGCGTCGCAAAACCAACCGTATCGGGGATGTTGATGGTCGTTGCCCCATTGGCAATGGCTGTTTCCACACAGCGGCACAGGAAGTCCGGCTCCGTGCGGGAACCATCTTCAGCCGACCATTCCACGTCATCTGTATAACGACGGGATTCCTTATTACCAAAAGCGATCAGCTCCAGCACCCGCTCCGGCTCCATCCGCAGCTTGTACTTCATATGCAGCGGAGACGTGGAGATGAAGTTATGGATACGCCCACGCCGTGCGCCCTTAATGGCCTTGCCAGCGGCTTCAATATCCTTCGGGGCACTACGGGCCAGACCACAGATGACAGGGCCATCCACGTTATCGGCAATCTGTTTCACGCTCTCGAAGTCACCTTCCGAGGCTGCCGGGAAGCCCGCCTCGATGACATCCACACCCAGAGCGGCCAGGGCATGGGCCATGCGCAGCTTCTCACCCAGATTCATGGAGAAACCAGGGGACTGCTCACCATCACGCAGGGTCGTATCGAAAATAATGATACGATTATCGGCAATATGACCAAAAGAAGGATGCTGAAAAGACATGAATACGCCCTACTCTAAAAATCTACGAAAGGTCCAAAAAGGGAGGTTTTACCCCTGAACGCAGCAAAGCACCTGCTCGCCCGTATGGCGTTCAGGGGTTCATAAGTCGTAGAAGGAGGGCGCTAAAAAATGTCATTGCCCGGGCAAGGTAGCGGGCAATGACGCATGATGCAAGCGACTACCAGACTTTTTTACAGCATACCCCTCCGCTGCCGCAGGAAATAGCCATCAATGGCCTGCTTCATAGCCTGGGTGATCTGCGTTCTATGAGCAGCCCGCCGCAGGGCCTGCTCATCCAGGTGATTGGACATGAAGCCCATTTCCACCAGGACAGAGGGAATATCACCAGACTTCAACACCCTGAAGGCGGCATGGCGGGAGGGATGATGCAAAAGCTGGATACGGTTCTGGAATGAGCGGATCACACTGGCCGCCATATGGGCCGACCCCCGGCGTGTTTCCTCATGCACGAGGCTGTTGAGGATTGCCTCCACATCCGGCGGCACGCCAGCCACACCCGGCCCGGCAAAACGATCTGCACTATTCTCCGTCTCTGCCAGCATGGCCGTCTGCCTGTCCGATGCATTGCCGGAAAGCGTATAAACGCTGGCCCCACGAATATCAGACTGATGCAGCGCATCCGCATGCATGGAAATGAACAAATCTGCCTTATGGCGATGGGCTAGCTCCACCCGACCCGCCAACGGAATGAAACGGTCATCTTTCCGGCTCAGCACTACATCATACTTACCAGAAGCCATGAGAAGATTGTGCAGCTCTGTCGCAGCCGCCACGGCAATATGTTTCTCATACGTTCCGGAAACACCAATAGCCCCGGGGTCTTTTCCACCATGGCCGGGGTCGAGCATGATAACAGGTTTAGGTGGTGGAACCCTACGAAGCACGGCAGGAGCCTGCCCGGCATGCAGTCCTGCCCTCTTTAAATGGGAGGAAGCTCCATGAGCCACACCGTGGCGTGCGGCCAAAGCACCCCCTCCACCAGCCAACAACACCCCACTGGCCGCCCCGCCCAACAGATGGCGGCGTGTCAGCTTTGCCATGGTGATCCTCCTCTGCGTTCGGTCCACGACACTACCTTATCTTCAAACACGGCTCCCCAGCCTCTTCCATTCCATTAAGCGATCCCTCCTAATACGGGAACCGCCTTCCCATTTTCTTTGGTTAACACCTCGCTACAGAACCTCACATAAACAGGGAAAAATGGCTTTATTCCGCCCGTTCCACTGCCCATCAACTACCCACTTGCCATCCGCCCTGATTTAGGCCATTGTCACCGAGCAGAAGCCCGGAGCTCCAATGCACTCCCGCCCTGGAAAACAGGCTGGCAGGACCGCATCAGGCAGGGCCCGCAATGCAGTACCTTCTCCGCGCCGTTTGGTGCAGATAGCCCGGGACGATTGTTCCCGGTGTGCTCACACCCTGGCAGGAAGGCTGCATCCGAACCACCGGCATCCCACCTGGATGGCATCGCCATCCCCTAGGCGGGCTGCATCAATTCCCGATGGCAGGACCTGCCATCAGCGTGTTTACCAGAGGCTGCAATGCTGTTCTGTGTTATCCCATATGGCGCCCCTAATAGGATGTGCGCCCGCAAGAGACCGGATCACCTGCCCTCTGCCGACCAAGACAATCGGCGCATACAGGGCCATGACCCATGCGCCACGGAGTCCAGTCCTTCATGACAAAGCAGATGCTCATAGACGCCACACACGCCGAAGAAACCCGCGTTGTGGTCATGAACGGCAAGCGCATTGAAGATTATGATGTTGAAACATCAGCGCGCCGTCAGCTTAAAGGCAATATTTACCTCGCCAAGGTCATCCGTGTAGAACCGAGCCTTCAGGCTGCCTTCGTAGATTACGGCGGCAATCGCCACGGTTTTCTGGCCTTCAGCGAAATCCACCCCGATTATTTCCAAATCCCCGTCGCCGACCGGGAAAAACTTCTTGCCCTTCAGGAAGAAGAATATGCTGCCGAGCAGCGCAACCGGGACAATGATACCGATGATGAGGAGCTGGATGAAGACGCCCTCTCCGACACGGACGAACCCGGCCCGGAAATTGTCAGCGGTGAGCATGATACCGGTGACGAACAAAGTGCCAGCCGCCGCATGGCGCGGTTCCTGCGTAATTATCGCATTCAGGAAGTCATCCGCCGCCGTCAGGTAATCCTTGTGCAAGTCGTCAAGGAGGAGCGTGGCAACAAAGGTGCTGCTCTAACAACCTACCTCTCCCTCGCTGGTCGCTATGGTGTGCTGATGCCCAACGCTCTGCGTGGTGGTGGGGTATCCCGCAAGATCACCTCCGAGACTGACCGCCGCCGCCTGCGGGACATCGTCAGCAAGCTAGACCTGCCCCGGACAATGGCCATGATCATCCGCACAGCGGGTGCCGGCCGCCCGGAAGCGGAGATCACCAAGGATTGCGACTATCTCCTCCAGCTCTGGGACAATATCCGTACCCATGCGCTTTCCTCCATCGCTCCAGCGTTGATCTATGAGGAAGCAAGCCTGATCAAGCGGGCCATCCGGGACCTCTTCACACGGGACATCGAGACTGTTCTAGTTGATGGAGAAGAGGCATGGAAGAATACGAAAGAATTCGCCCGCTTGTTAATGCCTCACAATGCCAGCCGCATCCGCATGTGGCAGAATAGAGGGCAGAATCTTTTCTCCCACTATCAGGTAGAGAGCCATCTGGAAGCCATGTTCTCCCCAACGGTCAAGCTGGAGTCCGGTGGCTATATCGTCATCAACCAGACCGAAGCTCTCGTTGCGATTGACGTTAACTCCGGCAAATCTACCTCTCAGCGCAATATTGAGGAAACGGCCCTCCGTACCAATCTGGAGGCTGCCGAGGAGGTTGCTCGCCAGCTGCGCCTGCGTGACTTGGCTGGGTTGATCGTGATCGACTTCATCGACATGGAGAGCCGCCGCCATAACAGTCAGGTAGAAAAACGCCTCAAAGAGGCTCTCCGGATGGACCGCGCCCGCATCCAGCTGGGTCGCATTTCCCATTTCGGGCTGCTCGAAATGTCCCGCCAGCGTTTGCGCCCCTCCATTGCCGAGAGCATGCTCAGCCCCTGCCCGCACTGTCAGGGAACAGGGTTCATCCGTGGTGTGGAAAGCATGGCCCTGCAGGTTCTCCGCAGCGTAGAGGATGAAGCTAGCCGCCGCCATTCGTCCGATATCATCGTACATGTCAGCCCCAGCATCGTCCTTTACATGCTCAACAGCAAACGGGCTGCCATCAGCCAGCTTGAGCAGCGGCATAACATGACCATCCGCTTTGAAAATGACGAAAGCCTGCCAGAAGGTGAGCTGCGTATCGAACGGCTGGCCTCACGGCAGAAGCCCTCTCGTGAGGAAAGCCCTGTTACCACGGTTCGCACAATCGACATCACAGAAGGAGCCACTCCTGCCGCTACGCCGGAAGCCAACCCGAAAGCCGGTGCCGAACATATTCAGGAAGAACGGGATAGCGGCAACGAAGGTGAACCACGCCGCCGCCGCCGCCGCCGCCGTGGTAGCCGTCGTAACGAGCAGGATAGTCAGGACATTCAGGCTGAAACCGCTACCCAAAAAGATGCGGCTCCGGCAAAGGCTGAAACTGGCAATGCTGGCAGCGTCAGTTCTGAAGATGATGGACAGGCTCTCATGCCCGGTCGTCGTCGTACCAGAACACGGCGTGTTACAACCTCCTCCCAGTCTACCCATCAGCCTGCACCGGCAGCACATCGGGAAGAGGAAGAGCAAAAAGGCCGCCGCCGTGAGCGTCCAGCCCGACGTCGCCCAGCTCGCCATCAGGAAGAGCGGGATACCGTGCAGGGGTCTGCTACCTATCAGGGGCCAACACCGGCCAACCCGTTCCAGGGAGCAAGCATTGATATTTTCGACATGATGGAACAACAGGAAAGCCTCAGAGCTGCCCAGTCCCATGATGAAGAAATCACCGTTGCGGATGAGCCAACACCTCCCCACCATCGCCAGAAGCCGGCTCGTCCGGCAGCAGGGACGGTAAGTGCGGAAAGCCACGGGGATACCGAAGACGAGAAACCCGCTCGCCGCTCACGCACCCGTCGTCGCCCAGCAACACGCAGCCGCATTGTTGTTGACCAGGCTCAGGACGAAGACGAAAATCAGGTCGTCAAAATCCCGTCCCGTCCGGTTGATCCTGCTGATGTTGAGGAGGAAACGGCCCGTCGTCAGGCTCGCCGCCCCCGTCCTCGCCGTCGCCCAACACGGAACGAGACAGTAGAGCCCGACACTGACACGCAGGCCGTGGAGGCAGCACCTTCCCCGGTTGCGGCCGTAGAGGGTGAGGCACTGCCAGAAGCAACGGCAGAGGAAAAACCCGCCCGTCGTCGGCGTCCTGCACGACGCAAGAAGGCTGCGCCTGCGGAAGAAGCCCCCTCTGCCCCCAAGGTAGAAGAGACGGCCCCGGCTGAAAATGCCGTAGCACCGCAGCCAGTCAACATTGATGAGACAAAACCCAAAAAACGGCGTGTGGGCTGGTGGCGGCGTTAAAAGCCACCACCATCGTAACATGCTCTAAAAAAAGGGCGGCCAGATTAAACTCTGGTCGCCCTTTTCTTTATCTGGTCCTAACTAAAGACCTTAACGGCAAACGCTGTTATTGCCATCCTGTGCGATGAATGTGCCTGTCAGAGGCTGGAAACAAGCATTACGGGCACAGCTATTTCCGACTGCCAAGCTGCGGCTATACACACCTGCGCCCGTTCTGGCCTGTTCATGTAAGGCCGTACCACAAAGCGGTGTATTCACCGGGGCAGACGGAAGGTTCGTTTTCGCCCGGTTAGAAGGAGAAACGTCTCCTCCTCCACCAGAAGGAGCTCCCGCAAAACTCTGAATAGCTGGATGCTGTGCCGCTGCAACCTGCCGTGTAGGTGGCGTACTAGCACAGCCTGCCAGTATACCCCCCATCACAAACATCAGGGTATACCCCCGCATCACTATGACGACCTTATGCATCATATCCCCCTCCATCACCCGGAACTTATCACTGCCCTTCACACAAATAAGCACAGCAACATTTATAAGCTAAACTCGCCCTGCTGAGCCTGCTGACCAGCCCCCTCGGGGTCCAACTGAGCCTCTCGGACACCATCTGCAAAAGAAAGCCGGACCCGGCTCCTCTCCGGCACAGCCTTGGAAGAGGTGACTGCATGGCCCGCTTCATCCTGCACCAAAACATAGCCACGCTCCAGAATGGCCCGGGGGGATACCGCCTTCAGATGGCGGGCAACCCCTTCCAGCCGTGTTCTTTGAAGATTCATCTGGGACTGCACAGTCTCTACCCGCAACGGAGAGCGCAAAAGATGCATATGGCACCCCTGTATGTATCTCTCCCACCCAGACTTCAGCCGTCCTGCCTGCGTTTCCACAAGGCTGCGCCGCTGGCCCAATACAGTTTCCACAGCTGGCAGATGATAGGCAGACTGCCCCAACAGGGCACGAGCCCGCATCACAAAGCCCGGCAAGGCTAGCTCCAGCCTCTGGGCACGGTCATCCAGCCGCATCCGGGCTGTATCCAGCAAGCCCGGCAGGTCTGGCATCCGGGCCGCAACAGCCTGCAACCGCAGACCCTGACGTTGCAATATCCCCGCCATCCCCCCGGAAAGGCGGGCTGTTCGATGTGTAAGGTCTGCTAACAATTCCGATCGAAGGGGTACAGCCATTTCAGCTGCGGCCGTGGGTGTCGGTGCCCGCCGATCGGCGGCATAATCAACAAGGGTCGTATCCGTCTCATGCCCCACAGCGGAAATGACTGGCAGCGGGCAGGCAGCAACGGCCCGCACCACAGCTTCATCATTAAAAGCCATGAGGTCTTCCAACGAACCCCCACCACGAGCCACAATCAGCACATCCGGCGGGTTAGGCAAAGCGCTCATAGCCTGCACAGCATGAACAATTTGGCGTGCAGCCCCTTCCCCCTGCACAGCCACGGGCCAGAGCACAATATCCCGTGGGAAGCGGCGAGAAATGGTCGTGCAAATATCATGTAGCACAGCCCCAGACCGGGATGTCACCACCCCCACGCAACGGGGTAGGAAAGGAATGGGCTTCTTACGGTCGGACTGGAAGAGCCCTTCATCCCGCAACCGGATACGCAGAGCCTCGATCCGGGCTAGAAGAGCCCCCTCGCCAGCAAACTCCATCCTGTCGATGATGAGCTGGTAGTTCGAGCGTTCACCGTAAGAGGAAATCTTCCCTGTAGCGATAACCTCCGTACCATTCTCCGGCACCATGCCCAACCGGGAAACATTCCCCCGCCAGATGACAGCAGAAATTTTCCCGCCTTCATCCTTGAGGGAGAGATAAACATGGCCAGAGGCGTAACGCTTCATCTCCGTGATCTCACCACGGACACGCACCCGCCCGAACGTCCCCTCCAGCACACGTTTGATCGCCGAGGAAATCGACCCGACAGAATATTCCGGTATGTTGCTGCTCCCCGAACCCGTGCCGCTCTGCTGCCCGGTGGGAGAAAGAAGGCTCTCTCGTTCCATCATGTAGCCATTCTATGCTAAATGAGGGACAACGTGAAAGCGGCTATCTTCACCGCACGACATAATAAAAGGAAACAGAATGCGCGTACTTCTGGTCGGTTCAGGTGGACGGGAACATGCCCTCGCCACAGCCATTGCCCGGTCCCCTCTACTGGACACACTCTTTGCCGCTCCCGGCAATCCCGGCATGGCGGACTGCGCTCGCTGCGTTTCCATCGCTGCTGATGACATCCCCGGCCTGGTCGAATTTGCCAAAAAAGAAAAGATCGACCTTGTGGTGCCAGGGCCGGAAGTCTCCCTTGTAGCGGGCCTGACCGACGCCTGCCAGCAGGCGGGTATCGCCTGTGCAGGCCCTTCCAAAGCAGCCGCTGCGCTGGAGGGTAGTAAAGCCTTCACCAAAGAAGTCGCCGATGCGGCTGGTATCCCTACCGCCCGCTGGCAGCGTTTCGATGCCAATAGCAACACAGACGCCGCTAAGGCCTATGTGCGTGAACAGGGCGCCCCTATCGTCATCAAAGCGGATGGTCTAGCTGCCGGTAAAGGCGTTGTCGTTGCCCAGAGCGTGGATGAAGCGCTGGATGCCATCGACCGCCTTGGCCTGCCGTTGGTTATTGAGGAATGTCTCGTCGGGCGGGAAGTTTCCCTCTTCGCCTTCTGTGCTGATGACAAAGCTAGCCTGATTGGGGCTGCACGAGACCATAAGCGGGTCGGCGATGGTGATACTGGGCCGAACACGGGCGGCATGGGGGCTATCTGCCCGCCACCGGATTTTGACCGTACAGCACAGGAAGCCGCACTGGACCTCACCGTCCGCCCGATGCTGGCAGAAATGGTACGCCGTGGCACACCGTTCCGTGGCGTGATCTTCGCTGGCCTGATGCTGACGAAGGAAGGCCCGAAGCTTATCGAATACAACGTGCGCTTTGGTGACCCAGAGGCGCAGGCCCTACTCATCCGTCTGGAAAGCGACCTTCTTCCAGCCCTTAAGGCTCTGGCAGAAGGCACACTGTCTGAAGACAGTATCCGCTTTTCGGATAAACCATCCATTTCTCTGGTGCTGGCCGCCAAGGGCTATCCGGATGCACCCATCAAGGGGGGTGTCATTTCCGGACTGGACCGGACGGAACAGCTTCCCGGCGTGTCCGTCTTCCATGCAGGGACAAAACTGGATGGCGACAAGCTGCTGGCCAATGGTGGGCGTGTTCTGACCATCTGCGCCACAGGCCCCACAGCAGCCAAGGCCCGCTCCCGTGCTTATGAGGCAGCAGCAACCATCCAATGGGATGACAAGATGCTCCGTAGCGACATCGGGCTGTAAGACTGTCCCACGTGCTACAAAAACAGGGCCGGCCCATGAAAATGAGCCGGCCCTGTTTTACGTTGATGATATAGCCTGTTCAGCTCTCTGTATCGGATAGCAGGGCCGGTAGCTCCCATAGGCTATCCAGCTGATAATTTGGCTTCAAAGCCTTACAGACCTCTGCCACACCGTGCCCGTAGCTAGCCCAGCAGACATCCATGCCGAGGTTCTGAGCAAAATTGATATCCGCTGTTGTGTCGCCCACCATGAGGAACTGTTCCGCTTTCCAACCCGGTAAAAGATGGGCCAGACGCTGGGTGAACACTTCTTTCTCCGGCTTGCGGGGGAGCCCTTCTTCGGCACCAATGGCAGCCTCGAAGAAGTCTTCCAACTGGAACCGGGCAAGGCTGTGCCGCAGAGTAGGTCCGTGCTTATTGCTCACAGCGACCAGTCTGTACCCTCGCCCCTGTAAAATCTGCAGCACCTCATGAACGCCATCATACAGGTAGGTTTCTTCCTCATCAGCCTGGGTGTAACGCTTACGATAAGCTGCAACGTAACGCTGCGCCTCCTCCATCGAGGCACCTTCATCTACGATGCTCTGGTAAAAACCCTGTAGCGCATCTCCCTTACCCAAACGCTCCTGCAAATAGGAACGAGGCGGAGGCGTACGGTCAATATCCTCGAAAGCCTCCTCCAAACTCCGCAGGATGGCAGGGCGTGTCTCAGCCAGCGTACCATCATAATCCAGCAGAAGAATGGGATAGCGTAACATGGGCTGTTCCTTACTCTCTGTTCTGGCCAGACCGGGCCATGAGCTGCTCCAGCCCTGCTGTCAGGACTGTGGTGTCATCCGTCACTGGAATCATGCCAGCATAATGACCTTCCGGTGACATGACCACGAAAGATGGGGCAGGCTGATAATATGTCTGCCCCGGCTCCAGCGCATAGGGGGCATGGAAGAGGCGTGTCATGGCCTGTGTCATGTTCGGGGTCGCAAAAACCGGGAAGATGTGCGGGGCTACACCCATCACATAATCTTTCAGCGTATCGGGGTCTTCCGCTCTGGCATCCAGCGAAACGACCAATGGCAGAGTGTTCCGGCCTTTTTGCTTCATCGTTACGAGTGTCTGGTCCAAAGCCTTGAGCGGCGGCTGGCAGCGTTCAGGCGGGCAGCGTGGGTCTACAAACCAAACAACTGTCCATGCCCCCTGAAAATCACCCTCTGTCACCATTCCCCCGCCGAGGGAAAAGACACGGAAAGACCCGCCCACCGCATTGCCCTGCGTATGGACCCGTGCCCCTTCATTCGTACCGGTCGAGAGATAATACCCCCCATAACCCAGCAGCCCCGCCAGCAGGATCAGACCAAGAACAACCCACCCTGCACGGCGAACCTTCTTCTTGGGGTCCAGCCCGTTCTTGTCCCCAGCCTGCTGAACAGTCATGCCGTTATCTCCCTTTTTCTTTTCCGCTGGCCTCAGTGAGCCTCGCCCCAGTTCTGGCCAAGCCCTGTCTCCACAGACAAAGCGACATCCACTGTGGCCACGGATTCCATGACCTCTTTTACAAGAGCTGCCGTCTTTTCAGCTTCGTCATCCGGGACTTCAAAAAGAAGTTCATCATGCACCTGGAGCAGCATCCGAGCCTTCAATCTCGCCTCGGCCAGCCGCTCTGGCAGACGGACCATCGCTTTTTTGATGATATCCGCAGCACCGCCCTGTAGAGGGGCATTAATGGCCTGACGCTCGGCATAGGAACGCTGCGCTGCCTGACGGGCCTTGATACCCGGCACATAACAACGACGGCCGAAGGGGGTAAGCACATAGCCTTTTTCCCGAGCTTCTTCCTTCATCGTCTCCATATAATCCCGGATGCCGGGGTAACGTTCAAAATAGGCATCAATATAACGTTTGGCTTCGCCCTGCGGCACCTGAAGCTGCCGGGCCAGACCAAAGGCCGAAATACCGTAAATAATACCGAAATTGATGGCCTTAGCCCGCCGCCTTGTCAGTGGGTCCATCTCTTCCAGAGGGATGCCGAACACTTCGGAGGCTGTGCGTGCGTGAATGTCCTGCCCATTACGGAAAGCATCCAGCAAGGGCTCAATCTGCGCCACATGGGCCAAAAGGCGTAGCTCAATCTGGCTATAGTCGGCAGATAAAAGCTTATACCCCGGTGCTGCCACGAAGGCCTGACGAATACGGGCACCTTCCTCCGTGCGGATAGGAATGTTCTGGAGGTTCGGCTCGTTGGAGGAAAGACGCCCTGTGGTCGTAGTCGTCATCTGAAAAGTCGTATGCACACGCTGGGTCTTCGGGTCCATCAGCTTAAGCAGTGCATCCGCATAAGTAGATTTCAGCTTGGCCAGACGCCGCCAGTTCAGAATGGCCGTGGGAAGGTCATGCCCCTGCTCGGCAAGTTCCTCCAGAACACGGGAATCCGTGCCCCATGCGCCCGTCTTGGTGCGTTTGCCACCGGGGAGCCCCATCTCATCGAACAGAATTTCCCCCAGCTGCTTAGGCGAACCAATATTGAAGGACCGCCCAGCCCGATCGTAAATCCCCTGCTCCATCTCCGTCATGCGGGTGGCGAAATCCTCCGACAGGCGACGTAGCTCATCAGCATCGACCCGCACACCCTCTTCTTCCATGCGCTCCAGAACAGTGATAAGCGGGCGTTCCATTTCTTCATACAGAGCTGTGGCCTTCTGGCGAGGAAGGGTTACACGCAGCACCTCCCAGAGGCGAAGCGTCACATCGGCATCTTCCGCCGCATAGGCGGTAGCCTTATCCAGCGGCACCTGTGTGAATGAGATGCGATTACGGCCTGTTCCCGTTACCTCATCATAAGAGATGGGCGTATGATCCAGATGCAAACGGGAGAGTTCATCCATGCCCTGACCATGCGCTCCAGCAGACTGGGCGTAGGAAAGCAGCATCGTGTCATCCAACGGGGCGATGACCTCCAAACCTGCCTGCCGCAGGATGGTGAGGTCATATTTCGCATTTTGGAAAATCTTCAGCACCGTATTATCGGCCATCAGCGGGGCAAGCTGCTCCAGCGTGGCTTTTGCCGCCAGCTGTTCGCCGACAGGGGCTTCCAGCGTGCCTTCATGACGGAACGGCACATAACACGCCTTACCCGGAGCTACGGCCAGAGACAAACCAACAATCTCGGCCGTGCGGGCATTTAGGCCGGTCGTTTCCGTATCCACAGCTACACGTCCTGCGGCACGGGCGGCGTCGATCCACTGAGCCAGCGTATCCTTATCGGTCACGGTCTCATAAGGGCCGAAGGATGCCTCGCTACGGGGAGCATCCCCAACATCCTGCCCCTCTTCCGTGGCTGAAGCCGGGCTTGCGGCGGGCTTGCGCTGCGCTGGATGACGGGCTTTGCCACCAAAGCCCATACGCTGGAGAATGGAGGAGAAGCCCATACTCTCCAGCCAGCTCCGCAGCGTTTCGGCATCGGGTTCCCGAGGGCGTAGCTCCTCCACGGGGGTGGGCACAGCCACATCGTCTGCTAGGAGAACCAGCTGGCGGGAAATACGGGCTCCCTCAGCATGGTCGATGAGATTTTGCCGCCTCTTGGAAGGCTTCATGCTAGGAGCCGCCTCCAGGACAGCATCCAGCGACCCATATTCATTGATAAGCTGTGCTGCCCCTTTGGGACCGATCCCCGGCACGCCCGGTACATTATCGGTGGAATCTCCCATGAGGGCCTGCACATCCACCACCTTATCCGGCGTCACACCAAATTTAGCCTCGACCTCGGCCAGACCGATGGGCTTTTGCTTCATCGGGTCCTTTAAGGACACACCGGGGCGGATAAGCTGCATCAGGTCTTTATCTGACGAAATGATGGTGCAGCTACCACCCTGCTCTACGACCAGACGAGCGTAAGTTGCCAACAGATCATCTGCCTCCCAGCCCGGCAGTTCAATGGCGGGAATCCCAAACTGGTCCGTTGCCTGACGGATGAGGTCGAACTGGGGCCGCAGGTCTTCCGGCGGTTCGGGGCGATGGGCTTTATAATCGGGGTAAATATCGTTACGGAACGTCTTACGGCCTGCATCAAAGATCACGGCCATCGGCTGGCCTTCATGCTCTCTCATGAGCTGCAAGAGCATGTTGGTGAAGCCGTAAACAGCGTTGACGGGTACACCCTCCGGATTACTCATGTGGCGAATGGCAAAGAAGGCACGGAAAATGAACCCCGAACCATCCACCAAAACCAGATGTGTGTTTTTTGACGTCACGCCGTCTTTCTCCCCTGCCCATGCTGGCAGATCAGTCTTGCAGATGCTTTCTTCTCTAGCCGATTTCCGACGTTTTAAAAACGGTCCCCTATCTGTCATAGCCGTATTTCTGCTCGTGGCTTTGCTTGAGGGGTGCCAGACACTGCCTGCCCCCCAGACTTTGCCCCACCGCACTGCCGAGGCTGCCTTCATCCCTGCCAGTACGCAGATTGCTCTCTCCGATGGCAAGCAGGCTCCAGTACGGCTTTATATACCAAATATACCAACGCCCCCTCTTCGGGGCGTTATTCTGGCCTTTCATGGCTTCGGGGACAGCCGGGATGCATGGGAAGTCATGGCTCCTGCCCTGAACAAGGCGGGGTTTCTGATTGTCGCACCGGATGTGCGTAGCTTTGGTGAGTTCCCGGTTAAAGGGAACTGGAGCACGACAGACCGGATGATTGCCGATGCCGTGGAAGAAGTACGCTGGTGCCAACATCGCTGGCCCGGCCAGCCCCTCTATCTGATGGGGGAAAGCATGGGCGGTGCCCTTGCCCTCCTCACCAGTGCGAACTTGCCTGTACCCCGCCCTAATGGGCTGATCCTACTAGCCCCGGCCATCCTGTCGATTGGCGAGCCGTGGCAGACCCTTCTAGAAGGCTGGAACCTCATAACACCGCAGGCACGGCTAACGGGTGCGCATGTACCGGGACATCATGTCGCCACGGGCAATCTCACGGCCATGCGCCGCATGTTCTTCGACCCCCTAACCCGCCACGAGACAAACGTTCACGCCCTGCGAGGGCTGACGCATCTAATGGCCCGTGCATTGGAGGCCGTGCCCTCTGTACAGGCACCAACCCTGCTTATCTGGGGGGACCGAGACCAATTTGTCCCGGCCTCGGCCACAGGTCACCTTATCCAGCGGGCCCCTCAACACCTCTTCCGGTTAGATGAGCTGCCCCGTGGTTATCACCTCATCACCCGTGAACCACATGACCGCCCGGCCAAAGACATCATCTCGTGGTTGGAGCAGCCGGGCCATTTTCTGCCCTCCGGCGGGGACAGTGCCGCCACTATGTGGCTCTGGCTGGAGCAGACACGCTAAATAGAATGGAAAAAAGAACAGATTAAGGGCTAGGCAAACAGGCTCCTTCCCGTTAAAAGTACCGCCAACGGGGACCCGTAGCTCAGCTGGATAGAGCGTTGCCCTCCGAAGGCAAAGGTCGCGCGTTCGAATCGCGCCGGGTCCACCATCAAAAATCCTAAAATCGATCACAATGGGGCATATTTCAGCCCCTTGCCGTTGTCTTTCCTTCACAACTTCCATCGTGGCAACGTACCCGGCACCTGCCTCGTCTCCAGTGTGAAATTAAGCCTCTGACATCTCGTAACCGGATGAAAGAGAGCCGAGCACTACCTGCCCTACACCCTATAACGGTGCCCAACGGACGAAGAGCTTTCACCTCACCCCAGCAGCTCCTCCCCCACATAATGACCCTCCATACGCCCCGGACAGGCGAAAAGGCCGCTGCCGATGTGGGTTGTGTATTGGTTCATCATGTCGAACTTAGACATACGCTCAAATATCTTCGTAAAGGCTGTGCGGGGGTCCTGCTGATAAGCAAGAAACATCAGCCCCGCATCGAACTCATTGCCCTGCCGCCACGGGGGCCAGCGTTCGGCAATGTAACTTAGGCCATTATCGTAGGAATAAGACCGCCTCAGCAACTCTGCTCCACCATTCTCCTGCGGCGCAGCAAGGCGGGCATGGGCATTTTCAGGCGTAATAGGGTTGCCGTCTTTATCCGTCTGCTTCAGCGTTAATGGTTCATATTCATGATGTCCCCCAATAGGGGCACCGCTCTGCTTCTGACGCCCCATTGTCTGTTCCTGAAAACCCGTGTTCGTCCTGTCCCAATGTTCCAGAGCGATGCGAATAATGCGGGCTACAAGGTAGGTCCCACCCTGCATCCACGGTTTATCCGTAGGGGCTGCCCACAACACACGATCCGCCACAGCAGGGTTAGTAATATCAGGCTGTATGGTCCCATCCTTAAAGCCCATGAGGTTACGACCCGTCTGGTGCTTCGCAAAATCCGGGGAAAAGCCCGTCTGTGCCCAGCGCGGTGTTGCGATATTATCGGCCAAACGGGCTAGGATGCGTATGGCATGAAAGGCCGTCTGCGGGTCTGTTGCACAGCTTTGCACGCATAGATCCCCCCCTGTATGGGCAGGAACAAGCTGATCCCCTGTAAAACGAGGCAGATCCTCCAACGGGGCTGGGCGGCAGGCCGCCAGACCATACCGATCTTTCCCATCCTTCATGAACAACCCCGGACCAAAACCAAAAGTAAGGGTCAGAGTGCCGGGCTCCAGCCCTTCCACATCTCCGGAATCAACAAGATGAGGGGCTGATTCATGCTTCATCAAGGCATCGGCAGCCTCTGTCCATTTCCGCATGAGGGCCGCTATGTCGGATTTCTTGTCTGTCGTAAGATCAAACGTGATGAAATACAGAAACGGTAACTGCGGTAGTGTAATGCCGGGCTGATGCTGTATCCGGGCAGGCAGCGCAAAGCTGACTGTCGGTTTCATCAACTCCAGCCCTGCCAGCCCCAACGCCCCACCCAGAAGACGACGACGGGAAAGAAAAAATGTCATGGCTCTACTCTCACGGGAGGGCAACATTGAGGGTATTCATATCGTCTTCGACATAATAGAAACCCTTATTATCCGGCGTCATGGCTAGACCGAACAGGTCCCCGTTACCGGGAGGCTGCTGTGCCTGATCATTATCAACCCACTGCGCGTAGAGCTGCTTCTTCGCTACCGGGTCAATCTCAACAACCTGCCCGTTGCGCCCGTTTGCTACTAGAAGGTGATGCCCCGGCACCCAGATCATCGCCAATGGCCAGTTAAGAAGCTGCCCTTTGGTAATGACACGCCCTACCGCATCATTTTTCCGTGTGACAGGCGTTGTCCGGTTTACTGCATCATCAATGGCGGTCACTTCTTCATCGTAACCATCCGTAACGTACAATGTGCCATCACTATCCAAAGCGAGCCCCGTCGGCCCGAAGAGGAAGTTATCACGGTCGGCACGGCCAGCAAAACCACTTGCAATGATCGTCTGCTTATCCAGAACTGGGGGCTGCCCCTGGGGAATATGCAGATTGAAACGCAGAACAGTCGCATTATGCAAGATAGGCGGGTAGTGCGTTACGGGGTCCAAAACATAAGGGCTTGGCAGCCCTGCCGCCGCCATGGAAATAAAGAGCGTTGCCGTATCCCCGTTATCAATACTCGCAATATTTCCCCACGGCCCTGTTATATCCGGCCCCTTCCATGCAGTAGCGAATTTTCCATTGGCATCGAAGACAAGCAGGCATCCGTCCCCCTTCGTGCCTGTTGTGCCATCCTTGCTTGGTGTACTACCTACAATAACCCAGCCGGACTTCAGAACCGTCAGTGCTGTCGTAAAGCCAATCCCTCCCGGACAGGCTGGTAGATTGGCCGGCGCACTGGCAAAGAGTCGTATATTCTTAGTAACGGGAGAGTAAGCGACAATCGTTGTCCCTGTCCCCTGTAGATTATTTACATTATTGAAGTTGGTAATAAGAACCTCATCCTTCTTCAGGCCGCCCACATCCTGCGGCACGAGATAAATGGCGTAAGGATTGAGGTCTCCATTCCCCGGACTGGTGGAGGCCAGCATGGCATGACGATGGATAGTCTCCAGAAAGCCCCTTGGTGCGGCCTCTCCTGCCTGCTGGCCACACATTAGGGCCACCGTCAGACAGACCAGCCCCGGTAACATTCGGTAAAACACACACTTCATGAGAGGCCTCCTACAGGGCAATGTTTGCGCGTAGACCAAGGACCGCAATGTCCTTCACACGCCTGTCAGGATGGAGGGTGTTCGGAACACCACCTGACGGATTGAAAATATACTGGAAGTCGGGCTGTAGCTGGAGCCAACCTGTCATCTGGCACTGATACATCAGCTCCATGTAGGTTTCCCCACTCTGGGCAGGCGTGTAGGCCCCACTATAAAACCGGGTCGCCTTGTCGAACTTGGCTAGTGCTTTACTGAAATGCGTATAGCCCATGGCAAGGCCTAACGTATCATCCTGACGGTACGGCAGCGGGTCTTTTAACGTAAACCCAAAGTTCAGGCTGAAGTCATTCGGAACACGGCTGGACTGCGGCGTCCCCATTGCCCGCCCAAAAACATTGAATGTCCGATTAGGGTCATAATGGCTATGCCACAGCATCTGATCCACAACCGCATATAAGCTGAAAGCACCACGATGTTGACGGGGCACCCCGCTACTCGCCGGGGAAGCAAGTGGAATATGGGTATTGTCCCAATACTGATCATAAAAAGGCTCGGAATCGTACCATGCACCGAGACGATATACCCGAGAAAGCGCATCGGCCTGATCTGGTGAGACCATCGCCCCGAGAGCAGGATAAACATACTGGAACTCGACAAGAGCCAGAACACCACGGTTTAGAACAAAGCTGGTCCCGGACCGGTTGCTCTTCTGCGCATCCACACTAACATTATGGGCAGGACTGCCACTGAATACACCAGCCTGCACATATAATGGTGTGGCCATCCAGTATTTTGCCCGTACCCCCAGCGAGGATAACGGATAGGCCGGGCCGCCTCCGGGCAGGTCAGCAGAGGGCACCATCGGCCAGCCAAACATCGTATTAGCAAAGACAAGCGCATTGCTGCTGACCATCCATTCCTGATCCAAACTCTGCTGGCCTATTTTGATGTCCAAAGCCTGTTGGTCGAGGAATTTCTGGTCAAACCACATTTCCCATAAGCGTGTGGAACGATCGGCCTCGATACCGCTGATTGTCTGAACGACCTGCAAGTTATCGTCACTCAGATTACGCCCGTGTATCTGCTCCATACTGACCTGAAAGGTACCCCCATACCAGCCAAAGGCACGCTGTGTGTTGAGCTGCAATACGGCTACGGTCAGCCCATCATAAGCGGCTCCCTTACGTGTTCCCCCCGTCACATTGCCGAAGATCTCTGACGTCTCCTGCAACGCGAACACCAGCCCCGCCTTCCCCATGGCTGTCCGCAACCCCCACATGCTGCCAAGCAGATTGGAATCACGTTTCCAGTTCGAAAGAAAACCAAAAGGGCCATCCGCATTCTCATCACCAGCTGCCGCCGCATTCCCCAGATTGACCATCGGCGCACGGGCATAAGCCGCAGTAGCCATAACGAAAGACAGAGCACCAATCGCTACAGCCTGTGTAACGCCGTGCAACAAACGGGATTGCAGCTTTCTAGAGAGAATGGACGGGATCATGATGGCCCTGCTAGTTGTAAATGATTCTTATTACTAAGATAGATGAAACCTCTTGTGCAATTGAAAATTGATTCTCATTCGCATTTTATGCACACTCTCAACGCCCAAAATTCCGCCACATATATGGCAAAAACCACACGGAGAGAACGGAAGCATCTGGCAGGTAAAAACTATCGTGCAGCAAGATCAGCCCATAACTCTCGCCTATAACTGGGCTGGAAGTACCCCCCTTGGTCTTCTACTCATTAGACGAACTTCCATTATCGAGACACCAGAGAGGCCACATCATCATGCTTTCTTCCTCATGGATTTTCTGGGCATTGCTTTCGGCTGGTTTTGCGGCACTGACAGCCCTTTGCGCTAAGATAGGCGTCAGCACTCTTGATTCCGACCTTGCCACTTTTATCCGTACACTGGTCATTCTTGGCGTACTGGGCACGATCCTGATGGTAACAGGCAAGTTCCATAACACCGAAGGCTTCAACCCACGGGCCTGCCTGTTCCTGCTGTTCTCTGGGCTAGCAACGGGAGCCTCATGGCTATGTTATTTCCGTGCGCTCAAAATGGGGGATGCCGCCCGTGTCGCCCCACTCGACAAGCTAAGTGTCGTCTTTGTTGCCATCCTTGGCGTCACAGTGCTGGGAGAGCAGCTCTCCGTTAAAGGCTGGCTAGGTATCGCATTTATCGGGTTGGGGGCCATACTGGTTTCCCTAGGCTGAACAGCTCCCTCCTTCCTGTTCAAACATAAAAAAAGAACGGACCTGACGAGCAGATCCGTTCTTCCCGAAGATAAACCTTTCTGGGAGAGGGCTTACCCTCCCCCATCAAAATTATTCGCCTTCTTTTTCAGCCTGTTCCTCTGTGGAGGCAGGCTCTTCCGTTGTCGCTACAGGGGCCAGACGGCTAGCGAAGTTACAAGCCATCAGGTAGCAGACCACCGCCGTGCCGAGGGAGGCAAAGGCTGTTTCACGCTCGGCTGGATTGATCAGCATGGCCACAAACACCAGAACAATGGCAACCAGACACAGGATGCTGAAATACGGGTAAAGCGGCAGCGCAAAATGCTTGCTGGTCCCGGCTCTCTTACTACGACCACGCAGCACGATGTATGTGGTGGAGATCAGAGCATACGTCAGCAGGATAAGACCACCACTACAGTTCAGCAGGAAGCCAAAAATCTCACTCGGTGCAAAGATCGAGGAGAATGCCACCAACAAACCAGCACCAGAGCTGATCGTAATGGCCATACGAGGGGCCTTGTCCGGTGATGTACGCACCAAGAAAGCAGGAGCATCACCCTGAATAGCCAGCTCTGTCAGAATACGAGACGTAATGTACATGCTGGAGTTCAGGCAGGACAGAACGGCACTGAGAATAGCAATCTGCATAATCAGCGCAGCACCCGGCACACCCATGATCTTGAGCACGGCCACGAACGGGGACTTACCCGGATACAGTGTCCACCACGGAACGATCATCGTGATCAAGCAGATGGAGGAGACGTAGAACATCATGATACGCAGGCCGAGCGTCCGTGTCACACGGGAGACATTCTCACCCGGGTCAGACGTCTCGGAGGCTGCCACGGTGGAGATCTCGGATCCCATCATGGTGAACAGCACGGTCGGCACCAGTGCTAGCAACGGCACGACACCATTCGGGAACAGACCACGCTGGCCGAACAGGTTATGATGAACAGGAACACCTGGCCCAAACACGTGCAGAACGAACAGCAGCGACAGCAGGATAAAGGCCACAATGGTGAAGACCTTGACGCTGGAGAGCCAGAACTCACACTCACCAAAGATCTTAGGCGCAAAGAAGTTGACGAGCTTCATGCAGAGAATGAGCACGACAGCCAGCAGCCAGACCGGCAGATGAATCCAGTCCCGCAGCATCATGGCACCAGCGATAGCTTCCGAGCCAATCACAACTACCCAGAAGAACCAGTACAGCCAGCCAGAGGCAAAGCCGATCCGATCCCCATGGGCGAGGCGGATATACTCCACAAAAGAGCCACGGCCAGGGTCACTGACAACGATCTCGCCAAGCATCCGCATGATCGCCATAATCAGGAATCCAACGGCCACGAAAACAAGTGCGATGCCCGGCCCCGCTTTGGCGATGGCGGCACTGCTCCCGACAAACAGCCCGGCGCCAATCACGCCGCCAAGGGCGATCATCGCAATATGACGACTCGAAAGTCCTTTATCTTCGGACAGAGTCTGGTCAGTGGTGGGTTCCTTCATGAAAAGGTCCTTATGAATAGTTGGCTGTGCAAGTTGCCCATCCCATGGATGGTAGGCTCCCCGCTAAGTCATTCCCATTTTGTAACATCCCCTCTCAAAAGGGAAGCCGGAACAGCATAAAACCCTGCCCCTACTAGAAATGACGATAAAAATACAGCTCCAGCACACCGGACGTTCCGTGGATAGGAGGGATTTCCATGCCACTCGGCACACCCGACTTTGCCAGTGCTTTCCCCGCTGGCCCCGCAAAAGCGACGCCACCGGTAATCGCTCCCGATGTATTACCATCAAACGTATATTCTGCGGAGAAATCAAGCTCATCTGACATATGGCTCCCGACATTACTCGGCAACCCAGAGCCCGTGGGGTAGAGAAAAGACAGGTCATAAAAATGCAGACCTAGCTTCAGCTCGTCCTCCTTCCGCAGCAGATGAACAGGCGGGACACCCGTCAAATCCACCTGATGCACCTCCATATTGGAGAGTGGAGAGAGATACATACCCGTAATCTCTCCCGGCCAAAACCCACCATATGTATAGCGGCGACCATCGTACAAAAAGTACGTATCGTAATTATGCTTTGTCCGGCTCTGTGGGTTCTTTCCCCCACTAAAGCGGGTATAGCGATAGAAGATATGAGGCTTCCACGGCAGGGTCGTGAATGTGTAGCCCGGCTCTATGTAGGTTGCATAGGCACTGACCCCTTTATACCCATTTCCGGCATGGCTGTTTTGCTCAGAAACGAACGTGCCGTAGAGGGTGAAATTCTTCGAAATTCCTAACGCCTTGATCGGCACAAACGTACCGCCCCAACCCAACTGGGTTACATTCATGCCCTGACGGTCTCCACGATTGGCGTAGTCATAGGCAGCACCGATATTTGCCTTACGCACATGAAAGTAAGCCAGCGTCAGATAAGCTGCTCTATCCTCATAGGAAGAGCCACCATCCCCGCCCGGCTTGCTTCGGAACCATGTAATGTCAAACCCTTCGAACTTTGTCTCTGGGCGGTCATAATTCCGGTTCTGCTTATTATTGGTATTATTCTCCAACATGAAGACATCCGCACGGAGCTTCTTACCCTGATACTTGATGACACCCGGCCCAGAAAAAGCAAACCGGGGCGCATACCACCACGCACCACGATCGCCAGAGCTATAAGCCCCTTTCCCCATCAAAAAGCCATCATCAATCTGGAACTTCTGCCGCCCCCCTTCGATAATCAGCTTTCTCTCACTATTGAAGGGCAAATCTATTCCCAGATTGGCTTCCTCCAACGTAACGGCACGAGGGGTTCGTGTGGTCTGGGACACGCTCTCAGCATCCCCGTCCCCCAATGTCGTAGACCCAATGGCTGAAGCCTGCCCGAATACACTGAAACCCCACGGGGTTTTCCATTGCCCAGCAATTATGGGCTTGCCATACAGCTCGGCATAGGTTGTGTCCTTGATCAAGGCATAACCACCTGTCCGCCGCTCACGGTAAGAGCCTGTACCGTAATTAGTATTTGGCAGAAAGAATGCATCCCCCCCAATATCCAGAGAAGCCTTGATCGAGATATTCTTTGTAGAAACAAGTGTTTGGTCAGCATAAGCGTCAGAAATCGCATAGACGTTGCCCAAAGCGGCCAACGAAACGAAGAGCTTCCGCATTTTTGATGACATATGAAAAACCTTTTAGGAATATTCTTCTTCATTTCATTGCAGAATAATTCCTAAATGTCTATCGCTTGACCGGTCTATATATCAAAACAATCTATAATTTACTTATGATATATAGTTTTTTCTTTGTCATGTCCTCCAGAAATTACACTCTAAAATGACGCTCTGGTAGGCAATTTATTAACCTTTCTGCTCCGCTGCACTCTTTCTGGTCGGCAGAGTGGCATTCACCAGAAAAAAAATCAGAAATGTTTATAAAAATACACTTCCAGCACGCCAGAAACACCATGAATCCTCGGTATGCCCTGCCCAGCTGGCACGCCATCCTTGGCCAAAGCCCGCCCACCCGGACCAGAAAAAGCCGCCCCAGCAGCAATCGCACCAGATGTGTTCGCATCAAGGGCATATTCGGCTGAAACATTAACCTCATCTGACATATGCCGCTTCGTTCCCGCTGGGAGGCCCGCCCCGGTAGGGTAGAGATAAGCGAGATCATAAAAATGCAGGCCGAGTTTCAGCTCATCATCCTTCTTCAGCAGATGGACAGGCGGCACCCCAGTAATATCAAACTGCTGAACCTCCATATTGGAGAGCGGGGACATGTTGTTCCCTACGATTTCACCCGGCCAATAGCCGCCATAAGTGTATCGGGCACCATCATAAAGAAAGAACGTATCGTAATTATGCTTCGTCCGGCTATGCGGGTTCTTCCCACCGCTGAAGCGGGTATAGCGGTAGAAAACATGCGGCCGCCATGGCAGGTTAGCGAATGTATAGCCGGGTTCCACATACACGGCATATGCGCTGACGCCCTTATAGCCATTGCCTGCGTGGCTGTTCTGCTCGGAAACAAAATTGCCATAGAATGTGACATTCTTTGTAAAAGGATGTCTCTTCATAGCGAACGGTGTGCCGCCCCAACTGAGAGCTGTCACGCTCATGCCCTGCCTGTCCGCCCTGTTGGAGTAGTCGTAAGCTGCTCCCTTATCGGCATGACGGACATAGAAATAAGTCAGCGTGACATAAGCCGCTCTGTCCCCGTAGGTACTTCCACCATCTCCGCCCGGTTTGCTACGGAAGAGGGTAACATCAAACCCGACGAACTTTGTTTCCGGCTTGTCATTCCCGTAAGTTTGGCGGTTATTACTGTTATTCTCCAGCATGAAGACATCCGACCGGATAGACTGCCCCTCATATTTCAGGACACCGGGCCCGGAAAAGGCAAAACGAGGGGCATACCACCACGCCCCACGCTCGCCTGAGCTGTAGGCCCCCTTCCCCATGAGGAAGCCATCATCAATCTGGAACCTCTGCCGCCCCCCTTCTATGATCAGCCGCCTCTTTCCGTTGAGAGGAATCTTCACACCCAGATTAGCATCTTCAAGATTCACCTGCCGGGGCGTGCCCGAGGTCTGGCTCACGCTTTCAGCATCACCATCCCCTAGGGTTGTGGACCCAATGGCAGATACCAGTCCGAACACTGAGAAACCCCACGGGGTTTGCCATGTGCCCGAAAGCATGGGCTGGCCATAAAGCTCGGCCAGGGTGACATTTTTTGTGCGTGAATAACCCGACTTATGCGGCGCATAAGAGCCAGTACCAAAATTGGCATTGGGAAAATAAAACGCATCGCCCCCGATATCGAGGGCGGCGTTGATGGTAATATCCTTGCGGGAGAACAAAGAAATATCAGCATAGGCTTTAGGCGCAGCAAAAACACCAGCTGACATTGCTGCCGCATAAAGCAGTTTCTGCACCCTCACCGCCATGTCCGTCCTTTTTCTAGGCTGTTCTGGCGGCTTATTATCTCATGTCGGACCAATAATCCAGAAAATGTTACGACCACGGAAATACATCAGCTGATTATAATGCCATTCTGCAACAATGGCGACAGATCACCCTCTACCCTATCGGCCCAAGCCACCATTCCCGCTTACGATCCATTTACACGGCCGTGATACCCGCCCATAGACCAGATAAATACCGCCATCGATCACCAGCCAGATCATCACCGTGCCCATGTGATACCATCCATGGACATCATCACAGCACCGCAGGACAACGCCCCCGCCAGTGGAATGAACAACGCCCCACCCGGCACCGTAAAGCAACACTCCATCTCCGGCGCACGAAACCGCAAGATCATGACAGCAATACAAACGATCACAAAAGCCAGCAACGTCCCAATAAACGTCATGACCCCAGCACGCCAATCAACATATGTCCAACGTCATCGTAGGGGCAAGAAAACGAGGGGCCAGAACGATCCCATAGACTATACTCCCCATATCCGATCATCTTATTTCGATATAAAAACATTTAGGCACAGAATATTGCTTTTGGGAAATGATTTCATATCTATTAATTTCACGATGGGAGACCGCCCTGCCATAGCGGGCATATTACGGACGCAACTGTCCTTGCCCATGCACCTCATAACGATATGTCATCAGCTGTGCTGGGCCAACTGGGCCACGGGGTAGCATACGGCCTGACATAATGCCAATTTCCCCACCCAAGCCAAATTCACCACCATCACTGAACTGCGTTGAGGTGTTCCACATCACGATGGCACTGGGAACACGCTGCATGAAATACTGCGCTACAGCCTCATCTTCCGTCAGGATCGCCTCCGTATGACGGGACGAGAAACGGGCAATATGTGCCAGAGCGGCATCTACCCCTTCCACGACGGCAATGTTCAAAATCCTATCCAGCCATTCTGTGGCGAAGTCATCTTCAGTAGCGGCTGGCAGATCTGGCAGGATCGCACGGGCCGCCTCATCCGCCCGAAAAGTGCAGCCCTCCGCTGCTAGATCAGCCACAATGTTCGGCAAAAAGGTTGGAGCAATCGCTGCATCAATCAAAAGCGTTTCCGTAGCCCCGCAAATACCGGGACGGCGGAGCTTGGCGTTACGCACGACCTTTCTGGCTAGCACCGGGTCTGCTGCCTGATGAACATAACTGTGGCACATCCCCGCAGCATGGGCCAGAACCGGCACACGGGCCTCGGCCTGCACATGCTCCACAAGTGCACGCCCGCCACGAACCACAATCACATCAATTAACCCTACCGCACGGAGCATGGCCTCCACATGCTCCGGTCCGGCATCTGGCACCATAAGCACGGCGTCCTCTGGCAAGCCAGCACGGGCCAGCCCCTGCTGAATCACACTATGTAGGGCCCGTGTGCTATGAAAACTCTCCGGCCCGCCCCGCAACAATAGAACATTGCCGGACCGGATGGCCAAAGTTGCCGCATCCACCCCAACGGTGGGCCGCCCCTCATGGATCATACCCAGCACACCAAGCGGCGTAGCCACACGGCGCAACTTCAGGCCATTGGGCTGCTGCCATGCAGCAAGAACCTGCCCCACCGGGTCTTCCATACCCGCTAGAGCATCCACGCTACTAGCAACGCTCTCAAGCCGTTCCGTTGTCAGGGTCAGCCGCTCCCGGAAGAACGGGCTGAGATTAGCCTGCTCAAGGTCCCAGCGATTAGCAGCCAGCAAGGCCTCCGTTTCATTCCGCAACCCTGTAGCCACATGGCGTAGGGCCGCTGTACGCTGCTCTACCGGACATACGGACAAAATTCCGGACGCCACACGGGCACGCCGTGCCAGCCCATGCATGGGGGGACACTGTCCCTCATTCTGCTTGTTTATGGGCATGGCCTTCTCTCCTCTCTTTCCACCGGCTCGGCATACCGCTACCGGATGAGCTGCACCATCCATCATCAAAGAATCATCGTGCCAATTTATGCCGTCATTGCAAGATCGTGCTGCGATACGATCATATCCAGCTCCAAATCGGAGCATCGCTTGACAGAAAGACGCCGGCCCCACATCTCTTGAAACATGTCTTCTGCCCCCATATCGCCATCAGCTGCCCATCCGCTTCGCCTACTGGGGATTCTCAGTATTCTGATGGGTTTTGCGGCCATCTCTACCGATTTTTACCTGCCCGCTATGCCCACTATGTCGCAGGCCCTACAGGCACCTGGCGGAGAAATGGCATGGACGATCTCGGGGTATCTGGTCGGGTTCAGTTCCAGCCAGCTCATCTGGGGGCCAGTCAGTGATCATTATGGCAGGCGGCTGCCCATCGCCCTGGGGCTAGTTCTCTTCACGCTCGGCTCGGCAGGCTGTGCCCTTGCGGATTCCATCACAACACTCATTGCGTTCCGCATCCTTCAAGCCATTGGGGCCTGTGCCAATGTCGTCATTGCCCGGGCTATGGTGCGAGACCTCTATCATGGTCACCGTGCTGCGCAAATGCTCTCCACATTAATGACCGTCACGGCCATAACACCCCTGCTTGCACCGCTCATTGGCGGGCAAATTCTGGCCTTTTGGGGCTGGCGGGCTATTTTCGTCAGCTTGGTCTGTGTAGGTATCATCATGCTAGGCAGCATGGTCTTCCTACCGGAGACCCTGCCAAAACAGAAGGAACGGCCTCATTCTGTCCTTCATGCCTTTTCCCATTATGCCCAGCTCATCCGCCGCCCCCGCCTGATCGGCTATGCCGGGGCAGGTGGCTGCTATTATGCTGGAACATTCGCCTATATTTCCGGTTCACCCTTTGCCTACATCAGCTATCATCATGCCTCTTCCCTGCTCTATGCGTTGCTCTTCGGCATGGGGATTGTTGGCATCATGGCCGCCAATATGATCAACGCCCGGCTGGTTCGTGCATGGGGGAGTGACAAGCTCCTGATCATGGGGGTTGCCATCAGTGTTGTGGTCTCCCTCTGGCTGATGATCGATGTCTGGACCGATTTTGGCGGGATATGGGGAATGTTCATCCCCCTATTCCTCTTCGTTGCCATGGCGGGATTCATTGTAGCCAACTCCCTTTCCGGTGCCTTGCATGATGACCCCGGCCATGCAGGTACAGTCTCGGCCATGACGGGTGCTGTCCATTACGGCAGCGGCATCATCGGCTCTGGCATGGTGGGACTGATGGCTGATGGCACGCCCCGCCCCATGGCTACGACTATCGGCTTAGCCTCGCTACTCAGCCTCGCCTTCCTGCTACTCATCCGCCGTGACAGGAAAGGCTGAAGGCTAACCAATACCTCACGGATTCAGTTCGCCACGCTCCAGCCAGCCCGCAAGCTGCTGCATCCCCATCTGAATATCCGAAAGCTGGAACACATAAGCCCACGGCGCGCCTGTCTTCGTTTTTGCCGTCAGCTGGGCCGTCTTACCAGAAGCAAGAGCGAGCACAATCGGAGCAGGAAGCTCCTTCTGGGCCATGCAGCCCGTTTCATCACAAGACTGCAACGCCAGAGGCACGGCATGCCCGTTATCCACGCTCAACTGCAGACCAGCCTTCATATCGAAAGGCAGGCGTGTCGGCAGATTCAGGCTGATCTGCCACGGCTGCTGGGCCAGTGGCTTTTTGATGAGGTCTGGCGTGGCATGGGCCAGCAGAAAGAATCCGCTATCCATTGTGGTGCCTGCCATATGCTCCAGCTGGATGGTACAGAACTGCGTGCCCTGACGGCTACCCTTGGCTGGATAAGCACAACCATACCGCCAAGGCCCTGCAAAAGCAGACCGTGCGGCAACCCCCGGATGTTCGGCCGCCATGATCTCTGGCAGGCCGCCCCCTTTTTCCGTTACAGCCTCCACAGCCGCAGCCCGATTATCCTTCGACCCGGCAGCAAAAGCAGGCAGGACAGACAGCATCCCAGCTACTGCCATTCCTGCCATGACGGCGTGAGAGCGTCTGAACATCTTTTTTTCTCCTTACTACGGGTCAGCTCCGTTACCGTAACACCAACAGGCCCTCACATCATCAGGAAAACTCAGGGCTACACACTAGCTCCAGCAGCCACAGCAATGCGCCGCAACACATAAGGAAGAATGCCACCTTGGGCGATATAGGCCAGCTCAACCTCTGTCTCCAGCTGGAGAGTGGCCTGAATGACCTGCTCCGCTCCATCAGGAGCCGTAAAACACACACGGACAGGCTGGCGGGGTTCCAATGCGGCAGGAAGATCAATGCTCACCTGCTCCTGCCCTGTCAGGCCGAGCGACTGGCGTGTCACACCCTTGGGGAAAATGATGGGTAGAATCCCCATCCCGGCCAGATTGGCCCTGTGAATCCGCTCAAAATCTTCCGCAATAACGGCCTTCACACCTAGAAGACGAGGCCCTTTCGCTGCCCAGTCTCGTGATGACCCCATGCCATAATTCCGCCCAGCAATCACGACTAGCGGTACCTGCTCCTGCTGATACCGGGTAGCAACATCGAAGATGGCCCCTTCCTCACCGTCGGGCCAATGGCGGGTTATGCCGCCTTCACTGCCGGGGATCATCTCATTCCGAATACGAATATTGGCAAACGTCCCCCGTGCCATAACAAGGTCATTTCCCCGGCGGCTACCATAGGAATTAAACTGCGCAGGAGCCACACCATGCTCCTCCAGATAGCGGGCTGCAGGCGAACTAGCGGCAATCGTCCCTGCTGGGGAGATATGATCTGTCGTAATGTTATCCCCAAAAAGAGCCAAAATCCGAGCATTACAGATCGGCCCCGCTACGCCAACATCACCCTCCAACCACGGCGGGGAGTGAATGTAGGTGGAGGTTTCATCCCACGCAAAGGTTGCGCTGGCCTTACCATCCCCTAAGGTCTGCCACTGGGCTGGTCCCTGCTCCACAGTGGCATAGCCACGGGCGAATGCCTCCGCCACGACAGACTTCGCCATGAGCTGGGCTAATTCTGTTTCATCAGGCCAGATATCGGCCAACATGACAGGTTGCCCCGCCTCATCATGCCCGAGCGGTTCAGTTGTCAGGTCCCGTGTCACAGTCCCGGCGAGGGCATAGGCCATCACAAGTGGCGGGCTGGTGATATAATTCAACTTCGTATAGGGGGACACACGCCCCTCGAAGTTACGATTGCCCGACAGCACTGCAGCCACTGTCAGATCATGCTCCGTGATCGTCCGAGCAATGTCAGCCTGCAACGGCCCACTATTGCCGATGCAGGTCGTGCAACCATAACCGACAATCTCAAAGCCCAGCGCATTGAAATCTTCCAGCAGACCTGCCCGTTCTAGATAATGGGTCACGGCCTGACTGCCCGGAGCCAGAGAGGTCTTGATGCGTCTTGCGACTTTCAGCCCCCGCTGGCGGGCCTTTCGTGCCAGAAGACCAGCTGTCAGCATGGCTGCAGGGTTGGATGTATTGGTGCATGAGGTAATCGCTGCTAGCACAACATCCCCGGCCCCCAAAGTTTCCTCCGCAAGGGCTGCATCTTCCGTAAGGATGGGCAGACGGGCATCATCCTGCTTATCGGCAGCCAGTGCAACACGGCTGGCCCCTGCCACGGCAGATAGATCATGCCGCTGGGATGGCGTTTTCGGCCCGGCGACAGAGGGCTTTACAGAGGCAAGGTCCAGACGCAGAACGGTGGTAAAGAGCGGCTCCTCCTCACCTTTACGGAACAGACCTTGCGTGCGTAGATAGGCTTCCACAAGGTGAATATGCTCTGCTGAGCGGCCTGTTAGGGCCAGATACTCCATTGTCAGCGCATCGGGGGGGAAGTAGCCGCAGGTCGCTCCATATTCTGGGGCCATATTGGCAATGGTGGCCCGGTCCGCCACGGGCATATGGTCCAGTGCGGGCCCAAAAAACTCCACAAACTTGCCGACAACACCCTCCGCCCGCAGCTGTTCTGTCAAGGTCAGCACGATATCTGTGGCCGTCACACCGGGGGCGGGCCGTCCTTCCAGATACACGCCCACGACATCAGGCAAGCGCATGGCGATAGCTTCACCCAAGGCAGCGGCTTCCGCCTCAATCCCACCAACGCCCCAACCCAGAACACCAAGGCCGTTGATCATGGTCGTGTGGCTATCCGTTCCGAAAACCGTATCCGGGAACAGGGTCGTTACGCCGTTTTCTTCTTGCTGCATGACCAGCGGGGCCAGATATTCCAGATTCACCTGATGGCAGATACCTGCCTCTGGTGGAATGACCCGGAAATTATCAAACGCCTGCTGTCCCCAGCGCAGGAAGCTATAACGCTCCCGGTTGCGGCTGAACTCATGGGCCACATTCTGCTCTAGAGCATCCTTTTGCCCGGCCACATCCACCGTCACGGAATGATCAATCACGAGGTCTACGGGGATGAAAGGATTGACCTTTTCCGGCTCTCCTCCCAGTGCCTTCATGCCATCCCGCATGGCGGCGAGGTCCACCACTGCGGGCACGCCTGTAAAATCCTGCATCAGGATACGGGCGGGGCAAAAGGGAATCTCGCCTTCAGAGTGGCAACTCTTAACCCAGCCCGTTACCAAGGCAGCCGCATCATGCCGCCCCTGCCGCAGAACATTCTCCAGCACGATTTTCAACGCATAAGGCAGACGCCGTGCCTTTTCTCCCGCTTCGGCCAACACCGGCGGAAGGGGCACATAACGATAGCTCTGCCCTTCATGCTCCAGTATCTGCCACGCAATAGGTTGCTGCCCGCCGGCCCCGTTCATCTCACTCATGATATCCCCCGCTCTCCTGCATCTGCCCGCTCAGTCCTCTGCGCCGTAAGAAGACGGAACATCCCGCCTCGTTTGCCCTACATACAGGGCTCGGGGACGGCTGATGCCGGGGCGGCTCTCCAGCATCTCCTTCCACTGGGCGACCCAACCTGCTGTGCGGGCCACCGCAAAAAAGACCGTGAACATGGAAGATGGAATCCCCATCGCCCGCAGAATAATGCCGGAATAGAAATCCACATTCGGATAAAGCCGCCGGGAGATGAAATATTCATCATTAAGGGCCGTTTCTTCCAGCTTTAGGGCCAGTTCAAGGCGGGGATCGTGGTCCATGCCCAGCTCAGCCAGAACCTCATGGCAGATGCGCCGCATCAGCCCGGCCCGCGGGTCTAGCTTCTTATAGACACGATGCCCGAAGCCCATCAGCCGCGTTCCATCCTTCTGATTCCGCACTCGGTTCATGAAGTCCGGTATGCCGTCTACGGTGCCGATCTCATCCAGCATGTCCAGAACAGCCTCATTCGCACCGCCATGGGCAGGCCCCCAAAGGGCCGCCACACCAGCGGCAATGCAGGCAAATGGATTCACCCCCGTGGAACCGACCGTCCGCACGGTGGAGGTGGAAACATTCTGCCCGTGATCAGCATGAAGGATCAAAATCCTATCAAAGGCACGGGCCAAAACGGGGTTCACCGCCCATGGGGCTTCCGGCATGGAGAACAGCATATGCAGGCAATTTTCCGCATAGCTCAGCCCGGGGCGGGGATAGATGAGTGGCAAACCACGGCTATAGCGGTAAACCCATGCCGCAAGGGTTGGCATTTTGGCCACCAGACGAAGCGTGGACATCTCCCGCTCCTCTGGCGTGATGCGATGCCGCTGGTCAGCCCCCTGATTGCCATAGAAGCTGGAAAGCCCAGCCAATGTCCCACAGAGCATAGCCATAGGGTGAGAATCACGCCGAAACCCGTTGAAGAAATTGCGTATCTGCTCATGCAGGTGGGCTTCGGCCATGAGGCCTTGTTCAAAACGAACTTTCTGCTGGGCATCGGGCAATTCACCATGCGAGAGCAACCAAGCTACATCCGTAAAACTCGCCTTTTCGCAAAGCTGCTCGATCGGATAGCCACGATGGAGCAATACGCCTTCCTCACCATCGATATAGGTGATGGCACTCTGGCAAGCAGCCGTATTGGCAAAGCCGGGGTCGTAAGAAAACACACCCGCCTGTTTGTAAAGGCCCCGCATATCCACTACATCCGGCCCTATCTGGCCTTCCATGCTGCTTAGATGAATAGGCTGCGCAGAATCATCCGCCTTGCAAAGCACCCACTGGCCAGCACCTTTGTGCCCTATCGCTGTTTCCCCAATGCCCATGATACGGCCTCCCTGCGAAAAGCAACCGGAGCAGTCCAGTTTATTCCGTGATCGTTATATTTGAGTAACACACACATCCCCACTACCCGCAAGAAGCTAACCTCATGAAAAGAACTTTACCGCCTCAACCCTTGCCTCATCGTTATGAAGCATGATGAAGTTATTCTTCTGGCCGGGCAGATAGTTTTGTCCTCTATGGTCACAGAAGGGCACCCGGCCCCATCTCCAGGGAGAGTTCTTATGTCGGCTCATGCATCCCCCACAACGGGCAAGCCTATCCCCGTTACCCTGATTCCCGGCGATGGAATCGGCCCTGAAATCACACAGGCCACTAAACGAACTCTGGCGGCCCTTGGTGCCCCCTTCCTCTGGGACGAGCAAAAAGCCGGCGTTGCCGCTTTGGAAGAAGACGGCACCCCTCTGCCAGATACCACTCTCCGGAGTCTGGAACGTACCCGCCTTGCCCTCAAGGCACCATTAGCAACACCTAGCGGTACGGGGTTTCGGTCCGTCAATGTGACGTTACGGCAGAAATTCGACCTCTACGCCAATATTCGCCCCGCCCGGACACTTATCCCCCGAGACGATCTACGCCGTTATGATGGGCTGGATATTGTGCTGATCCGGGAAAATATCGAAGGCTACTACGCTGCCCGTGACTACTACCTCCCACAGGGGGATGACCCCCAAGGGATGGCCCTTTCTGCCGGCTACACAACACGGGCAGAATGTGAGCGCATCGTGACCCACGCCTTTGAGTACGCTCTTGCGCATGGCCGTAAAAAAGTAACGCTCGTCCACAAAGCTAACATCCTCAAGCTAATGAGTGGCCTGTTTCTGGAAACAGGCCGGAAAGTCGCCGCCCGTTATGAGGGCCGCATTGCTTTTGATGAACGCATCGTTGATGCCTGCGCTATGCAGCTCTGCCTGAACCCATCTCAATTTGACGTGATTGTCACCACGAACCTTTTTGGTGACATTCTCTCCGACCAGATATCCGGCCTGACAGGGGGGCTAGGGCTGGCACCGGGGGCCAATATCGGGGAAAACATGGCCATCTTCGAGGCTGTACACGGTTCGGCCCCTGATATTGCTGGACAGAACAAAGCAAATCCAACGGCTCTGCTCCTCGCCAGTGCGCTCATGCTGGACCATACAGGCTATAACGCTCTGGCCACTCGCCTGCGTAATGCCATCACCCGTACTCTCCAGAAGGGCCCACGTACGGGAGACCTCGGCGGCACAGCGACGACAGATCAATTTACCGCTGCACTCATCAAAGAACTGGGAACTCCCTGATCCCCTACAAAAAACCCGGCCATAAGAGGCCGGGTCTCCACACTGTTTTACCAAGAAAACAAGCCTTAGCTCAGGTGCTTGACGAGGACGCTGCGGTGAATCACCGAAAAGCCCCAGAACATCAGGCTGATCGCCACATAATACCCCAAAGCTGCCTGCGCCACGATCGGATTCATGCAAAACAGGGTTACACCGAGAACAATATTAACGATGGCATCCAACGCCATGAAGCTACGCCCATAAGGGGAAGCCCCCATTCCGGCCAGTTCCATCACACCACGCACGATGAACCATGCGGCTACCCAGATCGTCAGCCCGAAAGCAGAGCCAACGGGATTGAAGAAAATCAGAAACGACAAAATAATGCAGATAATCCCCAAAAGGCCATCAAGCATCCGACGCTCCATACCGGCACGGCGGAACACATCCACCAGCGTAAAAACGCCTGTCACCAGCAGCCCGACAGCCAGTAATGCCGTCAAAGAAACGACGGTCAACACGGGAGCCATTGCCATAAGAATACCGGTAAGGACAATCAGAATCCCCATGACGATTCCGCAATTACCTTCTTGTTTTAAAAGATTATTCTGCTGATGGTCAGTCATAAGACCCTCTCCTGCATGATCACTCTTAAAAGGGATGACGTATATTCAGTGTCCTGACAAGTATCATAAGCTATGCGCCATCATGATACCTATCATCTTTCCTACTCTGATATATCCTGACATTTTGATACGATCAGACTGACATAAATATGCTGTACGGAACGGGGGAAGACATCATGGCGCAGGCAAAACTGGTATTGATGCGCCACGGGCAAAGTCTGGGGAATGAAGCCAACCTCTTTACAGGCTGGTATGATTTGGACCTTTCCCCCACGGGGCATGAAGAAGCCCGCAAAGCAGGCCGCCTGATGCGGGAGCGTGGCCTCCAATTTGATGCCGCCCATTGCTCCATGCTCCAGCGGACCATTCACACCCTTCATCACTGTTTGGATGAGCTAGATCAGGTCTGGCTTCCAGAATATCACAGCTGGCGCCTGAATGAGCGTCACTACGGTGCCTTACAAGGGCTGAACAAAGAAGACACCATCGCCCTCTACGGGCGGGAACAGGTGCAGCAATGGCGGCGAGGCTTTGACGTCACTCCGCCAGACGTAGCCTTGGGCAGCCCTCACTATCCCGGCCATGACCCCCGCTATGCCACTCTCCCCAAGGCCGACATCCCCCGTGGGGAGAGTCTGGCCACGACTACAAAGCGTGTTCTCCCTTACTGGCAGAACACGCTACTCCCCAGCTTACAGCAGGGCCAGTCCCTGCTTGTCATTACGCATGGAACAGTCATGCGGGCCCTCATCGGCCATCTAAACGGCCTTGACCCAGACGATGCCCGGACTCTGGAAATCCCAACCGGGACGCCACTTGTTTACGAGGTTAATAGCGTTGGGATCATGCGCCGCCTCGGCTATCTGAACCCACCTAGCTGATCTCTCTCGAATCAGAAGCTGGGCCGGTTAGCTTCTCGCTCTACCCTATCTCCCGAACACATTGTGACAGCGTCCGCCCCTCTTTATTCTTCCATTCTGTCCAGCCATTGGCGGAACGCCCTAACAGAAAACTGGCTGCCGGTGATGGATTTTTAAAAACGACATCTCGTGTCAGGACCAGTCGTCCCTCATCCCACGTCAACACGCCTTCCTCAATGGCAGCCTGCCGCCTTGCAGCACAGCTCGGCGAGGACTTATCAAAGGCTGGACTAGCCTTACGGCCGTATGACCCTTTGAGAACCACCATACCTTCCTCGGTATAGTAGCCACGTCCATCAACCCCTTCTGCTTGGCAGAAAAACACCTCTGCCGCCGCCGTATCAGTCTCATCCATCACTGATGAGCCATCCGGAGAAGATTTTTTAACCATAGCCTCAAAAAGAGGATACCCAAGAGTGGTCAGCAGAACATGAATTGTTTCAAACAGTTCACGACATTCTGCCTCCATAGCAGGGAGCGTATGAGGCAATGTACCTGTTGTTTTATTCTCCAACACATAACGACCCACTACGCTGGCCTTTTCCAAGGCTTCCGCCTCCAGGTAATAGGCTTGAGTCAACGTAATATTACCAGTCAGCGATACCGCCACGACCGCCCTATTCCAGAAGTCCTTTTTTTCGTTATGCTCTTTCAGTCTCGTGCCCAATTTACCTGTCTGGCCGACATAAGCCTTGGGCTGCGCCGTCTGATCATCCTCTCCAAACAAAAAATAAATACCAACCTGATTAGCTTCTGGCCGTTTCAGAAAGAGGTCCAGCTGCGCCCTTGGAATCTCGATCATACTGACAACACGAGTTGTCACCATAGCAATACGCAGGCTCTGCGGATCGCCGGAAGGTAGAAAAATCTGAATGGTCTGCGGATGTTTCATCACCAGTCTGTCCTATCTCTTCAAAAAACCCTGCGAACAGGCCGCTGTTTTCCATACCCGCTATTCACACGCTCATCCCCAGATCATCCACCATTCCATCCGCCAGAACTGTGGGTAACCCATTCACAATCCGTCAGCTATGACCTGCACCCTGCGTTGCTGTGATCAGACTGAACAAAGCCGTGCCACAGCACATATAGAGAATATTGCGCTTCGGCCCACCAAACGTGAGGTTCGAGCAACCAACAGGAAGGCGGATGCGACCAATCATCTGGCCATGCGGGTTATAGATAAATACACCGCACAGCCCTAGCGGTCCCCACGCCCCGCACCAAAGGTTACCCTCCACATCGGCGCGCAGTCCATCAGGGCGCATGGCCCGCCCGGCCAGTGTGAAATCCGTAAAAAGCCGCCCGTTGGTCGGGCGTCCCTGCTTCATATCAAACACATGGATCGCATGATCAGGCAATGGCGGCTGCGAACCGGCAGCAACGCCAGAAGACGCCACATAAAGCCGAGTACCATCAGGCGAGAAGCACAGGCCATTCGGCCCCGCTACATCTTTCTGCCCCAATACAGCCTCGACCTTTCCAGTCTTTGGATCAACCCGGAAGGTATGATCCTCCTGCCGCCGTAGCCCGCCATATTGGGCCATTAGCTCTGCGTCCAGATATGGATTAAGGTGACGCTGCGGGTTGGCTGGGCCATCCACATCGGCATGGCCTTCCACCACGCCATCCCCATAGGCGGGGTCGGTGAACCAGATACTGCCATCAGGGGCCACGACAACATCATTAGGGGAATTCAGCGTTTTCCCCCGATAACGGTCCGCCAGTACGTTCACACTGCCATCATGCTCCCAGCGGATAACCCGGCGCATCCCATGCTCGCAGGTAATGAGCCGCCCTTCAGCATCGAATGTATTACCATTGGCATTAAAGCTCTGCCGGCGGTACAGGCTCATATGCCCCTGTGGGCCATCTTCAGGATCATACCGATACTGACAGCTTGTGATCGTATCGCTCAACAGGAGGAAACGCCCGACCGTGCACCAAGCTGGGCCTTCCAGCCAGCCGCTCCCTTGCCAGAGCTTCCGCAAGGGGGAATTGCCGTAATTTACCAGCCCGAAAGACGGGTCCAGCGGCAAAACATCCGGGTCCGGCAGATTAGCTGGTGTATCACCCACCCCCCATGTGCGGGGTGGCGATGAAATCACGCTTGGACTGGAAACGATGGATCCAAGGGCGTGCCCTACTGCGGGAGAGGCCGCTAATCCGGCCAGCCCTCCCAACAGACCACGCCGTGTAAGGCGGGCAACAGAGGACATCCGGGACTGCGCCTCTCCGTTCTGCACTGCTTCATCCATGCCTGTACCCTCCCTAAACCTTGCTCACGCCGATCTGCCGACGGTTTACATCAAGGTAAGAGACGTAACGAGGCAATCAATACCCAAAAGCAAAAACATGCTGCACGGCTACAGCATCCTTCACGCCACCGGCCAGAAGAAGCTGGAGCAACAGACGAGCCTTCTGCGGGTTCAGATCATAAGAGGCGACAAAATGATGGGCATCGTCATCCACTTCTACATCACGGTTTACAAAACCATCTCCAACACGGCTGGACCGCACAACCACCAGCCCGGCGGCAACAGCCCTATCCAACGCCTGTAAAGCCGGAGCAGATACATTGCCATCACCCATCCCAGCAATGACAATCCCTTTCACACCGGCACGAATAGCATCATCAATCTGACGACCATCCATATCCGCATGAGCATAAATCACATCCACCGGGGGAAGGTCCGTACCAGACGGCAGCGGGAGGGACAAACGAGCCCGGGCAGGACCATAAAATCGGACAGCAGCCGGGTCCACAATCCCTACCGGCCCCGCATTGCGGGAAACAAATGTCTGCAAGGCCGTGCTGTCAGCCTTGCTGACCCAATGTGCTGCGTGGATAGTGTCGTTCAACACCACCAACACGCCACGCCCTCTTGCCTGCGGATGTGCTGCCACCTTAACGGCCTCATAAATATTGGCGGGGCCATCCGCACTAATGGCCGAACCGGGCCGCATGGCCCCCGTCATCACCACAGGCTGCTCATGATGCAGAACAGTATCCAAGAAAAACGCCGTTTCTTCCATCGTATCCGTACCGTGGGTGATGACCACGGCATCGGCCTCATGCTGGGCAAAGGCTTTATTGATGCGCTCGACAAGTCGGAACCAGACCTTATGGTTCATATCCTGTGAGGGAATATTAGCAATCTGCTCTACCTGAAGGTGAGCGAGCCGCTCCACCCCCGGCACAGCGTCCACAAGCTGCTGCCCCGTTGTAGAACCAGCATCATAACCAATGGCCGAACGAGGATCGGCTTTACCGGCAATGGTTCCACCCGTTGCCAGAACAAGCACACGAGGAAGGCGGGCCACATCCTGCCCCACATCTGCCGAAGCCGGTGCAGCAGCCATCAGCCCAGCCCCCAGCGGCAGCATCCTAACGGCAGAGCAAGCTGTTTTGACATAATGCCGGGCCCCCGTGCGGGCTTTGAGGATGGTCAGCATACGGCGAATGGTCATGGGTGATGAGGCCTTTTTACACAAAAGCAACAATAAGTGGGCCCAGCAATGTTAGCAGCACATTGGCCAAAGCATAGGTAATGGCAAAGGGAATGGTGGGGCTGCTATGGCCAGCCTTGGCCAGAACCTCGCCAAAAGCCGGGTTGGAACTGCGTGTCCCCGCCAGAGCTCCAGCAAAGAGAGCAACATTCCGATAGCCCAACAGAAAGCGCCCGGCAAGAGCTGTCACCACGAGCGGCACGATGGTGACGATCATGCCCAGCAGAAGAATCATCACCCCTTGATGGGTAATAATCTCCACAACCTGCCCACCTGTCTGCAACCCTGTCACAGCGACAAACCCTGCTAGACCAAAACTGCCCCAAAGCAGGCAGACAGAGGATGGCATTTCCCCATATGCAGGATGCCGCCCATGCCACCAGCCAAACAGCAGGCCAGACAGCAAAGCCCCGCCACCACTGCCCAGCGTGATAGAGACACCCCCTAATCGGACAACCACCAGCCCGAGCATCAACCCCAGTGCCATGCCCAGCATGTTATAAACAAGGTCCGTAGCGACAGGTAGCGCAGCTTGCCGGGATGCTTCTTCATCCTGAATAGCCGGAAGAGCATTTTCCTCTACTTCCTCCTCCGGCAATGAGCCCGCCTTCAGCGCATCATCCCGCATGTTGCGACGCATAACGAGCGGCAGGATATTCACACAAAAAATGATAGTCCCGATAGACCCAAAAATATACGTCACAGCGTAGCCTACAGCGACATGAGCCTGCATCTGCTGCACCTGCGCCAGTGGCAAGCTCAACTTCTCCAAAGCGGAACTAGCCGTGCCGATAATGGCAGACTGTGTCAGCCCACCAGCCGCCAAACCGGCTGCCATGCCCTTATCCAGATGAAACAGCCGCCCCACTCCGACCACCGTCACAAATGCGCTGATCGCCATAATGGCAGCCAAAGCAACCTCCCTGAGAGATTGCCGCCCTAATGACCGAAAGAACCCCGGCCCGCTCCGGTAGCCTACCGCATAGATGAACAGAACAAACAGTACGGTTTTGAGGCTGGAACCAATATGCACGCCACATTGGCTAATCAGCACGGCCATCAGCAATGACCCAGCCACACCTCCGAGCTGGAACACCCCGACCTTGATACGCCCAACCCAGCAACCGAGACCAACTGATAGGAAAAAAGCCAGCTCCGGATTTTCTGCAAAAAGATGCGACAGCCCATGATACAGAAACATCCCGTGACCTTCTCTCCAAACAGCTTTTAAGAAAGCCGGACTGTTTTTCTAGTCGGGCTTTCTCCTCCATGTGCGCTACTTAATAGTTACAGAACATTTCTGCCAGAGAGTTAGAACCGTCAAGCTTACTCGGGCACACAATAAAAGAACTAGAATAGCACCAGGAAAACGCAGTCATAAAAAAAGCCACCACGCTCATAGAGCGATGGCGGCTTTTCTACAGCCCCGCTTTACTGAGCAGCTTTGAAGATTTCTTCAAGATGCTCAAGGGACACAGCTTCCCGGGTATCGGGGATGGGCTTACCTGCCTGGTCCAGCTTCTCGATCTCGTAGACGATGAAGCCCTCATCATCATAATGAACATCAATGACGACAAAACGGTCAGAGGCTTCACCCTCGCCACGATGTTCTTCCGTCTTCACCAGCTGCTGATCCTTCGCAAAGGGAAGGTCTGCCAGCTTTTCTTCATCAATCTGGCGGACAGCATGGTTCCATTTTTCATAGGTCTCCCGAATAGCCGCATAGATCGCTGTAATATCGGGAAACTCTTCCACATCTTCCGTGGTGGTGACATCGACCGTGGCGATGTCTGAGCCAAAATTAGCCTGCACCTGATAGGACTCAGGCGCAATAGACTGCACAGCCTCCAGAATGCGCTCGAGGAACTCAGGCCCATACATGGATGAGTTGAAATTCAGCATCTTGGAACGATCAAGAGTAACACTGATTTTGGCAGTTGTGGCCATGGCCCCCTCCTGGATAAAAAAATTGCCAGAGCACACTCTACCAAAATAGGCCGTTTCACACAGCCCCCTTAAAGGCCAGCCCCTTTGCACGCATCACCCCTCCCATACGAGAAAGGCCTTTTTCCCTGATGAATACTGGCAATTCCTGCCATGATTACCGAAAGTTAGCGCCATGTTACAAAAACGTAACATGACATAAATGTGCTTCCCAACAGCAAAAACACCCCTCTTATTCGCACGCCCCTTCACAACAGCCTCATAACGACCGTTCTCTCATAGTAAGTCGATGCAAGTGAATTTTACTGTTCCGGTTTCGTTATGAATGCCCTAGTCTACCCTTCTGGAAGACAAGGAGACACTCCCTCATGAGTACAGGCCAGCAAACAACACCCTCTTCTTCTCAGGTAGATGACAGGCATAACGGCAAACGAACCGACGATGACTACCCCCTCCGTTACGCACCGAGCCATTATCGCCGCTGGTCGCCCGCAACGGTAGCTATTACAGCTCTAGGTGGTATTGCCTATCTGGCCGACTTCTCCATCGGTGCCTCCATCGCCCTCTCTTATGGAACATGGAACGCCATTCTGGGTATTCTGGTGGCGGGACCTGTTCCCCCACCTACGAAGGTTGTAACCCCAGCGGCGAGGGCTTCTTCAACCTGCTGAGGGCAAATATAGTGAATGTGACTGTTGACCCCGCCCGGCGTGACGATGCGCCCTTCCGCAGCGATGATCTCCGTTCCCGGCCCGATGATAATGCCCATCCCGCTGGATGCTCAGCCTGTCCCGCACATGCAGCCGTTGCAGCTGCTCCCCAGAGCTACAGCGGCCTAAAATACGACTCTCGTAAAAAAGAAAGCTGGCCGTATCTGCCATCTCCACAGCCATGAAACGCTCCAACCGAGCCCCATTAAAGAAAATGGTCCCATGAGGCAACCATTCCAGTCGGGAATGTGGAGCTAGATGGTAGATTGTCCGGATCACAGCGGGCGGGTCTTCCGAACGGACACGGGCGCTGAGCGTGAACGTGCCTTCCGCCCTTTGCAGAGACACTCCTGCCCCCCCACCTACAACCATTGTCACGCTCTCCCATCCACCATTTCTTTAATGGCCAGATATGAAAGAACCATCATATCAGGACAGAGACAATCCAGACACACCCTAAAAGGAAACAGACATAATACATGGTGATTAATAAATAACAACAAACCATATAATATAATATTTATGCATATTTATTACGCTAATTTCATATTCTATTTAATGTGCTGGTAACATTGTTATTAGACACAGGGCTTTCAAAATATCTTGTTCCATCACGATCAAGTGATGATTAAATAATGCCTAACGGGGATAGCATGTCTAACTTTTCAGCCATCATGACTAATCCAAAAGAACGCTTTGAGGATACTGACGATCTGAAATCCCGGCTGCATTTTCTCAAGCTGGGGGAACGGGACTGTCTGGCTATCCGCCGTATTGAAAAATATGTTAACCGATGCCTGCCCAAAGCCCTTGATGCGTTTTATGACACGGTTCGCCAAGAACCGCATACAAGAACTTTCTTCAGTTCAGAAGCACAGATACAGAAAGCCAAACAGGCACAGCTCACCTATTGGAAGAATATTTCAGCGGCTAATTTCGGCCTGCAATATGCCAATACCGTCCGCCAGATTGGTCGTACCCATGCCAAAATTGGGCTGGAACCACGTTGGTATATTGGCGGCTACGCCCTTCTACTGACCTCCATCATTACAGATGTTACAACTCAGTTAGCCCCCCCGGCACCGCTCCTACCCTCCAAAATGCCCTTTTCCAAGCTGACGGAATCCCTTGCCAGCCTCTGCAAAGCCGTCTTTTTGGACATGGAACTCACCATTTCCATCTATATTGACGAGGCCAAGCAGCTCAATAAAGAGGAAATGAACAAGCTTGATGAAGCTATCGAGCAGGAGCGGCGGTTTGTCACAGAGCGATTTGGGTACATTATTGATGCGCTCGCCAACAAAAATCTCTCGCACACGGTAGAAGGGGATTTCCCCAACACCTACCTCCCCATGCGCGACAACCTCAATCGTGCCATCTCATCGCTCTGTCAGACACTCCATACCATCAGCGAAGCGACAGAAAGCATCGACAATACAGCCGATGAGATCAACAGCGCTGCCCAGGACCTCGCCCAGCGTACGGAACGGCAGGCAGCCTCTGTTGAGAAAACAGCCGCCGCCGTAGAGCAGATCACCGCCACCGTCTCCTCCACCGAGGCCCGTGTTAGTGAGGCCACCCAGTTCGTGGAGGAGTGCCAAACTATTACGGAACAATTCGGCACCATGATTCGCCGTGCCAGCACAGCCATGGAAGAGATCGAACGTTCTGCCGAAGCCGTAAACAAGATTACAAACGTCATCTCCAACATCGCCACGCAAACCAATCTACTGGCACTGAATACCGGCGTGGAAGCTGCCCATGCGGGAGAGGCAGGCAGTGGCTTCCGTGTTCTGGCGCAGGAAATCCGCAAATTGGCCAACCGGGTTGGCGATGCCTCCGAAGAGGTCAAAGACCTCATCACCACGTCTCAGACCCACGTCAGTTCTGGGTCCACCATCATGAAAGATGCCAGCGGCGCCATCGACACCATCATCTCCAGCGTGGCCAATATCGGTACACACCTCAAAGAAATCTCCAAGGCAACATCCGAGCAAGCATCGGCCCTACGGGATGTCAACGGGGCTGTCGTCACCATTGATCAGGGCACACGGGAGAATGCCGCCATGGTGGAAGAAACCTCTGCGGCAACCTCCAACATGGCGCAGCGGACACGCCAGCTTCGCCAGCTACTGAGTGAATTTATCCTTCAGGATCGGAGGTAACAGGAAAGAGGGGTCAACGCCCCTCCAACCTGTCGGCAAGCTGCACTATGAAACGGGACAGGCGGTTAAACTCACCTCTCAGCTCGCTCATCTCCTGCCGCAACCGACTACATTCCTCCCGGGCTTGCTCTGCCTGCTGGGAAAATGATGCGGCAAGACGATATTCCTGACGAGCCTGCTGGAGGAATGCCGCCTGCAACTCCCTCATCCGGCCTTTACCCTGGATGGCATCCCGCAGCACAGTGTTGGTATAAGCAATGATGGCATCGTAGGAGAACTCTGTCTCGCTCTTGTCATCCGGCCCGCCGGTCCTGAGTGGCCTCTGATGGTAATTTGCCAAGAAATCTGGAATGATCCCCACTTCCCCCGCCAACATAAGACGCTGGAAGAAGTCCTGATCTTCCACATAAGGCAGGGTCGTATTCACCCCATCCGAGGCTGGAATGGCCGAGCGGCGGAACACTGTCGTAATCGTGCTGAGCAAACTGACATGCGCCAGAAATAGGCCATAATCAACAATGGACCCTTCTTTACGTCCGAGGGTATCAAAACGCTTATCGAAAACGATTTGCCCCTCTTCCATATGCTCAACGATATCGTAGCTGCTTGTCGTCACCCCCACGAACGTACCGGCCTGGTCATCATCAAGATACGCAACAGTGCGCGCGTAAAATTCTGGTTCTAACGTATCGTCATCATCGTGGATGTGGACATACTCTTCTTTGACAAGCCCCAGCCCGATGCTCATGGCTTGCGCCCGACCTGCTGAAGTTGGGAGGTCCATCTGGACGACACGGTCTGCCTCGCTAGGGCCATATAGCGAGATGACCCGGAACACCTCGTCGGGATCTCCGCCATCATTAATGACGTACACACGGAAATCCTGAAAGCTCTGCCGCCGCAAACTCTCAAAAGCCCGGGCTAGGAACAGGGGACGATTCTTTGTCCGAATAATAATAGCAACCCTGTACGGCATGATCTCCAATCCTCCTGTATCAGAAACTTTACTAATCGCTCGTACCTCACAAAAAAAGGCCCGGAGCCTGAAAACTCCGGACCTTTCTTATAAAGAGCCGTGCTTCCACAGCCCTAGCCTGTCAGGCCATATTAGCCCTGATGGGCAGCACGGTAACGCTCACCAAGAGCATTTGCTGCAACCATGGCATGATAGACATCATCCGGCGTGACCTTGAAGGGCAGGTTGCCCATTGTGTCATTCTTATCGCAGGCAATCTCTGCCACCTTGCGCCAGTCTGCCTCCACAAACTCCTTAACCCCAAGCTCTTTGAGGGTCATCGGCAGGCCTGCAGACCGGACAACACGCAGCACTTCCTCGATCTCTTCCTTCGGTGCATTCTCCAAAACCAGCTGGGTCAGCAGGCCGAACACCACTTTCTCACCGTGCTGAGCGTGATGGAGGTCTTCAATAACGGTCATACCGTTATGCACAGCATGAGCAGCAGCCAAGCCGCCTGTCTCTGCACCTGTACCGCTGAGGTAAATGGTTGCTTCGACCATTTCTTCCAATGCACGGGTCGGCACCTTGTTGCGCACGGCGTCCATGGCCAGATCAACATTCTGGCAAACCAGATCGTAGCACATACGGGCCAGACCGAGCCCCGTGCGGGACGGACGCTTGCAGGACAGGTTCACACCGTCGGAATTATAGCAAGCACGGGCTTCGAAATAGGTGGAGAGAGCATCACCGATACCCGCGGCAAAGAAGCGGACCGGTGCACCGGCGATCACGCCTGTGTCAGCCACCACCACATCAGGGTTCTGCGGCAGGAAGAGATAGCGGTCAAACTCGCCCTTCTCCGTATAGATGACGGCCAGAGCAATGCAAGGAGCATCGGTAGAGGCGATAGTCGGATAAAGGATGAGAGGCAGCTTGTAATAGTGCGCCACGGCCTTGCTGGTATCCAGCGTCTTACCGCCACCAATACCGACAATCACATTAGCACCCTGCGCCTTGGCCAGCTCGCCCAGACGCTTAATCTCGGCATCCGTACACTCACGCTGGAATTTCTCGGCCTTACCCTTCAGCCCTGCTTTCTCCAGCCCAGCAACGGATTCTTTCTGAACACGCTCAACAAAGAACTCGTCACTGATGATGAAAGCGTTATCACCAAAATCTTTTACAAAATCATGCAGCTGAGCGAGCAGGCCCGTGCCGATGATGAATTTCTTGGGGGCTGAAACGGTGCGGGGGGTTTTCTCAACCATGCTCGATATCTCCTTCAAGCATATGTAAATGCCTCATTACCTCGCCACGCTACCCCCTCACCTGCTGATTGACCAGAAGCCAATCCGGGTTTTTGCATCATGCCAGCATGTATTGCCATGCATAGGTTGCAGCCATAGGACTGCTCTTGTCTTAAATGACTTTCCACGCACGAATAATAGGACAGATACAGCCCCCTTTTTTTAAGAAAGACCATTCTGTTCCATTCACTAGAAACATGAGAATTATTGCAACTTCTCTTCAGAACAGGGGCATATTATCAATCAGCCGGACAGCCCCCAACTTTACAGCCAACAGGGCCAGAGCCGTTTCCTCCACCGTCTCTTCTGCTTGAAAGGTTTCCGGGTTCACCACGGTGACATAATCGATCTCCGTCAGGCCGGCCTTCACCAACACATCGCGTATGGCGTCTTCCAGAACCATGCGTCTGCGCTCCCCACCCTGGGCCAGATCACGGGCACGACACAAAGCCTGATGCAAAACTGGTGCCCGGCTGCGTTCCTCCTCCGTCAGACGGCTGTTACGACTTGAGCCTGCCAGACCATCCGCCTCCCGCCATGTTGGCAGGGTAGTGATCTCTACCGGAATATTCAGGTCCTGTACGAAACGCTGAACGACAGCGCATTGCTGGGCGTCCTTCTGCCCAAAATAGGCCCGCTGCGGCTGGACGATATTAAAGAATTTGGTCAGCACCGTTGCTACACCAGCAAAATGACCAGGGCGTGATGGCCCTTCCAGCTCCTGCGCTACACCGCCTACATCCACCTGCGTAGCAAAACCAGCGGGATAAAACTCGGCTGCATCCGGCGTGAAGACACAGGCAAGACCCTCCTTTTGCAGTAAGGCAATATCCCTCTCTACCGCACGGGGGTAATTGGCCAGATCATCAGGAGAGCCAAACTGAATGGGATTGACAAAAAGACTGACGACAACCGCCTCATTCTCCTCTCTAGCACGCCGGACAAGGGAGAGATGCCCCTCGTGCAGAAACCCCATGGTCGGGACAAAACCGACTGTCCCAAGCTTTGCCCGCTCCTGCCGCATTTCCTGAACCGTTGTGCAGAGTCTCATGTCGTTCCTTCCCCCAATGGCCACCTAATGGCCTTTTCCCTTCCATAGCCTGCCTGCCTCCGGTTTGTCTTCCCCGAGAGACCGGAACAGGCTAACAACAGCTCACTCCCGCAGATCACCCAACCGAACGGATCACTCATGCCTGATACCAGCACGGCACAGACATCCCCCATTGCCATCATCGGCGCAGGCCCAGCCGGACTCTTCGCTGCCGAATGCCTGAGCAAGAAAGGCCATAAGGTCCATCTGTTCGACCACATGGCCAGACCGGGCCGAAAATTCCTTATGGCTGGGCGCAGCGGGCTAAACCTAACCCATAGCGAACCGCTAGAGCTGTTCCTTCAACGCTATGGCGCTGCACGGAACAGGCTGGAACCCACCATCCGCTGCTTTCCGCCCGAGGCTCTCCGCCACTGGGCCGAAGAGCTGGGCGAACCCTGCTTTATCGGCAGTTCTGGTCGAGTATTCCTAAAATCACTCAAAGCCTCTCCTCTTCTGCGCCGCTGGCTCAACCGCCTGCAGGAACAAGGCGTGCACTTCTTCCCCCGGCACCGGCTGACAGACATGCAGGGCCTCTCCCTCACCTTCCAGACAGCTGAAGGGCCTGTTCACACAACCGCACAAGCCGTCATCCTAGCTTGTGGCGGTGGAAGCTGGTCACGACTAGGCAGTGATGGGCACTGGGCCTCACTACTGAAAGACTATTGCACCCCCTTTGTCCCCTCTAACTGTGGGTTCATGCCGGATTGGCCAGAAGAGTTCCTACTCCGCCATGAAGGTGCCACCCTTCGGGGCATCACACTCAATTTTGCGGGTCAGACACAACGGGGCGATATCATCATCACAAAGCGGGGGCTAGAAGGCGCGCCGCTTTATGCCCTTTCAGCCTTATTGCGGCAGGCTCTGGCAGAGGCAGATAAGAAGGGCGTAACGATCCATCTAAATCTCCGCCCGACTCTGGAACCAGAACGCATCATGGAACGTCTCTCCCGCCAGCGCATCCGTGAAAGCCGCAGCAACAGACTCCGCAAAGCATTGGGGCTAGACCGCACCATACGGGAGCTGCTTGCTCGCCTCTGCCCGGAAGCCCGCACGGCAGGGGAGCTGACAAACGCCATCACGCAGGCACCCCTACGTCTTGTAGCCCCTGCCGAACTGGACCGGGCTATCTCCACCGCTGGCGGCCTAAAATTGGACGCCCTGGATGATACTCTCATGCTCCGCCATCAGCCCGGCCTGTTTGCCTGTGGTGAAATGCTGGACTGGGACGCCCCTACGGGCGGGTATTTGCTACAGGGCTGTTTTTCTACCGCCTACTGCTGTGCGGAGAGCGTTCATCACTGGCTCTCGCGCTCATTGCCCGGTAAAGTAACGCCATGAGTTCATCACATTTCGGCCCCCTTCTTCTTGGCACCACGACCCGTGGCGAGGATGCCCATATCGACCTGCCCGAACTTCTGGCTACCCGCCTGCTCGTACAGGGCAATTCCGGTTCTGGGAAATCTCATCTCCTTCGCCGCTTGCTGGAGCAGAGCGCAACCCTTGTCCAACAGGTCATCATCGACCCGGAAGGGGACTTTGTTACTCTAGCCGAAAAATACGACCATCTTGTCATCGAGACAGACACACAGTCTGAAGCCAGCCTGCGGAGTGCGGGGGAGCGTGTGCGAATGCACCGGGCTTCTGTCGTACTGAATCTGGAGCAGAGTGAGCCAGAAGGACAGCTCCGCTCGGTAGGAGCCTTTCTAACAGGCATGTTCGAAGCCCCACGGGCCTACTGGTACCCGGTTCTCATTGTGGTGGATGAGGCGCAGCTCTTTGCGCCCATCGCAGGGGGCGATACCTCCGATGAAGCTCGCCGCATCTCTCTCAATGCCATGACGAACCTCATGTGCCGTGGGCGCAAGCGTGGCATGGCGGGCATCATTGCGACCCAGCGTCTTGCCAAGCTCGCCAAGAATGTCGCTGCAGAAGCCTCTAACTTTCTAATGGGCCGAACCTTTCTGGACATCGACATGGCCCGTGCCGCCGACCTACTGGGCATGGAACGCCGCGCCGCTGAAGCATTCCGGGACCTTACCCGTGGTCAGTTCATGGCTCTGGGGCCTGCTCTGGCCCGCCGCCCCCAACGGGTTACCATCGGCCCGGTCGAAACTGCCAGCCATGCAGGGGGGCCTGCACTCATGCCGCTGGAGCAGCCCAATATTCCCATGGATGAGCTACGGGACCTCATTCTAGAGGCCCCACCCGAACCAGCTCCCCGCCCCCGCAAAGAACCAGCAGCCCCCAAACCGGACCTACTTGCCCAGCTGGATGCCTACAGCTCTTCCCGCGATGCCAGAGAGCAACAGCAGAACCAGCAGATGGCCACCCCCGATCCGGAAACACTCTGGAACCTAGTAGCCGAAGCGGGCCAGGATGAAGATGCGGCCTATCGGCCACTCGCCACCTTGTATCAGGACTTCCAGATGCGGGCCCGGCTGGCTGGATTCTCCCGTAACATCCTGCCCATGCCCCAGTTTCAAACCATGCTAAGCACTATCCGTTGCGGCATCACACGGGAACAGGCTGAAAGTGACGCATGGCAGGATATCCAGCAACGGGCTGGCCGCCTCCCTGAGGACATGCAGCCCGTTTATTTTCTGCTGGCTCGTGCCGCTATGGAGGGGGAACCCTGCCCGGATGACGCCGCTCTGGCCCGTGCCTATGGCACACATTCTCTTGGCCGTGCACGACGCCAACTAACTTACCTCGAAAAATGCGAGGCTATCATCCTACAAGGCACAGGCCGCCATCGGCGTGTTGCCATTATCGGACCGGGCTGGCAGACAGCCGCCTCGCTCTGACCACCTAGACGTTTCCGAGGGGAGTGACAAAATAACAACCTGCTGCTCCTCTCTCCCCTCCTACAAAAAATGGCGGAGCCAAAGCCCCGCCATCTTCCAAAGTCTCTAAGGACTATTACTGAACGAGCGCCAGAAGCCCCGTATCAGTCTACCACCTTCGGCGGCGGCACAACACGCAGACGCTCGATTACGCGGTCACGCAGCTCTTCCGGTGTTGCATCACCGGGAACACGAATAACGGGCTCGTCATCTGTCGGCTCTTCCAGAGTGGCCAACTGGCTCGGCAGCAAGGTCGGCGGCATGTAATGCCCGACACGGTGCTTCAACCGTTCCTCTATAATCTTCGGGTCCACCTTCAGATACACAAACTGCACCGGAATATGCTTGGCCAATGCGTCGCGATATTTCTTCTTCAGGGCAGAGCATGTCAGTACGGCACCGGTACCCTTCTCGGCGCATTTGGCCAGCCAGTCATGACACAGCTCCAGCCAGGGGGCACGGTCCTCATCCGTCAACGGGTGGCCGTTGCGCATTTTCTCTACATTGGCTTTGGGGTGCAGATCGTCCCCTTCCTGAAACGGCCAGCCGAGGCTCTTGGCCAGCAACTCAGCTACAGTGGTCTTGCCGTTACCGGAAACACCCATCACCACAATGTAATGCGGAGCAATACCAGATGCTGCCTGAGCAGCCTCTTTCTCTGTCATGGCGCCCATTGTTCAACCTCCCGTTCGGTGGCAACCAACACATCGGTCGCCATATTGGGGAACAACCCATGCTCCACCACGCCCACCGTACCATCAAGCCGTGCGGCCAGAGCCTGCACATCGTTGATTGGACCGAAAGCGCAATCAAGTATCCTGTTCCCATTATCGGTAGTAAGTAGCTCACCCGTCAGATGCCGACGAGGGCGAATAACCTTTGCCCCCATTGCCTCCAGACGAGCCGCTGTTGCCTCGTAACCAAATGGAACAACTTCCACTGGCACGGGCACCCGCTGGCCAAGCTGGTCAACCGGTTTGGTCACATCGACAATCACGACAAAACGCCGTGACGCCTGTGCAACAATCTTCTCACGCAGCAGAGCAGCCCCCAACCCTTTGATGAGATGAAGCGTTTTACGTTCCACTTCATCCGCACCATCAATAGTGATGTCGACTACGGAATGATCTGCAAACGTCGTGATCGGAATCCCCGCTGCACGAGCAAGCTTTGTTGATTCCTCGGAGGTTGGAATGGCCTGAATCTTCAGCCCCTCTTTGGCAACACGCTCGCCAAGCCGTTCGATCATGAATGCTGCTGTGCTTCCTGTCCCCAGCCCGACAACCATTCCTGGTTTGACAAGGCTTGCAGCAAGATGGGCAGCAGCACGTTTACAGTCATCTACGTTCATGAAAGCTCTCCAGCAGCAGCTCTGTCTGCCAGTATGAGGATTTTCCCTTCCGAAACAATACGCCCGGATGGGATGCTGCCATCACCCTGACGCAAACGGGCCAACATTGGTACTTTATTTTCCCCTGTCACAAGGAAGACAACCAATGCGCTGGAGGCAATGGCCGGGTAGGTCAGTGTCAGGCGTTCATGCGGGGCTGTACTGGGGGCGGCAATGCTCACCCAGGCCTTCTTTTCCTCAAGGACGGGTTCACCGGGGAACAAAGATGCCGTATGGCCGTCTGTCCCCAAGCCGAGCATGACAATATCAAAGAGCGGGCGGCCTGCCTCAAGGGTTGTGGAGCCGTAGGCCTTTTCCAGAACACTCTGATACCGAGCAGCATCCCCCTTGGCTGTGGTATCTGTCGGCATCGGGTGGACCTGATCCACCGGGATAGAAACCTTAGAAAGCAGCAAGGTGCGGGCACTAGCATGGTTGCTGTCCGCATGCCCCTCGGGCACATGGCGTTCATCACCATAGAAAATCTCGACACGAGACCAATCGACCTGCTGGGCCATTTCGGGCCGGGCAAGAATCGCAAAAAGCTGTTTAGGCGTGGACCCACCAGAAAGGGCGATGCGTACCTTGCCTTCCCGCTTTTCCTTCACTGTCGCGATCAGCAGCTTTGCCATTTCCATAGCGACTGCCTCTGAATCCTTCAGAACCTCCACGGCCGCATGGCGCATATCCGTTGTCATACCCGTCGTACCCTCCGAATCACTTTCTGCTCCCATCTGAAAAAGGAGCTGCCGGCATAATGAACGTCTCAGCTGCGTATGCCCAGCCACCTTCATCAGGTTTTCCGGTAACATAGCTGGCCTGCTCTTTCACAGAGTCCTGCGCCTGCCCCATGGCAATGCTCATACCCGCAGCCTGCAACATAGGAATGTCATTGGGAGCGTCACCAAGGGCGGCAATCTCCTGCGGGGTCACGCCATATAGTCTGGCTAGTTCGACTACGGCCTCCCCCTTCGTGGCCTTAGCGGGCGTGATATTCAGCTTATGGGGGGCAGAGCGCAACATGCTGGCACGCCCAGCAAAAGGAGGTGCCAACTCTTCCTCCAACCGAGCAATCAAAGCCGTATCATCAGAACAGACTATGAGCCGGTTTACCGTTTCCGGCGTCATGGGAAGGGACTCCACCTCCCGTGGGGTCATGCCCGTTAGCTCCCGCTCCCGCAGTACCAACGGCGTTCGACACTCACGGACCAGCCATTCCTGTTCTGTCTGAAACCAGATTTCCACAGGGAAAGAAGACAGAGCCTCCATAATGGCCATGAGGCTCTCAACAGGGAAATGATGGCTTTTTAGAATATTTCCATCAGGCGTGAAAAAGACTCCGCCGTTAAACCCCACACATGGCCCCTTCAACCCAAGCTGACGAACATAGGGCAGCACGGCCGCTGGCATACGGGCACTGACAAGCGCCAGGGCCACCCCCCGCTCGGCAAGGCGCTGTACAGCTGCGCCTGTTGTGGGGGAAATAGTATGGTCAGAATCAAGAATGGTGCCATCCATGTCGGATAGCACCAGTCTGATCGTCGGGGATGTTTCTGTCATGTGAGTCTCCTCCTCCCTTTCGGGGGAAGAGGGGGTGCGGCCCCCTACCCGCATCCCCCGCTCTTCAGGACAATGTATTACTTCTTGCGTTCGGTATGACCACCGAAGCCGTACCGCATGGCGGACAAGGCCTTCTCGGCAAAGTTGTTGCCAGTACGGGACCGGAAACGTGTGAAAAGGGCAGCTGTCATCACCGGTGCAGGGACATCTTCCTCAATAGCGGCTTCGATCGTCCAACGACCTTCCCCGGAGTCCTGCACCTCACCACTGAATTCGTTCAGGTCACCAGAACGAGCCAGAGCTTCGGCTGTCAAATCCAGCAGCCAAGAAGAGACGACACTGCCACGACGCCACACCTCGGCGATATCAGCCAAATGCAGGTCGTAACGCTCTTCCTCCGGCAGTTTTTCGGAATTCTTGCTAGCCAGCACATCAAAGCCTTCAGCAATGGCCTGCATCATGCCGTATTCGATGCCGTTGTGAATCATCTTCACAAAATGGCCAGCACCAGCAGGGCCGCAATAAAGATACCCTTTCTCGGCCCGTGGATCATGACGTCCATCATCCTCACGGTCTGGCGTACGGGGTACATCCCCCATACCCGGTGCCAAAGCATTCAAAATCGGATCTACATATTCAGCAGCGTGTTTCTCGCCGCCATACATCATGCAGTAGCCCCGCTCGAGCCCCCAGACACCGCCAGAGGTACCGACATCGATATAATCAATGCCGCGCTCGGCCAGCTCTTTCGCCCGGCGGATATCTTCCTTGTAATATGTATTGCCACCATCAATGATGATGTCCCCCTTACCCAGCAGGGGAGCGAGCTTCTGTATGCAGTCTTCTGTCACCTTACCGGCTGGCAGCATGACCCAGATCACACGCCGCTCCTCACCAGAAAGAAGCTCAACCATTTTCTCGAAGGTTGGGGCTCCCTGAGCCCGCCCCTTTTCTGACCGCTCGACAATCTTCTCGGTGACAGCGGGTGTCCGGTCGAACGCGACAACATCATGCCCCTTGCGGGTCAAGCGGACAGCAATATTGCCACCCATGCGGCCAAGTCCGACAATTCCGATACGCATTCTCAAGCTCCTTTTAGAATATCTGTCACCAGCTGAGCGAGACGGTCCAACCCTGCATGCAGGGGCCCGGCAATATGCACCCGCAGCGCACGACGGCCACGGGCAGCCAGAACGTCAAAATCCCCTCGTGCCTGAGCGGCCTTAACGACACCAAAGCTATAGGCATGCCCCGGGATGGGCAGGTCGGCAGCATCATCTGCCGTCACCTGTAGGAAGACACCGCTATTAGGGCCCCCTTTATAGGCCTGGCCTGTCGAGTGAAGGAAGCGTGGACCAAACTGCGCCGCTGTTGCGACATGAAGCTGGTCCCTCAACTCTGTTCTCACCGTCTGCTCCCAGGCGATATGGGCTTTGTTCCGCTCAATATAAGCTAGGAGGCCAATATAATCATTCTTACCCACACGGTCAAAATGAGCTTTCAGAATGGTTTCTGCACTCCCATTGCCCAAGGCTTCACGGTTGCGCTCATCAGCATAGAAGGCAAGATCACCATCCTTAGCAAAGGGGGTTTCCTCCGGCAGATGCCCCGTCTCGGCATAAGCCTTAGTTAGCTTGCGGGTTTCCACCTTGCTGAACTCTACATCCGGCTGATCAAATGGATTGATCCCCAGCACGGACCCAGCTACCGCCGTGGCGAACTCAAAAACAAAGAAAGCCTGCACGATCTGGCTAACATCATCAAGATGCAGGGTCACGACAGGGTGCCCCGCCTCCCGCAGCGCCTTCAGCCCCGGATTGACTGGCTCATGCCCCAACCGCAGCTCCACGAAGACACGGTCATCCCCATAGACTTCCGGGGTGCCCAGCGGCTCGCCATCTATGGGGATAAGGCCTGTACCGTTCTTACCAGTACTCTCGGCCAGAAGCTGCTCCAGCCAAGCCCCAAGGGAGGCAATTTTCTGTGACGCCACAAACGTGACCTTGTCCCGCCGGAAGCTCGTTGCTGCCACACCAAGAGCGAGCCCCAGATTCACCCCGGGGTTAGTAACGGGCGGAACGGAAGCGTCGCAGGCCTCAATCATCAGCTGAGTACTGTCCAGCAAGGCCCGAACATCGTACCCCGCCGCCGCAGCCGGGGCGAGACCGAATGCAGACAGAACAGAATACCGGCCACCAATCTCCGGATTGCCATGGAAAATATGAGCAAACCCACGCTCTTTAGCCAATGCTTCCAATGAGGAACCGGGGTCCGTCACGGCGACAAAATGCTCACTCGGGCTGCGTCCCAAAGCTTTTTCTGCCTGATCCCAGAAATAGGCAAACAGGATGTTCGGCTCCAGCGTACTGCCGGACTTACTGGACACGATAAACAGCGTCTTAGCCGGGTCGATAGCCTTGCGGAAGCTGGCAACCTGCTGAGGGTCGGTGCTGTCCAGCACATGCAGCTTGGGCCCACCAGACACCCGCCCGAATGTCTCTTCCAGCACTTCTGGCCCAAGGCTGGACCCACCCATAGCCAGAAGCAGCACGTCGCTATAGCCACGCTCCTTTACCTCACGGCCGAGGGCCTCATATGCCTCAAGAGCGGCACGGCCATTTTTTACGACATCCAGCCATCCCAGCCATTTACTTTCCGGCCCGTTGGTCCAAACAGAGGCATCACGCTCCCATATGCGCCGTACCTTGCCGTCATGGCTCCAGCTCTTACCAGCTGCGACAACGGCATTTTCCAACTCACCTGACAGTGCCAAGGATACTCGCATAAGACGTTCCCCCAAAACAGCTTCCCGGCGGGCTGCAACCGCACCGAGCAATCCATCAAAAGCGACCTCGAAAGCCGCCACCCCTTCTTCCAACAAGGTGGTGGCCACACCGTCCAGATCAAGCCCCAACCGCTCCGCTTCCAGCAGAATCTTACGGGCAGCATCTACATTCTGAACCAAACGCCCCTCTGGAACCCCATGGTCTCGGAAGGCCTCCAGCGTGCGGGGCGGTAGCGTATTAACGGTATCGGTGCCGATCAACTCCTCCACATACAGCACATCACGATAGGCTTTATCCTTCGTACTTGTGCTGGCCCAGAGAAGACGCTGTGTCTGCGCTCCCTTCGCCGCCAGTGCCTGCCAACGAGGACTGGCTATGACACTAAGGTAATGCTGATACGCCATACGGGCATTAGCAATGGCCACCTGCCCCCGCAACGCTTTCAGTGCCTCACTTTCCGGGTCTTCCGCTGCTATGCGGCGGTCGATCCGGGCATCAATCCGCCCATCAATACGACTGACAAAGAAAGAGGCCACGCTACCGATATGCCCTACCGGCAAACCAGCTTTTACCCGTGTCTCCAGCCCTTTCAGATACGCCTCCAGCACTTTCTTATACATGCCAATCGCAAAGAGAAGCGTGACATTGACATTGATGCCCTCAGCAATGGCTTGCTCGATGGCTGGAATGGCTTCTTCCGTTGCCGGAATCTTAATCATCACATTAGGATGATCCACCTGCTGCCAGAGCCTGCGGGCTTCCTCCAGGCTTCTCTTAGAGTCATGTGCTAGATAGGGAGAGACCTCAAGGCTGACATAGCCGTCCCGCCCGTTTGTCTCATCAAAAACGGGACGCAGAACCTGACAGGCCTGACGGATATCCTCCACAGCCAGAGCCTCATAGAGTTCTCCAGCGGTCAGGCTACCCGTTTCCAGAAGGGCCTGTACGGCTTCTTCATATTCCGCACCATGCCCGATGGCCTGCTCAAAAATAGCTGGGTTGGAGGTCACCCCTTTCAGGGCGTCCTCCTTCACCATGGCGGCCAGGCGACCATCTTCGACGAAATCTCGCCTGATGAAGTCCAACCAAATGGACTGGCCATGACGGGCCAGACCGGTCAAAGGGGTCTCTGGCAGGGTGCCTTCCATTGTTTTTGCTCCTCTCCAGTCAGTCTTCTGCGGCCCGTAGCAAGAGGTGGACCTGCTCGTAAACAGCCTGTTCTGTAAAGCCGAATTTTTCCATCAGCTCTGACGCCGCTCCGGATTCACCAAAGCTATTCATGGCAATGACGACACCGTCCAGCCCCACATAGCGGTCCCAGCCAAACCCGGACGCCATTTCCACACCGACACGCCTACGGACAGAAGGCGGCAACACGTCGTCACGATAGGTGCGATCCTGCTTCTCGAATAGCTCAAAGCTCGGAATGGAGACTACACGGGCCCGCACACCCTCGGCCTTCAGCCGTTCATAGACCCCAACAACAAGCGACACTTCGGAGCCAGAAGCCATAAGCAGGATATCCGGCGTGCCTTCGCAATCTGCCAGAACATAACCACCACGGGCCACGCCAGCGGCAGGAGCATAATGGGTACGGTCCAGCGTTGGCAGATTCTGCCGGGTCAAGGCAAGGGCCACAGGGCCAGCACGGTGCTGCATGGCGACACGCCAGCTTTCCACCACTTCATTTGCATCTGCTGGGCGCAACATAGTCAGCCCCGGCATCGCCCGGAACTGGGCCAGCTGTTCGATCGGCTGGTGGGTCGGTCCATCTTCACCCACGCCAATAGAATCATGAGTAAAGACATAGATCACCGGCAGATGCATCAAAGCAGCAAGACGGATAGCGGGCTTCATGTAATCCGAGAAGATCAGAAAGCCCGCACAGAAAGGCCGCAGGCCACTCAGGGCTAGACCATTGCAAATGGCCGCCATCGCATGTTCACGCACTCCGAAATGGACGTTCCGACCGTCATAATGCGCCCCTTCCTGCACCATGTTGGACGGAGCCTGCAACGACCGCGCCCCCTGGATGAGCGTCTTAGTGGATGGTGCAAGGTCTGCCGCCCCACCAACCAGCCACGGGAACTGGGACGCTATGGCATTCAGCACCTCACCGGAACTCTGGCGGGATGCGATCCCTTTTTCATCAGCAGGATAGACGGGCAAATTTTTGTCCCAGCTTTCCGGCAATGTACCAGCAAAGATGTGCTTTAGCTCATCCCCTTCCTTCGGATACTCGGTACAATAGGCAGCAAACTGCGCTTCCCATTCCGCCTGGGCCTTAGCACCACGCTGGCCAGCCAGCTCCTGGAAACGTTCCTTCACGCCCTCAGGCACAGTAAAGTGCGGTGCATCATCGGGCCAGCCGTAGGCTTTTTTGGCCCCCACCAGTGCTTCCATGCCGAGCGGCTCACCATGGGCGGAGGCTGTACCCGCCTTACCCGGTGCCCCATAGCCAATGACCGTCTTCAGAATGATCAGCGTTGGGCGGAAGGTTTCTGCACGGCCCTGCTGTAGAGCGTCACAGATGGCAGGAACATCATTGCCATCGTCTACCTCCAGCACCTGCCACCCGTAAGCGGCAAAACGCATGGCCACGTCTTCCGTAAAGGTTACATCTGTGGAGCCTTCAATGGAAATGCGGTTGCTGTCATAAACCCATGTCAGGTTACCTAGCTTGAGATGCCCTGCTAGAGACGCAGCCTCGGCGGCGACACCCTCCATGATGTCCCCATCACCGCAGAAAGAGGTAATGTGATAGCCAAACAGGTCGTAGCCCGGTCGCCCATAATGTGTAGCAAGCCACCGCTCGGCCATGGCCATGCCGACGGCACTGCTGCATCCCTGCCCCAACGGGCCGGTCGTGATTTCTACACCGGCAGTCAGCCCATATTCAGGATGACCCGGCGTGCGGGATTCAAACCGGCGGAAGTTTTTTAAGTCTTCCAACGTCAGAGCCGGGCGGTCAACGACCTGCCCGTTCTCAATATCCTTCACTCCAGCAAGAAAGACCGTGGCATAGAGAAGGATAGACGCATGCCCACCCGAGAGAATAAATCGGTCACGCCCCGGCCAAAAGGGATCGGCCGGGTTATAATACATCGTAAACTGCCAATAAGCATACATAGCCGGAGCCAGAGCCATTGCGGTACCCGGATGACCGGATTTTGCGCGCTCTACACTATCCATCACCAATGTGCGGATCGTGTCTATGCCAAGTTTCGACAGCATACTGTTCACTGATCTAACATCCTCAATTCAAACAATCATCCGGTCTCCCATGTCAGGCTCATGCCCCTTAACACGGCCTGTCATAGTCCGGATATTTCACAAGTGGCCTTATCCTGCGAAAGAACGCAATGCCCAACAGACAAATAAGGTCAATTTTCCTACCTCCAGAGTATAGACAGGTCGCACCTGTCAGACCCTACGGCAGATTCCGGTCAGGCTGCCCTCTTCCATCCATCCTGCATCAATCACATATCCGACGTATCAGAGAGGGCCTTCCCCCTTGACCTGACCGCAAACAGGCAGGACATTCGGAGGCCACATGCGTGCACATTCTTTTATCACAAAGGCAGCCCATCCATGACGCAGCCCGAAATGTCCTTCACCCCAGAGCAGATCACCGCTCTCTTCATCGATGCGGCCCGCAATGGAGAGAATGATCTGGTCAGACAGTTTCTCGAAGCCGGAATGCCTGCCGACTGCGCCGACAGCCGCGGCTATACCCCACTGATTGTCGCCACTTATAACGACCAGCTCGACACAGCTCGCCTGCTGCTGGATAACGGGGCCGACCCGAATGGCGTGGATGCCAAGGGAGCTACGGCTCTCTCCGGTGTGGCTTTTAAAGGATATGAGGCCATTGCCCTCCTGCTGCTGGAACGTGGAGCGCATATTGATCAAGCCAACCATGCTGGACGCACGCCGCTCATGTTTGCCATCATGTTCGGGCGGCAGGGCATAGCCCGTATGCTGCTGGAACATGGTGCCAACCCCGATATTCGTGATGCCGAGGGCCTGTCCGCCCGTGACCTTGCTCACCGCCAGGGATTAGGCAGCCTGTTTGATGGGGCAACGGCACAATGAGCCAGTTCTGGAACAGGAAGGTCCACGACCTCCAGCCTTACGTCCCCGGCGAACAACCCCGCATGGCCACGCTCATAAAGCTAAACACCAATGAGTCCCCCTACGGCCCGTCCCCTCGTGCGCTGGAAGCCATAAAGGCCAGCGCAGATGACCGCCTACGCCTCTATCCCGACCCGGCGGCCCTCGCCCTGTGTACGGCCATTGCCGAACAGGAACAGGTTCCAGTTGAATGTATCTTCGCTGGGAACGGCTCTGATGAAGTCCTCGCCCATGCTTTCCAGGCGTTATTCCGCAATGATGCGCCGATATTGTTTAGCGATGTGACCTACGGTTTCTACCCGATCTACTGCCAGATGTTCGGGCTGGAGTACCGTACTATTCCCCTGCGGGATGATTTCACCATCGCCGTGGAGGATTATGAGGGGCCGGCTGGCGGCATCATCATCGCCAATCCCAACGCCAATACTGGTATCGGTCTGCCTGTATCGGCTATTGAGTCGCTGCTAAAACGCTTCACCACCCAGACGGTCATCATTGATGAAGCCTATGTTGACTTCGGTGGCAAGAGTGTCGTGCCACTCACGCAGCGTTACCCCAATTTACTCGTTACCCGTACCTTCTCCAAATCCTCCGGGCTGGCGGGGCTGCGTGTAGGCTATGCTATCGGCTCGCCCGAGCTGATCGAAGGGCTGATACGGGTGAAGGACAGCTTCAACTCCTACCCCCTCTCCCGCCCTGCACAGGCCGGGGCGGAGGCATCTGTCCGGGATAAAGCATGGCTGGAACAAACCGTAGGCCGCATCATCGCCACACGGGACCGCACCGTCACAGCCCTGCGGGAGCGTGGGCTGAAGGTTCTGCCCTCTGTAGGTAACTTCATTCTGGTGCATCACCCCGACTGTTCGTCTGATACACTCTTCAATGCTCTGCGGGAGCGGGCTATCATCGTTCGCCATCAGGGCAGCAGCCCCCGCATCAGCGACTGGCTCCGCATCACCATCGGCTCAGATGAGGAAATGGATGCCTTGCTGAAGGCACTGGATGAAATCCTGTCTCTCTAATTCCATCCAAACATCATCATTTCACGAGATTATCCCATGCCCACATCACCTTTCACACATGAGCAGCTTCTGGACCGTCTGGCTGAAGTTTCCGTCCGTACAGGGCTGAACATCACACCCGGCCAGCAACTCATCATCACAGCAGGGCTGGAGGCTGTACCTCTCATCCGGCGTATTACCGCCCACGCCTACAAGGCTGGGGCCTCTCTCGTCACCACGCTGTATCAGGATGATGAAACCACGCTAGCCCGCTTTATTCACGGGCACGAGGACGGCTTCGACACCGCTGCGGGCTGGCTAGCCAATGGCATGGCAGAGGCTTTTGGCAACGGGGCCGCCCGTATGGCCATCACAGGGGGGAACCCCACCCTGCTGAAGGACCAGAACCCGGACCATATCTCCCGTGTTAGCCGGGCCAATTCTGCAGCCTATCGTCCTGCTATGGAGCGCATCACCAATTTTGACATCAACTGGAACATCATCGCCTGTGCCACCCCAGCATGGGCACAACAGGTCTTCCCCGACCTCCCAGAAGATGAAGCCCTGAAAGCTCTGTGGAACGGCATCTTCCATGCCTCCCGTGTGGATGTGGCAGACCCTGTCTCCGCTTGGGCGGAGCATAACAAGACCCTCCATGCCCGTGCCGCCATGCTCAATGACCGCCGCTTTGACGCCCTGCACTTCACCGGGCCGGGAACAGACCTAACGGTCGGGCTGGCTGATGGTCACCTCTGGGCTGGTGGGTCTGAGGAGGCCAGAAATGGCGTTGTCTGCAACCCGAACATTCCGACAGAAGAGGTCTTCACCACACCGCACTGCGCCCGTGTGGAAGGGACCGTCTCCAGCACTAAGCCGCTCTTTCATCAAGGTTCCTTGATCGACGGGATTCAGGTCCGATTTGAGAAAGGCCGCATTGTGGAGGCTCACGCCAGCAAAGGCGAAGATGTGCTAAACCGCATCCTAGAGAGTGATGCAGGGGCTCGCCGCATTGGTGAGGTTGCCCTTGTTCCTCACTCCTCCCCAATCTCCCAGAGTGGCATCCTGTATCAGAACACTCTGTTTGATGAGAATGCCGCCTGCCATATCGCCCTCGGCCAAGCCTACACAAAATGTATGACCGACCCTGACGGGCTAAGCGAGGATGAACTGATTGCCCGTGGGGCCAATCACTCCATCATCCATATCGATTGGATGATCGGTTCCGACAGAATCGATATCGATGGGGTGAAGGACGGTCAGAAAGTTCCTCTCATGCGCTCTGGTGAGTGGGTCTAATGGCCATCACGCTTGATCCAACCCGCCTGCCCAAACTGGATATCCTCTCTCTTGCCCAGAACGGCCTCATCCTTCGTGCCGAACGGACTACACCAGAGGCGGGGATTCCTAGTTTTCTAACCCGTGCGGGCTGGAACGAGCTCATCGCCCATCATCGCCACTCCACAACGGAGGGAGGCGAGACGGAAGAGCAAACAGCCAGCCGCCTCCTCCCTGCGCTGGAGCGCATCAGTGCCCGCCTCCTTAGCGAGGCGGCCCGCGGGGCGGAGACACAGGGGCAGCAGGATGCGTCTGTCTTCACGCTGGAGACCGACCTCTTTCCCAGCTCTACACAGACACGCCTTGTACTGGTTGCAGATAAGACACATCCCGTTGCTTGTGCGCTGATTGGCACGCCAGAACAGATCACCCAGCTTCTGGCATCCAGCACGGCAGAGCCTGGCGACGCCTAAAGCGATTCGGACTTCCAGACTCCTAATTGTATTATTTTGCTCCATAAAAATGGGAGTAAAGCGGTTTTATTTCTTTGCGTAAAAAATTATTAAGCGGCTCCCACTCCGTAAAAAAAGAAAAGTTATTCCGATAAGTGTGTTCGATAATTTGCTCTAATGTGGCGGCATGCTTATTTTAATTTTTTCTTTATTTAGTAAAACGCTTTTCACGTTCCTGTGATATTCATCTAAAATTGAATATACATAGATTGATACACACAAAGGTATAAGTATTCATCTTAATTATTGAAGCCTACCCCCCTTATTTTCTTTCTCACAGCAAAAGACGACATTAAATTATCATCTACTCAACACAAAAATGCCCCATACGAGGAGCAGAAGTAGCTCCTGTTCTAGTTGTATGGATTACAAGAAAAACAATCAAAGGTTGCATCCTATAAAAAATATCTTCCATACTACAACCAGTCCAAGGGGAGTTGAAATTATGCGTATTCTCATCGCTGATACCGACAGCGTTGCGGTAAACTATCTGGTGAAGGTGTTGGAAAAATCTTCTTATGCGGTCGACCATGTCAGAACCGCTGATGAAGCTCTCAACATGTTCAAGCACTACGATTATGATCTATTCATAACCGAGCTGAACTTGGCTGACCTACCAGGGGAAGAATTGATCCGCCAGCTTCGGCGCTCCCGCATCGCAACGCCTGTCATGGTTTTGTCTGCCCGGATGGATTCCTCCACCAAGGTTGCTGCCTTCTCCGCTGGTGCTGATGACTATGTGACAAAGCCCTTCGATATAAACGAGGCACAGGCCCGTATTCAGGCCCTAACCCGCCGTGCCTATGGCATCTCCGAGCCACGCCTGCGTGTCGGCCCGCTAGAGCTGGACCTGGAGAGCCGGATGGTCAGCGTCAATGGTCACTTCCTGCACCTGACCAGCAAAGAATATTCCATTCTGGAGCTGCTCCTTCTGCGTAAGGGCGCTGTCCTTACCAAGGATATGTTCCTGAATCACCTCTATGGCGGCATTGATGAGCCCGAGATGAAGATCATCGACGTGTTCATCTGCAAGCTGCGCCGTAAGCTCCAGCGTTTTGGGGCCGAGCATATGATCACTACCGTCTGGGGCCGCGGCTACATTCTGCAAGACCCAGCCGCGATATCCAACGGCGCAAACCATGTTGCCCCGCAGCCCTTTTCTGACGGGACTCCCCCCATGCGTCAGGCTGGCTAAAACAGAAAAAGGGGCAGATGCCGAGGCAGCCCCTTCTTCTTACGCTATCAATGCTCTAACAAAAAAGCCCCCGTTGCCAAAGGCTCGGGGGCTTCTTCTCTGCGCAGAATCCTCATGTATTGTTTAGCTAACTGCCAGCTGCTGGATGTGAGCACTGACCCGCTCCACCACATCCGCTACTAGTGCCTCATCCCGGGCTTCCACCATCACACGGATCAAAGGTTCCGTACCACTCGCCCGCAAAACGAGACGCCCCTTCCCAGCAAGCTTCTCTTCCGCCCAGCGGACAATCTCTCCCAGAGCTGGGTTCTGCATGGGGTTTGTGCCCTTATAGGGCACATTCTTCAAGGTCTGCGGATATGGCGTAAAAAGGTGGCAGAGCTCACTTGCAGGTCTGCCAGAGTCTACCAACGCTGCCAGAACCTGAAGAGCGGCTAAAAGACCATCCCCCGTTGTCGCATGGTCGGACAACACCATGTGGCCAGACTGTTCCCCGCCCAAGTTTCCGCCAGTCTGGCGCATACGCTCTACAACGTAACGATCACCAACTGCTGTGCGATGCAGGCTCAGCCCCTGTGTTTTCAGATACTCTTCCAGCCCGATATTGGACATAACAGTCGCCACAATTTCGGTACCATTCAGCCATCCCATGCGCTTCCAAAGCGTAGCGATAAGGGCCAGTATCTGGTCACCATCCACCAACTCGCCACGCTCATTAGCAAACAGGACACGGTCCGCATCACCATCAAGCGCAATGCCGCAATCAGCCTTATTGGCACGCACCGCCTCGCAAAGAGCCTCTGGGTGGGTGGAGCCAACACCATCATTGATGTTCAGACCATCCGGCGAAGCCCCGATGGTGATGACCTCTGCCCCAAGCTCCCACAAGGCGGCAGGTGCCACACGGTAGGCAGAACCATGCGCACAATCTAGGACAATCTTCAGACCATCCAAACGCAACCCACGGGGAAAGGAGGATTTGACACTCTCAATATACCGCCCGGCAGCGTCATTCAGGCGAGAGGCCCGCCCTATGGCCGCAGGAGAGGCTAGCTGGCCGCTCAGGTCTTCTGCCATGAGGGCCTCAATCTCTTTCTCCACCGCATCGGAGAGCTTAAACCCATCCGGACCAAACAGCTTGATCCCATTATCCGTAAATGGATTATGGGATGCTGAGATCATAACCCCCAGATCGGCCCTCAGAGAACGTGTAAGGAAAGCAACAGCCGGAGTTGGCAGTGGGCCCAGCAACACCACATCCACACCAGCGGACAGAAACCCCGAGACCAGAGCACACTCGATCATATAGCCAGAAAGGCGTGTATCCTTACCAAGTACAACCGTATGGCGGTGCTGTCTCCCTGTCTCGCCCTGCCGGCAGAAATAAAGTCCCGCCGCCTGCCCCAACTTCTGAGCAATCTCAACCGTCATGGGTGCCGTATTGGCCGTACCACGGATACCGTCAGTGCCGAAAAACATCCGCCTGTCTGCCATGACTTCCCCTCTGTTTTTTCTGTCTCTCTGCCTGCTTTCTACCGGTCGCCGACAGGACAGGCCCACCTGTTACACCATGAAACGCCCCCTGAAATGCCAGCCATTCCCTTGATACGCAAGCATTTCGTAAACAAAACGGGCGTATAGCCACCGCCATACGCCCGTCCCACTTATCAACGAACAGTCTATTATATCAGACAGTTCCGGGGGTAGCCGTCAGCCCGCCGGCCGGTGCCACACTCCCACCGCCCGCAGACGGTACAGAAGGCCTACGCCCACTGAAGGACTGATCCTCATCATCTGTCCGGCCCAGAGGCTCATCGCGGATGAGACGCCCGATCTCTTCACCAGTCAGGGTCTCATATTCCAGCAGGGCCTGCGCCACACGATGCAGGGCATCCATGTGCGTCAGGATGATATGACGGCAAGTCGCATAAGCGGCATCCAGAATCTTACGGACTTCCTGATCCACCTCACGGGCTGTCATACCGGAAATCTGGTCCGCATCACCATAATCCATCATACCGAGCTTATCGCTCATCCCCCACTGCGTGACCATGCTCCGTGCTGTACGGGTCGCACTCTTGATGTCACCAGAGGCCCCGGCACTAACCTGATCATGCCCAAAGATGACCTCCTCACCAACACGGCCACCCATGCAGATGACAATCCAAGAAAAGCACCACTGCCGCCTATAGGTAAGATTGTCCTTCTCTGGCAGAGACTGAACCATCCCTAGGGCCTGACCTCGCGGCACAATCGTTGCCTTATGCATGGGGTCGGAACCGGGGCTGAAATAAGATGCCAGCGCATGAGCTGCCTCATGATAGGCCGTCATCTTCTTCTCAGCATCATCAATGACAGCGGAACGACGCTCCGCTCCCATCATCACCTTATCTCGGGCTTCATCAAACTGCGCCATGCTGACCGTCCGCAGGCCCAGACGAGCCGCAAACAAAGCAGCCTCATTCACAAGATTGGCCAGCTCCGCCCCGGAGAACCCAACTGTTCCACGGGCAATCACCTTCGGATTAACGTCGGAGGAAAGTGGCAGCTTCTTCATATGGACCTGAAGAATCTTCTCACGCCCCTTCACGTCAGGGTTGGGCACAACCACCTGACGGTCAAAACGACCCGGACGCAACAAGGCACGATCCAACACATCCGGACGGTTGGTAGCAGCAATGAGAATGACACCCTCATTGCTATCAAAACCATCCATCTCAACGAGCATCTGGTTCAGTGTCTGCTCACGCTCATCATTGCCGCCGCCCATGCCAGCACCACGCTGACGGCCTACGGCATCGATCTCATCGATAAAGATGATGCAGGGAGCATTCTTCTTACCCTGTTCGAACATGTCACGAACACGAGACGCACCGACACCGACAAACATCTCCACGAAGTCAGAGCCAGACACGCTGAAGAACGGTACATTTGCCTCACCGGCCACAGCACGAGCCAGCAAGGTCTTACCAGTACCGGGAGGACCAACCAAAAGAACACCCTTGGGAATCTTACCACCCAGACGGGTATATTTCTGTGGGTCCTTCAGGAAGTCTACGATCTCGACCAGCTCTTCTTTGGATTCCTCCACACCGGCCACATCAGCAAAGGTGACACGGCCTTTCTTCTCCACCATCATCTTGGCACGAGATTTACCGAAGCTCATGGCACCACGACCAGCCCCGCCATTCTGCATCTGGCGGAAAACCATGAAGCCCAGCCCAAGCATCAGGATGATCGGCAGATAAGCCGCAATATAGCGAAGGATAGGGTTATCATCGCTCTGCGGCGGATGGGCGGTGACCTCCACCCCAGAATCTGTCAGCCTGGAGACCATTGCAGGGTCTGACGGTGCGTAGGTCTCAAAGGACGTCCCATTAGTCAGCACACCGGAAATATTCTGCTCCCGAATGGTAACAGAACGGACCTCGTGGCGTTCCACATCATGCATAAAGTCGGAATAAGCGATCTTCTGGACAGCCTGCCGACTCCCCCCCGGCTGGAATGCCGCCAGCATGCCGATGGCCGCTAGGACAACAACCACCCAGATCGCAACATTACGGCCAATGTTTTTCATCTCTACAAACACCTCACAAATCGGGGCACAGGGGCAGAGCCCACACCACACTTAGTCCCTTCAAGATAGGTATTTCTGGCGGCGTTCCCACCCCCATCGGGGCAAAATGGATGAAAAACCCTCATCTCGCCGCATTTATCAAGCTAGTTTCAGCCGCTCCAGTCCCGTTCCCCTGTTAGGGGAGCTCCCCCATCCCACACAAAGGCTACACGGGGCAGGCCAGGAGGAAGCCCCCTCACTCCCTCTGGTACGGCAAGCAGCTCATCCCCCGCCCACAAAGCTGGCAAAGCAGGCAGAACGCAGGCCGGTATACCACGCCCCTCCCGCCGATGCGGCCCGAGAGCCGCAATCACCGCATCCGGGCGGTCCGGCCCTATATAACGCCAACGCCCATCCCAGCATTGCCCATGTCGAGCTGATATTTTTTCTTCCAGATTCCGGGCTTCGCGATACAACATCCAACCGGCTTCTCGCCCCCGGAGAGGAGCCAGGCAGGTCCGTCCTAAAGACCCCGTCCCCGCCTGCCGCAAAGCCGAAACAGCCTGACGCTCTGGCACATAATCCTGCCCGCCCACAAGGCGGATCAACCGCCCCAGCAACTCATCCCCTAATGAGGACAGAAGAGCATCAGTGGTGAGTTTCAGCCACCCTTCCGGCTGCCACGCCACACAGCTGGCAACATGTGCTGCCAGCCGTTGCTCCGTGTCTTGTTGTTCGGCACAGGCCTGTCGCCTGATATCATGCATCTCCCGCCGCTCATCATCGGTCAGGTCCTGCCGGACTTCTACACGGCGAAACCGACGATTCTGATTAGAAGGGTCTTCACACCAAACCACGCCAGCTTGCCGCAGCGTCTCCCGCAGGCGTTCCGGCCTGATGCCCAGCAATGGCCGCAACAGCGTGATTCGCCCCCGAACGGTGCGGGCTGCCATGCCACATAACCCCCGGGCCCCACTCCCCCGCTCCTGACGCATCCAGAGCGTTTCTTCCTGATCTGCCTCATGATGAGCGACCAGCAAAACAGACCCTCCAGCTTCAACGCAAGCAGCTTCCAATATTTCAAACCGTGCTTCTCTAGCCCGCTGCTGCATACCGCCGGGTTTCAGAGGCCCTAACGTAAGTTGCCGTGAAGGAATATCTAACGCAGCCAAACGCTGGCAGGTTAAGGCGGCTTCCTCGGCGGATTCTGGGCGCAGAGCATGATCCACGACCAGAGCCAGAACGTTCCGCCTCCATCGCCGAGCCAACAGCGCCAAGGCCATAGAGTCCCCACCACCGGACACCGCAATACAGAGCGAATGCGCCGCCTCATCCGGCCCTACAGGCCCGAGCCTCTCCATAAGAGAGGCAAATTCACTCTGCGTGACAGGCTCTTCTCTACCCTCTCTGGCGTTATTCTTAATGACAGCCAGCCCGTTCACTGAAGATTTTCTCAGAAGACTTCACACGAGCCGAAGCATTGGGGAATTCTTTATGGAGCCGCCGCAATGCCTCGCAAGATGCCGTCTTGTTCCCTAACGCCAACATGGAAGCTGAAACACCCAACAGAGCCTCTGGTGCCCGAGGAGACTCCGGTGAATGGCTATATACATCGTAATAGGTCAAAGCCGCATTCTTGTAGGATTTCTGACCAGCAAGGGACTGCGCCAGTAGATACTGGGCTTCTGTGTGGCTCCAACCTGTTTTGCTCTGCTTAAGTACCTGACGGGCCTGTGTTTCAGCCGTCTCATACTGATGGGCCTTCAGAGCCGCACGGCCAGCCTGCAACATCTCCGTGGTAGACGCCACATGTGGTGCGGCTGCCGGAGCAGCAGCAGATGTTTCAGCCGCGGCAGAGGGACGGGCTGCGGCATGATGGCCATTCTCAAGGGCGAACTGCATATCCCCGAGCTGCTTGGTCATCGTCGCTTCATCCTGATGAAGCTGATTGCTCATCTGCTCTATCTGGCCATGCATCTCCCGCACCTGCCCTTCCAGAGAATTCACACGCTCCAGCAGGTTGGCAACCAAGTCCCCGCTACTCCGACCTGAAGAGCTCCCTTCAGAAGACCTACTTCCACTGCTGCTAGATGCTACCGGCAAGGGAGCGGACAGATCATCACCCTGATCATCAAGACTGCCTGTGCCGTCGTCACTGCTACTACCATGCTGACGGGCCAATGCCTGATGCTGCTGCATGATAGCTTCGCGCGAGAGACCAGCATCCGCCCAGGCAGAGCCAAGGGGCGCAATCGCCGTGCAGGAAAGCAGCAGAGCCCCCAATGCTCCCTTCAGAGTGGCTGAAACAGGACCCAGAACAGGCCGAGCAGAATGACGCATGATCTCATCTCCCAACGGACAGGCAATAATCGCACATAAAAATCGGGCCGGTTAAGCAAACCGGCCCGACCTTTTCTGAAAGGGCACCACCGCCCCTTCTACAGGTTTCCCGGAACCGGGCCTGCTTTAGCGGACAGACGTAATAGCGTTACGGTTCTGTGCCCATGCTTCTGGTGTATCGCCATCAGCTGTCGGACGGTCTTTGCCGTAAGAGATCGTCATGATACGGGCCGGGGCCACGCCCTTGGCTTCCAGATACTCACGGGCAGCGTTAGCACGACGCTGGCCAAGAGCGATGTTGTACTCTTCCGTACCACGGTCATCGCAGTTACCAGCAACCAGGATATTGACCTGAGGGTAGCGAGCCAGCCAAGCAGCCTGCTTATCCAGCGTGGCACGACCTTCGCTGTTAAGCTGATTCTTATTCAGCTCGAAATAAACACGGTCCCCGGCAGTGGCGACCAGATCAGCCTGACTACCCGGAACCGGGCCCTGACTCATCTGCTGGGTGTTCTGCCCATCACCGTCATTATCGTGGTTCTTATGGTCACCACTACAGGCGGTCAGAGCGCAGGCCATACCCAGCACAGCGAACATCTTCAACTTCATGACAATCTCCTGCAAAAAGATGCACCCCAGTTAATGGGGGAGTTTTCACCCACCTGCAAGATGCAGATGAGGAAAGACGCATGGCAGCCCCGAAAGCTACCAGAGCCATGGAAGCGCAACGTCTCCCATAGCCCCAAACAACCGTTCCCTACGCTTAGCGCCGCAACGGCGACCATGCTGGGTCAGAAGCCCCTGTCGTAGTGGGAATGATATGCTCATTGAAACCCGCTACGTCAATCACAGCGATAGAAGAGGTAAAGCCCGCACCACCGGCACCCGCTGCATTCTGGCGGCAGAAGGCCAGTGCCCGGCCATTTGGTGCGAAACTTGGGCTCTCCACAGTAAAGCCTTGTGTCAGAGACCGCTCCCCAACACCATCTGGCCCCATCACGCCAAGGGTGAAGCCACCCGAGCCAATACGGACGAAAGCAATCTGATCACCTCTCGGGGACCATACAGGCGACCCATAGTGACCATTACCGTAAGAAATGCGATGGGCATTTCCACCGTTCGCACTCATCACATACAGCTGCGGCGAGCCACCACGGTCGGAGTTAAAGACGATGTTCTGACCATCTGGGCTAAAGCACGGGCTAGTATCAATCACACCCGGTGCCGATGTCAGACGGCGACGGTGCTGGGTGGCCAGATCAATCAGATACAAATCCGCCCCACCATCCTTAGTCGTGGCCGAAAGAATGATGCTCCGCCCATCTGGAGAAAAGCGCGGTGCAAAGGAAATGCCCTCAAACGTGCCAAGAATGGTCTGCTGCCCCGTGTTGAGGTCATACACATACACACGAGGGCGATTATTAGCGTAGGACAGAAAGGCCAACTGCTCACTAATAGGGCTGAAGCGTGGCTCCAACGTCAGCCAGTTACCATTGGTCAACATATGAGCATTGGCACCGTCCTGATCCATAATGGCAAGACGTGTGGCCTGATGGCGCCGTGGGCCTGTCCGGGAGATATAAGCGATACGAGTATCAAAATACCCATCCTCACCCAGCAGACGCTTATAGATAGAATCAGCAATGATATGGGCAATACGACGCCAGTTGCTCGGAGAAGCCGTATAGGCCCGGCCTTCCATCTGCTGGCCTGCCACGACATCCCACAGGCGCATCTCCACCCGTACATGGTCAGCCCCTGTAGCACTCCCGGCCACAGCTACACGGGCACCACGAGCCTTCAGTGCCGAAAAGTCCGGCTGAACAGAAGCCGGCACCGTGCCCCCCATGACCTGAAACAGCCCTGTGCTGGAAAGGTCAGAAGAAATCACGCCGGAAATCTGATTCCCCAGCCCCGGTCCAAAATCCGGAACCACAATGGGGATGGGGGCCTGATGAGCCCCGGCCACTGTGATCTCTGCCGGGGCGTTTCCGCTAGCAGCCCGTGCGCTACGACTTCCCAGCAGGGCCAGAGGCGTAACAAGCACACCACCCGCAGCAACCCCACCAAGCAGGGAGCGGCGGGAGAGATGCTTCTGAAGAAGTTCAGCCTCGGTATCAGAAAAAAAGGACATGCAATAACCTCAGATAAATCCAGCCTCAGGGCTTGAACAGAAAACGGAACTGCCTCACCTGCCCCAGCATACGCTTAGGCACGGGCAGGCGGGAGCAGGTAGGACTCAGCACGGCATCCCGGGCCCGTTCGGCCTGGACCCGATATGTCGGGTCCGCTGCCATACGGGCACGAGTCTCCGGCAAAAATGTGACCATGCGAGCTTCGCCGGCTGCATCCACCGTGACCATCATACGTGCAGAGAAATTCTGATAGTTTCGAGCCAGTGTATCTTCCTGATAGCAACGCTGTACGGATGACCCGATGGCATTCTGCTCACCACTCGTCAAAGCACCCGTATCACCATCAGGACGACCACCCCCACGAGGAGACCCGCCCTGTGCCTGATTAGGCAACGCCTTAGGCGGACGCTCTTGCTTCTCCTGGCTCCGGTACTCATCCAACGTAGCCAACAGGGAACGGCTGTCCTCCTGCGTCTTTTTAGCCTCATGCTCCTGCTGGGTATGGGAAAGCTGCGGCTTGGCAGGCGGCTTCTCCACCTTATGCTCCGGTGCCTTGACCTGCGCTTGCTTATGCACCGGTTCCGGCTTCGGCTTTGCTTGCTCGCTCACCTCACCCTTTTCCCGCACTGGAGCACGCTGCTGGACCGGTGTCTTCACAGCCACATGAGACGGCTCTGGGGCTGCCTGTACAGGCCGAGGCGGTGGCGGAGCCGGTGGCGGTGGTTCAACTGGCTTTGGCTTGGGCGGCTGCGGTGCTGGGGGAGCCTTTGCCTCCACCGGAGCAGGTGGCGCCGGAACTTCAGCCTTATGCGCAGACCGAGCCGCCGGGCGGGCACCCCCGGTTGCCTCATACACCATAGTGACTGTCTGCTCTGCCGGTGGTTCTGGCAGGGGCGGCTGCGGGTGCCAAAGTAGGAAAACCAGCACACCCCCATGCAGCAGCAGGGAGAGCAGCACAGCACCCGTCACAAGGCTGCCCTGCCCCCGCTCCCGCCGCTGATAGGGCGGTGGAATCTCATCAAATCGTGATGATGCAGAGAAGCTCACGCAGGCTCTCCTTACTGGCCGCCCTGTGGCTGCTGCGCCAACAGGGCAACATGGGTAAAGCCACCAGATGTGATCTGCCCCATCGTACTCATCACCTTGCCATAGTCGATATGCGCATCGGCCCGCACAAAAATACGGCGACCGGAATCATCGCTCGCCAACTGCTTGAGATGAGTTACCAGCTCATCTGCACTGACGGGATCATCCCCCAGATACAAGCTGCCATCGCTCTTGATGGACACTGTAATGGGCTTGTCATCAGAATTGACAGGCTTGGCACTTGTCTGCGGCAGATCAACATTTACACCACTGGTCAACATCGGTGCCGTCACCATGAAAATGATGAGCAGCACCAGCATGACATCTACCAGCGGGGTTACGTTGATGTTTGCTTCCGGGCGGCTCCGCCTACTTCTGCCCCGCCCAATGCGTGATGAAGCCTCCATGATGCTCAGTTCCTCCCGCTGCCACGTTCTTCAGACTGGCGGGATAGGATAGCCGCAAACTCGGTCCCGAAGCCTTCCAGCCGTTCAGCGAAATTATCCACACTGCGGCTGATGAGGTTGTAAGCCACATAGGCCGGAATGGCTGTTAGCAGACCGATAGCTGTTGCAAAAAGTGCCTCGGAAATACCCGGTGCTACAACGGAAAGATTCGTGTTGTGCATGGAAGCAATGGAGCTAAAAGCATGCATGATACCCCACACCGTTCCAAACAGACCGACAAATGGGGCGACCGGACCGATGGTAGCCAGCATCACGAGATAGCGGCTCAGACGCTCTGTCTCTCTGCCGATTGTAATGCTGATAGCCCGGTCAATGCGTTCAGACGTACCACCGTGGATCACATCAATCCCCGCAATGCGGGATGAACGACGCCATTCGCCCATCGCCGCCCCGAAGACAGCAGCCATTGGATGAACAGGGCGTGCCCCTTCACTGTCATACAGATCATCCAGCGACCCACCGGACCAGAAGCGGTCCTCAAAGGTCGTAGCCTCTCGATTGACCCGCCGCAGGAGAAGCACCTTCTCCACAATGACCGCCCATACGAAAATGCTACACAGCACCAGCCCGATCATGACTAGCTGCACAGCCAGAGAAGCATTCAGGAACAGATGGAAGGGCGAAAGCCCCGCTGCCCCGGCAGCACCCAGAGCACTCGAATTCACAGCCTGATCCACTCCGCTTTCTCCTGTTTTCTATGGTCGGTTGGGTAAAGGACTACTGCCCATGTTGCGGCAGGAAGTACTTTTTTCAATGGCACAGGACGCAGAAAGAGCAAACATCTTTATCTTTAAATCTTTTGTCAGGCGGAATCCCCGCCTGATACCTCCAGCCCTGCCAATTTTTCCTGATAGGCAACAGGCAGCCGCAACGGAGCCATACTAGCCAATCTCAGGCAGGCCAGCTCCACCTCAATCACGACCGACTTCTGCCCACCCCGGGAGAGATTGGTGATAACCTGCCTCAGCTTCAGCCGGGCCCCGCCCCTCTGTAGCAAAACTGTTTCCACATCCATCAGCTCATCCAACCGCAGGGGGGCGTGATAACGGATACCCAACTGCCGGACGACAAAGCCGATTCCATCCTCTTCCGCCATTTCCCCAACGCTAAGCCCAAGGCTGCGTAATGCCTCGGCTCTGGCACGTTCGGCAAAGCCCAGATACCGGGCGTGATAGACGATACCCCCCGCATCTGTATCTTCATAATAAATACGGAACTGACAGTGATGTGCCGCCATGTCGTGTTCTCCCTAATGGCCGCCCGCACCAGCCCTTACAGGAACCGTGGTGCCAGATTATCAGAAGGTGGGTTGAGGCCGAGATAACGCCATCCGGGTTCCCCCAGCATCCGCCCCCGTGAGGTCCGCAGGATCAACCCTTCCTGTATCAGATAGGGTTCCACTACGTCTTCCAACGTATCACGGGCTTCCGCCAATGCCGCTGCCAATGTTTCCACCCCCACGGGGCCACCCCGGTGATGCTCGGCAATGCGGCGGAGGTAACGTCTATCCATCGCATCAAGCCCGTGGCTATCTACCTCCAGTCGAGAGAGGGCTGCATCTGCCAGCGTACGGTCAACGACCCCTTTCTTCGCCACAAGGGCAAAGTCCCTCACACGGCGCAGCAGCCTTCCAGCAATACGGGGTGTCCCACGGGAACGACGGGCAATTTCTTCTGCCCCTTCATCCGTCAACGCCATACCTAGCTTCTCTGCGCCACGGCTAACAATCTGGCGCAACTCCTCAGGCGTATAGAAAACCAAACGCAGCGGAATGCCGAACCGGTCCCGCAACGGTGTTGCCAGCAGACCAGAACGTGTCGTAGCGGCTACGAGCGTAAAGGGAGCCAAATCAATCCGCACTGAGCGAGCGGCCGGCCCCTCACCAATCACGAGGTCCAGTTGGAAATCTTCCATCGCAGGATAAAGGATTTCCTCAATCGCCGGCTGGAGACGGTGAATCTCATCAATGAACAGCACATCTCGAGGCTGAAGGTTCGTCAGAATGGCTGCAAGGTCTCCAGCGCGCTGAATGACCGGCCCTGACGTAGCCCGGAAGCCTACACCAAGTTCACGAGAAACAATCTGGGCGAGGGTTGTCTTCCCCAATCCTGGCGGACCATGTAGCAGGACATGGTCCAGCGCATCACCCCGTTTACGGGCTGCCTCAATAAAAATGGAGAGATTTTCCCGGCTGGCTTTCTGGCCTGTAAAGTCGGCCAGAGTCTGCGGGCGCAGGGTGGTATCAGCCACATCCTCGGGCTGGCGTGTGGCATCCGTCTCCGGCGCACGGCCAAAAGGTGTCTCTGGTACAAACTGGTTCATCGGCCCTGCTCTTCCCCTCTTCCCTCTGCCTACCGGGCCAGTTCCTTAAGGGCAAGACGAATGATAACATCCAGCCCTGCCCCGTCATTCTCCCCGATAAGTCGGCTGACAATCGGCCAGCTTTCTGCACGACGGAAGCCCAGACCTTCCAGGGCCATAAGAGCATCCTGCTCCAGCCCTGCACTCCCATGCAGACGGGTGCTGATAGCCGCCTCTCCCCCTCCAGCGGTCATGCTTGTCCCGCTCATACCGGCGGGAGCTGGCATTTTGGCCACTTTGCCCTTAAGCTCCGTTAAGAGACGTGCTGCTAGCTTGGGGCCAACCCCAGCGGCCTGCGTAAAGGCAGTCTTATCCTCTGCATGGACAGCCTTCCAAAGCAGACTGGGGCGACTAACTGACAGAATGGCCAAAGCCACACGGGTACCCACCCCTTGAACAGTCGTAAGAAGGCGGAACCATGCCTGTTCATCCGCCTCCGCAAAGCCAAAAAGCTGAATAGCATCTTCCCGCACGATGGTTTCCACCAACACACGGGCCACTTCCGGCGGGCGAGGCAACAGCCCGAGCGTGTGACTTGATGCCGACACGACATAGCCTACCCCATTAACATCAATGAGGCAGTGATCCCCTTCAATATGGGAGACAAGACCCGTCAATTGTCCGATCATGCCATGCGTACTCCCGCACCCACATGCTGCGCACTAGCCCGGTGATGAGCATGGCAAATCGCAATGGCGAGCGCATCGGAGGCATCAGCCCGCTTAACCTCCGCCCCCGGCAAAAGGCGACGGACCATCATGCTGACCTGCTCCTTAGTCGCTGCCCCTGTGCCGACGACCGCACGCTTTACGGCCATGGCGCCATACTCATGCACGCTCAACCCGGCAAGGGCCGGCACAACAAGGGCCACACCACGGGCATAACCCAACTTGAGCGTGGAAGAGCCGTTGCGGTTTACATAGGTCTCCTCAACGGCAGCTTCCGTGGGGCCATAGTGCTGAATGAGCTTCATCAGCCCTTCATGCAAGTCGCAAAGGCGGCGGGGAACGTCATCACCGCTCTGAGTTGCCAAAACACCATCGGCAACATGGCGCAGACGATTCCCCTCCACATCTACAATACCCCAACCCATAAAGCGCAGGCCGGGGTCTATCCCCATAAGGCGGATCAAGCTGCCAGAGCCTCGGCTACCTCATCCGGAATGTCAAAGTTGGCGTAAACAGCCTGCACGTCGTCATTTTCCTCAAGCACATCAATCAGCTTGAGAACGGAACGGGCCTGATCCTCATCCAGCGTGACAGTCGTCTGCGGACGCCAATCCAGCTTGGCAGAACGAGGCTCACCGAAGCGACCTTCCAGCGCATCACGCACGCTCATCAGGGCTTCCATCGCTGTGGTAATCTCGTGCCCATCTTCTGTAGTTTCCACGTTATCAGCACCAGCTTCGATGGCGGCTTCCAGCATGTCATCTTCAGAGGCGGCATCCTGCGGGTAAGCGATCACACCGATATGATCGAAACCGAAGGAAACAGAATTGGTTTCCCCCATGGAGCCACCATGCTTAGAAAATGCAGCCCGGACTTCGGAAGCCGTACGGTTGCGATTATCCGTAAGGCCTTCAATGATGATGGCTACGCCAGCCGGACCATAGCCCTCGTAACGGACAGCCACATAATCTTCCCCACCACCGGCGCCGCTGGCCTTTTTGATGGCACGTTCGACCGTATCCTTGGGCATATTGACTTCACGAGCTGCCGTAATGGCGGCACGCAGGCGGGGGTTCATGGCCGGGTCTGGCATACCGGACCGTGTTGCCACCGTGATCTCACGGATGACTTTGGCAAACTGCTTGGCACGCTTGGCATCCTGCGCCCCTTTACGGTGCATGATGTTCTTAAACTGTGAATGTCCTGCCATGGACCCTACTTCTCCTAAAAAACGTTGAACGCCTATATTCCATGCACCAGCAACGTGCGCCAGAAGGCCGCCCAGAAAAGGCGGCTCCCTTCTTAAATCATTCTGCCGTGGCAGTGCTTGAACTTCTGTCCGGACCCACAAGGGCACGGCGCATTACGAGGTACCTCGTTAAGCCAGCGGGCCAGCGTTGCCGTGTCCAGAGCTTCCTCCTCGGAGGCACCCTCCTCCATCATGCCTGTGGGCATGGTCGGCATGGTCGGGGCTTCACTGACGGGCTGGACATGGCTAACGGACTGCACAACACGGATCCGCAAGTCTTCCAACATGTAAGTGAACATCTGAAAGGCTTCCTGCTTATATTCGTTCAGCGGGTCACGCTGGGCATAGGCCCGCAAGCCAATCCCCTGCCGCATCTGGTCCAGCCCGTGCAGATGCTCCTTCCATGCCCCATCAAAAGAAGTCAGAAGGATATGCTTCTCAATCAGCCTCATCATCTCCGGGCCGACAGTAGCCGAACGTGCCGCATGGGCCTTCGTTGCCGTATCCTCGATGCGGTCGATCAGATGCTCCTCATCCATGCCGTCTTCTTTTGCCCAATCGGCAATCGGCATATCCAGATTAAGGATACGATGAAGCTCCGATGCTAAACCATCGATATCCCATGCTTCCACAAAGGAATTCTGCGGGATATGAGCATGGACAAGCTCTTCAATCACCTTGCCCCGCATATCCGCAATTACACCGGATACATCGGCAGAAGCCATATATTCACGACGCTGGGCGTAGACTTCCTTACGCTGAGCATTCATGACATCGTCATATTTCAGCGTGTTCTTGCGCATGTCGAAGTTACGGGCCTCGACCTTTTTCTGCGCCTTTTCCAATGCCCGATTAAGCCACGGATGCACGATGGCCTCGCCCCGCTTGAGGCCCATCTTCTGCATCATCGCCCCCATGCGGTCCGACCCGAAAATACGGATCAGATCATCCTGAAGGGAAAGGAAGAAGCGGGAATTGCCGGGGTCACCCTGACGGCCAGACCGCCCACGCAACTGATTGTCCACTCGACGGCTTTCATGCCGTTCTGTCCCGATGACATACAGCCCACCAAGCTCGTGCACCTTCTTGTGGTCAGCCGCCACCTGCGCACGGACCTGCTCCGCAACGGCGGCACGCTCGGCTTCATCCTCAATACCAGCGGTTTTCTCTGCCACCAGCATCTCAACGTTACCGCCGAGCTTGATGTCCGTTCCACGCCCCGCCATGTTCGTAGCGATCGTGATGGCACCCGGTGCACCAGCCTGTGCAATGATGCTGGCCTCACGCTCGTGATGGCGGGCATTCAACACGTTATGCGGAATGTGCTTCTGCCGCAGCAAATGAGACAGAACCTCGCTTTGCTCAATAGAGGCTGTACCAACAAGGATGGGCTGGCCCGTTTCATGCACCTTGCGGACAAGCTCTGCGACGGCTTCGTATTTCTCTTCCGCCGTGAGATAAACCTCATCATCCGCATCCTTACGGCGGACAGGCAGATTTGTCGGAATCTCTACGACCTGAAGATTGTAAATCTCGGCGAATTCATCCGCCTCCGTCATAGCTGTACCGGTCATACCGGCCAGCTTGGGGTAGAGGCGGAAATAATTCTGGAAGGTAATGGAAGCCAGCGTCTGGTTTTCCTGCTGAATTTCCACCCCTTCCTTAGCTTCCAACGCTTGATGCAGACCATCGGAGTAACGGCGTCCATCCATCATACGGCCCGTAAACTCGTCAATCAGCATCACCTTGCCATCACGGACGATGTAATCAACATCCCTTGTGAAGAGCGTCCGCGCCCGCAGGGACTGCTGAACATGATGGACGACTGAGATATTATGAAGGTCATACAATCCGCCTTCATGCAGCAGACCAGCCTCCTGCAGCAGTTCCTCGACACGGTCGGACCCTTTTTCCGTCAGCGTGACGGTACGCAGTTTCTCGTCCTTCTCAAAGACGTCCTGCTCCTTCACCAGACGGGCGATCACAGCATCTACGTGACGGTAAAGATCGGAACTATCATCCGCAGGACCAGAGATGATGAGCGGCGTGCGGGCCTCATCAATAAGGATGCTGTCGACCTCATCAACAATGGCAAAGCTGAAAGCACGCTGGACCATTTCATCCAGCGAATATTTCATATTGTCCCGCAGATAATCGAAGCCGAACTCATTGTTCGTTCCGTATGTAATATCTGCCCCGTAGGCCGCACGACGCTGATCGTCCGTCAGGTTCGGGACGATCACACCGGTGGTCAGGCCAAGGAAGCCATACAGACGGGACATTTCCTCAGCATCACGTTTGGCCAGATAGTCATTGACCGTAACAACATGCACCCCCTTACCGGACAGCGCATTCAAATAAACCGCCAAAGTACCAACAAGGGTTTTACCCTCACCAGTCCGCATCTCGGCAATGCGCCCATCATGCAGGACCATGCCCCCGATGAGCTGCACATCGAAATGGCGCATACCCAGCACACGGCGGGAGGCCTCACGACAAACAGCGAAAGCCTCGGTTAACAGGTCATCCAGAGAGGCACCTTCAGCCAGACGCTGACGGAACTCCACCGTCTTACCCTTCAGTTCATCATCCGTGAGAGCCTGCACCTGCGGCTCCAGAGCATTGATCTCTGGCACACGCCGCTGATACTTCTTGAGCGAACGGTCGTTGGAGTGGCCAAAGAGGGCGCGAGCAAGGCGTGAAAGCATGAGTTACCCTGAAAATTTTGCCATCAGCGACTGCGTACGCCCCTTCTTCCCACGGGAAGCCGGGAAACGCCTGCTACGGATGGTCACAACGCTTTTCATATTATGTCCGACATAAGGGGCCTCGCCATCATGGTCAATGGGAAAGCCCCTGTCCTCCTTCTGGACGCAGCACTATTCCCCACTTTTTTCCTCGCTAAGAACCAGCAATGCCACCTCACGCTCATGATGACATAAAATATAGGAAATACTTCACGTTTCTGCCCGTAAGGCTCTTGCTAGGGCAAGCAGGCTTTGTCATGGTGAAAAGGCTGAGTTCTAACAGATTGAAATGACGAGGTCTTACATGCGGCTTTCCCGCTCTCTCCTCCTGTGCACGGCCCTCATCGGGGGCGTCTCCTCTTCTGCCTCGCTGACGGCACAGGCCTTGGCTGCTGATGCCAAGCCGGCCGCCGCTGCACAGCCGCAGGCCAAGCCCGCAGCAGACCCCAACATGCTGCTGGCTACCGTGAATGATCAAAAGATCACTCTGGGCGATGTTCAGCGTGCTGCTGCTACGCTGCCGCCGGAAGCCCGCCAGCTTCAGCCTGCCGTCATCATTCCTTTGCTGATCAATCAGCTCATCGACCAGAAGGCCATCCAGCTTCAGGCTGACAAGGCTGGTCTGGCAAACAAGCCTGCCGTCAAGGCCGCTATGGAGGCTGCTGCCAACAACGTGCTCCAGAACGCTTATCTGGAAGAGCAGGTTGCTCCGAAACTGACAGACGACGCCCTGAAGGCTTATTATCAGGAGCATTATGCCTCCAAGAAGCCTGAGGAAGAAGTCCATGCCCGCCATATCCTCGTGGATAGCGAAGCCAAGGCACAGGGCATCATCCGTCAGCTGAACAAGGGTGCTGATTTCGCCAAACTGGCCGGCCGCCTCTCCACGGACAAAGCTTCCGGTGGGACAAACGGCGGTGACCTCGGCTGGTTCAAACGCGGGGACATGATCCCTGATTTCTCCAATGCTGCTTTCTCCATGAAGTCCGGCACTATCACCCAGAAGCCGGTTCATACCCAGTATGGCTGGCATGTGATTCAGGTTCTGGGCACACGGACAGCCCCGGTACCTAGCTTTGAGCAGGTCCGTGACCAGATCCGCCGCGACCTGATCCGCCAGGAAGTCCGGAAGGTTGTGGAAGCTGCCGAAAAGCAGGCTCGAATCGTGCATTATGATGCCAAGGGCCAGCCCATAACCAGCGCACCGGCACCGGCTGCTGCTCCGGCACAGGCAACACACTAAGCCATGGCGAAACCATACCCCCGCTCCCCGCTGGCGCTCTCACTGCCTAAGCTGACCTCCATCGCCGGGGTGCGGCTTAGTGGTGTGGAAGCCAATATCCGCTATAGCGGGCGGACCGACCTTATGCTGGTCGAGTTCGCCCCCGGCACAACGGCAGCAGGTGTCTATACCCGCAACCTCTGCCCGGGGGCTCCCATCCCCTGGTGCCGTCGTGCCCTTGCTAACACGCCTCATGCACGGGCGCTGCTGGTAAATTCCGGCAATGCGAATGTCTTCACCGGTCGCGCCGGGGAAGAAGCCGTGGTGGCCTGCGCTGGTGAAGTGGCACACCTGCTGGATTGCCCCGTTGAGGATGTCTTCCTCGCCTCTACTGGCGTAATCGGCGAGACACTTCCTTACAAAAAGATCCTCTCGGCTCTGCCCGCAGCCATCGAGGCCTTGCATGATGACGGCTGGGAAGACGCTGCCCGCGCCATCATGACGACCGACACCTTCCCCAAAGCTGCCCGCCGTGAAGTGACGATAGGCGACACGCCGGTCTGCATTCAGGGAATCGCCAAGGGGTCTGGCATGGTCGCCCCGGACATGGCCACTATGCTGGCCTATGTCGCTACGGATGCAACTCTGCCTCAGCCGGTTCTCCAGGCCCTGCTAGAAGAGGGCGTGGGACCGAGCTTCAACTCCATCACGGTGGATTCAGACACCTCCACGTCGGACATGCTGATGCTTTTTGCCACCGGGCAGGCAGAGCATGAGGCGATCAGCAGTCATGAGGATTCAGCACTAGCCGAGTTCCGTGCAGCCCTGAAGGACCTGCTCCATGAGCTAGCCCTGCTGGTTGTCCGTGATGGCGAAGGGGCCAGCAAGCTGATCCGTGTCGATGTGCAAGGCGCACAAAGCGAGCAATCCGCCCGGCGGATTGCCATGGCCATTGCCAACTCTCCGCTGGTGAAGACCGCCATTGCTGGAGAAGATGCAAATTGGGGCCGCATCGTCATGGCCGTTGGCAAAAGCGGCGAGCCTGCTGACAGGGACCGCCTCTCCATCGCCATCGGGGATCATTGGGTGGCCAGTAAGGGCAGCGTAAAAGAGCATGACGTCCATGCGCTGGACGACTACATGCGCCAGCAGGAGATCACAATCACGGCAGATATAGGCCTTGGTTCGGGATGTTCGAGCGTCTGGACCTGTGATCTCACCCACGGTTACATCGACATCAACGGCTCTTACCGGAGCTAAATCCGGGTCTTCCCACCCCCAGATATGGTAGGGTATCGGCCTGTTATACGAACAGGGCCTGCCCTACCACCGGCAGACAGCAGCTCCCCTTGAAATATGGGACTGATACACTCAGAAAACCATGTCGATTACCATGACAGGGCTTGTATATACTGGTACGGACGGCTAGAGCACGAATAGTTATGCGTCCTGCTTACGCCTGTCACGAAAATCACGTCGGAAAAACGAGGAACGGTTTCATGTCCGCAAAAAAGCATGTCGTCATTCTAGGGGGGGGTGTTGGCGGGCTGGAAGCCGCAACCCAGCTCAGCCACAATTCTAAGGTCAGGATTACCCTGATCGATCAGAACGCCGTCCATATCTGGAAGCCCGTTCTGCATGAGCTCGCCTCTGGCACGATCGGTCAGAAGGGGAATCTCTTCGCCTTCAACGAGCTTGCCAAACGTTTTGGCTTCTCCTTCATCCAGAGCACGCTGGATACCATCGACAGCACAACCAAGACACTGAACCTGGAAAACGGGCAGGTACTGGACTATGACCTGCTGATCGTGGCTCTGGGGGCCTGTGCCAACGACTTTGGTACGCCGGGCGCAAAAGAGAACTGTCTCTTCCTCAACACTCTGGCTGATGCGAACGTCATTCACGACCGTTTCCGCTCCCTCATCGAACGGGCACAGCTGACAAACAAGCCGGTCAATCTCAGCATTGTTGGCGGTGGTGCCACGGGCGTGCAGCTGGCGGCTGAGCTCTGTCAGGCTATCGACAGCACACCCGGCCTTGGCCCGTCCGCACGGAAAAGACTGCTAAAGCCCACGCTGATTGAAGCCCAGCCCCGCCTCCTCCCGCCTTTCCCGGAGCAGGTATCGGCTGAGGCACAAGCCGAGCTGGAGAAGCTGGGTTTTGATGTCATCACGAACGGCATGGTTAGCGAAGTTGGCTGTGGTTATATTGCCCTCAAGGATGGCCGCCGTATTGAGTCCGACTTCCCCATCTGGGCTGCCGGTGTGAAGGCCTGCGCTGCGACGTCTCTCCTCAAAAATCTTGAGCTTAGCCGCAGCGGGCAGATTATGGTCACCGATACGCTCCAGACCACGAAGGACCCGTCCATCTATGCGATTGGGGACTGTGCCCGTATGGAGGTCAACCCGACTGCTCCTACGGCTCAGGCAGCCCGGCAGGAAGGCCGCTATGTTGGCCGTGTCGCTATTCCCCGTCAGCTGGCAGGCAAACAGCCCGTTCCCTTCGTTTATAACGACCGTGGCGCCGTTGTGGCTCTGGGTCGCTACAATGCATGGGGCATGTGGCCTTCCAAAAAAGGCTTTGGTGGCCACGGCCTCGGGGCTCAACTGGCCCGCTTTATTCATGAAGGGCTGTTCCGCCAGCACCAGATGGGCATTAGCGGTATTTTCCGTACCATCTGCGCCGCTCTTGGCGAACGCTTCCGGCCCAATAATCCGGACCTGAACGGCAAAGAAACGCCAATCGAGAACAAGAGCAAGTAAGCCCCTCTTCTAGTTCTGCTGCGAAAACCCCTTCCACACACCGTGCGAAGGGGTTTTTCTTAAAGGGCGCATAGAGCGCAAGACAGCGGCCCAGAGACCCCCTATACTATATAAATGTGCCATCATGATCCGTAATGCCGGACAGGTGCCAGTTCCATTCTGTTTTCATTACGGCCACAGGGAGCCGCCCACCATGACTCCATCCCGCACAATACCCACTGCCTCTACCGAACAGCAGATCACGAAAGACGGTTTTACCTTTCTCCCTGCACAGCAGGCTGAAACGTGGCTGGAGCCCTATGGCCTAAAGGACTGGCAGGGTTTTGCGGAAAGCTGGAACGATCTAGGCGTGGACCTCTACATGGCCGATGGTGGACGTTATCGCCGACGCCGTTACGCCACCTTCTCCATCACTGGCGACAATCTAACACGCAAAGAACACCAGCCCCATTACCAGAGCCGAGATTATAATGTGCTCAATGGCGGTGTGGAACGCTGGTTCAGCCCAATCACGGATGAGATCGGGCAGCATCCTGCCCTTACAGCCATTCTTCAGGCCTCTTCCAGCATGGCAGATCACCTCTCTCCGGAACGACCACAGCCAGCATCGTGGCATGTGGAAGTGCATCAGTTCCGTATCGAGGCTGCCAACGATGCAGACGCTCTCCCCACGCCAGAAGGGATGCATCGAGATGGTGTAGACTGGGTGTTCGTCTTCATGGTCAACCGCTGTAATATCCGTGAGGGCGTCACCAGCATCCATGCGTTGGATCAGCAGACTGTTTTAGGCTCCTTCACTCTAACGGACCCGCTGGATACAGCCATTGTGGATGATCACCGGGTTTATCACGGCGTGACGGCTGTCGAGCCGGAAGACCCGGCACACCCCGCCTATCGGGATGTGCTTGTCGTCACGTTACGCTATGAATGAATAACGCCCCTGCTCCTTCCTGCTCTTCCCAGAGGATAACAACGCCATGACCCGCCTATCATCTGCCTCTCGCCGCTTTCCTGCCTTTGCCAAAAGCCTGCGTTCTGCTGCTACTGTCATGGCCCTCTCCGGCCTTGCCCTAATCACCCCTGCCGGGGCAGCCACGGCTAAACATTCAGCACATCGCCATCACGCATCCCAATCTTCTGGCACCATTCCTGTGGAGCTAAAATCCCAGCCTGGTACGGAGCTGGACAAGGCGGCCCGCAGTCTGAATACCGACCTGCTGGAAGATGCAACTCGCCATAATGAGCAGCCCATCGTCCTGACTGGTACGGCCAAACTTGCCTCTAAACAAAAAGGCACGATCCTTTTTGTCCAGCTACAGTCCTACCGCCTCTGCGGCTCGGCGGGTTGTACGACCTCCATTTACCGTAAGAATGGCGATAAATGGGACACATTGCTTGATAGCGTGAATGGCACCATCCGTATCGCCCGTCAGCGTCACAATGGCATGGCTGATATCGTCGTTGATGGAAATGACCGCTGGGTGTTCGACGGTCAAAAATATCAGGACACCCTCAACAGCCCCTAATCACACTGCTCCCACCGTCTTTTCATAGAGGGTGGGATTCATATTTCCGTAGGAAAGCAGGAAGATTTTTCCAGGCTGAGGCAAAATATTTTTTACAGCGTTTTACATCAGGATAATCACATCCTTATGTGATGAAATACATTCCATTAACTGATTTTCATTTATTCTACCCAGTAACTGCCTTTCCTGCTTCCGCTTATACTTTAGATATAACACTATGCTTATATATGTATGGGATTGATATTTTTCACCGCTTTTTTTACCCATGACACTTCCTTCAACAGACAGAAATACAAGGGGGCAACGCCATCCCCCGATGAGACAGAGACGCCATGCCTTCCTCCATCACGTCCATCTTCCCCGATAATACCCACACTCCTCTAATCCTGGATGGTGGAATGGGACGTGAACTGCACCGCATGGGGGCACCCTTCCGCCAACCGGAATGGTCAGCCCTCAGCCTGATGGAGCGGCCTGACCTAGTGCAGCAGGCACATGAAAATTTCCTCAAGGCAGGGGCGCAGGTCATTACAAGCAACAGCTATGCCGTGGTGCCTTTCCATATTGGTGAAGAGCGTTTTACGACACAGGGCGAAGCACTGGCGCGTCTATCCGGCCATCTGGGGCGGCAAGCCATTGCGGCACAGGCCAATGAAGGGACACGGGCACGGCCCCTTCTGGCTGGTTCTCTGCCTCCAACTGGCGGCTCCTACCGGCCCGACCTCTTCACCCCTCACAGGGCAGAAGCCATCCTAACCCCGCTCATCTCCGGGCTGGCACCATCGGTTGATCTCTGGTTGGCAGAGACACAGGGCAGCATTGCCGAACTCCAGACAGCCCACCGGCTCATTCGCCAGAATACAGACGATACACGGCCCTTCTGGGGAAGCTTCACGCTGGATGATTCCGATCCCGCCGCACTCATCCACCAGCACGCCCCGGTCTGCCTGCGATCGGGTGAACGGCTGGAAGAAGCCGTAAAAGCCGCCCTTCGGTTGAAGTTGGAGGCTCTACTCTTCAACTGTAGTGACCCTCGAATCATGGAAATGGCACTACGAACAGCCCGCAACGTGCTGAAAACTCACGGTGATGCCTCCTCCCCCCTACAGCTTGGTGTCTATGCCAATGGCTTTGCCCATAACCATCATGAAGATGAAGGCCAAGGCGCTAATGAAAGCATCACACCGCTGGATGGCACACTAACCCCGCAGCATTACGGCGAATTTGCCCAACGCTGGCACGAAGCCGGTGCCAACATCATTGGTGGATGTTGCGGCATTGGCCCTGAACATATCACCGCCCTCGCTGACCGCTTTTCTTCCCCCTACTAACCCGCCATCCTTTTCGCACTCTGGAGAAACAACAATGCCCCGCCTGCATGGCCCTTACCGTCTGCCTGCCTCCCTGCTGTCCCTATCCTGCCTGATGGGCTCATGCAGCTTTGGTCTCGGGCTCTCTACAGCCATGTCCGGCCTTACATCCCCCGCTCTGGCCGCCGTTCCCACCCACGGCCCGGGTACAAACACCAGAGCAGCCCATACAAAGGATAGCGGTGCAACCAAGGCTGTGCCCCATACAGCCACAGCCCACCCCCACCATCGGCCCCACGCCATCAATGCCACATCTACCGAACATCTGACTGTCCGGCAGACCAACACCCCCCTGAAACGGGCCCGCACCAGTACATCGCCTGTTGATATTGTCACGGCTCAACAGCTTCAGCGTACGGGGCAAATCAATGTGGCGGATGCGCTGGCCCGCATCAATCCCTCTGTCACCATAAGCACGGCGGGCTATGATGCCTCGGCTCTAACATCCTCCATCCGCCTGCGGGGGCTCAACCCCAATCATACGCTTGTGCTTGTCAACGGCATACGCCGCCACACCACAGCAAACATCAGCGCCGATAGCGGGCCGGAGGAAGGCTCCAGCCCGGTCGATCTGAACATGATTCCCCCTGAAGCCATCGACCATATCGAAATCCTACGGGATGGAGCAGCCTCCCGCTATGGGGCCGACGGATTGGCGGGTGTCATCAACATTGTGCTGAAAAAGGACATCAAAAGCTCTAATATCGACGCCCAGACCGGCGCAAATGCCTATAATGGCGACGGCTGGCAATATCAGTTCGGCTTCGACAAGGGCTTCTCCCTTGGGGAGGATGGCTACGTCAATCTCGCCGGACAAATGTTCCATACGGACCATTTCATCCAAAAGGGCCTTGATGACCGCACGGGCCTTTATGATGACCCTGCCCTGAGCCTTGCTGAACAGACCCGCCAGACCCTCAGCCTCAATTTCGGCAAACACTTTACCCAGTCGCTGGAAGGCTATGGCTTTGTCACCTATGCCCACCGTCACGGTGAAGGCTTTCAGGATTACCGGACACCGGATGTCTTCCCACAATATTTTCCCAACGGCTTTTCCCCCATCGAGGCCATGGAGGAACAGGATTTCGCCGTTACTCTGGGGCTAAAGGGCCGCCTGCCTGCTGGGTTCCATTGGGATGCCAATACAACCTACGGGGCTGATGATGACCACATGAGCCTTAAAAACAGCGGCAACCCGGCCTATTACGCCGATTACGGCACATCCCCCACTAAGGTGCGGACAGAACGCTTCAAAAACGAACAGTGGAACAACACGCTAAATATCAGCCGCAAATTTGCTTTTGCTCCGGGCCGCTCTCTAGACCTCTCCTTCGGGGCCCAGCACAGGCTGGAGAAATACACTATCGGTGCTGGTGAACCTGCCTCCTACTACAAAGGCGGCCTTCAGGGCTTTTCAGGCCTGATGCCGCAGAATGCCGGTTCATGGAACCGCAATGTCTGGGCTGGTTACATTGATGCTGATTTTCACCCGCTGCGTCATCTTGATGTCGATTTCGGCGGGCGGTACGAACATTATACCGATTCCGGAAATGCCCAGACAGGCAAAGTCGCCGCCCGCTATGACTTTACGAAACGCTTTGCCATACGCGCCACCATCAGCAACGGCTATCGTGCCCCAACCCTGCTAGAGCAGCATTACAGCGCACTAAGTGTCATTCCCAACGGGGCCTCTGCCAGCTTGCCTGTCAGCTCCGTAGCGGCCAGTTCCCTCGGGGCGCAGAAGCTGAAAGCCGAACGCTCCACCAATGCCAGCGGCGGCATTGTGATGGAACCCATTACGAATCTTCATGTCTCGGTGGATGTGTATCAAATCAACATCCGCAACCGCATTGCTCCGGGGGGCAGCTTTCAGGGTAGTGCAGCAGAAAATGCCATCTCCCTCATGGGGGCCGCCCTGCCCGGCGGGCTAGACCCGGACAACGTAACGGCAACCTACTTCACCAACGGTGCCAGCACCCGCACGCAGGGGCTGGACATCATGGCCGATTACAATCTGAAACTGCACCGCTACGGGTCGCTCAATCTCAGCATGGCCCTCAATCTTAACCGGACCCGCATCCATCATCTCAATACCTATGCGGATGGATCACCCATCCTCAATGCTCAGCAGATCGGTTATCTCACTACGGCATCACCACGAAGCAAGATTGTTCTCAATGCCTATTGGAAGCTGAACCGCTGGAACGTGAACCTACGCCAGACCCGCTATGGCGAGACAGTCAATAACGTGACCTATCAAGATCAGGCCCCTGCTGCACTGCAATACTCACAGAGCCAGTTCCATCGCTTCGTAAACACACCCGCATGGCTGACAGACCTTGAGGTCGGCTTCCAGGCCACGAAGCGCATCCATCTGGCTATTGGCGGTAACAATCTTTTCAATGTCCGCCCCCGCCGGATGCCTGCCGCGAATTCATATCTCGGTACGCTGTTCTATGACAACAACTCCGCCGGTATCCCTATGACGGGCGGATATTATTACGGGCGCATCAACATCAGCCTGTAACGGCACTTCAGGCACGGATCACGGCAAGGCAGACCATCATGTTCTCAGCGATTGAACAGCACACCATCCACCCCATCCCCGCCTCGGACAGGCGGGGACGCCCCCGGGACCAGTTCACCATCTGGTTCAGCACCAACATGACGCTGCTAACAGTCGTGACCGGTGCGCTAGGGCCGTTGCAATGTCATATCTCCTTTAGCATGACAGCCCTTGCCTTCCTGCTGGGCAGTCTGCTCGGGGCGGTCTTCATGGCTCTTCATGCTGTCCAAGGGCCACGGCTGGGTGTCCCGCAGATGATCCAAAGCCGGGGGCAATTCGGTGCGTGGGGGGCCATTCCGGTCATCCTGATGGTCGTCATCATGTATGTCAGCTTTGTTGCTTCAAACTGCGTGGTAGGCGGCGATGCACTACGGAGCGTCCTGCCCTCGCTGGGGGCACATCCGGCCATTCTCATCATGGCTGTACTCAGCCTGCTGCCTTGCATCATCGGCTATAGGACAATCGAAATCTTTTCCTCGGCCGTCTCCTTCATCACGGCGGCCGTCATTCTACTCTGCTTCTTTGTTGGGCTAGCAAGCCTACCACACGGACAAGCCTTTCTGGCAGACATGCACGGCTCCTTCGCCGGGTTTCTTCAGGCCTTTTCCATCGCCGTGCTCTGGCAGATCGCTACAGCTCCTTATGTCTCGGACTCCTCACGCTATTTGCCGGATGAAAAGGCCAGCTATCCCCGCATCTTCCTCGCCTGCTATGGCGGTACAGTCGGCGGAACCTTTCTGGCGATGGCAGCGGGAGCCTTCCTCAGTGCTGCAACAGGTCTATCGCCTGCCGTTGCCATCACACACATGACCGGGCCTTGGGCGGGGCTAATCATTCTTGTGCTGGGGCTCTCCATCGCCTTCGCCAATGCCATGGACCTCTACTGCTGCACGCTCTCCCTCATCACACTGCTGCATAGCTGCCGCACTAGCTGGCAGCCACGGGGCCGCAGTCGCCTCATCATCACCCTGCTCATCATCCTAACAGCGACGGCAATGGCTCTCTTCATGGCCAAGTCCTTCAATGCCGCCTATAGTGCCCTGCTGGACCTGCTCATGGCTGTCATGATCCCGTGGACGGCTATAAATCTGGCGGACTTCTACCTCATCCGTAAGGGGGATTATCACGTCTCATCCTTTTTCGAACGGGATGGCGGCGTCTATGGGCTTGTGAATGGTCCAGCCCTGTTCAGCTACGGGCTAGGTATTCTGGCTGAAATCCCCTTCCTCAACCTGTCCTTCTATCATGGCCCGCTACTGGAGCGGCTGCATGGCGTGGACATCTCATGGCTGACAGCCCTGCTCGTCTCCACGCTCAGCTATCTTCTGCTGGCACGACGTAAAGCCGTCTCTCCAGCCCTCTAGGGGGTGGGGAACGGACTATTCCATTTTTTAGGGGAAGTTTGGAGCGGATGAGGGGAATCGAACCCCCGTATGCAGCTTGGGAAGCTGCCGTTCTACCATTGAACTACATCCGCTTTATGGGGGTCCTTATACTGGCAGGCTGTGTGCCATGCAATCCCCTTTTCGTAGAGTTTTGCAACATGGCATCATTGCTTCTCCTTGACGCTCCCTCCCACCAGGCGCATAGTCGAGGTGTAGTGCCGCTGAAAGGTGGCCTTCCCTCGTGATTTGATAGGCCGGCTTGCGGCGAGGTAAAAGAACATGCGCTAAAGAGGCCCTGTTTCTCTCCCGTAGAATCAGGACTTCATACGGCCTCCATCCTAATCGGGCAGGTCGTCTTGTAGCCCTGCCTCTTCAAGCTGGAGGAACCCATGCCCTCTACCGACCAGTCCTTCCTCTCCTCCTGCCGCACTGACACACGTCTGCTGCACGAGGCCCGCAACCGCACCGAACATGGCGAAACGTCCGACGCCATCTTCCCAACATCCGGCTTTGTCTATGACAGTGCGGAACAGGCTGATGCCACCTTTGAAGGCACAATTCAGCACCTCCAATATTCCCGCTATGGCAACCCCACAGTAGATGCGCTTCAGGATCGCCTCGCCCTGTTAGAAGGGGCCGAAGCCTGCCAGACAACATCCACCGGCATGGGAGCTGTCTCCTGTGCCCTGCTCGCCCAACTGAAGGCCGGTGACCGTGTCGTGGCCAGCAGTGCCCTCTTTGGCTCCACACACTGGCTGCTGGACTCGCTGCTCCCCGGCTACGGGATTGAAACCGTCATGCTGGATGGTACAGACCCCAAAGCATGGGAAGAGGCTCTCTCCAAACCTGCGCAGGCCGTGCTGATTGAGACACCTTCCAACCCAATGTTGGATGTGCTGGATATCCGCCATATTGCGGACCTCGCCCATAAGGCTGGGGCTGTCTTCATGGTTGATAACGTCTTTGCTACCCCTGTTGGCCAGAAGCCGCTGGAGCTCGGTGCGGATGTCGTCATCTACTCCTGTACCAAGCATATTGATGGTCAGGGCCGTGTGATGGGTGGGGCCATTCTGGGCAGCAAAAAATGGATCACCGAGACACTCCAGCCCTTCGTCCGTAATACGGGCAATACACTCTCCCCCTTCAATGCGTGGGTTCTCTCCAAAGGGCTGGAAACATTACGTCTGCGTGTAGACGCCATGGCCCGTAATGCGGCCCGTGTTGCCGATGCCCTGAGCGAGCTGCCCGGCGTTACGTCTGTCCGCTATCCCGGTCGTAAAGACCATCCCCATGCCGACCTCGCCCGCAAACAGATGAGCAATGGCGGCACGCTAGTGGCCTTTAGCGTGGCCAATGGCCGGGAAGGCGCTTTTGCCTGCCTCAATGCATTTCGCCTCATTGCTATCTCCAACAATCTGGGGGATGCCCGTAGCCTTGCCACTCATCCTGCTACGACCACCCACCGCAAACTAACACCGGAGCAGCGGGCCGCTCTGGGTATTACGGATGGGTCAATCCGTTTCTCGGTCGGGTTGGAAGATGCGGAAGACCTGATTGAAGACCTCCGCCGTGGTGCCGAAGCCGCCCTGAAAGCCGGTAAATAATCTCCGTGGTCGTGCAGCCCTTCACGCTTTCTCCCCGGGCGGGACGTGACGGGCTGCACCACGACAGATTACACATTTCCTGAATACCAAGAGGGGAAAATCCCCCAGCCCTGACAGAATGACCTGACAAATCGCTATAATGATTCTAAGTAGGGGCCCATGTCCGATAATTCCCCCCCTCCGGAAGACCCTATGGTCGAGACGGAAACCCTCGAGATGGAACCCATAACGGCCCTGCCTGCCTTCACGGCCCGGACTGGGGAGATAACTGTCAATGTCCGCCCCTTCTGGGTTGATGAACATTCCGACCCGGAAGAGCATCGTTATGTCTGGCTCTATCATGTTCTGATCGAGAACAAGGGTAAGGAGAGCATCCAGCTTCTCTCCCGCAGCTGGACCATCACAGATGAACGTGGCGGGCGGGAACAAGTGCATGGCGAGGGCGTAGTAGGCGAGCAACCCATCATTGCGCCAGATAGCAGCTACCAATATACATCCGGCGCTGAGCTCAAAACACCCAGCGGCTTCATGGAGGGCATCTACCATATGATCGCTCCAACCAGTGGTCACCGTTTTGATGTCACCGTGCCCGTTTTCAGTCTGGACAGCCCCCACCATATGGGCATGACCCACTGACGAACCCGTAAAGAAGGACTGACCATCTTGAACGCCCCTCACGCCCGCCCCAAACGCAAACGCATTGCCGCCCTTCTTCTGGCGGCGGGACGTGGGCGGCGTTTCTCTGCCAGTGCCACGCAGGAGCAGGCCAGCATTAGCAAGCAGTTCCATCTTCTGGCGGGCCAGCCGGTTATCCGACATGCCGCTCTGGCCCTCTTGCCACATGTGGATGTCCTCCAGCCGGTCGGCAATGACCCGCTCTTGCCCGAGGCTCTGGCAGGACTAGATGTCCGCCCCCCGGTCGAGGGTGGTGCAGAACGTCATGATAGCGTGCGGGCTGGGCTGGAGGCTCTGGCCAAGTTGCCAGAACAACCAGATATCGTCCTCGTGCATGATGGTGCCCGCCCCTGCGTGCCTGCTGCTGTCATCGCCCGCACCCTTGAGGCTCTAGAAAGTTTTGAAGGCGTCATCCCCGCCCTACCTGTCAGCGATACGTTGAAGAAGGTGGAAGGTGGCGTCATCACGGGGACAGTCCCACGGGAAGGCCTCTGGCGTGCCCAAACCCCGCAGGGCTTTTCCTTCCCCCTGCTGCGGGACCTGCATGACCGCCACCGCACAGCCCTGACCGACGATGCTGGCCTGCTGGAGGCAGAAGGTCACAAGGTGGCAATCGTCATGGGCTCGGAAGATAATATCAAACTGACCGTTACGGAGGATCTGATGCGGCTTGAACGTGTAATTGAGGACCAAAAGACCCAGCCTGTGCAGGCACCCGTTCTTCTGCCCCGTGTCGGTCTGGGCTATGATGTTCATGCCTTCGCTGAAGGCCGCAAACTCATCCTCTGTGGCATCGAGATACCCCATGAGAAGGGTCTTGCCGGTCACTCCGATGCGGATGTGGGCATCCATACGCTCTGCGACGCTATCTATGGTGCGCTGAATGAGGGTGACATCGGTCGCCACTTCCCCCCCACGGATGAGAAATGGCGTGACATGGATTCTGCCCGCTTCCTCATCCATGCTGGGGACCTTATCCGCTCCAAAGGGGGGATGCTGGTTAATGCGGACCTGACGATCATCTGTGAACGCCCGAAGATCGGCCCCCATGCCAAAGCCATGTGCGCCCGCCTTGCCGAACTGCTGAAGGTTAATCCTAGCCGCATTTCTGTTAAAGCCACGACCTCCGAGCGTCTGGGCTTTACAGGGCGGGAAGAAGGCATCGCAGCTACGGCTGCCGTCAGCATCATGGTGCCAGACAGCGGGGAGTAAGGCACTCTCCTAAAAGATCATCAAAAAAAGCCCTTCTGGCCGTAATGCCAAAAGGGCTTTTTTCTTATCAGCCGTTCAGCGCCCTACCCTGCGCCAGATGTAAAAAACGGAGTGCATCGGCAATATCCGTATTCCGCTTCTCCAGCAATGTGGCCAACTCTTTATCATGACCCCATTTTTCCAACTGGCGATATTCATCCGCATGGGCCAAATGCACGGCTTCATCAAAACTGACGACATCATACACCAAAGCCAACGGCAGAAGCAGGCTACCCGTGATGGGCACCATCACACCTAGAGCGGCCAGAATAAGTGGCTCCCGTGCGGCAAGGTACCGCTTCAGAGCCTCTTTATAAGTTTCTGGCTGTGTTAGCGGCATGAGGCCATCCGTCATGGCAGGATGCAGCCCCTGCTCCGCCGCCCAATCCCGGATGCGGGCTACCACCCTCTCATCCTGTGCGGCACTCTGATAGCAAAGATTGTCATCAATGCCATAAGCATGCAGGGCGGCTTCCATAGCGGCACGATCAGGCAGGATACGCTCGATATAGCTGCCCGCAATACGTGTCAGGGCCAGATCATCAGGGGTAAACTGCGCCCCTACAGCAATCTGCTTCCATTCCTCCGCAAGGGCCTGCGCCAGAACGGGTGATGTCACAGCCAGAAGCCCCCCAGCAGGCAGCTTGACGGGGCGGCCATCCAGCAAAGGCCCTTGCTGGCCCTCTTCACCAACCGGCCCCACTGTTACCTGCTTCCAGAACCGCTTGTGGAACTGCGCCATGACGCCGTCCTTTCTTTCTCTGTTCAGTTACCACCAAGGCCGAGGGCACGCAGCAGGTTACCTGCTTTGCTGGTGCTGCCCTCATCTCGTGCAGGCAGGGCTAGCCCCTTCCGCCCGGCACGGGCCTGCTGCACAGCATAGGCGCAGGCATCATTACCAAAGTTCGCTGTGTTCAACATGGCCTGATCCTTCCCTTGCGCCCCAATATGGAACGTATCTTTCTGCCCGGAAAGAACCAGCGGAGTGGAGAAGTCCGCACCCACAAGAGTGACATGCGGTACAAGCTGGAGCGTATAGCTCATGTCATCCAACTTCATCGTGCCTTGCCCAATGACGGAAAGATGCTTCACTTCCAAAGCCATATCATCGAAATGCGCCTGCCCGTGATCAAACCTCACCGTTCCGGCTAGGCAGCGCAATCCCATCGTGCCGGACCCCAACTTCAACAGGCTGGCCCCAGGCCCTGCCAGAGGTGCAAGAACATCTCGGTGAACACGACCATCCACAAGTGAAAGGCCCATTTTGCCAGCCAGCCCCTGCCACAGGGCCGCAGACTGTGCCCCTTCCGTGCCAATAGCACCATCTAGCTGCACAGGCCCCTCAAACATCATGTCCTGCCCTAGCAAGCTTTGCACCCAGCCAGCGGGCAGGATGAACGGGCTGGCCTTCATGCCCATCCGCACAGGGTCCTGAGAGCCATCCAGCACAATCTCCCCCGAGAGAGGCACATCCTGCACACTGCCCTCCAGCACGGACAAGCTCAGTCGCCCTTCCAGCCCTAAAAGATGCAGATGCAACCCCTGATAGGCAATCCCCGCTACATTCAGCCGATCAGCCATCACATCAATATCTGACGGTCTAGTCGCCATTCCTCCAAACCACTGGGTCAGAAGCCCTGTGGGGGTCTTTCCATTAGCAGGGGTTATCTCTGGTTTCTGCGCCACCTGTGATTTGTCTTCAGACTGATTGATATCAGCCGGTGATGTGGTTTCGGTTGGCGTCATAATAGGGGCGTACGTAAAGCGGTCCCCATCCACATGGGTCAGGTGCAGTTTAGCCGTCAGCCCAGCTTCTGGCTGAACAGGAAGCTCAGCTGACACTGTGCCGCCAATTTCCTGGCTCTCAAACTCCACATCTTGAACAGACAAGGATGACACACCGGCATCCTTCACCGGCCCTATGACAAGCTGTCCCTGCACATGGCCATCATGCACCAGCAGGCCGGATAGCCCCCTGATATCGGGCAGCTGGAGCAACGCCGCCTGACCAGAGAGGGACAGAGTACTCCCCTGCGGGCCGACCTGCCCCTGAAGATCAAAGGATACATGATCCTGTCTGGCATCTGTTTTAGCGGCATCATTGCGGTTGAACAGGCTAGATAATGTCCTGTCCTGCCCCTGTACGTTCACTTTCAGCCCAACGGAAGCCGGCTCCCGACTAAAAGCGGCGACCCGTGCCTGCTGGAGGCTTTCTGCCTCGCCATGAAAGAGCCATGCATAACGCCCCCAAGCCGCCTGCCCCTGCAGCACAAGCGGCGCCTGCGCACTGTCTGCATCAATTTGGATATCACTCAACTGAAGAGGCGCTGCAATATGCCACACTCCCGCAGGCAAGTTGATACTGCCCAGATGGACATGAATCTGGTCCGGCACCAGCCGGCCCGGCACGTGGAGCAGAGCATCCGTCAGGGCCATATCGGCCCCATTTGTAGCAGCGGCAGTAGAACGCACCTCATCATCGCTATGGAAACGGATCGTACCTTCCAATTGCCCAAGGTCAGCCGGAAGCGCATGAGGGAAAAGATGCCTCATGCCCTGTAAGGACGACCAACGCCCCGAAAGGGTAAAGTTCACGCCTTGCAGATGATGAGCATCCCGCATGACACCATCCAGCGTAGCATGATCCTGATGCTCGCCCTCTCCCAGCGTCATGCCCAGACTAAAGGCCCACGGGTCTTTCTGCTCTGCCTTAGCCGATACCAGCCGGTTGAGCGGCCCCACCCGCCCCCGCAGCGTAAAGGGCGTATGGTCATGTGTGCCCTGCAAGTCCACCCACGGGCTAGCACTGCGCATTCCTGCCAGGTCCAGACTATCAATATGGAGATGCCCCCCCGCAGGAACATGGCCATCTGATAAATCATCCTGCCATGAAAGTTCTGCGTTTGTCAGGTGCAGCCCGCCGAAGCTGACTTTCCAGCGGGGGCTAACCCGGCCATCGTGACCCGGCAGAACCACCGCGCCTTTATCCTGCGAGATCATAGGCAGCCATGTGGAGCAGTCTTTCTCACTGGCCCGATGCAGCATGATGCCTGCTCCCTTCACCGTAAATTGCTGAAAGGAAATTTCCCGGTTCAGGATGGCGAGCAGGGACATATCGGCATGGACAGAACGAGCCGCCACAAAAGGCGTACAGCCCGGGCGGGTCAGCACCACATTAGTCGCCTGAAAAGATGGCCAAGGCAGAAGCTGGAAGGAGGTTTCCCCCATCTTCAGTTCCAGGCCTGTCTGACGCTGGAAAACTTCCTTGACGCTCTGACGCAACCTGTTCTGGTCTATCAGAAACTGCGGAGCAAGGCTTATGCCCGTCAGCACCACTATCAGCCCGATCAGGATTGCTGCCAGCTTCTTCATCTGCCTGTTGTCCTTGTTCTCTTAATCCGCAAGAAGGCCTGCTGCCCTTGCCAGCCTGTTACCGTGTCCGGCGTGGTGCCGGTGTATCCCCCGCAATGAAACCCAACATCTGGAAGGTCTCACGCATATGGGGCGGCAAAGGAGCAGCTACCTGCAACCGTCCCCCTGCCGGATGTGGGAAATCCAACATCCGAGCATGAAGATGCAGCCTATCGGGGAAACCTTCCACATGGGCCGTTTCGCCGCCATAGCGGGGGTCCCCAAGAATGGGGGTGCCCAAACTTTCTGTATGAACACGCAACTGATGGGTACGCCCCGTCCAGGGGGACAGGGCCAGCCAACTGAAGCGCTTGCCAGTGGCATCCAGCGTTTCATAAGAGCTCTTGGCACTCATCGCATCCTCCTCCCCACGAGAGACAGGAACGATAAGCGAGGCTCCGCCTGCTCCAACCTTGGCTAGTGGCTGGTCGATCACACCTTCGGCCGGGCTGGGCCGCCCGACGACCACCGCCCAATATGTCTTGCTAACATCCCGCCCCCGGAAAGCCGCTGCCAGTTTGGCCGCCACACCGGGGGTACGGGCCAGAAGCAGGATACCGGATGTATCACGGTCAATACGATGGACAAGACGGGGCTTATCCCCGCCTTCCGGCCGCAGGCCCTCCAACATCATGTCCACATGAACGGTAATACCGGGGCCGCCCTGTGTTGCTAGACCGGATGGCTTGTTCAGCACGATCAGATGATCGTCCTCATAAATAATCATGTCCCGCAGCTGTTGAACCAAAGCCGGATTAGGCGGTGGCGGTGGTGCGGGGCGGCTCTGGTCTGGCAGCGGCGGGATACGGATGCTCTGGCCGGGATAAAGCCGCTTGTTAGGCTGTACACGGCCCCCATCAACCCGCACCTGCCCCTTACGGCACAGCTTCTGCAAGCCGCCCTGTGTCAGATTAGGATAATGACGACGGAACCAGCGGTCGAGACGCAGATCGGCCTCATCCTCGCTGACAATACGATTCTCTACACTCATGACTGGCGAGATGCCCGTTTCTGCGCCAACATGTCCAGCCGTTTCCTGATTCTTTCTTCAAAACCACGATCAACCGGTTTGTAAAGGGTCACTCTTTCCATGCCATCGGGAAAATAATTCTGGCCGGAAACGCCATCTTCACAATCGTGATCATACTCGTAGCCCTTCTTATACCCCAGCTCCTTCATCAAGGCCGTAGGAGCATTGCGAATATGGGCGGGTGGCATGAGGCTACCCGTCCGCTTCGCCAGAACGCGAGCCTCGTTATACGCTTTATAAACAGCATTAGATTTGGATGCGACTGCCAGATGGACCACCACCTGCGCCAAGGCCACCTCTCCCTCCGGAGAACCAAGCCGCTCATAAGCAGCCGCCCCAGCCTGTGCCAAAGGCAGGGATGTCGGGTCAGCTTCACCAATATCCTCACTAGCAAAACGGACGAGGCGGCGGGCAATGTAGCGGGGGTCCTCGCCTCCTTCCAGCATCCTAGCAAACCAGTAAAGACCGGCATCCGGGTCACTCCCCCGCAAAGATTTATGCAGGGCAGAGATCAGATTGTAATGTTCGTCCCGATCCCTGTCGTAAAGGACAGGCCGCCGGGATAGGGACCGGGCCAGCTCATCCGGCCCCAGAGGCGATGCCTCACTTTTTGTCAAAGATAGAAGCTGCTCAACCATGTTTAGCAGATAACGGCCGTCTCCATCCGCCATGGCCCGCAGAGAGGTCCGCCCCTCATCCGTCAGCGGCAACGGTCTTCCAGTCTCATGCTCTGCCCGCACCAGCAACTGCTCCAGCGCAGCGTCATCCAACCGATGCAGCACGAGGACCTGACAACGCGACAGGAGGGCGGAGTTCAACGTAAAAGACGGATTTTCCGTTGTTGCACCTACCAGTACTACCGTTCCTTGCTCCACATAGGGCAGGAACCCATCCTGCTGGGCACGATTGAACCGGTGTATCTCATCAACAAACAGCAGCGTACCCCGCCCCGTAGCCTCGGCCTTGCGACGGGCTTCATCAAACGCTTTTTTCAGATCTGCAACACCGGAAAACACAGCAGAAATCTTAGTATAAAAAAGCCCCACCCGTTCTGCGAGCAACTGAGCAATAGTCGTCTTGCCACAGCCCGGCCCGCCCCAGAGAATCAAGCTGGAAAGATGGCCACTCTCCAGCATGCGGGTCAGCGTACCTTCTGGCCCTAGAAGATGGGTCTGCCCCTGCACATCATCCAGCGACTGCGGGCGCAAACGGTCCGCCAGCGGCTGGGTTCCCGTCCCACGGCGTGATGAGGAAGATGCTGGGCGGCCGGCTTCCTCATCACGCTGGGGAGCCCCCTTAGATGAGGGACCACCAAAGAGGTCCGGCATAGTATCCGCCATCATCATCTCTCCTGCCTTTCCCCGGGCCTTATCAACCCTGGGCCACCCTCTTACTCAAACAAACGCCGCAGCCCACCGGGCAACAGAGCTGCAAACGGGTTAACATGCATCTGCGGCTTATCCAAACTGCCATCCAGCTTATAGGTCATCGCCATGATGCCACTACCTTTTCTGGCCCCAAAGACACTTCCAGCTGCCTGATTGATCCCGAAAAATGGGGAGATAGTTCCCTGCATCTGCACAGTGGACCGCCGGAAGTCCAGCTGCCCTTTCATAGTTGCCCCGAGAATGGGATTATTGATCTGAGCATCGGCCAATTCAAGCTGCTCTCCAGCCACCTTAAAGGCGGCCCGCAGGCGGACATCCTCAAACCGTTTACGGGAAATCTGCCCCCAATGCAGAGGCGCTGCCAGTGTAGCAATAACAAGCACCGCTGGCGGATTTTCCAACGTCAGATGATCCAGCTTCACAGTTCCAGCAAACGGTGGCAACCCAAGACCAAGCCCCATTGTACGCTCTGCACTGGTCACATTGGCACCGGCCGGGACAGGCTGGCAGCGTCCTTCCAGAGCAACTGCTCCCCCGATAAGCTTGTCGTAAACATCCAGAGAAGCCAGTAGCTTGCCAAGATCAGCAATGGCAAATCTGACATCCAGCACCCCTATCCGGTGAGCATCCGGCACGAGGTCGAAACTAATGGCAGGCTGTGCCACATGCAGAGAAGCCCCCTGAAGCCGCTGCGCTGCCCAATGAAGATTGGCTGAGACACGACTAGCTGTCTGCTCCCTACCATAAATCATCCGGTCAGCCCGCAACCCGATAGCCCAGATACCCGCTGGTAGAATAGCCTTTCGGGGCACATCAACAGATGGCCGCCCATTTCTTTCCGGCATTGGTCGGACATGAGGCGATTGTACCTTCCCAGCGGCATGGCTGCCCAGCCAAGGGGTGATATCCAACGTGCTAGCCTGAACGGAAATCTGATAACGCTGGTCATCAGGCGTCCCATTCTTCAGCGGCCAGTCCACTACAGCACTGCCAAGCGTCCGCCCCAACTGGAAACGGGTAAGGCTGATCCCTCCCAACTGGCCGGACCGCACCCGCCCTTCAGCCTGAAGGGCCAGTTGTGGACCATAAGCCTTTATACCGTCCAAGCGGGTTATATGCCCATCCTGCCATGCAATACCCGCTTGAAACCCAGCCGCCACCCCAATTGGCTTGCGCCAAAAATGCGCGCGGACCCCCAACCCTCTGAGGTCCAACTGCACCGCCGCCGTCTCCTTCTTATGCCCGGGGCCCTCACCATATTGGCTATAGACAACATGCCCCTGCCCTCTGCCCTGCATCACGGAATCCTGCGTCAGGGTCATAGGTAGCCCTAGACTACGAAACTCTTTCGGCCCCAGAGGGGCTGTCAGGTCCGCTTTCAGCAGCAAGCGGCCCGGCATATTGGCCTGGAAACTATCGAACAGATTGCCTGTTACCGTCACGCCACGGAACTGGGCACTGCCCTGTATGGTCAACCCGACATCGGTAAGAGAAAAATGCCCATTCCCCTGCTGAAGACGCCCAAAAGATGGCACGGCAAACCAGACATTCTGAAAGTCAAAATCCGCTCCGAAATCGACATTCTTCATCAGAACATGATTCTTGAGAGGCAGCTTTAGCGACAGCGTACCCTTCAACTTACCCCCTGTCTCCGCTGGATTGACCGGATGCCGGGACAGAAGATTAAGCCGTGGGTAAGATAGAACAGCAACGAAAGACGGAAGAGCCCCTTCCAGCCCCAATGAGAATTCACCCGTCTGCTCTCGCTCCAGCAAGTCGTTAAGAACGATATGCCCGGTCGGCACAGTTACTGTGCCCCCTCTGCCATCGGCTAAATGCCCATGCTGCACATCGATCAGCAGCCGGTCATTATCAACAAAATGGGCATAGGCATCCTCCCCTGTAACCTGCGGCATACCCTCCAGCCACGTTACATTCAGGTTATGGCCTGTCAGCTCCCCGCCTAGCTTGCGGACATCCAACCCATCGAAACCGGTGTCGCTCGTAAAATAAAGCTGGAGCCTTAGATTCTCACCACGACCGGCCGTCATGTTGGTCGTCATCCAGCGGCGGGCCCCACGGGCTGTACCATCCGGCCAGACGCTCGCCAGTGTCGCAAAATCAAACTCTGGAACGGTGCCATCCACCATCATTTCCATAGTCTCGGGATGGCCCGGATGACCAAAATTACCATGAACATCCAGAAGAAAAGGTACCGTCCTACCAATAGAATCCAGAGCTTTCAGGTCTGTATGCAGTGTGAGCACCAGAGCCCCTGTCTGCCCTGCCTCCAAAGGTTCCAAATGGAAGGAAGACTGCCCGGAGGAGACCCGGAAGGGAATCTTGCCGGGTCGGTCAATTTCACCCGTACCAGCAGTAATCTCACCGGCTACATGATCAAAGTGACCAAATAGACCCCAGCCATTCAGCTGACCTTCCAGATGAAACGCCAGAGGTAGGTTTGGAATGGCCATACCCCGTTTCTGTGCTGGAGAAAGCGGTAGCCATGCCGCCAATGCCGGAAAACGAACAGAAGAAAGATTCAACTGCCAGCGGGTATGCTCCTCCCCCTCTGGGTTCATTGTTCCTGTCAGATGAACCGTGGAATCGCCCGGGCCAGCCCCCAGACCATCCCCCTGAATAAACGCCTCCATCTCTCCCTGCCAGCCGCTCCGCTTGGCGTAATCAGCCTTCAGCTTTGGCAGGTTCACAATCAGAGCTGAGGCTGGAGCGGCCTCATCCTTGATGGTCAGGTTGATATCCTGAAGATCAAGATGATAGGGCATGACAGAGGCCAGCGGTAGCGTAGCACCGCTACCTTGATGGTGTGTGCCGTACTTCATACGGCCAAACTGGATATGCCCCTCGGCATCCCGGAACGCCACAAGGCGCAATCCCTGAACATCCAACGACCGTAGACCCACCTGCCCATGCAGCAAGCTGGCCAGCCGGAAAACAACCCCGACATGGTCAAGCTGCTGCTCTGGCATGTCTGCAATGGTCTCGTCCGCAGCTCCACCCTCGGGGCTGACCCGGTAATGGACATTCTCGAGACTCAACAGAATTTTTGATGAATGACCGTTCTTTCTCGGTCTCCATGACAGAGCCATGCGCTCCCAGCTAAGCTCTCCCCCGCCCAGATGGGTCAGAGCTCCACCCCAGCGATGGGATAGCCCCGTCACGTCCAGAGGGCCTTGCGCGAGCCGCCCGAGAAGCAGAGCCACCACCAGCAGCAGCCCTACTAGCGGTACTAACAGCCCTAAGGCCACACGGCGCAGGATTGTCTGCCATCTCATGTCACGATACCCCGGGAAAAACGCATATCAGGATGCCTTGAAACAGAAAAACCCTAGACAGAAGGCCACCTGATAGGGCCAGACAACACAGAACCCGGCTTATATACCCGCTCCCGAACGGTCGCAGAGCAACGGAGGCCTGCTAGCCAAGCTGGGCCAGAGCCTCCTGCACCCAAGCCACATGCTGAGCCGGGCGCACCTTCCGCTTGAAAGCAGCAATACGCCCCTCAGCATCAATCAGGAAGGAGCTGCGCTCAATACCCATGAACTCCCGCCCATAAAGTTTCTTCTTAACCCACACGCCATAGGCTTCAGCCAATGTATGCTCTTGGTCCGACAGTAAGGTGAAGCTCAGCGCCTGTTTCGTGATGAATTTTTCCAGCGCACCCACGCCATCGGGGCTAACACCCAGCACCTTAAGCGCGCCACCACCGGGGATACGCAGCTCAGCCAAATGATCACGCAGATCACAAGCCTGCGTGGTGCACCCCGGTGTAGAAGCCCGTGGATAGAAATAGAGCAGATACGGTGCCCCTTGGAGAGCTTTGCTGCTCACCGTCTCCGCCCCAGCAGGCCCCATACCTTCCAGCTCGAAATCAGGGGCCGGGCTACCAGCAGCCAACACCCCGCCATTATCTGAAGCCATTTTTCCCTGTGTCATACTCTTAATGCTCCGCATTGTTAGGCTGGTCGTCGTGGGAAACGCTGCCATCCCCCACGGAATCATCGGGGCTGTATGGTTGGTCTGGCACTGGCTTTCCCTCCGCACCGGCATGGCCAGCACCATGAGTACTACCATCCAACGCTGCCCCCGGCACAGGCTGAGCCTGTGGTCGGGCGGGGGGCTTGCCCTTGAGAAAGGGACTAAATCTCTGGAACCCAGCAGGCGGCTGGAAACGGTCTGCCGGTATATCCTCATACCGCACAGAAATGGCTTGCAAGTGCCCCTGCAACCCATCTGCATCTACACCATCCTCGGCGAGAATAAGGCCATCCTCCGTTACGCAAGCCGTGGCCTTACCTCGGGGACTGTCTATAGACCATTCCTGACAAGGCACATCAGCGATCCGTTTCATGCCACCTGCATGGTAGGTCATATCCAGACTGAGCAGAAACGTATTATGCAACCCATGCATCGGGCGGAACTGGATGTAACGCTGCGCCTGCATACTGATGAGCGTCATGATCTGATTAGGGCGGTCCAGAATGGTGGCACTCTGTCCATCATCCGGGTCGATCCGCAAACGATCCCCCGAGGCAGCAAAAGACACCGCCACCTGATGCACTGGCCCGGCCTCTTGCCCTTTCCCCGGCAGGACTTCTGTTTGGAAACGATATGTCACCACGGCATCCCGTGTTGGAGCAAGCGGGGGATGATCGGCTGGCGGGGCAGCCTTGGCTGTACCACTGACCAGCGCAATAGCGGCCCCAAGACCAGCGGCCATGATGCCGCCTCCGGGCCACGACCTCGCCTTATCCCGCTTCTGCAAAGCCTCCCTGATACGCCACCGCATCCACATATCTCCCACTATTCCATCCGTATATCGGTATCAGACTGTCTCTAATCTGAAGATAAATGGCAGCATAACAGACCACGATAGCAGAGCCAGAGAGAAAATACTGACCGACCAACGATGCCAGTCAAAGCCCTACATCAGGCCTTCTAACTCCGGCTTCAAGGCTTCGAGACTGATATCCCCCGGCCAACGGGCAGGGTGTTGCATGGCAACATCAAGCTGCTGCCTGTAAGCTGCAAAAGGCACCCCCACACAACCCAGACTAGCCAGATGCGGGGTTACATATTGCGTATCCAGCAGACGATAGCCGCCTTGTTTCAAGGCGGCTATCAAATGTACCAATGCAATTTTGGAGGCATCCCGCACATGGGAGACCATACTCTCCCCAAAGAACGCCCCCTGAAGGGAAACACCATACAATCCCCCCAGAAGTGCCCCACTTTCCCGGTCCCGGACCTCCACGGAATGAGCATGCCCCATACGGTGTAACTCCCCATAGAGCTGGCGGATGCGCCCGCTAATCCATGTTTCTGTGCGAGTGGACGTCAGGCGGGCACAGGCTTGCATCATGCCGTCAAAATCTTCATCACTGCACAGACGATACTGCCCAGCCATGACAGTACGCATAAGCCGCCGAGGCAAAGCCGGTTTATCCAACGGGATGATGCCTCGCTCCTGCGGGCAGAACCATTCCAGCTCATCGCTCTGCTCGTCCGGGGCCATGGGGAACAGACCTTCCCCATAAGCACGCAAAAGCAGTTCAGCTGTGATAAGCTCCATTGGTCAGCCTTTCATACAGAGACGCCGAATCATGTCCAACAGCCCCTCTTCCTCTCCTTCATCACAGACCTATGTCTATACGATCGCTCTGGCTCTGTCCTTTCTACTACAGCTTGTCTGGCCTGCGTTAAGACCGCTCATGGATGTTATGCGAGTCCTCACTCTTCTAGGGATTCTCATTTTTGGGCCGCTAGAACTGTATCAGCTCTTCCGCACCCGCCGGGGCTGAACCTCCACAAAAAAAGAAAGGCGGCCCCATAGGAACCGCCTTCTTCCTATTTATCTATCCGCTAGGTAACGGACGAGAGAGCACCGCTCTTCAGGCACCCGGGTGAGCACCCCGATAAGCCTCGGCAGCTTCTCGCACGGCATTACCATGAGTACGCTCCAGCCTACGAATGGTAAAATGTGCCTTGGCCAAAGCCCGGTAATGGGCAAGAAAGGCCGAGTTGATGGCCGCACCACAGAGGGCCCCAGCCACCGGCACCATCTGGGCTGCCAGCTTGCGGGAAAGTGCCATGCCATAATGCCCCGCCACCTCGGCCATCAGCATCACAAGGGGCTGCCCCCGCATCAAGCCACGGGCGGCAAAAAAGCCCAGCTCACCCTCCCCTGTCTGTTCCCCAATGCCCCGCAAGGCAAACACTTCCAGGCAAGCCCGACGTGTCTCCTCGCTCTGCAAGTCTTCGCCATTTTCCTGCGCAATGGCGGCAATCTCTCGCATGATAGCGAGCGTGGTAAAGCCGACATCCGGTGCCATACTCATGAAGCCACCAAAGCCCCCCGCCGCACCAGAAACCGCCACAGCGGCCTGTATCAGATTCTCACGCCTTGCCCCGGAAGCACCACCACCTTTACGGCCTAGACCAAGAATGGAAATGCGGTAGGCTTGATCCAGTGCCGAACTAGCAAGATTCTGGAGCTTTTCCTGAAGGCCCGGCGCGAGGGAGAGCCCCTGCAGACCGAGATGCGCAGCACGCCCGACAGCTCCGCCCATCAGGTCACCCAGACGAGCCAGCGTACCTCGGCCTTTCTCCACACCATCCAGCACGGCATGAAGCTGGGCTAGGGCTTCCGTATCAAGGTCCTGAGACAGGAAACTCGCACTGGGTACATGCTCCTTGCGCTGTTCCGTCATCGTTTGAATCTCCTCATGTCCAGAGCGGGCCGCCCGAGCGGACCGGTCCGTAATTACTGCGCTTTTTCCCACTGCCCCTTACGGGTCAGATAGGCAAATTCTTCCTCTGTTACCGGGGCAACAGAAAGGCGAGACTGCTTAAGTAGTGCCATACTCTCCAAAGCTGGGTCCGCCTTGATCTCCGCCAACGAGATGGGATGACGAAACGCTCCATCGGCTTTTACATCCACACAGACCCAGCGGGGATCATCGGCGGTCGGGTCTGGGAAAGCTTCCTGCACAACCTCTACCACACCCACGATGCGCTTTTCCGTCACAGAATGATAGAACAGAGCCTTATCACCGCACTTCATGGCCTTCAGATTATTGCGGGCCTGATAGTTCCGCACGCCTGTCCACGGTTCGACAACATTCTTCACCTGCTCATCCCATGAAAAAGAGGCCGGCTCTGATTTGATCAGCCAAAAGGCCATGCGTCACTCTCTCCCTATTTTCTGGGCCGGGACGTTCGGTCCTTCCGGCCTCTGTATGTGCAGCCATATCATGTACGACCGGTCGCTTTACAATGCCTGACTTTGACGCTTTTTCAAGGCTGGAGGCGCCCTACTCTCCTCCATATGAACCATGAGGACATGACCACCACAAACGTAGTCCTATTTTTCATTTTTCTTCCTTTCGGGAAGCCGCCATACTCTCCCCATGTCTTCTTCCACCACCACAGTACCATCGAGACGATGGACGGGCAGTCCTGCCCGATTCCTGCATGTTACCCGTCCCGTCATCTTTCCATGCCTGTTCATTGGTCTAACAATACTGACTATAGGGTTAATCTGGGGACTATGCCGTGCCCCAGCAGACTGGCAACAGGGAGAGACGGTACGCATCATGTATCTGCACGTTCCCATGGCGTGGCTAGCCTCGGCAGATTATGTGCTGCTGGCTCTCTGCGGACTATTATGCATGGTCTGGCGGCATCCATTAGCTGGAATTATGGCTCTGGAGGCCGGACCGCTAGGTGCGACAGCGACTGCCCTGTGCCTCATCACCGGGTCACTCTGGGGGAAGCCGGGCTGGGGGACATGGTGGGTCTGGGATGCACGGCTGACCTCCATGCTCGTTCTATTCTTCCTCTATATCGGCCATATTCTGATCATACGGGCGTTTGATGACCCCGTGCGGGGCCAGCGGGCAGCGGCTCTTCTGGCGCTGGCCGGAGTGGTGGATCTACCCATCATCAAGTTCAGCGTGCAATGGTGGAACACCCTGCATCAGCCCGACAGCATCACCCTGACCGGGGCGCCCACCATGTCCATGAGCATGTTCTATCCCTTACTCATCTGTGCAACCGGCTTCACCCTAACAGGTATTGCCCTCTTGCTGATCCGCACCCGTGCTACCTTGCTGGAACGCCGTGCCCAGTCCCTCGCCCTGCGGGAGCCGCTGGTATGATACATCCCGCCCTCTGGCCCCCACATTGGGGCTTCGTGCTGGCCAGCTACGGGCTAGTTATCACAGTACTAGCTATCATGATTACCACCAGCCTTCTCCGCCTGCGGCGGGCTTCGCAACGGCTGACCCTCATGCAGCGTCTCCAAGACACAGCGGCAAATCCCGCCACGGGGCAGGAAAAAGATTAACACATAGCCCCACTGGCTTTAAACGGGAGACCATGGCTGCATCACTTCCCTTCACCCGCCGCAAGGCCGGACGGTTCTGGATCATTCTGGCCTGCCTGCTCTGCCTTGGCAGTGCGGTAGGGTTGGTCCTCAATGCGCTCTCCAGCACTATTGTCTTTTTCATGGCCCCTTCGCAGGTAGTGGCCCATCCTCCGGCCCCAGCCCAAACCATCCGGCTGGGCGGTATGGTTGTAGCGGGCTCTCTCCATACCGGCAAAACCGCCAACAACACGCCAGAATCCCGCTTTGACGTGACAGACGGACAGGCTGCCGTCACCGTACAATATCGGGGTATTTTGCCGGACTTATTCCGAGAGGGGCAGAGTGTTGTCGCCCTAGGCCGCTATGATGGACATGACTTCACAGCCAATGAAGTTCTTGCCAAGCATGACGAAACCTACATGCCCAAGGAAGTGGCTGATGCCCTCCAAAAGAGCGGCCGATGGGACCCCCGTTTCGGCCCGCCACCGGATACTGCCAGCTGGAACAGCATGACCACTCCGCCCCCTGCCCCGCAGAACAAGCAAGGAGCTGCGGAATAACATGGCCACGCTGGCGACCATTTTCTGCCCGGAAGGCGGACATTTTGCTCTGGCCCTGGCCTGCGCATTGGCCTTCATGCAGGGTATCCTGCCACTGATCGGCCTCCGCCGAGCAGAGAGCCCCCTCATCACTCTGGCCCGCCCTCTGGCACTTAGCCAGTGTCTTGCCCTGCTCTTTGCTTGGGCCTGCCTTATCATTGCCTCTCTGGGGGATGATTTCTCCCTGAAGCTCATTGCCGAAACCTCGGCCATTAACAAGCCTTGGGCCTATAAGATTGCTGGTCTATGGGGCAATCATGAAGGCTCGCTGCTACTTTGGGTCACACTGTTAAGCCTGTGGTGTGCAGGGCTGGCCCTGCTACCCGCCCCAACCACAGCCCGACCGGAAGCATTGCCCCCCCGCCTGCGGGCCCGGATTCTAGCCTTGCTAGGACTGGTGGGAGCTGGCTTCTCACTATTCTGCCTAACGGCCTCCAACCCTTTCCTACGGCTCTGGCCTGTTCCAGCCGATGGGATGGGGATGAATCCGCTCCTTCAGGACCCCGGCCTCGCTGTCCATCCGCCACTACTCTATAGCGGTTATGTCGGCTTTGCCGTGCCCTTTGCCTTCGCCATTAGTGCGCTACTGGAAGGAAAAGCTGATGCGCTCTGGGCCCGGTATATGCGTCCTTGGGTCATCAGCGCATGGGCGTTGCTAACACTGGGCATCACGCTGGGGTCGTGGTGGTCCTATTCCGTACTGGGCTGGGGAGGATACTGGTTCTGGGACCCGGTGGAAAATGCCGCCCTCATCCCGTGGCTGACGGGTACGGCCCTTCTTCATAGCGTTCTGGTCGTAGAAAAACGCAGCCTACTGCAAGGCTGGTGCCTACTGCTGGCCATTGCTACCTTTGCCTTCTCCCTCTCCGGGACATTCCTTGTCCGGTCGGGTATTCTCAATTCCGTCCATGCCTTCGCTAATGACCCAGCCCGGGGGCTATTCATTCTGGGGCTGCTGGGCCTGTATGGCGGGGGCAGCCTACTGCTCTTTGCCATCCGTGCCCCGGCCCTACCCTCCCCACAAACAGGCTTTTCCCCACTCTCCCGTGAAGGGGCTTTGCTGCTCAACAACATCCTGCTTTGCACACTCTGCGCTGTTGTGCTCACGGGGACGCTCTATCCGCCCTTCATGCAGCTGCTCTTTGGCCGTACCCTCTCCGTTGGTAAACCCTTCTTTGATGCTACGACCATTCCACTCACCCTGCCCCTTCTGGCCATCATGGGGGTGAGTGTGGCTCTACCATGGCGGCAGGCTAGAACGGACAAACTCCTACCCCGTCTAGCCCCGGCTTTACTCGTCACTGCCGGGAACATCCTGCCTGCATTCTGGCTGTTCCCCACACCTCTGGCTGCTTTTTCTGCCCTGCTAGCCCTGTGGGTCATCAGTGCGGCTCTCTGTGACCTCATCCTCCGCCTACGTAGCTTACCAGTAGGGGACCGAAAGCTTCACCACCTGCCCCGTAGCCTCTGGGCTGCAAGTCTTGCCCATATCGGTGTGGGTGTGACCATCCTTGGCTTATGCGGCATGGCAGGTAGTCAAGAACGTCTCATAGAGGCCAGACCCGGCACCCATACCACATTAACCGGACGCGACTGGGAACTCACAGCACTGACAGCCCATCACGGCCCCAATTACGAAGCTGTGGAAGCACATTTAACCATCCGCCATCACAATGCCCACGGGCCGATCCTTGCCACACTGACGCCGGAAATCCGCCTCTTCCCACAACAGGGGCAGCGGACATTACATGTCGCCATTCTTCACCGCCCGCTAGAAGACCTCTATGCCGCCCTTGGCAGCGTGAAAGAAGAGCATGACCCGCAAGGGCAGAGCCATTACACGGCTATTCTACGCCTGCATGAAAACCCCTTGGCCTCATGGATATGGCTAGGTGGCATTATCATGGCCCTTGGGAGCGGGCTGCATCTTCTGCCCGCCCGGCGGCGTCTACTGCGCATGAAAAGGCAAGTGCAAGCATGACACTCACACGCCGCCATCTTCTCGCTGCCCTGCCCGCTCTGGGAGCTGCTGGGCTGGGAGTGGGCTTTGTCCGTATGCTACATGGGCTGAATCAGGGGCATTTTGACCCCAGAGCCATCAATACCCCCCTGACAGGCCGACCCGTTCCCGACTTCCCTGCTCTGCCACCACTATCTGATACGCCCTCCTCCCCGCCCGGTCTGACCCGTGGGGACTTCCAGAACATAAAACAACCGATTCTACTCTTCATCTGGGCCTCATGGTGCTTGCCCTGCGTGGAGGAGATACCCTTCATCCGCCACCTCGCCACCTCGCTGGCCATTCCTCAAAGCAGCCATACTGCCCCGCTGGCCCTCTGGGGCCTCTGCTATAAAGATCACCCCACCCAAGCCGCCCATTGGCTGGAACAGGCAGGCCACCCCTTCACCCGGCTTGGTATGGACCGGGAAGGGCAAGCCGCCATCGACTGGGGCGTAACCGGCGTGCCAGAAACCTTCCTCATCATGCCCGACCCACAAACGGGAGGGCGTATTGTCTGGCATGGAACAGGTAGCCTGACCGACACTCTCTATCAGGCCCATATTCACCCGCAGCTGGAGACGGTACCATGAAGAGGCTCATTTTCGCCCTCCTCCTGCTTCTCTTTTCCATCCCTGCTTGTCTAGCTGTGGATACACCCGATGAGATGCTGCCTGACCCAGCCCTTGAGCAAAAAGCCCAGCAGATCGGCCAACAGCTTCGCTGTCTTGTGTGCCAGAATGAAAGCATTGAGGAGAGTTCTGCTCCTTTAGCCAAAGACCTGCGGCACATCGTCCGCCTGCAACTCCAGCAAGGGCGTTCCCCGAAGGACATCGAGGCATGGATGGTTCAACGTTATGGGGAGTTCATCCGCCTGCGGCCTTCTTTCTCCGCCGTGACGGCTCTACTCTGGCTTATGCCTATTCTCAGCCTTATGGTGGCTCTACTGCTGGTGCGCCGCCTTTGGCATCGTTCTGCCTCCGCCCCTGCCCCCCTAACCCCGGAAGAACACCGCATTCTGGACAGCCTGCTGAAGAAGGACTGACCCTATGTCATTTCTACTCATTGCTCTTATCTGCCTGTTCATAGGGCTGCCTATCGGCCTTAGCCTCATCGTGCGCCTCCGGGTATCCGGACAGACAGAGGACCCAACGCTCGCCCTCTATAAACAGCGCCTAAACTCGCTGGAGCGGGATAGACAGGCTGGCCTGTTGGAGAAACAACCTTATGACACTGCCCGTATTGAAACAGAACGGGAGATCCTCAATCACATTTCTATCCCTCCCCAAAGCTTGTCTGGCACTAGCAACATTCACAAGCTTCTCGGTATCGCCACTCTCCTCCTCATCCCGTTATTGGCCCTGCTGCTTTATGCCATCAATGGGCAGCCCTTCTTTGGGCCGCAGCCTGCCAATCAGATTCCAGCCTCGGCATTCCAGACATCACCCATCAGCCCACCGGCCAGCACCATGACACCCGCCACGGTGCCGCAGGATGGCAAGCCATGAGGTCCGGCCCCTTTTCCCGCCTGACCCGCACCGCTGCCACCCGGCTGGATAATGTTACACATGCTCTGCCCCAACGCAGCCTGAGTGCCTGCCCCTGCTGCCACCAGCCGATACAGAATACAGCCAGCCTTTGCCCCCACTGCCAGGCAGAAAAACATTATGGCCCTGTGAGGCGGGAAAGCCTGCTCTGCGCCCTCTGTGGGCTAGCCTTAATCCTCGGTCTCACCCGGCTGCTCTTTCCCCAACTCTTCGCACCCTTCTCCCTATGGGTAATTCCACTCATGCTGGCAGGGCTGGCGGCGGGGTTTATCTTCGCTCAGTTCCGCTTTGCCGGGGACCGGTGGCTACGCCCGAACAAAAGGTAAAGACGGGTTCCTTTTACCCCCCCATCATCCTATCATTTGTCCTGTTTCCCAGCCCGCTACAAGTCCGGAGGATCAATACCCATGTCCGCTACGTTTTCGTCCCATTCCGTCACCCAGCGTGGCATGGCGGTATTGAATGACCCCTTGCTCAACAAAGGTACGGCTTTCCCGTGGGAGGAGCGTACGGCTCTAGGGCTGCATGGCCTTCTGCCCCCCGGCATCCACACGCTGGAAGAACAGGTTGAGCAGGCTTATGCCAACATCATGAGTGGAACAGATATTCTGGACCGGCATGTCCGCCTCCGTGCCATTCAGGACAGTAACGAAACCCTCTTCTACGCCCTGTTACAAAAGCATCTCACGGAACTCATGCCCGTTGTATACACACCGGGCGTCGGACAGGCCTGCCAAGAATTTTCCAAAATCTGGCAGAAACCACGGGGAATTTTCCTCTCCGCGGCCGACAGGGGGCATATGGCGGACCGTTTGGCCGCCATCCCCAATAATGATATCCGCCTCGTCATCGTCACTGATGGAGAGCGCATCCTCGGGCTGGGTGATCTCGGAGCCAACGGCATGGGTATTCCCATCGGCAAGATCGCCCTCTATACGGCCTGCGCCGGGATCAATCCGGCCCTGATGATGCCCATTACGCTGGATGTCGGGACGGATAATGTCACGCTCCGAAATGACCCCACCTACATAGGCAGCCGCAGCCCTCGCCTGCGGGGGCAGGATTATGCGGATTTCATTGAGGAATTCGTCACGGCCCTTCAGGCCCGCTGGCCGGACTGCCTCCTGCACTGGGAAGATTTCGCCGGGCGTAATGCGGCCCCACTACTCCAACGTTATCGGGACCGCCTTCCCAGCTTTAATGATGATATTCAGGGCACAGCAGGCATCGCCACGGCGGCCATTCTTAGCGGCCTGAAAGCCAAGGGGGAAACGCTGGAACAGCAATGTATTGCCTTTGCTGGCGGCGGTGCAGCGGGCATCGGCATTGCCGGGCTTCTCCTTGCCGCTATGAAGGCTGAAGGGTTGTCGCAAGAAGACGCTCTGAAACGCTTCTATATCGTAGATCGCAATGGCTTGCTGACCCACGATATGAAAGGACTAAGCGAGGGACAGGCCCTTTTTGCCCGGCAGGACGAAACAGCCCAGGATGGGCAGGGCCGTACTCTGGCAGACGTCATCAGTCAGAACCACCCCACCATCCTGATTGGCGTTTCCGGTCAAGCGGGCCTCTTCAAGGAGAGCATGATCCGGGAAATGGCCACATATTGCCCTCAGCCCCTCATCTTCCCCCTCTCCAACCCTACAAGTCATGTCGAAGCCACACCGATGGACATCCTGACATGGACGGCCGGACGGGCCATCGTCAGCACGGGCAGCCCCTTCTCCCCTGTTGAGATTGATGACCGCAGCATCGTCATCGACCAAACCAACAATTCCTACATCTTCCCCGGTCTCGGGCTGGGGGCACTGGCCTGCAAAGCAAAAAGCATCAGCGAAGGTATGGTTATGGCCGCAGCGCAGGCTGTGGCTGCTCTCTCTCCGATGCAGTCAGGCGGGAAAAACCTGCTTCCACCGGTTGAGAATATTCATGATGTTGCCCTGCGGGTTGCTGTGGCCGTGGCCCGACAGGCCCAGCAGGAACAGCTCTGCCCGCCTCTTGATGATGTCGCCCTGCGGGAGGCCCTAGCCGCCCTAAGCTGGCGGCCCCGTTATCAGCCTTATCAGGCAGCCTGACCCTTCCCTTTCACTTTAACTTCCAGCAGGACCCCTTCACTCATGGCAAACCGTACAGAAACCGACGGCCTCGGCCCGATTGATGTTCCCCAGACAGCCCTCTGGGGGGCCCAGACTCAGCGTTCGTTACGTTATTTCAGCATCGGGCAGGAACTCATCCCCCGTGAAATGATCGAAGCTTATGCGATTCTCAAGCGGGCCTGTGCCGTGGCCAACGCTGCCAGTGGGCGTCTTGCACAGGAGAAGGCCGATCTCATCATCCGCATCTGTGATGAGATTATGAGCGGCATGCATGACCGTCACTTTCCCCTTCATGTTTGGATGACGGGTTCCGGCACGCAGTTTAACATGAATGTTAATGAGGTCATCGCCAACCGGGCCAGCCAGATTACCGGCCAGAAACTGGGCAGCAAAAAGCCGCTGCACCCCAATGACGATGTCAACATGGCGCAATCCACCAACGACACCTTCCCTAGTGCCATGTACATCGCCAGTGCGCTGACGACCCATCGCCGTCTAATCCCGGCTCTGGAACGGCTACATGGTGCCATTGCCCATAAAGCAGCGCAATGGAAGCATATCGTCAAGGTAGGCCGGACACACCTTCAGGATGCTGTGCCCATTACATTGGGACAAGAATGGGAAGGCTATGCCGGGATGCTGGAAGATAACCTCCAGCGGCTGGAACAAGCCCGTGATGGGCTTTTCCCGCTGGCTCTAGGGGGGACAGCCCTTGGTACCGGTGTTAATACCGACCCGCAATTTGCCGCACGGGCCTGTAAGGAGATTGCCCGCCTCACCCATCTGGACTTCTCCAGCGGGGCGAATAAATTCGCTCTTCAGGGGGCGCATGATGCCTTAGTGCATCTCTCCTCCACCCTGCGGACATTGGCTGGCAGCCTCTTCAAAATCGCCAATGATATCCGCCTACTCGCTTGTGGCCCTCGGGCTGGTTTGGGTGAGCTGAACCTACCGGTAAATGAACCCGGCTCTTCCATCATGCCCGGTAAGATCAACCCCACACAGGCTGAAGCTCTGACGATGCTGTGCCTTCAGGTCATGGGTAATGATGTGGTCGTGGGGATGGGTGGTGCCGGCGGGATGCTGGATATGAACGCCTACAAACCTGTGATGATCCAGAACATCATGCAGAGCCTCACCCTGCTCCATGATGGCATGGCGAATTTCCGCTGCTTCCTCATTGAAGGCACAACCGCCAATGAGGACCATATTCGCAAGCAGCTGGACCATTCCCTTGTGCTGGTTACGGCACTATCCCCCAGCATTGGCTATGACAAAGCTTCGCAGGTCGCTCATCATGCAGTGGAACATGGACTAAGCCCCCGCCAGAGTGCGCTTGCCCTTGGCTTCATGACGGGTGAAGAATATGACCGGGTTGCTAACCCGAAACTGATGCTGCAGCCCAACATCACGCCCCCAAAAGCGTAACAGGAAGAACTGATACGCAAACAAAAAGGGCTTGGCGGAACATTCCACCAAGCCCTTTTTGTAACATAATCCAGCGGGTTCGGCTCACCTAGACCAGCCTAAGCGTCCGCACCGGATCATCCGGTTGATTCAGCTTTACTGCTGAATCAACTTACCATCCTTATCAACCAGCGTGATGGGATAATCACCGGAGAAACAGGCGTCACAGTTCGTATGATTTTCCGCCGGACGCCCCTGATGACCAAGCGCACGATAAAGACCGTCAAAGCTGATGAAAGCAAGACTATCGGCATTAATGGCCTTCCGCATCTCCTCCAGCGAGTGACGGGCCGCCAGAAGGTGCTTTTCGGACGGGGTATCAATCCCATAGAAGCAAGGGTGCTTGGTCGGCGGAGACGTAATGCGCATATGCACCTCCTTCGCCCCAGCGGCCCGAACCATATCCACGATCTTGCGGGATGTCGTACCACGCACAATTGAATCATCCACCAGAATGACCCTGCGGCCTTCCAGCACGGCCTTATTGGCTGAGTGCTTCATCTTCACACCCAGATTACGGACCTGATCGGTCGGCTGGATAAAGGTCCGGCCTACATAATGGTTTCGCACAATGCCCATCTCATAAGGCAGGCCGCTTTCATGAGCATAACCAATGGCTGATGGCACGCCGGAATCAGGCACAGGCACGACTACATCGGCCTCTACCCCACTCTCCCGGGCTAGCTCACCACCAATGCGGGTCCGTACTTCGTAAACAGACTGCCCTTCCAGAATGGAATCAGGCCGAGCAAAATAAATATATTCGAAAATACAAAAACGACGGCCAACATCACCAAATGGCCAGAGCGACTTCACACCCTCCGCATTGATGACAACAATCTCACCCGGCTCAAGATCACGCACATAGTCGGCACCAATGATGTCCAGCGCACAGGTCTCACTGGCCAGCACCCAGCCACCCTGTTTGTCCTCATAGCCGGGCATACGGCCCAAAACCAGCGGACGCACACCAAGCGGGTCCCGCATACCCAACAGGCCGTTATCCGGTGTCAGGGTGATGAGGGAGTAAGCACCCTTAATCTTCTTTGCCGCATCCATCAGACGCTCAATCACCGTATCATACAATGAAATAGCGATGAGATGGACGATCACTTCCGTATCCATCGTGGAATGGAAAATACAACCGCGCTTCACCAGTGCCTGACGCAGGGTAGCCGCATTGGTCAAATTACCATTATGGGCCACAGCCAGACCACCAAACGCATAGTCAGCATAAATAGGCTGGACATTGCGTACATGGGTTCCGCCCGTTGTACCATAACGGTTATGCCCGATGGCCGCCTCCCCCGGTAGGCCTGCGATTACATCCTGATTACCAAACACATCTCCGACAAGGCCCAACGCTTTGTGCTGATGGAAGGCTTCACCATCAAAGCTGACGATACCGGCCGCCTCCTGACCACGATGCTGGAGGGCATGCAGGCCAAGGGCTGTTAGTGCGGCCGCATTCGGCACACCCCAGACACCAAAAACACCACATTCCTCGTAAGGACGACTGGACGATTCAGGAAAAGACATAATGGCAGAGCAAACCTGACGGGAAGAATCCCGCTCATATCTAAGTGGCACAGCAGCACAGGCAGCCAACCCCTTGAAAAAACCGACTATTCCCCTGCGTGAGGGCAGCCTGTCCGTCAGGGTGATGCCTGCGACCCCCCTTCAATGGCTATTCGATGGCAGAAAGGCAAGATGTTCCGACCATGAAAGCGGTATATAACCCTGTAAAAAAGCCACGCCACGCACGATGAATGGCGCAAAAACGCTCCCCTGCATGGCTGTCTCCAACCAATCTTGCGCCAGATAACTGCCAGCACAAAAGAGCAGAACCAGCACGACATACCCGCGCACCAGCCCAAAACCACCCCCCAGCAGAGCATCCAGAGAGCCGGAGAGCACCCCCCTCATGCTACGAGCCAGCTGGCTGGTGACCAGATTCAAAATAATCATGACCAGAATGAACAATACAAGCCGCCCACCCCAGACGAAAACCGGCGTCCCCTGAAGGGATGGTGAAACGAGCGGTGCCACATGTGATAGAACCACACTGCTGCATCGGCCAACAAGCCAGAAGCTGCCAACCCAGACAAGCAACGCCCCGCTCTCCTGCGAGAAGCCCCGCACAAGCCCCCACAAAGCCGAAAGACCAATGAGGGCCAGAATGCCCCAGTCCATCGCCCCCAGATGCTCCAGAAATGCCCCATGTTGGCCTGTCATTGCGGTTCTGCCACTCCTTCACCTAAAATCCCATCCGGACCGCCCAGCCTGTTAGGGCAGTTTGGTGGACCGATAACGCCCCCCTTTGCGGGCCCGGATGCCACGTTTCAGCAGATCGGATGAAAGGTCAATCCGCTCATTCAGCTCCTGCCAGATGGCATCTTCATTAACATCATGCTGCTGCCAGATTTTCTGTATCTCCAGCAGGAACAAGGCACTATCAACGATCAGTGCCTTTGGTTCCCCGTATAGATAATCCAAAAGGCAATCCGTGGCCTGTTCGGCCAGCATCTTGCACTCCTGCCCATCCTTGCCTCTGATCTCCTCCAGAGCAGGCCCGCATCCTGTAGGTCGTATCATACTGGCCCCCCAATCGTATCTGCCCTGCCCATCCTGCAAAAGAGAATAGGCCATACAGACTTGTTATCCTAGCTCGACAGGCTGACTAAAACCAAAAACTACCGCTACCAGACTGATTCATCTCCCTAGCGAAAGTAATATAATTGTTTACGAAAAGTAAAAAATAAATTCTTACTCGCAATACTAAAATTAATTCATAAACCTTCCTGAAATACACCACAAAAATACCACAGAACTCTCGTCATCATGAGTCCCCGTCGCGCGGAACCATCGGGCGGACCGCACCCCTCGGAGAGAAATATCATGTCGATCACATGGGAAAAATCGCAGAATTACTCCAACTTAGCCCCTGGTGCGGGGGGGAATGATAACGACAGCTACCCCGGTTTTTGGTTCGGCCCGGAAACTCTCCCAAATCCGCAGACCGGAAACGTCTTTAATACAAGGCTCAACCCGAACTCCCAAATCACACGTGCGCAACCAATCTATCAGGTTGCCATGTTCCAAGGGGCAAACGTTAGTAAAAGGGGCGATCGAGCTGTCGCCGTCATGCATATTCCAAACTCGAATATGTTTGCGATAACGTATCTGTCTTATATTGGCTCGTTTTCCTACAAAGATGTCTATCCCCCCACACCTGCCGTTATTGCAGAATTTTCCATTCAACAGGTTCAATTTGTTGAACAAGTAGGAACTGGGCGGCAATATGTCCCTATCCCTGCTGACGAACAGACTGCTGGAGTTGCTGCGCTAAATCAGGCAATAAACAGTAGCCCGAACTATATCTATTTCCAGCTTGTTCCCAACACGGGCTATGAATCCGTTGAGCAGCATAACCCGGCAACGCCTGGTTCCACTGTAGTTCTATCGAATGTCGATTGGGACTTTGATGCTGGGGCACCCAACATAGATATTGCCTGCTTCCTACCTGGCTCCATGATCACCACACACACTGGCCCAAAAGCTGTTGAGACTCTCGCAGTCGGTGACCTTGTCCTGACCGGCCCCGCTGGGAAGCAGACGCCAGAGGCGATTACATGGATTGGGCGTGGTCATGTCGAGGTTCAGCCAGACCTCCCAGATGACCGGGCGGGTTATGCGGTCTGCATCAGCAAGGGAGCATTGGGAGAGAATTGCCCGAATGCCGACCTACATCTGACGGCAGAACATACGCTTTATTTCGACGGTCGTTTTGTGCCGGTGCGGATGCTCGTCAATCACCGGTCTATTTTCTATGATCGTAGCCTTCTCTCCTATGATTATTATCACTTTGAGACAGCAGAACACAGTATTGTCCATGCCAATAATGTGGTCACAGAGAGCTATCTCAATACGGAGAGCAGCCGCCGTAACTTCCACGATATGGACTTCCTCCAGCAGGGCAATATCGTGGCCTTCCCGCCGCCTTCCAAAAGCTGGGAAAAAGATGCCTGTGCGCCGCTCGCTGTGGACGCCGCCTTTGTCCGGCCACTTTATGAAAGGCTGGATGAGCGGGCGCGCTCCCTTGGCTTTGCCCGACAGGTACCACCCCTTTCCCTGATTCAGGATTCAGACCTTCATTTGATGACTGATACCGGGGAAATCCTCTACCCAATCCGCCGCGTGCAGGATCGGGCCGTCTTTCTGTTGCCAGAAGGAGTTAAGGTTCTCCGCCTTCGCTCCCGTACGAGCCGCCCCTGCGATGCGGTTGGCCCCTATATAGATGACCGCCGCTTCCTCGGTGTACTCGTTGGCACTGTGGAGCTGTACCAGAATGGTCAGACCCACCATCTGACATCCCATTTGACGGACCAACATACTACCGGCTGGGACGTAGTGGAAGCCTGCCCCTGCCGCTGGACAAATGGTAATGCCATTCTCTCATTAAGCGAGGCCCCTTCTATTCGTGAACGGGACATGCTGAGCATCCAGATACTGGCAGAAGGGCCCTATATTGATGAGACCCAAACAGAAACATCCACTATTGCCTTGCCGCAAAAAGTAGCCATGATCTGAAGATGCTCTCTCCAGTGCTTTTCGATAAAGTTCGAAAAGCACTGGAGCATGGGCGGTCTCTGGAAATATTTTACTACTCTTAAAAAATACTTTATAAATCCCCTATCCGTGAACGGCTGCTGCTGTCTTCCACAAAAGGGGATCATCTTCCATGGGTGCCTCCACTACAGCCATTCTGGTTAGGCTCCTGCCTGCTACGCTGGTCGCTGGCCTATTATCTGCCTCCATAACATCGCCCGCTTGGGGCCAGAGTGCGCCCGTGGCTGGCTATTCTCCCGGCGCCCGAAGTGCCACGACAGCCAATACAATGCTCGATAGCGTTGTAGGCAACACCCACTCCCCCATAAAGAAGCAGACCAGTATAACTGGTGAAGTTTATCGCATTGCCGCCGATGGTACGGTCACCGCTCCCAATGGGCTACTTGTCCCACCCGGTGGCTGCCAGACACCCGGCACCGGGCCTCTCCCCACCTCTCCCAAAAAAACAGCCCCCCATACCCCCTACCGCTTCGGCACTTTACGGCATGGCAAAGGGTTCGAAACCGTGACTATCGGGGTCAGTTCGCAACCTAGTCTGACCACATCCGGCCCCAACACCCCCCGAACACACCGTGCAACCCTGAACGCCTCTTTCGGCCCGACTGGGCTCTATATCCTCCCAGAGCCCTGCCACAAGACAAACCCCAGTGACACCGCCCTGACGTTGGATGCTGCTGCCAGTCTCGCCAGTGCAGATGGCAACGCCTTTACCCTCGCAGGGAACCGCTCTAACGAAATACCCGTCAATACTGCCCAGCTCCTCCCCAATGGGGATGTAGAGCTACGCAACAGTACCCTCTCTGGTGCTGTTACCCCGTGAAACTTGGTCCCATCTCCCTCATCAGCAAAGTGGCCCGTTACTTCCCTCGTCTCCAGCATCCTGCCCTGCTGCTAGGGGGCCTACTGCTGCCAGGCGAGGCACTGGCGCAAGGTGTTCCAGCGGCCTCCACGCCGGCTGCGGTTCCCATTACCTCAATGCCTACTCCTCTGAGCTTCTTCAACCATCATACGATTGGTAGCCCAACAGCCAACAGCACAGGGACGGAACCGAGTGACGGGTTAAACCACATCCCCCCTCCCATTATGGAAAATCCCACTCCGCAGGGACCAGCGGGGCCAAATCCAACTCCCCACCTGGAAGAGACCATTGCCCTGCCGAAGCTAGAGGCCGTCATCCTGCAACCGGCTGGACAGCGAGGCAATAGGACAGGCCAGCAGACCATCTCTTCAGAAGGGTTGCGGCTAAGCCACTCTCCAACCCTCTATAAGGTCATTCTACCCTATATCGGCCATCCACTGACCTTCCAGAAGATGCACGAACTGACGGGGGCCATTGCCATCTTTTTCCGCCGGAATGACCGGGCCTTCATCAGTGTGACCGTACCGCCCCAACGTGTGCATGAAGGCGTATTGCGTATTAATGTCTCAGAATATCGCCTGGACCGCATCACCGTGCATGGCAACCGCTGGACGCCTTCTTGGCAGGTCCGGCAAGCCAGTAATCTCACCCCCAACCAGACCATGGCTCTAACGGCCCTCCAAACTGATCTAGACTGGCTGAATCTCAATCCCTTCCGTACGGCAGACCTCATCTATCGTCCCGGCAGCCACCCTGGCAGTACGGATGTGGACATCAATGTGACAGACCGTTTCCCGGTTTATGTCTATGGTGCCATAAACAATCAGGCCGATCGTTCACTAGGCCGTCTCAACTGGTATACGGGGGCATCGTGGGGCAATGCGTTCGGGCTGGGTCATATCCTGACCTATCAGTTCAACCGCACCTTTATGAACCGCTTTGATAATCATTCGGCAAGCTGGACTATTCCACTCATCGGCCATAATGCCCTACAGATATTCGGCAATTATGCCCTCTCCCACCCGACCAGCAACACGCCAGACCTCATAAACCGTGGCCTCAGCGGGCAGGTATCCATACGCTGGCTGCATATGTTCGACCATATCGCCCTTGGGCGTGATGCCGGGCTGGATGGCATGATCCAGCTTGGTTTTGACTGGAAGAACACACATTCCGACCAGTTCTACCACACCCGCACCATCACCCTCTCCAAAGCCGATACAGCCCAATTTGTCGTGGGCTATACAGGGTCCATTCAAGACCCGTTGGGGCAGACGCAAATCAACAACCAGTTCTTCTATGGCCCCGGTGGCCTGATGAAGAATGATACACGGCGGGCCTATGCGAGCATCTTCCCGCTCTCCAGCCCCAATTATGTCTACGACCGGCTGATGCTTACTCGCACGCAGAACCTATTCTACGGCTTTTCTTCCACCACAAAGGTAACCTTCCAGCGGGCCAGCAAGAACCTGCTCTATAGTGAACAGCTGATGATTGGTGGCATGGGCAATGCGCGCGGTTATTTCGCCAATACGTCATTCGGCAGTAATGGCAATACTGTCAGTGAAGAACTCTTCACCCCCGCCCTGTCCCTGCTCAAGCTGGCCCATCTGCCCACACCAGGGCAGCCAGATAGCAATAAGCTCGGCATCTTCTGGGACTGGGCAGACAACCGGCAAGTTCACCATATTGGCACAGGCGCCCGGGCTGCTACGCTCGCCAGTGTGGGAGCGGACATCACCGGCAGCCTGAACCAACATATTAACATCACCTTTGATGCTGGAATCCGCCTTCGCCGCATCCACACGACGGAACTAGCAAACCGCCGTGGGACATTCTGCGACTTCCAGATCGTGGGCGGGTTTTAGGCCGCTGTGCGGGGCAGCTTCAGTTCCGTCCAAAGTGTATCCAGCGCACTGACTAGAGAGTCCAGCTCCTCTTCTGTATGAAGCGGGCCTGGTGTCAGACGCAGACGCTCTGTCCCACGGGGCACGGTCGGGTAGTTTATGGGCTGGAGGTAATGCCCAAACCGCTTTAGCAGGCTGTCTGTTAGCTCACGGCAGAGGGTCGCATCCCCCACCATAACCGGCGTGATGTGCGACTGACCACGCATGTAAGGAATCTTCACCTCTTCCAGCTTCTTCCGCAGCAGAGCCACAGCAGCCCGCTGGCCTTTCCGCTCTGCATCGCTGTTGCGCAGATGGCGAACACTGGCCAGCACACCAGCGGCAATCATCGGCGGTAGAGACGTAGAAAAAATAAAGCCGGACCCGAAAGACCGTACGAAGTCACACAGCGCCGCAGAGGCCGCAATATAGCCCCCTACCACGCCGTAAGCCTTGCCCAATGTTCCTTCAATAACGGTCAGGCGATGTTCCAGACCACGTTCCTGCGCTACGCCACCACCCTGCGGACCATACATACCCACAGCATGAACCTCATCCAGATAGGTCATAGCATTATAGCGGTCGGCCAGATCGCAGATTTCTTCAATCGGAGCGATGTCGCCATTCATGGAATAAACGGATTCAAAGGCGATGATCTTCGGCGTATCCAGCGGCAACTCTTTCAGTTTTGCCTCCAGGTCCTCAAGATCATTATGCTTGAAGATGCGCTTTTCCGCACGGGAATGGCGAATACCTTCAATCATAGAAGCATGATTGAGCTCATCCGACAGGACGACACACCCTTTTAGCCGGGCAGCTAGCGTACCCAACGTGACCCAGTTGGAGAGGTAGCCGGAGTTGAAGAGCAAAGCACTTTCCTTGCCATGCAGGGAGGCAAGCTCCTTTTCCAGCATGACATGATAATGGTTTGTGCCGGAGATATTGCGCGTTCCCCCTGCACCTGCCCCGCTCTCATCCAAGGATTTATGGATGGCAGCCAGTACATCAGGATGCTGCCCCATGCCCAGATAATCATTGGAGCACCAGACGGTCACATCACGCCCAACCCCATGGTGGAACGCCTTGGGAAACTTACCAACATGCCGCTCCAGCTCCGCAAAATAACGGTAGCTGCCATCAGCACGGAGGCCATCCAGCGCATTCTGGAACAGGGTATCATAATTCATAGACATTGCTCTCCTTGGGGTCTCACTTTATGGCCCAGCCTCCAGAAAGCAAGGCTTAAACACTGTTATAAACGAAAACATGATTACAGACTGTCTTAAACAGGACTATCTAGCTACAGCTTTTTGAATCACTCCTCTATAGCTGGTGGCCATACTGTTCCCTAATACCGGGAATGTTTCTTGCCGGAGGCCCATCTTGCCTGTTTCCGCTTCTTCCCCCTCCCCGGATGACCGGCCGGGATTTAGTGCCCTGCTACCTTACTGGCAGGTCACGCTTGCTGCCTTCAGCGGCTGGTTTCTTGATGCATTCGACCAAACAGCCCTCATGTTCACCCTCCCCGATATTGCCAAGGACTTCGGCTGTACGCTCTCCGCTCTTGGCAGTGTCTTTTTGGCACAAGCATTAGGGCGTGCTGTGGGCAACACAGGGTGGGGGTGGCTCTCCGACCGCTTTGGCCGCAAACCTGCCTTCACGCTGGGAATCCTCTTCTTTGCCCTCTTTGCCGCTCTGACGGGCACAACCCACAGCATCGCCACGCTGGTTATCATCCAATTCCTCTTTGGAATCGGCTTTGGGGGTGAATGGACAGCTTCCGCCACCTTGTTGATGGAAAGCGTCCCTGCGTCTCTCCGGCCTTTGGCCTCCGCTACCATGATGTCCGGTTATGAAGTCGGCTACATGGCTTCTGCCGGGGCGCAGGCACTTATCCTGCCCCATTATGGTTGGCGGGTCATGTTCTTCATCGGGCTGTTACCGGCCCTACTCATCATCTTCATCCGCTTCAAGGTGAAGGAAAGCCCTCTCTGGCTGGCAGTGCAGGAGGAAAAGAAGAAACAGCGGGCCGATGGCGCAGAAACACTCTCCGTTTCCTTCTGGCAGACTGTTCGGCAGTTTTGGAGTGGTGCGGCTTTTCAGGCTATTGCCTTCATGTGCTTTCTGGAGTTCCAAAAGGCCGCTCTCTATACGTTCTACCCCACCATCCTGCGGGACAGTCACCATCTCAGCCCGCAGATGATCTTCTGGCCTGTAGCTCTGTACTGCCTCGGGTCACTCAGTGGGAAAATCCTCTGCGGTGCACTGGCAACCCGTTTTGGGGAAGATACCGTCATGCGGGCCGCACTTGTTGGCGTCATGTTGCTGATCATCCCATTCCTTAATGCTGGGCCATGGGCCATCCTTCTCGCCTCTGCTTTCTTCATCGGGGCTGCAGCATCGGGCGTCTATGCACTGGTGCCTCATTATCTCTCTCAGCGTTTCCCCGATGCACGCCGCAGTGCAGGAATGGGCACAAGCTATGCCGTTGGATCACTAGGGCAAGGCGTGGCTGGAAGGCTCGTTCCCTCCCTTGCCCCGTTGGTGGCTGGCCTGCCTGTTGCTGCCACTCTCTGTGTTCTTTCTGGCACATTCATCAGCATTGGCGTCACACTCTTCCGCCCAAAAGATATGCGCTAGGAGATAAGGACAAAATCAAAAGGCGGCCCATTACGGACCGCCTTTTTTATCATCATACCTGAATGGTGTGGCTTAGAAGCTCACATTGACACTTCCTGTCGCACCACTCTCGGTAGAATGGGTGCCATATTGGCCGATATAAGAAAGGTCCAGATTAATACGATTTGTGACTTTCGCCGTAACGCCAGCTTCAACCACGGCGGCATTGCTGGAGAGCAGCACACCAGCAACATCCATGTTGCTGCCACCACTGCCAAGAGCAAAGCCCTCATGCAGGCCGGAGCGCATACGCCCAAACCCGTGACGATACCCCCCCATGATGTGAGGCATAAGGACAGCCTGACCAACATCCATCCGTGCTGCTGCACGGAAACCGAAGGTCGAGAAGGTCACACCCTGATCTGTCCCACGGCTCCGCAAGGCTGCCTCGTTGCCATGTTCACGGTAGCTATTCATCTGCATGTTCACATAAGCCACGTTCATGAACGGCTCGAACATACCACGTTCTCCACGGAACTTATAACCCAGCTCCCCGAAGCCCTGAGCCGTTCCGCCCAGATAGCCACTGCTAAGACGCCCGCCATAGTCCCCCACAGCAACGTGACGATGAGCATTGATGACGTTCCAGCTATAGATCGCCCCCAAACGGAGATTCAGACGGCCCCAATGTGTACCGGCATAAGCACCAATGCTGATATTGTTGCTATTAGCCGAAGAGGAACGACCACGCTGGACGTTGAACTGCGAGTGCCCATACGATAGCAGCCCACCAACACGCCAGTTGCTATGATTGATGGGGGCATCTGCACCCATCACAAAGCCTGCTGTATTATGATGCATGAGGGCTGCATTACCGTCCCCGCTATTGAAGCCCATGCCACCGTAAGCCTGCCCCCACATGATCGCATGGTCGGAATAGCAGGTGCCATTCTTCTTATGCGTCTTCAGGTCGAAGAAGCTCTGCCCATTACGGCCATAGTCACAATCGGCCGCTGCCATACGATTCAGTGCCGCATTGCGGATATAGAAGCTGTCCTGAATCAGCCCTGTCCGGATGGAAGCGTGCAGCTCACCAGAGAGGCTGTCCAAAGCGTGGCGGGCTTGATCTTTCGTTAGAACTGTCATGGCCTGGGCTAGCTGGGTATTCTCGGCAATACGGTTCAGCCCCTGTCCTGCCGTAACCTCATTGCGGGTCTGGCCGACAGAATCATAACCATTAAGCGAGCGGCGGAGCATTACATCCACATCATCACCCTGATAGACAAGGCGTGGGTCCAGATAGGCATATTCCTGACCAATATTGGTCTTCAGGTCATCATACCGGCCATTCACACCACCATTGGCACTCAGCACACGATAGGCCTGCCCATAACGCAGCTCCATCGGGTTTTTCACCTGAAGGTCCAGCGTACCTCCCTGAATATCAGCCTTGCCAGAGACCAGAATCCGATCTGACTTGAGCTCACTGTAAGTGAACCCACCCGGTCCGGTCAGCTTCTGCCCGGTGGTCTCGCTATCACCACGCACGAACAGAACCGAGCCCTTGGCCATGGTCAGGTCCCCGTTGATGTGCAGGCCACCCTCGTTCTTCTCGTTCCCTGCACCCAGGGTCGCACCATTAGCTACCAGCACACCGCCCACATGGCCATTCCCAGCCAGCGCACCGCCATGCTGCACAGTCATGGTGGACTGGGCCATGTTACCCTCAACGATCATCAAACCGGACTGAATGTCCGTTGGACCGCTAAAGCCGGACCCATCCCCTGCAAAGGTGAAGGTTCCTGTCCCAGTCTTTGTCAGAGCATGGCTACCAGCAGTGTCATCATTCGTCAGATGCACAGTGCTACCCAACGTCATGTGGTTCTGGTCCTGCACATCGAATACGGCCCCCGTGGAACCGATAGACGTATCCACAGTGCTGGTCAGGTCTGCTCCCTTCTGGTTCTGAAGCGTACCACCATCCAGCGTCAGCTGCGCTTTGGAGCCTTCCTCAGCCTCCAACCCGGGCTTGCCATTGGTATCACCAGCACTCAACGTACTGCCATCAAGGACATTCAACTTGGCATTAAAGCCATTAGCCGGAGCCGTTGCAGCCTTGGCAAGCACAATCGGACCACGGCTCTGCACGGCAGCACCACCAGAAAGCGTAAGCTCACCAGCCTCGCCAGCACCGATCTTCACGCCGTTATCGGTGGTCAGATGAGCTGCCGGCCCGTTAAGCGCCAGCGTGCCATTATCCACAGCGACAGAGCCACCAAGATGGGACTGGCCTGTCAAAGTCTCATGCCCGCCAGAGAGTGTTAGCCCGCCAGTACCGGAAAGGCTGCCAGCATAGCTATCTTTAGCGTCGGTCAGATTCAGGGTGCCGTTAACGACACCATTCCCTGCCCCGGCAAGAGAGCCAATAGTCGACCCGTTGCTCGTAACGTTAAACTGGCCACCATGGGCTTCCAACGTTTGAGAAATCTGGTTCCCATCGAGGGTCAGATCGCCCTTGTCGTTAGAGACATCACCCGTAACATGGTTATCCTTGCCCAGCGTCATGCTACCGCTATTCACCACAGAGGCCAGCGTGCCACCTGTTGCCTTCAGGCTGGCACCCTCAGCGTTGGTAGCATGACCCACAGTGCTATCCGTCAAGGACGTTGTACCACTCTGGTTGGTGACCTGGTCGGCAGTGCTGCCCACCAGGGATGCGGTACCGCCCTGGTTGGTAACCTGGCCGATAGTGCTACCCGTCAGAGAGGCTGCCCCGCCCTGGTTGGCGACATCCGCCAACGTGCCACCTGTTACATTCAGGCTAGCACCCTCAGCGTTGGTAGCGTGACCCACAGTGCTATCCGTCAGGGATGCGGTACCACTCTGGTTAACAACACTTGCCAGCGTGGCCTTTTGTGTCGTCAGCGTGCCCTTGTTGGTCGTCGTCCCAGCAACCTTACCGCCATCGATCGTGGTGGTAGCCGCATTGTTCAGGTTCCCAGCAAGAGAGCCAGTCAGATTCAGGCGGCCATTCTGCACATCGGTATCACCGCTATAACTGTTGTCACCGGCCAGCGTAGTCGTGCCAGAGCCCTTCTGCACAACAGAACCGCTACCCGAAATAGCCTGCCCCAACGTGACATCATTACTGTGGTCCACAGCCAGTACACCGTTATTGACGATATCCTGCTGGCCAAGGGACCCCGTTGTGCCGCCATTACCAAGCTGCAACGTACCAGCTTCAATCTGGGTCGGCTTTGCAAATTGGTTGTCCGAAGTGAGAAGCAGTGTGCCGAGGTCTGTCTTATCCAGACCTGTACCGCCATCAACGTGGCTACCATCAATGACAGAGGCGATCTCCGCCGTAATATCCTTACCAGCAGATGTACCATCACCCACACGGATGACAGTCTTGCCAGTAGAGGCGTACAAACTGTCACCTGTTACCAGGTACTGTTTGCCATCATTGTTGGCAAATTGAGCCCCGGAGAAAGAAACAGGCGCCTCGCCCTTCTTATCATCAACAGTAACCGTACCGGCAGATGCTGCAAAAATGGCCATATTACCGGCCTGCCACTGGGCATTGGTGATCCCATCGGCCGTAGCCCAGTTGGGAGTGCCCTGCGGGTTTGCTGCGCTCCAGACACCATTACCGCCATCAACCCTATCGTTCCCCGTTCCATTTGCGGCCCGGTGAGAGCTGTTGTCTCCATCCCAGTAATTGAAGCCATCCGTCCTAACGGCCAGATTCACCTGATGATCGATAGAGGTCTGAAGGGCCAGCCCTTCCGTAGGAGCCTGAGAAGCCACCTCGATATGCTGCTGCGTGCCAGACAATACCCCGCCATAGCTATACAGGCGATACAGACCCGTCATCAGAGACGAGTTGTTGACATTCGGGCCGCCCTCGGTTGGCTGAATGGAGAGCGTACCCCCCAGAGCCAGATTCCCCTTAACATCCACAAAGTCGTTATAGGCACCACCGACTGTCTCAGCCTGCCCAAGACGGAAAACCTGATGGGAACCATCAGCCAAATTCAGATTACCGTTGACTGTCAGGGTGGACGGAGCCGCTGCTGCCCCCGCAGCTAGCGTTGCACCGGAAGCGATGTTCACATCACCGCCAATCGTTCCCTTACCCCGCAGGGTAGAGCCATCGGTAACGGAGGTCAGACCCTTGGCGGCACTATTGTCGCCATCCACTTCTAGCTGACCGCCCGTCTGTACAAGTGTTGGGCCTGTGTAGCTGTTATTACCCGTCAGTACTTCCTGCCCGCCGGAAACCGTCAAACCGCTATTACCGGTCAGACTACCCGCATAGGTATCGCCAGCAGCTGTAAGATTTAATGTTCCGTCCAGCTGACCATTGGCACTACCGGCAAGAGAGCCAACACCAAAGCCATCCTGACCAATGGTGAAGTGACCACCATTAGCGGACAGCGCACCGTTAAGCTGACCATTATTGAGTGCCAGCTCACCATCCTGCTGATTAATATGCCCTGTAACGACAGCACCCTGATCCAGCGTCGACGTACCATTATTTGTAAGAGAGGCCATCTGCCCCCCCGCAACACTGAAGTGAGCACCGGCCTGGTTGATAACATCAGCCAATGTAGCATTCTCGGCAGTCATTGTGCTGCTATTCGTCGTCGTACCGACGACTTTACCACCATCTACATCCGTCGTGCCGGCGTTATTCAGCGGACCGCCCACAGAACCTTTCAGAACCAAGCCAGCATTCTGGGCAATATCAGTGTTACCCGTGTAGGTATTGTTCCCGGTCAGGGTCTCCGTACCGCCAGAGATGGTCAGATTACCCGTGCCAGATATACTACCAGAATAGGTGTCGGCCGCCTTGGTCAGGTTCATTGTCCCTTCCAGCTGACCGTCGCCATTGCCCTTCAATGTCCATACTGTTGCCCCGCCGCTGGTGATATCAAATAGACCTCCATTAGCCTCGAGCGTAACAACCGTGGAATCATCAAGTACGAGCTTACCACTATCCTGAATCACTGTCCCACCGGTGGACTTTTCCAACAGCTGAAGGGTGCCGGTGTTAATCACCCCGCCGATTGAAGTGCGCCTAAACCTCGTCCGACCCGAGTTCTTTGAATAGCCACTCGTGTCAGAGCTGGAATCTGCTGCCCTATTGCTGATCATCTCCCCATTACCGATCCGGTCGGTCAGCACATAAGAAGAATCGTCACCACTGCGCCCCGCCAGAACATCTTCATCGCTTTTCACATCAGCAGGTGAAGGAACGCCCGGGATTTTTGAATTCACACTATCCAATTCACTATCAGTGTTCTGGAAAGAGCGAATTACCGAATCCTTAAGGATGAGCGTAGCATTTTCCTTAGTCGTGACGTCGAGGGCCAGCGTATTATTCAACGTCGATGTACCGCTGACATTCTCCAGGTTCGCAAGCCGGCTGTTCTGGGCTGTAAACGTACCATTGTTGGTGACTGTTCCCGTCACATCGGCATGATCAATGGAAGCCCCACCGCTGTTATCCAGATCACCGGACAGGACACCCCCCTTCTGGGAGAATTTAGCATCAGCCCGGTTGATGATCGGGCCTGCCATCGTAACGCCTGTCGCATGCAGGGAACCTGACTGAACGTCCGCTTGCCCCTTGTAGCTGCCGCCACCTGACAGCTCCAGCACACCCGTACCTGTCTTGACTAAGCTACCGTCATCACCAGATACGCCGCCGTTCCATGATATGTTGTTATTGCCCTGGACATTGAATTCGTTCGTACCAGCCAGATGCAGAGCCGCCGTACTGGTCAGATCATGCCCCTGAATGTTTTGGACCTTGGCATTCTCAAGATTAACAACGGCTTTTGCACCGTCCTCGACAGAAATAGCAGGAGAGGACCCATCATCCGCTGCCACGAGAGTACCACCATTCCGCACGTTCAACGTACCATCGGAGGCGGTGTTGTCGCCTGACGTACCGAAGTGGATTGCCTTGTCACTCTCGAAGCGACCACCATCAACCGTTACAGTACCCTTACCGCCGGCACCGATGGTTGTCGTGTCGTTCTTCATGGTGCCATTGGCCCCAATAACGATGGTACCCTCGCCGCCATCTTCACCCACCGTCGCAGATGAAGCCTGGAAACTACCACCATCACTGACATTCACCGTGCCGGTACCGCCAGCACCAACATAGGCATTGGTGGCCTCGATAGCGGACTTATCGCCCGTCACATTCACGTTGCCGGTCAAACCGTGAGAAGCCGCGACATGGAACTCATCAGCCGCAACGTGGGAGCCACTCTCCACATTCATATTGCCGTTCTGATCGTTACCAACAACGACATGCATACCCTCGTTAGTGCGATCATTAATCTGCGCACCATTCTTCAGGGTTGCATCACTCGTCCCAAGCGGCCCACCGTCGCCACCGTAATGTGAATCCCCATTACCAACGAAAACAGGCATCCGCTGGATCTGCGCATCGGGCCCATCCAGCACTAAATGCCCCTGATTCCCCCGTGCCAACCCGACAACGAGCGAACCCGTCACGCTCCCCGGTGCCGTAGAGAAAGACCCCTTATCCTTCAGAACCAACGTGCCGTTACGAATATCTACGGTCCCGTTGATCTGGTTCTGGCCTGTCAGAATCTGCTCACCATCCAGCAGAGACAGAACGCCCGTCCCCTTGAGAGAGCCACTATAAGTGTCGCCCTTCCCTTGGCTGATCGCCAGCTCACCCTGATAAGGCTTTGACGTATCGGGGGATGGCGTCATAGCCAGACTCGCATCAACGAGTGGTTTATCGAGCACCCCATTTCCGCTTCCAGCCAAGGACTGCACCAGCGTACCGCCGTAGCCTGTACCACTATGGCCGAAGAGGGCCGTCCCGCCATCCAGATGGAGGGTACCATCCACCTTTGTACCATCCAGACCAAGCTGGCCATCCTGCTGGTAAAGGTCGCCCGCAACCTCCGTACCCTGCGACAGATTGCGAGTTTGGGTGTTTGTCATGCTCTCTGCACGGGCAACACTGCCCACGCCAGGTACTAAAGACACTCCGCTGAGCAAAGCCAACATGTAACCGAAACGACGATATCCAGTCGTTCTATGGCTCGCCAGATACCGCAACGGAGCCTGCTCGTTCTGCTCAATAATAAACACCGGCTTATCCCTCAATATCCACGCTGTTGCGGAAGGAGGCGCTGCGCATACCCCCACCTATTATGGGATAACGATAAAACCCAATTGGGGTCTAATTGGTGCATAACTTGGGCATAAACATGACTTGCGCAAGTCTTATATTTAATCTTTCATTAATGATTCTCTCACCAGAAAGATATACCGTCTCCTTTGATTATAAACAGATTAATGGCTCGAGCTAATATTCCCGTTACAGGGAGGCAACCAGCCATTCCGCCACACGGATGCCATCAATCCCCGCCGAGAGGATACCCCCCGCATAGCCAGCCCCTTCACCTGCTGGGAAAAGCCCCCGTAGGGTCGGGCTTTGCCCCGTAGCATCACGGTCAATCCGCAATGGAGAGGATGTACGCGTTTCCACCCCCGTCATCACGGCATCCTCCATGCTGTAACCTTTAATCTTCCGTTCAAACCGGGGCAGAGCCTCACGAATGGACGCCACCACGAAATTCGGCAGACAACGGGCAAGATCAGTCGGCGTGACACCCGGCTGATAAGACGGCACGACCGCCCCCAAAGCAGTGGAAGCCCGCCCAGCGAGGAAATCCCCCACACGCTGGGCCGGGGCACGGTAATCCCCACCCCCTGCCACAAAGGCGGCCTTCTCCCATTGGCGTTGGAAAGCAATCCCCGCCAACGGTTCATCGGGGAAATCCACACCAGGGCGAACCTCCACCACGATGCCGCTATTAGCGTTCCGCTCCGCTCGGGAATACTGGCTCATCCCATTCGTGACGACCTGATCTTTCTCCGAAGTCGCCGCTACGACCTGCCCGCCGGGACACATACAGAAGGAATAAACACCCCGCCCCGTGCTAGCATGATGCACCAACTTGTAATCCGCCGCACCGAGCAATGGGTGCCCCGCCTGCGAACCAAACCGGGCCACATCAATCACCGCCTGCGGGTGTTCGATCCGCACCCCAATGGAGAATGGCTTGGCACGCATGGGCACGCCGCTTTCATACAGCATAGCAAATGTGTCCCGTGCTGAATGACCGACCGCCAGGATAACCCGGTCTGTCTTCAACACCTCACCCGTGGAAAGGCGCAGCCCCGTCACCTGCTGCTGCTCCCCCTCACCGGGTGCTGTTTCGATCCCTTCCAGCCGGGTCTCGAAACGATACTCCCCACCCAAAGCCTCAATCTGCGCCCGCAAGGACTGCACGACCGTCACCAGCCGAAAAGTACCAATATGCGGCTTGGAAAGAGTGAGGATTTCTTCCGGTGCACCGGCCTTCACAAACTCTTCTAAAACCTTGCGGCCCAAATGGCGGGGATCGGACACACCGGAATAGAGCTTGCCATCAGAAAACGTGCCAGCCCCACCCTCACCGAACTGCACATTGCTTTCTGCTGTGAAGCGGGATTTCCTCCACAGGGCGAAGGTATCAACCGTACGATCCTTCACAGCACGGCCACGCTCTATGATGATCGGTTTCAACCCGGCCTGTGCCAATACAAGAGCCGCCATAAGGCCACAGGGACCAGCCCCAATCACAACAGGGCGCAGCGTATGATCGGCCGCATGGGGCGGTAGAACAGGGGGAACCCAACGCATATCCGGGGTCTGACGGATATGCTGATCCTTGCTAAAACGCTCCAGCACGGCGGCCAGGTCCCTCAGCTTACAATCCAGCGTGTAAACAAGCTGGATATTGCCCCGCTTCCGGGCATCATGCCCTCTACGAAAGACATGATAGGCTAGAAGGTCCTCTTCCCTAATGCCCAGACGGGCCACGATGGCTGCCCGGAGCTCTTCTGAGGTGTGATCAAGAGGCAAGGCAAGATTGCTGAGACGGAGCATAGGAACGAGACGGGGGGATAAGGCTGTCATGCCCGTTCCTTTAGAGCCAGCACCGGGGCACTGGCAAGCAGGGATGACAGCTAGCCTGATAGAGGCTGCCCATCCATGAGCATGGGACAAGAAAAGTAATGAAAGCTGAATAGGTTTGGCTTATACTCACATGCCCTACATATCTTCGTGCCTATCAGGGTTTTTCATGACGACCATGCCCCATCATTCACACGAGCCGGCCGAAGGCACAGCTTGCTCCCATCACGACCATGAGCCGCATACACATGGGCATGGGCATGGGCATGGGCATGGGCATGGGCATGGGCATGGGCACCACCATCATGGCGGGCACGGACATGTCCACGCTCCAGCGTCCTTTGGTGGTACCTTCCTCGTCGCTATCATTCTCAACATGCTCTACCTTGTTGGGGAAGCAGGCTGGGGCTTTGCGGCTCATTCCCTCTCCCTTCTGGCCGATGCGGGGCATAATCTCTCGGATGTACTAAGCCTCCTGGCTGCATGGGGTGCCCAGATACTCGCACGCCGCACGCCTAGCGAACGTTTCACCTACGGGCTGAAACGGGCCACGATCCTAACGGCGTTGCTCAACGCCACCATCCTTCTGCTCGTTACCGGGGGGATCATCTGGCAGGCCATTTGGCATCTCATCCATCCCGAGATCGTACAAGGCCGGACCATCAGTGTCGTGGCGGGGATTGGTATCCTCATCAATGGAGGCACGGCACTGCTGCTCATGAGAGGGGCACACCACGACCTGAACATGCGGGGGGCTTTCCTTCATATGGCCTCCGATGCGCTCATGGCCCTTGGGGTAGTCATTGCCGGTATCCTCATCACACTGACAGGCCTTTCCTGCATCGACCCGCTGGCAAGCCTCATCGTCTCCGGGCTGATCATCTGGGGCACATGGTCCCTGCTAACCCATGCGCTTGGCCTTGCGCTGGACGGTGTCCCCCAAGCCATTGCGCCCCGTGCCGTGGAAGATGCCCTGCGGAACTTGCCGGGAATCGCTGACCTGCATCACCTCCATATCTGGCCCATCAGCACGACTGAAACCGCCCTGACAGTCCATCTGGTCCTCCACCCCATTCCAGCGGACTGTTCCGCCCGGGAGGCCCAAAGCAAAACGGCGGCCCTGCTAATGCAGGCCACGACCCTGCTGCGGGAAGAATTTTCCATTGATCACCCTACATTTCAGGTAGAACCACCGGAAGGCACCCTCTGTGCTACACCGGCTTGCAACACGCCCCATACCGCCCCGAAAGAGACGGACCACACCCATGCCCACCACCACGCCTGACGCCGAATTACCCAAGGACAACGCCGCCACGTCATTACGCCTACGGGTGGCCCGCCTCTCCATTCTCGTCAGCCTCGTTGTACTGGGCATCAAATATACTGCCTGGGCTGTTTCCGGTTCCGGAGCCCTACTCTCCGATGCCATCGAAACCATTCTGAACGTTCTGGCCTCGGTCGGTACGCTCTGGGCTGTGGCTTTTGCGGCCCGCCCGGCGGATGACAACCACCCTTACGGGCATGGCAAGGCAGAATATGTCTGGGCTGTCATCGAGGGTGTTCTGGTGGTTCTAACCGCCCTGGTCATTCTGGCCATTGCAGGGCACGATGCCCTCCATATTCAAGCACCAGAAGCCCCTCTACCCGGTGCGCTGCTCAATGCCTCGGCAGGCGTCATCAACCTCATCTGGGCCCTCATCCTGCGGCGTATGGGGAAAAGGCATCACTCTCAGGCCCTAAGGTCGGCCGGAGATCATGTTCTCTCCGATGTTTGGGCCAGTCTGGCACTCCTGATTGGTGTCTGTCTTATCCCTGTCCTACAGTGGCTCTGGCTGGACCCGCTACTCTCGGCCCTTGTGGCCCTGAATGTTCTCTGGACAGGCTTCGGCATGATGCGCCATTCCATGACCGGCCTACTGGATGAAGCCCCCCCGCCAGAACTCGTCCACGAAGTCGGCCAGACCATCACACAGGCCGGGCAAGGTGCATTGGAAGCGCATGACCTGCGTATGCGGCGGGTTGGTGCCCTCTATTTTGTGGAGTTCCACCTCATCGTTCCTGATGAGATGCGCATCACCGATGCTCATGACATCTGCGATCGGATTGAGAATGCCATACGGGCCGTGCTGGGTCGGTCTTCCATCCATATTCATGTTGAGCCGGAAGACCTCGCAAAACGCCACAAACCGGGAGCTAGCGGCGTCCTCGTCATGTGAGATGTCACCTGCATGTCACAACTGCCATGCAAAACCATATCCCCCCTTGACCGCAAGGAAGGCTCCGTCCGAAACAGGGCTGAAACCATTCACCTCAGCCCCGTGGCGGATCCATCCCGAACGTGTCCGATTCTTCCCAACATTCCCACACTTCTGCACCAGCCTCGTCTCATGCTATGAGGCGTCGCAACCGCATTACGCATTTCCGCCGTTCGGCACGGATGCGCACCTCACAGTGGCGGCGGACGCTCATTTTTTGGGCTGGAGCCATCACGGTCGGTATTGCAGCATGGCTGTTTGCCCGTGCAGCAGACTACGCTAGCTCCCTCTGCATGAGCCTCCATAACTGGAATCCCTACGTTATGTTCGCTGTCATCCCCAGCGGGCTGGCTCTCTCCATGTGGTTGACAAAACGCTTCTTCCCCGGGGCGCAGGGGTCCGGCATCCCGCAGACCATCGCTACGCTGCATATTGAGGACTTCTCCCTCGTCAACCGTATCCTCGCCTTGCGTATCGCCGCTGGTAAAATCTGCATGACCACCCTCGGCTTGCTCTGCGGGGCTTCTATCGGGAGAGAAGGCCCAACCGTACAAGTGGGGGCGGCCATCATGAACGCCTATTCCCGCTTTTTGGGCCACGCCAACGTTTCCACCCGTCGGGGTGTCATCCTCGCCGGTGGGGCTGCCGGTGTGGCAGCAGCCTTCAACACGCCGCTAGCCGGTATCGTCTTCGCCATTGAGGAGCTAGCCAGCTCCTTCCAGCAGCGGACATCCGGCGTGATGCTAACGGGCGTCGTCATCGCTGGTGTGACGGCTATTGTCCTAACGGGTGGGAATTATACCTATTTCGGCCATGCCTCGGTGGATGTCCCTGTTGGTACGGCATGGATCGCCGTGCTGGCCTGCGGCATCCTTGGCGGGTTGGGTGGTGGCCTCTTTTCCACCATCCTCATACGGGTCGGCAAAGGGATACCGGGCTTCATCGGAAGCATCCAGAGGAACCAGCCCATCCTATTTACAGCCCTCTGCGGGGTCATTCTTGCCATACTCGGCTTTGCCAGCCATGGGGACACATTCGGCACGGGCTACATACAGGCCCATCATCTCGTAGAGGGCTCCCGCCATGCCCATATGTCCTACTTCCTGATGAAATACGCCGCCACAATTGTCTCCTACTGTTCCGGCATACCGGGCGGGCTATTTGCCCCGTCCCTCTCCATAGGGGCCTCGGTGGGAGGGTGGGTTGCCCGCTTCCTACCCCACACAGCCCCCGGGGCCGTCGTGCTGCTCGGCATGGTCGGCTATTTCTCTGGCGTGGTGCAATCTCCCCTGACGGCCACCGTCATTGTAATGGAAATGTGCGATAACCAGCAGATCACCCTTGCCTTGTTGGCCACGGCCTTTCTGGCCTTTGGTGTCTCCCGTATGGTCTGCCCCCACTCCCTCTATGGCCGCCTGGCAGACCAGTTCATGGCCCGACAGGAGGGGTATCTGCAAAAGAAACACGCAGAAAATAAACAGACTAAAGCGTAGAATTAGATGATCTACCGGGGGTGGCTACTGCGCCCCCGGTAGATCATCCTACTACCCGTAGATCAGCCCTGAGCGGACAAATCTACAACCCCGACATAGCCTTCTTCCGTCCCGAAAATGACAGCACCGCCCTGCGGCGTGAAAGCGATAGCATTCACGGCTCCACGGGCGGCACCACCGCTACGTTGACCATTACAAAGTGGCAGGATGCGGTCCGCACCGGCCTCATCCGCACTTTTGGGCACTTCTGCCAGAAGAACGGTGCCATCCTCGAACCCGATGGCCAAAATATCATCCGTAGGATGGGCGCAGACACAGGTTACGAACAATCCCGGCAAGCGGGCCAGCTCCATAGGGGGCTTGCCCATCGGGCCGCCTCCAAAGAACGGCCACAACACGGCAGCATCCGCCCCGGAGGTCGCCAACCAACGCCCCTTCCGGGTAAAGCTCATGGAGCCGATCTTGCGGGGGTAGCCGCTCATACGCATGTTGTGCCCATCGGACAGACGCCAGCCATGCAGTTCATTCTCCTGCATGCTCGTCACCAGAGCCTCACTACCCGGATGGATGCACAACCCGGTATGGCTCCCCTTCCACTCCAGAGAGCGGACGTTGGAGTCCTTGGCCTGCACGAACCACATGGACACGCCATTGTAATGCGAGGCGGCCAGTTTCTTGCCCTTGGCATCAAAAACGAGGCCACTCAGGGCTGAAGGATGCTCCAGCACCTTCAGGGGTTCATCCGTGCCGTGGGCGTAGAGATGAACCTCCTTCTTGCTGGCACAGGCCCAATGCGTGGGGGTGCTAGCCAGACAGTCTATCCAGCCACGGCCTGCATGACGCTCTGTCATGGTGCCATCGGCCCGTGTTTCCACAACCCGGCCATCTTCCCCACCGCTGAGGAAACTATCCTTCCCACAGCCCTGCGCAAAGGACACGGCCCCATCATGAACAGACACAACCTGCCAATCTTCAGACGCCCGTAAACCATCACGAGGGATGAGGATGACCTCCCCATCCATCGTCAAAGCGGCGAAGGTTCTGCCATCTCGGCTGGCCTGCACACCCGTTATTGGTGCCTCAAAACACCGCTCGGACCCACGGGTCTGCAACAGGGTTTTGCTCTGTGCGGCGCTCATACGGCCACGCAGCTTTCAAAACCACGCTGGAGCTGGGCACAATCCAGCTTGCGGCCAATAAAGACAATGCGGGACTGTTTCGACTCTCCAGCCCTGAACGGCCCGATATAATCGCCATCGGCCATCATATGCACAGCCTGAAAGGCGAAACGTTCTTCTTTACCCTTGAAATGCAGAATCCCCTTTGCCCGTAGGATGTCTGGCCCCTGTTCCTGAAGGACAAGGCCGATCCAGGCATGGAAGCGTTCTTCATCAAGCGGCTCTGTCACGGTGAAGGAGTGGCTCGTCACATCCTCGCTATGGGCATGATGATGCCCACCCGGCCCGTGAGCAGCCTCATGATGATGATCATGGTCATGGCAGTGATCGTGGCAGTCGCAGTGATCATGATGGTGGTGGTCATGATCATGACCCTGCTCGTCTTCCTCGAGGAAATCCGGCATGGTGGACAAGGCACGCTTAAGGTCGAACCCACCACGGTTGAGGATATCATCCAGCGCCACCTTACCCCGTTCAGCACGGTGAATCCGTACAACGGAATTGATAGCCCGAAGCTTCTGCTCCACCTTGGCCAGTGCGGTTTCATCCAGCAGGTCACATTTATTCAGGATGATAACATCCGCAAAAGCCACCTGATTGACGGCTTCCGGGCTGTCCTTGAGTGTCTGCAACACATTGTAAGCATCTACGACCGTCACCACGGCATCTAGCTCGGCCTTTTCACGGGTGGCTTCATCCACAAAAAAGGTCTGTGCTACGGGGGCTGGATCAGCCAGGCCGGTGGTTTCCACGATGATGCCATCAAATTTGCCACGGCGGCGCAAAAGGCGGCTGAGAATCCGGATGAGATCGCCCCGCACCGTGCAGCAGATGCAGCCATTGTTCATCTCGAAGATTTCTTCGTCGGCATCAACCACCAGGTCATTATCAATGCCCAGCTCGCCGAACTCATTGACGACAACGGCGTAATTCCGCCCGTGATCGGCCGTTAGAATATGATTGAGCAATGTGGTCTTACCGGCCCCCAGGAAACCAGTAAGAACGGTAACGGGGATTTTAGGGGTCTGTGAATCAGCCATAATGTCTGTTCCTTTCTCCAGAAAAAGTTGAGGTGAGCATACTCCTTCCCTGTTCAAAACCAAAAAGAAGAACAGGTGCTTGCATAACCATCCATCTGCATCCCATATGAACGGAGTGGCCAGCAGGGCCTTGCCCGCCCCCCATGATCGAGGGGCTGCCCTCCAGGTCCGGGCAGAGACATGATTCATTCCATGCGCTCCGCCCTCATTACTGAATGATGGAGACGAACCCATGAATGAAAACACCATTCTCATTCCCGGTTTTGACAAACCCGTATCCCGTGTTGCTCTGGGCACATGGGCTATTGGTGGCTGGATGTGGGGCGGACCTGATGACGATAACGCCGTCCGCACTATTCATCGTGCCCTTGATGAAGGGGTAGACCTGATAGACACGGCACCAGTCTATGGTTTTGGTCATTCTGAAGAAGTCGTGGGTCGTGCTCTGGCAGAGAAACCCCACAAAGCCCGTGTTGCCACCAAGCTCGCACTGGACTGGAACGACGATCACAAGCCATTCCGCAACTCCAGCCCGGCCCGCATCCGTAAGGAAGTAGAGGATTCCCTCCGTCGCCTGCGTGTAGAAACCATCGATCTCGAGCAAGTCCACTGGCCGGACCCCAACACGCCGATTGATGAAACGGCCCGTGAGCTTCAAAAACTACACAAAGAAGGTAAAATCCGTGCCCTTGGCGTGAGCAACTACTCACCGGAGCAGATGGATATCTTCCGCGAGGTTGCCCCGCTGGCAAGCGTCCAGTCCCCTTACAATCTCTTCGAGCGGGAGATTGAAAAGGACGTTCTGCCTTATGCAAAGAAGCACAAGCTTGTTACGCTGGCCTATGGGCCGCTCTGCCGTGGGCTGCTAACGGGTAAGATGACCGTGGACAAGACCTTCCCGGAAAGTGACCTGCGCTCTGGTGACCCCAAGTTCCAAAAGGAGCATTTCAAAGATTATATCGCCGCTGTGGACGATCTGAAGGCCATTGCCGACCGTCATGGTAAATCCCTAATGGTTCTCGCCATCCGTTGGGTGCTGGATCAGGGGCCAACGATTGCCCTCTGGGGGGCCCGCAAGCCAGAACAGATTGACGGTGTATCCGATGTCTTCGGCTGGCAGCTGACCGAACAGGACAAGAAGGATATTGACGCTATTCTCACACGTCATGTTCCGACCCCGATTTCTCCAGCTTTCATGGCTCCGCCAGCCCGCAAGGCGTAAAACCCGAAAGCGGCATAAGAGCTAAAAATGAAAAAGGCGGCAGGCTTTCCCTGTCGCCTTTTTTATCACCCTATCTGCAACACATCACGCTTCCTGTTGCCCGATTGGCAGACAAAACAACGCAAGCATAGAAATCAATTCTTAATTACCTATAACATATATTAGTGTATTCTATAACATACATTACAGTCGACGTATTCTACAAAAATGAATGTCAGTTCATCAAACATTGCTTTACGAACTAGAAATACATATTGATTTAAGAAATATTTTTCCTATTATTAACTAAAATTTCACTACCCCCTATCCTTTACCCGGAGCTACAGGATGCCTAACAATCCCCAACCGGTTGTTACCCCTGGACTATACCAGATCAACATCGCCCTCCTCACCATAGGGACCTCACCTGCCGCAAACATTGCGCCACCTGCTACCCTCAGCAAACAGAAATATAATATAACAGCGACTTTTTCGACGCATACGCCGACCAGTTCTTCCGACAAGGCCGTCCAGGACTTCACCTTTACAGACCCCACAACAGGTGAGACCGTTACAGGCAACTATGATTATTCATGGGGCAATAAATCAACGAATAGTTTTATCATAAGTAATGGGCAAGGCGGGTTTTATATCATCACATCCGCCGTACAGGGCAGCTCCTCCTCCATCATTGATGGTAAAGACTTGCTCGACCCAACGAAAGCAACCTATGGCTACCTTGACTACCCGGGGGTTCCTAGGTCGAAAGGAAACATCTTTTTCCTCCGTCTAAATGATAGGAACTTTCTATTCCGCCAGAATGATGATGGTACCGCCACCGTCATTCCTCCATCAGGCATCCAAGAGAAATTTACCTTCAATACGTGTTTTCTAGCTGGAAGCCTGATTGATACACCCGAAGGCCCTAGAAAAGTTGAAGACCTAAAACAGGGCGATACGGTCCTTACCTATGATCCCGCAACAGGTCAGACACTGCCACAAGCCATCACATGGGCTGGAAAAGACCATGTGCAGATCAACACCTCCCTGCCTATGGACATGGCGGGCTATCCAGTGCGCATCAAAAAAGATGCACTGGCAGATGGTGTCCCTTCTACGGACCTTTTAATTACAGCGGAGCATTGCCTGTTTCTTGAAGGGCGCTTCGTGCCCGCTCGCATGATGGTAAACGGACGCTCAATCTATTTCGATACCTCTGACGCTAGCACGTCTGGTACGAAGAGAGCACACGGTAGCCGTTACGCCATCTTCCACATAGAAACTGAAAAACACAGTATCATCATCTCAAACAATGTTCTGACAGAAAGCTACCTCGATACAGGAAATCGCCATAGCTTCCTGAGAAATAGTCAGGAAACTGATGACAATGTCATCAATTATGACTTTTCTTCCAAAGCTCTGTCTTGGCAGGACGATGCAGCAGTACCGCTGGATACAACCAAGGACTTTGTTGCCCCACTTTATCATGACCTCCTCAAGCGGGCAGAAGCTCTTCAGTTCCCTATCCAACATCCCTGCAAAGCCGAGAATGTATCCGATGATCCCGCTTTCCAGCTCATTACGGATAAAGGGGTCATCCTGCATGAGCAGCGTGTGACCAACGGCTATAAAATCTTCTCCATTCCTGCCGGGACAGAACACCTTGTTCTTGCCTCCAGAGCAAGCCGCCCTTGTGATATACACGGTCCTTTCGTGGATGACCGGCGGTCACTGGGCTTATTGATTGGGGAAGTACTCTACTTCCACTCGGGCCAGTCCATCAATATTGACGTCCATCTAACAGATGAGACTCTGGATGGCTGGCTTGATTTGGAACAGGAAGCCATGCGCTGGACCGACGGCGCCGCAACGCTCCCTCTACCTAGCTCGTCATACGAGACTATATCAGGTGCGAAACTTCTAGCTATCAGAGTTCTTGCCGGTGGCCCTTATCCTCTCTCATCTGAGACAATACAGGCCGCACCAACCTATAAGCACGGCAAAGCAGGATAACCAAACGCCCTAAACCACAAAGGCGGCTCATGTCTGCATACCCTGCAAAATCCATCAGAGTATGCAGACATCCGCTTCTATTCTTTCTTGTTTCCCAAGGCGGCCCACCTGACCACAGGGCTTTTAGAAACCCGGCGGGAGGGATGCCTTTTCTTTCATCTCTAAAAGATTACGGCTCCTGCTGCCCAGTTGGGGTAATGGCCGTTGGTGCCTGGTCCCCGCCCAGAATACCAAGGGCCTGCTTATCCGCCGGGGTCATGATCCAGCTATCCTGCTGTGTATCTGGTGAACCCTCACCACGGAACTCCCGAATCCTCTTCTTTGATTTCTTGTGCGTATGTTTACGCACATATTTATGTTTCTTACGGACGATCCGGCTCAGGTCTTTTTCAACATGCACAGCCGTTACGTCATTCTCCGCACTGACAGTGATCATGTTCCACATAAACATGGGAGGTGCCACGCTATGCTGGGAGGCGGCATCATTGATATAAAATTGCGGCCGTGTAGCCAGAAGCCAACTACCGGCTGGAAGATTATTGAACACAAACCGACAATTATCATTACGGGCTGCCGACCGTACCAGAGCCTTGGCTTGCTGATTGCCAATCTTCTCCCTAAAGCCAGCCTGCGCCATATCCACCCGCAGATAATTGCGGAAGAATGGCGCATCAGGGAACAACATGACATCCGCATCAGCCAACTTGCAGGAGAGAGGCTGCGTATGCAGGTCATCATGACCAGAAATCTGCACAGCCAGTGTTTTGGTCCCCGGCTGTTCCGCCCAGGCCGACTGCTTGGCCCTAAAATTACCATCAAAGCCGGAACATCCACTTACCAACCCCACAAGCCCTGCAAAACCCACCAAAGTACAGAGCCGTTTTTTCCTATAGACCATTGTCAAATACGATCCTTCCTTTAGAGGAACAATGCTTCATGATACCTCTTCATAAGATCGTATCATATGCCATATACAATAGTGAACACGAGATACTTTCATTTCGACCTTGCCCCTTATGGCTCAGCTCACCTGCTTGTTACGGCGGGAAATGGCCTGCCAACCTTTCTCTTGCCGCTTTATCAAAATACGTTCCCAATCCGGTGAAAACATTCTACTCTGCCCTCTTTTCGGGCATGAAACATGCTCACAGGCGCAAGCAGGCAAGCGTAAGGTCATCATGAAGGCAGTTCGTCACTCTGGCAGCGATCGGCACATACACCCAACGAAAAGGCGGTTCCCCTGCAAGCCTGCCTCTGCTGGCTGGAGTGCCCTATGTGGGTTGATCCTGCTGGCCGGTTGTACTTCAAGCCAGCACAACCCGGCCCTCACCCCCATGACACAATATGCAAACGGGCAGACCGGGCCACTGGGCTATGATACGCATGTCCCCGCCTTTGCCAGCGAAAATTTTGCCCCTTTCAACCGGCAGGATGTCGCCGCTATCGCCCTGCGGGAATGGCGCCTGTTCGGCAGCCCCATTGCCGATGCCGACCCGCATGAAAGACCCGAACCCACCAGCCCCGCTATGAAGCCGGAACGCCTACCGGGCTTATGGCAACGCATTGGTGAATATTGGTGGATTGGTCAGGCCCCGGAAGAGAATGAAGCCCGCTGGACAGGCCGTACCGATGGCAATGGCACCCTGTTCTCATATCTTCGTGATGGCAACTATGCGTGGTCTGCTGCCTTCATTTCCTACGTTATGCGTATTGGCGGGGCGAATATCCGGTTCCCTTACTCCCCCAACCATGCCACCTATATCAATGCGGCTGCCTCTGGTAACAATCCCGGCATTTCAGCGCAGAACCCCGCCAATTATGCCCCACGTTTAGGGGATATACTCTGCGTCGGGCGGGGTAGAAGCCGCAGCATCACCTACTCCATGCTGCCTACCTCTTACGGCTTTCCTGCCCATTGCGGCATTGTGGTCGCCACCAACCAGCATGCCCCACCATTTGGCCGAGAAATCAGCATCATTGGTGGCAATGTGGATGATACCGTTGCCCTAACCCATGTGCCGACCGACAGCACAGGCCGGGTCAGCACACCGGACGGCAAAAGCTATGATAGCCGCTATCCGTGGTGTGCCATCCTAACGCCCCGTTACGATGCCGATGCGGACCCGCAAAGCGGACAGTAAGCAGCCCCTATACCTTCACTTTACAGGTAGGCCACAGGCTTTCCAGCCTGTGCCAGGGCCGTGCTTATCCTCAAAACCATCGACAATATTCGTCAGCGTCTGATACCCAGCCTGAGCCGCTAACTCTGCGGCCTTCTGTGAGCGCATCCCTGAGCGACAAATAAAGAAAAGTGGCGTTGCCTTGTCTGGCACGGCCTGCTCCAACCCACGGATGAACTCGGCCTCACTATCGGCACCCCATGTCAACGCAACAACTTTTTTGCCGATGCTTCCCAGCTCTGGCATCCCGATCTGTGCCCACTCTTCTGGCGTGCGGACATCTACTAGAACGGCGCGACCATCAGACTGAAGACTATTCCAGCTTTCCTTCGCTGTACTCTGTTTCATGTCATTCTCCTCTGTTGAACTTACAATCAACGATCATATATAGGGTGTCATACCCTTTCACGACGCCATGAGTTGCATCATGCTGATGCTCCCCCATTTGTCACGTTAAACACGATTCATTCCACTGACCAATAACAGCCGGACCTGTTCATGAAACACACATCATCCGCCCATCACGCATCACCCTGCCCCTCCCTCGTGGAGGCCATCGGCAATACTCCACTCATTCGCCTCCGTCATGCGTCCGAGATCACAGGATGCAACATCTACGGCAAGGCAGAGTTCATGAACCCCGGTGGGTCTGTTAAGGACAGAGCGGCCCTTTCCATCATTCAGGATGGTTTTGCCCGTGGCGTGCTAAAAAAAGGCGGCACCATCGTGGAGGGAACAGCCGGTAACACAGGCATCGGCATTACGCTTGTCGCCCATGCACTAGGGTGCAAGGCAGTCATCGTCGTTCCGGAAACACAGAGCAAGGAAAAGCTGGACTTCCTCCGCATGATCGGGGCGGACCTCCGCCTTGTCCCTGCCAAACCATACCGGGACCCCGGCAATTATGTGCATGTATCCCGCCGCCTAGCCGAAGAAACAGGAGCCTTCTGGGCTAACCAGTTCGATAACACGGCTAACCGTGAAGCCCATCGCACCACCACAGCACCAGAAATCTGGTCCCAGCTTGCAGGCAAAGTTGATGCTTTCACCTGCTCCTGTGGCTCAGGGGGAACATTGGCGGGCATCGCCTTTGGCCTGCGGGAACTAGCCCAACGGGACGGCCGGAAAACCCCCGACATCGTCCTTGCTGACCCAGAAGGCTCCGGCCTTTATGGGTGGGTTACAGCCAATGACCTCAGCGTAAGTGGGGGGTCCATCACGGAAGGTATCGGCCAATCCCGTGTCACGGCCAATCTGGAAGGATGCGCCCCAGACCACGCCGAGCGTATCCCCGATGCCGAAGCACTGGAACAGATTTACCAGCTCACCATGCAGGAAGGTCTTTCCGTCGGTGGATCCTCCGGCATCAATATTGCCGCTGCCATCCGCACGGCACGCCGTCTAGGGCCGGGGCATAATATCGTCACCATCCTTAGCGATGGCGGCGCACGCTATCAGTCCAAATTGTTCAACCCTGAATTCCTCCGCAGCAAAAATCTGCCTACACCTCCCTGGATGTAAGCCATCACATACAAAAAGGAGCGCATCCCATAAGGTAGGATGCGCCCCCCTTTTTCATACCATCATACTCAGCGGCGAATTAGGCGGGCAACAAAGAAGCCATCCATGCCACCTTGTGCAACATTCATCCCCGGGTGCGTGCGGAAATAACCTTCTTCCGTACGGGCACGGGGCAGAGCTGCCAACTCTTCCTCCGTGAAAGGGGACAACTCCCACCGGCCATCTTCCAAAGCGTGAGCAATACGCTGCGGGCCTTCCTCATCCTGCAAAGAACAAACTGCATAAAGCAGCATCCCGCCCGGCTTGAGCATCTCATAGGCCGCATCAATGAAGCGGTCCTGCCCTGCTGCCAACGTTGTGATGTCCCGTGGCCGCTTGGTCCACAATACATCTGGGTGCCGCCTCAACGTCCCCGTGGCCGAGCAAGGAGCATCCAGAAGCACGGCATCCAGCAGCTCGGAAGGACGCCAGCGCAAAGCATCCCCCACCACAACCTCCGCCTTAAGCTGGAGACGTTCCAAATTCTCTTTCAGCCGCTGGGCGCGGGGCTTTTCACGCTCCACGGCTACAACCTCCGCTCCACCACAGAGAAGCTGGGCCGTCTTCCCCCCCGGTGCAGCGCAGAGGTCCGCAACCCGCTTACCACGCATGTCCCCCATCAGCCGGACAGGCATGGCTGCTGCCATATCCTGCGCCCAGAACTGCCCTTCCGCAAAGCCGGGAAGCTCGGTCATTTTTGTCCCTGCCGGGTAGCGGACTGTCCCGGTCGGCAAAGTTTCTCCCCCTTCTGGGGCCTCACAACCGGGTTTTATCGTCAGGTCCAGCGGAGCTTCCTGATAGAAGCCCTGCGTAATGGAGCGTGCCCGCCGCCCCCATGCACTCCACAGCCAATGAGGAACATCCAGCCGGGCATCATCCAGCCCTTCCTGCAGCGTCTCCGCCTCCCTCACCACTCGACGGAGAACAGCATTGGCCAGCCCAGCAAAAGGTGACAGGCCACGCCGATGTAGCAGGTCAACGATCGTCCCAACCGCAGCGTGAGGCGGTGTCTGAAGATGCAGAATCTGCGCCACACCAAGCAGTAGGGCACAGCGGACTGCTTCCGGTGGCTGGCGGCGCAAAAGCGGCTGAAGCAGCTCTGTCATGCTCCCCAAATGCCGCAGAGTTGCAGCAGCGAGGCGGTGTGCGGCGGCGCGGTCCCGCCCCTCGCAGGAGCTACGCTCCAGCGTGGTTTCTAACATCCGGCGGTGCTCCACCACACCGCAGACAATATCAAAAGCCAGGTCCCTTACTGGGTCTTCATGGCGGGAAATGGAGGCGGGCCGAGAGCCGGTACGCCGACCCCGTCCGCCCTTGGGGCGTGAACGGGCTGGACGGGAAGAAGAAACGTTTGTCATGCGCCCGTTGTCGGGAGTTAGCAGGAGAAAAGTCAAGATAGTTTTTGCACAACCCCTTGACCCTTCCCCATAACGAGGCTGCAATCACGCTATCATGACAAACCATACCATTGCCCACGCCCTGAAAGACATCCAGACCCGCATCAACACGGCCTGCCAGCAGGCAGGACGCCCAGCGGATGATGTCAGCCTCGTTGCAGTCAGCAAATTTCACCCACAAAGTGCCGTCCGGCAGGCTCTAGAGGCTGGACAGCGTGTTTTCGGGGAGAACCGTGTACAGGAGGCTGCCGCCAAATTCCCCGCTCTGCGGGAAGATTGGCCGGACCTCCGCCTGCACCTCATAGGAACATTACAGAGCAACAAGGCTACAGAAGCCTGTGCCCTTGCCGATGTGATCGAAAGTCTGGACCGCCCATCCCTCAGCGCAGCACTGGAAAAAGCAGCCCAGAAAACTGGCCGTCTGCCAGATTTGTTCGTGCAAGTGAATATCGGCGATGAACCGCAAAAGTCCGGCATCAGTACAGCAGAGGCAGACCGGTTCATTGAGGACGCCCTCTCCCGCTTTAACGGACATGTAAAAGGGTTGATGGCTATTCCACCTCTTAATGAAAGCCCTCGTCCATTCTTCCAGAAACTTGCAGCACTGAATCGTCGTCATGGTCTACCTGCCCTTTCCATGGGCATGTCATCCGATTTTGAGGCCGCCATTGCAGAAGGTGCTACTCTTGTCCGTGTCGGTACGGCCATATTTGGGGAACGCCCCCGGGCTTGATTAGGAACGGCAACAGTTTTTTTTAGGCTCTCTACTTGCATTACATATGAAAAAACTGTCATGAGACCGGAATCATCATAGCCGGTGCCCTGCCTGTTACGGGGCATCCCTGCCTGTCTTCCTGTGGGGGATGGGTGTCTATCAGTCACACAGGATGGTTTCTCCATGTCTGAACAGGATAGCATGTCCCTCAAGGAATCTTCTTCTGACGCTCGATATCCCAGCTCGGTTGGTACGCCAACGCCTCCCCCACCACCGACAGAGCCTAGCGAGCATACGCGCCCCAAGGGCATCGGGGCCATGCTGGCTGCTCTGGGTGTCGTCTATGGCGACATCGGGACCAGCCCGCTCTACGCCCTGCAATCATCCATCCGCAATGTCGGGTCAGAAACACATCCTGCCCAAGCGTGGGAAGTTATTGGGCTGACAAGCCTGACCTTCTGGGCACTCATGCTGGTTGTGACCATCAAATACGTCATTCTCATCATGCGGGCCGACCATAACAAAGAAGGCGGCATTATCGCCCTCATGGCACTGGCTCAACGTGTCTGCAAATCTAACTATTTCCGCTGGGTTTTCGGGCTGATCGGTATTGCCGGGGCCTGCCTGTTCTTTGGTGATGGCATCATTACACCCGCCATATCCGTACTTTCCGCTGTGGAAGGGGTGGAGGTCTCGGTCCCCGATGCCTCGCCTTTCATCATTCCAGCGGCCATCATCATCCTACTTGGCCTGTTCGCAGCACAGGCACTTGGAACCGGCAAAATCGGCCGAGCGTTCGGGCCCATCATGCTAGTCTGGTTCTTCACCATCGCCATATTGGGTGCACGGGGAATCATGCTCCACCCGGGCGTGCTGCTAGCCCTTTCCCCGCTTGAGGCTATCCGCTTCATCGTCACACATGGCAAACTGTCCTTCATTGCACTGGGGTCGGTTGTGCTGTCTGTTACCGGTGCGGAAGCCCTATATGCCGATATGGGGCATTTCGGACGGTCTCCCATTCGTTTTGCATGGCTCTTCCTCGTGCTGCCAGCACTGGCTCTAAACTATTTCGGCCAAGCCGCTTCCATCATCCACACCCCGGCTACTCTGGCCAATCCCTTCTACTATCTGGCCCCACACTGGTTGCAGATCCCCATGCTGCTGCTCGCCACAATGGCCACCATTATCGCCAGTCAGGCTGGTATCTCCGGTAGTTTCTCCCTCTGCCGCCAGCTCATACAGCTTGGCTACCTGCCTCGCACCCGCATCATCCACACCAACCCCCATGAAGAAGCGCAAATCTATCTGCCTTCCCTCAACTGGCTACTTGCCTTCGGGTCGGTCGTGCTGGTGATCGCCTTCCGCTCTTCAGCGGCTCTGGCCTCCGCCTACGGTATCGCCGTAACGGGAACCTTCCTCTGCACCTGTGTGCTGGCAATGGTGGTCTTCCGCCGTGTCTTCCAGTGGAAGAGCTATGCTGTAGCGATGGTATTCGGCTTCTTCTTCCTCATGGATGGAGTGTTCTTCTCCGCCAACGTGATGAAAATTCCGGATGGTGGCTGGGTGCCGCTCAGCATCGCCATTGGCAGCACGCTCATCATGACCACATGGCAGCGTGGCCGCCAGCTCATCCGTAACACGAAGAAACGTGATGCCGTGCCGATGGGATCGTTCATCACCCGGCTTACCCAGTCCCGTACCATTCGGGTGCCTGGTCTGGCCGTCTTCCTGACCTCCGACCCAGAAATGGTGCCGGATGCCCTGCTCTATAACCTACGGCATAACAAGGTACTGCATCAGACGGTGCTGTTCGTCACTGTCCAGACGTTGGACCAGCCAGAAGCTGATCCCGATGGCCGCATGACCGTTAAAGAGCTGGCGCCGGGCATCCGCCGGGTCATCATCCGCTATGGCTTCATGGAGATGCCAAATCTCCCCCTGACCCTCGCCGGGATGACGGAGATGGAGTTCGACCCCATTCAGGCCTCCTACTTCACCTCGCATGATCTCGTCTTCCGTTCCAAAGTGCCAAAAATGTCACTCTGGCGGATGTGGATCTTCCTCTATCTGCTTAATAACGCCACGTCGATTTCCGAGTTCTTCCGGATTCCGCCTGAGCGTGTCATGGAGTTCGGGGTGCGGGTTGCGATCTGATCGTGACCCAACCTCTCCCGCTTTCTCTTTACATCCACTGGCCCTTCTGCCTTGCCAAATGTCCGTATTGTGACTTCAACTCCCATGTCCGGGAGACTATCCCTCAGGAGCGTTTCGCCAACGCCCTGAGGGCCGAACTAAGGCATAGTGCCGCAAGGCTGATGCAGGATGCGCCCCGGCGGCTTGTCTCCATTTTTTTCGGCGGGGGGACCCCCTCCCTCATGACGCCGGAGACAGTCCATCACCTCATTGAGGACGCTCGCCATCTTTTCCCCAGCGTGAACGACCTTGAGGTCACGCTGGAAGCTAACCCCACCAGTGTAGAAGCCGATAAATTCCGAGCCTTTGCAGAAGCAGGCATCAACCGGCTGTCTTTAGGTGTGCAGAGCCTTAATGAGGGCGACCTTGCCGCTCTGGGGCGGCAACATTCAGCACAGCAGGCCATTGCAGCATTAGAGCTCGGCCGCAGCATTTTCCCCCGCCTTTCCTTCGACCTGATCTATGCCCGCCCCGGCCAGACAGAAGAAAAATGGCGCACAGAACTTCGTCAGGCGCTCGCACTGGTGGCCGACCATCTTTCGCTCTATCAGCTGACCATCGAACCCGGCACGAAATTCGAGGCCCAGCATAGGCGGGGCACCCTCATTCTGCCCGAGGATGATCTTGCCGCCTCACTCTACATGATGACCCGTAACGAAGCCGCCCGCTTTGGCCTGCGTGATTACGAAATCTCCAACTATGCCATTCCCGGTGCCGAGAGCCGCCATAACCTCACCTACTGGCATTATGATGACTATCTAGGCATTGGCCCCGGGGCCCATAGCCGCTTGACCCTCAACGGTCAGCTCCATGCCACACGCCGGCACCGTGCGCCAGAACCATGGGCGGAACTTGTCGAAACCCATGGCCACGGAACACGGGAGGATGAAATATTATCCTCCGCTATGAAGGCGCATGAGGCCCTGCTCATGGGGCTGAGGCTCCGGGAGGGCATCGATACGGCCCATTTCCGCAAAAGGACGGGCTTGCCTTTAGAGAAGTGCCTTGACCCGGTCATTCTGGAAGCCTGCCTTGAGGAGGGCTATCTAGAGCAAGATGATCAGACTCTCCGAGCCACAGATGAAGGCCGCCTCCGGTTGGAAGCACTCCTAGGCCAACTTGTCCGCTAACACACACATTTGAAAAAACGGAGCACGTCCCCATCTGTAGGGAAGGCCCCTTCCATCCGCATTATGATGACTGCCATGCCCACATCGAAGACACCCACCCTTCATATGATAAAGCTAATTGTAGGCTGCACCTCACCCGAGATGCTACAGGACTGGGTCGCTGTGGAACGACACAAGGGTGTGGCCTATGTCCGCACGCGTACCATGCCCAAACGAGCCGATGAAATTGTAAAGGGTGGCGGGTCCATCTATCGGGTTATCAATGGGCTCATCATGTGCCGCCAGCCCATCATAGGCTTTGATAGCTACACACGGGAGGATGGCCATCCCGGCACGTTGATTCTCGTCTCCGATGACGTCATCCCGACCCAGCCCCGCCCCATGAGGCCTTTTCAGGGCTGGCGCTATTTCAAACCGGAAGATGCCCCGCCTGATCTCGACCCCACCGCCCCCGGTGCCATTGATGACGGCATAAGCGCCCTTCCGGCCTCGCTCCGCAATCAGCTTTCCGAACTGGGGCTGCTCTAAAACCCTCAGGCGCAACAGGTCAGCACGGCCCTCAACTGATCCTCAAGAGACGTACTTCCGGCAGGGAACGTCCCTTCCAAGGCTGCTGTCCCTACGGTGAAACCCGCTGCCCCCGCCTGACGCACAACATCTATCTGTTCCGGTGTGCTGATAGACCCAGCCACAATGACAGGCTTCTTCACAGCGGCACAGCTCGCCCGGATGACCTCTGGCACATCCCCAGCATTGCGATAGGCCAGCAGGTCCAGCCCTGTCACGCCCGGATGAGCAGCCCATTCGGCAGCATTACGGGCAATTTCCTCCGGTGTCCCTTTCAGCACACTGGGATGCCCTACAACATGTCCAGCAAACGGGTAATAGGCTACGTCACGCCCAGCCAGTAAGGGCAGGACATCTGGCACATGCGTGCCCCCCATCAAACAATCCACCCCCAGGGACAAACCTGCCTTGACAGACTCCAGCTCTCTCTCCCGATCGGGAGAGACGATCTCTAGGTAAACCTTCGCTCCACCAGAACGGATTTTCGCCGCTAGCGCCTGCAACTGCTCCACCGGCAAGCCAATATCCTTGAACCCGATATGACGGATGCCCAGCCGCAAAGCGGTCTCTGCCGCCGTAAGAGCAGATTCCACCGTGCGATCATCACGGGTCAACATGAAAATGAACCGGAACGTCTCCATAATGCCCCCATATTCCTGCCTATCAGGTCGTTCCCCCTATATGGAACGCTAAAAGCACCTGACCAACCCCCTCCCTGCCCATAGCAGACCAGCACCACAACGCCCTATGGACACACACCCCTAGGCCCTTCCATGATGGCAGGAAAACACGACCCACACTAATTCAGGACACATCACAATGCCCGATACCACTCCAACGCCTGACGATACTGTTGAAGCCGCCTTCCGGGATGACGGCCAGACGATCACCGGGGAGGACCCCTTTCTGCTGTTCCATGAATGGCTAGCTCTGGCCGGGACAAAAGAACCCAATGACCCCAACGCCATGACTCTGGCCACGGTGGACGAACACGGCCTACCCGATGCACGCATGGTCTTGCTGAAAGGCGTTGATGAGACCGGCTTCATTTTCTACACGAACAGCGAATCTGCCAAAGGGCGGGAGCTGGAAGGCAACATGCAGGCGGCCCTGCTCTTCCACTGGAAATCCCTACGGCGGCAAATACGCATCCGGGGCCGGGTCTCACGCCTTCCCGCCGTCGATGCGGATGCCTATTTCGATTCCCGCCCCCGGGCAAGCCGCATCGGTGCTTGGGCCAGCCAGCAATCCCGTCCCATCGCTAGCCGTAAGGCCCTCTGGCAAGCCGTGATGAAAGAAACAGCCCATTTCGCCATCGGCCCCATTCCCCGGCCTCCATATTGGAACGGCTATCACGTCACCCCACTTTCCATGGAGTTCTGGATGGACAAACCCTTCCGCCTTCATGACCGTGTACTATTCACCCGCGCATCCAATGGGCAGGACTGGACAACGCAACGCCTGTTCCCCTGAAACCCGGTAATAAAAAAGGTGCGGACCCGAAAATCCGCACCTTCTCATAACCAGTCTCTAACAGAGGCGTCACCGCCCCGTCATAATCCGTTCAATCAATTCCTTGACGGTCGGGATATGACCATTGGCATAGAACGGGTCTGTTGCAAAACGCCAAGCATTTGTCCCACCAAAGACAAGATTGTGATCCACAATCTGCTTTTGCTCTTCTGGAGAGACATCCTGAAGGTGGGAGATTGTCTGCAACGTCTTCTGGATACAGAAAGACCGAGGGTCCGCTCTCTGACCAGTGCTGAAAGCAGGTCCCTTTTGGCTCCAGTTAGAGAAACGACACTGGGAAAGACACCCCATGCAGGCTGCCTGATCCGCCAGAATCTGCCGAGCATTCTCCAACGTCTCGAACACGACCGTATCATCCGGTGTCCGCATGGACTGAGTGTAGCCTGCGTCCTTCCAACGGCTGACCTTTTCGGCATCACCCGAGGTAACGAACACTTCACGCCCCCGCCCACCGAGGCAGATCGGCGTATTGAAGTCCCCCTCGGCCTCCGCCCGGAAAGCAACCTGCCGCTCGGACCGGGCCCGCAGCTCCTGCAGGAAGCCGTTATTCACCGCAGAGGAATAGAACCCTGTCGGCGAAAAGCGGTTCAGATAAACATCACCTTCCTTCAGCGTTAGCAAAAGCTGCTTCCACGCATCAGGTACAGGACTTTCCTGTGTCAGAAGTGGGCGGGTACCGAACTGGAAAGCGATAAGACCGATTTCTGGATTATCCAGCCAATCATTCCATTCTTCCAAGTGCCAAACGCCACCAGCCATGATGATAGGCACATGCTGAAGGCCAAAACCATTCATGACCTTCCGCAGCGCTGCCACACGATGGTAGGGGTCTTCCGGCTTCAGAGGGTTTTCCGTGTTGGAAAGGCCATTATGGCCCCCTGCCCGCCACGGGTCCTCATAAACAACCCCCCCCAGCAGCTCAGAGAAACGCACATAAGAGCGTTTCCACAGCGCACTGAAGGCACGACCGGAAGAGACGATCGGGTAATAATGGATGCCAAACTGTGCGGCTATCTCGGCCAGCCTGTAGGGCATCCCCGCACCGCACGTCAGCCCCTGAATGAGGCCGGGTGCCCCCTCCAAGATGCCGGTGATGACCTCCTCGGCCGCACCCATCTCCCACATGAAATTGGCATGGATACGCCCACGGCCACCAGAGATATCATGCGCTATCCGGGCCTGTGCGATACCCCCTTCTATGGCGTAACGCACCAGCTCGGCCTGTCGCTCACGACGGGTCCGACCATGATAAATCTGCGGAACAGGATTGCCCTGCTCATCATAACTATCCGCATTGACAGCGGAAAGTGTTCCGACCCCGCCTGCAGCAGCCCAATGACCCGCAGACACACCATTGGAGACAGAAACACCTTTGCCCCCTTCGACCAGGGGCAGAACCTCCTGACCACCAAAACGGACGGCATTGATCGACTTCATAGAGGCCAGATGTCCCCACTACTCAATCACAAAACTCACTCATGCAAAGGGAGCCTGAGGCTCCCCCCACACATCCTTACTCCGCATCACGACGGGAGCGGCCCGGCTTTGCGCCAACGCTTTCCGTGATATCAGCGCCAGTTTCCTGGTCCACGACACGCATGGAGAGTTTTACCTTGCCACGGTCATCAAAGCCAATGACTTTAACCTTTACGGCGTCACCCTGCTTGACGACATCGGTCGTCTTGGCCACACGCCCATCCGTCAGCTCGGAGATATGCACCAGGCCATCCTTGGGGCCAAGGAAATTCACAAACGCACCGAAGTCAGCCGTTTTAACGACCTTACCTTCATAAATGCGTCCCAGCTCTGGCTCGGCAACGATACCCTCAATCCGGCTAATAGCCTTCTGAGCCTGTTCGTCATTGGCAGCAGCAATCTTGATGACGCCATCATCACCAATATCAACCTTGGCACCAGAATATTCACAAATCTCACGGATGACTTTACCACCCGAGCCGATCACATCACGAATCTTCGCAACAGGAACGGTCATGGTTGTGATCTTCGGTGCATTGCCTGCAACGTCAGACCGGCCCTCGGACAGAGCCTTGCTCATCTCACCAAGGATATGCAGACGGCCTTCACGGGCCTGCTCCAGAGCGACCTTCATGATTTCCGGCGTGATGGAAGTGATCTTAATATCCATCTGAAGAGCTGTCACGCCCTCGGATGTACCAGCCACCTTGAAATCCATATCCCCGAGGTGATCCTCATCACCGAGAATATCCGTCAGCACGGCATGGCCACGTTCTTCCTTAATGAGGCCCATAGCAATACCAGCCACGGGGCGCGGCATCGGCACACCAGCATCCATCAGAGAGAGGGACGTACCGCAGACTGTAGCCATGGAAGAAGAGCCGTTACTCTCCGTAATCTCGGACACGACACGCAGCGTATACGGGAACTCCTCCTTAGACGGCAGGAGCGGATTAATAGCACGCCATGCCAGCTTACCATGCCCGACCTCACGGCGACCCGGAGAGCCCATGCGGCCACACTCGCCAACAGAGAAGGGCGGGAAGTTGTAATGCAGCATGAAGCGGGAACGGTATTCCCCTTCCAGCGCATCAATCACCTGCTCGTCCTGCCCTGTTCCCAGCGTTGCGACGACCAGTGCCTGTGTCTCACCACGGGTGAAGAGAGCAGACCCGTGAGAGCGGGGCAGAACACCGACTTCCGCCACAATGGGGCGAACCGTCTTCGTGTCACGGCCATCAATGCGGATACCCGTCTTCAGGATAGCACCACGGACGACCTGCGCCTCAAGGTCCTTGATCATCGGCTTAGCCAGCTCGGCGTCAAAGCCTTCTTCCTCAAGGGTGGCCACGATCTTTTCGCGCGCCTCGGCCACTTTCTCCATACGAGCCTGCTTGCGGCGTTCCTTGTAGGCTTCAGCAATCAGCTTATTGCCCACCTTGTCCACACGCTTGCGCAGAGCAACTTCTTCCTTGGAGATTTCTGGCAGGTCCCACGGCGCACGAGCTGCATGTTCAGCCAAGTCAATAATGGCGTCAATCACCGGCTGGAAGGCTGTATGACCAAGCATAACAGCCTCGAGCATCTCATCCTCAGAGAGTTCCTGCGCCTCGGACTCAACCATCAGCACACCCTCGGATGTACCGGCTACGACGAGGTCCAGTGCGCTCTCCTTCACCTCGCTGAGGGTCGGATTGACAACAAACTTACCATCAATACGACCGATACGAGCAGCACCAACCGGCCCGAAGAACGGGATGCCGGAAAGTGTCAGAGCGGCAGAACAACCGATCAGAGCAACCAGAGCCGGATCATTTTCCATATCGTGGCTAAGGACCGTAGCAACGACCTGAACTTCGTTCTTGAAATTATCCGGGAACAATGGACGGATCGGCCGATCGATCAGACGGGAAGACAGCACCTCATGCTCGGACGGACGCCCTTCACGCTTGAAGAAGCCTCCGGGAATCTTACCCGCAGCGTAGGCTTTTTCCTGGTAATTCACGGTCAGCGGGAAGAAATCCTGCCCCGGCTTCACTGTCTTAGCACCAACGGCTGTGCAGAGTACGACCGTATCACCATAGGTGATCACGACCGCACCATCAGCCTGACGGGCAATCTTGCCGGTTTCCAGAACCAGCGGACGACCGGCCCATTCAATTTCTTTACGGAAATAATTATCAAACATTCTGTCTTCCTCCGGAAGAGATAATCACGGCCCAGCCAGTACCAGACTATACACAGCGTTTCGGACGGCATGGCGAGGATGACGCATCAAACACGTCATGACACCATGTGGCCTGAAACGCCGACACAAGCATTTACTGGCAACGTAGCAAAGGCCAAACCCCGGGGAAGAACCTCTCCCCCGGGAAGTGGTCGAATATCAGCGGCGCAGGCCGAGACGTTCGATCAGCGTCTTGTAGCGCTCTTCGCTCTTACGCTTCAGGTAGTCCAGCAGGGCACGACGACGGCCAACCAGCATCAGCAGACCACGACGGGAGTGGAAGTCCTTCTTGTGGCTCTTCATATGCTCGGTCAGGTTCACGATACGCTCGGTCAGCAGGGCAACCTGCACTTCCGGGGAGCCTGTGTCACCTTCGGCGCGACGGTATTCGGCAATGAGCTGGCTACGACGTTCAGCTGTGATCGACATCTTGTTCTCCAAAAAACAAATGATTTTCCAACATTCTGACTGCCCGCAACCGCCCTTCAGCGGCCCGACACAGCCCGATAACATGCCCCCCAACCGTAACCCGCCAGAGTGGAACGTCCTCCACCCCATCGGGCACGTCCCCCTCAAGGTGGGCCAGCATAACAGCTTGCCCACAGATCAGAGACTTTCCTTCCGCCGGTGTGACGGCCAGCGCCGGGATGTCGACCAGCGCGGTCGCCGCATCCAACAGAGAAACCGGAAGGGCACATGCCTTGTCTCTAGTTTCGGCCGGTTTGTCTAGCCCTAACTGTTCTGCCGAATACGCATGGGAAAGATCAAACGGCCCGCATTTCGTCCGCCGTAGGACAGAAATATGTCCCACAGTGCCACACGCTAGGGCGATATCCCGTGCAAGAGAGCGCATATAAACTCCCTTGCCGGACTGTACGTCAAATACGGCCGTATCAGCATCGGGACGGTCCACCAGAGTGATCGAATCGATTCGGGCAGGACGAGGTGGCAAGTCTGGCGGACGGCCCGCTCGGGCAAGGTCATAGGCCCGTTGCCCGCCAACCCGGAGAGCCGAAAACACCGGTGGCACCTGCATGACATCCCCACAGAGAGCAGGCAACACCGCCCTGATTTCCTCATCAGAGGGGCGTATATCGGAAGTGGCGAGAACCTCCCCCTCCCTATCATCCGTGGTCCGACTTTCCCCAAAGGACAAGGTAAAGCGGTAACGCTTTGTAGCGTCCATGATATAGGGGATGGTGCTTGTGGCTTTACCAAAAGCGATTGGTAAAACCCCCGATGCCAACGGATCCAGCGTACCACCATGACCAGCCTTGCGGCCATCAAAGGCACGCAAAAGCCGATTCACCATTGTTGTGGAACTGGGCCCTAAGGGCTTATCAAGGATCAACCAACCGTGGATGTCTCTGCCTCTTTTACGTGCCATCAGCGTCCCAGACAGCCTTAATCCGCATCATCTGAAGCTGAATCACGGTGCAGGTCCCGCTGAACCTCTGGAGAACGAAGAATAGTTTCCACCTCCATCGCATGTTCCAACGATGTATCAGGCTGGAAATGTAACTCCGGCACAGTGCGCAGACGCAAAGCAGAAGAAAGCCGCTTACGTAGGAAAGAAGCGACACGCTTCAATGCAGGCAGGACAGCCTCTATGTCGTCCCGTCCCAGACGGGTAACAAACACCGTTGCATGACGAAGGTCCGGCGAGATGCGCACCTCTGTCACCGTGACGGTAACGCCATACAGCTCCGGGTCACGAAATTCTGTTCTAGCAAAAAGCTCTGCCAGAACATGGCGGACCTCTTCAGCTACACGAAGCTGACGAGTGCTCGGGCCGACAGAGCTTTCGCCTGCCGGCCCGAGGAGATCAAAGGAAGGCCGTGTCTTCAAGCCGGGATCTCTTCCATTTCATAGCATTCAACAACATCGCCTTCCCGCAGGTCGTTATAACCGGCAAAGGAAAGACCACACTCGTAGTTATGAGCCACTTCACGGACATCATCCTTGAAGCGCTTCAGCTGGCTCAGCTCGCCCTCATGAATGACGACATTCTCACGCAGCAGACGCACACCACAGCCACGCTTGACGACACCCTCGGTGACGTAACAACCGGCGACCTTGCCCACCTTGGTAATATTGAAGACCTGACGGACCTCTGCATAACCAAGGAACTTCTCGCGATGCTTCGGAGCGATCCGACCTTTAACCAGTTTCTCCACATCATCAGAGACCTGATAGATGATGGAATAGTACCGGATATCCACGCCATCACGCTGTGCCAGCTCACGAGCCTGCACGGTAGCACGCACGTTAAAGGCAATGATAACGGCATTGGATGCCTTAGCAAGCTGCACATCACTTTCAGTGATCTGACCAACGCTGGCATTCAGCACACGGACAGCCACTTCCTCATGGGATAGCTTCTCCACTGTTGCCTGAATAGCCTCGGCAGAACCCTGCACGTCAGCCTTAACGATCAGAGCCACTTCCTTCTGCTCACCGGCCTGAATCCGAGCCAGCATCTGGTCCAGCGTTCCACGAGCGGCAACCTGCATGGCCGTAGCCTTCTCACGGGCCTTGCGCTGACGGAACTCGCTGATCTCACGGGCACGGTTTTCGCTTTCGACCACCACGAACGGCGCACCAGCATCCGGCACACCACTCATACCCAGAATCTCGACTGGGACAGACGGACCAGCCTTCTTGATCTGCTTACCATGATCATCCAGCAGAGCACGGACGCGACCCCAGTGGGCCCCCGCCACAACGATGTCTGTCCGGTTGAGCGTTCCCTTCTGGACCAGAACAGTTGCCACAGAACCACGGCCACGATCCAAACGGCTCTCAATAACGGCACCTTCGGCAATACGGTTCGGGTTTGCCTTCAGATCAAGGATCTCAGCCTGAAGCAGAATAGCTTCCAGCAGCCGGTCGAGACCATCACGCTTAAGGGCGGACACTTCCACCTCCTGCGTGTCGCCACCCATGCTTTCTACCACGATCTCGTGGTTCAGCAGTTCATTGCGGACACGGTCCGGATTAGCACCCGGTTTATCCATCTTATTGATGGCCACAATGATCGGCGCATTAGCAGCCTTGGCGTGCTTGATGGCTTCAATCGTCTGCGGCATAACACCATCATCAGCAGCAACAACCAGAATGACGATATCCGTCACAGAGGCACCACGGGCACGCATAGAGGTAAACGCCTCATGGCCCGGTGTATCAATGAAGGTCACCCGTTGGCCGGAAGCCACCGTCACCTGATAGGCACCGATATGCTGGGTAATCCCGCCAGCCTCGCCATGAGCAACGTCCGTTGTACGCAGAGCATCCAGCAAGGAGGTCTTACCGTGGTCGACATGACCCATCACCGTCACAACTGGCGGACGGGGCTTCATGTCCTCTGGCTTATCCTCGATACCCTCGATACCTACCTCAACGTCGCTATCCGCCACACGCTTGATGCGATGACCGAATTCGCTCACGACCAGCTCTGCCGTATCACCATCAATGCTCTGGGCGGCAGTCGCCATGACGCCCATCTTCATCAGCATCTTGATGACCTCACCCTGACGGGCAGCCATACGGTTGGCCAGCTCACCCACCGTAATGGTCTCCGGCACGGTCACATCACGCACAACCCGGACCTGGTCAGAGCGCAAACGCTCCAACTCAGCCTGCCGGCGCTCACGATCACGCTGACGACGGACGGAAGCCAGCGACCGCGTCTTGCCATCATCACCTTCAATAGCGGCGCGGACGTCAATACGACCTGAACGGCGATCCTGCCCACCGCCACCGCCACGGCGGGAGGACGGACGACGGGACGGCGGAGATGAACGACGGGCACCACCTGCACCGCCACCACGACGGCTAGGAGCGGCGCCCTCATCATCAGCGCCGCCAACACGACCCCGGAGATGCAGCGTCTCGCTAGCAGCACCATTGCCAGCACTGGAGCGGGCAGACGATGCCCGGGATGATGCTGCCGTGTTCAGTGGACGGCTCGGCATAATGGCACGCTCTGCCAGCGGGCGCAGACGTTTGGTCGGCTCGGCAAGCTGCACGCCCCCTGCGGTGGAGCCTGTCAGCGGTGGCGGCACACGCTGCTCAGCTTCCTGCCGACGGGCGGCAGCTTCAGCCTGCTTGCGGCCTTCCTCTTCAGCTGCCCGAGTCCGAGCATCCTCTTCTTCCTGAGCACGACGGCTCTCAACCTCAGCCTGCTTGCGTGCCTCTTCCTCGGCAGCAGAACGGATGCGAATCTTCTCGGCTTCCTGGCGTGCTGCTTCTTCGGCCTCACGGCGGGCAGCCTCGGCGGCGGCCTCCGCCAGAACACGCTGCCGCTTCTCCTGCTCGGAGGCTGTCAAACCGCGGACACCAGCCGTCGCACGGCCACCACGGCCACCTGCAGCCCCACTTCTCTTAGGCTTGCGCACCTCGACCCGGACTTCCTTAGAACGCCCATGACTGAAGCTCTGTCTCACAGAACCAGCCTCCACAGTCCGTCCCACGTCCTTACGTCCTGCCGGACGCAGGGACAGGCGACCGGAGCTCTTGCTCTGTCCTTCTTTAGGGGTCGTCCCCTTTGGAGTTCCGTTCTGGTTGCGCTCGTTGCCGTCGCTCATAATTTCTGCCTGTTCCTTACTGCCCTACCGTATCAGGGCCCGGGAGCGTACCTTCGGCCACCCCCGCAAATCTCTTATATTCTGCCTTTAGACGCTCCGCCAGCGCACCGGGGGCCATCACGGCATAAACCGCATGTTCCCGCCCGAAAGACGCTGCCAGAACAGCCCTTGGCACCCAGACCACCGGCAATTCTCGCTGGCCTGACAGCAGACGGGCCACCTCATCCTGGCTCGCACCTGCTGCACAGATGACAACCCCGACTCTGCCAGAAACGATCCGTTCCCGACACTTCTGGAACCCACAGACCGCCTCACCAGCGCGTCGGCCCAGACTGATACCATCCAGAAGGCGCTTTGCCAAACCATCCTTGAGAGACTCCAAAAGTCCCTCTGGCACATTTACCTTCTGTCGTGCTGCCCGGGAAAAAATCCGTGCAAGCTGTCCGTCCTCCAGAACGGTCCTATCCGCCTTCAACCACATGCCACGCCCAGGCAGACGGGCGGCAAGGTCCGCCACAATACTGCCCTCCGGCCCTACGACAAACCGTATCATATGACACGGGGCATCATGCATCCGGCTGACTAGGCACCGCCGCTGGGAAGGGGCACGACGCCCCCGCCCGGACGGACCATCATCTACATCAGGGATATGATCCTCAGTCGTGACCCGAGTCTCCCTCACCAGAAGCTCCCTCGCCACCATCGAACCAGTGTGCACGAGCTGCCATGATAATCTCGTTAGCCTCGGCTTCCTCCAGCGGCTCATCACCACCCAGAATCTCGATCAGCTCATCAGCAGCCAGGTCGGCCAGATCATCCAGCGTCTTGATGCCCTTCTCGCCAAGCTCAACCAGAACCTGAAGAGAGAAAACACCCAGATTGACCAGATCGTCGCTCACACCCAGTTCACGACGACGCTCATCAAGCGCACGCTCACGGCCTGCCAGATAATTATTGGCACGGGCCATCAGCTCTTCAGCCACACTCTCATCGAACCCTTCGATATCGTGCAGCTCTGCTGGATCCGCGTAAGCCAAGTCCTCAATGGTGTGATAACCTTCAGTCACCAGCAGACCAGCGATCACGTCATCAACATCCAGCTCATTAACGAACTGGCTGGTACGTTTACGGAACTCTTCCTGACGACGTTCGGATTCTTCAGCTTCGGTCAGGATGTCGATATCCCAACGAGTCAGCTGGCTGGCAAGGCGGACATTCTGCCCACGGCGACCAATGGCCAGAGACAGCTGTTCATCCGGCACCACAACCTCGACACGGCCGGCGTCCTCATCCATCACAACCTTGGTCACCTCGGCAGGGGCCAAGGCGTTCACCACAAATGTGGCGGCCTGCGGGCTCCAAGGAATAATGTCGATCTTCTCGCCCTGAAGCTCAGCAACGACAGCCTGCACACGGGAGCCACGCATACCCACACAGGCACCGACCGGATCGATGGAGGCATCACGAGACTCGACAGCCATCTTAGCACGAGAACCAGGGTCGCGAGCTACGGCCTTGATCTCGATGATCCCGTCATAGATTTCCGGCACTTCCTGAGCAAACAGCTTGGCCAAGAAGCCCGGATGGGTACGGGAGAGAAAAATCTGCGGACCACGAGGCTCATCCCGCACATCGTAGATATAGGCACGGATGCGGTCCGAGTTGCGGAACTCCTCACGGGGGATCATCTCGTCACGGCGCAGCAGCCCTTCAGCATGACCGCCCAGCTCTACCATAAGGTTGCCGTATTCCGTCTGCTTGAGCGTCCCGTTGATGATCTCGCCTACACGGTCCTTGAACTCGTCATATTGACGTTTGCGCTCATATTCACGCACACGCTGGACGATCACCTGCTTGGCTGTCTGGGCAGCAATGCGCCCGAAGTCGATCGGCGGCAGGGGGTCAACAATGAATTCCCCTTCCTGAATCTCAGGCTTGAACTTGCGGGCAATCTTCAGCGGAATCTGAATATCCTCATTTTCCGCCACAGCGACAACTTCAGTCCAACGGCTCAGGCGGACTTCGCCAGTCTTGCGGTCGATCGTGGCACGAATGTCCTTCTCATGCCCATATTTTGCACGGCCGGCCTTCTGTATGGCCTGCTCCATGGCTTCGAGCACCTGCTCACGATCAATATTCTTTTCCCTCGAGACCGCATCAGCAACCAGAAGCAGCTCAGGACGGGTAACAGATGTGTCCATCAGATCGGACCTCCAACCAGCAGAAGACGGGTCATCAGTTTTTCTTCCCCGGCTTTTTGGGTTTCAGCTTCGGCGCACGGCGGGGTTTGCCGTCAGCCTCGGCCTCTTCTTCCTGCGCCACGCCAGCCAGCGCAGCACTTGCCTCAATCAGCTCATCCGTCAGGACCAGCCGTGCCTTGCGCATGTCATCCAGCGGCAGGGCGACTTCCTGCCCGTCATCCAGACGAAGCAGGCCGAGTCCATCCCGCTCCCCGAGAACGATACCGGCAAAACGTTTACGACCATCTAGCGGAACTTCAAGCTCTACCTTGGCCAGATGCCCAGCAAAACGCTCCCAATCTTTCGCACGGGTTAACGGGCGGTCGATCCCGGCGGACGAGACCTCCAGCATCCAAGCACCTGGTATCGGGTCATCCACATCCAGAACAGCGCCTACGGCATGGCTGATCTGCTCGCAATCCTCAACACTGATAAGCGACCCATCCGCCCGATCAGCCATGATCTGGACAGTCGGAGTCTCGTGCCCGAGAACGGAAAGACGCACTAGCTCATAGCCCATATCGGCCAGAGTCGGGGCAATCCTATCCGCAATGCGCGCCTCCAGCCCGCTCAGACGACGGATGCCGTGAGAGCTCTCACCATCATGAAGTGAAGCGGACGGACCGGACTGATCCGGCGATGTGGAAAAATGATCCAAAACAAAAAAGGCGGCCCGTCAGGGCCACCCCCCAAAAGAACGGAAAGTGAAAACATTTCCCTGATACGACAGAGCCACCCCCAATGCAAGCACTTCCCTTACGGGGCCTACGGGGCAACTAATGAGAAAAACTTCATCTTTACTGCCTTGTTCCAGGATAAAAAATGATGCGAAATATCCATTATGGAACAGCCCTCACCAGCCCCTGCCCCACAGAAACAGCCTCTCTGGCGCCCAGCGGCAATCATCGCAGCCGCTGTTGGGCTTGGTGGGACCTTGCTGGCATTACATAACCAGCCGGCCCCTCATCAGGACACAGCCCACCCTAAGCCACAGCTCCAGCCAAAAGCAGCGGAGCAGGCTATTCCTATGGTTGAGGGGGTTCTTTCCCTTTCCATGCTGCCACCCAATGAAGCAGCACAAGCCATTGCCCACAGCAACTTTCCAGCCCAACAGAAACCCGTTCTTCTTGCTGCCCTGAAAGAAAACCGGGTCCGGCTGGCAGCCATGCCGCTAGCTGATGCCTCTGGCCACACCGGGCAGGGCGTGGTCGTCAGTGGGGCTGGCTTCAGCCAACACGTCGTGCTTGGCCCGCAGGCCAAGGCTGTTCTGCTCCCCATCGCACAAGAAGGCATCATCACGCTTACCCGTACCGGCCCGACCGAACTGGGGCCACTTTCCATCGCCACGCTAAACATGTTCCGTAACGTTGTGGTTCTGCCACCTCTTACACAAACCAGCCCTTCCCTCGCTGTTCCGGTGATTGTCCAGTAAGGATTATGATAAAGGGCTTGACCCCATCCCGGCCAGATAGTGAAAAAAGGGCCTTCTTTACCCGGCAGGATTGCAGGAGCCCATGATGAAAACCCTGATCCCCTGGCTGTCCCGCATGATGCCCCTGATGATGGCGGCCTTCCTCATCCTTGCGGCTGTCCAACTGGCCCTGATGGTCCATCTCTCCCCCACAGCCCTGCTGCATTGGCTACTTATAGCTGTAGACTGGGCCCGCCCCGGCTATCTTCCGGCCGGCCTCATCGGTGTTGCCCTCTCGCTTGCCGGAGTGTTCTACTGTCTCTCATCCGACCGTCTGGCCCGCCGGGGCCTACGCCATAGAAAGAGTCTTCTCATGGATGTTCTCAGCCGTCTGACCAACCGCACTGCCCTGGAGGAAATGCTAGCCCGCCAGCAGCGTGAAAGTGCCATCAATGCTGAAGAACTGGCCGCTGCCTTGCGTGCCCGTGTCATTGGGCAAGATCAGGTTTGTGAGGATATTGCCCAGCAACTGCGCCGCCGTCTGGCTCTCCAAAACCGTGACAGGCCTGTGGGGGTTTTTCTTCTGGCTGGGCCGCCCGGTACGGGTAAGACCTATCTGGCCAAGCAGATTGCTAATCAGACAGAACGCCCTCTGCTACATTTTGACATGACGCAGATGTCTAGCCCTCATGCTGCCACGCAGCTTTTTGGCTCTCCCAAGGGCTATGTCGGCTCTGATACGTTTGGGCGGCTTACGGGGGGGCTCAAGGAAAATCCTGATGCTGTCGTTTTGCTGGATGAAATTGAAAAAGCCCATCCGGATGTTTTCAAAAAGTTCCTTACGGCATGGAATGACGGCCATGTAACGGAGGCTTCCACTAACGAACTAGTACCGACCACACGGGCCATTTTCGTTCTGACCTCCAACATTGCAACAGATGCTCTAAGTGCCATTGCAGACCGGCTGGCTGATGAGCCAGAGAAAATGAGGGCCGAATCGACCGAAGCCCTCCGCCGAGCTGGCTTTGCGCCGGAGGTTCTGAACAGGCTGGACCGCATCTTTGTCTTCCGTGCCCTACGTGGGCTGGACCTCGCCCGTGTAGCCGCTCTTGAGATAGAACAGATGATCCGTGGGTATGGGCTGAATGTTGAAGCAGGCGGTATTGACCCTGCCCTCCTCTTCGAGATCCTCCAACGCCAGCAAAAACTAGGCAGCATGGCCAGTGCTCGGGATATTCTTCGCTCTATTGAAGATATGATCAGCGATAGCCTGATTACGGCCCGCCAACAGGGGCGCACCCATGTCCATCTCGTCATGGCAGGGGAAGGACGCATCCGGGCTGAAACAAGTGAAGAGCCGCAGGAACGTATGAACAAGGCAAGCCTGTGAAGACCTTCTTCGGTACCTTTGTCTCTTTGTGGAAGCAGGCACCGCTCTGGCGGTTCTGCTTCATTCTCGGCATCGGGGGATTGGCACTAGCTGCTTTCTTCCCAACGCCATGGCTGAAGAAACAGGCTCCTTGGCTTCCCGGTCATGCCTTATCCGATGCTAAAACACCGCATACGCCTACGGACGATAAGGACAGTCCCGAGAACGGGCCTACTAAGCAGGCGCATTTCAATCTGCAATATCCTAGCATGTCCGAAATTGTACGGGATCACGTTGTACTAGGCGGCCACACATTCCCCCTCCCCAAAGGGGAATGGCACCCCATTCTATCCGCCCAGATCAGTAACGATTCCCCACTCTCTTTTCTGGCGCTTGTCCGCACCTATCAAGGGGCAATTACGGGCCTCATCATCGCTCAGGCCACACAGCAGCCTATCTCGCCAGACAGGATCGGCAATGCCACCGGTGTCTGCCATGATGACCGTAACTTCCTCAATCACAGCCTGCCAGCTACCCCCTCTGGAGAAGACTGCATCGGCTCTGGCACTGTCGTGATACAGGGCGATGATGTCAGTACCAACCCACTCATCAATCAATCCATAGCCCGTTTGCAGGCCCTCGGCGTGACTCCTATCCCCCCCCTATTTCTGGCAGTCCAATGGCGGCACGTTACCGTAACACCTGATGGACAAGCACAGCTTGGCCTCATGGACACGCTCATTCCTCCGCTAAACCGGCAGACTCATCAATTACTGGCTCCTCTTCCTGCATGGGCAAAAGGGGCTCTAAACCCTTACCCTGAGGCCAGAACATTCCTGAGCCAGATGCACAGTTGGGCGCTAGAGTGGCAGAAAGCCCTGCAATCCAGTTTTGAAAACCGATCACAGGGCTTATCCATTGCTCCGGACCCACAGGCCCCCTGAACCATTCTTTCGTTAATGATGCCCTTTGGCCACCACACGGCCCATGCGCTTCTCCGCCATGCGGGCGAGGCGCACGAAGGGCAAACCAACCAGAAGATAGGCCATACCGACCATCAGCCCTGTCCCGATATAGTCATAATAGGTTGATGACAGACGGATATAGGTCTGGCTCAGTTCCGTCAGCGTGATAACGGAAACGAGGGAACTATCCTTGAGCAGGGCGATGAAATCATTCGTCATAACAGGCACAACCGTACGAAAGGCCTGCGGGACAATCACCAACCGAAGAGCCTGCATATGGGTCATATTCAGCGCGATGGCTGCTTCCATCTGACCACGAGGAACGGACAGAAGACCTGCTCGGTAATTCTCGGCCTCATATGCGGCATAATTCAGCCCTAAAGACAACACACCGGCGGTAAATGGCGAAAGACGCAGACCAAAAGCAGGCAGCCCGTAAAAGATGAAGAGCACCTGAATCAGCAACGGTGTTCCTCGTACAATTTCGACATATAGTCCAGCCAACCAGCGGAGCGGTGCCATCCCATAAGCCCGGGCCAGAGCCAGAACCAGCCCCATCGCCACAGCCAGCACCATCGCCAGAGCCGACACGCCCAGCGTCATCAACGCCCCGCTGCCGATCAGCGGTAAGAAGCTGATATACCGATGAACCATCGCCTGCACACTGCTGCCGGACATCCGTTCCATCGTCTGGCGGTAATCCGTCCAAGCGGTGGGCAGAACTTTTGAAGGAGTCTGATCCCCCGTATAATCGGCCATCTGGGGTGTCCAGAGGTTCCAGCGGGCTAGAATCTGATGCAGGGTACCGTCACTCATGAGGTCACCCAGCACGGAATCCACCGCATCACGCAGGCCCGGATTGTTCTTGGGGAAGGCAATACCGTAGGCCACTCGACCAATCGGCGGGCCAACGAGCTTCAGATCATCAGAGCGGTAATAAAGGGCGATGGGTTCATCAATCAGGATCGCATCAAGACGCCCGTTTTTCAGGTCAGAAAATAGGTTCGTCTCTTCATCATAAGACCGCACATTAGCGGGGTCGTGATCCAATAAAAGACGCTCGGCTGCCGTACTCTTGATGGTCCCGACCACATGGCCTTTCAGAGCATCAAGCGTATCCAGCCCCTTTTCCTCATTCCGCAAGACGATCCGGTCTACCGTCACGTAATAAGGCCGAGAGAACAGCACAGCGGCTTTATGTTCTGGCGTCATTTCGATGCCATCAATAACCAGAGCGTACAGATCCCGAGAAAGGCCGGGGATCAATCCATCCCAACCATTCTGTACGAAACGCCCATGCCGCCCCATCCGGGCACTTATGGCCTGCATCAGGTCATATTCAAACCCAGTCATCCGCCCTTCATGCGCTGGGTCATGAAAAACGTACGGCACATTCGCTTCACCATCGGAGGCCCAGGGGAAATCCCGATCATCCGTCGCACCGGGTACACGTAGAGGTGCCGCAGGAGGGGCCTTTGCCTCCGCAAGGGCCGTACCCTCTGCCAGAGCATGACCATCCAGACTGCCTGCCCCCCAGAACCCACATAGGGCCAGAACCAGCGCAAAAATTACACGCTTCATCACCATGCCCTCATTCGTCAAAGAAGTGTCCGCAGGAAACGCCGTGTTCCTGGCTCACGTGGGTTGGCGAACATCACATCAGGGTCGCCACTCTCAACAATCTGTCCAGCTTCCATGAACAGCACACGGTCTGAAGCCGCTCTTGCAAAGCGCATGTCATGCGTCACGACCAGCTGGGTCATGCCTTCACCATCCAGCGCCCGCATGACAGACAACACCTCTTCGGAGAGTTCTGGGTCCAGAGCAGATGTTGGCTCATCATACAGCATGACGGACGGTTTCATCGCCAAGGCACGGGCAATCGCCGCACGCTGCTGCTGCCCACCAGAAAGCCTATCCGGATAACGATTCTTTACAGCGGCAAGGCCGACCTTCTCCAACAGCTCACAGGCAATATGCTCCGCCTGCGCCTCGCTCATGCGTTTAACCTGCATGGGGGCCAGCATGACATTTTCCAGCACTGTACGATGTGGGAATAGATTGAAGGACTGAAAGACCATGCCCACATGGCTCCGCAGACGATGGGCCTGAACCTCATCCGCACGACGCCAATGGCCCGTGCTGGACACAGTTACATCCTCCACCCGTACTTCACCGGCATCGGGACGTTCCAGAAAATTGAGACAACGTAAAAATGTTGACTTCCCGCAGCCAGACGGCCCGATGATGGAAATCAACTCCCCACGTTCCACATCCAGAGAAATCCCCCGCAGAATCTCATTTCCAGCAAAGGACTTGGCGATACCGGTCGCCTTCAGCACCCAATCAGTCAGTTCCGAACACCCTCCCGCACGCTACAGCGTGGCAACCACCCTGTAGTCATTCACCATGCGCTTTCTTAACCATAACCGCCCTTTAAGCAAAACATCCTTTTATGTATTTCTATATTTTCCTTCTGCCGGAACATAATTTTCTATCGGCCCTTCACATCCATTCGGGCCATACGGCTCCACATGAAACATCCGCATGGCCCCTACTCCACCTTTCACACCGCCCTCTCCGTCGTCCCTTCTCCAACTGGAACATATCCAGCTGGAACGGGCGGGCCGCTGCCTATTCTCCGACCTCTCGCTCAGTCTTTCCCCGGGTGATGCCCTCCTCCTCACCGGCTCCAACGGTGCTGGCAAATCATCCCTGCTCCGCCTAATAGCGGGGCTCTGTCGCCCAACAAAAGGCACAGTAACCCGCAGAAGCACCATCGCATGGCTGGGTTCCCATAATGCCCTGAAGCCCACTCTAACAGTTGAACAAAATCTCCGCCTCTTCATTCCCTACGATACGGAAACCATCTTTAATGTCCTGAACCGTTTGGCCTTAGCTCATCTTCTGGACTGCCCCACCCGCCTGCTTTCATTAGGGCAGAAACGCCGTGTATCGCTTGCCCGCCTGATTCTATCCAATGCCGACTTATGGCTGTTGGATGAGCCCGCCAATGCTCTGGATGCTGCCAGCCTTACCTTATTGGAGACAATACTTGCCGAGCATCGTGCCCGTGGTGGTGCTCTCGTCATAGCCTCCCACACTGCCCTTTCCCTGCCAGATAGCCACCAGCTTGCACTTGGCAAACCAGCACCTCTTACCTTCACCCTGACACCCACAACGGGCGTATCACGACCGCACCAACACTCCAGACGACAAGAGCAAACGTATCATCCGTTTCTGTACCATCTCCGCCGGGAACTGCACCTTGCCTGCCGGAACAGTACCGAAACTCTGGCGGGGCTGCTCTTCCTCATCGTATGCAGCACAATGTTCCCTCTCGCCCTTGGCCCGTCTCCCACGTTACTTCAGCAAACTGGTGCCGCCATTTTATGGGTTTGCACCCTATTGGCCTGCCTACTCCCGCTAGAGCGGCTCTATAATGCCGATGCTGAGGATGGATCGCTGGATATACTCCAAATTACTCTGCATCCCGCCTTCATCGCTCTGGGGAAAATGCTCATACACTGGTTGACAACCGGACTGCCCATTCTGTTGGCCACCCCTCTACTTGCTGTATTCTTCCAACTACCGGCACCAATTCTTCCAGTCCTTCTGGCCAGTCTCGCGCTGGGAAGTCTGACCCTATCTCTCATAGGGGGTATGACGGCGGCCATAACGCTAGGCGCACGCCGCAACAGCCTGCTGCTCCCCGTCCTAACATTGCCGCTGATGGTCCCCACCCTCATTTTTGGTACATTGGCCTGCGCCCCCCCAGCAGGACCAGCCAGCATGACTAATCTCAGCCTATTGGCCGCACTTTTCCTACTGGCCTTACCAAGCTGCCCCTTTATTGCCGGGATCAGCCTAGAAGAAGGGCAAGCCTAATCACACCACATCAAGCGTCGTGTACTGATGCTATTCTTGGGGGAATAAAAAGGGCCGCTTCCAGCAAGCAGAAGCGGCTCTTTTTATAAGATATAACCCTCAACCTCTTCAGGCTTTATCAGCCTGCAACTTGGCTACGAAATTCTCCAGCCAATGAATGGTGTATTCACCCTTCTGGAACTCTGGATCTGCCAAAATCTTTTGGTGCAGAGGAATAACCGTTTTCACGCCCTCTACCACACATTCTGTCAAAGCACGCTGCATACGGGTAATAGCCAGTGCCCGTGTAGGCGCATGGACAATGAGCTTGGCAATCATGCTGTCGTAATAGGGAGGAACCTTATAGCCAGCAAACAAGGCACTATCCATACGAACACCCAAACCGCCAGGCGCATGAAACACCTTAATCTGACCGGGGTTAGGAGCAAACGTCTCTGGGTCCTCAGCATTAATGCGGCACTCGATAGCATGACCGGACATCACAATATCTTCCTGCCGGTAGCTCAGTTTTTCACCAGCGGCCACAAGGATCTGCTCCCGGACGAGGTCCACATCGCAGACCATTTCCGTCACCGGATGTTCCACCTGTAAGCGGGTATTCATCTCGATAAAGCAGAACTGCCCGTCCTGATACAGGAACTCGAGCGTACCAGCGTTGCGATACCCCATGCGTGAGAGGGCATCCGTCACCGTCTTGCCGATCTCATTCCGCTGCTCTGGCGTAATGACGGGAGACCCGGCCTCTTCCAGCAATTTTTGATGACGACGCTGGAGAGAGCAGTCACGCTCCCCAAAATGCACGACATTGCCATGCGTATCGCCCATAATCTGGAGCTCGATATGACGGGGCTTATCGAGATATTTCTCCAGATAGACCTCATCATTGCCAAAAGCGGCACGGGCTTCTGTCCGGGCCACGCTCCAAGCCTCTTCCAGCTCGTCAGCGGTCTGGGCCACTTTCATGCCACGACCACCGCCACCAGCAGCCGCCTTGATGAGTACGGGGTACCCCACCTTCGCTGCGACTTCACAAGCTTCATCAAGACTCCGCAGAGCACCGTCAGAGCCAGGCACCAGTGGAACGCCAAGGGCCTCCATGGTGGTTTTGGCGGTGATCTTGTCACCCATCATGCGGATGTGCTCGGCTGTCGGGCCGATGAAGGCAATGCCGTGCTCTTCCACCGTCTCGGCAAATTCTGCATTTTCCGAGAGGAATCCATAACCGGGATGGATAGCTTCCGCCCCGGTTATGGTTGCAGCAGACAGAATAGCCGCAACATTCAGATAGGAATCACGAGAGCTAGGCGGCCCGATACATACGGCTTCATCCGCCAGACGCACATGCATGGCGTCGGCATCCGCCGTAGAATGGACGGCCACCGTCTTGATGCCCATCTCACGGCAGGCACGCAGCACCCGTAGGGCGATTTCGCCACGGTTGGCTATCAGGATTTTGGAAAACATTACTCGATGATCGCCAATACTGCCCCAAACTCGACCGGGTCGCCTGAGGCCACGCAATAACGCACCAGCTTGCCTGCACGAGGTGCCTTGATCTGGTTAAAGGTCTTCATGGCCTCAATGAGCATAATAGTCTGCCCTGCAGCCACCTGTCCCCCTTCCTGCACGAAAGGCGGGGAGGACGGGTCCGGCGTCAGATAAGCCACGCCCACCATCGGGCTAGGAACAGCACCGGGATGAGAGGAGAGGTCTGCCGGGGCCACGGCTTCATCCGCTACCGGAGCAGGAGCCGCAGCCGGAGCAGAAGCTACGGGCGCAGCCGCAGCCTGTACGGTTACATTACGGGCAACACGAAGACGGCTGTCGCCTTCGGAAACTTCAATTTCGGTCAGGCCTGTATCCGTCAGGATATCGGCCAGTGCCCGAATGGCCTCCTTGTCCACGAGCATACGGCTCATCCTTCATCCTCAATCATATCTGCCACCGCCTGAAGGGCATGGGCATAACCGCGTATCCCCAAACCACAGATCACCCCACGGGCTGCCTGTGAAACATACGTATGATGACGAAATGCTTCCCGGCGATGAATGTTAGACATATGCACCTCAATCACCGGCAGCTCAACAGCCAGCAGCGCATCAAGCAGAGCAATTGATGTGTGCCCATAAGCCGCAGGGTTGATGACGATACCGCTTGCACGGCCCCGACACTCCTGCACCCACGACACAAGCTCCCCCTCGCCATTGGTCTGGCGGAAATCAATCGTCACATCGAGCCGCTCCGCAGCTTGAAGGCACAGCTGCTCCACATCATCCAGTGTCGCTTCGCCGTAGATATCAGGCTGCCGCAGCCCCAGCATATTCAGGTTCGGTCCGTTCAGGACAACAATAAGAGGTCGCTTCATCCGGACGGCTGATAGCATCTTCATCTTCATCAGGTAAAGTCACTTCTTGTACAGTCGGATGCTGCAATCATCGTCCATTATCCAATGCTTTACCATCAGCTTAGAGCCTTATGGTAGCCCATCTATCCAAGTTGTGACACACTTACCGGAATCATTAACACTACTGCCGTGGGTAACATGAAGGTATATCCTCCTTTCTCTGCTTCCATGGACTCTGTTTCTACCCCCCGGAGAAACGGACCTCCCCCTGCCGCAGTCCCTTTTTTGAAACATCTATCTGCCCTTGTTCTGCTAACTATTTTTATGGGCTTCCTACCGGCGGGGGCCTCAACCATCCCTCGTAAAGAATCAGTGGTACATAATGCAGACGCCGCCCCACAGCCCGTTACCGAGAGCGGGCTAGCCAGCTGGTATGGGGGTAAAAAACTGGCCGGGAAACGGACTGCCAGCGGTGAGCGTTTCAAGCCCAATGCGCTAACAGCGGCTCATCCATCGCTGCCCATGGGAACAAAACTTCTGATTCATTCCCCCCTCACGGGCCGTTCCGTCATTGTGCGCGTCAATGACCGTGGCCCCGTTGATAACGACAGGATTCTCGATCTCTCAGAGGGAGCGGCAGTCAGCCTCGGAATCAGAAATCATGGTGTCAGCCACATTACCGTAACAGTACTGCCCCGCCATCATTCCCGCTTCCGCCACCCTACCAATATGCACGACATTCTCCAGGACGAAGCACGTCGGGCCGAGAGGGTGGCGCAGGATAGCCCACTCAGATGACGGCCCTATTCTTTCTTCAATGATCCGTTCCCTTAACGGGAACACCCATTTCCTTACGGACTGTCCGCCGGTAGCCCCGCTCTTCCAGTTCGGCATTCAATACGGCACCGAACAACACCACATAAGCACTGACGAACAGCCACATCATAACGGCAGCCACAGCCCCTAGCGGGCCATAAGTGGTGCCGTAACTGGCGAAGTGCGACACATACCATGAAAAGCCGATGGAAACGCCCACCCAAAGCAGGGTCGCCAAGAAAGCACCGGGCAGTATCCAACGCCATGATGTCATGCGGTCCCGGCATGGTGCGATACGGTACAGCACGATCAAGGCCATGAAGACAAAAAAGAGCATGATGGCCGGAGCCAACCAGCGCACAAGCACCGGCGTGCCTTGTTCCACCAAAAAATGCAGCGATGGGGGGAAACTATCCATCGTCACACCCACGTAACCTAGATAACGCGGCAGGTAATCCACAATAGCGGGAGCTGCCACCATCAACGCCAATGTAAGGCAGGCACCAATCACGGCCATAAGGGTCGTCCCAAAGGCCAGAGCCTGAAAGTGCAGAAACCCACGGGTTTCTTTGGCGTGATACACGATATTCAGAGCGGACAAGATAGATTTACTACTTGCCGTCACTGACCAAAGTGCCACGAGCAAAGAAAAAACCAGCCCCAATGTCAGAGAGGACTGCGGCTGGGTAACCAGAGCATGTACCCTGTCAAATATCAGGTCGTAAGCGGCAGGCGGAAGAATGTGCTTGATAACACTCAGCTGCTCTTCAGCCGTCTGCACGTCAAAGGCGAGCCCGTAGACGGAGATCAAGGCTGTTAAAGCGGGGAACAGAGAGAGCGTCGCAAAGAAGGCGCACCCTGCCGCACTGAGAGACGTCTGACTGTCCCCGCTATTACTGATGACCTGCCGGAATGTGGCTATCAGGCCTTTGGGTGGTGGTGGAGGCTCCAATGGCATCGCTGTCTTGTCGGGCACGGGGTGCGCTTTTCCTCTCCCTATCATGCCGTGACATCAGGCCACGGCTCCATCATCACACTTTTTCCAGTTCAGCCTGAATACGGTTCCAACGTTCAATATTGTTCTGGGCATCCTTGACGAAAGCGGATTTCTTCACCCCACCAAGGAAGAGACGCTGCATCAACCGCCCCAGGCCACGAGTAGGTCGCTCAAACTGAATGAACAGTATGCCACGCACCTCATCGGTGTTATTCTGCACCGTGTGTTGGTAGGTATCATCAAAGACGAACATCCTGCCATCATCCCAGTGTAGCGTATGATCTGCGACCTGGATCCAGCAATTATCACGATCTCGTGGAACCCCCAAGCCCAGATGTGCGTTCAGCATCCCTTTGGTAACCCCTTTATGAGGTGGAATCTCCCCACCGGGTTCCAGAACAGAAAAGAGAGCAGAACACAGGCCAGGAATACCGGCAACAAGCTGTGCCGTAACGGGGGCTCTGGCACAATTCTCTGGCACGGGAATGCCGTAACCATATAGGAAAAATGACTTCCAGCGGCTATCAGGCGCAATGCGCTTATGGTCTGGCGAGAGGTCTCGCAAAGGCGGAATGGCATTGCGCTCCGCTATAATGGCCCGAAACTCCTCTTGCATCAGCGGGGCGGCTTTCTCCAACGCTGCGACCCAAGGGAACAGGCTATTATCCAACAAAGGTATATTGGGAACCAGTGACCCTTTGGCGATCAGTCCGTTGAACCAAGGCCGCAATGCCTTGCCAACCCGTACAAAAAGGGGCCGTTTCGTCCTACCCTGATAACCTGCCTTCATTGTATCCTCCAGCTACAAAAAACACATCAAGTCAGTTTGTGCAGACCTAATTCTGTTACCAGAACGCCTATATGGAGGAGAAGTAGGGACATCGATATGCCCGCTACCGGCCCAACGAAAAGGAGAAAACAAGAAAAAACGGAAGGGAGCACCTCCTACACACGCCTTGCGAAGACCTGAACAAATATCACTTTTTCGTTATGATCAGTCATGCGCTGGCGCCCTTGTTCCAGTTTCCCCTTGCATTGAAAAAAAATCTGGGCATTGTCACGCACTCCACGCAGCAACGCACGTGCCACTGGCCCTCATGCGGTTACGCAACGACGTCAAGCGCTCTGGCCCCGTACCCCCTTGCCCGCAAGGGGCAGGCGGGATCTCGCCGGTCCGTTCGACCGTTTCGCAACATCTCCCCTAACTCTTGGGGAGACTTTTAGGGGACGTGAGTATCATGACTCCCAAAATCGCCCGTTTTCTTACCGAACAGAAACCCGCTACACCCTGCCTTGTCGTAGACCTAGACTGCGTGCGCGGGCAGTATCGTGCCCTGCATGATGCCCTTCCTTCTTCCCGGATCCATTACGCTGTTAAAGCCAATCCAGCCCCGGCTATCCTGAAGGAACTGCACAACCTCGGTTCATTCTTCGACATTGCTTCCCCCGGCGAGATCGACATCTGCATGAAGGCAGGCATCCCGGCGCAGAAGCTCTCTTTCGGCCATACCGTCAAAACAGCACGCTCTATTGCCTATGCCTATCAGAAGGGCCTGACGCTCTACGCCTTCGACTGCCTGGAAGAGCTAAAAAAACTCGCCGAACATGCCCCCGGCTGTGAAGTCTTCTGCCGCCTCGGTGTTCTCAATACCGGTGCGCAGTGGCCCCTTTCCCGCAAATTCGGCACCACCCCGGAAAGTGCCTTCACCCTGCTTCAGCAAGCACGTGATCTAGGCCTAAAACCGGCTGGACTTTCCTTCCATGTTGGCAGCCAGCAAACCAGCACAGAAGCCTATGGCGATGCCATCGCTCAAGCTGCCGGAATATACCACCGCCTGCGCCAGCAGGACATCACGCTGGACTTCATCAATATGGGCGGGGGCTTTCCAACCTATTACAACAGCCCCATCCCCAGTATCGACCAGTTCGGCAAAGCCATCGCAACCGCCATGACAACCCACTTCCCAGAGGGGGCACCCCGCATCTTACTGGAACCGGGCCGTTATATGGTTGGCAGCGCAGGCGTTGTGCATACTGAGGTCGTACTGTCCAGCAAACGGGGCGGCGGGGACAATGACCCCCGCTGGGTGTATCTGGATATCGGACGGTTCGGCGGGCTGGCAGAAACGGAAGGTGAATCCATCCGCTACACCTTCCAGACTCCCCATGATGAAAACACGGCAAACCGCTCCCCCTGCATCCTTGCCGGGCCGACGTGCGACAGCATGGATGTACTGTACGAGAAAAACCCCATCCCCCTGCCGGAAGAGCTGAAAGCTGGGGACAGGATCAATATCCTTGCTACTGGAGCCTATGTCTCCACATACTGCTCAACTGGGTTCAACGGTTTTCCACCGCTGGATGAGCATTACATCTAAACAGCCCAACCAGTACCGGATGATCCCACCTCATCCGGTACTGATACCGTGTACGGCTGATAGTCTACTGGCTGGCTGCTTCAAGAGACTGCAACGACACAAGCCGACGATAAGCACCATCCTGTAGGGCCATTAGGCTCTCGTGCGTGCCATCCTCAATAATCTGCCCCTGATGGAAGACCAGAATCCGATCCAAATCTCGCACAGTGGCCAGACGATGCGCTACAACCAACACGGTACGCTTTTCCATCAGGCGACTCATAGCTTCCTGCACAAGCATTTCTGACTCGGAATCAAGACTTGCGGTTGCCTCATCAAAAATCACGATCGGCGCATCGACCAGAAAAGCCCGGGCAATCGCTACACGTTGACGCTCCCCGCCAGAGAGCTTCACACCACGTTCACCGACCAGCGTATCGTACCCTTCAGCAAGGCGGGTGATGAACCCATCCGCATTGGCGCGTTTTGCCGCCTGTATGATGTCCTCACGCGAGGCATCAGGTCGCCCGTAGGCAATATTCTCCGCCAAGGTGCGATGAAATAGCACAGGCTCCTGCGGGACCAATGCAATCTGACGCCTGAGGCTCTGCTGGGTAACATGAGCAATATCCTGCCCATCAATCAGGATGCTCCCTTCATCCACATCATAAAGACGCTGAAGCAGCCGTGTTAGCGTCGTCTTACCAGACCCAGAGGCCCCCACGAGCGCTATGCGGCCTCCCGCTGCAATTCTTAGGGAAAGCCCCTGATAGATCGGCTTTTCCTGAGACGGATAACGGAAGGTCACATCCGATAGATTAATCGCCCCAGCCTTCACTACCAACGGGGCCGCATCCGATGCATCCTGAATGGCCGGCTCGGTCGAGAACAGCCCGACAAGCTCTTCCATCTCATTTACAGACCGCTGAACCTGACTCACCTGCTGGCCGAGGTCCCGCAAATAGCCCTGAATAAGAAACATCATCGTCAACACATAAGCCACATCGCCCGGCCCAGCCGTGCCACGCCACCAAAGAATCACCGCCAGACCGATCATCACCACACGCATCAATAACGTGTAGGAAGCCTGAAAATTGGCACTGTTCGTACCCCGGTACCAACTATAATAGGTCTTCTCCGCCCATGTACGGGCGACGGCATGAAGGTGCTCCTCTTCCCGCCCCTCCGCACCAAAACTCTTCACAACGGAATTGCAGGTAACAGCGTCCCCCAACACGGCCCCCATTCTGGAATCCCACTCATTGGAGGTCCGAGCCGTGGGGGCCACATAGCGCAGAGCCAGCCAGATGGAGATACAAGCAAACAGCCCGACCATCACCGCCAGCACCAGCCCCATGAGCGGTGCCCGCACCAGCAGGACGAGTGTTGTCCCCAGCAGGACCAGAACCTCGGGCAGGATGAGCAAAAGCAATGTGTCGTCCAGTGTATCAATGGCCCAGATGCCACGGGTGATACGCCGTACGGTAGAACCTGCGAAACTATTGGCGTGCCAGTCTGACGAAAAACGCTGCACACGGGCAAAAGCGTCATCCAAGACCCGACGCATGACAGCGAGACTAAGTTTACTGATTCCCAAATAAGAAGAGCGTCGCCCCAGCACACCCACCAGCCCTAAAACCAGCAGGCCACCCACCATCAACAGCGCATCATGCAGCAGATGTCCCCGCCCACTTTCTGCCGAGGAGGTGGAAATATCCCCTACCAGACGCCCAGCCAGCAGAGGCGTGCAAATATCTGCTACCGTTGCCAGAGCGACGCCGCTCAATGTCCATGCTAGCAGGGCCGGATGCCGTACCCAGCGGGTCATCACAAAAGACAATATTGCTCCAAAAGAGAGCGTCTTCATGCTGCGCTGCCCGTCCTTACTTTCTGCCACGCCTGTCTCTCCATCCATCAAGACCTATCAAACCATACCTCATTGCCCCGCCGCTTGAAGAAAAACCCAACTCCCCTTAGGAACAGACAGAATTTTCCCACAATGGCCGGACCATCCATTCCTTATGGCTTCTTCCAGCACACCCCGCACACGCACGACAAAAACCCAGCCCCGCATGAGCCTGAAAGCCGTCCGGGCGTTCCTCAATGCGCTGGACAAAGCGCACCCTGATGCCCGCAGCGAACTGATCTACAACAACACCTTCGAGCTGCTTGTCAGCGTTGTGCTTTCGGCACAAGCAACGGATGTTTCCGTCAACAAGGCCACTCGTGCCCTTTATGAGGAAGCCCCCGATCCCGCCAGCATGGCCGCATTAGGTGAGGATGGCATCGCTCAACATATCCGCACCATAGGGCTTTGGCGTTCCAAAGCCCATAACGTGGCCTTACTCTGCCAGCAGCTGCTGGAAAAGCACAACGGTCAGGTACCCGATAGCCGTGAAGCGTTGGAGGCCCTGCCCGGCGTAGGCCGGAAAACGGCTAATGTCGTCCTCAACATCGCCTTTGACCAACCAACCATGGCTGTGGATACCCATATTTTCCGCCTTGGCAACCGTACAGGTCTTGCCCCGGGCAAAACCGTCCGTGCCGTGGAAGATGAGCTGGTACGCCGCATCCCCAAGGAGATGCTCCGCCCGGCCCATCACTGGCTTATCCTTCATGGCCGTTATGTCTGCAAGGCCCGCACACCGGAATGTTGGCGCTGTCCCGTTACAGAATGGTGCCTCTTCAAAGACAAGAACAAAATACCACCCAAACGGTGACCCTAGAGCCAATCACAGAACTAAGACCTTTATTTTATAAGAAAACTCTATAAAAGACCATTCCAAGATTAATCTATGATAAAACCATGAGATAAACCATGAAATCGCCATCACTGGAAGAGACGGCCATCGTTTTTGGGACAAACGGTAAAGACCTTTGGGCCACGCTCTGTGCCATCCAGTCTGTCATGGCTCATAACCCCCATACGAAGCTCGACTTCCACATTCTTCATACAAATGTTGCCCCTGCTCTCCAGCTCATCATCAGTGAGTTGTTTCAGGCGGCTCATAGCCATCTCACTTTTCATGATGTTGGACAAAAAGCCGCGGCCCTCCGCCTACATACCCATCAGCGATGGCGCAACGAATGTTTCTACCGTTGCTACCTTCCTGTCCTCTTCCGGGATACTGCCCATGTTCTCTGGTTGGACAATGCCTTGCTTGTTACCGGGTCGCTGGCCCCACTTCTAAACCGCTTTCCCCAGCAAGCAGGGATCGGCGCAGTGGCGGACCCCGTGGCCCAAATTCTCCGCCAGCATAATGTGCCCATTCACACCTTATTGGGCGATGCCCCCGCCGCTGGCCTGCCTGACCTCACCCTGCCCGCCTACACCCGCCGCCATCTATCCCTTTCCCGGCCGGAAGACTATTTTAACAGCGGCATGATGTTGCTCCGCCCCCGGTTCATCTCACCCTCACAAATCAACCGCTGTTTTACCCTCGCCACACGCCCCTATCTCTGCCCAGGAACGGATATTCTCAATCAGGTCTTTCACGACCATGTCCATCTCCTGCCAGAACGCTGGAACTTTCTGACCGGCAAACTGACCGAAAATCTCTGCCTCCATTTACCAGAACACTGGAAGAAAAACCGAGAAAGCGAGCGGCTAAAACGCTGTATCATTCAATTCCCCGAAGGGGCCAAACCGTGGGAGGACCCCACACTACCCGGCGCTAGCCATTATCGCCGTCTCTCTGCCACGCTGGAGCAACGCCTCAGCCACATCGCTCCACCGTTGATTCGCACCTTATGCGGAGCCTGACAGCCGATCACTCCGCCGGCGCTAGCGGAAAAGGCGCAACCTGCTGAAGCTGCTCCCCATCGGACCAAAGGCGGTCTCCCTGCGCCATTCTGTCCGATATAAGCCGGACATCATCAGTGCCCGTATCATAAACAGCCCAACTACCCTCGCGCCGCCCATCAGCTACTCCCAGCTGCCGGACGGAAGGACAGAGCGGATGCTGCTCCCCCAAACGGACCTCCAGCACGACATCCCGGCATGATACCCCCTCGACCTCATCCGGCCCCCTCACACCACGCCACAGAAGAACCCGATCTCCCCGCAAGTGGAGATGACACACACCTGCCGCACAATCCGGTATGCCGATATTGTGCGCTCTCCAGCCAAAGGCACGCTGCATCTCCTGCACAGCCAACCCAGAACCAGGCCGCCCCTCTAGCACACGCATCCCTCCCGCCTGCCGGATAGCCAGAACAGGCCCTGGCTCCACAAGAAGCATAACAGGCCGGTCAATCAGCCAGACCGCCACCAGTGCCCCTGCCATCGCACCAATACCAACCAAACGACCTCGGCCCTGCCACAAGCACAACACGACCAGCCCCAACATGAACAGAACCACACTCCATGCTGGGAAAGATGGTACCGGCCATGAAGCCAACGGCGCAGATGCCACACGGCCCGCCAGCCAGCTAATAAGCCGTATACCTCGCCCCATCACCTGCAACGGAACAGAAGACAGACCAAGAGGCATCAACAACAGGGCTACCACGCCAGAGGGCATCACCCACACACCCATCAGCGGCACCGCTAGTAGATTCGCTATGACAAACCACGGCTGAAAAGCTCCGAAATACGCCATGCTGAGGGGCAGGGTCGCAAGACCAGCTAACAGGGATGTCATACCCAGTGTTGCCACTAGGGCAGCCACTCGCCGCCACAGGGCCGGAGGCTTCTGCCCATTATGTCCGCCCAGCCAAAACAGCCAGCCACGCCATGCCTCATACCCGGCAATCAGAGCCATCACAGCCGCAAAAGACATCTGGAAAGATACATCCAGCACCAGGTAAGGCGACGTGACCTCCAGTGCCAGACAGATGAGCGCAAGCCCCCGCATGGAGACGGCCCGCCTCCCCAGCAGCAAGGCCAGCACAGCCAGCCCGGCCATCCCCAACGCCCGTACCCCCGGTACATGCAGGCCCGTCAATGCGACATAGCCTACCCCGGCGACAAAGGAGACCATCATGGCGACCTCCCGGCAGGGCCAGTAAGAAGACAAACACTGAGATAGGCTCATGCAACGTCTGGCCACAGTAAAAACCAGCCCCATGACAAACCCTAAATGTAACCCTGCCACAGCCAGAAGATGCGCCAGACCGGATGCTGCGTAACTCTGCCTCGTCTCTGCAGAAAGGCCACCCGTCTCCCCACATAACACAGCCTTTGCTACAGCCCCTTCCTGCCCGGGTAGCGTGGCTTCGATAAGCTGACCCACTCTCTGGCGCATATGCGCCAACCCACCACCCCAATGGGCAATAAAGCCGCTTCCCTGCGGGGACGTCACAGGCCGTGGGGGAGAAAGGGCCAACCCGGCCCCGGCACGCCCCGAAAACCAAGCAGCCCTCTGCCCATCATACCCGCCCGGCCAGAGCGGCGGAGAGGGCGAACGCAACAGTGCCCGTAGCCTCACAGACTGCCCAATCGCCAGACCTGTCAGACTCTCCTCCTGCCCCTTTTTGGGTAAAAACGTAACACTCACACGCCGTGACAGAGGGGCCATACCTTCATACCAAGGGGAATCAAAAACGGCACCATCCACTCCGATATGCCAGCCAGACCTCTGCCCCTCGTGCCGGCCTGAAAGCGGCTCCAGCACGGCCAGTTTCCCTTCCAGCCAAACAGCTTCCATAGGCAGACGTGGCATGGGAGGTTGCCGAACGGCCTGCCCATACGCCAGCAGAAAACCCAGCCCAACCGACAGCAATCCACTCCCCAGACAATGAACCAGAAGCTGTTTGCCTGCAGCCCGTTCCGTGACAGCCACCATCTGGCGGCTCCAGGCCAGCAGCGACATCCCCATGAGGACCAGAACGCCCATCATCAGGCAGAATCCCCATGAAGGTTCAGCTGAGAGGGAAAAATACCCCACAATGCCCAGAGCAACGCCAACAGGTAGCCAACAGGTCAGGCGGCTGCCCTGCCGGGCTACCCCCCCGGCGACCATCCCGACTATGCCAGTCCCCATCCTCTGCTCCCTGCATCGCTACCGTTACCCTCCATTCCATAAATGCCGCCGCCTGTGATAAAGCCCATGGTGACACATTGAAGTGGATAGCCCGACCCATCCCGGCATGTTATAAGGCCTTCTCATGAAGATCCGTACCCGTTTTGCTCCCTCGCCCACCGGCCTGCTCCATATCGGCAACGCCCGTGCTGCCCTGTTCAACTATCTATTCGCCCGTCATCACGGGGGAGAATTTGTCCTGCGCATTGAGGATACGGACCGAGAACGTTCTACCCAACATGCCGTAGACGTTATCTTTGACGGTCTGAAATGGATGGGGCTGGATTGGGACGGCGAACCCGTTTTTCAGGCGAGCCGGCAGGAGCGTCATGCAGAGATCGTTGCCCAGCTTATGGAAAAGGGCATGGCCTATCGCTGCTACTGCACGCCCGAAGAGCTGGCCGCCATGCGTGAGAAGGCCCGTGCCGAAAAACGCCCACCCCGCTACGACGGCACATGGCGTGATCGTGACCCTTCCGAAGCCCCAGAAGGCGTACCTTATGCCATCCGCCTCAAAGCTCCGAAGGATGGTGAGACCATCATCAAGGACCTCGTACAGGGGGAAGTCCGTGTCGCTAATGCGGAAATGGATGACCTCATCCTGCTCCGCTCCGATGGCACCCCGACCTATCTGCTCGCCGTGGTGGTGGATGACCACGATATGGGCATCACGCATGTCATGCGGGGTGATGACCATCTGACGAACACGTTCCGTCAGGCCATGATCTACCGTGCCATGGGCTGGGACCTGCCAGAATTCGCCCATCTACCTCTTATTCATGGGCCAGATGGGGCCAAGCTCTCCAAGCGGCATGGTGCCCAGTCTGTTGTCGATTTCCGTGAAGAAGGCATCCTGCCGGAAGCCCTCTGCAACTATCTGCTGCGCCTCGGCTGGGGGCATGGCGATGCGGAAGTGCTGGACCGTGAAGAACAGATCAAACTCTTCGACATAGATGGCATCGGCCGCTCCCCATCCCGGATGGACTATGTCAAGCTCGGCCACCTCAACGGCATCTGGATGCGCCGCGCCGATGATGAACGGCTGACCGCTCTGGTTATGCAGCGTCTGGAACAGCGTGACGATCTGAACCATGACGAGACGGTCCGGGCCCGTGTGCTTGCCCTCATGCCGGGGTTAAAGGAACGAGCCAAAACAGTTGTGGAACTTGCCGATAACGCCTCTTTTGCCGGCCTGCGCCTGCCATTGAGCTTCACCCCCAAGGCGGAAAAGCATCTTGGCGAGGATGGAAAGAAGGTTCTGGCCGGGCTGGAAGAAAAACTGGCTGCGTTGGAGCCCTTCACGGCTGAAGGAATCGACAGCACCCTGCGGGCCTTCGCTGCCGAGCATGAGCTAAAGCTGGGGGCTGTTGCCCAGCCGCTCCGTGCTGCCATGACAGGCACCACAACATCGCCTGGAATCGACCTCACCCTTGCCGCACTGGGCCGGGATGAAGTTCTCGCTCGCATCCGGAGTGTCCTATCCGCATGAGCCTCACACACCACATCCCCCACCTTCTTGGCATTGAGGGCATGACAGAAAAGGACATCACGCCTTTTCTGGACCTCGCCGAAAGCTACGCCCTGCTCAGCCGCTCCCGCAATGCACCGCGGGACGTGCTACAGGGCCGCACCGTCATCAACCTCTTCTTTGAGGACAGTACACGCACACGCACCAGCTTCGAGCTGGCCGCTAAGCGGCTGGGTGCCGATGTGGTGAACATGACCGTTGCCACCAGCTCGGTCAACAAAGGGGAAACCCTGCTGGACACGGCCTCCACCCTCAATGCCATGCATTGTGATCTGCTGGTGGTTCGTCATGCCCAGAGTGGTGCCCCGGCCCTGCTCTCGCAGAAAGTTGAAGCCAGTGTCGTCAATGCTGGCGATGGAATGCACGAACACCCCACACAGGCCCTGCTAGATGGCCTGACCATCCGGCGGCATTTCGGCCGCCTGAGCGGCCTGAAAATCGCCATATGCGGGGATATCGCCCATAGCCGTGTGGCCCGGTCGGATATTCATCTTCTGCGGGCAATGGGCAATGACATTCATCTGGCAGGCCCTCCTACCCTGCTTCCCGGTGCCCTCGGCACGCTGGACGGCGTCACCCTGCACCACAATATTGACGACGCCCTGAAGGATGCGGATGTCGCCATGTGTCTCCGTGTTCAGCGGGAGCGTATGGGCAGCGGGCTTGTTCCCAGCGCACGGGAGTATTTCTCCCTCTTCGGGCTGGACCGCCGCCGCCTTGCACTGGCCAAACCGGGGGCATTGGTGATGCATCCCGGCCCGATGAACCGAGGCGTGGAAATTGCTTCCGCTGTTGCCGATTCGCCCCAGAGCGTCATCTCCGAACAGGTCGAAATGGGCGTAGCCGTCCGTATGGCCGTGCTTGACCGTCTCTCCCGCATGAAGAATCCCGCATGAGCAGTATCCTTTTTGAGAATGTCCGACTGATCGACCCTGCCTCTGGGCGGGATGGCAAGGGAAGCCTGCTGGTCGAAAACGGCCGTATTGCCGCAATCGACCCCAAGGAAGCCCCCAAAGCCGCCCGTATTGTAGATGGCAACGGGGCAGTCCTCTGCCCTGGCCTTGTGGACATGCGGGCCAGCTTTGGCGAACCGGGGGCTGAATATCGGGAAAGCATCGATTCCGGCATTCAAGCTGCCGTAGCAGGAGGCATCACCTCTCTGGCCTTGCTGCCCGATACCGACCCGGCCATTGATAATCCGGCACTCGTTCATTACATCCGCCGCCGTGGGGAGGAGACAGGTCTTGTCTCCATCCATCCCTACGGTGCGCTGACAAAAGGCTGTGCCGGTGTGGAAATGGCTGAAATCGGCCTACTGAAAAAAGCCGGAGCGGTTGGCTTCACCGATGGAGCCCGTGCCATTGCCGATACCAAGCAGATGCGCAACCTGCTGGCTTATTCCGGCTTTCTAGACACAATCATCATCCTCCACCCGGAAGACCCGTCCCTAGCCAAAGGGGGCTGTGCCACAGCTAGCCCGCAGGCTGTGAAGATGGGGCTACCGCAGATTCCCGCCTGCGCTGAGGCAATGATGGTCGCCCGGGACCTCCGCCTAGCCGAGCTGACCGGGGCCCGCATCCATTTCGGGCATATCTCCACTGGCGAGGCTCTTGGTCTGATTGCCGAGGCTAAGAAACGGGGAACCCGTGTCACCTGCGATACGGCACCGCCTTACTTTGCTATGACGGAAGCGGATATCGGCGACTTCCGTACCTATGCCAAACTCTCCCCGCCTTTGCGCCTGGAGGCGGACCGACAGGCTGTGCTGGCCGGTCTGGCCGATGGTACCATTGATGCCATCGCCTCCGACCACAGCCCCGCCGATGCGGATGACAAGCGTCTCCCCTTCGCACAAGCCCGTGCGGGCGGGACCGGTCTTGTTACCCTACTTGGCGTAACACTGCGGGCAGGCCTACCCTTACTGGATGCCTTGCGTCTGCTCACTGTGGCCCCGGCCCGTCTGCTAGGGCTGGAAGCTGGCACACTCACCATCGGCGCAGCAGCCGATCTCTGCCTCTTCAACCCTGAAGAAGAATGGACAGTTGCAGCGGGTGATCTGCCCGGTCGGGCGCAGAACACTCCCTTTGATGGCCAGACACTCAAAGGCCGTATCTTGCGGACCTTCCATCACGGCAGGGAAGTCTTCACCGCTGAAGGTCTCTCTTCATGAGTGGTATCCTGACCTGGACCCTCATGCCGCCCAGTCTGCCCGTCATCGCCCTTGTGGCGTATCTTCTGGGTAGCATCCCGTTTGGCCTCCTGCTCACAGCAATGAGTGGGCAAGGCGATATCAGGCGCATCGGTTCTGGCAATATCGGGGCCACCAATGTGCTGCGAACAGGGCGTAAGGGACTCGCTGCTGCTACTCTTTTCCTGGATGCCTTCAAAGGGCTACTCGCTGTTCTGCTGGCAGAGGCACTCTCGCCGCATAATACGGCACTCTGCCTCTCCGTAGCAGGGTGTGCGGTCGTGTTGGGCCATTGCTTCCCTATTTGGCTAGGCTTTCGGGGGGGCAAGGGTGTCGCTACGGGGATCGGTGTCTTCTGGGGCATGTGCTGGCCGGTTGGACTGCTCTGCACGATCCTCTGGCTGGCTGGGGTACGCCTTAGCAAGATTTCCTCTGTCGGGGCGTTGCTGGCTTTTCTAGCAGCACCTTTCCTGATGGTGGCATTCTCTCTAGCGCCCATCATGTCGGCACGGCCTATTGCTGCAGCTCTGATCACTCTGCTGATTCTTCTGCGCCACTACGGCAATATTGCCCGCCTTTGTAGCGGAACGGAACCTCGTGTCGGGCAGAAATGATCCTGCTGCGTTACAAGAAGCCAGCCTGACAAAAGCGGAACGCCTTGCCCGCTTGCGGCTGGCCCGCACAAAAGGCATCGGCAGTGCTACATTCAGCCGTCTGATGGGCCTTTACGGAACGGCAGAACAGGCCATTGCGGCTTTGCCTGCCCGTGCCCGCCTGTCCGGCCGCCCAGAACCCGCCATACCCTCTTCCTCACAGATGGAAGATGAAATCGCCCGACTGGAGAAGCAGGGGGCCTGCCATCTGTTGCGCTCGGATACCGCTTATCCAGGTTTGCTGGCTGGTTTACCCAATGCTCCCGTACTGCTCTTTGCTCAGGGCAGGACAGAGCTGCTATCAGCACCATCCCTTGCTATTGTCGGCGCCCGTAAGGCCTCCGGCCCTGCTCTAAAACTAACCGAAGATTTTGCCACCGGTCTGGCAGAAGCCGGTCTCACCATCGTATCTGGCCTTGCCCGTGGGGTTGATGGTGCCGCCCATCGTAGTGCCCTTCCTTTTGGTCGGACCATCGCAGCCCTACCCGGTGGGCTGGATATCACCTACCCACCCGAACATGCCCGATTGCAGGCAGATATTGCTCAGCAAGGATGTCTGATTACGGAATATCCGCCCGGTATGCCTGCCAATGCCCGGCATTTTCCACGCCGTAACCACCTTATTGCCGGCCTCTCCCGTGGTTGCCTGCTGGTCGAGGCAGCCAGACGCTCCGGCACGCTCATCACGGCTCGAATCGCACTTAGTTTCCGGCGACTCCTTTTTGCCATACCCGGCTTTCCCGGAGACCCACGTTCCAGCGGCGGGAATGACCTATTAAAACAGAATCAGGCTATACTGGTCGAACAGTTTCAGGACATTCTCGCAGCATTAGAGGATGCTCCCCTGCCGGATCAGGGGCTAGCACCTTGGGAAAGGCCACCCCTACGCCAGCCATCGCTTTTTGCCCCCATGGCCGATTCTACCCCTACCATATCAGCCATACCTACCCAGCAGAACATCTCCGCAACGGGGGAACATATCCGAACATCGGACGAAAAAAATATCCTCTCCCTGCTGGCGCATACCCCCTCCACTGTTGACGAGATTGCATCACGCTGTCAGTTGTCCATCTCAGAAGTTGCGGCAATACTCATCGAACTGGAGATTAGCGGGGCTGTCCAACGGCATGAAGATGGACAGATCACACGTCTCCACTAGCGGGCATCAGCCATAGGCAGCCTATCGTCAGGACACCAGAGACCGGGAAAAACTCATGGCAGTGAAGAATGTTGTGGTTGTAGAAAGCCCTGCCAAGGCAAAGACCATCAACCGTTATCTCGGCAGCGATTACACCGTCATCGCCTCTTTTGGTCATGTACGGGACCTTCCTCCCAAGGATGGCAGCGTCCGCCCAGATGAGAACTTTACCATGTCGTGGCAGACTGATGAGCGTGGCTCCAAACAGATTGCCACCATTGCCAAAGCCCTCAAAGGTGCTAGCAAACTGATCCTCGCCACCGACCCGGATAGAGAAGGCGAGGCGATTTCGTGGCATGTACGCAGCGCCCTAGAGGAGAAGAAGCTCCTCAAAAATATTGAGGTCGAGCGGGTCACCTTCAACGAGATCACCAAAAATGCCATCGCCACAGCGATGAAGGCCCCCCGCACGCTCGACCAACCTCTGATTGACGCCTATCTGGCACGCCGTGCGCTGGATTATCTGGTGGGCTTTACCCTTTCTCCCGTCCTCTGGCGTAAGCTACCGGGGAGCCGCAGTGCAGGGCGTGTGCAATCTGTCGCCCTGCGCCTGATCTGCGAGCGGGAAGCGGAGATTGAGGTCTTTAAGCCCAGAGAATATTGGAGCGTGGAAGGCCTCTTCACGACTCCCGGAAAGGCGGACTTCACCGCGAAGCTGACACATCTGGAGGGCAAGAAGCTCGACCAGTTTGCTCTACCCAACGCAGAGACAGCCCATAAAGCCCGAGAGCTTGTTCGCTCCTCTGCCCTTAGCGTGCGGAAGATTGAGCGGAAGCGGACACGCCGTAACCCGGCCCCCCCTTTCACTACCTCCACTCTCCAGCAGGAAGCCTCCCGCAAGCTGGGCATGAGTGCGCAGACCACCATGCGGACTGCCCAGCAACTTTATGAGGGTGTGGACCTAAACGGCGAAACGGTCGGCCTTATCACCTACATGCGTACTGATGGCGTCACGATGGCCTCGGAGGCCGTGCAGGCCATCCGGTCGCATATCGGCTCCACTTTCGGAAAAGATTACTGCCCGGACAGGCCACGCTCCTACGCTACAAAGGCCAAGAATGCGCAGGAAGCTCACGAAGCTATCCGCCCCACCGATGTTGCCCGCACACCTGCGGCAGTGGCTTCCGTTCTTACAGCCGACCAGAAGCGACTTTATGAACTGATCTGGAAACGTGCCGTAGCCTCCCAGATGCAATCCGCTGAACTGGACCAGACGGCCATCACCATCGGCGATGAGAAAGAGCAAACTCTTCTACGGGCCACGGGCTCCATCATCGCTTTTGATGGTTTTCTGAAGCTTTATATCGAAGGTCATGACGATAAGGAGAAAGGCGGCGATGACGACCAGAACCGCCTCCTCCCAAGCATGAAAGAAGGCGACCAGCTGGGCACAAAGACCGTAGAGGCCGAGCAACACTTCACCCAGCCACCTCCCCGTTATTCTGAAGCATCGTTGGTTAAGAAGATGGAGGAAATTGGCATCGGGCGTCCCTCCACCTATGCCTCCATCCTCAGCGTTCTGCGGGACCGCAACTATGTGCGTCTTGATGCCCGCCGCTTCGTCCCGGAGGATCGGGGGCGGCTGGTAACGGCCTTCCTAACCTCCTTCTTCCAACGTTATGTGGATACGGGATTCACCGCTTCACTAGAAACGCAGCTGGATGACATTTCAGACGGACGAGCTGATTGGCATGATGTCATGTCTGCCTTCTGGCATGACTTCTCCGCCACGGTCGCCAAAACAAAAGACCTGAAGATTTCCGATGTTATTGATGCACTAGATCAAGACCTCGGCAACCACTTCTTCCCTACCCGTCCGGATGGCAGCGATCCACGTAGTTGCCCTTCCTGCGCTGATGGACGGCTGGGCCTCAAACTGGGGCGGCATGGTGCATTCCTTGGCTGTTCCAACTATCCGGAATGTCGAGTCACCCGTCCTTTAACAGTCGATAATGGTGAAGAAACAGCTCTGCCCGATGGGATGCGCCTACTGGGCCATGACCCTGCCACAGGTGAGGACATCACCCTCCGGCGCGGGCCTTACGGGCTGTATGTCCAGCGTGGCGAGCCGGACCCGGAAGATAAGAAGGCTAAACCGAAACGGGCCACCATTCCCAAGGACCGTAATGGAGAAGAGCTGACCCTGAAGGAGGCCATTGGCCTGCTCTCCCTCCCCCGTGAGGTCGGCCCTCATCCGGAAACGGGCGAGATGATTACCGCCGGCCTTGGCCGTTTCGGGCCTTTCGTCAAGATGGGCAGCATCTATGGTACGCTTAGTAAAGATGATGATGTCCTAACCATAGGGCTGAACCGGGCGGTCGATGCTCTAGCCAAAAAACTCGCCTCCATCCGCACGCTAGGGGCACATCCCAAGGATGGCGAGGCAGTCATGGTGCGTAAGGGCCGCTTTGGCCCCTATGTTCAGCACGGGCAGATCGTTGCGACCCTCCCTAAGGGGGACTCGATGGATGACGTGACATTAGAAGATGCCCTCACCCTGCTGGAAGAAAAGGGGAAACCTCTGAAGGGGGGCCGCAAGACAGCCACGAAAAAGACGGCGGCTAAAAAGAAGACCGCCACCAAGAAGAGTACGGCCTCCAAGAGCACTACAAAAAAGACAACCGCTACGAAGACCGGGGCATCCAGCACTACGAAGAAGAAAAGTACCACGACAAAAACGGCCAGTAGTGACACGACTACAAAACGCACTACCCGCAAGAAGGATGCTCCACAGAAAACCATCAGCGAGGATGACCTTCCTTTCTGATTTCCCTTCTTCCTGCAATGCGGCATAATGAACTGGAGGCGTTCTTCTGCAACGATGCGCCTCCAGTCCGTAACGGGTATGTTCGACCCTGCCCGGTCCTGCCTCTGAAAGAAACAGTATGGCAGCGTACCGGTTTTTCCATCCTCCCTTTTCTTCATTAGTCCGGTCCATCGCATCCATGATGCCAGTTCGCCCCTTGCGTTCCATCCGCACCGCCCTTACTGGGGTCACCCTTTCTGGTATGCTAATGTCCGGCCCTGCTACGGCACAGCCTGTGCAGGCCCATCCGTTCTGGCACCAGCTACTCCATCGTTTCGTCACCCCCTCTAATGCCGTGCCCCTGTCTCAGACTGAGACTCTGCCCGCAAAAGCAGCTCACTTAACAACTGCAACCAATCCCGCCCCGCCGTCCAACCTTACCCCGCCCACCAGCACAGCTGCCCCCGCCCCTCCTGCATTTCCGGACTTCACCGATGAAGACCGACAGGCAGAGCTGACATTATCCACAGCCCTCACATTCATGCTGCCCCGGACGCTGGCACCACACACCCCACAGGAACTTTGCCTCTGGGGGATGCAAGCTTTGCTGGAAATCCCACAGTCCCTGAAAGCACCAGGCCACGGGCCAGTTCTATCGGCCAGCTTTACTTTTACAGTCCAACCGGGGACTATATTCAGCCCGGCCCGTGTGAGCCTGCTATACGACCATCACCCGCTACTCTCCACCCATACGCCCGATAAGGACGATGTGGCAGGCTGGAGCCACCTGAGCCTCCAACTCATTGCTCTTCTGCGCAGGGATGTTCCCCAATTCCAGCTCATGAGCGATGAAACCCTCCTGAACCGTTTCCTGAATGGGATGCTAGCCAGACTAGACCCCTATTCCCGCTACCAATCCCCCCCACCACCGCCCAGCCGGTCCGACACGGTCACACATGACCAGACATCGCCCGAACCTCCCGCAAGTGTTGGTTTGACCCTCCGCCGGACACGGGCCCATTTCCCCGTTGTTGCGGCACTCAATCTCAATAGTCCCCTATGGGATGCTGGAATCATACCGGGCGACAGCCTAACTGGTCTTGACCACCAAAGCACACGCCAGATGGCTCTCCCTACCCTTCAGTCCATGCTAACCGGCCCTACTGGCAGTACTGTAACGTTGGAGTTCCGCACTCAAGATGGTCGCCACCTCATGCGGAGTTTTACCCGTGGGCGCATGGCCGATGAAAGCGTCTTTCCTGAACGGAAAGGCCGCTATCCCATATTGCGGGTCACCCATTTCTCCAGCCGCACAGCGGAGGAAGTCAGCCAGTATCTGTCTACCCTTTTGCCAGATACCCCCCCCAACAACAGCTCGCCCAAAGCACTCCCCACACCGCCCCTGCCCGGCCTAGTGTTGGACCTGCGAGGCAACCACGGCGGAATCCTGCAACAAGCCGTCATGACAGCCGCCCTTTTTCTTGATCACGGCGTGATTGCCACAACCGAAGGGCGAGCTGCGGAGGCTAATCATGTCTGGAGCATTCAGGGAGGGGACCTTACCAATAATACCCCGTTGACCCTGCTGGTCGATCAAGACACAGGCAGTGCAGCCGAGGTTCTGGCCGCAGCACTCGCCGACCAGCAACGGGCTGTCGTGACAGGCAGCAGCACCTTCGGCAAAGGCATGGTTCAAATCTCATCCGTCATGCCCAATGGTGGCCACCTCTCCTTAACATGGGCGCGCATTACGGCCCCTCAGGGCTGGTCTTTACAAGGACTTGGCGTACTGCCCCAGCTCTGTACCAATCCACAAGGGCAGTTCTCTCTACAAGAGCAACTGACAGCCCTCCGGGATGGACATTCCCTTATGGCCGATACACTGCATCAATCCCGCCTCATCCACGCAGATACCCCCGAAAAGACACGCCTTGCCCTGAGACAGGTCTGCCCGCCTGCTCCTCCCGGTCCGGCTGATCTATCCGCCACATTCGCACTCTTCATACTACCGCATGCCTACCACACAGCCATCCTACCCCTCCCGGACACTAGCATGCTCCACCCGGCAGCACTGGCTACTCCATAGCTGTTCCTCAACCACCCTCAAGGAGACCGCCCTATGTTCTATGGTCTGAAAACAGGATTCTGGGTCCGGGCGACCCTCCGACACCTCAACCAGAATGGTCTGGTTGCTGTCCTTGCCCATAAAGGTGATGAAGATGCAGGCAGCGTTTTTATTGTACTAAATGGCAGAGATGGGAAAATCGCTATCGTACGGGAACAAGGCGCAGCATGGCATCGCCAATCCTTTGAAGATAGGAGCGAAGAAAGTGCCATGATGCAAGCAACTGCCTATTTGGAACGACAGAAACGCTACGATCCCGACCTCTGGATCATTGAGGTTGATGTTCTAGACAGTGCCCATCCGCTGGAAAATGAGATACCGACACGCCGTTTTAACCATGATGACTGACCAGCCGGAACACCTCCCCCTGCTGGAACAAATGACAAACTGCCACAGACGTTGGTATGGGCCTCATTAACCTGTAACCCATAGGACACATCCTTCTCTGATTCAGGCAATGACGGTACAGGTATTTCTGGGCAATCCATTGCGTTTATTCCCACTTTCAGTGAAAAGGGTAACCACCTGTCTGGCTGGAGAGTAATTACATGATCGCACGCACCTCCATTACATCACTGCTGACCCGCAGCGCCTTTGTCGCCTGCCTGTCAGCCATGGCGTTTGGTGTGGCGAAAGCGCAGCCTGTCCGTGGCCTTTATGTCGCCGGGGCAGCTGGAGCGAGCTTCAACCAGTCTCAGACCGTTAACCCTCATACGAAGCTCTTCGCCCACGGGCGTGATGACTTTGCAACGGGTATTACCGGCCTGGGCAGCATCGGCTGGGGGCTAGGAAATGGCTTCCGTGTGGAGCTGGAAGGCAACTACCGCAATAACCGTCTCTCCCGCTTCCATTCCCCCGGTTTCAGCAGTACAGCGCATGGGCACCAGCAGAAATATGGTGGCATGGCCAATGCCCTGTTCGATATGGATATCGGCCAGAACTGGATCTACCCCTATTTCGGGGCTGGTATCGGCTATGGCAACCAGTTCACGAATACCCGCATCCAGGGGACTGGGGCGGATAAAGGGTATAAGCAACGGACACGCGATAGTGCCGGTGGGTTTGCCTATCAGGGCATCTTCGGGCTTTCTCTGCCAGTGCCTTGGGTTGTTGGCCTTTCCACAACGATGGAATACCGCTTCTATACTATTACGGGCCATCACAGGCATTACACCATGGCCTCCTACAATATCACCAACCCCGAAAGTGGACCTGTTAGCGGTAAACGGGGAAGCCGGACGGACTTCAACCATTCTCTGATGCTCGGGCTGAGGTATGAGTTCAACCCTGCCCCACCGCCACCGGCACAGAGGCCAACCCTCTCCGCACCTGCCCCGACCCCCGTTCGCACCTACCTTGTCTTCTTCGACTGGGACCGGGACAACCTGTCCGACCGGGCACGAGCTATTGTTGAAACAGCCGCTCGCAGCTCCACATCAGCCCAATTCACCCGGATACAGGTTAATGGTCACACCGATTCTTCTGCTGTTCACCCGGGCAGCAAGAAAGCAGAGGCCTATAACATGGCTCTGTCTCTCCGCCGTGCACAGGCCGTTAAAGCTGAGCTGATCCGTGATGGTGTACCAGCTGGCGTGATTGACGTTCACGGCTTTGGGGATTCCAAGCCGCTCGTCTCTACCCGTTCCGGTAAGGCTGAAGCCCAGAATCGCCGGGTGGAGATCGACTTCCAGTAATCTGCCGCTTTTGGGGACTGGCCTGCTCTTCTTGCTGGCCAGTTCCCCATAACCGTGAGGCATCCATAATGGAAACGGGCCAGGCACTGTTCGGTGCATCTGGCCCGTTTTTTTACAGGCGGTTACGGCTCATTACTTTGTCGGAGCTGCCGGTGTATGCACGCTAGCGGCATGATGCACTGCCCGAGATGCCGTATGATGGACAGTGTGAGCCGTCTTTGTTGCAACAGATTCGGTAGCTTTCTTTACCGGCTCTGCCGCCGGTGCCGCTACAGCAGCAGCCTGCTCAACCTGAACACGGACCTGAAGCTGACGGCGAGGCTGTGCATGAGCAGGAATCAGCTCCACAGTAAAAGTGTCTGCCCCTTTATAATCCACAGCGGGCGTGTACTCCACGTAAGTGCGGCCGTTGTAGTTGTATAGAAAGGCTTTGCCATTTTCAGGAGGCGGTACCAGACCAAAGGAGACATAGCTTCCCCCACCTCCCTTGCTTATAGAAAACGGACACATGCCGCCATCACCTGCAGTGACGGTCATGCTCACACCCATGCGGCCCGTTGCGGCATCCGTCTGCACAGGCGAGACCTCACAATGAGCAGCCCGTTTCTCATTCGCAAAAGGATTGGGAGAAATCTCAACGCCATTCGGCCCTCTTGACTGCTGGCCGACACACCCGCCAAGGGCCAGAAGAGTTGCTCCCACAACCCCGGCCCGCACTAGAAACCTGCTCTGCTGCACAGTCCACTCCAGAGAAAACTAAAAATAGATGGAAAAGGCATCTCCGGGCCCTACCCGCAATCCGCCAATTTCCGTGTGCACGATACGCTTTCAACACCGACATGAGAATGAGGTCTTCCATATTTCTTTCTCTACCTGTCAGGCTTAACGCTTCCTTCATCAGCACACGGTCATATCCACCAAAGAATTGCTCGTGTCAGGGCAGACTTTCCCAAATGTCCATGATATAGGCAGTGAACCTGTCAGCGGGAGTTTTCATATGTCTCTTCTGTTTCCCAGCCTGTCCTTTTGCAGAACTGGGCTGGCCCTTGCCACTGCGACCTTTTTTGCCCTGGCGCCTGCCTCGTGGGCGGCGGCTTGCCATTCCTCCGCAGAAGACCACTCGGCCTTCAATCTGGCCGGCCTGAAGTCAGAACTCATGGTGACCGCACTCTCCTGCCAAACGCAGGACCGCTACAACCAGTTCATCATGCGCTTCCGTCCCATCCTGACAGATTCTGAGAAGCGGCTTGATTCCTATTTCCATCGTACCTTCGGCCGCCAAGCACAAAAGAAACATGATGACTACATCACACAGCTGGCTGATGTGCAGTCTCTAGGCGGGTTAAAATCCGGCACAGCGTTCTGCGCCCAGCGTGTGCCTATGTATGATGAAATTGAAGCTCTGGACGATTCGAACAACGACCTTGCCCATTATGCTGAGGCTAAGGACATCGTTCAGCCTTCTTCTTACGAAAGCTGCACAGCTCCCCAGCCACCGCATCGGATCACGAGCCACCGTAAACGCCGAGGTTAACCCTCCCTCTTCCCTCACGCCCCGACAGACAGGATCACAGTATGGCCGATATGTTCGAGCAGGATTCAACACCTGCCCCCTCCCATGTACAGCCAGCTGACCACTATGACGCCGGAGCCATTGAGGTTCTTGAAGGGCTAGAGCCTGTACGCCGTCGCCCCGGCATGTATATCGGCGGTACAGATGATGCAGCCTACCATCATCTTGCCTCCGAGATCATTGATAACGCCATGGATGAAGCCGTGGCCGGTCATGCAACGACCATTGAGGTCCGGCTGGAAGATGCCTGCACGCTGATGGTCCGTGACAATGGCCGTGGCATCCCAACAGACCCTCACCCCCGCTTCCCCAAGAAGTCCGCTCTTGAGGTTATTTTCACCACACTTCATGCAGGTGGGAAATTCTCTGGGAAATCCTACGCTACTTCGGGCGGTCTGCACGGGGTGGGCAGTTCTGTCGTCAATGCTCTAGCCTCTCATTTGGAGGTTGAAGTTTACCGCAACCGCAAGGGATGGCGTCAGACCTTTTCCCGTGGTTTGCCCACCAGCACGCTAGAAAGCACAAAGCCAGCTATACGGCGGGGCACGATGGTCCGTTTCACGCCGGATAGTGAAATTTTCGGTGCGTTGCACTTCTCTCCAGCCCGCCTTTACCGCCAATGCCAGATAAAGGCAGCGTTGTTCCGTGGGGTTAGCATCACATGGTCCTGCGCCCCAGAACTTCTGAAAGGGGAAAATGCCCCACCGGCCGAGGCCATTATCGCCTATCCCAACGGGTTGGAAGATGCCTTAACAGCCGATCTTGGCCCCACCCCGGCGCTGCTCACCCCTCTTTGGGCCGGTGATGCCGAGCTACCCACCGCGGCTGATGGCCAGCCCGGTGGCCGTGTGGAATGGGCCGTCGCCTTTCTGGACCAAGGCAGCAGTGCCCTCATCTCATACTGCAACACCATTCCTACACCACAGGGTGGCACGCATGAGAATGGCCTGCGGGCAGCATTGGTCAAAGGATTCCGTCACTGGGGGGATCAACGCAAAATCCGCCGTGCCAATGCCATCACGGCAGAAGACGTTCTAGGTACGATCAATGCTCGCCTGTCTGTCTTCATCCGCAATCCGCAGTTCCAAGGGCAGACCAAAGACAGACTAACCACACAGGAAGCCAGCCGCCTTGTGGAAGGGGCTCTACGGGACCGTATCGACCACTGGCTTGGTGGGAATCCCCAGCAGGCCGACAGTTTGGTCGGCTACATCGTTGAACGAGCCGAAGAGCGTCTACGCCGTCGTGAAGCCCGTGAAACAACCCGCAAAACGGCCACGAAACGCCTGCGTTTGCCTGGCAAGCTGACAGACTGCTCCCGCAGTAATGCCCATGAGACAGAACTCTTCCTCGTAGAGGGTGAATCAGCCGGTGGGTCTGCCCGTCAGGCCCGTGATAGAGAAACACAGGCTGTTCTGCCTCTACGGGGGAAGATTCTCAACGTGGCCTCCGCTACGCAGGAGAAACTTCTAGCCAATACGGAGCTGAAGGACCTGATCGAGGCACTTGGTTGTGGCTTTGGTAAGTCTCTAAACCTTGAGAAACTGCGTTATGGTCGCATCATCATCATGACAGATGCTGACGTGGATGGTGCTCATATTGCCTCCCTCCTGATGACTTTCTTCTTCCGGGAAATGCCAGACCTTGTCCGGCAAGGGCATCTCTATCTGGCCCAACCACCGCTCTACCGGCTCACCCATGGCAGCAAAACCGTATATGCCATGAATGATCTCGACCGCGACCGCCGCCTGAAGACGGACTTCAAGCCCAATGCCAAGGTCGAGATTTCACGCTTCAAAGGGCTGGGGGAAATGCCCGTTTCTGACCTCAAAGAAACTACCATGTCCCCTGCACGCCGTACGCTTCTGCGTGTAACGGTTCCAGCGGAAGATAATCTACTAACCCGCAGACGGATCGAAAGCCTCATGGGCCGCAAACCGGAACTACGCTACCAGTTCATCCAGGAACAGGCCCGCTCGGTCGATCTGCTCGATATCTGAATCTTCCAATCACGGAACTAAAATAAAGGCGCATCCATCAGTCAGGATGCGCCTTTCCCCATCAGCCAAAAACCGGATTCGCTGGATTCTCGCCCATACGACCATCTGCACGGTGAAGCGTAGCGATTGCTTCCATCTCCTGTTCTGGCAAGACAAAATCGAACAGGTCCAGATTCTCGGCCATACGCTCCCGATGAACCGATTTGGGAATCACCACCACACCATTCTGAAGGTGCCAGCGTAGAATCACCTGGGCCGGACTTTTACCGTGCCGCTTGGCAATATCGCCAATCAGCTCATTTTTCAGCACAGTTCCCTTACCCAGAGGCCGCCATGCCTCGGTCTGGATTCCCACGCTTTTATGAAACGCCCTCAATTCCTGCTGCTGGAAGAAAGGGTGAATCTCGATCTGATTAATCGCAGGAACAACCCCCGTTTCATCCATGATCCTCTGAAGGTGATCCTTCTCAAAATTGGACACACCAATGGACCGAACACGCCCCTGCTTCTTCAGTTCAATCAGGGCCTTCCATGTCTCCACATAAAGCCCCTGCTGGGGCATAGCCCAGTGAATCAGGTAAAGGTCCACAACATCACGCTGCAACAGACGGGCACTCTCATCAAACGCCCTCAAAGTAGCATCGTAGCCCTGCTCATCATTCCAGACCTTGGTTGTGACGAACATGGCAGGATGGCCCTTCAACCCTTCCCCGACTCCTGCTTCATTGCGATATAGCCGGGCCGTATCTACAGCCCTGTAGCCTAGTTCGATGGCAGTTCTGACAACATCGGCCGTCTCGCCCGGCGGTGTTTCCCAGACACCAAGCCCGATCCACGGCATGACATGACCATCATTCAACTGCACGCAGGATGCTGCATCTTTGGGAAAATCACTCATATCCCTCTCCCTCTTTCAGGACGACACGGCCCCACAGTATAGCCAGTGACGCCCTCTCTTTTCATCCTCTCTCTTCCCGAAGGAACAGGCAAGCTGTTCCTTATGCAAGGCTGAGAGGTCAGACCGTCTGTTCAAACAGACCCATCTGCACAGGCAAAGTGCCATCATCGTAAGGAACTAGTGAGGAAATGGTCAACCCCAACAGGCGCACGGGTTTGTCTAACGGAAAGAAACTACGCAACAGTTCCAGAGCCATAGACAGCAGAACCCCCTCCTCAACGGTGGGAAAAGCCGCCGAACGCGCCCGTGTTACCGTATGAAACCCAGCATATCGTAGCTTAAGTGTTACAGTCCGCCCTGCAATGCGCTTCTGCACACAGCCGGCAGCCAATTTCCGCACGATATCCTTCAGGATAGCAGCCAGTCTATCCCATTCCACAACATCATGCGTAAATGTTGTTTCTGTTCCTAGCGACTTTCTCGGCCTGTTGGCCTCCACGGGCCGATGATCCTCCCCTCTGGCAATATCATGATAAAATTGCGCAGAACTGCCAAAATGTTGCCTCAACTCCGGGACTGTCCATGTTTTGAGGTCGGCCCCCGTATGAATCCCCAGAGCATGCATCCGCCTCGTAGTTGCCGGCCCGACACCATGAAACTTCTCCACCGGCAGGTCCGCTACAAACGCCGCCCCTTGCCGAGGTGAAATCACAAAAAGCCCGTCAGGTTTCCGTTGCCCCGAAGCCAACTTAGCGAGGAAACGATTGTAGGAAACGCCAGCAGAGGCCGTTAGACCTGTTTGCTGCTTGATATCCCGCCGAATGGATTCCGCAACAGCAGTCGCAGACCCATAAGCACGCCACTGTTCCGTTACATCCAAATAGGCTTCATCCAATGCAAGAGGCTGAATGACCTCCGTATAATGCCGGAAAATAGTATGAATCTGTGCCGAGACAGCACGATAGACCTCAAAGCGGGGCGGCACAAAGACCAGCTCTGGGCACCGTTCCAGTGCCATATGTGATGGTAGAGCAGAACGTACCCCAAAAACACGTGCCTCATAACTGGCTGCTGCCACCACGCCCCGACCCGCCCGCCGCCCTACGGCCACCGGCTTACCCTGTAATGCCGGATTGTCTCGCTGCTCGATGGACGCATAAAACGCATCCATATCCACGTGCAAAATCCGCCTTACGGAATCGTCAGCCCTACCTTCTTTCACGATTCAGTCCCGCCAGTTATTAGGATCGCTCCCTCGAAAACCCGTCATCCTCCCTGAAAAGAGGCACGTGGCATCGGCATGTAACTGCCGACAACCAACGCAAGAATCGTCACATCCGGGCTTTCAGCGGCACTATGGCAAACAGTATCACCCGGTGCAGGCAAGATAATCGGTGATTGGAACTCCGGCTCCGTACTTTGCGGCCAAAGAACCATCTGCCCACTTTCCTTGATTTGAACCGCTTTTATAGTTGCTTCGAAACTATCCGAGACTCTGGACCGCTGCATGGCAACGACATAATCCCCATTACGAGGCAAACGGCCCAGTTCGGAAAAATTAATGACAATCACCACCGAACCATCCTGAAAAACCCGGTTCATGGACTGCCCTTTTACGGTCAGCCCATACCGCTTCAGTCCCGGATAGGCTGCATCATAGGGGATGGTAATCTCATACTGATCGAGAACGGGCCATTCCTGAGCTTCTTTCCAGACTCCTGCCTGCACTTCTCCGCAGACCTGCACTTGCGATACCGGCACACTAGAGGAGGCATCAGTCCGTTCCTCCTCTTTTTTATCGTCAGAACTGCTGATCTCGGCGACCAATGTAGCAACCGGAACACTTAATACTTGCGCCAAGGCAGCGAGCTTATCCGTACGAGGCAAGTGTTTACGTCGGCGCATGTCCCGCAGAAAATCCACCCCTACGGCAGGGTTGATCTCTCGAGCCTTCAAACAGGCCCGCCTATCAGACAGGTTCCGGGCCGCCAATAAGGAATCCAGGCGCAGCAACAGCGATTCAATAGACATATACGGGGATTATCCCTCTCAACTCTCTATTGTCCAGAGTAAATCCTATAAAACCTACGTTAATTTTTCTTGACAATAGGGGTATTTCCCCGCACTTTAAGGGGGCTTCCTCAGAAAGGCTCTCCGACACTTATCTGCTAAGGAAGAATACCCTCATTGCTGCCATCCTCTCCACAAGACTTATTGCCATGGGCCTAAGGTCCCATCACGGACTATCACGCAATTTTTTGGGAGATTTTCTTTGTCTCGCATCGCCCATATCACGACTTCCCCCACACGGGAGCGTACCCGCAAAGCCGACTATGAAGCTATTGGCCGCAGGCGTCGCCGTGCCAATACTCTCGGCACACTGGCCACACGCCTAAAAGCTGAAGTTATTTCGGAAGCAGAACAGTGGATTAAAGACTGGATGCTTGCCGAGCATGGTTACCTCGACATCATGAAAAATGGTGGAGCACCAGCATTGGCAGGGAATGTCTTCACCTTCAACGCATTACAGGGCAAGGCCTGGGGACGGCTCAATGCCTTCCGTCGTCACGCAGGGCGGGCACGGCATCAACTGCTAGTGAATATGCTAGGATTGGGATGGTCGTTCACATCTCTTGGTTCCAAGCTGTACCCTGACTTACATCCGGATAATGCCCGTAAAAAAGCCTCGGAAGACTGCGCCGCCACATTAGAAATGCTGGCCGCCTTCTGGCAGGAACAGAGACGTAAGAAAACCCGACAGGCCATTTTCATCGCCCGCCAGCACCACAATGGTATGGACATAGCGACATTATCCAAACGCTATAACATTGCGCCAACTGGCCTTGATCGACTTATAAAACATGGCGAGAAAATCATGAACAAGCCGCAAAAACTCACATCTGTGGAGTTCCGTACCTGACAAACCTTCCCTCTCTGCCATTTTCCTGTTGACAGTTCACCCGCCTTATTCTATAAAAAGTACATCATCACGAGCCGTGTGCCCAAAAAGGTATACGGCTTTTTTATTGCCGCGTCCTAAACGAGGCTGCCCCCCTTCCCCTATTTTCTGCAGGATGCGTCACCCCCGGCCTGAAATCACAGGGCCTGTGGTTTGGCCTCTTATGCGCCGTTCCTGTCATCCCTACCTAAAAATTCACGGTGCATCACCATGACAGGCACACGGTTCTCGTTTCAATAAGAAAACGGATATTATTCCATGGCTCACACGCCTTCCGCCACTATCAGACAGCCGCTCGGATGCGGTCGTATTGTCATGACCAAACGTGGCCTTTGTACTATCCTTGCCGAAGACGGTAATCGCCTTGTACTCTGCCCGATATACAAAGCCCCTGACCTAACACATAGGGCTGACATTCCCCTAAGCTGGCGGGATGAACTCATTTTGGGTATAAAACATAATGCTGTTGTGCGAGCCGTCCCTTTCCTGAAACAGCGTAATGCTGTCACACCACAGCAGGCAAAGCTTTCTACCTTTACGCTCACGCAGCTCCGCCTACGCACAAATCGGGAGTTGCAGATCAATGCTCTGGAAAGCACCCGGCTTCCTTTCTTCTCTGGCCGACATGCTAGTAACCACCTCCATCACAGCCATGCTTGATCATGGACGCCGCAAAAGACCCGTCATTTTCTCGCAAAAACTCTTTGATGACATGATGGAAGACCTCATGCTAGGGCGTCCCCTGCATGATATCTGCACCGGCTCACAACGTCCTGCCTTACGCAGCTTCTATCGCTGGCTCCAAAAAAATCCGGCTCTACTTCCCCGCTACCGTCAGGCACGGGAACTATCTGCAGACAGCCTAGAAAGCACCATCCTCTCCCACATCGCCACCATGCCGGAGAAAGCCGATAACGCAACGGTTAATCTCTTCAAACTGCGCTTCGACATGCTGCGCTGGGTTATGGCCCGTCGTGCCCCAAAACGCTATGGCGAACGGCAGACCGTAGAACATACCGGCCAAGATGGCGGCCCCCTACACAGCATCCAACGCCTCATCATAGACCCCGCTGCCCCCAGCACAACGCCACCAGAACAACAGCGGCTGACTCCCGAATAGACAGACTGACACACCGTGCAGGCACATCATGACCACAGACCAGCTGACCATCATGACCCCCCGTGCCTTTGCGCCGCTCCTCCGGCCTGCCCGCTATAAAGGCATCTGGGGAGGGCGAGGGTCTGGCAAATCACACTTCTTTGCCGAACTGCTGATCGAACAGGCCACGCTACGCCCCGGCCTACGGGCTGTCTGCATCCGGGAAATCCAAAAATCCCTGACCATGTCCGTTCACCAACTATTGCGGGACACCATCGCACGGCTAAACCTCTCCCACCTCTTCACAGTTCTGGAGAGAGAAATCCGTACACCCGGTGGAGGTGTCATTCTGTTTCAGGGAATGCAGACCCATAATGCGGAAACCATCAAATCACTAGAAGGTATGGACATCGCTTGGGTGGAGGAAGCACAATCCCTTTCAGCAACATCCCTGAAGCTCCTGCGCCCAACCATCCGCAAGCCTCATTCCGAGATATGGTTTAGCTGGAACCCCAATCATCCCTCCGACCCTGTAGATGCCTTCATGCGGGGAACTGACACGGAAAATGACCCTTCCTTCGTGACTATTTGTGCCAATTGGTCAGATAATCCATGGTTTCCATACGTTTTGAACCAGGAACGAAAACGGGATCAGAAACTACGGCCACGAGATTATGATCACATTTGGGAAGGAGACTATCAGCAACATCATGAAGCACTCATCTTCCCTGACCGTATCATAATTGAAGAATTTTCCACCCCAGAAAACAGCCGGTTCCATTTTGGTGTGGACTGGGGCTTCTCACGAGACCCTACGGCCATCATACGTTGCTTCATCCATGATGATATCCTCCATATCGACCATGAAGCAGGCGGCATCCATATCCCGCTGGACCACCTGCCCACCCTGTTCGACAAGATACCCGCTATCCGCCGCTGGCCCATCCGGGCGGACAGTGCCCGACCAGAGACCATCAATTATCTCAAAACCCGCCATCATTTCCGCATCAATGCCGCACGAAAATGGCCCGGAAGCGTGGAAGACGGTATCGAGCGGCTCCGCTCATTCCGGGCCATTCGCATCCATCCCCGTTGCACGGAAACGGCCAGAGAGTTCCGCCTCTACCGCTACAGGACCGACCCGCTAACGGGTGATGTCCTCCCGCAGATAGAGGACACGAACAATCATTACATTGATGCCCTGCGCTATGCCTTAGATGGCCTCATCACCAACCGTTCCCCCCTACCGGACTTCTCACGCTTCGCTCCACCAACCTGACATGGGGCAGTCATCCGGGATGGCACAACGCCCAGAGCAACCAAAATCCCACAATACCGCCCAGTATGCCCCCACTCAGCAAAGCCAGAAGAAGCAGCCGCACGGCGATACGCTGTGGCGATGCTTTCCAATCAATCCACATCATGACTCGTTTCCCTTCCGTTACAGATAGGCCCTTCACATGTCTGGTTTTTCTCCCTCTCGTCTGTTTAGAGGGCAGCCCGCTGCAACCTCATGCTCTCGGCAGGAACCGGCTGCCCCACGTCACACCAGTTTGAACGAGAAGACAAATCCACACTGGCTGACCCGCCTATGGCGTGCTGCGCATAACCTACCCGCTTCTGATGGAGGATTTGCCACAACATTCTCCCCCTATCAGCCACCGCCAGGTGTCGTGCCAGAAGGATACGAACGCCCCAGCCCCCTCGGCACTGATTCCGCTGCCAGCAACATGACGGACATTTCCAGCTGGGCTATGGCACAAACAGCCGCCCAGCCTTCATGGATGGCAGATGGCCTCGGTTTTCTAGGCTATCCGACCCTCGCCCAGATGGCCCAGAGGGCAGAATTCCGCAAACCATGTGATGTCATCGCACGGGAAGCCACACGGGAATGGATCAGCCTCAGTACCCATAACCCCGCAGATCAGGCCTCCTCCTCCATCCCTTCAGACCCCGCAGCCCGCCTCCATGCGCTGGAAGTCGAGATGAAACGGTTGAACATTCGGGAACTGCTTCATCAACAGATTCTGGACAGTTTACTCTACGGCATCGGCCATATTTGGCTTAACATGGCGGGCACACCCCGCACGACTTACGGGCAGACACTCCCGCTTCCCCTAACGCCTAATGGCGTTCGTAAAGGGACATTGGCCGGGCTGAAAACCATTGAACCCGTCTGGACCACACCCAACGCCTATAATGCCGACTCCCCTTTGCAGGATGATTATTACAGGCCGCGCAACTGGTGGGTTCAAGGCTGCCTTGTCCATCGTGACAGACTCATCAGCATGGTGCCTTATGGCGTGTCTGATCTCTTCAAGCCGTCATTCAATTTTGGTGGCATGAGCCTGACACAGCAGCTACGGCCCTATGTTCACAACTTCTTGCGGACACGCAACAGCATCAGCAACATTACGGCCAACTTCTCCAAGCTCGTTCTAAAGACCGACATGGGCGGCCTCATGGCTACTGGCACAGGCGAGGAGGCAGACCCAACGACCTCCATCACAGGTCGTGCCTCCTTCATGCAGAAGATTTCTGAAGGTCAGGACATCATCGTAGCTGACCGACAGAATGAAGATGTTTCCATCGTAGCGACCCCCCTTGCAGGGCTGGCGGACCTTCAGGCGCAGTCTATGGAAGCCATGGCCTCCATCCCCGGCATCCCACTAGTCAAGCTGTTCGGCATCACACCGAACGGGCTGAATGCCTCATCCGCTGGGGAAATCCGAGTGTTCTATGATGAAATTGCCGCCTTCCAGGAAGCGCACATGCGGCCCGTCCTGAACCGCCTGCTCACGCTGCTCCAGCTCAACCTCTGGGGTGAGACCGACCCTGCGCTGGAGATCACCTTCAATCCCCTTTGGCAGCAGACCACACAGCCACAATCCTCCGAGGCCTCATGACCATTCTCGCCTATGACCGCACCGGCTCCGTCCGCAGTTTTGATGATAACGGGCGGCTCCGTGTCGAACGGACGCCCATCAGTAAAGCAAATATCTGCATCTATCAGGGCCGAGAAATCCCGAACCATGCCCGGCTCGGCCTAAAGCCAGATCAGCCTTACCGCCTCCTACGGGACCCGAAAGAACTGGAAAAAGCGGCCGATAGCTTCAACTCCCTCCCCATCCTGGAAGAACACGTCCCCACCAGTGCAGACGCTCACCCACGGGAACTGACGGTCGGCTCCACTATGGATAATGCCCGTTTTGAGAGCCCTTATCTGACAGTCGGCATGGTCATTTTCGATGGCCCCGCCATCCAACGCATCCAGAGTGGCGATCAAAAAGAGCTTTCCTGCGGCTATGCCTACGAAGCCGACATGACACCCGGCACTTATGACGGCCAGCCCTACGATGGGCGCATGGTCAATATCCGAGGAAATCATATTGCTATCGTAACAAAGGGACGAGCTGGCCCTGATGTGCTGGTCCATGATTCTTTAACAGACAACAGGACATCCACTACCATGACACAAACAGCCGAAACACCCACGACCAAAGCATCCAACCATGAAGAGACTGAAGCTGCTTTGAATGAAGCCATTCAGAAGGCCCTCTCCGCTGACCGTGCCCTGCGTCAGGCCACGGAAGACGCCCGCCGCCTTGTCCGCCCACTGGTAGGAGATGTTCACGGGATGGACAGTGCCGATGCCGTCTATCGCTATGCCCTCCAGCACAGCGGTATGGCCGCAGACAGTCTTGCCGACATCAATCAGGCTGGGCTGCGGGCACTTGTCCATGCCCGTCTAGCGGCCATGATTACTCCGGCCCCGCATCCGCTAGCTGCTGACGGCGCCAGCACGCCTTACACAGCCCCTCGCCGTTACTAAGCCCCACAATCCTTTCAGCCTTCACAGAAAGCATCTCCATGTCCGATTTTCAGCAGAGCGTTTCCTACACATGGCCGCAGGGTTTTCCCGGTGCCCCAGCCAGTGCCAACCCCATCCGCACGGCCATCGCACCGGATGGGGGCTTCATTGCCGGAGCAGGTGGCCTGACCATTGCCCATTTTGTTTGGCGCAATGAAGACGGGCTGAGCCTGAGCAATACGGGGACCGGCATTCCGGCGGGTTTCCTCTACCGTACACAGCAGGGACTAACGACACAGTATCTTCAGTCCTCTACCATGGCCCTGCCACAGAGCTTCATGGCCAGCATTGCAGAAGGCGGAGACTTCTGGGCTATCGCCTCCACAGCAGCCAGCACGGGTCAGGCCGTCTATGCCTCAACGGCTGATGGCAGTCTCCAGACAGCACCGGCAGGCAATGCCCCACAGGGAACAGTCGCTACCGGCTGGACTGTCGCCCATGGTGGTAATGCGGGGGAGCCGATCATCATTTCTGGCCCCATGCACCCTATAGCGACCTAATGCACGCCCTATTACAGGCCATGCCCTTCTCTGCCCCAGACCATCCATAAGGTATCCATCATGCCCCATTCCATTTCTTCCGCCATGCTGAAACGTGATTTCGGTATTCATGGCGTGATCGACCACGCCATGGCGTTTGACAGTGCCGTGACGGCTCCCAATTCTGGCATTCCGTCCATTTTCTCCACCTATACCGATCCCCGGACCATCAAGGCCCTCATCACACCCATCCGGGCAGAGTCCATCTATGGTCAGGGTCAGAAAGGCGACTGGCTGACGGATACGGCACAGTTCCCCTTTGTCGAACTCTCCGGCCAGACAGCATCCTATGGCGATTATGACAGCTCTGGCGACAGTGACGTCAACGCCAATTGGGTGCAGCGTCAGTCCTTCCACTTTCAGACATGGACACGCTGGGGGGAGCGGGAAGCCGAACGTATGGGAGCCGCCCGTCTCGATTGGGTTTCCCGCAAAAATGAGGCCTCCATCTCCATTCTAAACAAGACGAGCAACCGTATCAGCCTGTTTGGGATGGAAGGGCTTCAACTGCGTGGCGCCCTCAACGACACGGCCCTGCCGCCTGCCATTCAGCCCACACCAAAAATTGCACCCTCCGGTGCGGCAACGGGTAGCAATGATTGGCTGAGCATCACCGACCCGGTGCAGGTTTATGCTGATATTCTCAAGGCCTTCCAGCAGCTTTCCGAACAAATGGGCGGGAATGTCACGCTGGAAAGCCCGCTAACTCTCGTCATTCCAACAGAGCGGCAACAGTGCCTGCTCTATACCAACCAGTTCCGCACCTCCCTGCGAGACCTGCTGCGGGAGAACCTGCCCAATCTGAAAATCGAAACCCTGCCGGAAGCAGGTGGAACACTTTCCGGTGGTCTTAGCAAGGTCACACAAATGCAGCTCTTCCTACGAGAAGTAGACGGACAGGAAAGTGTGACAACTGCCTTCACCGAGAAGCTGCGTGCCCATGCCGTAGAGCGTTACAGCTCTTACATCCGCCAGAAGAAATCCCAGGGCACATGGGGAACCATCTGGTTCTACCCAGTGGCTTGCGTCACCATGACAGGAATCTAACATATGGCTGATACCGTTATCGTCCTCTGCCGCCTGCCTTCCGGCATCCGGCTCGACCTGCACGACCTCGCAAGCCTGAGCGAACGGACGCAGGCCACAGCACCCATCATGGCCCCACCGCAAGCACGGTCCTCCATCCTGCTGAATGGTATTCGGCAGGACCCATTCTATCACCCGGCAGAAAACCGCCTACTTGGCCGGGCCGGACGCACCACCGTGCCAACGGACTTCTGGAAAGCATGGCTAGAGCAAAACAGGCAGAGTGATCTCATCACCCGGAAGATCATCTTTGCCGAGAACACACCCGCCCGTGCCGATAACGCCATGACTGAACTGGCCAAAGAACGCACAGGGCTAGAGGGAGCCGATTCCACCACCCTGACGGATGGCGTCACTCCCATGCAGACAGCGGCCTAATAGCCTGCCCGTGCCGGCTTGGTTTCAGCCAACACGGCACGGGCACACCAACTGAGAGATGCCTCCATGACAGACTCTTCTACGCCTTCAGGGCGGGTCTCTTTCTCTTATCCGGACTGGCAGGCGGCTTATCCAGCCTTTACAGGTCACATTAGTGCGGAACAGGCAGAAGGGTTCTTCCAACTGGCTGAGCTCATCCTAAACAATACAGGCTGTTCCCCTATCCGGGATATAGCGAAGCGTAGGGCACTACTCTGGCTGCTTGTGGCACATCAGGCACAGCTCTTCGCCACAAATGGGACGGTACAGTCTGGCAGTGCCACCGCAAAGGCCCCGATGGCTGCACCTGTTGGGCGGATATCCTCCGCCACACAGGGAGCCGTCTCCATCACTCTGGATGGTAGTGCTCTACCCAAGCAAGCCGGATGGTTCAGCCAGACACAATATGGGCTGATCTTCTGGCAGGCCACAGCACCCTACCGCCAGATGCGCTTCCTACCCGGCCAAGCACACCCGGCACGCCTCTGGCCCTGATATGGAAAAGCCCGCTCCAAAGAGCGGGCCTTCATCACGTCGACAGCATCAATGCCAAAGCAGCCACCAGACGACATAAGCAAAGAGAAACGGCATCACGAGGCGGATTAATGTCCCGAACGTGAATCCTTCACCATCACTTGCCCGCATCATCAGGAAAATGGTCCGTGTCAGAGAGAGCAGACACAGAATCAGCACCACAGCAAACAGCACAACTTTGCCGGTTACAGCACCATACATACGACCTTACTCCTGTCCCACTAAGGCTGAACATACACCCGCTACTCAGCCAAAATTGAGCGTAAGGTGGCGTAGTCGTGCACTTTCGTCAATCCACGCCTGCCCGGCCTTTCCACCACACGCAGAGAGCCAGACATCATGAACCTCTTCTCTCTCGCCAGTACCATGACCTCCATCATCAACCCGCTTCAACCCGCCCACCTGCGCCGTATGACCGGAACTCAACTGGCTGCGGATTACAGCACAACCCCGCTTTATGAAGACATCCCGGTGATGATCGCCATTCAGCCCGCCCCTGCGGCTCTCCTTCAACTCATTGGAGATATCGCCCAACAAGGGGAGAGCCGGGTCATCTTCATGCAGGGCAGTGCCCATACACTCAGCCGCCCGTTGCACACAGGGGGCGATACGCTCCTTTTTGAAGGATCGGAGTGGCTCGTCACGAAAATTCTCGAACAATGGGGAACCAATCAATGGTGCCGCCTGATCGTCACACGCCAGACTCCCTTTCGGCAGAGTACCAACTGACACCAACGGAAAGTACTGTCATGCAGGTGCTGGGTGACTGGCTTAAAGAAACAGTTCTCCCTACCGATTGGGGCCTGTTTCAAGGCCAACAGAACCGCCTCCCCACACCTCAGACAAGCTACCTTATCATGCAGGCAACCTCCCGCCGCCCGCTAGCCACCAACAGCCACAATTACACCGCAACGAGTGTCACCATCTCCCAGCCTGTAGAGCTAGCCATCCAGCTCACTGCCCGTGGCCCCGGTGCCATAACAGTGCTGGGAAGCATCAGCACGCTCTGGCGGGACAGACAAACTGTAGCTTGGTTCCAGCAAAAACGGAATGACATAGCCCCCAGCGATACCGGACCTCTCACGCAGCAAGACTTCACCAATGCAGAACAACAGTATGAACCTTCCGCCACACTGCAACTGAAGCTCATCCTGATAACCTCCATAACTCACTCTACCGAAACCGCTACAGCCCTTGATTTGGCCTCCATGACGGAAGCCACAACGACCAGTTTCCTGCGGCCTTCCGTTCCCTGATCCCCGTACTTAATAGATAAGGACATTGCCTCATGGTCTCCCTGACCGGCACCATCCCCCTTTCTCAGACTGTCAGCATCAACCCTGCTACACTCGGCACAGCGAACAGCGTTCCCTTCATGAACGGGCTCCTTATTACGGCGCCATCCGATGCGACTGCCCTGAGCGTGGGCCAGATAAAACAGTACAGTTCCCTGACAGACGTTATAAAAGACTTCCCAGCCGATAGTTTGGAAGCCCGCATGGCGGCTGTCTATTTCGCCAGCCACGACGATGCTGCTCAGATACCAGCTACGCTGCTGATCCATATGGCAGACCCCGCCCATCTGGCAGACCCAACCACCCTTATGGAGCTGATCACCAGCCAAAATCAGGATTTCACCGGCTTCACCACGATATGGGAACCCACCCTGGCACAGAAACAGGCCTTTGCTACATGGGTAGCTGGCAAAGCGGGCCGTTATTGGTACGTTCCGTGGGATACGGATAAGCAGGCTCTCAATAGCCAAAACAGTGCCAGCTTCGGCACATGGTTGCAGAACCAGAATATTGACGGCACAACCCTGCTCTACCAAGACCCGCTGGCTGCCGCCTTCTGTCTGGGATGGATGGCCTCCATCGACTTTGACGCCACGAATGGCCGGACAAACCTATGCTTCCGCCGCAGCGGACTACTAACCCCCAGCGTGACCGACGCCACCACGGCTGCCACCCTCCGCAGCAATGGCTACAATTTTTACGGGGCCTATGCCAACGGGCTAGGACGCTTCCAATGGCTGGAGGATGGACATGTCTCCGGCTCCTTCCTCTGGGCTGACAGCTACATCAATCAAGTGTGGCTCAATGCATCCTTCCAGTCCGACCTGACTGCACTTCTGCTCCAGTCCGGGCAGATCCCTTATGACAGCATCGGAGATGGGCTGATCTCCGCCTGCGTGCAGGACACCATCAATCAGGCACTCCGGTTCGGGGCCATCCGCCCCGGCGTGAACCTGACATCCCTTCAGAAACAGCAGATCGACCAGAGTGCCGGCACGACTATCAGCGATACGGTACAGAGCCGTGGCTGGTATTTCCAGCCCAATGCCTCCACCGCAGCCGCAGACATCCGGGCCGCCCGGAAAAGTCCACCCTGCCGCTTTTGGTACACGGATGGTCAGTCCGTCCAGTCCATTCATCTCTCATCCATCGAGGTTCAGTAAGACATGTCCGGCAATGCACTCATCACATCAGCAGACGCCGTTTTTACCCTCACGGTCAAAACCCTTTTCAATGCACCCATCACGCTGGAAAACTGGGCGACAGATCATGGTTGGAGCGGTGCCCAGAAGCTGAAATTAGCCACAACCAGTCTTTCCATTGACGGCCGCCTCAATAAAGGCTTTGTCCCTTCGGCCTATCACATGACCCTCAACTTTTCGGCAGCATCCCGTTCTCTACCTGTTTTTGACGCCATAGCCACGGCATCCCGGCAGGCACGGACAGTGTATGAACTAAACGGGGAGCTGCTGCTGCATGGGCTAGGGCGGCGTTTTACCTTCACCAATGGCTGTCTGACAGATTATGACCCTGTTCCAGCAGGGGACACTACACTGGGCAACCGAAGTGTGAACATCACATGGGAAAATGTCCTCCCAGCGGGCCTATAAGGCGAACATACCATGAAGAGCATCGAATGGACCCCTCATGAAGGCCCGGATGCGGGCAAATGTTTTATCATTACCCGCATGTCAGCCTTCACAGCGGACCGCTGGGCACGGCATGTTGTCCGTGCCCTCGCCCGTGCTGGAGCCAACACACCACGGGAAGCCTTACAGAGCGGCATCGCTGGTCTCTCCGGCCAGAGCATGGCCCTGTTCGGCCATATGAGCGATGAAGACTGCGACCGAGCTTTCTCCGGCCTGCTGGACTGCGTGACAATTCGCCGGGACCCTAACAACCGGGCCATTGATCCTGCGCCGCTCATCGAGGCAGATATTACAGACCCCAACACATTACCCGCCCTGCGGACGGAGGCCTTTCGGCTGAATGTGGATTTTTTCAAGGCCGCAATTTACCAGATCTATCCTCTCATCGCCCTGCTGAGGGAGACACAGCCAGACGAGCCTCCCCCGCCTGCTGTGTGAACCTCTCCAGCCCGATGGCTTTTGTCATCAATGCAGGGTTAGCCACACTGCATGAGCTAAAGACCCTCTATGACAGTGAAGACATGTGGCTTCTCTGGGAAGTTGCGGCCGTGGAGCGCATAAATGGCCATTCTTGATACAATTATTGCCCAGTCATCACGGCTGGGCCTCCCAGCACAGCCCCGCCGGGAACAGGATGCTGCATCCTTCCGACAGGAGCTCATGGGGGCTTTAGCCCTTTTCACGGGAGGGCGCTCTCTAGCTCATTCGGGCCAGAGAGACACGAGCAAAGTAGGTCTCCATTTTACAGGCATGCCTCTACCCGCCCTCACAACAGCACCAGAACCTCCTCCCTTCTGGGAAGACCCCGAACATGCAGGGCAAAAGCAGGCCCTTCAAAAGCCTATTCCCCCGATAGAATCAGCCCCTGTGACACAGCCAGCGCAGGACTGGTCTACCCTGCTGGCACGCAAAGATCACCTCACCCGCCAAGCCTTGAAAGAAGTAGAACCGACTCTGCGTAATGCCGAACAGGCTCTAACACGTTTCTTTCATCTCCAGGCGAGAGAAGACGATAAAACTCCTCCTGGAGCAGACCCCACCACTCTCCTTCAAGGTTTTTCTGCCACGATGACAGCCCGCAGCATTTTGGGTCTTCATGCTCCGGGCAGGTCCTCTTCACCCCATGCCGATATCGACGGGCAGACATCCACACCGGGTCAGCCAATCATGCCCCATCTGTCTACCCTGCTGCCTCAATCCATTGATGTCACATCGGGAGAACGCAATACCGCCTCTGCACAACAGGAAAATCCGCTGAAACGCCTGTCACTAGTTCTAACCCATGCTGAGCAGACCTTATCCCATATACAGCTTGACCCTAGCCCGACTTCTTCCTCCTTCATCCCGAATAAATCAGCCCTTAGCCAGCCCATCGCCCAGCTTGTCAGGCATGTTGAGGCTACCCCTCGGTCACGCCATATCACGACCCATAATACGACCACCCATAGCCCAAACGTTCACATCACAGTGCAGGCAGGCCATAGCAGGCCGCAGGATATTGCCCGTGCAGTAGAGGCGAGCACTATCCATGCCCTTACCCGCCAGACACTCACCCAGACTGGATGAATTTTCCCACAGGAGTCGCCCATGTCCACCCTGACATCTCTTCGGGCTTCAGCTTCCGCCTTTGGTGGCGCAGCATTGGAAAACTGGGCCGTACAACGAGCTGCCCGCCAATGGGGCATATTCCGTCGCCCAACAGTAGAGCAATCCATCAGCACCACAGCATCGGGTTTCAGTCGCTCCTCTGACGGGCCATTCAGTAGTTTATTTGGCCAAGCTCCCAAACGAGTTCTCTCCGCTGCTCATGTTGAGTCCCTGCGGATGGATGAACAATCCGACATCTGCACCGCCCCGCAAGAAAACGGTACCTTTACGAGCTACAATAAGGTGTTTTCCCCCTACAAAGCTGTGATCCGTATGGTCTGTGATGGGTCAGAAACAGGCTCGCTAGGGGAAAACATGCTTCCGGGTTTCATCCGCAATGTTATCGGTCTGGGGCCGGACACAGTGCGCAAGGACTTTCTGGAAACACTCTCACGATTGGTGAAAGACACAAATCTTTACTTTGTTGCTACACCGGAAGGAATATACCCCAATGCCAATATCACCGGGTACAATTTTACCCGCACGGCCGGAAATGGTGTAGATGTCATCACCGCCAATATTACCATTCAGGAAGTCCGACAAAGCAGCATGTCCCGTTGGGCTGGAAGCCGGTACCCCCAAGGCGCACAAACCCGCAATACGGGCCCTGTCTCACTCCAGCCGAAGGGGGAACCATGATCTATACCGTCCCGCTCCGACCTACAGCAGCCCAGAGTTTGACCTGTCCAATCGCCGGACTGCAATGCCAGATATGGCTCCGACAACTTGCCACAGGGCTGTATCTGGACCTAACAGCCGATACCATACCCCTCCTGCGTGGCAGTATCTGCCAGAACGCAACCGATCTCATCCGTAATCCTGCGAGCCCATTACCCGGCCGCCTGTATTTCATCGATACACAGGGCCATGATGACCCTGTTTTTTCCGGTTTGGGTTCCCGTTTTCTGCTTCATTACGAAGATGATACATCATGACAGCCACCACGACACCGGGCTTTGCCCGTAAACAAATTAGCATTACCTTCTTCGTCCCCGGACCAGATGGCTCTTTCGAGAGTTTCACGGTGGGTCAGGGGCACGCCATACAGGCCATCATAAAACATGCAGGCTTCGCCACGGGCTCCGAAGCAGAGATCAACATTAAGGGGCTTTCCCACCACGACAGGGACCGTCTCTCCATCATTCCCGATCATCCTACATGGGACAATCTAAACACGACAACGGCAGGGAAAACCGTCATCACTATTCAGGCTGGTGACGAAGGTACCCCTCTGGCCGGCCTGTTCACTGGCACGATCGACAGGGCCTATACGGATTATGACGATCTGGACACTCCCTTTCATATCCACGCCATGACAAGCACCATTCCTGCTTCCATCCTGCCACAAGCGAAAGGCTATGATGGCCCTCGAGATGTCGCTACGCTACTGGCAGACATATGCCAAGATGCTGGGTTTCAGCTTCTAGACCATGGCGGGTGGGAACGCCATGCAAGCCTGACAAATCATTACAGATGGGGAACATCTCTAAACCAGATACAAACCATCCTGACAGCTACGAAGGGAATCTTCAGTTTTTCACCTTTTAGCCCTATAAAAGGTGAAAATCAGATCATGCCAATGGCTAGTTATCAAGAAGCCATCCCCTATAAAGGCCTTCTGGAAATATGGGGGCCGACATTCACTGGCCTTCCACAGGGTGGGCAAGAACAAACCGTGCCCATCATATCCTCTAAAACAGGTATGATCGGTTATCCCCGCTACAGCAGTTCTGGCATTTCCTTAACAACACTCTTACGGCCGGACATTACCTTCTGGCACCCTCTGGTACTGGATAGCACCTACCTGCCTATCTCCCCCACAACAACCAGCATGGCCGGCACTCCACCATGGAACGGTTTGTGGCTGGCGACATTTGTCTGGCACGACATAAGCACAGAGACCCCACATGGCCCCTGGCATACACATATGGACTGCATCCGCACCACCTTAGGCAGGCGGTAATAGTGTGCCCTCCCACAACCACGCCTAAATACGCCTCACAGGGAAGCTTTTATGCCCACTACAGCCAAGCCCTATCTCCTGCGCTCCAACACAGGGAAAAACAGCCTGAAAGGCGCATTGGATTCACTCATTGCCAGCCACATCAACCAGCTTGGCCCTTCCATGCTCGTTCAGGTAGAAGCCGTAACTGCCAGTGCGGCGTCCCTTACAGGCAAAGTCACCGTGCGCCCCATGGTGCAGCAACAAGATGCGCTCTCCCGTCCCCTACCGCATGACATCATCCATAATGTGCCCTATCTACGCATACAGGGTGGAAGCTCGGCTCTCATCATCGACCCCAAACCGGGGGATATCGGTTTCATCATTATATCAGGGCGGGACCATACACATGCTGTTACAACCCGTAAGCCCGCTCCGCCTGCCTCATTCCGGCAATTTTCTATGCAGGATTGCGTCTATGTGGGCGGGTTCCTCAATAACGGGCCCGACCAGTTCATTCAGGCTACGGACCACGGCTGGCGGATCGTGACACCAGGTACTGTCACCATAGAAGCCAGCCACATTGAAGCTAACTGCGACATTACTACGTCTGGCGATGTCCGCGCAGGTGGCATTTCATTAAAACAGCATGTCCATGGCGGCGTTCAGACTGGAGCGGGGGCTAGCGCACCCCCGCAATAAGACATCATTTCGGGAACGGCATATGCCCATGTGCGGCAGTCTGCTCCAGCTCATGCACGAACTCGCCGCCACGGTCATAATCAATATGACCAGCACCCCCTGCCCATGACATGCTCACGGAATCACTGGCTGACAGAGCATCAAACAAGGCACGGCCTTCCGTCTCGGAAATGTAACCGCCCCACTGTGAGCCACGATTGATAGTGCCGGTATAATGGAAGCCCTTCACCTCATACCCGTTGGAGAAATGCATGGTCAGCCCCGGCTGAGAGACTTCGTGCCCCTTAAGAACGAACATGATGAATACATCTCCACCCCGGCGTGGCGAAATGGAAAAGAGGATGTCTTTCTCTGCTAAAAGAGCTGTCAGCGTATTGTCCAATTCCAACGTCTGCCATTTGCCGGTCTGCCCCAGACGCTGGCCACCATTAGGAGAAACACCAACTGCCGCCACGCCATTGGTCGTCACTGTTCCATCCTGTGACACTTCCAACGGGGCTTGTGCCCATGCCGATTTCAGACCGACACCCAGCAGCATCAAGCTCAGGCCTGTCATGCATAATGTTTTCCGCATCATCACTTTCCTTTCCCTCATCCTGCCAGAACAGGAGGACAGGGTAACGAGCCACCCCTACCGGGTAAAGCCGCCAGCCAGATCTTACCGTTCACAGATTCCAGAATTCTCAACATAGACAACCAACCGCTGGTCACTCTGTAACAGAGCGGCTGAACTACCCTTCGCATCCGCTGTTAACTGGCGAATATACTGGGCACAAGGGGAATGGGGGCGATGAGCAACAGCCCACAGACCATCCCTTACCGTCTCGGCAGAAAGCCCGATACGACGCAGGTTCTCTTCATCCGTCAATTGTTCCTGATGGTTTGGTGCCTGATGGCTCTCCACTCTGGCACTATGCAAGGCCTGGGACAAAGTTCCTTTGACTTCCGGCATATGGCTTAGTTCATCTGCATTGGCCACTCCGACCCATACAGCAGCGGCTACAACTACAAAAAGAACATGTTTCATAAAGCAAGGTTCCCGCATTATGCCTCAAAGAATGGAGACGGTAGCGCATACTATCCCCCTCTCCAATCTGGCTCCAGCATGTAGGGCTGGCAGTCTGACAATTTTGTGGCTGAGTGTTGCCCTCAGGGCATTTTCATCCCCTCCGGGTGGTCAGTAATCGTATCATCACTAGCCAAATCCGGCTTGTAACAATATTTTGGCACGTTACCCGGCCCATCATCAAAATATCTCAACAAATGAATCACCGCATCATAGCAATTGCCCCGCCTTTTATTGATCAACACATCATAGGCGTTATCGGCAATCCGCTTGTTAGAATAGGCCTTATGCAAGAATTCATTAGCTTTGGGGGGATCAATGGTGAAGGACCCATCCTCATTCCTCAGATAGATAGCCTCGGCCCGTGCCACACCGGACAAAGCCAATGCAAAAACAGCAAACAGCACCAGATGTCTCATGCCCCTATTCCTATTCATTCCTGAAAAATGACGGCTCCCACCTCATCAGGAATGGGCCCCGAATCTAACAGCTAAACCTTGTACCATCAGGTTCTGTAATGAAAACCACACTCCACAGGCCTGCGGAAGAGCCTATCTCTCCTCCATCCTCGTTCCGTCAATTTTCTATGGAAGACTGTGTCTATGCAGATTGGTTTCTCAATAACGGGTCGGACCAGTTCATTCAGGCAACGGACTGCAGAGAATATATCGCTAAAACAGCCCACGCATTGTGGAGTTCAGATAAATGACGGGGAGACTGACCTGCCTTCTCAGTCGAGGTTCTTACGCTCGCAAGTGCCAGAGTGTTCGATAGAGATTACGAGTTTGTCGTCATAATCAGGGCGATCAAGTCCATTCTCATAATCAGCCGTAAGCTGGGCGACATAATGAGCACATGCGCTATATGGGCGATTCTGTGATGCCCATACCGCTTTGCGGGCGACATCGGGTGACATACCCATTCTGCGGAGTTGAATCTCAGTTTTTGCGCCCATTTGACTTCTTGTCGCCTCGATATCGCTTTCACTGGGCTGATAGCCGTAGCTGTAGTGCCCACTTTTTTTAGCATGTGCGATCGCCTCCGCCAAAGCCGGGTCATGCTTCGCTTGTTCTTCAAGCGCATCTGCCCAAGCCACGCCGGACAGCCCAATAAAGGCGGCTGTGAGAAGGAGGAAGTGTTTCATGGTCATCTCCCGTAATGTCTGCGTCCATCTAAGCCATCAGAGCAACTGAGGGGAAGCCCCATGACAGAAAACACCAACGCACCTTACTGGGACCGGTCCAGCCCCGACCTCGACATCGCCACGATCATGGACAGGAGGGTGCAGGACCATATCCGCAAGATCGGCCCCTCCATGCTGGTGCAGGTGAAGGCCGTGAAGGCTGGGGCCGCCTCCATCACTGGCATGGTGGATGTGCAGCCGATGGTCCACCAGCAGGACAAACAGGGCAAGCCCCACCCCCGCCAGATGATTCACAACGTGCCCTATCTCCGCATCCAAGGTGGCACGTCCGCTCTCATAATCGACCCGAAACCGGGGGACATCGGTTTCATCATCATATCCGGACGGGATCATACCCATGCCATCACCACACGGCAGCCCTCTCCCCCCGCTTCGTTCCGGCAGTTCGCCATGCAGGACTGTGTCTATGTGGGCGGATTCCTGAACAACGGACCGGACCAGTTCATTCAGGCAACGGATCAGGGCTGGAGGATCGTGACGCCGGGGACAGTGTCCATCGAAGCGGCGAAGGTCACAGCAAACTGCGACATCGAGACCAGCGGTGATGTGAAGGCGGGTGGCGTCTCGCTGAAACAGCACGTGCATGGCTGGGCGAGGTGCTCTACGGCACCGGGCCGTCATTGCATTTGCCCCTAACACTGGCTTATTCCATGGCGAGTTTCAAGTCCGACAGCCAGAGAAGAAACATACCCGTACTGTCGAGATGGTCGCTGCTCATGGCGTCAGTCGTAATCAGCTCATCAGGGACTCTCTGAGAAGAATAACAACCTAACCTTTCTTACTCTTCTCTCTGATAAAAGCCAGCGAGCCTGCCCCTCACGCTCTAATAGCATCTTCTTGCAAGATCTATTGAACTACTGTCAATATGCGCTATATGGGCGTACAGCATACCCCCTACCACAGTGTGAGCAGGGTATTTTTACATACCGCTCACCAAGGAGGAGATGAACTTATGGTCAGCGTCCAAACAGTTGCCAATCGGTTTCTCGAATTGGCGAGCGATCATGACATGCAATTAACCCCTATGAAATTACTTAAACTTGTCTACTTAGCCCATGGATGGATGCTAGGTACACATCGTGTTCCCCTTATAAGGAATCGCATTGAAGCATGGATGTACGGGCCCGTCGTGCCCGAACTTTACGAACAAATCAGGCATTACAAACGCAATCCTGTTACTACAACACTGCAAGCACCTACAGAAACTCTTTCACCCCAAATGAGAGAAGTTATTAATAGAGTTTTCGACACATACAAAGGAATGAGTGGCCCTGAGTTAAGTACCTTAACTCACCTACCCAATACTCCTTGGGAACAAATTTATAACTCCCAGGGTGCATGGGCACCTATTCCCGACTGGATGATTGAAAGGTACTATGTAGATAAAATAGAAAAATCAAAAAAAAATAAATGCTAGTTTTATTTTTCTAAGGTTTTATTGTGACAATTAAATGCAACAATAAGAGTCTTCCTGAGGATATAGATATATCTGACATCAGGGAGCATATGATTAATTATGATGCACGTATAGCAAACGACCGCTCTCAAAAAATTATTTCAGATGGACTTGAGGACGGCTTATCAGAAGATGAGCTAAAGAGAAAGAGTAGAGAAGATGACATAAAACATAATATATTAAAAAAAAGACTATTGAGGAAGATACAGAATTCAACTGTAAATGTAACCGTTTATACGGGAGCTTTTTCTGCGTTTCTTATATCTTCAACATGGGTACTGAATCTTATTTTACCTGAAAAATGGAAGTGGCTATCTCACGACAATCAGCAAGAATTAACCTCCATAGTCGCTATTATATTATCATATACAGCCGGTATATTTGCGAAAGCTGGTATAAAAAGAGATAGATAATATAAAAATCTTCCTTCCCTCCACACCCCTCCCCTCACCGGGAGGGTTTTTTTATGCCCGGAGTTCTCATGAAAACCCTATCCCTCACCTCTGACTGGGACCTGACACTGGACAGCACGGGCAATCTGGTCGTGCTGACGGACAAGGCGGCCATCCTGCAAGACGTATGCTCTGCCGCCCGTACATGGCTAGGCGAGGTGCTCTACGACACCGGGCAGGGCATCCCTTACGACACGGACATTCTCCGCTCGGACGTGGACCTCTCCTTCTATTCTTCGGAGATCGAGGATGCCGCCATGTCTGTTCCCGGCGTGGCGGCGGCAACCTGTCACCTTGCCAATCCCACCAAAGACCGCCAGCTCACCGGCGTCATTCTCGTAACCTTCAGCGATGGGAGCACGGACTATGCCCAGTTCTGACGCCACGACCAACGTCCCGGCCCCCTCCCTCACCGATGCGGGCTTCACCGCCCCCTCCGAGCAAGACATCCTTGCCGGGGTTCTGACCGACATGAACGCCGCTCTAGGTGGCGGGGCCAACACGTCCCTCTCCACTCCACAAGGGCAGATAGCCCTATCAGAAACCGCCATTCTGGGCGACTTTCTGGGGGAAATGATCGCCATCTTTAATGGTGTGGACCCGGCGTCATCCTCTGGCCGGATGCAGGAGGCCATCGGGCGCATCTACTTTATGGAACGCCGCCCCGCCACGGCAACGACTGTCACAGTGCAAGCCAGCGTGAACGCCCCCGGCCAGACCATCACGGCGGGCACAGTCGTGGCACAGGGAACAGATGGGAACCTTTATGCAGCCCCACAGGCCATCACGCTGCCACAGGCCAGCACGGCCAGCCTCGACCTAACATGCCAGACAGCCGGGGCCATCACCTGCCCTGCCAACAGCCTGACGCTCTATCAGGCGGGGCTGGGACTAGCATCCCTCACCAATGCGGCCCCCGGTGCCACAGGGACCGATGCCGAAACCCGTGCGGATTTTGAGGCCCGGCGTCAAGCCAGCGTGGCGGCCAACAGCATTGGGCAGAACGCTTCCCTCATGGGCGCACTTCTGGAACTTCCCGGCGTGACGGATGCCTTTGTGACGGACAATCCATCACAGGCAGACACCATCCAACAGGGTGTGACCATCCCGGCTGGGTCTCAATACATCCTTGTTGAGGGCGGCAAGCCGGCGGATATTGGGCGGGCAATCCTCAACAAAAAACCCCCCGGCATCCCCACCATCGGGACACAGATTGTCACAGTGCAGGACACCAACCCTGTTTATGTGGGCAACCAGCCGTCCTACTCCTTCCACTATGACCGCCCTACCCCGGTAGCTGTTTATGTAGTCATGGAGATTGCGGCCTCGGATGCCGTGCCTTCCAATGCGGCGCAGCTTATTCAGCAAGCCATCGTGGCGTATCTGACGACCGGGGAAAACCGCATCCGGCTGGGCAAGACCCTCTATGCCTCTCGTCTTTCGGCTGTGGTGGATGGGCTAGGCGATTGGGCAGAGGTGCTGACCCTGACCATCGGCACTGATCGGAACGCTGGACAGAACCGCATCACCCTGCCCATCAACCAGCTTCCCACCGTGACGGCTGATACAATCAGCGTGCAGGTGGTGGCATGATCGACATTCGGGAAACCATCCTTGCCCAATATGCCAACAGCCCTGCCCTCACCGGCATTATCGAACGCTTCAATGCGGCGGCGGACCCAAGGCGGCTTATTGAGGTCTTCCTTCATGACGTCTGGAACCCCCTTACCGCCACCGGATGGGGGCTGGATGTGTGGGGGCGCATCGTGGGGGTTGGCCGTGTCATCAAGGCAGAACTGCCCCAATTCATTGGCTTTGATGAAGCCGATGACGGGTCTGGATCAGCACGGCCCTTTAATGACGGGGTGTTCTATGCTGGCAAAAGCATCACCGAGAATTATGCCCTAACGGATGATGCTTTCCGTCAGCTTATCTTTGCCAAGGCAGCGGCGAACATCTCTTCCGGGTCCATCACCGACATAAACCGCATCCTCATGATCTTATTCGGCGGGGATGGGAAGGTCATTTATGTGGATGAAGGCACGGCGGCGGGGGATTATTTCGGCTTTTCAGAAGCACGTGCCGGAGCGGATAGCCCGCAGAGTTTTAACCACGGCATCTTTTTCGCAGCCTCATCCCTAGGCAGTGCGGGCGGGACAATGACCATCTGCCACAGCTGGGACCTTACCCCTCTGGATGTCACGCTTATTCAGCAAAGCGGTGCCCTGCCCCGCCCCGCCGGGGTCCATATTCTCTATCAGCGAGTATATCTATCGTGAAACAGTCTGACGTTAACCATCTGTTTGCCGTGCCGTGGGCAGCGCAGGCGGATAGCTCTACCATCGCCTCTATCCCAACAACAGCCACCGCCATCGGGCGGGCAAGCATGGCACTAGGCTTTCCCAAAAGCACCATGACGCCCATTGCGGCGGGTGGCGTGCCTCCCTATGGCGAGGATATGAACGGCATCTTGTCGATGCTATCCGTGGCCGCCAGAGCATCGGAAGCGGGGCTTCTTCGTCCGTTTTCCGCTGGCTTTGCCAACGCCATAGGCGGCTATCCGGCGGGGGCTACTGTGGCTCATCCGAGCGTCCCGGGGCGGTTCCTTGTCTGCACAATGGACAATAACAGCAACGACCCTAGCCAGAACATGGGAGGATGGACTGACCCCCTAGCGTCTTTCCAGCCAGCTGGTAATTACGCTTCCCCGTCTGATCTTGGGAAATATCTGCCTCTGACGGGGGGTATGACCACGGGCGACATTACCCTCTCCGGCAATACGTGGGGAAACAACCTCTACGGGCGCACCTTACACAGCAAGGCCGATAACAGCCAGATTGATGCTGCCCTCCAACTTGTTGGGACACGGGATAACCCCGTACTCTCGCTCCGTACCGTGAACGAGAGTGGCGGCTGGCAGCAATGGTCGTTCAATAGTGCAACGGGCAACGTTGTGTCCCCCGGTGGTGGTGTTCTGCCAGAGGTGTTGGGGATGAACGGCCGGGTGGTAATACAGAACTTTATTGCCACTGTGTCCGCTGAACAGGGCACTATCAATTTCCCCAATGCCTTCAAGCCGGGGACATCCCCTTTTGTGATCTGTGTTGCGACGACCGAGCCGGGAACAAACTTTCGTGGAATGACTGCAGTACGGCAGGACGCTAATAGAAATCTGCAAATCACAAATATAGGGTTCGATTATTTCATCTATAATGGAACTAATACGTCACGTTCGGTACCTGTTCTAGCCATAGGGATTATGTAATGACTGACGAAAATAACACTGTTGAAATGGCTGCTACATCTGCAAAATCCCCAGACCAGATTGCCTATCCTGACCGTTATTATGCGCAATACGACCCGAAGGGGGCGCAGCCTGCCCCGGTAATCGCATGGTGGGATATGTGGGGGCGTTCCTCGCTAGACGGACTGCCCTCCCTGTCGGACTTGCTGCCCATGACGGCGGATCAGTGGAATCAGCACATCTCCCAGCCTCAGGCATCCCAGGCGGTGCAGAATGGGAAAATCGTGCCATATACTCCACCTAAAACCCTTGCTGGCCAGCAGGGGATTTTGGTGTCCCTAACCGCACAGAAGAAGGCCCTTGGGGTATATTTCCAGCCGACATACGCTTCTGCCCCCGTGCTGTTCCCCTCTGATGATACGGCCTATGCCAATGCCCTCCAACAGGCCCAAGTGGCGCAGTTGGGAGCGTGGACCGATGGCACGGCGTGGACACTAGCAGATGGTTCCTCTGTCCCCATGACGAGCGATGACGTGACAGCATTGTTCAAGAAATTGGCGAAGTACCGGGGGGCCTGCCAGACTCATGCCGCCGCTTTAAACGCCACGCTACAGCACGATCTGAACGCCGACCTAACGGCGGGCTGGCCGGATAACCACTGAAAGAACGCCTCATGAACCCCTATTTTGCAGGTGGCTTCTTGCTCACAATGATGAGCTTTTGGGTCGGGTTGATCTGGTATGGCAACCGGGCGGGGCGTAATAGCGCCAATGTGGATACAAGCCAGCGTGACACAGCCAATGCCAATGCTGCCACACAGGCCACGCAGGCCATGCTGAATGCCCGCACCAATGGCATCCGTACCGATACTCAGCTGGATGATACGCTGGATAAAGGAAACTTCTGATGCCCAGATGCGATAAGAATACATCCGTTCTGATAGCAGGGGCACTGGCCACCGCCATTATGTGCGCCTTGCTCGGAGGTTGCACAACCCAGCCGACACTCAAACCCCTATGCCCGCCCCTTGTGGCCTATGGGCATGAGCAACAGACGGCCCTTGCACAGGAGTTGCGCACCCATCCAGACCTTAAAGAAGTGCCGCTCTTCCTCACTGATTACGCCAATGAGCGTAACGAATTGCGGGCTGCGTGCAGATCATAAGCGCTGCCTCTCGCAACAATCATGATGACCGCCCTCTGAGGCGGTTTTTTTATGCCCAGAGGATATAATGACTGACAAGTTTCTCGGGCCGCCGCCTCCATTTGTAACACTAAATGAACGTGTTGCAGCATTGGAGGCAGTGCAGGCCCGCCATGATGACGACATCGCCAAACTCAGTACTAAAATCGACAACCTGGCTTCTGAGTTCAGAACTGGCTTTACCGCCCTAAGCAATCAGATCAGAGAGTCCAGTTCTTCCAGGTCCAAAATCGTCACTGCTGCCATATCGGGTGGGGCGGCCATAGGGGGCGGTGTCGCTGTTGGCTTGTACCAAATAATCCACTCCCTCTATCCTCACTTTTTCGGAGGCTGACCATGCCCGTCCTACCTCGTGGCATCCGTAACAACAATCCGGGCAATCTCAATTTCGCTCATCAGGCCGGGGCCGTTCTGGAGCCCGGACCCAATGCCCGCTTTGCCCGCTTCCCCACCGCCGAGGCGGGACTTGAGGCCCTACGTGACCAGCTCACCCGATACATCGCACGGGACAAGCTCAGTACCGTAAATGCCATTATTGCGAAATGGGCCCCTCCCAACGAAAACAACACATCTGCCTACGCACAGTTTGTCGCTCGTAAAATTGGTGTGGAGGCCTCTGCCGATCTAGGACCTGTTACTCCACCCCTAATAGGGAAAATGATGATGGCCATCATTGAATATGAGAATGGCCAGACCCCTTATGGGGACCTAGTCGCACAGGTGGCCGCTGAAGTGCCGCAGACGCCACAGAAGACGCCAATAAAAACGGCCTGATCCCCGCCTATGAGCGGTTTTTCACCTTTGGAGATATTATTAATGGACCTCACCTCTTTCCTCACATCCATCCCTACCGGCCTGCAGACCTATGCGGCATCCATCATCATTATTTGTAATCTGGTGACGGTATTTATCCGCCCGCCTGTCGCCGGTTCTCGTTGGGTGCTGCCCTACCGCATCATCTCTGCTTTGGCCCTCAACATCGGCTGGGCCAGAAATCATCTCCAGCCGGGACAGCCGGAAAAGGAAACATCCCATACATCTTCTTAAGAAGAAAATGGCCGCTCTCTTACCGCGGGCGGCCCCTCCTCCCAGACCTTCTTATTTTATACAACATCCTGCTATAACCTGACTAAACTACCACATCAGGTCACCCTGCCATGCCGCCTCTTCTAGCCTCCTGCCTTCTTTGCGGCCTCGCAGCCCTTGCCGAAATTGCGGGCTGTTTTTCTGCGTGGGCTTGGTTACGGCTAGGCAGAACACCACTTTGGCTATTACCGGGCAGCCTGTGCCTTGGTCTGTTTGCCATCCTACTGACCTTTAGCCCTGCTGATCATGCTGGACGGGCTTATGCCCTTTATGGGGGAATCTATATTGCCATAAGCTTGTTATGGGGCTGGCTCATAGAGAAGACAGTACCGGATATGTGGGACATAACCGGAGCCACCTTATGCCTCAGTGGGGCGATGCTCATCCTTCTGGCACCCCATGGCCGCAGCTAAACCACACAGCCCCGTTAGGACCGATAGCTAAAACGTGGCAACGTCCAATTATACCGGATGGAAAGCAGCCGGAAGCTGATGCCAAAAACCATAGAAACAATCAGCTCTATGGTACTGTTATCCACGATATGGGAACAGCACAGAAAAACGCCCCCTGTACTGACAGAAACTGTCCCATACAACTCGGACCGGAACAGCAAGGGGATATCATTACAAAGTATATCCCGCAGCACCCCGCCCATACATCCTGTTATCATGCCGGAAATAATGACACAGACCACAGACAAATGTTCTGTCATGGCAACCTGACAGCCCATCACTGTAAAAACGACCAGACCGATCGCATCCAGAAACAGGAACAACTTACGCAGCCTGTGCATATGCTGCGCCACCATGATAGTGGCCAGCGCAGCAAAACCGGTAATCAACGGATAGCTGGGGTGCTTCACCCAGGAAAGGGGATAATGGTTAAGCAACACATCACGGATGGACCCACCCCCTAAAGCCGTAATCCACCCCAGCAGAAACACCCCGACGAGGTCCATCTCCAGCTTCCCTGCCAAAAGGGCGGCTGTCATGGCCTCAGCAATGATAGCAATAATATACAGCGTGGTATAAAGATCGAAGGTCATGCTGGGGTACCTGCCATGCGCCACTCTGCCAGAGAATAATGTATTCCTGTGGTTAGCGAACAACCAGCCGCTTATAATTGGCGAACAGGACATGCGCATCATCCTCCCCAAAAGGAGTGCCCTTCTTTAGGCAAAGAATGAAGCGATTCATAAACCGCATGGAAGCCAAAGTATCATTAGCTGCATCACCGTTGAACTTCACCATCAAACGGTTGAAATCACTATCAACCGCATAATAGCGTTCAGATGAAAAGCACTCACAGAGGGCATGGAACTCCTTCTCCATGGAGCTAACCATCTGCCTATAAAACTGATGAGAGGCTTCAATCTCAGCATAAAACGCTTCATGCCGGGGCTCTACTCGTGGATGAGCGGTGGGGAATGGGGTCAAGTCCTGTGAGAAGAGCTCATGCTTGGAAAGCCGCCCGATCTTCTTCCCCAGCTGGCGCACTTCCGCCTCATAGCCGAGCAGACTGTAAACTGAATCAACCATAAAAATAGCTTCCCTTCTGAGCCATCACATCCTCCCATCGACCAACGGATATGACACGGCAGACTATATAATATTGCAGAATGAGTAACATGTCTGCCTATCTGACAGAATGACTTTCCTACATCAGTTAGGGCGGTTCAACGACCAGCAACGGGATGTCACGACATTCTGGTCCGTTTCCGGGTCTGGCATCGTCAAAGCACAAAGAACTGTGCTGCCAACCGCAGCGTTCTTCCCTTCACGAGAGAGAACCAGCACCTCTTCTCCCCCTGCCTGATGGGCCGTGATGACATGGTAATGCTGGTTCAGCAGGGTTTCCAAAGAATCCACTAGCGGTACCATCCGGGTCGGCACAGCCAGAGGGCTATAGGGTGCCTTAATCCCTGAAGCAGGCAAAGCTAAATCAACCGCTCCGGCCCCAATAGGAGCCATCAGGCAGACAAACCAAGCCAAACCACATGTCCCGAACCAGCGCATACCCTGCTTCCCTTTGCCCTCAGAAAAGTTTCGCCGCAATGGCGTTAATCTGTAGCGTCCCCGTAAAATAACGGTTAGCCGGCAGGGCCCCTGCGGCCTGACCATTATGCAGCTTCAGAACACCCCGTACCCTTGTAAAGATGGATGCCGTATGGTCGTGGGACATCCGGCTCAGGCTAGCAGAGATCACGTAGCTTAGCGTCCCATTGTCGTACCCACCACCATTACCGTGGGATAGACGTACCCTCATCCGATACTGGCTGAGCTTGTACCCACCTTGCCCGATGGAAACTGTCTTCTGCTCCTGCTTCTGTCGGATATTCGGGCCGAGCTGAGTTTTCAGCACATCTGTCGCCGAGCTGTTACCTGCCACAAGTGCTGTCGGGGACAACTGCGCCTGCACCTCATATACACGATCCAGCTCTTCCGCCTGAGCAGCACCGACCATTGCACTCATAGCGAGAGCCATCATCCCACCATACAGGCCGACTTTTCTACATTGTGCGGTCATCAGTCTCATCTGCCATGCTCCCTCATGAACATCCGTCATTTTGTTTCCTACCCGAAACAGGAATCCACATTTGCACATCATACCATCCATGCAAATCAGGATTTTGAGAGAATATTAGGAATCACTCCGGGCTAAGGCGGTCATCCAAAAGAATCTGCATGAAAGTCAGATCCAACCAACGCCCGAACTTGCAGCCGACCTGTCTGCACTGCCCAGCAACCGAAAACCCCAACCGTTCGTGAAGGCGAATGGACCCAATATTGCCCGATTCAATCCCGGCAACCATGGCATGATACCCCCGCTGCCGGGCTTCCTCCAGCAATGTGACCATCAAGGCCCGCCCAATCCCGGCACGCTGTCTATCCTTATGAACATAGACAGAATGTTCCACCGTATGACGATAGCCATCCCAGGCACGCCACGGCCCAAAAGTGGCGTAACCAACTACCTGATGCGCCTCATCAACAGCCACCAACACAGGCAGATCGGCCTCTTCATGAGTTTTCAGCCATGCAGCCCGGTCAGCAACATCCACAACCCGCTCATTCCATATTGCCGTTGTCGTGCTAACAGCATGGTTGTATATCCCGGTGATAGCAACGAGGTCCCTCTCTTCTGCCGACCGAATTTTCATAATCACACTCTCTGTTTCCCTTGCACTGGCAACCAATGCAGCGCACTCCATATTTTTCACAGAGACCAAGAAAAAACCATTCCTTTATTACGGAAAATTAATTACTGATCATTGAAAATCAGTCTCCCATTACCCCGCCTTGGAGAACAAAACCATGTCGTCCTCCTACCACTTTCTTTTTCAGCTCACTGTCACGGCTTCCCTACTCATCGGCTTTGCAGCGGCGGGGCCGCTTAGTGGTTTGCGTAAACGCCGTCCATTCCGGCGGCAATAAGCCGAGCCTAACAGCACCCTAAGGTAGGGCGGCTCATTAGGGGCCCCCTATATTCTGTATAAATTATACATGTTTGACGCTTCTTTAATGCTTCCCGTAAAGTCGAGCCTGTAACTGGGGTAGTTCCGGTCGCCATGTGTCTTTTCTCGTAGAGAGAATCGGCAGGCTGGATACAGGCAAAGCAGGAGGGAGCATGAGACCGGAGGTCGTAACAGAGCCCGTCTTCTTCTGGGGTGGATTGCTGGCCGGGGCCATTTGGGCCGTGCTTCTATGGGTGCAGTTGCCCGGCCAGACCCCTCGCCCTGAAAGATTAAGCCGTTCAGCCGCCATAGTCGGCCTCATCTTGTCCGGCGGGATAGCGTGGATACTGTGGGCCCGTGTCTTCGGTGCCATCCCTGCTTTCTTCTGCCTTGGGGGATGGAGCATGGCTATGCTGTGTATTGTGCCTATTCTCTGGGCCATTCTTGTATCCAATCAGTCCCGCACCTCCTAATGCAGCGCCGCCCGGACAGAACAAGCCGTCCCTCTTCTCCTCCACGTCCGCACTCTCCCGCTACACTCTGGCTACGGCTGTTTATCGGCAGCGCAGCAGCAGCTCTCTTCATCATAGCGTCGTGTTGGGCTGACAGAGAATTCGCCTGTTTTCAGGCTTATGGTGTTACGGGCTTTTTTCTGCTGATAACGGGTGCCTGTCTGGCAGGGATTGTAGGGCTAACCCTGTCTATCGGTTTTGGAGACAGCCAAAAGCTCCAACATCTAGCCATCCGCTACCGCTCCCTACATGGGTGGATCGGCATTTTGACAGGTAGTATGCTGTCCATGAGTTTTCTGGCAGGCACGCTGACCTTGTTTGCTGCACCACTGCAGCAATGGAGCCAACCCTCCCTTCCAGCACATAGTACCATTCCACTAACGGACATACCCACCGTACTTGATGAACTACTCGGGCCAACATCCGGTAACACGTCTTTGCCTTCCTCTGGCCTCCATTACAGGTTGACACTTAAAACTCCAGACACCGCCAGCCTTAGCTTTCCTATGGGGCCAGACCTGCCACTCGGCCTACCAACACCCCACATTCTCGTTAGTCAATCCGGCACCCAAGGAGCTTCCCTTTATCGGCTCACCCCCTCTCCCGTTCCTGCTTTCATAGGGGGGCTTCATCGCCGTCTGGGGCTCCCTCTACCAGAAAATCAGGCCATGCCTTTTGTCGGCGTCGTCTGCCTCCTCTACGGGCTGGCTTTGTTCTCTGGCGTGATTCTGCTTCTACCGGGCATGTGGCGAACCCTCATGACCGTTCGCCTACAAGGGCATGCCCGCCGTCTCTGGCTGGACCTGCATAGTCTGCTTGGCCTCTGCTCCCTGCCTTTTCATCTCATCATCGCCCTGACAACGGCCCTATTTGCCTTCTCCCCGCTGCTCCATTCTTTTTCTACAGCAGCAAGGTCTGATGCCACACTTCAAAGAACTGCTGGAACAACGCCCATATCGTCTTTTCTACCACCGGACAGGGCCCTGACATACCTTCATGCGATGGCTCCAGAGTTTCATCCCCTCATGCTGGATTATGTCCTCTCTCCCCACGCTACAGACAGTCATGCGGAGCGTCTTGCTCTCCATGCCCCACTCTACAGCGCCAATGGCGAACAGAGCCTTCCTCCCACAGAACAACCCTACCTGCTGGCGGAAGGAACAGACCCCCACAACCCGCTCATCGGCCGAGATCGGGGAGCTGTCCTACTGGACCCTAAAACGGGCGAGCTGATCGATAGTCAGAACCTTCCCAGCCAGCAAACACCTACCCGCCGTATCCTGACATGGTGCCTTGCTCTCCATTTTGGCAGTTTTGGGGGTGAATTCGTCCGCTGGCTCTATGTCGCCCTAGGCCTATGTGGCGTTGGTTTTTTCCATACGGCCAATCAGCTCTGGCTCAATACCCATCGCCGCAAAATCCCGGGGGAAACAACCCCCATGGAGACACCGGCCACCTTTTGGTTGGGCCGTTTAAGCGAAGGAACCCTGCTAGGCTGTCTGCTGGGGCTGTGCAGTATCATAGCTATCAGCCCCCTTCTGACGGACCTGACTCCCATCGCCTATCTCCCTAGCCTTACACCACCCAACATGGAGCGTACCTACCAGCTGATCAGCCTGTCATATTACGGAATTATAGCCCTGACACTTACCAGCTATTGCCTGCTACCCAAGCAAATCTGCCGAGGAACCGTACTGGCTCTGGCTGCCCTGTGCCTTTCCGGGGCGGTCACTATCGTGGTCTGGCGTCATACAGCGTTGCAATCCCCCCTTTCCACAGAACTGACCATCGCTTTCAGCGTCGCCAGCTTAATCCTCTGGATGGGAGCCTTGCACACGTTCCAGCTCTGGAGACGTAATAGCCCCGTCGGCAGATAAAGCCTACCAGCGGGGCCATCCTATCTAATATCTCTTACTTGTCTGACAATTTAGCCCCAGTTGATGGCCCCTCTTCCTCTTCAGACGGCACTCCCGCCCATCCCCGGATCATCGTTTCCGTCAGATAAAGAAGGGTCGGACCAATAAAGACGCCAGCAAACCCAAGTGTTGCCAACCCACCAAAGGCCCCCACCATAATGACGATAACAGAAATCCGCACATAACGGCGAATAATGAGCGGCTGAAGAAAATTATCACCTGCTACCGCCACAAGAGCAAATAACAGCATAATGATGGCGTGCATCAACGGTGCTGTGAAATACAGCCATGCGGTACTAAGCAGCAGCACCCAAGCACCACCAAATTGCAGAACGCAGGAAATAAACATTACAGCCGCTACGACACTCCCCATCGGCATACCGGCGGCCATCAGCCCAACCCAACCGAACAGGGATTCGAGAATAGCCGTAAGCGTGACACCAAGCGCAACACCCCGTGTCGTGATCTCAGCCTGTTTAAGAAGGGCGCGTCCACTCCTTCCCCCCAGCTGGCTGCTTACCTTCTCCAAAAGAACAATGATGCTCTCTGCGCGGCTCAGAAGCAGCACCATAACAACCAATGTCAGGGCAAACTCCAGCAAAAGAGACCCAAAACTACCTGCTGATGCCAGAAGTACATGCAGTATCTTCTCAGGCGGTGGAATGACATGCCGCAGCAAACCCGGCAGGCTATTTTCTCGCAGATGATCCCAAAACGGAATGATATCTCCCCCCACGTAAGGGATGCGCCCCACCCATGCCGGGGCTGCTGGGAGCTGTAGGGAAGGCAAGATTGTGATGAAGTGTGAAACAGCATCCACATGCCGAGCGAAAATGATGATCACCAACACGGCAGGGAGGAAAAAGATGATTATAGCTGCCAGAATGGTAAAAAATACGGCGGCAGACCGACTACCAAAGCACGCAGCCTGCAAGCGCAGAACCAACGGCCAGAGTGTAACGGAAATGGTCGCACCCCAGAGAATGGGGGGCAAAAAAGGATGAATGATCCACACCGCCGCCAAAAGTAGCAACCCGGCCATCAGAGCCGTAAGGACCGGCCTTACCGGACTGACGGCGGCTCCGGCTGCAGCCTCAGCCGACGTAAAGAGGTTCCTGAAACGTGTTATCATGACCTGTCCTGAACAAGAGTGAACCTACTTATACCTCTCTCCCTGCGAGAGAACCGAAATTCACATAAAAAGCCTTCGAAGGCCACCGCAGGGCTCCCCATAAGTCGCCAGCCTCTCAACATACAAAAAGATAGGGACCATCCAACGATCGGATAGGATAGTTACGATCTTTTCACCCATACCTCGTGACCTGAACATCCAAAGGCTGCTAAAAGACTACACGAGAATGCCAGCATGATACCCCATCCGGCATTACCAATTCACCCCATGAAAGGATTTACCTGCATGTCTCAGAAAGAAAACATCGTCGCCCGCAACATGACCCGTGAAGACCTGATCTTCGCTCTGGTGCAGGATGTGGTCCGCATCGAAGGCCCGAACGCTAAGATCGACCGTGCTTACCTTCTCAAGCTCGTGACGGAAATTGCCCGTTCTGTCGACGGCAAATAAGATCAATCCGCACAGCGGTATAACAAAGGCCAGAGTGATTAATCACTCTGGCCTTTGTCGTATCTAGCAAGAGCTAAGACGCATTGTCAGGGGACGCTGTCAGCGTTACCTGCGGCACCATCAGGCTGATCCCTTCCTGACTGAACCTGTTCAGTACCTCAGAGACAACCACCGTACGTGTGGTATCGCTATTGGTGCCACGGGCTATACAGATCGCCAGCGTCGCCGCCACCGTATCCCCTATGCTGTCACCCAGCCAAACCTGCGGAGCTGGATCACGCAGAACATCCGGCTGATCAGCTGCAACAAGCATGAAGAGTGCCTTCACTTTCTCCACATTCACATTAGTTGGGACTGCGAAGACAAGCTTCATCTTCAGCGGGTTAGTACCTGCGCTGTAATTCTGCACATTTGCCGTGATGAACTGGGAGTTCGGCACAATCAGCGTCGTTCCGTCACTTAACCGGATATCCGTTGCACGGACATTCACACGCTGAATTACGCCAGTATTGCCACTAATGGTGATCTTATCACCCGCCTGTGCTGGCCGCTCGGCCAACAGAATAAGACCGGAAATAAAGTCCTTAACGATAGACTGCAGACCAAAGCCGACACCAACCGACAGCGCACTGACGACCCATGTCAGATTCTGGACAGAAATGCCGATCATAGCCAGCAGTTTCAATCCAGCAGCAATCCACAACATGTAGGTCAAAATACTGATGATGGATGTCTGCGCCCCATTATCCAGCGATGTGACCGGAAACAGGCGTGTCTGCAACCATTGCTGCAAGAAACGTATGGCGTAATACACGCCGACAAGCAGCAGGGCCGCACCCACTATCGTACGAGGTGAGAACGGTACGCCAAAGAAAATGCCACCGCCAAAGATCTGCTGTAGCTGCCGCCATGTGCCAATAAAGGAAACGCCGTTCCTACCCTGCAACAGGGCAACGAACACCATAACAAGGCTCAGCCCAACCAAAGCAGTTGTGATGACCTCCAACTGTGCAAGACGACGCGCACTCAGCTCCAGTTCGGTCCACAGCCTTCCGAGGCGACTCTGAGGCGAAAAGAGAAACTGGGAAAAATCCCTCCATGCCTGCATGAGCAACATGACAGCACCAAAGGCATAGAGCAGTGTCAGCACCCAGTCATTCATCAGAAAAGCGAACGAAATATACCCGCTTAGGACAGCAACAATCGTCACGCCCAGCAGCAGGGCAGAAACCCCATGCAAAGGTATATGCTGGATCAGCACGGCACCAATGTCCTGCCCCGTACCACTGCTACCCCCAACATCGCTAAGAGCAGCCCCATTCTGCTGCTCACGCTTGCTGGAACGGCACGTCAGATACAGCAAAACCGCCGTGGACAGAGCAAAGGCTCCTTCCAGCACCGCATCATTACCTGGGCTGACATCACGGCTGACCTCCGCCGTCCGCAAAGCACCATAAAAAAGAATGCCACCGCCAAGGAGAAGACTGCACGGCAGGCACGTCTTCCCCAAAAGCCAACGCTTGAGCGAAACACCAGCACCAATGATAAAGCCACACACAGGCAGAGCTTGTGTTAGGTACTGCCCTTGCGCAACGGGCACACCATCATTGCCAAAAGCCACAAGCTGCCAGCCCTGCCATAGCAGTTCTGCCAACAAGCCACACAGCACGCCAGCCAATACACTGCCTAAAGCCTGCTGGGTACGGATTACCCTCCCCCAACTTGCCTGTTCCTTAGCTGATGTAAGAACACGAACCGCTAGCTGCCGTAGCCCGAAGCCAAACAGCATGACCAAACAGCCAATGCCTAGAACACCAAACAGAACATTCAGTTCGGTCCGGCCTATATCGCGAAAGGTCGCATAACCATCAGATAGAGCACTCCGCCAGAAACCGACACTCAGTGGGGAATCGACGTGCCGAACCAAAGCACCCTGCTGCACTCTGCGACGCAAATCATCCAGCTGACCTTCAAGCTGGCGAGTCTGAAGGTCACAGACACGCATACGCACCTGTAAAGCGGCAATCCCCATAGATGTCTTACGGGCAATGACACGCTGCCGGGTTATGGACGCATCTTCTCCTTCTTCTGCCTTGTCACCCAGGACCTTCAGCAAGGAACTGATAGAGCTGTCATAAGCCTGAATCTGTGTCATCCCGCTGTTCACATGCTGGCGGACCGTCAGCACCTGCTGTGCGTAAGAATCCAGCACCCGACCAACCGGCAATCCCTTGAGGCCACCCAGCGCAGCACCGACATTCCGCAATGTGGTCTGATCCTGGTCCAGCTGCGTCCGCAGCGTGGTCGCTACCCCAGCCCAACCGAAATCACCTTCTGGCTGCCCCAGAACAAGAGGTGCTGTTGCATTACCTGCCGATGCCCCGCCAGAATCAGCTTTATCAACTTTTGGGGCGGGGTCAGAGGCCGCAAAGCCCTGCACAGGGGCTGCCAGCATGGCAGCCAGCCCTATGCCAGCCCCCACACCAGCCATGATCCGACGAACAGAATAACGCTTCATAAAACCTGCTTGTTTCCAATAACTGGATATGTGTCTGCTGAGTTACGCAAGCACGAGAATATGGTGGAGTTATGTTACCTTTCAAGGTCGGTCTGGCTGCTTCCGCCCTATCTCAATCCCCATCCGTATCGCAGCGGCGACATTTTCCGATGTTCGGCGAATATTTTCACGAGCCTGCGCCAGAACATCCGCCAACGCTTCGGGGCGAGGCACGGTATCAAAAAAGGCCCCTATGCCAACCCGATGCATCCTGTCCACTCCCTCCCCTGTAGAGCCAACAATGGCGATAACCGGCCGACCATGAGCTCTAGCAACCTGCGCAACACCCATAGGAGCTTTACCATGTGCGCTCTGCTCATCCATCCGGCCCTCCCCGGTAATGACAAGGTCCACATCCCTAAAACAAGCATCCAGCCGGAGCTGATCGGACACAATCTCCACACCGGGCCGCAACCGGGCACCCGTAAAGGCTAGAAGGCCCGCACCCAGTCCCCCAGCTGCACCAGCTCCGGGCACCGTCGCCACATCCTTTCCGCACTGCTTCGACAAGATACGAGCATAATGTGCCAATGCTTCATCCAGACAAGTCACATCCGCTGGAGTGGCTCCTTTCTGGGGACCAAAAACATAGGACGCACCCTGCGGCCCCGTCAGAGGGCTAGTTACATCACAAGCACCCTCCAACGTAACGTTCGCCAGCCGCCTATCCATGCCAGAAAGGTCCACATCGGCCAGGCGGGCCAAAGCGGCCCCGCCAGGTGGTAGCTCTTGACCGTTCTGATCCAAAAACCGTGCCCCTAGGGCTTGAGCAAAACCAGCACCTCCATCATTCGTTGCACTGCCACCCAGCCCCAGAATGATATGCGTGCATCCTCTGTCCAGAGCGGCACGGACCAGCTCCCCAACCCCATAGGTCGTTGTTCGTAGCGGGTCGTATTCCTCTGGCTTCAGCAATGGGAGGCCCGCTGCAGCGGCCATCTCTATAATGGCCGTCTGCCCATTCCCGCTGATCCCCCAAAACGCTGGCACTGGTGCCCCCAAAGGCCCCGTAACGGAACAACGCACAAGCTCGCCATCTGTACCTTGTACGAGAGCCTCCACAGTTCCTTCACCGCCATCAGCCATAGGTAGGCAGAGATAATCAGCTTCGGGGAAAACACGGGAGAAGCCTGCTTTTATCTCTTCAGCCACATCCAGCGGGGGCAGACTCCCCTTGAAGGAATCACAGACAATTGCAATTTTCATGCTGTCCTCCTTCCCGCAGGATGCGCTGCGAGTGGAGAAACGTCTAGTCTTCCTCGCCGTAAAACTCCTCTCCCAGCACAATAGCTGGACGGCCTTTGGAGCGACGAAAATTATTCGTATCCCGCAAGGAATAGGCACAGCCACAATATTCCTGCTTGTAAAACCGCTCCCGCTTGCTGATCTCAATCATACGGGCAGAGCCGCCGCCTTTGCGCCAGTTGAAGTCCCAGTAAGCTAGTCCTTCATAAGGGGCCACGGCCCGGGCCCCGCAATCATTGATCTGGGCCATATTCTTCCAACGAGAAATACCCAGAGAGCTAGTCATAACCGGGAAGCCATGCTCATGCGCATATAAGGCGGTACGCTCAAAGCGCATATCGAAGCACATTGTGCAGCGTATGCCACGTTCCGGCTCCCATTCCATACCCTTCGCCCGGGCGAACCAATCATCCTTATCGTAATCGGCATCCACAAAAGGAATATTATTTGCCTCAGCAAAGCGGACGTTCTCCTCCTTGCGTAGGAGATATTCCCGTTCTGGATGAATATTCGGATTATAGAAAAAGATGGTGTAGTCGATGCCGGATTCCGTCATCGCCTCCATCACCTCACCCGAGCAAGGAGCACAGCAGGAATGTAGCAGAACCTTCTTCTGCCCCCCCGGTGGCTCAAGAAACACTCTACCGGAAGGTGTCAACGGTGTTGACCTGCGGCGTTTCTTACGGGCCGCATAGCCCCGCTCCCTGCCGGAAGCCTCCACTGCTACGGGGCCCTGCACCTCATCACAGGCCGAATCATGAAGGGCTCCCTGCTGGTCTGTCCGCTCATGGCTCATTCGTGGTTTCCTCTGTCCGATCATCAGCGCAGAACCGGCCTCCGGCCGGAATACTTGCCCGCCATACAGGGCAGATGCGGGCCTGTCGAGAAAAACCCCTTTCCTCCTCCCCTAAACTGGTCGGAAACGCCGGACACCGGTCTTACAAAGCAGCTTGAGTTCCCAGCATAGTAAGCCCGAATAAAATCAACCTCTCACCAGACACCTCAGCCAACACCAGCCACAGGCAGCGGCAATGAGGGAGCCCACGAGAATACCAATCTTACTGGACACCAGCAGAATAGAAGCAGGAAAAGCCAGTGACGCCATGAAGAGACTAACTGTAAAGCCCAACCCACAAAGCAAACAGAGGCCAAATAGCATCCGCCATGATGTTCCTTCTGGAAGAAGGGCCAGACGACACCGTATGACTAGCCACGTCATGCCAAATATGCCGCCTGTTTTGCCAATCACCAATCCGGCAGCAACAGCACAAACCAAACGAAGGTTAAGAGCCGCAGCAGGAACATCAACCAACGGTATGCCCACCGTGACAAAACCAAACAGCGGCAGAATCAGCCATGTAACCCATGATGAAATGCCACGCTCCACAAGTTCCAAAGGGGAAAGAGCTGCGGGATCACCCTTCTGGCGGACTGTCGGCAGGCAGAGACCCACCACAACACCTGCCAACGTAGGGTGCAGCCCTGCTCCCATCATACAGCCCCACAACAAACACCCGCCGACACCATAAAGCCACAGGCACCCCACACCTCTCCACCCTGCAAATGCCATCACGCCCATAAGCACGATACTGCCTAGAAAAGGTATGACATGCAGAGCACCGCCATAGAACAGAGCAATGATGAGGATTCCCAACACATCATCAAAAATGGCCAGAGCCATCAGCCAGACTCGCCCACCCTCTGACACACGCCGCCCCAATGCCAGAATGATCGGCACTGTGAAGGCCGCATCCGTAGCAACAGGAATAGCCCATCCAGCTGAAAGCGCAGGATCAGGTGCGGCAATCAGCGTATAGAGGCAGGCAGGAACAGCCACACCTCCCAGCGCCGAAAGACAGGGAAGAAGAGCCTGCCGGAAACTTGCAAGGTGCCCTGTACTCAACTCCTTTTTCAATTCGAGCGTGATGCCGAGAAAAAACAACGTCATCGGGCCAATGGTAACGAGCTCAGCAAAGCTAGGTAGGCTGATCTCCAGCATACCGGTTACCGGAACCAACCGCCCCAAGGGATGGGCCAACAGCATATAAAAAGAACGCCATGGCGAATTAGCCAACGCCAACCCGAGCATCGCCATGAATAGAAGAAAACAGGGGCCAGCCGTTTCGGAGGGAAAAGACCAACGCCTATGCTTTATCGCCACCCTTACCCTGCTCCCCGACTATCCACATCATACCCCTGCAAGAGGCCTCCCGCAGGTGGAAAGACCGTCAATAGCGGGAAAACAGGGCTCCATCAAACCGATAAACCAGCTTAAAATAATAGGCATTAGTTTCCGAAATATAACGCCCATCCACTGAATGTGCATAGCGGGTCGTAATATCCAGTTTGGGATTAATTTTCCACATCAACCCCACGCCCAACGTAACCTCACGGCTACTACTATCCGCCACGTAACGGCCCAGCGTATTATCACGCCATCCGGCATTATTCTGCCAGTCCATAGAGAAAAAGGGCTCCCACATGCGGCTTGCCTTCCAACTAAACCGCAAATTGCTATGGAAAGCCGTCCCCGGATGATAGGAGTGTTCCCCCCGGACATGCTTGGTAGACGCTACTACAGCCCCGAGATCACCATCAAAGCTGAAATGCTTCCACTCATAATCAAACATGAAACTTGAAAGATTGGACCAATATTGAGGATTCAGATCCCGCCGGGTAGCACTTGGTGTCTGCATAAAGGTCTGAATACCGAAAGTACTATGTTGATTGGGCTTAAACCACACAGCAGGCCCCGTGATGGTTGGCCCTAGCCCCCCATAATTTGTCCCATTCGCTAGACGATAGCTTTCCGTCTGAATGACCTCATAAGCAAAACCGACATGAGGAATGGAGTCAAACGTCCAGAAATGGACATACTTGCTTAAGCCGGACCATGTGTGGCTCCCACCTTCCGGCCTCCGGGAGCCTTTCCCATTGTAGGAACTGCCAGCCGCATTACCGTCCCCATACTGCACGAACACATTAAAGGGTTTGAAATCCACTGGCAGGTCATATTCATGCGGACCAATAACAGCGAATGTAATATCAGAAGCCGCTACTAATGAGGAAGATAAAAGCCAGAACAGGGCCGCACCTACCGCCCCCAGCAACAACACACCCGGTGATCGCACTCTCCTCAGGCACAGCATGTGAAGCCTTCCCCACAGAGCCAGACGTAATACAGAACCTAGCCGCCACTAGAAGGCTGCATCACGCTCTCCACCATCCAACACGGATGGCCAGTTAAAGACGGCTTCTCTCTGTATAGAAGGAGAGGTTCTATTTTAACAAGTCAGATCAATATCAAATATAATAGTACCCTATCAGTACAAATTTCAGTGCCTCTCGTCAGGCTTTACCTCACGCAACATAGGGGAGGAATTATGCCCCCATCCTCTCACACCGCTTTGCCCAGACGCAATAAACCACACCCGTGACCAACAAGCTGACAACCCAAGAAATATCTACACCATGTAGGGAAGCAACAAGCGGCCCCGTATAAGGGCCTGTCTTCATAAAAGGCAGCTCCACCAAAACACCCGTGAGATAGATCAGCACAACCGGTGCATTAAAACGCCCATACTGCCCACCATCAGCCCTGAAAAACGCCATTACGTCATACTCACCATGCCGCAGCAGGTAATAATCACACAGATTGATCGCCGTCCACGGCACCAGCACAGCCATGAGAATATCCAGAAAGGACGTATAAGCCTTCAAGAAATCTCCCACCATGCCGAGGCTCATCACAAGGGCAGCCCCCAAAAGCAACACCGTCATAACAAGCCGCCCCCCCAGCCCAGACCGCCATGAAGGGCAGAAGGTCTGTACCAATGTCAGGCTACACAGGGCCCCACAATAAACACTCATGGCATTGGCCAGTGGAATAGCCAGTGCCAGTACCAGCAGGACAATATCCCCCATACGCCCACCCGTCAGGGAAAGCGCACCAGCCAGCGGCAGAGACGGATAGCTCAGTGCCAGCAGGCTACCCAGTACCATCGGCAGCACAGCCCCGATAACTGTTCCCCCATAGGTCGCCCAGAAAGCCTGACGGCCAGAGCCTGCCTCATCCGGCAGATACCGCGAAGAATCAGAGACATAAGGGGCATAGGCAATCTGCCAGAGAGCCGAAACGGAAAATGCCCCAAAAAAACCGGCCACAGTGCCGTGCATGTCCGCCAACAATGTGCGGGAGAACCCACCCAATCCACAACCAATGGCATAGATAACCGCCACAATGGAGACCCAGCTGGCCACACGGGAGCATACATGAATGGCCCTATACCCCATCATACAGGGCAGCAGTGTCAGCACAGCAATGAGCCAAACCCCCCTATTGCCGTGGAATACAGGAAGTACATGGGCTAGAGCCTCGCCCCCCACAACGCAGTTAGAGGCTGCGAAACCTATATACATGAGTACGACGAGAAGGATGATCGGTACCGACCCATAAATACCGAACTGCCCCCGGCTCTGCACCATTTGGGGAACGCCGAGACGTGGCCCCTGTGCGGCATGGAGGGCCATGAAAATCGCCCCCACTACATTGCCTAGCACCAGTGCCAAAATAGACCAGATAAGGGACAGACCAAACACGGCAGGCCCCAAAGCACCGGTGACAACTGTCAGCAATGTCATATTGGCACTGAACCAGACCGAAAACAGGTCCGTTACACGCCCGTGGCGATGCGCCTGCGGAACGGGATGGATAGTATGGGTTTCCATATGGGTACTCATGGCCCCGCTTTTCCCACACTCCCCAAGGCGTGAAAAGAGATTACTTTACGTTAATCATACCAACCCCGCCGGACCAATCCAAAAAATACCCGTGGCCAGAAGATAGACTTTGAAGTTTCATCAAAAATTCTTTAACAGATTCTGCAATATCATCTCCTTGTGGGAAAATACCGCACTACCAGGGTTCTTTTTGAAGAAATGGGGAATAAAATGTCTGCTCTTTCCTCCCACCCCATTCAGAATGAAAATCCCATAATCCTGAAATTATTTTTCCATTATTTCTCTGCTACCTTAAAAAAACTGGCAAAAAACTGGCGTGTTATACTCCCTATAGGCCTTTTCTTCTTTTCCTCCCCTCTCGCACATGGGCAGGTACTTGACGAAATTATCGGGAACGAGCCGCTGCTCCGGGTCGATACCCCCCTGCCCGCCCATGGTGGCTATACAACCTCCGTCCCACCTTTTGGCAGGCCGGAAGCCCTCTTCCCCCACGGCTTCGGCATGACAGACTGGTTGCGCAAACGGGGTATTGCCTTCCTGCTTGATAATACAAACGAATTTGCCGGTGCCATCACGCCCCCCAAAAAGAACTATCCCAACTCCCAGCATTTCGCTCCATACAAGCAAGGGGCCAGCAATGCCGGACAATATGCCGCTTCGCTTAACATCGACTGGGAGCAACTCATCGGGTTCCGTGGATTCTCCACGCACAGTATTATTGTTGGCCGCTACGGGACGACAGCAAACCGCATGTTCGGTGACTGGCTAAACCATGCTTCGGAAGATTATGGCGGTGGTGGGAACGTGGTTATCCATCTAGTCATGGCCTACGGGGAAGAAACCCTGTTCGGTGGCCGCCTCTCCATCGCTGCGGGCCGTATGGCGGAAATGTCAGATTTCCAAAATAGCCCCCTCTTCTGCAACTTCCAGAATGGTAGCATCTGCGGCCGCCCCAAGGCGGCAACGGACAGTAGCTTCGTCAGCGGTTATCCAGCTGCTGTCTGGGCTGGGCGTATCCGTGTCCGCCCGTCACGCTCACTTTATGTGCAGAGTGGACTCTATGCGGGCGAAAACGGCATCTACAAAAACGAACAGCACCGCACTGGCTTCAAGTTCAATGGTGGGAATATCAACGGATTCCGCCTCCCCTTAGAAATAGGATGGGAGCCGCTCTTTGGTAACAACCATCCCGGGCACTATAAAATCGGTGGCGTGATGATGACCGCTCCCAGCCCCGACAATTATTTCGATGAAGACGGTCAGCCCTATGCCCTAAGCAAAGGCAAACCTCGCATACGGCATGATGGCTATGGTGCCTGGTTCATGGCTGACCAGCATATATTGAATCATTATCACAGCAAAAAGCGTGGAATTACGCTGCTGGGGGGCTTCCTCTATAACGATAAGCGCATCGCCCTGCGGGAGTGGGAAGCCTACGGTGCCCTCATAGACCGTGGTATCTTCCGGTCCCGCCCCTTTGATACATTTGGCCTTTCCTTCACCTATGAGAAAATTGCCCCCGGCGTACAAGCAACCGAAGCCACAATGTTGGATACCCAGCAATTCAGCCGCCTCCCGAACCACGCGACTGGCGTACAGCGCCATGCTGCCGTGCTAGAGGTCAACTACGCCATCCATGTCTACCGAGGAGTTATCTTTCAGCCCCTACTAGAATATTTTTTCCGCCCCAATGGACAGGGTAATCTGCGTGATGCCGCCCTGCTTGGCTTTAAGAGTCATATTGAGATTTTCTAGGGCTTTTCACCGCACGTATAACGGTTGCACGTAAAGTGTTTTTAGGGTGTTATCACTATGTATCGGGATGAGCAGTCACTCAAAGAAGGGTCAGCTGCAGCTGCCTGTGTAAGCAGGCCATCCTCCATCATATGACTTAAGGATATTCCCATGCGCTTCACGACACTGCACAAGGGCCTTGCCCTCTCCATTTTTGGCTTGGGTACACTGGCTGCACCAGCTTTCGCTGATGACGCAGCGCCGACTGCCCACGACAAGGCATCTGCCACAACCAGCAAACATATAAAAAGCGAACGCAAAAAAGAACATCGCGCGTTTCATCACCTGTCCGAACATGGCCAGCAGGCCATGACGAGCATCCTGCAGGCTCAGCACATCCTCGCTGCTGGACAGAGCGAACAGGCCCTGCCGGCTCTTAATGCCGCTCTGGCCCATCTTCAGGCTGCATCCAAGGCTCGTGAGCAGTTCACCGCTGCCGAAGCTGATCTGCACCCCGCCCCTCAGCATCCTGTCTCCAGCGCCCATACCCCCCAGAGCGGCCCGACAGACTGGATCCCGGTTGGTGGTGAAGTTATTGCTACAGACACGCTGGAACCCAGCAAAAAAAGTGCCGTGGCAACAGCCAATGCCCAGCTAAAAGCAGGCCAGACCCAGCAGGCCGCCCAGACCCTACAGGTTGTCGGGCAGGACATCGACTTCATCGTCGCTCTGGCCCCTCTGGCCCAGCTTCAGGGTTTTGTGAACCGTGCCCTGATTTTTGCAGAAGGTCATCATCCTGATGCTGCTACTGTGGCTCTAAATGATGCGCTGAATACACTCGTCTTCGTTTCCGAGAATGTCGTGACCGAAGCAACAGCTGCCGCTCAGAAGCAGAAATAAGACGGCTTCTCCTCTTCCTCAGAAGGCGAGACCCTCATAAAGAAAACCGGCATGTCACCGTGCCGGTTTTCTTATATCTACCTGCCAGAGCCATCATAAACATGATCGGTCAACGCTCGGCGGACTCCATATCTTCCAAAAGCTGTGTGGATAATCACTCACATGACAGACTAAAGATGGCAATTTTCTGCGGCTCCACACCTGTGGAAAACTCTGTGAGTAATGATAACTTCCTATTGACAGCGATTCCTATGAGAGAGACCGGGGAGTCGCAAGGGGGCAGAAAGAAAACTGTTCACAGCCTCTCATCAAGGAGGCCTCGCATCATCCATTCCCTCCCCCCAACGCCCTTTATTACGGCGTAGCCTGTCGTGCGGCTTGGCTGACCTGCTCTTCATCAGGCAGCACCTCAGACCAACCGCCGCCCAGCGCATTGTAAAGGCGGGCCATATCTGTCGCAAAGGCACTGTCGCTCGCTGCCAAATCCAGCTGGGACTCCTGCAATTTTTCCTGCGCTTCCAGAACAGACAGATAAGTTGCCAACCCGGCCCGGTACTGGCTGGTTGCCAATGTCAGAGCCCGCTTCTCATCATCCACAGTCTTTGCCAGCCCCTCATGATGAATCTGCTCGTCATGATAGGCCTGCAAAGCGTTATCCACTTCATTCCATGCCTGAAGAACCGTCTGCCGGTATTCCACAGCCGCCGCACGCTGCTCGGCCTTCTTCAGCCGCAACTGCCCGTAAAGCCGCCCGCCTTGGAAAATAGGCAGAGAGATACTAGGGCCGACATTCCACGCACGGGCATTCCAGAAGCCAAGGTCACGGAAAGACAGGGTTTGAAAACCGAAATCTGCCGTCACTGTCACCTTAGGATAAAAATCCGCCGTGGCCTCACCGACTTCCGCCACAGTTTCCCTCAAATGCTCTTCTGCCTCCCTAATATCCGGGCGGCGATGGGCCAGCTCGGAAGGTAAGCCAGCGGGCACAAAAGGAGGCACAACCGGCACATCTGCTGTCCGGCCAAGTTCCTCATTCAGGCTCTGCGGCGGCATACCCAGAAGCAGAGCAATGGCATTCTGTTCCCGTGCTACCGTTTCATCAAGATTAGCCTGCTGCGCCTCGATGCCATGCAGGCGTGCCTTCATGCTGTCTACATCCAGCTCCGTCACCAACCCGCTCTTATAACGGCTCTGCGCTAATGATAGCAGATTCTGCACTGTAGCATGACTATCTGCCAGAATACGCTGACGCTTCTGGTCACCACGCAACTGGAGATAATCACGGGCCATATCAGCCTGACGAGCAATGAGGATGCTACGCCGCTCTTCCTCACTCATTTTCATCAGATATTTTGCTGCACGATACTGATAGGCCACACGCCCCCAAAGATCGATCTCATAAGTCGCATCAATCTTATCCTGCCATTGATTCAACAGCGGAACCTGCGCCTCCTGGGACCCCTGAAGGAAATTGGCCTCCTGTGCGGGCAGATCAGGAAAGCCCTTACCCACACGCTTAAAGATTTCCTGAAGCTGCTTGGAACTATGCTGCGACCTTACATAAGTTCCATAGGCTGACAGATTGGGAAAACGCTCCGCTCCCGCAATGATCATCTGAGCACGGCTCTGCGCCAGATTTTGCGTAGCCAGCAGGAAGGACAGGTTCTGTGTGGCGACACGATCTTCCAGAGAGGTCAGTTCAGCGTCATGGAATGTCTTCCACCACGCATCGGCCATAGGTAGCTCTGTCACGACAGAGGCGGGCGAAGCCTTTTCGTTTGTCTTGTCCTCTGGTGCCGCATTGGCACCATGCGGGCCATGGCCGCTCCCCTTCACAGCCTCTTTGGAATCCTGATTACTGCCATTATGCAGGTCATAATGTGGTGGAGCCCAATCCTTAGGGGGGTGATACTTCGGGCCGACCATGAGGCACCCACCCAACCCCAGCAAAGCCACCCCACACAGAAGCTGCCGGCTAAAACGGCGTGAAGACAGGGCCACCGCCCCCTTACGGACGGAGTGGAACAAATGAGCGTCTTTCACAGTGCAGCTCCTGAAGAATAATCAACATAAAACGGGCTAGAAACGATTTGCCCATATGGACCATACCGCTCGGGCGGCCTATCATGCTCCCCCATACGCAGGAGCAACCCTTCCACAGGACGATGACCCAGACCGAACAACCGGCCCAGCACCCTTCCCGTAACGGCAAAGGGACATCCAGCAAATGTGAGCAGATCCTCCAAAGTGCGGGACAGCTTTTCCTCCAACAGGGCTATGAACGGACATCCATGTCGCAGATCGCCCAGTTGGCGGGTGTCTCTAAGGGGTCGCTCTATAACCATTTCGAGAACAAGGCCGACCTGTTCACGGCTTTTTTTGAAGAACGCAGCCGCACACGCCTTAACACGCTGAAGTCCGTCTCTCAGGCACCGCAACCAGACCTGCGCACGGCCCTCAAGCAGGCAGCTGCAACTATCATCTCTCTGATGATCGACCCGGAAGCCATAGGCCTCTACCGCATCGTTGTGGCGGAGGCCAACGAATTCCCCAATCTGGCGGACACGCTCTGGCATTATGGCGTCTCCCGGACACTGACCGGTCTCTCCGAATGGTTTGCGGATAAACATGCCGCAGGCCAGCTCATCATCACAGATATCGACCTCGCTGCTGAACAGTTTCTTACGATGTGCCAAACCCGCATCATTCACCGGAGCCGCCTTTCCCTGCCTGTGGACACCAGTCAGGCCAGCATAGACGGCGTAGCCAGCATGGTAGCGGACAGCTTCCTCCGCATGTACGCTCCCTGAAAGAACCACCAGGCGGTCAGTCTTAACACTCAATGGCCGCCTCCTCCCCCATGACCGCCGCCCTTCATCGGGGACATGAGAAAACAGAATGGCACGACACAGAGGGCCATGATCCCCAAAACATTGAAGAGCTGGTTATAGGCCAGCATGGCTACCTGCCGCAGGAACTCCTGATACATATGGGCAATGGCAAAGGCATGGGCACGCAACGGGGCCAGGCCATGCGCTTCCGCCAGCTGCTGGACACGAAAAAGATAATCCCGAAACTCCGGCCGTGAGGCAATGGCATGAGCAGACACGTCCGTCTGCTGCACCTGCCGCATTTCCGTCAGGGCTGCCGTGGACAGTGAAATAGCCTGAGACCCAAAATAGTTCCGCACCATGCTGAACAGGGCGGATGCATCACCATTCAGCTCTCTCGGCAGGGTCGCATAGGCGATCGTGGAAATAGGCACGAACAGAAAAGCCAGAGGGGCCGTCTGTCTCATACGACAGAGCACCAGATACCAGAAATCCACACCAGAATAGAGCGTTGCCGCAAAAAAGCAGGACATCGCCATGAAGAAGAAACCCAACCCGATGAGATAGCGAACCTGCACATATTTCATCAGCATTCCCACAAAGGGAATCAGGACCATCACGGCCATACCTCCCGGCGCAAGAAGCTGCCCGGCAACCGTGGCCGTGTAGCCCTGCACCTGCTGGGCAAACTGCGGAACAATCACGGCAGAAGCGTAAAGCAGCACCCCCACAGCACCGATCATAAAGGTACCAATGGCAAAGTTGCGGTCTTTCAGCACACTCAATCGCAGAAGAGGATTTTTAGCCTTGAGCAGCCAGATAACAGCCCCCAACGTGCAGAGGCCACCTATAACCGCCATGGTCACAATGAAAGGTGAACCGAACCAATCATCATCCTCGCCACGATCAGCCATGATTTCAAGACAGCCAAGACCCAATGAAATCAAGCTGACACCAATGACATCGACCCGTTCTCGCACGACTTTCACCCACGGCGGGTCTTCCACAAGGGCGATCACAGCCATGACGGTCAGAATACCGAACGGTACATTGACGTAGAAAATCCACCGCCATGAATAGGTATCTGTCAGCCATCCACCCACCAGCGGCCCCAAAACCGGCCCCACCACGATGGCCAGAGCTGTCAGCCCAAAGGCAGCTCCACGCTTCTCTGGGGGGAAAATATCAAGAATGATCGCCTGCTGTACTGGTTGCAGTCCACCACCAAAAAACCCCTGCATTAGGCGAAAAACCACCAACATCGGCAGAGACGTGGACAGCCCACAGAGGAAGGAGGACAACGTAAACATCGCCACGCAGATGAGGAAATACCGCTTCCGCCCAAACCTCTTGGATAGCCAGCTAGAGATTGTCAGCACGATCCCATTGGCCACAAGGTACGATGTCAGCGCCCATGTAGCATCATCATAGGAACTACCGAGCGCCCCAGCGATATGCGGCAGAGCCACATTAACAATGGTGGTATCCAGCACCTCCATGAAGGCAGCCAGCGTCACCACGACGGCCACAAGCCATGGATTATGACGTGGCCGCCAATGCTGGTGGCTTTCTACTGATGAATCAGCCATATCCGGCCTCACTCACCCACATGGACGGTTGGCTCGACAGACATACCCAGTGAGAGGGGCAGCTTGTCATCAAGCCCGCTGTCGATCAGGATTTTGACAGGAATACGCTGCACGGTTTTCACAAAGTTCCCTGTGGCATTTTCCGGCGGGAAGGCACTAAAGGACTCACCAGACCCTCTCTGTATGGTATCCACATGGCCTTTCAGATGGAGCTGAGGATAAGCATCTACCTCAATCTCGGCCTTCTGGCCGGGGCGCATGTCAGAGAGCTGTGTTTCCTTATAATTAGCAACAATCCAGACATCCTTCGCCACGATAGAGAACATCTCCTGCCCTACCTGCACGAAATTACCCTGCTCCACCGTACGCTGTGAGACCCAGCCATCCCGCGGGGCCCGAATATCCATCCAATCCACATTCTGGCGGGCGAGTTCCAACTCTGCCTGTGCTGATTTCAACGTGGCTTGAGCCTGTGTGTAATGAGCATAGGCATTGCCAATATTCGCCTTTACCGGCTCAGCCTGTGTTAACTGGCCCTGCGCCTGCATGACAGAAGCCGTGGCTTCATCCAAGGCAGCACGGGCATAGTCAATATTCTGCTGGGTCGTAGCAGCACGCTCTACACGATGCTGCCGGACATAATCCGTCTGAGCCCGGAAAAGACGAGCCTTCGCCTCTTGAAGGGCTCCCTGAGCGGCCATTAACTGGCCGGGATAATTCTTCTGCGCCACAGCATAGGACAGATCGTAGGAGACCATATCTGCCTCAGCCTGCGCTACGGCAGCTTCGGCCCGATGCAATTGCGCCAGATAATCCCGGCCATCAATTTGCACCAAAAGATCACCCTTATGGACGAACTGGTTATCGTCTACCAGCAAACGAGACACATACCCGCTGACATGTGCTGCGATGGAAATCTTACGGCCTGTCACATAGGCGTCATCCGTTTCAACCTTGTTCCGGTTGAAAAAGAAATACAACCCGATACCCAGCACAACCATGACCAGAATAAGGATCAGAATAAGTTTCCTGGCGCCACGATCCTTGAAGGGCTTTTCTGTCTGGTCCGAGGCTGCCTGCTGCTCCTTGCCACCCTGTGCGGCTGAATGAGTATCAGACTGTGTATCGGACTGTGCCATGGTCACCTCTAGAATATGAAATTATCCGTCCTACACCCTGTCAGCGTGGCTATGACCTGCATGGCTGTGACTGGACCAACGATGATCTGAAAAGAAAAAATGACCGACCGGTCATTCTTTATACAAAAAGGAACTATCCCATTCATATGGAACAATCAAGCACTTGTTCCAGAATGGCCATTTTTATGAAGAATTCATAACCGTTACGGCTCCTACCACATAGCAGAAGCCCGCAACGACAAAACTGGAAGGAAGCCTCCCTCAGCCTTCTATAGAGGCTCTACGCCGACTCGCTGCCTGAAACGTGTTATACAGCAAACAGGCAATGGTCATCGGCCCGACACCTCCCGGCACCGGTGTGATATGCCCAGCGATCTTGCTGGCCTCTTCAAACACCACATCCCCGACCAGACGGCTCTTACCTTCCGGGGTCTGCACACGGGTGATGCCAACATCAATGACAGTCGCACCGGGCTTAATCCAGCTGCCCTTCACCAGCTCCGCCTTGCCAGTAGCCACAACGATGATATCAGCCTCCCGGGCCAATGCCTCGATATTACGGGTATAAATATGCGCTATGGTTACAGTGCAATTAGCCTTAAGCAGAAGCTGCGCCATCGGCTTGCCCACCAGATTAGAGGCCCCGATAACAATAGCCTTCATCCCTGTCATATCCGCATGGACGGACTGTAACAGCTTGAGACACCCCAACGGCGTACAGGGAACGATGCCATTCTCCATCCCCAAGGCCAAACGACCGGTGTTGACCTCACCCAGCCCGTCCACGTCCTTATCCGGATGGATAGCGTTAGTCACAGTAGCAGCATCAATCTGCGGCGGTAGCGGCAACTGAACAAGAATGCCATCTACCTTAGGGTTAGCGTTCAGCTCGCTAATCAGGGCCAGAAGCTCTTCCTGCGAGGTGCTTTCTGGCATCATATGCATGAAGGACTTCATCCCCGCCCGATGGGTCTGAATCGCCTTGTTTTTAACATACACTTCCGAGGCAGGATCATTACCGACAAGCACTACAGCCAGACCGGGCAGCTCGTGCCCCTTCTCGACCAGCTGCTCCACCTGACCACGGATTTCATCTGTCATTCTGGCCGCCATGGCCTTACCATCAATCAGTTCTGCCTTACCGCCTGCATGTACGGTGGATGATGCTGTCATGAACGTACTCTCCGCCAAAACCGGTGTTTCCCGCCTCTCTATGCCCATTGGACAAGACATGACAAGACCTGATCTTTACGCTAGAGACTAGGAACCAGAAATGGGCAGCCCCTCCAGCAAGGATGAAGGAACTCACCTCGTGCGTGATAATCTACGCAAGAATTTTGCCAGCGATAATGTAACCCCTGCCTGCCCGGCTGTCATGCAGGCCATCGCTGATGCCAATACAGGCAATGTTCCTTCCTATGGTCATGATGACCTCTCCCTAACGCTGAACCAGCGTTTCGGTGAGGTGTTCGAGGCAGAGGTGGCTGTCTTCCCCGTTGCGACAGGTACAGCAACCAACTCCCTCGCCCTCTCTGCCATGGTTCCCCCCTACGGGAGCGTGCTGTGCGACCAGAGTGCCCACATTAATAATGAAGAAGGTGGCGCCCCTGAATTCTTTACTCAAGGGGCAAAACTCATTGGCATCCCTTCGCCAGAAGGGCGGATGGACCCGGCAGGTCTAGCACCAACACTTCAGCAAAACCGCTCTAAGGGAGTTCTAGCTCCTCCATTCACTGCACTCTCCATCACGCAGGCCACTGAATGGGGCACGACCTATCCCTGCACCACCATTGCTGCCCTGTCTGAAGTTGCCCATGAGTATGGCTTGACCGTCCATATGGACGGCTCCCGTCTGGGTAATGCCATTGCTCATCTGAATTGCAGCCCCGCCGATACCACATGGAAAGCCGGCATAGATGTGCTGAGCTTCGGCGGTACAAAAGCCGGTGCTATGGCAGCAGAGGCCATTGTCTTCTTCCTCAATGACCGGACACGCCCCATGGTGGATAGCATGGCACGCCGTATCAAGCGGGGTGGGCATCTATGGTCCAAACAGCGTTTTATGGCAGCGCAGCTTCTTGCCCTGCTGAAAGATGATCTCTGGCTGGAAAACTGCCGTCACGCTAATGCGATGTGCCAGCGTCTGCGCCATGGTCTGTACAAACACCCTGCCGTTAATCTACCGTTCGCCACAGAAAGCAACGAGATTTTCGCTGTCCTACCGGAAGCACAGGTGGAACAACTCCACGCCGAAGGCTACCAGTTTTACACCTATCCCACCCCACAAGGTGTACCGGGCAAGCTGGTCCGCTTCGTCACCAGCTTCTACACCCGGCCCGAAGATGCTGATGCCCTGCTGGCGAGCCTCATTAGCTGACAGGCTGCCTCTTCATAAAACAACAGTAAACTGGAGCCCAAACACGGCAGCATCATGATAGGCTGTCGTGGCGCTGGGCCGCTGGATATACTGAAAATCCGGCTGAAGTGCCATCGCTCGGGCAACATGGGCACTATAAAACAGCTCATAAACATTTTCATGAGACTGCACACCATCCACAGCCCCCCACCGGTTAGGCAGGAAAGGACGGCCTAACAGCACTGATGCCTCTTGCTGATGCGTGGCTGATGAGCTGATCCCCAGGTGTTGCCACATCACCCCTACCGTATCGAGTGGCCGGTTCCAGAGACGCCCGGTCTCCAGCAGGCCCAACCATTCATGTTCATGAACGGATACAGTTTTGCCATCAGTATACATGGCACCACCCAACAGGATGAGCCCGTTACTTTCCCCCGGCCCATGCCGCAATAGCATCTGGTCCGCCATGAACCACGCACTATTCATACCCGCCCGATAACGTTGCGGGCGGCCTGTCAGGAGAAATGGCTGCCCGTAGGCATCACGGTACAGATCGGGATAGCGGGAGTTATCATAAGAATAACCGAGCTTGTAGTGGCCTGTCAGATGATGTCGGCCAAACTCTGGCAGCCAGCCTAGTTCTACCGGCGTAGAAAACTTGCCCAATCCATCCTGCGCCCATGACCAACCAGAAATACCGCCATTGTAGCCATGCGGGCTAACAGCAAACAGCCCACCCATGACATAAAACCCCCTAATGGGCATGACATGCACAACCATACCCAAATTACCGGAGGGCCAGTCCCTATTACCATTGGTATACTTGTTCGGCCCCGGGTTGCCGCAAATAGCAACGTTCATGAAGTCACAGAACAAAGGCGATGCCGCAAAAAATGACCCAACCGGCATCCACCCCACATTCAGATTTACCCGCTCCTTCCAAAAGGACCGTTCGCCATACATCGCCACAAGATGCGCCACCACATTGCCACGGGCCCCGTAAATCTCCTGCGAGGCTGCCAGCGTATCCCCGAATTCAGTCGATACGCTCCGCCCGTGCCCGTTGACGATGATGGTATGTGTCTTGAAATTTCGAAGCCCGGCAAGTTTCTGCCAATCAATGTCCAGCTCCAACCCAACCTGGCCCGCATTGCTATTGGCCCGTTTCTTACCACCTGTCAGGTTCCCGGCCAGTTCTTCATTAAGCGACACAAGCAGGCTGATGCCATGGTCGACCAGCCACGGCTGGATGCCGCCCCAGTCCCCAAAGAAATGCTGATCCTTTACGGAAGGAGGATTGTACCGTTTCCGTGTAAGGACCTCATCGGAGATAGCATCACTATGCACGGCATTAATGACATCTGGCAGAACGGTCGCTGTTTTCTTCCTATCATTCTGCCGTGCCACAATAGCCGCAGCAACGGCTGCCGCCTTGCGTTTTTCCTCTAACCGTTGGGCTTCACGCTGTTTGTAACGCTGCCAATCCGTGACAAACTGACGCCCATAAACCAGCTTATGACGGCGACCACTCCAACCCGGCTGGTGTCGCCGATGGTACACAACATGCAGCGGCACCTTTATGTCTGGTTTTGCACCCTGTGCGGCAGAAACCTCCGCCCCCTTCGCCTGCCCGCCTGACAGGCCAACAAGAAGGCAGACCAACACACCACACATAGTTGGAACGGACCAGAATATGTACGACCACTGGCCGAAGGACAGGCTGTCATTCTTCCCCAAAGCCGTCATCTCCCGGACTGACGGCAGCACCTGCTGCCATACCTCTCAATGTGATGGATAGTCCCTCACTACCGGGAATGGAGCGGACCGTAAACGGACCACACAGAAAATCCTGCTCCTCTGTTACAGAAAAGCAGGATTCTCATAGCCGATTAAACCTAAAACAAAGCGAGACGCTTACTGGCCGTCTTCGCCATCATCGTCACCATCGCTCGCTCCATCCGGGGAGACAGCCACAAAAAGCTGCTGGCCATCTCGCAGAATACGCAGCAACGGCGGCTGATGCTGCTTGAGCACCTTTTGCACCAGCATGACCACAGCGTGAGGATTGGCCGTCATCTGGTTGCCAACGGCAACAATAATATCCCCTGGTCGAATGCCGGCATGTTCTGCCGGGCTGCCCTGTGCCACATCGGCCACAATGCAACCCTGCACGCTGTCATCCAGCCCCATCTCCTGCCGTATCCGTGGTGTCAGCACACCCAGAGCCAGCCCAAGCTTGCCAGAAGGTGCATCAGCCGTGCTGCCATCTGTGCTGTTTCCTTCCTGCCCACTACGAGCCTGATTACCGACTGTAATGGCCAGTGGCATGGTCTTTCCATCCCGCAGCACCGTAAAGGTGCCTTTAGAACCCGGCGCCATGGACACAACCTTAACAGCAAGATCGTGAGCACTGCGGACATCATGACCATCCACGGACAGCACCACGTCCCCACTCTTCAGACCGGCCTTATCCGCCGGACCACCCTTGATGAGATTAGCAATCAACGCACCATGGGCCGGTGAACCGGGATGATTACTACTCACAAGGCCAAGAGCACGGGCCATAGTCGGGGTGATGTCCTGCGTCTCCACCCCAATGAAACCACGCACCACATGGCCAGTCGCCCGCAACTGGTCCACCACCGACCGCACCGTGGCAGAAGGAATGGCAAAGCCAATCCCGATGGAACCACCGCCATTAGGCGACATAATCATGGAATTAACGCCAATCACCTTGCCATCCAGCGTGATCAGCGGGCCACCAGAATTACCGTGGTTGATCGGCGCATCCACCTGTATGAAGTCGTTATAAGCACCGGAATGGAGGTCACGCCCCAGAGCGGAAATGATGCCCGCTGTTACCGTCCCGCCAAGGCCATAAGGGTTACCAACTGCTACGACCCACTGCCCCGGCTGGACATCATCAGAATTGCCCAGCTCGACATAAGGCAGGTGATCAGCCTTCACACGCAGCAGTGCAATATCCGTCTTGGCGTCGTGCCCGATGACCTTCGCAGGTATAGTCGTACCGTCATCCAGCTTCACGCTGACTTTGGTTGCCCCATTGATGACGTGGTTATTGGTAACAATGTACCCATCAGCCGAAATGATGAACCCCGACCCTCTGGCCTCCACCGTACGGTTGGAGGGCATCCCCGGCATCATCTGAAATGGGAATGGGAAAGGAAAGGAAAAGCCCTGCGGGCCACCATTACCATCAGACGGCCCATCCCCTCCGTCATCGGCTCCCTCACGGATATGCGCCGTGATGGATACCACCGCCGGTTTGACCTGTTTTACAATCTGCACGAAATCGGGAACTTGCCCACCCGACATCTGCGGGCGGATAGGAGCATTCTGAGCCACAGCGGGCACGGTGGCACCGGCCATACCCAACACAGGTACCATAGCCAGACATGCCAGAGAGAGACGGGAAGGCGGCTTCATCGCAAACATTTCCTGACACTAGATGTTAAACTCTTCTCAACCGGAGCTGCCCTACTAGATAGGGACAGGACTGCCCGCTCTGCAAGCATCCGCAGGCCAGTGTCACCTAAAAGAAATGTAAGGCATACCCGCATCATCCACTGCCCCCCGACAGCCATTTCCTCGCAGACTCTTGCTGACAAAGCGGCAGAATTTTAAAATAGGCACCATGCAAACTACATCCCCCACCAGCAGACAGGACGATTTCTGGCCGGATTTTCTCCGAGGTGTGAAAACATCCCTGCCATTGCTCATAGCCTTCGTCCCGTTCGGCCTATTACTGGGCAGTCAGGCGGTGCAGAAAGGCTTTTCCATTGTGGAAGTCCCACTGCTAACAGGTCTCAACTTTGCAGGTGGGTCAGAATTCGCCGCTGTTGGCTTGTGGTCCATTCCTCCGGCTATCCTGCTGTTGGCAGGGGTGACCTTCCTCATCAACAGCCGCCATATCCTCATGGGTGCCGCTCTGGCGCCACACCTGCGGCATCTACGCCGCTGGCAAATCTTTCTTCTACTCTTCTGCATGTGTGATGAAGTCTGGGCGCTGACCCTGACAGACCTGCACACCAAACCGGGCCGCCGCTTTAGCATAGGGTTCTATGCCGGTATTACAGTCTGCTTATATCTCTGCTGGGTTATCTTCACCTTCATAGGGGGATATTCAGGCAATATACTGGGGGACCTCACACGTTATGGTGTGGATATGGCCTTTCCAGCCGTGTTCATCATGCTGCTCAAAGGAATGTGGAAAGGTGCCCGCAATGCTCTGCCATGGTGTATCAGCCTTGGGGTGGCCGTGCTGGTCTATCACCTCTTGCCCGGTGCCTGGTACGTCCCGGCAGGAACACTGGCCGGAATCCTCACATCCTTGCTGGTAGTGAGGAGCATATGACACTCCATATCCCAGCCCTGCTGGCCATTCTTACCATGGCGCTGGTGACGTATCTAACACGCATCAGCGGCTATCTGCTTCTCGCTGGACGCAACCTGTCCCCCCGTATGAAGGCCATCATGGACATCGTGCCCGGATGTGTGCTGGTGGCCGTTATCGCTCCAAATTTTGCAACGGGTCATCCGGCCGATCTGCTGGGTTTAGCAGCGACCCTTCTAGCTGCCACACGTTTCTCTCTCCTACCCACCATGTTGTGTGGGGTCATCACAACCGGGATTCTCCGGGCTGTGCTGGGCTAGTCACGCCCGCGCCGTAGCCTACGAAAAAAATACCGCAACTGCGCCGCAGCCTCACGCTCCCGCACACCGCTAATGATCTCCTCAGGCCGGTGCAAACAGTTAGAACGTGCGAAAAGACGGGGCCCGTGATCCACTGCTCCCCCTTTAGGGTCATAAGCCCCATAAATCACACGCTGGAGGCGGAAATGCGTAACGGCTGCCGCACACATCGGGCAGGGCTCCAACGTTACAACCAGCGTACAATCTTCCAGCCGAACCGTCCCACGCCGATGCGCCGCCTGCCGCATAGCCAGTAGCTCAGCATGGGCACTGGCATCGTGATGCTCTTCTACATGATTGCGGGCCATAGACAGAACACGCCCCTGCCCATCCAGCACGACCGCCCCGACAGGCACTTCCCCCACACGGGCCGCCTCATCCGCCAGTAACAAAGCCTGTTGCATGGCCTGCTGCGTTGTCATGACGGTGGGAAAAGACATGCACCTGCACCCCTAAAACTGGAAATGGACCACAAATCCTTCCTCGACTGCTTTATAGAGCCGTAAATGGATTGCCAAGGAAAGGCAGGACGCTGTATGTCCGCAGATTATGAAAGATGTTGCATCCTCCTCTCCCGATACACAGCGTGGTGAACGTATTGCCAAGGCTCTAGCCCGCCGTGGGGTTGCCAGTCGCCGTGATATCGAACGGATGATCGCAGAAGGCCGCATCACCCTCGGGGGCAGCCCGGTCACCCACCCGGCCACCTTCATACAGCCGGGTGATATTGTCTGCGTAGATGGCAAGCCCGTAGACCCACCTCAGCGCACTCGCCTCTGGCGCTATCACAAACCAGCTGGCCTGGTCACAACCCATCACGACCCGGAAGAACGCCGCACAGTTTTCGACTCCCTGCCCGCCGCCATGCCTCGGGTCGTCAGTGTTGGTAGGTTGGATTTAAACTCCGAAGGGCTGCTGCTGCTGACTAATGATGGCAGTCTAGCCCGTGAACTGGAACTACCCTCCCGCCAGTGGATCCGCCGCTATCGTGTCCGTGTCTTTGGCCTTGTGGATGAAAAACGGCTGAAAGCCCTTGCAAAGGGCTGCGTTCTGGACGGCGTCCAATATGGCCCCATCGAGGCGACGCTGGATTCCTCCAAAGGTGACAACTCATGGCTGACGGTCAGCTTACGGGAAGGCAAGAACCGAGAAATCCGTAAGGTCATGATGGGTATGAACCTGCATGTCAGCCGTCTCATCCGCCTATCCTACGGGCCCTTCAGCCTCGGCACTCTCAAGCCTCATGAGCTGGAAGAAGTATCTTACAAAACCCTGATGGAGCAAATTCCGGGCCTGAAATCCGGCAAAACAAACAAGGCACAGTCGTAACACTATGAGGATCATTGCCGGTACAGCCCGTAACCGCCGCCTACAGGTTCCTGCCGGGATGACCACCCGCCCAACAGCGCAGCGTGCCCGCCAAACCCTGTTCGACATGCTCATGCATGCACCGTGGTTTGGCCGGGATCAGCTGGAAAATGCCGTGGTGCTGGATGCCTTCGCCGGTACGGGTGCTCTAGGGCTGGAAGCTCTCTCCCGTGGGGCAGGATTTGCCACTTTTATGGAGGGAAGCCGCCCTGGCATTGCTGCTCTTCAGACCAATCTACGCAGCTGTGGTATGGCAGACCGTGCCCGCCTACGCCATTGTGACGTGACGCACCCCCCCAAAGCGCCGCAGCCCCATACGCTCATTTTCCTTGATCCCCCCTACCATAAAGGTTTGGTGCAAAAGGGGCTGCGTGCCCTATGGCGGACCGGCTGGGTGGCTGATGGCGCCCTAATTGTTGCAGAAACGGAAACCACGCCTCTGCAAAATGACGCCAAAGAACCAGAAGAACCTTTCCAACCTTTCCATGCCCACCTCCTGCCCAGTCTCTCGGCAGAACCGCCAGAACTACTGGCACAGCGCAGTTTCGGTGCTGCCACACTTCATATTTGGCGGCATGATGTCAGCATCAAAGGGCACCGTCCCACTCTCTGATATACGGCAGGCGGGTGGTTCTGCTTTCCAGAATCAAACCGAACAGGCTATATTGCGGGTCGATCCCGCCTTCCTGACCAGCCAGAGGACCTGCCCCTGTGCTTTCCCGCTTTCGCCTTCCTGCCAAGCTGCGCTCTATCCTGCCTGCCACACGGCGTAGCCCTTCTGGTACTGTCGACCCGTTCCTCGGGCACGACATGGCAGAGGATGATGTGGATATTCCCACATGGCATGATTCCCCTATCTCCCGCATTCTCTCTGCTAGAATGATGGAAATACTGGCGATCATCCTCCTCATTATGGCACTGGCGATTGCCGCCTCTCTCTTCAGTTTCAACCCGCATGACCCGTCCTTCAACACCGCAACGGGAACCGAGCCAACCAACCTGCTCGGACGCTTCGGGGCCACCATTGCCGATGGACTGATGCAGTTACTCGGTCTAGCAGGGATCATACCCGTTCTTGTTCTACTGGCTTGGACATGGCAGCTCCTGCGCCATCATCACTTGAGCCTGCCTCTCCTGCGCCTCGTAGCGGCGGCATTGTTCTGCCCCGCAGCGGCCATGACGATTGGCCTCCTACAGCTAACAGTGCCCGGGCTGAGTGTGGCCTGGCCCACCAGTAGCGGGCTAGGGGGGGAAAGCGGTGTTTTCTTTGCCCAGAAACTTCTGAATCTCGTCTCGGGCGAAACAGGCAGCATGGGGGGTATTGTCTCCATTGCGCTCAGCCTCATTTTTCTGGCTGTGCTGTGCCCTATGTCCATGGGGCTACAGGGGCAGGAGTGGCGTTCCGTAGGTCGTGGCCTCAGTGCCCTGATCCGCCTACCTCTGCGGGCCCTGCTCCGCTCCCGTGGGGCACCACCTGAAATGGAACGTCAGGTCGCCTATCCTTCCAGTGCTGGCGGGCCGATCCGCCATGGACGCCCCGCCATGGGAAGTGGACCGCTTCCATCCGGTTTCATCATGCGCAACCTCAGCCGTCAGGCTGATCAACCCGCATCACCAGCTACCGGAAACACGCCTTGGTCCCCCATGCAGCAGGGAGCTGCCCCTTGGCAAAAACCCTCCTCCGCCCAACCTCAGCCGCCCACCCGACCTGATCCAGCTCCCCTTCAGGAAGAGGCATCCCATGTCACCCCTCCCGAAGAAGAGGCCGACAACCCCTATGCCCGTATGCTGGCCCATATCCGCCATGACCCTGGACGGACCAGTACAGCCCAACGTCGCCATGCTGAAGAGAATTATGAAGAACTCTCCAGCGTTCCTCTGTCCGTACAACCTCAGGAAGTTTCAGGCCCAGCACAACAGCCCGGCTTCCTGAAACGTTTCATGGCGGCTACCAGCTCCAGCTCAGCCCCCATGCCGGATGCCTCCGGCACTATAAGCGAAGCAGTACCCGGTAGCGTTCCTCCGGTTACCCCAGCCGCTGCGGCCACTCCAGTCACAACAGAACATTCCACTGGCATGGGCGGGATTGCGCCCCCCCATGAGGCCACCACACATACAGGCGGGGTTCCCATGCCGCCACGGCCTGTCCCACCACCCGGTATCGCCCAAGGGCCACTGCCCGGCATGGCAGCTCCATCCACATGGCTGCCACCCTCCATCAGCCTGCTCAACCCCCTGCCAGACCAAAGCGAAACTGGCCCTTCCGAAGAAGCTCTTCAGGCCAATGCCCAGATGCTGGAAAAGGTGTTGGATGATTACGGCGTACAAGGCACCATCACCGATTATCGGGCCGGGCCTGTCGTCACCCTTTATGAGCTGGAACCCGCCCCCGGTGTGCGTTCCTCCCGCGTGATCGGCCTAGCCGACGATATTGCCCGTACTCTCGCTGTGCTGAGCGTCCGCATCGCCACAGTACCGGGCCGTAATGTCATCGGTATTGAAGTCCCCAACAAAACTCGTGAAACCGTCTATTTCCCCGAACTTCTTCTCTCTCCAGCATGGAAGGAAAACCGTAGTAAGCTGCCTCTGGCACTGGGTAAGGATATTGCCGGGGAACCCATCATGGCAGACCTTGCCCGGATGCCGCATCTGCTCGTAGCGGGAACAACCGGTTCGGGTAAATCGGTTGGGATCAATGCCATGATCCTATCCCTGCTCTACCGGCTCAGCCCAGAAGATTGCCGGCTCATCATGATTGATCCGAAGATTCTGGAACTTTCTATCTATGATGGCATTCCACACCTGATGACCCCAGTGGTGACCGAGCCACCTAAGGCCGTCAGTGCCCTGAAATGGGCCGTGCAGGAGATGGACCGCCGCTACCGCCTGATGGCCGATCATGGTGTGCGTAATATCAGCAGCTATAATGACCGGATACGCCACCTCAAGACATCTGGTGAAACCCCGACCCGCCGCATCCAGACCGGCTATGACCCAGAAACAGGACGCCCCGTTTTTGACGAGCACCGCCTGCCGCTGGAACATCTACCCTATATCGTCATCGTCATTGACGAAATGGCCGACCTGATGATGGTTGCCGGTAAGGAAATTGAGGCTTCTGTGCTCCGCCTGGCCCAGAAGGCCCGTGCCGCTGGTGTGCATGTCATCATGGCCACGCAGCGTCCTTCCGTTGATGTCATTACCGGAACCATCAAGGCGAACTTCCCGACCCGCATCTCCTTTCAGGTCACCAACAAATATGACAGCCGTACCATTCTGGGTGAACAAGGTGCAGAGCAACTCCTTGGCCGAGGTGATATGCTCTTCATGCAGGGTGGTGCCCGCATCACTCGTGTGCATGGCCCCTTCATCAGTGATGAAGAAGTCGAAGCCGTGGTGAATGACCTACGTTCCAAGGGGGCCCCTGTTTATAATACCGAAGTTCTCGCTGATGAGCCGGAAGAAGACACATCCTCCAGCAGCAAGGGCAGTGGCAAAGGTGCAGATGAGGATCAGGACAGCGCCCTTTACGAACAAGCGACAGAGCTTGTCATCCGGGCTCAGAGGGCTTCAACCAGCTTTGTGCAGCGTCATCTTCGCATAGGCTATAACCGAGCTGCCAACATCATCGACCAGATGGAGCGGGAAGGCATCATCAGTGCCGCTAACCATGTAGGGAAACGTGACGTTCTTGCGACAAAAGCCTCCCTGGGGCTGGACCGGAACGATCATGATGATGACGAGGACTAACCTATGGCAGCTCCTCCCCTCTTCCTCCCAGGGAAGGAACTTCCCATCCTATGGGAAGACCGGCATTTTGTCGTCATCAACAAACCTGCCGGACTCGCTGCCCATCCCGGCCCCAGAACGCAAGATAGTGTCGAAGCCCGCCTCGTGCCTCAGAAACGAGGTGGGCCTTGGTTGGTCCATCGGCTAGATGCCGACACGGCTGGCTGTTTGCTCATAGCCCGCCGCAAATCTGCCCTTGTGGCCGCACAACACGCCTTTGCCGAGCATAAAACCGTCAAACGATACTGGGCTCTGGTTGATGGTCGCCCCACCGAGGAGAAAGGGACACTCACAACCCTGCTACGGCGTGTTTCCTCCGCCCAGCAGGGATGGAAAATGGTCTCCGAAGCAATACCGCAAACGGCTTCGACCAAAAAGGCAGCATCCCCGCAGGAAACACAGAACAAGCCAGCCCAAACCTCATGGCGTATTCTGGCAAGCAATGGAGCATCCAGCCTATTGGAACTAACCCTCCATACAGGGCGAACCCATCAGGCCCGTGTCCATTGCGCCATGCTAGGAACACCCATCTACGGCGACCAGCTCTATGGCAATCCCCGCAGAGTAGGCAAACTCCGCCTGCTAGCCCGCTCTTTGGAAGTGCCGGTCAAACTGGCTCCAATGGGGGGCGGTAAAGCGGCGGAGCGCAATTTAGAACCATATTGCATACAAGCCATAGCGGGAGATGTGGAACTGGAACAGTTCCTCCAATCTCACGCTATCACGACGAGCTCGTAACGCCCCTTATGCGGGACGGAACAATTCTGCCTCCAGCAGGTCAGGATTATCTTTATACCGCTCGGGGTCTGTCTGTTCTGTGATGGCGAAATAGGCCCCTCTTTTTATGAAGTCCATATAATTGCGCCCTGCCATCAGATAATACTGAACGCACAAGATCAGATTTTGGTTCTTCCTAAGAATAGAAAGCGCCTTCTCTTTCTCCTGGAAGGGAATATTTGTTTCTGGAACAAACGCATGGAATGTTTCTGGTTTCAGGAGCATATAATCATAGCCCTTCTCACCATTATTCTTGAACTCATCTGAGGCGAGAAAACTGACTGTTTCACCATAGGTAAGACCTGCCCCAATGAGTAGCTCCATGACATCGTTCCGGAAGGATGAATCCTCTTCCATAAACATGGCCTGAAGAGCATTAGACATAATATGCACCATGAATGGCGCATACATCGTTATATCGACGTTATATTTTGAGCAGATGTAGTACCAGCTATCTTTCCGAGGATAAAAATCGGAAAATGTAATGCCGAAGCCTATCATTATGTTCTTAATGAACCCATTAGCCTCTGGCAGACGTTCACTGATGCTTTCTCCACTCCGTTCCGCAGCAATCAGCTCCGTCAGAATGGTATTTTGCATCCCTATCAGGTCAAATCCGTTGGAATAATAAGGGTCCCATATACCGTAAGCGTCCCCTATCACAGCCCAGCGGCTCTGATCCACCCAGTGCTCACACTCACTTGCGAACCGCCTCAATACTTTAAAGTCAAGAATCGGGAAGTTCTTTTCTTCAAGATAACTGATCAGGACATTAACATTCTTCCGCAACCAGGAAGTTGTCTTTTCCCACGTCGCAAAATCTTGGAAATCATACATGTCTTCATCAAAGACAATACCGACGCTCGTCTTATCCTCCGAAAGACGCAGAATCCATATCCAGTACCCTACCCCTTCCAGATGAATGGAACTCCACGAGCGTCTATCTGATGTAAACGGATTGTCCTCAGTCCGTGGCAGGAACTCGTCTACGTTAACGCCACCGCCCACCCGGAACCAGACTGAGGAATGATTAATGTCCAGCCTGTGCGTAATCCCAAATTTACGAGCCAGCAGTTTTTTCATACCGGCGGCATCAACAAGCCATGCCGCCCGCAATGATACAGGGCTATTATCGGCACGGTTCAGAACATGGATCTTCTTTTCATCCCCATCTTCTTCAAAGTCGATGTATTTATGGTTGAGATAAAAATCCACTTCATCTTTTACGAGGCCGTATAGGTCATTCTCCAATTTCCCACGCTCAAAATGAAACGAAGTCGTTGGGAAGGGGCTGTTTATTCCCATCTCCTGATAGGAGGTGTCGTTAATCTTGAAAAAACGCATCCCCATTTTGCGGGGATAACGCTCTTTCATAAACTCTTTAAGGCCGAGCATCTGATCGACATAGATAGCGGCTAATTCGTTAAACGATTCACCCACCTTGTTTGAGATGTCATCACCGGGAAATGAAGAATCATGCACAATGGCAATGTGGAGATCTTTTTTCTTTTTCTTTAACTGATAGGCTAGTGTCAGTCCGGCAAAACCAGCACCAATAATGACGACATCATATGTCATAATGCACCCTATACATGGCTCACGATGTGGCTATCAGCTTCTACAAGCTGGCAAAAAGATATAGCGAGCCATTTCAGTAGAATGGAGATTACCCGACACCACTCGGGAAAAGGCATCTTCCCATACCGAAATCACCCTTGCGGCCACTATCACAGCAAAAAGCCACGACAGGCAAGCGGTTTTAGAAACAAAAACTAAACCTTTGCCTCACCTCTCATTAATAAAAGAAAGGTGGCTACACAGGGTCCATCAGCATCCGTGTGACGGCCTTTTTGAACGGGGCAAGACGATTAGCCAGCATCAACCCAGCCCGACGAGCGAGCGGAAACGGGCCATCATCACGAGTATAAGCCACAGCAATCGCATTGGTCGCTGTAAAGAGCGGGAAGGTTGCCCGGCGATGCCGCCGCTCGAACCGCTGGAGGGACACCGCATCCCCCGGGTCACCCGGCCCTGCGCTCAGCTCCTGCACCAGTGTCTCCTGCCCACGGATGCCGAAATTAAAGCCGTGCGCCGTTATCGGGTGCATCCCCACTGCTGCATCACCGATCAGGGCCACACGGGGTGCGTGGAAACGATGAGCATAAACGGCTTTAAGAGGATAAGTGATACGATCGCTCATGACACGAAGCAGGCCAAGCCGCTCATCCGTGCGACGGGTGATCTCGGCATTGAAGTCATCATCCTCTGCCACACGCAGGCGCGCAATATCATCTGGCGGGAGGGTAAGCACTAAGGAGGAAATATCCCCTATCCCTCCATCAGAAGCTACCGGCAGAAGGGCAATGGTCTGGCGTTCATCAAACCATTGCAGAGCGGTGTTATCATGCGGGGTGAGGTGCCTCATCCGGCAGACGAGAATACTCATGCCAAAATCATGCACGATGGACCCAATTCCGGCCATCTCCCGTATCCGAGAAAAACGGCCATCCGCCCCGACAAGCAGCCGAGCCCGCATTGTCCGTCCGTCCGAGAGCTGCACCTGCACATCATTCCGGCTGGCCTGATACCCCGTTACGCCCGTCTGGCAGAACAGGGTAATGCCCTCCGTCCGGCTCACAACCCGGTAAAGAGCCCGCCGGATGAGATGATTGGCAACTAGATACCCCAGGGGCTCACCTTCTGGCGCATCATCGGAAGGTCCTTCTCCTGCGCCGCCCGGCGCATGAAAGATCAGAGGCGGGCCGCCAAGACGGCCACTCTCCACTCGGGCTACATCCAGAGGGCACACGGCTTCAGCCGGGATTTCATCCCATACGCCATGCTGTTTCAACCAATGTACCGTGTGATGGGTCAAGGCGATTTCCCGCCCATCAAAAGCGGGAGCCTCCAGCACGCTGCGGGGAGCTTTCTCCACCACACTCACCGGCCAGCCCTCCCGGGCAAAAGACAGAGCCGCCGCCAAGCCAGCAGGGCCACCCCCGGCAATCACAATATCACTGCATACAAAATCCGCCTGCTGCGGCCCTGCCTGATGAACGTCACCGTGCTGTGGCTGTTTCATGATGCGGCCCTGCCTTCCTCAACTCATACGCTCATCGCTTTAACGCAACCGGCACACCCCGGCAACCAACCACCCCGGATGGAAGACTACCGCTCCTTCCGCCTGTCATCAGCCCCAAAGGCAATAGGGCTCTGGCCATCCCAAAACGCCATGTAATCCCCAATATCCGGCCGGGTGTGGCAGCGGTCAGACTTCTCCGGCGTACCCACAAGCAAGAACCCCGCAAGCCGATGCGGTGCCTCCAACCCCAGTTGGCTGAGCAACGACCGGTCCTCACAAAAAGCACCGCTGATCCAAACGCCGCCGAACCCCTCCATATGCAGGGCATTAAGAACATTCATAGTACCCGCCGCCACGGCCATTTCCTGCTCCATGACAGGCACCTTATGGTCCGGCCGGAGATGCATACCCAGCGCAATGATCATTGGCGTCTCTGAGAAACGCTTACGCCGTTTCTCTCGTTTTTTCTCCGGAGCCTCCGGCTCCTGTCGTGCCACAGCCGCTACGACGTGCTCGGCAAAAGCCGGGCGAGCCTCCCCCGTGATCACCACATACCGCCACGGGCAGAGATGCCCATGATCGGGCGCACGCAAGCCAGCAGAAAGGATACGGGCCAGCACATCCCCGTGCGGAGCTGGAGCAACAAGATCCCCCGTTGAGGACCGGTCCAGCAGCATATTAAGCGGTGAAACGGATGAAACCTGCGCCATGTTGACGCCCCTCCTGAAAATCTTGTCATGGTCAATTAACTAGACAGTCTCACCCACACGGTCACAATAAGCAAGTTTGGAAAGCAGCGCATATTAGTATAGCAGAAAGACATGACCACTCAGACATCACGCACCGCTACACTGAATCGCCAAACAGGCGAAACCGACATCACCCTTTCCCTCGCCATTGATGGGCACGGAAAAAGCAACATTCAGACAGGCATTGGTTTCTTCGACCACATGCTGGATGCTCTGGCCCGACATGGTGGGCTGGACTTGGATATCCAGGTCAAAGGCGACCTGCATATCGATGACCATCATACTATCGAGGATGTGGGAATCACACTGGGCGAAGCCCTCCACCGGGCCATTGGCGACAAACGGGGAATCGAACGTTTCGGTTCCGCTCTGGTCCCGCTGGATGAAGCCCTCTGCGAAGCAGTCGTAGATATTTCAGGCCGTCCTTTCCTTGCATGGAATATTTCTTTCCCCCGTGAGATGATCGGCAACATGGCTACGGAGATGGTAGAAGAATTCTTCCGCGCTCTCTGCATGTCCGCCCGCATCACCGTGCATATGAACTGTCGCGCCGGGACCAACGCCCATCATATTGCTGAAAGTGCCTTCAAATCTTTCGCTCGTGCTCTGCGTATGGCTCTTTCCCGCGACCCACGTAGTGCAGGACGGATTCCTTCCACCAAAGGGGTGCTGTAAGCACCCTCACGATTTTTTCTTGATTTGTCTTCCCCTCCTGCCTGAAACAGGATCGGGCAGCTTGCGGTATGGAGAGAGTTTATGCGTGTTGTCGTAATCGACTACAATGGCGGCAACCTGGCCTCTGCCGCACAAGCAACCCAACGGGCGGCAACCCTGAAGGGGCTAGATGCCGATGTCATCATCTCCCGTAATGAGGCTGACATCCTCTCGGCTGACCGGCTAATTCTTCCCGGGCAGGGAGCTTTTGCCGACTGCGCCAAAGGGCTGGATGAAGGCGACCTCCGCCCTCTTCTAGAAAAAGCCACAACGGAGGGCACGCCCTTTCTTGGCATCTGCGTGGGCATGCAACTCATGGCACAATACGGGCTGGAACATGGCCGCACGGAAGGGCTAGGCTGGATTGGCGGCCATATTGCCCCTATGGATGAAAGTTCCCGACAAGGCCTTCGGCTACCCCATATGGGCTGGAACACGCTGTCCTTCACCCCCGGGGCCCACCCGCTGACAGAGGGGCTGGAGCCGGGCAACCACGGTTATTTTGTCCATTCCTACGCTCTGGTTGATGCCCCTACGGATGAAACCATCGCTACGGCGGATTATGGCATGACGGTTCCCGCCATCGTGGCGAAGGGCAACCGATGCGGCACACAGTTTCACGTGGAAAAAAGCCAGGATGTGGGGCTAATCATCCTTGGCAACTTCCTGACATGGCAGCCCTGACGGATACAGACCCGGCCATGATCCATCGCCCTAGAAGCTACCGTGCTGAACGGCTGGGCCAGACCATCAGTGCGGACGATCTGGAAAGCCTGCTGGAAAGTACCGTAGCGGCCATTCTGGCAGAAGGCGTATTCGACTGGCACACACCGCCTGAAAGCAACGTCCTACGGCGTTTCTTGCAAGGTCTGTTACTCGTGCCGGAACGTGATGTCTTCATCGTCCGAGCACCAGATGACAGCATCTGCGGGGCAGCCGTTCTCGCCCATGCCACCACCCGGTCCGAGACATACAGCACCAGTGCCACCATAACGGCCTTCTTCATCGTTCCTTACGAGCGAGGAAAAGGGCTGGGCAATCTGCTCATGGAGGCTATTATCAGCCGGGCACAGGCTATTGGCGCCAAGGTGCTGGACTGCCGTGTGCGTGAAACATTACCTGACGCAGCAGCTCTTCTTACCTCACTTGGCTTCACCCACTGGGGTACTCACCCCTATTTTGCACGAATCGGAGACCGGACAGTGCGCGGATTATTCTTCTCAAAACTCCTTGTCCCTGAAGAAAAAGCCATGCAGTGGCAGCCTGCCGATACTCCTCTCTCCACCCCTCATCATACCTCCGAGCGAAATACCCTCGCCCAGAAGCCGCTGACCCTTTATCCAGCCATCGATCTCAAGGGCGGGGCTTGCGTACGGCTACGACAGGGGGAAATGAGTGAAGCCACTCATTATTCCGACAATCCGCCTGCTCAAGCCAAACTGTTTGAGGAAGCAGGATGTCGTCACCTCCACATCGTTGATTTGGACGGAGCCTTTGCAGGCCAGTCCGCCAATGTGAAGGCTGTAGAAGGCATCATCGCCAACACCTCCCTCCCCATCCAGCTTGGGGGTGGCCTGCGGGACATGAAGACTATCGAACGCTGGTTGGAAGCTGGCGTAAGCCGCGTCATTCTCGGCTCGGCCGCTGTAAAAGACCCCGGCCTTGTCCGGCAGGCTGCCCATGCATGGCCAGGCCGTGTGATCGCTGGAATTGACGCCCGGCAGGGCCGGGTCGCCACTGAAGGCTGGGCTGAAGTCTCCGAACTAACCGCAACCGATCTCGCCCGCCGGATGGAAGATGCCGGTGTAGCAGGCATCATCTTTACCGAGATCACCCGTGACGGGATGCTGGAAGGGCTGGATATTGACCAAACAGTCACACTAGCCCGCCATGTGTCCATTCCCGTCATTGCGAGCGGTGGTGTGGGCACGCTGGAGCATCTCCGTGCCCTGCGTCAGGCAGCAGATAGCACCCCCGGCATCACCGGCGTGATCGTGGGCCGTGCCCTGTATGATGGCCGCATCAACCTGCCTGAAGCCCTGAATATTCTGGAGGGGTCATGCTAAAACTGCGTGTCATCCCCTGCCTTGATGTATGTAACGGACGAGTTGTCAAAGGGGTCAATTTTGTTTCCCTGCGAGATGCAGGCGACCCAGTGGAGCAAGCCCGCCTCTATGACACTGCTGGAGCGGACGAGCTGACTTTTCTGGACATCACGGCAAGCTCGGATAACCGAGAAACTATCTTTGATGTTATAGAAAGAACCGCTGCCGAGGTCCGCCTACCTCTCACCGTGGGTGGTGGGGTGCGAAGCTGCGCAGACATCCGCAAACTCCTGCTGAGCGGTGCCGATAAATGCGCCATCAACTCCGCTGCCATCCGCACGCCAGAACTCATCAATGAGGCGGCAGAACGGTTCGGCAGCCAATGCATTGTAGTGGCTATAGATGCCCGCTCCAATGGTCGTGGCGGATGGGAAGTTTACGCCAAAGGTGGGCGGGAACCGACGGGACTGGACGCTGTTGCATGGGCTGAGCAAATGGCCGCCCGAGGTGCTGGGGAAATCCTGCTCACCAGCATGGACCGTGACGGCACCCGCTCTGGTTTCGACCTTGATCTGCTAAAAACCGTCTGTAACCGTGTCTCCGTGCCTGTCATTGCGTCTGGCGGGGTGGGAGAGCTGTCGCACTTCGTAGAAGGCACACAGGCGGGGGCCAGTGGGCTTCTGGCAGCCAGTGTGTTCCATTTTGGCCAGTTCAAAATTGGCGAGGTCAAACAGGCCCTGCATGAGGCTCAACTACCCGTCAGGCTGGGCCTCTAAAAAACAGCATAAACTAAAGACAGGAAAGATAATGCCTCAGAATAACGCCTCCTCACCTACAACCCGCAAGGATGTTCTGGAACGGCTCTATCATACGGTCATGGCCCGTAAGGGTGCGTCTCCCTCTGTCAGCCACTCGGCCCGCCTCATGGCCAGAGGGCGGAGCAAAATTGCACAGAAATTCGGCGAGGAAGCCGTAGAATGTGTCATTGAGGCCATAAAGGGGGATCGTAACGGCCTCATCAGCGAAAGTGCGGATGTTCTCTACCATCTGATTGTCATGTGGGTTGATGCGGGCATTGATCCAGCAGATGTTTGGGAAGAGCTGGAACGCCGTGAAGGCACCAGCGGCATTGAGGAAAAGGCATCCCGCCCGAAACCGTCTTTCTAAAAATGGTTCATAGGTGGGTTGTTACCCTCCGCCCTTGACTTCCCCCTACCCCACTCCCCAATCATTAGAGGAACGAGGAGGAACCCATCTTATGCCGACACCTACCCCCGCCTACGATCCCAACAATGTTTTCGCCAAGATCCTGCGGGGAGAAATCCCTGCCGAACGTGTCTGCGATAGCAAACATTCCTTTGCTTTCTACGACATTTCTCCTCTGGCCCCCATCCATGTTCTGGTGATCCCCCGCGGGGCCTATACGGACCTGCACGATTTCCTCTCTCGTGCCAGCGATGAGGAGATTCTGGATTTTTGGAAGCTCGTGGATAAAATTTCTGCCGAGCAATCACTCATCCCCAGCGGCTTCCGTCTCGTCAGCAATCTTGGCCCCGATGGAGGGCAGGAGGTTCCACACTTCCATGTCCATCTGCTGGGTGGCCGCCCACTCGGGCCTGTTCTGCCCTCCAGCCGGTAAAAACCAGCCCAACTGAAAAAAGCCTCCTTTCATGGAGGCTTTTTTTACAAAAGACCCGCTTTTCCTCTTGCGCTGCTGCAACATTCCCTCTAGGAAAGCCTCACGCCTTTAGTCCCGTTCGTCTAGAGGCCTAGGACACCGCCCTCTCACGGCGGCAACACGGGTTCGAATCCCGTACGGGACGCCAGACACTTCATGAAAAATCTGAGCTATCTGGCCTAACGGGCATCTACCGCACATCATCTTACCGTGCTGTCCTTCCCCTTAGTGGGCAGACACAAAGTGCGCCTGCCCACCCGATTTCAGAGTGCGATCTTACTGCATCTCGCCCAGAGCTTCGCCATAGCGGGGGCATCATAGCGAGGTGCGGCGACCTCCAGATAGGTACCCTGCCCCGGCCATAGGCTTGGTTACCCCTCCAAGAAGGCCAATACGTCACGAGACGACAAGACACTGCCCAGCTTGGGGAAGAATGTTTCCGTCAAAAAGGCATGTGCTGTTTCATCACCATCGGCGCAAGCATCGTGAATGACTGTAAGGTCATAATCGAGATCGAACGCCTGATTTAATGTCGTCAAAACAACATGTGACGTAGCAACACCGGCTAGAAAAATCTTCTCGACGCCTTGTGCCCGTAGGATCATGTCGAGGTCGGTCCCACCAAAAGCACCAACACGCCGTTTCTGCACAACGGGTTCTTCCGGTTTCGGTGCCATTCTATCGGCAAAGGCAATCCCACGGCTACCAGGGTCTGCCATGCCACTATCCCGTATCCATGAGAACATCTTGTTACGCCCGTTGATTTCCGGATAACCCGGCCGGAAGCACACCGCTACATGGATGATGAAACATCCAGCCTTCCGAGCTGCTGCAAGAACAGTTTCAGCCTGCTTTACGACCTGTTCAGCCCTTTCAGGCGGCAGAAAATTTTCCAGAATATAATTCTGAAAATCCATGAAGATGAAAACCGTTCCAGCTTTTCCACGATTGATAGCAGCCACAGGCCCCTCCCATCAGGGTTAAATATTCCAATAGGTGAGAAACATACATCAAACCGGACACTCAGAAGCAACTGAAGATTGCTACGGAAAAATAGAACATTTTTCACCTTCTATTTAAAATAAGTCATAATAAAAATATATTTTATACAGTAAAAATTGTAAAAATAAGTATAAAAAACTACAGAATTGTTAATTTTATCAATCAATCAATTTAGAGATAACTTATTTATTTTTTATAAAATTTAGATGATTTCATAAATATATAAAATAAATACCACCACGCAAAAAGTTGATCGGATTTACCTGAACTACATCTTGATTACTTTTGATCTTTTTATTAATGAACGGTAAATTAGCGTCTTCAGGCACGATGTCCCCTCTTATTTCCCTGTCGGCTTCATCATTCGCTCCGGGCGACCGGCAAGCAACGTATGTGAAAGGTGCACCCACAATGACACAACACAACTCCTCATATAAAAAACCAGCATCTTTCACACAGGCAGGTTCTGATTCAATTCTGGCTTATAGAAGCAGAACCGCTTCGCCCCTCAAGCTATCAGCCCGGATTGCGCTGCTTCTGGCGGGCGTCTCGTCCTTTTCTATCATCAGCACACCTGCACGCTCGGAGAGCACATCCTCGTCCCAGCAGGGCAGCCTTGTGCGAACATTCTCTCCTGCTGCTGGCGTAACAAGCGACCCAATTACAGACCCCATTACAAACGGCAAGAATAATACCCCCCTTTCCGTAGAGCAGGCGGGCCAAGGGACGACACTTCTTTCCGCCATCAATAGCTATACAGGGGCAACACTCATCAAACAGGGCACTTTGGCCCTCTCTGGTGATGGCAGCATCGCCAGCTCCAGCGGTATTTCCATAGAACAAAATGCTAATTTCGACATAAGCAAAGCCAATTCTGGTGTCACTGTTCAGGATATTTCTGGCGCAGGTAATACCGCCCTCGGGACCAATGGCCTTACCCTGTCTTCAGCCCAATCTGGCACCCCTTATTCTGGTGTCATGTCTGGTACGGGGGGACTGACCATCGCTGATGGAGTAAAAACCCTTAGCGGCCAGAATAACTATACAGGCGATACAACCGTTGCTCAAAAGGCCGGTCTAGACCTCACCGGCTCCATCGCTGGTAATGTCACCAATAATGGCACACTCAATGCCTCTAACGCCACGCTCAGCAATGCTCTGAACAACAATGGTCAGGCCACGTTCACAAGCAGCAAGGCTGGTAATGTCACCAACGCTGAGGGGGCAACCTTCAATGCCACGGGTGGCTCTCAGGCCTCCGCTGCAAACAGCGGCACCATGACCCTCACCGGTGGAAACACAACAAACGGTGATGTCACAAATACAAACAAGGGAGCCCTGACACTTGATGGCAGCACCATCGCCGGGGTTCTGAACAATGGTGGGCTGTCCACCCTTCAGAATGGCTCCTCCATTGTTGGCGTAGTGACCAATGGCGGCACACTCAATGCCTCTAACGCCACGCTCAGCAACGCTCTGAACAACAGTGGTCAGGCAACACTCACAAGCAGCAAGACCGGTGATGTCACCAACGCTGAAGGAGCAACCTTCAACGCCGCGGGTGGCTCTCAGGCCTCCGCTGCAAACAGCGGCACCATGACCCTCACCGGTGGAAACACAACAAACGGTCAGATCATCAATAAGGATCAGGGAACCCTGAAGCTTGATGGCAGCACTATCTCCGGGGTTCTGAACAATAGTGGGCTGTCCACCCTTCAGAATGGTTCCTCCGTTGTTGGCGTAGTGACCAATAGCGGCACACTCAATGCCTCTAACACCACACTCAGCAATGCCCTGAACAATACGGGCTCGACCACTCTCACAAACAGCAAGACTGGTGGTGATGTCACCAACACAAAAAGAGGAACCCTGACGCTTGATGGCAGCACCATCGCCGGGGCTCTGAATAATCGTGGGCTATCCACCCTTCAAAATGGTTCCTCCGTCACTGGCGTAGTGGCCAATAGCGGCACACTCAATGCCTCTAACACCACGCTCAACAATGCCTTGAACAATACGGGCTCGGCCACTCTCACAAACAGCAAGACTGGTGATGTCACCAATATAAACCAGGGAACCCTGAAGCTTGATGGCAGCACCATCAACGGTACCCTTACCCACAACGGCGCAGGTCTAACCGTTACCAGCAACAGTGCCAATGCTAACTCCCTCGCCGGGAGCAGTAACGGTACGCTGAATGGCACACTGTCTCTCAACAATGCCCAAGACACCTACAGTGGTATCCTCTCGGGCAATGGTGGCCTGACCGTCAATGGTGGAACGGAAACCCTAACAGGGGCACAGACTTACACCGGCAACACGGCAATCAATAACGGCGCCACTCTTGCACTGGCTGGAAACGGTAATCTCGAAAAAAGCACCATTCTGCTGAACGTTGGGAACGTAACAGGCCAATCAACGCTTGATATTTCCAAAGCTACCCATGAGGTCTCTATTGCCAACATGGGGTGGGGTAATAATAACGCCACTGTCAATCTCGGTGGGAACACACTCAACATCGCCAGTGCCATTGGTTCAAATGGGGCGATCTTTCAGGGCGATGGTGGGACTCTTATCATTTCGGGCACTTCCCAAGCCCTGAATGGTACCATCCGACAGACCCCTGTCGACAGCGAGACAAATTCTGACGGTACGACTAGCGGCGGTACGACCACGAGCAAAGACACCACTAAAGGCGTCAATCTTGTAGCTAACGCCACAGATGTTACCCTAAATAGCGGTAAGAGCTTCAGCTATACAGGTAGCACAACTGTCAACAGTGGTAGCAACCTGCATGTCAACGGTAATAACTACGGCACAAGCAGCGTTGTTGTGCACGATGACGGCAAGCTGGACGGTACGGGTAATATTGGTTCTACCAGCAGCACAACAACTATTGAACAAAACGGAACCATCACCCCTGGCACGTCCGACCTCCACCGTGGAACGCTGGGCATAGGCGGTAACCTCATCGTCAATGGGACGTCCGACTTCAGCGGGGTTCAGGACAATGGCTCTGGCAAGCTCTCCAATGGCACCGTTTTTGTCGGGAGCGAGACCAACGGCAATCTTACACTGGGCGGAACAGTCAAGGCTGTAGACCTCTCCTTCCAGCAGGGGTCCGGCGTCCAGACGCTCTACCGTTATACACAGCAGCTGACGTTAGACAATCCTACCCTCAAAATGTACCAGACCACAGGTGCTGAGGACCCCAATAATAAAAGCGTCCTCCAGGCGGGTAACCATCAGGTCAATCTGGTTGCGGCCAATACTGGGGACAATCTAACCTTCTGGAACGGCAGCACAACAACCGCCAATGGCCAGGTCAATGGCGGTGATGGTACATGGACGCAGGGACAGACGAACTGGACCACATCCAATGGCGACAAGAGTGCAGCATGGCAGAAAAATGCCTATGCCATTTTCGGTCAGGCTTCCGACAGTGCAATCCAGCAGAACCCAGAGCACGCCTTTAAGGTAACGGTCGCTGGCAACGTCGATGTTGGTGGCATGCAGTTCAGCCAGACGACCCGCCCGTCCTCCTATTCCGTTATCCCCCAGGATGAAAACAGCTCCATCACGCTGCATGGCAACCGCTATACAGACAGAGATCATCCGGACCAGCTTAACCATTACTTCTCTGTTACGGACAACACTGGGCAGTCTGGCACGCCGAGTGATGCCGACATAAAACAGTACGAACAGAATAACGGTATCCTAGTCAACAAATCCGGGCTTGTTTCTATAGTCCGTGTGGGGGATGGCACAGGCTATGGTGACACCAATCTGGCTGTCATCAATACATCTATCAAAGATGATCCGAGCAACCCGACAACCCTCGTAAAGACGGATACAGGCACCCTCATCCTGAACGGTACCAACAGCTATACTGGTGGTACAGTCATTACCAATGGTACGCTCGGTATTACCTCTGACGCTAGTCTGGGGGACCAGAAGGGTGCTCTGAATATCAACGGAGGCACGCTGCGGATCGAGCAAGATCAGGTTAGCACCAACGCAAACCGCAACACTATTCTGGGCTTTAACGGTGCCACCATTGATCTCAATGGATACGAATACAGCAATAATGGGTCAATTGTTGGGCCCAAAGGTGCCGATCTAAAGATTGTAAGCCCGATCCTGGATCACTCCACCTACGATCAGACAACTAAAACTCCCGCCAACCCTACAATCACGCAACTCTTTAATACAGCTCAACAGAACGCCGGTATTTCCTTGGGTGGGGACAAGCCTGTCCTCAACCTCAATGGCAACAATACCTACCTCGGCAATACGGACATTGAGGGCAACCATACGAGCGGGGGAAGCAATATTGTTGTCAATGCCAACAGCACAACACCCTTTGGCTACTCTAACAGCACAACAAAAGGCGGGGACCTGAACATAACGGGCGGTGCCACCGTCAATATGAATGGTGGGCAGGATCAGTCTGCCTCCATGGGCAACCGTAATGTCACCGTCGGCGAGAGTTCTTCCACCTACCCGCAGGACCACAGCGTCCTAAACTTCAATAATAAAAGTGTTGCCGACACGGCCCACATCACAAACAATGGTAACGCTAGCGTTGTCTTCAAAGATTCCAGCTCGGCCTCACAATCCACTATCCAAAATGCCGGGGGCGTCGTCTTTGCAGGTCATGCAACCGCCGATGCTGCTACCATCCAGAATAACAGCGATAGCGCCAATGTTGACATCTCCGGAACAGCAAACGGGGTCTCCATCGGCTCCCTGTCTGGCAATGGTAGTATCTCTCTGGGCAAGCAGACACTAACAATCGGGGCTCTCAACAAGAACGATACCCTCTCTGCCACCATACAGGATGGCGGGGCCGGAGGCTCCCTCATTAAAGCAGGAAGTGGCACCCAAACGCTGACAGGCGCCAACAACTATACCGGCTCGACCACCGTGCAGAACGGCACGCTTGCTCTGGCCGGTAATGGCACCATTGCCCCGTCTTCCTTCGTGGATATCAAGCAAGGGGCCAATCTGGACCTTAGCCAGTCTTCTAATAACCAGAATCTATCCGATATCCGGGGTGGCGGTAATGTCGCTCTCGGTAGTCACTCCCTTTCTCTGACGAAGGCTAATGCAGACTATAGTTATGATGGTATCATCTCCGGGACGGGTGGCTTAACGATCCAGAGCGGAACAAAAACACTTACGAATAAGCAGGCTTATACGGGTGACACAACCGTTGCTCAGGCTGGCGGCCTGAACCTTGCGGGCTCCCTCGCTGGGGCACTTGCCAACAGTGGTAAGGCTACCCTTCAGAATGGCTCTTCCGTTGCTGGTGATGTCACCAATAGTGGCACGCTCAATGCCACGAACGCCACGCTCGGCAGCGCTCTGAACAACAGTGGTAAGGCCACCCTTCAGGATGGCTCCTCCGTTGCTGGTGATGTCACCAATAGCGGCACCGGTAATCTGACAGCTACCAATGCCAAGCTGAATAATGTCACAACAGATGGGACATTGCTGCTCGACAAGGGAACAACTGTTGCCAACAAGCTCGCTGCTAATGGTGGGACATTCACCATTGGGGAAGGTGGTGCCTCTGTCGGCTCCCTCGCTGGAAACGGCACAAGCCAAGGTATCCTCAACGACACCCTCACCCTCACCAAGGCCAAGGACAGCTATGCTGGGTCCCTCTCCGGCAATGGTGGCCTGACAGTCGCTGGTGGGATCGCAACTCTCAGCGGCACCAACACTTATAAAGGTGACACACATGTAACCAGTGCCGAAGGCGCTGGACTAAACCTCACAGGCTCCATCGCTGGCAAGCTAATCAATGATCAGTATGCTCAGATCACAGGTCCAAATGCACGGGTCGAGCAGGAAACCGTCAATAACAAGACGCTGGACGTCTCCAACGGCGCTACACTGGCCGCCCTCTCTAACAACGGTTCCGCTACTTTCACAGGCAGCAAGGCCGGTGATGTCACCAACGCTGCAGGAGCAACCTTCAACGCCACGGGTGGCTCTCAGGCCTCCGCTACAAATAGCGGCACCATGACCCTCACAGGTGGAAATACAACAAACGGTGACGTCACCAATAACGATAAGGGAACCCTGACGCTTGATGGCAGCACCATCGCCAACGCTCTGAACAATAGCGGTAAGGCCACCCTCACAAACAGCAAGGCCGGTGATGTCACCAATAAGGATCAGGGAACCCTGACACTTGATGGTAGCACCATCAACGGTACCCTCACCCATGACGGCGCAGGCCTGACCGTGACCAGCAACAATGCCACCGCCGGCTCCCTCGCCGGAAGCAGTAATGGCACGCTGGATGGTACGCTGCACCTCAACAATGCCACCGGCACCTACAATGGCAGCCTCTCCGGTCATGGCGGCCTCGCCATCGATAAGGGCACAGAGACCCTTACAGGCAAGCAGGCTTATACGGGTGACACAACCGTTGCTCAGGCTGGCGGCCTGAACCTTGCGGGCTCCCTCGCTGGGGCACTTGCCAACAGTGGTAAGGCTACCCTTCAGAATGGCTCTTCCGTTGCTGGTGATGTCACCAATAGTGGCACGCTCAATGCCACGAACGCCACGCTCGGCAGCGCTCTGAACAACAGTGGTAAGGCCACCCTTCAGGATGGCTCCTCCGTTGCTGGTGATGTCACCAATAGCGGCACCGGTAATCTGACAGCTACCAATGCCAAGCTGAATAATGTCACAACAGATGGGACATTGCTGCTCGACAAGGGAACAACTGTTGCCAACAAGCTCGCTGCTAATGGTGGGACATTCACCATTGGGGAAGGTGGTGCCTCTGTCGGCTCCCTCGCTGGAAACGGCACAAGCCAAGGTATCCTCAACGACACCCTCACCCTCACCAAGGCCAAGGACAGCTATGCTGGGTCCCTCTCCGGCAATGGTGGCCTGACAGTCGCTGGTGGGATCGCAACTCTCAGCGGCACCAACACTTATAAAGGTGACACACATGTAACCAGTGCCGAAGGCGCTGGACTAAACCTCACAGGCTCCATCGCTGGCAAGCTAATCAATGATCAGTATGCTCAGATCACAGGTCCAAATGCACGGGTCGAGCAGGAAACCGTCAATAACAAGACGCTGGACGTCTCCAACGGCGCTACACTGGCCGCCCTCTCTAACAACGGTTCCGCTACTTTCACAGGCAGCAAGGCCGGTGATGTCACCAACGCTGCAGGAGCAACCTTCAACGCCACGGGTGGCTCTCAGGCCTCCGCTACAAATAGCGGCACCATGACTCTCACAGGTGGAAACACAACAAACGGTGATGTCACCAATAGCGGCACACTCCAGGCCACGAACGCTACGCTCAACAGCGCTCTGAACAACAGTGGGAAGGCCACCCTCACAAACAGCAAGGCCGGTGACGTCACCAATAAGGATCAGGGAACCCTGACACTTGATGGTAGCACCATCAACGGTACCCTCACCCATGACGGCGCAGGCCTGACCGTGACCAGCAACAATGCCACCGCCGGCTCCCTCGCCGGAAGCAGTAATGGCACGCTGGATGGTACGCTGCACCTCAACAATGCCACCGGCACCTACAATGGCAGCCTCTCCGGCAATGGCGGTCTCGCTATCGATAAGGGCACAGAGACCCTTACAGGCAAGCAGGCTTATACGGGTGACACAACCGTTGCTCAGGCTGGCGGCCTGAACCTTGCGGGCTCCCTCGCTGGGGCACTTGCCAACAGTGGTAAGGCCACCCTTCAGGATGGCTCTTCCGTTGCTGGTGATGTCACCAATAGTGGCACCGGTAATCTTACAGCTACCAACGCCAAGCTGAACAATGTCACAACAGATGGGACATTGCTGCTCGACAAGGGAACAACTGTTGCCAACAAGCTCGCTGCTAATGGTGGGACATTCACCATTGGGGAAGGTGGTGCCTCTGTCGGCTCCCTCGCTGGGAACGGCACAAGCCAAGGTATCCTCAACGACACCCTCACCCTCACCAAGGCCAAGGACAGCTATGCTGGGTCCCTCTCCGGCAATGGCGGCCTGACAGTCGCTGGTGGAACAGAAATACTGACAGGCAACAGCACCTATTCTGGTCCTACGATGCTCCAGAATCAGGCGACGTTGGAAGTAGACGGCAATAACGGTCTTGCAAGTGGTCTGGTTACCGTCGGGAACGGTGCAACCCTGCGTGGTATAGGCACCGTCGGGTCCACGCAGGTTGCCTCTGAGGGTGTGATTGCACCGGGTACTATCGGTTCTAATACGCCGTCGACCCTGCATATCAATGGTGATCTAACCATGGCGCAGGGCTCTATTCTGCGTATTCGTGGTACGAGCGACACAACAGGTCAGACCATCGACACAGCCAAGGGCACTGGGTACCAGGAGGCCGCTTCCGACCGTCTGGCCGTTACTGGGAAGGCAAACCTGCAAGGTGGGACGCTGGACCTCCAGCTGAAAAATGCAGGGCTTGGCCTGACATATAACCAGGCTTATCGAATCCTGACAGCTACAGGCGGGATCAGTGGTCAGTTTGACTCCAAACTTTCCAGCAATCTGGCACCGCAATATGCATATCTGGACCCGACCTTCGCCTACAGTGCTGATGCCGTTGACATCGTTATGCGCCGCAAGCCTAACTCCTTCAGCATAGTCGGTGAAACACGCAACCAGATCACCGCAGGCCGTGGGCTGGATCGCCTTGACCAGACCTCAGCACTAAGCCAGGCCATGACAGGTCTGACCAAGACGCAGGCACGTCAGGCACTGGATAATCTTTCTGGCGAGCTGCATGCTTCTATTCGCACAGCCCTGATTCAGGACAGCTTCTACATCCACAATGCGGCGATGAACCGTCTAGCAAACAGCGACTGCGACTATGGCCGCAACGGTCAGAGCCTTTATGACCTGAAGACACATCAAAAGAATGGTGCTTGCTATTCCGACCATGCCGTTCTTTGGGGGCAGGCTTATGGGGGGCTTGGCCATAATGGTGGAGATGGCAATGCTGCCCTCATGCACCACAACACGGCCGGGTTCATCATGGGGGCTGATGCTCCGATCAACCACAGCAACTGGCGTGTCGGCGGGCTACTCTCTTACGGGCATTCTCAGTTCAACGTCCAGCGAGGGCATTCTTCCTCCGGCAACAGCAACAACATCTCCGTTGGGGCCTATGCCGGAACACATTGGGGCCGCCTGAACCTGCGCCTAGGTGCTGCCTATAGCTGGAATGTCATTAACACTCGGCGTCAGATCTCCGTTGGGGATTATGGCGGGCGTGTCAACAGTGGCTATCTAGGTGGAACAGCACAGACCTTCGCCGAGCTGGGCTACAAAATGCGTGGTGAGCATGGCGTGTTCGAGCCGTTCATGAACGTGTCCTATGTGAACATGCAGACCAACAGCTATCGTGAGCATGGCAATGAAGCCGCTCTGCGCAGCCGTGGGACAGATGCTGGTGTTACCTTCTCTACCTTTGGCTTCCGTGCTGCTACGAGGCTGAACATTGGTCGGACGATCTTCACACCGCACCTCACGGCAGCTTATCGCCGCGGGTTTGGCCGTCTGGGTTCGCGCCAGCATGAGTCCTTTGCCATGACTGGGGGAAGCAGCAGCATGGATGTCGCCGGTGTGCTGCTCTCCGACAATGCCGCTATTATCGACACTGGCGTGACAGCCAGCCTGAACGACCATGTCGATCTGGACCTGTCCTATATCGGCCAGTATGGCAACCAGTCCACCGAGAGCGGTGCGACAGGCTCCTTCAAGATGAAGTTCTGATCCTAACGCACATCTCTACTTACAAACAAAGAAGGGCGGGTCATTATGGCCCGCCCTTCTTCAATTTAGGGCATTCCCCACTAGCCTGCGGCACTGGGACAATACCCCCTCACCATTTCCTATCACCTGTCTGACAGGACGTTAGACAAGACGACCTAGAAGGTCGGCAAAGTCCCGAATACCTGCGCTGATATGTCCAGCAGCGTCGTGCGTTAGCGCTTCCAAAAAGCTTGCGCCATTCTGCAGGAAGCTATCAAGACCCGGTCTGACACGACGCGGAAGAGGTGTTCCGTGCTCTGCCATGTCAGCCTGTGCGCCAGCAAGACTCTGGCTCATTGACGAATCGCCGTTGCCCGTCAAGGACGTTCCGGATGAAGCCTGACCAATCAGCTTCCGCTCGGAACTCAACAACCCGTTCAACAGAACACCGCCCAGCGTTATGGCAGCCCCCAACAGCAGGCACCCACCAGATACTTCATTCAACTCATGTTCATTAAGAGTTCTCATGACGAGTCTCCAAAACTTTCATCATAGGAAGTTGGAGAATTAACACCGATTCTCCAAGAATATGGAGCAACATATTCTCTATTGGAGTCAATATTATTTTTATTACATTATAATTGTTAACTATATATCAATTTAAAAATAACAATTAATTATTATATTTACTTTGATAGACTCTCAAAGTCATTGCGTTAACTCCCCTATTTCGTTGAGTTTTTCTCTTCCCTTCATCCCCGAAAGACATTTCGGAGCATCTGGATATAAAAAGTAAATAAATAAAATCTATTCTAAAAAATCAAAAGGAATGAATTAATCTTCAATAAGTAAAAATGACCTACCCTCTCTTCGTATCAGGAAAAAATCTAAAAATAGAGCCGAAGATAGTAGTTCATGATCGTCCCATCTGGCCAAGCCGTTAATTATATTCCACAGACCCATGAAGCTCTTATCAAAGCTGCGCTTTTCATGCCTGATAACCTTCCTTCATTGTCTGAAGGTCGTCTTTTCACATTTCAGGGGGGGACGCTGGTTATTGCCCCAGCATCATGGTCGGGGCTTGTTAGTTCTTCTGTCATAGCCGCCCCACACTCCCTCATCATAGACCCTGGAACGGGCGGTCAGCTCGTCATTGATTATGCAGGGTTAGACAGCACAACACTCCAGACCAACCTGTCTCTGGAGCTGCAACTCGTCAGCCCACCCCCGCCCAGTTTTAAGCTCCAGTTTATCTTTTCCACCACACAGGCTTTAACACAGACAATAACTCGACAACGTTACGATGTCCCAACAAACCAAACCATCATCCAACTGAATGAAAATTACAGCCTCTACAACACAGCCCATACGGACATCTTCATTCCCGGCAATCCCTACCAAATACCGCAGGACGGGCAATGGTACCCACTCAACGCTCCAGCAACTGGACAATCCACACAACAGAATGGCTCAACTGTTGTCTGTTATCTCGCTGGGACCCTAATTGATACGCCTCAGGGCCCACAAGCCATTGAAAAGCTACGCCCCGGTGATGCCATTCATGTTTTCCAGAACGGACAGAAATCTGTCGAATATCTTCGCTGGACCGGGCAAAAAACCGTCGTTCCCACTTCATCTGATGATTGGCCAATACGCATACGACGCCATGCATTCGCAGAGAACTGCCCCTTCTGCGATCTCTACGTTACAGAAGAACATTGCCTACTTCTAAAAGGTGCCTTCGTTCCTGCCCGTATGCTCGTCAATGGTCGGACAATCCTGCGGGAAAAGCGGGACCGTTACGATATTTACCATATCGAAACATATGAGCATCGTATCATCAGTGCCAATGGTGCCCTCTCTGAAACCTATTTAGATACCGGGAACCGCCCCAGCTTCACCACGCCCGAAGAGACATTGTCTATTACCTCCCGAGCAGCCCTTCATTCCCGCATAAAGAGCTGGCAGCATGATGCCGCCGCCCCCCTGAAGGTAGAACGAGATTTCGTAGAACCTCTCCATGCCGCACTGGCAGCCCGAGCTACCAAACTGGGCTTCCCGGAAGATGCGGCTCCTCATACCCTGACAAATGACCCAGCCTTGACCTTACTGGACCCACGAGGAACAGAACTATCTCTCTATCAACGCACTAATGGACATTACCTATTCCGGCTGAAAGATGATCCGCCTTTCCTCATCATCAAATCCCGGACAGCACGTCTGGACAGGGCTATCGGCCCCTTCGTGGATGATAGACGGATGCTAGGAGTTCTCGTTGGCGAGGTAATGTTGGTCCAACCCGATGGGACGGACCTACCTCTGACATCCCATCTAACAGCCCCGGAAGGCACCGGCTGGGATGTCATGGAGACTGCACACTGCCGCTGGACCAATGGCAAAGCCCGCCTGCCACTTCCCGATGTCGAGAAACAGGAGGGCTGCCTTCTGAAAATCGAAATACTTAGTGCTGGCCCGTATATCCTGTCCTGACGCAACAGCCAGAACGACGTAAGGGGATGGCCATACAGACCATCCCCCATCACAGAGAGCCCGCCCTTGGTCGGACAGAAACCCCACATACACACCCTATTTTAGGGATGGTACGGCTTAGATCAGACGTGTAACGAAGTTCACAGCCTGCTGGATGCCTTCACCAATCAGGGAAATGATGCTGGTAAGCGGGTGCTGCAGGAAGTTAGTGAAAGCCTGAACAGGCCCAAGCAGCTGCCCCAGGCCACCGAAGCCACCAAGGTTGACGCTAGGGGTATTGGCAGCAGCCGGATAACCAGCCGGTGCATAGTTGGCGGACGGGATCGTGTTGGTGTTAGCAGCCGGAGCCAGTGCGCTCTGAGCATTGTTACCAAAACCACCAAACAGACCACCAAGCAGGTTGCCTAGCAGACCTGCACCACCGGAAACACTGTCCAGCTCACGGCTATTAAGAGCTCTCATCTCAAGTCTCCACACAATTTTCTATTAAGAGATCGGAAGTCTTCACACACCTTCCGAGAGCGATAAACTCACATAGTTTGACTACAGTCAACAATAAAATGATATATTATTTTGCATTAACTTTGTAATAATATTAGATATACCATTACAATACATTGTGTTATTTCGTATTTATGTTAATAATTTAATCACAAATAGGAAATTCTACATATTTTCTTTTTCATGCATGAATATACCAACAAATCGATGCCAAGTTCCATAATATGGTCATCCTCTATCATGCGATTAATGCCACCAATAACATGATGACCTTCATTAAACATTCCACATACACAACTAACATCATGACTACCGTCAGACAGTTCCCCAGGGGGAGCTAACTCCCTTAAAACATTACCTGATCCATCTTTTTTCTCTGCACACATAGCTTGACCATCCCACCAAAAGTCCTCTAGAAGACGCCCACGCCTTTAGTCCCGTTCGTCTAGAGGCCTAGGACACCGCCCTTTCACGGCGGCAACACGGGTTCGAATCCCGTACGGGACGCCAGCATCTGATGTTTCAGAGCAGATAAATCCCCGCTGTTTCATCCAACGCTCTGCCAGAATAGGCCACTGTTCTGTTGGCCCACCTTTGCGTCCCAGACCAAAACGCAGCATATGTAGAGCTTGTCTGGCATCCGCCAGCGGCGATGATAATAGCTGCCCCATTCGGGCGAACAGGCCGCATGATATGCAGACCCGGCGCATAAATGCCGCCCCCCTGCCTATAGCCGCTCACCATGCAGAAACATGAAATATTCATGACATCTCCGTAAAATACGAAGAAACACCCCCGCAAAAGCAGCCAAAACACCCCTTTTCTGCTTCCTCTAGCACTATTATGTGGTGCTGTTTCCGCTCCTGATAAATTGCAGTAGAGTGAGCCGCCTGAAAGGGGACAGAAACGTGATGCACCAGAAGCAGCATATTGTGCAGCGTTATGAAGATGAGCTACTCCATTTACGATCCCTGATGGAACAGATGGGCGGGTTGGTGGAACACCAACTTTCTCTCGTGCTGGCAGCCATTACCGAAAATGATGGACAGGCTGCCCTTCTGGCCGCACAGCAAGATAGTGACGTAGATGCGCTAGAACACAAAGTGGAGACACTGGCCATTCGCCTTCTGGCCCTGCGTGGCCCCATGGCTGCAGACCTGCGGGAGATCGTTGCCTGTATTCCCATGGCTGGCGCATTGGAGCGCATGGGCGACTATGCCAGCTCCATTGCCCGCCGTCTCAGCCAAATGGAACAGCCCATCCCCCGGCCCGCTCGCCTTGCCCTAAGTGAAATGGGCCGACTGGTACTGGAACATCTCCGCCGCATCATGGATGCCCTAGAACATAAGGATGCCGACGCCGCCCATGCCATTTGGGCTGCCGACCAGCTAGTGGACCAATATTGCGAGGCCATGACGGCTGATTCACTGGAGCAGATGACCCGTCACCCTCATACCATCCGCCTCCATATTGCCCTGCTCTTCATCATTAGAAATCTGGAACGGATCGGCGATCACACAACCAATATAGCCGAGCGTGTGGTCTTCATGGTCACGGGGTCCATGCTGCCCCCATCCCGCCCGCATGGCCATGACAGCCAACACAGCCCTCCCAGACAGGAACCGCCTCGCTCATGACAGCCCCAATATCTCACAAAGGCTCTATTCTCGTTGTAGAAGATGAACCCGCCCTGCGGGTCCTACTGGAACATAGCCTGCGTCAACGTGGCTATCAGGTCAGTACTGCCGTGGATGGCGAACAGGCCTTATCCTTTCTTGAAGAGACGCGGCCCGACCTTGCCCTGCTAGACTGGATGATGCCCGGTCTCTCCGGGCTAGAACTATGCCGCATCATCCGGCAAAAACCGGGCCTGAAGGACCTTCCCGTCCTTTTCCTCACCGCCCGAACGGACGAGCAGGATGTCATAGCTGGGCTGGATAATGGTGCTGACGACTATCTGACCAAACCATGCAGTGCCGATAAACTAGATGCCCGCCTGCGTGCACTGCTGCGCCGTACACGCCCCGTGCAAGACATCATAACCTTCGGCCCCCTCACTCTGGAGCCAGAAAACCATCAGGTTACCCGGTCCGGGCGTGCTATCGCTCTAGGACCAACCGAATACCGCCTGCTAGAACTTTTCATCCGCAACCCCCGCAAGGTCTTCTCCCGAGAAGACCTGCTAAAACGGCTATGGGGGCCTAATGTCCATGTGGAGCTCCGCACCGTGGATGTGCATATCCGCCGTCTCCGCAAAGCTCTGAATGAAGGGGACGAGAAAGACCTCATACGAACAGTGCGAGCGGCCGGCTATGCCTTGGATGACAGCGTAATCAACCGAACCGCCAGCTAAATCTCTCGTGGCTGCATCCTCCCTTCTTCTACCGGACCTCATTGCGGTGGTCTGTACCTGTCTGGCCCTGGCAGGCTGGGGAATGGTCTGGCATCTGTCCCGCCGTGTCCATCTCTCGGAGCATGAGCCCCATCACCGCAGCCCGGACCGCAAACCCACTCCGAATAGCAGCACCATGCTCGCCGATGCGGCCCCATTGCTGGTAGAGGCCATCCCCGGCATGGCTCTCATCCTCGGCTCCATGGGCCAGATTCTCGCCTGCAACGAGGATGCCCGGACCCATTATGGGAAGAGTCTCGGGGCACTGCTTCGTCACCCTAATGCACGGGACACGCTGAAAACGGCCCTCCATGCGCCTTCAGCGACCGATATGGCTCTCCCTGCGGCCTGCTCGACCACCGTCCGTCTAGATGTCCCCGTAAAATGTTCCGTCCATCTTGCCATGCGCCGGGTAGGAGGAGCATCAGAACGGGATAGTCTTGTTCTTGTCCTGTTGCATGATCGTAGCATCATGCAAGCCGTAGACCGTATGCGGGCCGATTTCGTGGCCCATGCCAGCCACGAACTTCGCACGCCTTTAGCCTCCCTAAGTGGCTTCATCGACCTAATGCGGGAGGAAGGCGACACGACAGACCCATCCTCCCGTACCCTGTATCTGGACATCATGAACCAGCAAGCCACACGGATGCAGCGTCTGATCGATCGGCTGCTCTATCTCTCCCAGCTGGAACTAAAGGGGCACCATCGCCCTCATGAAAGACTGGATGTAGATGACCTGTTCGCCCTTGTTCTTGGTGAAGTCACACCACGATTCCACGACTCCAACCGCACACTGACTGTCGATCATGAAGAAAACCTCGCCCTGCTGGCAGACAGGGATGAAATGGTGCAACTTCTCCTAAATCTCATCGAAAATGCCATCCGATACGGCACAAAGCCAGACCATCCCCTGCATGTCCGCCTTCATGCCAGACAGGCCACCCCTGCCGAAGGGCCATCTCCCGCTACGCCTGGAGTCCTGATTATGGTTGAGGATAATGGCCCCGGCATTGCCGCCCATCACATCCCCCGACTAACAGAACGCTTCTACCGCATCACGGACCAGCCAGAGGGTAGCACCGGGGGCGAGCAGGGCACAGGGCTAGGACTAGCCATAGTCCGCCAGATTTTAGAAAGACATGGTGGGCAGATACGCTTTACCAGCACACCGGGACAAGGCACAGCCTGCCTTGTCTGGCTCCCAACAGCCCCCGCTCCACAGGGCCACCGTTAAAAACGGCACGAAAATTCAGCAGCACATGGGGGGCGCTGCCAGTCGTAAATCGTAGCTTTTCCGTACAAAGGACAGACCGGGCAGCATCCTGCATAACAGGGCTTTCACTTTGTTTCATAATCAGAATAATTTATTTTTTAAGGCTTATAACAGGGTCAGTTTTAGCCCATAAAAGAGGAAGAGATTCATTCAACAAGGGCCTTATATTTTCCATGCTCAGCCTGTTTGATCTGTTCAAGATAGGGATTGGCCCTTCCTCCTCCCATACTGTTGGCCCCATGCGGGCTGCTCAGCGTTTTGCCGATGTACTGGCAGACCTACCCGATGGCCCGCTGGAGAAAGACCCCGCACGCATTGTTGTTACTCTCTACGGGTCACTAGCCCTAACAGCCGAAGGCCATGGCACCATAAAAGCCGTCCTCCTCGGGCTAGCGGGAGAAACACCTGAGCATGTCGACCCGGAAACTGCTAAAAAACTGGTTCATCATATTGAAAGCACCCATCTGCTGAACCTCAACGGGACGAGTTTCTCCTTCGACTATCAAAACGACATCTGTCTGGACACAGGCACCATTCCCCCCATTCATCCCAACACCATGCAGTTCGAAGCCTTCGCCCGGGATGGAACCCTCATTACACGCCAGCGTTTCTGTTCCGTTGGCGGGGGGTTTATCACACCGGAAGACCAGGCACGGACAATGTCCTACTCCCTGCCCGAAGTACCCTTCCCCTTCCGCAGTGGTGCCGCATTGCTGGCCCATACCAGACAGCAAAATACCAGCATTGCCAGCATCATGATGGCCAACGAAACCGCTACCCGCCCTCTCTGGGATGTTGAGCGGGGCATGGACCGCATCACCGAGACGATGCTGTCCTGCATCGAAGCCGGGTTACGCAATACGGATACACTCCCCGGCCCGCTAAAAGTGCAGAGACGAGCCGCAAAACTCTATGCACGCCTTCAGGCTAAAACCAATACGGCCCCTTCCCCTCATGGTGTGATGAACTGGATCAGCCTCTTCGCCATTGCCGTGAATGAGGAAAATGCAGCCGGTGGGCGAGTCGTAACCGCCCCTACAAACGGAGCAGCGGGCGTCATTCCAGCTGTCATGCGTTATTATCGAGACTTCTGCCCCGAATATTCAAAAGACGGCCTACGGACCTTCCTGCTAACCGCCGCCGCCATCGGGGGGCTCTTCAAACTCAATGCCTCCATCTCTGGGGCAGAAGTGGGATGCCAGGGAGAGGTTGGTGTGGCGTCCTCCATGGCCGCAGCAGGGCTGACAGCCGCACTGGGCGGCACACCAGAACAATGCGAACATGCCGCAGAGATCGCCATGGAGCACCACCTAGGCATGACCTGCGACCCGGTGGCTGGCCTTGTGCAGATCCCTTGCATCGAGCGGAATGCCTTTGGGGCTGTTAAAGCCATCAATGCCTCTTCGCTGGCGATGAGCGATGATAGCGGGGCGCATTATGTCTCGCTGGATCACGTCATCAAGACAATGGCCGAAACAGGCCGAGACATGAATCATCGTTATAAAGAAACGGCACTAGGGGGATTGGCCGTCAACGTACCGGCTTGCTGATGGCTTACTCCAGCCATCAAGATCGCTTGCCTGAAACTGCCGCAGCCCATACGATATTGTGAATCCTTTTTCCCCCTGTGCTGCGGTACGTTCACCCCATGACACGCCATCCTTTGCCTGTTTTTCTGCTCGCTGCCTCTATGCTGGCTGCCGTCTCCACCGCCCGGGCGGAGCCGGGGGATCCCCTCCCGACCAGTGCCCGCCCCGCCGCACCGGCCCTTCTCATCCCCACCCTGCCTTGCCAGAAACTGGCCAGCACCCCCCTCACCTATGCCTCCACCGGCAGTGATGATTCGCTGCATGTCCATGTGCAATGCGCTATGGAGAAGGGGCCGGACGATCTCTGGCGGGCTAAGTCCTGCACATACGCCTCCAAATGGAACGGGTTTTACATGCCCCGTCACCATAAGGCGCACCCCTACCGGGAAGCTGTAGCGGCCTATATGAACCATGCCTGCTTTGCGGACAGCCAGCTAACGCCCTACTTCTCGGACGAGCAGACTGATCAACCTGATGCTGTCTCTAGTGAAGATGCGTGGTCTTCCCGTCTGATCGCCCCGTGGCGTGGAACACAGCCTGCACGTGGAATCAGCCGAGCACAGGATGAAACAGTTGGTACCGTTTTCCTCCACAACAAGGCCGTCACGTTGAAGCTGAGCTTTACCCATGTCCCACCCGTAACAGCGGCAGAAAACAATTTGGACAAAGCCGCCCATTCTCCCAACCGCTTCCAGCCTGCCATCAGCCTAATCAATCTGGATGATGTATCCGCCTCAAAATAACGAGGCGGGGGTCAGTCCACCACTCGGAAGGTGAGATTATAGCGGCACTCCAATCCTGTTCCGGTCTGGGCGGAGCGAACGGGTAGGACACCATGAAAATGACTCCGGCTTGGGCCACCCCACACCACGACATCACCATGATGTAACAGCACCTTGCGGCAGGTATCCTGCCGCTGTGCCCCGCCCCACTGGAAAAAAGCTGAAAGCCCCAGCGAGACCGACACGACCGGGGCCTCCATAATACGTTCATCACGATCCTGATGAAGCCCCATCCCAGCACCGGGTGCATAACGGTTAATCAGCCCGCATTGTGGAACGAACCCCTCATAACCAGCCGCCCGCGCCGCCCGGCCAGCCAGTGCCAGAAATAGGGACGGCAAAGCGGGCCATGGCCTGCCTGTCAGCGGGTCAGTCCGCACATAGCGATACCCTTGCCCGTCACTCACCCAACCATAATCACCACATGCTGTCATGGCAGCAGCCATCCGGCCACCACCGGCCACTCTGTAATGACGAAAAGGGGCCTGCTGCGTAATAATCTCGACAGCATGAAGCAACGCCTGCGCTTCTGCTCGCGCAAAACCACCTAGCAATACCGCACCCGAGGACAGGCTAAGCCGCTCTCTGGTCTCCGGAAACAGATCATCCATCAAGAACGATTACCGCCTTTACTGCCGCTGGAAAAAGCGTATCTGCCTCGTAGTGATCTTCAGGTCCTTCAACGCCTTGGAAAATACAGCGAAATGTGGTGCGGCCTCATGCGCCTGAAAAGCGGCACGGCCCGCATAGACCTCATGCAGAACGACAAGTCCCGGCTCATCCTCACTGCACTGTATGGTAAATTCCAGACAGCCCGGCTCATCAGCCTTCGAATGAACGGCATCATATCGGCAGACCTCAAGGAACGCCTCCAGCGTGTCCTTCTGAGCCTCAAACTCGGCCAAAACAACCAGTGGTTTGGACATGGGACTCCTCCCTGCATGACAAACGATGACGGCTTATCCGCCTCCCCAACAGGATGGACCCACAACCGCGTTCAACGCAACTGCTCTGCCATGCAATAACAGCAAGGCACCGCCCCCCTTGCCAGAGAGAAACGAGCAAGGTCTGATGTTGGGCGAGCTTTTTTACCCCCTATGAGGCAACAGGGATTCCCCATGACTGACCAGCAGAATACCGCCGCCACCCGTTTTCTCGACAGTACGGGCATTTCTTACAAAACCTGCCAGTATGATTACGCTCCACAGAAAGGCCATATCGGCGAACAGGCGGCCAGTGCCATCGGGGCAAAGCCTTCAGCCGTTTTCAAGACACTCGCCGTGAAAATCGACCGTAAACAGCCTGCCTTTGCGGTTATTCCCGTAGATAAACGGGTCAATTTCAAAGCACTCGCCATCGCTCTTGGCGGCCGGAATGCCAAAATGATGCAGCCAGATGAAGCCCATGACCGCACAGGGTTCGTCTCTGGCGGGACAACACCTTTTGGCTCTCGCCAAACTCTCCCTACAGTCATCGACCGCAGCGCCCAGAAGCACAAGACCATATGGATTAATGCCGGGGCCCGGGGTTTTCTAGCCTGTCTGACACCACAGGACGTACAGGCAGTAACGCAGGGCCTCTTTGCCAATATTGCCGAGTAACCGGATAAAGAACGACCTAGCCCCAGCGAAGATGACCGTTTCGTAACACTGATTTCACTAACATTTGCAGAGCCACCTCCTGTATTCTGCCTTTGCGATGCCCCCATATGGAAGGGGCCAGTCGGGCAACAGCCTGACAGAACTGGAACAAGGAAAACCAAGATGATCCATGTCCCCAGAATACTGAAGCAAGTGGCCACAGGCCTCGCCCTAGCCACGCTAACCTGCGGGCTAACAGCCACCCAAGCAGAAGCACATCATCACCACAGTTTCGGCCACAGCTTTGCCAGAGGGCTGGGTTTTGGTGTTGGGTCTGGTGTTGGTTACAATACGATCGACCGCGTATTTAACGGGTTCGGCGGTAGTTACGGCGGCTATGGTGGCGGCTACAACATGCCTTATATGGCACCCAGCTACACCCCGCCGCCGCCCAGTACAAATGTCATCGTCGTCCAGCCGCCAGCAGCCCCGCCGCCTATGCCCGGCTATCCTTACCCCGTGCCCGGCTATACCCATTATCAGCCCGGTCAGGGGTATGTTTCCCAAACAGTCACCTATGTTCAGGGATATGGCTACGTCCCCTCACCTCCCCAACCAATGACCCCATAAACTAGATGGCGAAGACGGTTTTAACCTTTTATTCGGAAACCGATATTACTTGAACAACCAGTAAAAACAGGTTGATCTAGGTGGGATAATATCTTTATGGAGGCAGAGCTTCTACAATAACACGGTAAGAAAGAGTTAATAGCCAGGGATGGTCTTCTGCCGCCTCTTCATTGACCGCCCTGTGGCGACAACATTGTTGGCGCTCGCCATCTTTCTGTCCGGGCTGATTGCTCTGCCGTTCCTCCCCATATCCACCATGCCGGATATGACGGCCACCTCCATCATGGTCATCGCCAATCAGCCGGGGGCGGACCCGCAACAAATGGCAACCTCTGTCTCTACCCCTCTAGAGCGGCGGCTGGCAGCCATTGCGGACATCCAGACACTGGAATCCGTCACCAATAGCGGGCAGACCTCTATCTTTCTGGACTTCTCTTCTTCCCGGGATATCAATGGTGCCTTACGGGACGTTCAGGCAGCCTTACATGCTGCCCGGAGCGACCTACCAACCAGCACGCTGGCCGCCGATCCACAGGCCTTCAAGCTGGATGGCGACAAGCCGATCTATCTGCTCCATCTAACATCAGACCAACTTCCTAGAGCGCAGCTTTATGACCTTGCCACCATCAGGGTCCGCCCTGTTCTCGCCCAGATAGCCGGTGTGGGACGGGTCGAGCTGTTCGGTGCCTCCAACCCCGCTGTCCGAGTCGAGCTGAACCCTTACCCGCTCTACCGCTGGGGCCTAAACCCCGAAGATATCCGCTCTGCTCTGGCCTCGGCTAATGCCTTCACACCCAAAGGGTTTATTAACTCGGGCAATCAGCGCATCCAGCTACAGACCAATGATCAGGCTATTGATGCGGCTCATTATAAGGACCTCATTGTCGCCTATCGTAATGGGCAAAACCCCATCTACCTAAAAGACATCTCCACCGTGCGAGATGATGTGCAAGATGTCTACCAAAACAGCACATTAAACGGGAAAACGGCCATTACTATTGCTGTCATTCCACAGCCACATGCCAATGCGGTGGAAATCGTGAATGACATCGTAAAGCGTATTCCCCGGCTCCAGCAGGCCCTCCCCGCCAGTGCGGAACTCCGTACAGGGCTGGACTTGTCCCTGACCATTCGGGCCTCCCTGATAGATGCTAAACAGACTCTAGTCATTTCCATCTTTCTGGTCGTGCTGGTCATTGCCCTATTCTTCCGCCATCCAGCCAGCACACTCATCCCGGCCATTACAATCCCCATCGCCCTTGCCGGGACGCTGACAGTTATGGCGTGGTTCAGTTTCTCGCTGGATATCCTCTCTCTCATGGCCCTGACCATTGCGGTTGGCTTTGTCATTGATGATGCCATCGTCGTGCTGGAAAACATCGCCCGGCATATGGAAAATGGCATGGACCGCTATCAGGCCAGTATTCACGGCACCTCGGAGATTGCCTTCACTATCGTCTCCATCAGCCTATCCCTCATCGCCGTTTTTATACCCCTGCTCAGCATTCCCGGCACGCTTGGTTCCGCCCTGCATGAATTCGCCCTGACGATGGCCGCAACCATCACCATCTCCATGGTTCTATCCCTCACCCTGACACCCATGCTCTGCGCCCACTTCCTTACGATAGAACCAGCAGGCAGCACCCCAAGAGCCCCACACAGGCCCTGCTATTCTCTTTTGGAAGACCCTGTCGCATGGGCTCTCTACGGAGGGAGGCGAACCATCCAGGCTGTGGAAGCAGGCCTTGCCCGCCTTACCTCACTCTACGACCATTCAATGCATTGGAGCCTGCGCCACCCTCGGCTTATCGGGCTAACCCTACCAGGCAGCTTCCTGCTTATGGTCGGCATAATCGCCATCATGCCCAAAACTGCCATTCCCCGCATGGACCTTGCCATTCTTCAGGGCAGTATTAATGGCGAGCCAAGCCTCTCCTTCAAAGCCCTGACCCGCAGGATGCATCAGGTAGAATCCATCATCCAAAAGGACCCAGCCGTCCAGACAGTCGTGACCTTCAACCGCACCAGCTATACAGGCCGCATCTTCGTCACCCTCAAGGATAAAAGCCTGCGTGACAGCATCCCCGTTGTACTGGCACGGCTGCGAAAAGCCATTCCCCAACAGGCGGGAGCGGAGGCCTTTTTTTGGGCACTGAACAATGGTCGGCAAGGTGGGGGGGACAGTAATACCACCGGCAATTACCGTTATGTCCTCCAGAGCGACAGCAACGGCCCCCTTTATGCCACCATCCCCCCCCTAGTGGCACAGCTGCGGGCTAGCGGAAAATTCCGCAACCTCTCCACCGATGCGGAGGATTTGAGCTTTTTTGCCAATATTCTCATCCATCGCGACCTCGAGGCTCGCTACAGCATCACACCCCAACTTGTGCAAAATGCTCTCTTTGACGCCTATGGGCAGAGCATTGTCTCCACCATCCACCTCCCTCTAACCAATCACCGGGTCGTCATGGTGGTCGCTGAGCCATTCCGTGAATATCCCAACATGTTACATCATCTCTGGCTTTCTACCTCTGCTGGAACGGCAGCAGGAGGTATTGCCTCCAACCTCATCCGTGTTCGGTCCAAGGGGACACTCAGCACGCAAGCATCCCTTGCACGGGATTCCGTCACCAACTCACTCGCCAACAAACTATCGGGCAATAGCTCAAACGGTGCCGCCGTGTCCTCGGCACGAGAAACGATGATCCCGCTGGATAATGTCGCCAGCATTGTCAAAACACCTATGCCCCTGAGCATTACCCACCATAACGGCTATTACGCTACAACACTCTCCTTCGATCTGGCGGAAGGCACCAGCTATGACGATGCCATTACGCTGATACACAGGGCCTTGGTCAATCTGCACGCATCAGACCAAATTCATGGGGAATTCACAGGGACAACCGGCGAGACAACCGACCTGATGCTCAACGCACTGCTCGCCTTTCTGGCGGCTGTTGCCATTATGTACATCACTCTCGGCATCCTCTATGAAAGCCTCCTCCACCCGCTCACCATTCTTTCCACACTGCCATCCGCTGGTGTCGGTGGCGTGCTGGGCCTCTGGATTTCTGGAGAGCAATTCAGCCTTGTGGCCATCATCGGCGTCATCCTGCTGACAGGGCTGGTCAAGAAAAATGCCATTCTGGTGATCGACTTCGCCCTATACATCCGTCAGCATCACCCGGACATGACAGCAGAAGAAACCATCCGCCATGCCTCCGTCACACGCTTCCGCCCTATCCTAATGACAACACTGGCCGCAGCCCTCGGCGGCATCCCACTGCTGATGAGCCAAGGCTATGGCTGCGAATTGCGCCACCCGCTCGGCGTGGCCATTCTGGGCGGGATGGCTGTCAGCCAGCTCCTTACTTTCTACACCACACCAACAGTCTATCTCCTGCTGGAAGGGCTGAAACACCGCAGCCTAACACTAATAGGCAGAATGCGGGCTGCTCTATAAGCCGCCTCTTATAAGCTCAACAGGGGAAAACGGTCAGACAGGCTATGATGGGGCCGATTGCACCGCCCTGCTGCTCTTCCTATAAATGGAGGCCCTGAGGAGGAGGCCCGCCCATGACCCAGAAACACGATGCCAACCCGGCCCATTCATCCCTTGATGATGGAGATTCCCTGCTGCCCCGTCCGACCCGCCGTACGGTTCTGACAGCCGGTTCTCTTGCTCTGGGTGGTGCTGGTGCCTGCACATTGGCTGTGCCATTTCTGGACAGTCTCCGCCGCACACAAGCAAGCTCTGCTGCCAGCACGCACGAACAGACCGTCATGGATGTTTCCGTGCAAGACCTAGAGCCCGGCGCACATAAGGTCGTTGTCTGGCAGGGGATGCCTGTAGCCATCCAACACCGCACGCCGGAAATGATTCGTGCGCTGGAGGACCCCGCCCTCCTTGCCCAGCTACTGGACCCGCAATCCCGCATACGGCAGCAACCCCGTGAGGCCGAAAATACCCACCGGTCCCTCCGGCCAGACTATGGCGTGTATGTTACCATCTGCACCCATCTGGGCTGCGTGCCAGACTACCAGAACATCGCCAGCCTGCCCGCTTCTGGCGGGTTCTTTTGCCCCTGCCACGGGTCGCAATTTGATGGAGCGGGCCGTGTCCTTCGCAACATGCCTGCCCCCTACAACCTGCCGGTCCCTCCGCTCCATTTCGTGGATGACCATACGATCCGACTGGGTGAGAGCCCACTCTCACCCCATTATAGCATGAACAGCATCCAGCAGCTCTAAGGGACAGTCCGCACCATGAAAGACAGCACACCCCCGACCGGCCACTGGCTCGACTCTCGCCTGCCCTTCCTGCGGCCTTTCTGCCAGCATATGGCCCGCTTCCCCATGCCACCGGTCAATCTGCTTTGGACGATTGGTGCCTGCCTAATGGTCGCCTTCGGGCTGATGTTCGTTAGCGGGCTGTTCCTGTCCCTACATTATCAGCCTGATCTCTCTCTGGCCTTTGACAGTGTAGAAGCCATAGAACGGCGGGTTCCCTCCGGCTGGCTCATCCGCAGCATCCATACAGGCGGTGTCAGCCTGTTGTTTGCTGCGCTCTATATCCATGTCGGACGGGGCCTCTGGTACGGATCTTACAAAGCCCCACGAGAAATAGTCTGGCTCTCCGGCTTGTTCCTGATGCTTCTATTCATGACAACCGCCTTTGCAGGCTATGTGCTGCCATGGGGGCAAATGTCCTATTGGGGGGCTACCGTCATCACCCATGCCGTGGAGGCCATACCGGGCATCGGGCACGGGCTGCTCGTCTATCTGCTGGGAGAAGATACTCTGGGCGGGGTGGCTCTGCACCGCTTCTTCATCCTGCATTTCACGCTTGGCTTCATCATCGCTGCGATAGTCGGTCTCCATATACTCTGCCTACATGGTACAGGCTCCAGCAATCCTACGCTGGACAGTCCCCATCCGGATCGCACGACCCGCCCCTTTGCCCCGTTTTATGTGACGAAGGATTGTTTAGCTGTCTGCGTATTCCTAGCTATTTTTACCGTGCTAATTTTCTTCCTGCCGGGGCTGCTCAGCAAGCTGGATAACATCATCCCAGCCAACCCTCTCAAAACACCAGCGGACATAACACCAGAATGGTATCTAGCCCCGTGGTTTGCCATGCTGCGGGCTATTCCCTCCCGCCTCGGGGGGCTGATTGCGGCGGCCTCCAGCCTTCTGGTCCTCTTCCTCCTACCGTGGTTGGACCGGTCCCCCCGCCATAATGCAACCTACCGTCCGCTCGTCCGGCTCGGTATGGGGTTCTTCTTTATCGCCTTCATCACCCTCATTCTGGCAGGGATGCACGGGGCCACACCTCTCTGGGTCTGGCTCAGCCGAGGGGCCATGTTGGTGTGGTTTCTCACTTTTCTGGTACTGCTCCCTCTGGTTGCCTACAGGGAACGACAGGCCGCCGGTAACGCCCCCACACAGGGAGAGACACCATGATGCGCTCGTGCTTCCACCCAACGGGCATGGTCTTTCTAGCCGCCCTATCCCTAACCAGCATCTCCACCACGGCCAGAGCGAACAGCCCTGCCCCAGTGCAGGCACCCGCTACACAGGCGGCGGCTCCCACAGCGGACCCTCTGCCTACCATGCGCCCAGAAGAACGAGGGTTGATGATCTTCCAGCAGGTATGCAGCTCCTGCCACAGCATGGAACGAGCCCATTATGGAGACATGATTGGCCTTCAACCCTCCGTTACGGCTCTACAGCACTGGGCACAGCAGCGTCATGCAGGGCTGGAAAGCCCTATCGCCTCTCCCTATCCCAGCGTCGCCGTGGGCAAGGCCAATAATGGCGGAGACTATCCGCCAGACCTCTCCCACATTGCCCGGACCATCCGGGGTGGGCCGAATTATATCCGCCAGATGCTGGCAGGCTACCGCCCTACCCCACCCGGCGTAACACTCGCCCCGAACACCTATTACAATCCCATAGCCTTAACACATCACCACAAATTCAAGATGCGCCCACCGTTGCATGAAGGAATGATCACCTTTCCCGATGGGACACAGGCCACCATTCCCCAGATGGCCAGCGATGTAACGGCCTTCCTCCAATGGGCAGATGATTCCCATCGCCGTACCCGCCAGTTCATCGGCACGGCAGTGCTGCTCTATCTTACCCTGCTTGGCGGGGTGCTTCTCGCCCTATGGCGGCTTCTAAAACGGACTGCCTGAAACAGAAGAAACCCCGCCGGGAACTCCTCAGGCGGGGTTTCTTTAAATTTCAAGGGAAATAGTTTTCTTATATCAACCTATAGGCGCCTCCCCAGCCCGAATGCGAAAAAACGCCTAACCCAGCCTGCGCCGGACGACCAAGGACGGGTGAAAAAAACATACTCAAAACCAGAATGACCACATTTTTTACACCGTATCACTTTGGGCATAAGCACATCTGACGGCTGATGTGACACATAAACAGCCCCACAGGATGTGCAGACCTGCTTCATGTACCTGTCAGGCGTATAAACCACCATACGAGCGTCTCCCTCCACAACAGACCATGCCCTCATGAAGAAAACATGGTCTGTCCTGCTTCACTGAATGACCTAGTACCAGCCTGGTATGTCAGTTCCGGTCATAGGCCATCAGAAAGCACATTCAGGGAGCTGGATTAGCATTCAGCTGATGGATGGCGTTGATCTTCTCTTCCAGCTCTGGCGTGATCTCCACTTGAATAGAGGTCAGTGCCGTCTCAAGCTGTTCCATCGTTGTGGCCCCAATGATGTTGGATGTCACGAAGGGGCGGGATGTAACAAAGGCTATGGCCATCTGGGCAAAATCAAGCCCGAATTCCTTCGCCAGAGCCTGATAGGCCCGGATGGCATCATCCACACCCGGCTTTTCATACCGCTGACCACGGTTGAAGAGAGTCGTGCGGGCTCCTGGTGGGCGGGCACCATCCAGATATTTGCCGGTCAGATAGCCCTGCGCCAGAGGCGAATAAGCCAGCAGGCCGACATCTTCCCGCAACCCCATCTCGGCCAGACCAATCTCATAGGTCCGGTTCAACAGATTGTAGGCGTTCTGAATAGAGGCAATGCGAGGCTGCTTTTCCTCCCGTGAGACACGCAGGAACTCGGACACACCCCAAGCGGTCTCGTTGGACAAGCCAACGTGACGGACCTTTCCTTCCTTTACCAGCTCACCTAAAGCCCCCAGTGTTTCGGCAATCGGCACTTCATCAGCATCGGAGAGCGTGCGGAAGGTCGTACCACCCTCACCAAAGATGTTGATCTCACGATCCGGCCAGTGAAGCTGGTAAAGGTCCAAATAGTCGGTATTCAGCCTCTTCAGGGATTCATCAATGGCATAGCGTATCTGCTGCGGGGTCAGGCGGGGCTTTTCCCCACCGGGCCGGAACCAGTCATTTTGACTACGCCCGACCACCTTGCTGGCCAGAATGACCTTATCCCGGTTACCACGAGCCTTCAGCCAGCTTCCCACGATCCGCTCGGTCGAGCCCTGCGTTTCTGCCCGTGGAGGAATGGAATAAAGCTCTGCCGTGTCGATGAAATTTACGCCATGTTCGAGGGCCTTATCAAGCTGGGCGTGGCCCTCAGCTTCCGTATTCTGCTGGCCGAATGTCATAGTCCCAAGGCATAGTTCACTTACCTTAAGGCCAGTCCGCCCCAGTGTTCTGTACTGCATGGCCGTTTCTCCCTATCTGTGATCAAAGCATATCGAGATCAGGCATCCTGACATGCCCGTAATGTAAGGCGATGCGACCGGGAACAGGCATACTTCCCTTTTGCCCCGGCTTGCCGCTATCCTGCCCTCATAGAAATGCACAATGTAGCATATCAGGAAAACAGGCAGGGCCAATGCGTATTCTACTGGTTGAGGATGATCCGACTGTCCGCTCCTTTGTTCTCAAAGGGCTAAAGGAGGCAGGCCACAATGTGGATCAAGCTGATAATGGCAAAGATGGACTCTATCTCGCCATCGGGGAGAAATACGACATCATCATCCTCGACAGGATGCTCCCCGGCGGTATTGATGGGCTGAATATCCTTGAGACCATACGAGGCCAGAAAAACAACACCCCTGTGCTGCTGCTTTCTGCCCTTTCCGACGTGGATGACAGAGTGGACGGGCTGCGGGCTGGCGGGGATGATTATGTAACGAAACCCTTTGCTTTTTCCGAACTACTGGCCCGTGTGGAAGCATTGGGCCGCCGAGGGCACAATGAGTCCGCCCCCGAAACATCCCTAACCGTGGGGGACCTAACGCTAGACCTTCTCTCCCGCGAGGTTCGCCGCAATGGGCAGAAGATCGACCTCCAGCCCCGTGAATTCCGCCTGCTGGAATTCCTCGTCCGCCATGCCGGGCAGGTCGTCACCCGGACAATGCTGCTAGAAAAGGTCTGGGACTATCACTTCGACCCACAGACGAACGTTATCGACGTCCATGTCTCCCGTTTGCGCCAGAAGGTGGACAAGCCGTTCGAGACGGCCATCATCCACACAGTCCGCAATGCAGGCTACATCCTCCGCCCCGCTCAGGACTGACAAGACCGGACACTATGGCAAAGGACAGAACACCCCCCCGCCACCGCCGATGGTTCTACCGCTTTGCTATCCGCAATGGGACCGGAAAGCGGCGTTGGCCTATCCGCTCGGCAGGGATCAACTTCGCGCTGGGCTATGGTGTCCTGTTCCTCATTTCGGCAACGCTGTTCCTATCTTTCATCTGGTGGAGCAGCACAAGCCTGCTAAATGACCATGTCCGGGCTTTCATAGAGACCGATGCGCAAGAGCTTCGACACCGCTGGAACCACGGGGGGGCCGAAGCTCTTGGGGATGCCATCACCGACAGGCTGGAACAGAACATTGATGACGATGCCCTCTATCTGCTCATGGACCGCCACGGCAGACGACTAGCCGGAAATCTGCCGGGTTGGCCTGTCGCCATCAAGAAGATGAATCATTTCTATGAACTGACCATCCGTCGCTACACCTTCACCACACCAGCCCAGTTTAAGGCCTATGCTCTGCCTCATGGGTTCAGATTGATTGTCGGACACGACATACGGGGCCGTACCCTCCTCAGCACCGTCATCACCCGTACGGTCATCTGGTGTGCAGTTATGATCTCCCTGCTGGCTGTAGGGGGTGCGCTGGTGGTACGGGACCTCTTCCGCCGCATGGTCGGTTCCATCGCCCGCACAGCTTCCGCCGTTGCCAATGGCGACCTCAACCACCGCATCACTCTGACAGGCAGCGAAACAGATCTTGTCGCCGAGACAGTCAACACCATGCTGGACAGGATAAACCGGCTAATGGAGGGTGTCCGGCAAGTCTCCAACGCCATTGCGCATGACCTGCGAACCCCCATAACGCGAGCCCGCAACCAGCTGGAAGAAGCCCTCTTCTCCGCCTCATCACCCGATGAGCTGCGTGTGGCGGTCGATAAAGCCATTGGAGACCTGGACCACATAACCGGCATTTTTGAGGCCCTCCTCCGCATCGCCCAGATCGAGGCCGGCGCCCGACGCTCGGCCTTTACAATCGTCGATCTCAACCAGCTTCTCGCCAATATGGCCGAGCTGTACGAAGCTTCCGCTGAAGATGCCGGATTGAAGCTAAAGCTAAATATCACGACACTACCTGCCTTGTTCGGCGATGAGCGCATGCTCCAACAAGCACTGGCCAATCTGCTAGACAATGCCATCAAATTTTCCCCACCTGACAGCACACTAACCCTCAGTGCTCATCCTGTTATGGCTGCGGCAACCTCCAGCAATACCAACGAGCGACAGCGTCCCCTAGGGCTCGAGATCAGCGTGCAAGATCAGGGCCCCGGTATGAATGATGCGGACATACTCCGTGCCCATGAACGTTTCTTCCGTGCCGAGAGCGCCCGCAATACACCCGGCTCCGGCCTTGGGCTTTCTCTGGTACAAGCTGTCACCAGCCTGCATCATGGCCGTCTGATCCTCACTCAGGCCAACCCGGGCCTGAAGGTCACCCTCTTCCTCCCCCTGACACCAGAGGCCGAGCAGACTGGCAGAAGCACCACGCCGACGCAAAATACATCATGAACCCCCACAACCCGCCATATCTGTTACTGAATATTCATGCCCTGCCCATCTTTAGGGCATATAAGCTGTGATAGTCCTATGTTCATGCGTACCGTCTTCTTCCTTACCGTCATTCTCTTGCTGGTCCAGATGCCGCTCCGACCGGGACACGCCTGGGGGTCGCTGCTACATGATGAAGAAGCCCCCCCCCCAGCGCAGGATCTCGTCATTACCAGCGATAGTCAGGCATATTGCGCTCAACTAAACGAGCATCTGGCAGCAAAGATGCGTCTGCCCCACGATGTCCCCGTTGGCGCAATGGATGATGCACGGCATCTTCAGGAAGAAGGGCAAGAACTCTGCCAGCAAAACCACATACGGGCAGGTATAGGCCGCCTGCGGCGCGCACTTGTTATACTAAAAAATCAAGAAAGGCCCCACCCATGAGCCTCCATCGTGCCCTGTCATGCTCTGGTCTGAAAGCCTTAACTGCCGGATGCCTACTCGGTAGCGTCGCCCTCTCTACCCCCCATGCGCTCGCTACACCGGATGGTGGGCCAGTTGTTACAACCCCCGCAGAACCACCCCCTCACCCTCGCCCACATGGTACGCTACTGTCCTTCTCCGTCTCCGACGAGGCACAGGCCAAAGCCGATACGCTCTCCATCCATTTTGCTGCCAGAGCAGAAGGCAGCTCCCCCATCATCGCCCAGCAGCATCTCAACCAGCTTGTCAGCAATGCCATGTCCATTCTGAAAGACCAGCCGGATATAAAGAGCACGGCAGAAAGCTACGCTGTCGGACAAGACTATGCCCCCCATGACAAGCGAAGCTGGGTTGCCCGTCAGGCCCTAGTGCTAAGCAGCCAGAACCGTGATAGCCTGCTTGCTCTGGCTGAAAAACTCCAGAAACTGGGGCTCAGCATTGAAGATATGCAATGGAGCCTCAACCCCGAGGTTCGTGCAAAGTTAGAGCAGCAAGCCCGCCTTGGTGCCCTGAAAAAACTCCGCCAGCAGGCTGAGGAAGATGCAGCAGCTCTCGGGCAGACCCTGCTTGGTCTGGAGCGTGTACATATCGGCAGCCAAGGCATGGATGACCTCGCACCGCCCCCCCACATGGGCCCTATGCTCATGATGGCCGAGGCCCGCAGTGCCGCAACACCACCGCCTGAAAGCACAGCAGAGATGCAGACTGTCCGTGTAACGGTCAGTGCGCAGGCTCGTTTAGCACAGGCACAAGACCCCGCTTCACCTTGAAGCCTTAAAAGGCCGCTGTAGGCCGCTTACCCAGCGCAACCGGGAGGGTAATAACCTTACCCTCCCGCCTTATGGTAAAATTGAAGATGGTCCCGGGATGAGCAGCAGCTACGCTACGCAGCACCGTGCGGGCATCATGAACCGGGACATTCCCAATTGCCAGAATGGCGTCTTTTTTCCGCAAGCCACCCTGCCAAGCCGCCCCGTGCGGGTCCACATCCTCTACCCACATAGGGAAGCTGGCATCATTGAGCGTTACACCCAGCCAGCCATGTTCCACATGGCCGGTCTTGCGGATGGATTCCACAACCGGGGCTACAATCTCCGAAGGGATACCAAAACCAATCCCCACTGACCCATCGCTAGGGGATGCAATCGCCGCATTCATCGCTACGACCTGCCCTTGAAGATTGAACGCAGGCCCACCGGAATTACCCGGATTGATAGGCGCATCAAGCTGCATAAAATCATCCAGCGCACCACTGCCTAAATCACGCCCGACAGCCGACACGATCCCCGCCGTTACTGACGAACCAAACCCGAACGGATTACCGGCTACCAATATCCAGTCCCCGATTTCCACCTGCCGACTATCCCCCCACGACACACAGGGCAGCGGCGTTGGGCTGTCCACCTTGATGACAGCAATATCCGTCATAGGGTCATCACCCAGACTATGAGCTGATAAAGACCGACCATCGGAGAGGGACACCATGATGCGCGTAGCCTGCCCGATAACGTGCCGGTTCGTCACAATAATACCGGAGGCATCCACCACGAAGCCAGAACCAGCACCCGTCAGCTCATCATCTGCGGGATGCAACACACGATGCGCCTTAGCTGCCCCATGATGCCGGGAGTGCCGCTTTTTTCTGGGAGTGGCAGGTGCCGGATGTCGCTGCTCATGGCTAGTGGACTGGGATGCCGCATCAGAATCATCATCCTCATCATCGGCAGAGGATGAAGCATGAGAGATGGAGATATTCACCACCGCCGGGATAACCTGATGCACCAGCGGAGCAAAACTAGGCAGATTCAGGGCTTCCCGTACAGCCGGAGCCTCATGTGCAGGTCCCGCTGGAAGAGGCGTCCCTACCGATGTTGCAGCAGGTGGCAACACCAAAGGAGAGGAGACCGGCACAGGTGGATGATGAACCGCCTTATACAGGCTGGTATTTTTTATCGGCTCAGGAACCTTTTCCCCACCGGGAACCCACCATAGGCATACGCCTGCAGCCGCCATACTCCCAACGGCGGCCGGCAGCAGGACGGACCAGATCAAGTGCCTCATAACAGGCTGCATGAAGAACGACGCCCCCCTCACTGCGGCAAGCCCGCCGCAATGTGTTTTTACGTCCTCCCTCCCTACCACACTCCATCTCTTTTGAAAGCACCTTCCCCACCCTCGGGCCGCACACTTGCAAAAAACTATTCATCATGGCAGTTTACCGTTCCGTAACTTTCAAGGCAGTTCTGTGGCGTCTTCCATCGATTGAAATGGGCTCATAGCTGTCGTGTGGGCATTACAAAATCAATATTTTCACTGGATTCTCCTAAAGGACGAATGCGATGCATCATTACAATGAAAGTAATATCATCACCCTGCCTTGCCCAATTTTTCTAACATATTTCTTTACAGTTCTTATAATTAAAGATGGTGAAATTAAGCAGATTGATTTTTGCGACATTCAAGAATACCTGAACGATCTTCCTACGGATGAGCAGCTAAAAGCGCATGGCATCTCCGTACTGAACCCATCTGATGATACGTTCCTACTGTTACAGCATAATCATTTTCTGTCCGCTCGACCTAACGGTACGTTCGACCTAACTAACAAAGCACATGGATGGGAAGAATTTAGAAGAATATCGAATATTCCGTTCCGATTCGTTCCAGAAAAACCCTATTCACCACGCATCCCCCACATCATTCACCAGACTGATAACCCCCTTCAACCTCAGGATATTTACCTTGAGAACATTGCATCCTTAAAAACCCTCAATGAAGGTTGGGATTATAGATATTATTCAGAAAAAGATCGTATTGACTTCATCTATACCCACTATGGTTGGGAGATGTTGAATATCTACCTGCGGCTGAACCGCCTTTATGGGGCAGCACAGGCTGATTTCTTTAGATACCTCTGCGTGTACCAACATGGTGGCGTTTATCTAGATATGAAATCAGGAGGGACTAAACCCATTTCATCAATCCTTCATGAGGATGACCAGTTCATCATTTCTCAGTGGGATTGGAATATTCCCCGGTATTTTGAATGGGGTAAAAAAGCGGAACTCTCCCATATTAAGGGAGGGGAATTTCCCATTTGGTGCCTCATCTGCTCACCGGGCCATCCTCTCATGGCCAAGGTCATCAACCAGATGATTGCCAATATCTTTTTCTACACACCCGCCCTGCATGGCACAGGTAGCGTAGCAACATTGAAGGTCACTGGCCCTATCATGTTTACACGGGTCGTCTTCAACAACCTCCATAAATATGATGTGAGGAAAGAGGATATACTACACAAAGGGCTTAACCCCCACATGGTGGAGAATATCGTCCGTAAGAACCAGTATCACGGGCAAGTCCTGCCGCTCGTTATACAGTCCTTTCATGTCGGGGATACAGTATAATCACCGGTTGCAGATAACCCGTACTGTCCGGGTATCAAACTCGGCCTCATGATTCATGAGCGGGATTTTCGGGCCAATTATGCTTGGGGTAACGCCCCCTCATGTCCCGCCGCATATCCAGCCAACCGGACGTCCAAAACCGTGCAAGGTCTGCCGTCACAGCCTGCGGGCGACCAGCTGGGGAAAGTAACGTAGCATGTAACGGCACCTTGCCCCCCGCCAACTGCGGCAACGCCATTGTACCGTAAAAATCCTGTGCTCGGGCAGAAAGAGACGGCACAACCGTTGTATAATCAATGCGCCTGCGCCCTGCCTTCAACGTAGCATGAGCAGGTAACTGACGGTCCAGCTCCTGCTTATCCTCATAGGTCAACAGGCTGGTTAAGATAGCGACAAGGTCCAGCTCCTTAAGCTGGGTCAGCCTATCCAGCCCAGCAAGCCACGGCTCCAGCCAATCCATAGATTGTATCAGTGCCTCATCAGACAAATCAGGCAGATGAGGGGCGTAATGCGTCCTAGCCAAGGCCACACGGGCCTGAAACTGCCGAGCTGGAACAGACCATTCCAAATATCGGGAGAGATCAGACTGCACCTTTGCCAACAAAGCTGCCGTAACATCTTCGGGCTCAGCCGGTACGTTCCGATCCTTTAGTACCAGATTACCCAGCCGTAGCCTCTGCCGAACAATTACCTTACCCGATGTACCATCAAGGGCCGATTCCCGCTGCTCCTTAAGGCTAGCCTGCACGGCGTCAGGCAGGGTCTCCAACGTTACCGGTGCGGCAAGAGTCATGTCTGTTCCCTTGCGGATATGAAAAGCCGCCCCCGCTAAGAGCCCCTCCTGCACGAGCGGGTCTGTCGCCCCTATGCGGGCACTGCCCCCACCCGCTAGGCGATAACGCCCATCCGCACTCGTCCGCTGCGCCAGACGATCAGAAAATCCCGCTGCAACAAGCCGACCAGCGGCGTAACCGACCAGCCCCTCACTTACGAGATCAGCCAAATCATCCTGCTTCACAGCCTGACCAGCCCGACGAAGAAAACGCATTGCGGCCTGGCGAAGCTGCCGCACTACATAACGAGGCACACGGGCATCATCCTGCACGAAAAGCTTCAGGCGTAACCGGAGATCAGCCGATGCCTCCCCCCCCTTGCCACCCCTCCCGCCCAGCGGGTCACGTTCTTCCAAAAGAGCAGCAAGGCAAGCTGCAACGGCTAATTCTTCTGCTGTTCGGGCTGCACAGAGCATCGCCGCCAACCGGGGATGCGTGCCAAAACCCACCATCTGCTGCCCCAGAGCCGTCAACCCCTGCTCACTGTCCAGTGCTCCCAGACACTGAAGAAGGGCCTGTGCCACTGCTAGCCCACCCTCTGGGGCGGGTTCGATCAGAGGGAGAGCTGCGGGGGCTGTTCCTACCGCCTTCTGCCATGCCGCCGTGACAAGAGCAAAATCGCATAGATCCGCCTCCCGAATGGCCGGAACCTCCTGCACGATCAAGCTACGTTGAGTCATCTCCGACCAGAGGCGAATAGCAATACCGGGTGCCTGCCGCCCTGCACGACCGGCTCGCTGCTCCGCCGTAGCCCGAGAAATACGCCGTGTATGTAAGCGTGGCAGGCCCGTACTGGCATCACGCTGAGGGAGACGCCGCCAGCCACCATCCACCACCACCCGGACACCCGGCACTGTCACGGATGTCTCGGCAATAGAGGTCGCCAGCACAATACGCCGCCCAGAAGCCGGGTCTAACGCACGGGCCTGATCCTCAACTGACTGTTCCCCATAAAGCGGATAGAGAGGCGTCTGTTCACCAAGAAGAGCCTGGAGACTCGCCTGTGCCCTCCGAATTTCTCCCACACCGGGTAGAAATGCCAGAATGGACCCTTCCTCCTCCCGCCATGCCTGCGCCACAGCCTGGGCGCAGCTCTCTGGCAGATCACGCAGATGGGCAATATCCCGCCTGTAACGGACCTCTACCGGATACTGACGGCCATCACTCTCAATTAGCGGAGCCTGCAAAGCGGTCGTAAAAATCCCAGCGTCTAGCGTGGCGGACATGGCAACAAGCCGTAGCTCGGGCCGCAGGCTCTGTTGCACGTCACGGCAAAACCCTAGGGCTGTATCCCCATCAAGAGACCGCTCATGCACTTCATCAAATAAGACGGCAGACACGCCCTCCAGTAGCGGGTCGGCAAGTAAACGGCGGACAAGTAACCCTTCCGTCACGACCTCAATGCGGGTGTAGGCTGAAACGGCACTATCAAGACGGGTGCGATAACCAATCACACCGCCGGGTTTTTCTCCCCTCAAAGCCGCCATGCGCTGCGCTGCAGCCCGCACTGCTACACGCCTAGGCTCCACCAGGAGGATACGACCGTCCCCTAGCCAATCCGGAGCCGCAGCCAGAAGAGACGGGGGGACAGCTGTCGTCTTCCCCGCACCCGGCGGGGCTACCAGAACAACATTCGGCCCCGTAGCTAGGGCCTCATGAAGGGCAGGCAGAACAGCCGTTACAGGAAGGGATTCTACCGTCATGCCGCCCCTATACCCCGTGTCAGTTTCAGTCTTCGTAAGTCAGCAAAGAGGTAACGGGAACATCGACCTTCTTACGGCCACCCAGAGCCAGAAGTTCAATCATCACTGAAGCCCCGACAACCTCGGCACCAGCCTTACGCAGAAGGTCGATGGATGCTGCCAACGTGCCGCCTGTTGCCAGAAGGTCATCCAACACCACTACACGCTGCCCGGGGGTCACGGCATCGGCCTGTATCTGCAATTCATCCTCGCCATATTCGAGGCTGTATTTATGAGAGATGGTCTTGCCAGGCAGCTTGCCCGGCTTACGCAACATGGTAAAGCCACAGCCCAGACGAGTCGCCAGCGGAGCAGCTGTCAGAAAGCCACGGCTTTCAATTCCTGCCAGAATATCCGGCTGAAAACGGGCCACCGCCTGCGCCAAACGCCCCGTTGCCACCTGCCACGCCTCCGGGTTACGGATCAGGGTAGAGATATCGTAAAACAGGATACCCGGCTTCGGGAAATCGGGAACCTCACGGATATACTGTTTCAGATCCAGCGGGGCAGGGTCTTTAAAGGACATAACAAGCCTTCATATCGGGTCATGATTCACACAAGAGCCCCTTATAGGCCCTTATGCATCTGTTTTAAAAGAGAGCCTCACGGGGCCATGCGGGCAAAAACGGCCATGACAAGGAAAGCCACCAGAAGCATCCCCCCCATTGGGATGGCCGTGCCAACCGGCAACCATGAGAACATGACGCTAGCCAGAATCCCAAACACATATTGCCCTGTTCCGGCCAAAGCCGTTGCCACACCAGCATTACGCCCCTGTGTCAACAAGGCACCGGCCATAGCATTTGGGCCGATACATCCCCCCGGCCCCAATGCACAGAGCATCGCCCCAAAGAGCGGCCAGAGATAAAGATGCTTGAGATGCCCGGCGGCATCGACATCCAAAGCAGACCAGACAGCCAGCCCCAGAAGAATGGTGGCCCCTAAACAACTTATGGCCAACCCAGCCCGCAGCAGGGTCCGGCTGTGATAATAGTTCAACAGCCAAGCATTAATCTGGGAAGACCCAATCATGCACACCGCCATCACCCCGAACAGCACACCATATTGAAATGGTGTGAAGGCATAGACACTCTCAAACAAGAACGGTGCCGCTGTCAGATAGGTGAACACGGCAAAACCCTGCACCATCCAAATAAGTGCATTGAAGCGGTAATTCCTGTCCTGCAATGTCTGCCCATAGCGGGTCATGATAGCCCAAAGCCGCATGGGGTGGCGGTCCCCATCATCCAACGTTTCTGGCAGGAAAAGGAAAACAAGTAACAGGCCGACCACGCCATAAAGAGAGGTAGCCCAGAAAATATCCCGCCATGTGATGAACTGAAGGGCAAACCCACCCAAGGCAGGTGCCAGAATCGGCACCACACCCTGAATCAGAATCAACCGGGACATCATCTTTGCGGTGGCATCACCGACCGTCACATCGCGAACGCACGCATTAGGCACGACGAGACTGGCAGCCCCCATGAGCGCTGCAAACGCACGGAAGAAACACAGCATGGGCATGGAGGTAGACAGCGCACACCCCGCCGCTGCCAACGCATAGAACAAAGTACCCACAAGCAGAGGACGGCGGCGACCGAAGCGGTCTGTCAGTGGCCCGACCATAATCTGCCCTATGGCCAGACCAGCAACCCATGCCGCCATCGTCAGGCTACCCGTCCCCGGAGCAGAACCGAGCTGATGTTCCATCTCTGGCAAGGCAGGTAGGTAAATATCTGTCGAAACAGGGCCAACGGCTGTTAGCGTCCCCAAAAGAAGCGGCAACCAGAAAGGCATCTTCCCGCCCTTGATCAGAGGTTTGCCGATCAGAGCCTGCTCAAAAAAGCCACGCTGTGACGTCGTCATGCTACGTTACTTTGCCTTTCCCATCTCTTTACGGAAACCCCGCAAGACCCAAACTCCAAGCCCTGCTGAAAGCAGTGCCAGCACGGCAGCAGCTAGCAAAGCCCATCCGTGGCGGAGTTCTACACCTCTACCTGCCAGAAGAAAAACCAGATTCTGGGGCAGCCCTCCCAGCATGGTAGCCAGTATGAACCGACCAACCGCCAAACCCGCCATGCCCGACGAAACCGAAACCAACAAAGCCGACCCTACTGGCAACAGCCTTGCACACAGCACCATACGAAAAGGCGCCTGCTGCCCAGCCCGAATGAACCACGGTACCGCCTCTGTCTGCAATGGCCGTTTCCATCGCCAAAGCCAACCCCAACCATACCCCATAAGGGCACCAGCACCGTAAGCCAGACTGGCCTCAACAAGCCCGATACCAACCCCGAACCCCGCCCCCAACACAAAGCAGAGTGCTTGCCGGGGCAGGCCGAAGGCACAATACAGAATGGCCAACGGCAAAACATACAAAGCCGCATAAGGCTGGCCTGCCCAGTGCTGCATAAGCACCAGCCCATGTTGAATGACCGGACTCTGCCACAACAGCACCGGGCCACCTACCAGCAATAGAATCAGAAGAGCTGGACGACGTACCGCCCGTAGCCAGACTGAACTCCTCAGAGCAGACCCCGTGCCCGTATCTGCGCATAGGCAGCCAAAGTGACCATGCAGGTCATCTCACCATCAACGATCATACGGTCAAATTCAGCGCGCGAAATGTCTTTCACTTTCATGTCGGCCTCCGAGGCCTCCCGCTCGGCCTCGCCACGGACAAGATTCCGGGCAAGGAAGACATGGCCCATCTGGGTAGAATAGCCCGCCCCCTGATAAAGCGTGCCTGCGTGGATCAACTCCCCAGCTCGGAGACCGGTTTCCTCCCGCAGCTCGCCCAGGGCCAGCTCTCTGGCATCAGCATCAGGGCGTGTTTCCCACATGCCCATAGGGAACTCCCAAAGCCGTTCACCCACCGGATAGCGGAACTGCTGAACCAGTGTAATGCGCCCATCCTCATGCACAGGCATGATAACGGAAAAGGTTCCTCGCTCTACGACACCATACAAGCCCTTACTGCCACCGGGATGGATGATCCTATCCTCCCGTACGGCTGTCCAAGGGTTTTCATACACCATCTTGGAAGAGAGAATCTGATAACCCGCTTCCTCACAGGCTTTTCTAACGTTGTCATCCATCATCAGCTTACTCCCCCCGCAATAAATGGCTGGCGGTCATCATAGTCATATTTGCGTCTGCGTATCATGGAAGATGGTGGAAAGTGAAACGCTTTGCCCTGCCTGCCTGATAGCAAACCTACTGACACTGCTGCATGGCAGCCATTCACAACTATGCAAGCTAAGCAAATCATTGCCCCGTGACGGAAAAGGCTTTCTCACCTATGGTCGATAACCAAGAAAGGCTGTGCCAGTTACAGCGAGTTGGATGGGCACGGCTTGCGGAAAACTGCAAAGGGGACGCTCCATGTCTGATGAAGACGCAACCTACACATGCTCGCCAACCATGCGGGTCATGCCTGTGGTCCTGTTCAACCTTCTTGTCTATTTTGTCATCGGGCTGCCTAATGCTGTCATCGGTGCCCAGTTCGTTCATAACACGCTGGGTTTCACAACGGCTGTCGCAGCGAGCACCATCTCCCTGCAGTATATCGGCACAGCCATGGGCCGCATGGTCGTCGGGCACCGCATTGACGTATATGGCCCTAAAGCCGTTCTGCGTTACGGCCTCATTTTCTGCGTCATTTCTGGTCTGCTTGTATGTCTGGCAGCCCTGATCCCTACCTTCCTGGGCTTGAATGACACATCCCGTTATATTGCTCTGGGCATCGCCCTTATCAGCCGTCTCTTCATCGGTTGGTCAGAGAGCTGCACATCCACATCCGTAACGGCATGGAACCTGCGTCGGGTCGGTCAGGCGCACTCCTCTGTAGCTATTTCATGGAATGGCGTCACATCCTACGGTGGTATCGCCGTTGGTGTGACCATCGGTCAGCTCCTCAGCTCCCTTCTGCCGACTATCCCGCTTCTGCCTGTCGGTTTTCTGGAAGTGGTTCTGGGTATCGGCGGTGTCATCCTGCTTACCTTCTATACAGCCATCAAGCCACTGGCTGGCAAAGGCAAGCCAATGTCCTTCGGTCGTGCTGTCAAAAAGGTTCTGCCTTACGGTGCAGGTCTGGCTGCTGGTTCTGTCGGCTTTGGTACGGTCAACAGCTTCCTTGCCCTGTATTACACGGAAAATCACTGGACGGGTCTGGGCGTTGCTTTTGGCGTCTTCGCTGCCTGCTTCATCTTCATGCGTATCTTTGTTTCCGGTCAGATCGACAAGCACGGCGGTGTGCCGATCGCCTACATGTCTCTGGTAACGGAAGCTATAGCTATGCTCGTCTTCTGCCTGGTGCATAACAACATGGGCGGTCTCATCGGTGCAGCTCTGACAGGTACTGGCTTCTCACTGCTCTTCCCCGCTATGGGCACCATGGCCGTCAAAACCGATGGGCCGGAATATAATGGTATCCTGATTGCTGCCTATTCCATCTTCACGGACCTGACCATTGTGGTGTCCAGCTGGTTCATGGGTGGCCTGCGTGACCATATGGGTTGGCCCACCATGTTTGCCGTTGCTGGTATCCTCTGCGTCAGCGGTATCGCCTTCAGCGCCATCTTCTCCCGTATCCCGGGCTGCGGTGTGCCAAAAGAAGCGAAATAACGAACAAATCTCATCGCAGGGGTGAGGACACCGCTCCCACTCCTGTGAGACTGTTCTTTCTTTGAAATGCCGGGCATGATCTGCCCGGCATTTTTCTGTTCAGAGGAGATAATCCGCCATGATCCCCCGTTCCTGCTCTGTTTTCTGTGGCTCCCGCCCCGGGCACAACCCAGCACATATGCAAACAGCCCGGGCCCTCGGCACAGCTTTGGGAGAAGCAGGCATTATGCTGGTCTATGGTGGTGGTAAGGCTGGATTGATGGGGGCCGTAGCCGATGCCACTCTACGGGCGGGCGGTACGGTGAAGGGCATCATCCCCCGCTTTCTGGAGGCACGAGAAACCCTGCATGAAGGGGTCACGGACCTTGAAGTGACAGAAGACATGCCTAGCCGCAAGGCCAGACTCTTTGAGGAAGCCGATGCCTATATCATTCTGCCCGGCGGCTTCGGCACCTTTGATGAATTCATGGAGGTTCTCGTAAACCGCCAGCTTGGGCTAAGCCAGCGGCCCATCATCATCCTCAACACGGACGGTTGGGCCGGGCCCCTCCTCGCCCTGCTGGCAGCCACGCAAGAACAAGGCTTTGCAGATAAAGGAGCACAAGCTCTCTATGAGGTCGTAAATGATGTCAAAGACGTCATACTGCGCCTGAAGGCACCTTCACACGTCTGATCGTTGCCCCGCAGGCAGAAAGTTTCTTTTCCACATGCTCATAGCCACGGTCGAGATGATAGACACGGCTAAGCTCGGTCTCTCCCTCGGCCACAAGGCCTGCCAGAATCAGTGAGAAAGACGCTCTCAAATCCGTTGCCATCACTTTGGCACCAGAAAGACGCTCCACACCACGGATCACGGCTGAGCGTCCCTGAATGGCGATATTCGCCCCCATACGGTTCAGCTCGGGCACATGCATAAAACGGTTTTCGAAGATCGTTTCCGTAATCATGGAGGCTCCCTCCGCTACGGAAAGCATAGCCATGAACTGCGCCTGCATATCTGTCGGAAAGCCCGGATAAGGCTCTGTCGTCAGGTCAATCCCACGCAGCTTACCATCACTCCGGACACGCAGACCATCGGTCTCCTCCTCAACCTCTACACCTGCCTGCCGCAAAGCATAAATGACAGCCTCCTGATCGGCCATCCGTCCACCTTCAAGCAGGACATCCCCACCAGCCATGCCCACAGCACAAGCATATGTGCCACATTCGATCCGATCCGGCATGACGGAATAGGTAGCACCATGAAGCTGATCGACACCCTCCACCGTTATGGTGCCAGAATGGGCACCACGAATCTGTGCCCCCATGGCATTTAGGCAGTTGGCAAGGTCCAGAATCTCCGGCTCCCGAGCCGCATTGACGATCTCTGTCGTGCCGTGGGCCAGTGTTGCAGCCATGAGGACATTCTCGGTAGCTCCGACACTCGGGAATGGCAGCACGACCCGCCCCCCCTTCAGGCCATTAGGGGCACGAGCATTGATATAACCGGCCTCCAGCGTGATCTCGGCCCCCAAAGCCTCCAGCCCTTTGAGGTGGAGGTCCACCGGGCGAGTCCCGATAGCGCAGCCACCCGGCAGAGAAACACGAGCTTCCCCCATACGAGCCAACAATGGCCCTAGAACCAGAATAGACGCCCTCATGCGTGACACAATGTCATAAGGAGCTTCTATAGAGCTGATGGTCCCGCCGAGGCTAAGCTGTTGGGGGCCATCCAGCTCTTTCACGTCATAACCTAGCTGCCCGAGCAGGGTCCGCATGGTACGGATATCGGCAATATCAGGAACGTTGGAGAGAATAAGCGGCCCTTCGGAAAGCAGGGCAGCGACCATCAGTTTCAGTCCCGAGTTCTTGGCCCCACCAACAGAAATGCGCCCCTCAAGACGGCGGCCACCTTCGATCAGGAAATAATCCATCTGCTTCTCTCCATCCTCATCCCGCCATCCCAGACCGGATAGAACTTTCTGATTTTCTGAAACTTAAAGCCGTGGTGGTGTCACACCGGACTGACGCATATATTTCCCGGCACGATCGGCATAGCTAACCTCGCAAGGGCTAGCCCCTTGGAAAAACAAGAACTGGCAAATTCCCTCATTAGCGTAGATACGCGCTGGCAGAGGGGTGGTGTTACTGATCTCGATCGTCACCTGCCCCTCCCATTCTGGTTCCAGCGGTGTGACATTAACGATGATGCCACAGCGGGCGTAGGTAGATTTGCCAAGGCACACGACCAACGTATCACGAGGAATACGGAAATATTCCACCGTATGAGCCAACGCAAAGCTATTAGGAGGGATGATAATGTCCCCACGGCGGGTCACAAAACTGTCGGCGGAGAAATTCTTGGGGTCCACCACAGCGCTGTCCACATCCGTGAAAATGTGAAACTCATCAGCGACACGGGCATCATACCCATAAGAAGAAAGCCCGTAAGAAATAACCTTCTCACGCTTCTGTGCCTCGACAAACGGCTCTATCATGCCGTGTTCCTGCGCCATATGGCGTATCCAGTGGTCAGGCATGATCGACATAGCCGCTCTCCCTTATGGATGATGGTCTCTCTAAAACCGATAAAAACCGCCAAAAACAAGCCCGCCCCAAAGGGCAGGCCATATCATTGGGTCTGCCCTGTCATACCATCTGTCTGCGTTAGAGCAAAGCAGGGGCAGGCTGGGCCGCTATCAGTCCTCCGATGAACTACGAATAACCAGATCGGACATGCTGGGCCGGCGGCGACGCTTCCGTTCCAAAGGCGTCTCACGCACGGCACCACCACGCAGAGTACGGCGGAAACGAGGCCAACGGGGCTTCACCTCACTAGCCAGCACGCCAGCCACGATAAAGCCAGCCCCAACCAGTGTGCACGTCGTCAGCACATCACCCGTGCACCAACCAACCAGCCCACCCCATATAGGTTCACTGGAATAAATAATGGTCGCCTTAGTGGGGGAAACTGTCTTCTGCGCCCAATTGAGCACCAGCTGAGTAGCGGCACTCACCACACCCATCACCAGCGCACAGCTCAGCCAGCCCCAACTAAATGGCGGAATGTGCTCCCCCATAACCGGCATAGCGCAAAAAGCGAAAAGACCACCGGCCACAAGCTGCACAAACGCCATACGGCGACTATCCGTCTGGAGAGCGAATAGCCCAACACATATAATCTCGAACGCATAAGAGAATGTACCCAACAGAGTCAGGCCATCCCCTGTACTCATGGTTAGGCCGCTCTTCCACGGTTCGGCCAAAAGAACCAGCCCCACAAAAGCAAGAAAAATACCGGCAATCCCACTCTTACTAGGGGCCTTACGCAGGATGATCCACTGAAGCAGCGGAACCAGCGGCACGTAAAGGGCCGTCAAAAAAGCGGAACGGCTGCTGGTAATCGTCAGCAACCCAATTGTCTGGCAGATATAGCCGAAAGCCAGCACAACGCCGATCAGCCCGCCACGCCATATCTCCGCACGGGGAATCCCCTCCATAATGCGCTTGCGCCCAACGAAGCAGACCACAAACAGGGCAGCGATGAGAAAACGCACCCCAATGAAAAACAGAGGGCCACTAGTCTTCAGCGCCATTTGGATGATGTAATAAGTTCCCCCCCACAGCACCGTAATGATGCCGAGGGCGATTTCCTGCCGCGATGGCAGAGGCAGACGTGGTCTGGTCACTCAGCGATCCTCTTGGCTGGCGGCGGATGCCATTGTGCGATCATTCCCTGCCGGGCGGCTGCGCTGCTGCTGTTTGCGCCGCAGAAGATTAGCCCGTAAGGCCTGCGCCTCCCGCAGCTGACGTTCCTGCCGTGCCGTCATGGGGGTTTCGCCGGTTTTCTGCTTCTGTCCAGACTTCATGAGCCTGCATCCCTTTCCTCATGAAAGCGCACAAACATATCCCGCAATCCGGTGGAAAGCAGTTCATCATAAACACCCAATGTCGCCCGCTGCATGTGCTGCTTGGTATAGCGGGCAAGGGCATGGGCACGTATCTCGTCTTGCCGCTCTGCCATAAGTTCCGGTGGCACGTCCAGCACTTCCCTCAAAGCACCAGCCAAGGCCCTGCCATCACCCGCTGGAACAAGCGTTCCGCTTTCACCATGCTGTATGGTTTCCTTCAACCCGCCACGAGCTGAACCAATCACCCAACAGCCCATCATCTGGGCCTCCACCGGTACCCGCCCGAACGGTTCAGGGCGCAGGGAGGGGACCGTTACGACATGGGCCAGCCTGTAGGCAGCCGCCATATCCGTGCAGACCCCAGCAAAACGCAGACGATTCGCGATGCCACGCTCCTCAGCCATCCTATGCAGCATCTGGGTGTAACTATTATCCTCACCCGGCCCGACCATCACACAGACCCAGTCCAAATCCGGATGATGGACAGCCAGATAGCCCAAAGCCTCGATCAGACATTCCTGCCCTTTCCAACGGGTCATACGGCCGGGCATAAGAATGATGCGGCTTTCCTCGCCGATCCGCCACCGCTCCAACAGGGTTTGCATCTGGAGGCCCCTTACCGCCTCGGGAGAAAACACCTCTGGGTCGCTTCCACGAGGGATGATACGCAGCCGGTCTTCCCCGACCCGATATTCCTGCCGCAGCCGCTCCCCGATATGCTCAGAAACAGCGATAACACGCTGCCCCCGCACCAACCCGGAATTATAGAGCTTCTTGAGCCAGAAATTCGTCTTATGGTCCCCGTGCCATGTCGTCACCAACGGCACCTTTTCCCGGCGGCACGCTACAGAGGCCACAAGGGCTGGGTAGCGGGACCGCGCATGAACAAGGCTGACACCTTCCTGCCGGATCAACCGCTGCAAAGCTTTCACGCGGCTAAAAAAATACCAAGGCGATACCTTTTTACGGAATTCTAGCTCCACATGCTCGCCACCGACATAACGCAGGCGGGATACCAAAGCGCCACTCTCTGCCGCCACCAAGGCCCGCCCGCCGGCCTGATGAATGGCCTCGGCCATGTCGATCGCCCCACGCTCCAGCCCGCCAATACCCAGTGCTGGCAGAATCTGGAGGATTACCGGTTTCTGCTTCATCGCCATTTTTCCGCTATATCCACACCATAATCCAGCGATCGGTCATCCTGCCGGGATTGTCACGACGGCCCCGCCACTATGGCTGGTTGCCGCAAGATTACTCAGTACCTGAACCATGGTAAAAGCTTCCTTGCTGCGGAAGTCCGTATCGGAAATCCAGTACCAGCATTTCTTGTAGAAGACAGAAACATAACTACCATCTGGCGCACTCGCACCAGAGTGAATGGCTACCTCTGGTCGGCTCTCGATACCGACCTGCCCAATGGTTGGCAGTGTCCGACCAGAACGGACATCCCTCTCCGGTACATCCATTTCATAGGAAAGCTGAGTCAACATCGCCAACATGGAACGAGTGAGAATAGCAACCTGCCCCTGTTTCTTAGGGTAAGGCCCATAAACAATCTCTGCCTCTGTCGCATTGGGGTCCAGATGCAGGAGGCGGCGCACCTCCCCCTGAATGGCCTGAAGATTACTATCGGCCGTCGTCGTCAACACAAGATAGATATGTTCACCGGAGCTCCCTCCAGAACCATTTCCATTCGCACCGCCCCCAGAATTGCCACTGCCCTGACCATTACTACCGCTGCCCGATTTGCCCCCTCTGCCTGAAGCGGATGGATCGTCCGTAGAAATACGAACCGTCATCGCCCCGGCAAGCTGGAGCTGACGGAGGTCATGCAGCAAAAGGTAGAAGCGTACAGACCCGCCCCCAAAAGGCCCCACCCCCCGCACATTAGAAAGGCCATCAATGGACTGAGCCGTTAGTCGCAACAGGGTATCAATGGCCATGCCACCCAAGCTGAGCGGCATAATGGCCGTAGGAGAAATGGGGCGCACCACATTTTCCGCATATTGCTCGCCTGTCATCGGCTGGTAAGTGATGGTCGGGTTCTCCGCCTGCGACACTGTACCGCTACCAAAGAGATAATTGCTTACGGCAGATGCTGGATAGCCATAATACCCACCCGAAAAACTACGAGAGACATTATAACCAGCAATGACCTGCGTCGTGTCCAAAAAGGCCGGTGGCTCACCATAACGCAGGCGCACAATATTTAGCAGCATCTCACGCTTCTGCACTTCCCCCAACGCCCGAGAATAGGCGAGCTGGTCGTTCTGGAGATGCTCCGGCCCTATGGGCTGACACCCTCCCAGCAGCAGAAAACTACCAGACAACAAAACAAAAGCCGGAAGCCGGAACAGGGAAAAAAGACAGGACAGAAGACGGGCTCCCACGAAAAAAGCCGGTTGCAAAATGATGGAAAGACCTTACCTCAAAAAGGATGTCCTGACCAAAAATAAACTCCTCTATGGTACGGGCAAAAATTAGTAAATCTTTTCCCCTATTCCCTTGAAACCGTAAGTTCCTCTCCCCAAATCGGGGAACAAGGGGCACAGCATACCCTGCTCCCCAAACATGATAACGTCACACATAGGGTTTCCCTACGATGCCTTGAGGGGGTCGTGAGAAACCGCTGAAAAGGGACAGATATCCATGGGTAAGATTATCGGTATTGACCTCGGGACGACCAACTCCTGCGTTGCAGTCCGCGAAGGCAACGAAAACAAGGTCATCGAGAACAGCGAAGGTGCCCGTACCACGCCGTCCGTTGTCGCCTTTACAGAAAGCGGTGAGCGTCTGGTCGGTCAGGCTGCTAAGCGTCAGGCCGTCACCAACCCCACAAACACGCTCTATGCCGTCAAGCGTCTGATCGGCCGTCGTTATGACGACCCGACCGTCGCCAAGGACCAGAAGACCGTCCCCTACGAAATCGTGAAGGGCGATAACGGCGACGCTTGGGTGCGTGCTCGTGGCGAGAACTACGCTCCGTCCCAGATCTCTGCCTTCGTGCTGGGCAAGATGAAGGAGACGGCAGAGGCCTATCTGGGCGAGAAAGTGACCGAAGCCGTCATCACCGTTCCGGCCTACTTCAACGATGCACAGCGTCAGGCAACCCGTGATGCCGGCCGCATTGCTGGTCTGGACGTCAAGCGCATCATCAACGAGCCGACCGCCGCTGCACTCGCCTACGGGCTGGAGAAAGGTGATTCCGGCAACGTGGCCGTGTATGACCTTGGTGGTGGTACGTTCGACATCTCCATCCTCGAGATCTCCGATGGCGTGATCGAAGTGAAGTCCACCAACGGTGACACCTTCCTCGGTGGTGAAGATTTCGACAACAAGCTGATCGACTATCTGGCTGATGAGTTCAAGCGTGAGCAGGGCCTGGACCTGCGCACGGACAAGATGGCTCTCCAGCGTCTGAAGGAAGCCGCCGAGAAGGCTAAGATTGAGCTCTCCTCCGCTAAGGAAACAGAAGTTAACCTGCCCTTTATCACGGCAGATGCCTCCGGTCCGAAGCATCTGGTCGTCAAGGTGACCCGTGCGAAGCTGGAAAGCCTCGTGGAAGACCTCATCAAGCGGTCTCTGGAACCTTGCCGCAAGGCCCTGAAGGATGCTGAGCTGACACCAGCCGACATCAAGGAAGTCATCCTTGTTGGTGGTCAGACCCGTATGCCGAAGGTTGTGGAAAGCGTGAAGGAGTTCTTCGGCAAGGAACCCGCCCGCAACGTGAACCCGGATGAAGTGGTCGCCATCGGTGCTGCCGTGCAGGGTGGTGTGCTTCAGGGTGACGTGAAGGACGTGCTGCTGCTGGACGTGACCCCGCTTTCCCTCGGTATCGAGACGCTGGGCGGTGTCTTCACACGTCTGATCGACCGTAACACGACGATCCCGACCAAGAAGAGCCAGACCTTCTCCACAGCTGAAGACAACCAGCCTGCCGTGACCATCAAGGTCTTCCAGGGTGAGCGTGAGATGGCTGCGGACAACAAGCTGCTCGGCAACTTCGACCTGACAGGCATTGCTCCGGCTCCCCGTGGCGTGCCGCAGATTGAAGTGACCTTCGACATCGATGCCAACGGTATCGTGAACGTCTCCGCCAAGGACAAGGCTACCGGCAAGGAGCAGAACATCTCCATCAAAAGCGATGGCGGTCTCTCCGATGCGGACATTGATCGCATGGTCAAGGAAGCTGAAGAAAACGCTTCTGCCGATAAGGCCCGTCGCGAGCTGGTAGACCTGCGCAACAACACCGAAGCCATGATTCATCAGACGGAGAAGACCCTCTCCGAGAATGGTGACAAGGTTCCGGCCGCTGATAAGACCGAAGCCGAAGACGCCATCAAGAAGGCCCGTGAAGCTCTGGGTGGTGAGGATGCCGAAGCCATCAAGAGTGCCAGCGAGCATCTAACACAGGTTGCCATGAAGGTCGGTCAGGCTGTCCATCAGGGTGGCGGTGCCGCTGCTGGTGAAGAGCATCAGGCCGGTGGTAAGGCTGACGAAGATGTCGTCGACGCCGAGTTTGAAGAGGTTGACGACAAGAAGAAGAAATAATCGCTAAAAGGAATGGGGTCCGGCATCTCTATGCCGGGCTCTTTTTCTTGCGATTGGCGCCTGTTTTCCCCCTCCTCTGGGGATACTGGCGCCCTTTTTACATTGAGGGCCCTATATCTGCCTACTGGCAGGTCACACCCCGCACGCCTTGTCCGGGTGTCCGCTCTCCTGCGTGACTGAGGATCATTATGGCTACACAGATAGATTATTACGAGACACTGAGTGTCTCACGCTCTGCCAGCGGTGAAGAGATCAAAAAAGCCTACCGCAAGCTGGCCATGCGCTATCACCCCGATCGCAACCCGGGTGATGAAGAAGCTGAACAGAAGTTCAAAGAAGTCAACGCCGCCTATGAGGTGCTGAAAGACGACCAAAAACGGGCTGCCTATGACCGCTTCGGCCATGATGCCTTTCAAAATGGCATGGGCGGCGGTGGCGGCGCTGGTGGCTTCGGTGGCGGCTTTGGCGGGTTCGATGCTGGTGGGCTTGGCGACATTTTCGAACAGATGTTCAATATGGGTGGACGCCGTGGCCGCCAGCAGCGTCAAGCCGAGGACGTGCAAGTCCAGATCGACATCAGCCTGACAGAAGCGTTCTCCGGTGTCAGCAAAGAAGTCGAAATCGCCACCCGCAAGGCTTGCTCAAGCTGCCAGGGCTCTGGCTCTGCCGACCCCAATGCCAGCAAGCAAACGTGCCAGACCTGCCATGGCCAAGGGGCTGTACGAGTCCAGCAGGGCTTCTTCGTGGTGGAACGCCCTTGCCCAACCTGTAACGGTGCTGGCCAGACCGTCAGCAACCCATGCCGCAGCTGCCACGGCACCGGTACCGAGGCCGCTAGAGAAACCATCAAGATCGACGTTCCGGCTGGTATCGAAGATGGCACACGTATTCGTGTTGCGGGCAAAGGCGAGGCCGGTGGTGAAGGCGTCCAGCCGGGTGACCTGTATGTGCTAGTCACTGTGGACAGTCACAGCCTCTTTGAGCGTGATGGTGCCAACATCCACTGCCGTGTGCCCCTACGCATGACACAAGCCGCTCTGGGTGATGAAATTGAAGTGCCGCTGATTGATGGTGGTCGGACAACCGTCAAGATTCCTGCTGGAACACAGACAGGCGACAATTTCCGCCTGCGTGGCAAGGGGTTCTCCGTCCTACACTCCAAGGCACGGGGAGATATGTACATCCGCATCACCGTGGAAACACCCAGCCATCTGACCAAACGCCAGCGGGAACTGTTGAAGGAGTTCGAGGCAGAAAGTGGCGACCACAGCAAGGGCAGCCCGGAGCATAATGGCTTCCTTGCCCATGTTAAAAAATTCCTCGATCGGTAAAGGACACCAGAGATGAGCAGCACCTCTCCCCGTATCGGCATTGCAGGCATCACGGGCCGCCTCGGCCATCTCTGCGCCGAGGAAGCCGGACCTCTTCTGGTCGGGGGGCTATCCCGCACAGCCGACCCGGCCCGCAACATCGTTACAGATGCGGCCGAGCTAGCGGGCACATGTGATGTCATCATTGATGTCAGCCATGCCAGCCTTGTTCCTGCCCACGCCAAAGCCTTCGCAAAAGCAGGGTGCGCATGGGTATTGGGGACAACAGGGCTGGACAGCACCGCCCAGCAGGCCGTGCAGGACGCTGCCGCACAAGTCGCCGTACTACAGGCGGCTAATTTCTCCCCAGCCCTGACGATGCTGCTCTCTCTGGCTCGTCAGCTTGGTGCTGCCCTGCCAGATTACGACGCCGAAATTCTGGAGGTCCATCACCGCCAGAAGCTAGATGCTCCTTCTGGCACCGCTCTAGCCATTGGGCGGGCTGTTGCCGCTGGGCGGGATGATGAGTTCGAAGCCGTCAAACGGCTGGACCAAAACGGAAAGCGACCTGACGGAGCCATCGGCTTTGCCTCCCTACGTGGGGGGCAGGTCGTAGGCGAGCATGATCTGCGCTTCTTTGCGGCTGATGAAGAGATATCTCTCTCTCACCGGGCGCTAGATCGCCGGGTCTTTGCTCGTGGAGCTCTGAAGGCCGCTCTCTGGCTGGCCGATGCCCACCGCACACCCGGTCTTTATGGCATGCAGGATGTACTCAATACACCCTGAGCCATCTTACAGCAGGCGAGCGCATCTAGATCATGCTCTCGCCTGTCACTGGAACAAATAGTACGGTCAATTTCCTCTTAAATTGAAGCTCAATTTTTCATAGAGGGATGCGGCATAATAAATAATAATTTGATAATATTTATATATGAACAATTATATAATTTAATAATTCCGTTCATGCTAGCAAAATTACTTACGAAGTTTAACGGATATTACATTTTATCAACCAGATACAAATTTTCTGTCACATATCTTTCTCTATCAGAAAGGTTACGGCACCCTCGGAATGTATTATACCGTTTATCCATAATGCTTACGTCACCCAGTGAAGACAGCTCCGACATGAAACGATCCTGTTTTATGAATCCTTCCGAATTATAGGAAATAAGCACAAAATCAGCCTTCACCTTTTCAATGGCATCAAACAGGCTCTTTTCTGCATAACGTTCCTTGTTATAGGAAGAACGGTTCCATGATTTGGGAATGCCGGAAACTCTACTGATATCGTGTGGTTCTTTATAGTCACAGAGAAGATTCAGCATGAAATAGTTCGACCCGTAAGGGTGCTGATTATAAGGTGGGTCGAAATAAGCAATGTCTACCTTTTCCAACCCATCCACGATGTCATTTGCATCTGATTTATAGACAAAAGGCTCACAATTAAAATTACTCAGAACAGGTTCAACCACTTCGATATTCCGCATGATCCGAGAAAGAGCATTGCGTGAATTACCGCCAAACTGCCCTACCCCATCCCGATTCTTGTAAAACCCCTTAAAAACCCCGGACGTATTTGTATGCACCGAGGCCTGAGCAATGACAGGTGCCAAGATATAAGGTCTCAGATGATCAGGCGTCTGGGTTAATGCTCGACAGAAACTATCCAGAAATATGGCATTGCGCCTCGTATAGAAGGCCCGTTCCCCATATTTGATATTATTGTCATCCCGGGGAGCATATAAAGCAGCAATGAACCCCGGAGAAAAAGCTTCTTCAATAGCCGCTCTGACCCGCTTTATCTCATGGTTTAATTCACGAAAATTGATATCAGCCCTATTAGTCTGATAACAACTATTCGTTACAAAACTATAGTCTTCAAGATCATTGCAATGGATAGACCGAGCATGGCGCCTAGCCATACGGGCCACAACGCCCGTGCCAGAAAACAAGTCTAAAAAATCGATGCGTTCCTTCCCCAGCCTTGCCTTCACGTCAACAATGGCTGCTTCAATAAACCCCAGAAGCGCCCGCTTGTTTCCCAGATAGGTAATCAGCTGAGTTTTGAGAAAATCCGCTTCTTCCTGGAGAGGGCTTCCCTGCCCTCCCATACATTCGGCCATCTAAAAACACACCCTCCATATCCGTAGCCTTCCCCCATACAACACATTACAAACAATGCTAACTCTGGATGTTTTCAGCCATTCATTGCTCCCACCCAACCCAGCCATCTGGTAACCTGCTCTTGACCTCGAGGGTATTTTCAGCCAAGCGGTAAGACTCTTAATTCCTGTCACTTGTGCCTTTCGGGGGGCAGGGGCAGCCTCTTTTCACCACTCATTCCCTGCGAGGTCCCTGAGTGCGCAATCACGGCGATTTTCTCTTTACGTCTGAATCCGTTTCCGAAGGTCATCCTGACAAGGTGGCAGACCGTATCTCCGATACCGTCCTGGACGCCTATCTTGAAGCCGACCCAGAAGCCCGTGTAGCCTGTGAAACGCTGGTTACCACCAATCGGGTCATTCTCGCTGGTGAGGTCCGTGGCCCCAAGGCCGTGGAAGACACCCTGATTGACCGTGCCCGTCAGGCCATCAAGGACATTGGCTACGACCAGGAAGGCTTCTCCTGGAAGAAGGCTGAAATCACCTCCTTCCTCCATGCCCAGTCCGCCGATATTGCTGTCGGTGTGGACAGTGCCGGCGATAAGGATGAAGGCGCAGGCGACCAGGGTATCATGTTCGGTTTTGCTACACGTGAAACCGAAGAGCTCATGCCCGCTCCCCTCTTCTACGCTCAGAGCATTCTGGAGCGCATCCGTGACTACCGTAAGCAGGGCGATGCCCGTGGCGTTGGGCTGCTGCCGGATGCTAAGAGCCAGGTCACACTGCGCTATGTGGATGGCAAGCCGATTGGAGCAACCTCCATCGTTGTCTCCACCCAGCATGCCGAAGGTATGCGGCAGAATACCATCCGTGAAATGGTGCGTGAGACCGTGCGTGAGGTCCTGCCAGAGGGCTGGATGTGCCCAGAGCATGAATTCTACGTCAACCCGACTGGCAACTTCGTCATCGGCGGGCCGGATGGTGACGCCGGTCTGACAGGTCGTAAGATCATCGTGGACACTTACGGTGGTGCTGCTCCTCATGGTGGTGGTGCTTTCTCCGGTAAAGACCCAACCAAAGTGGATCGTTCCGCTGCTTATGCCGCACGCTACCTTGCCAAGAACGTGGTAGCCGCTGGTCTGGCAGACCGCTGCACCATCCAGCTCAGCTACGCCATCGGCGTATCCCGCCCGCTGTCCGTCTATGTCGATCTGGATGGCTCCGGCAAGGATGTGGATGAAGTCCGCCTCGGTTCCCTGCTGAACGAGATGGTCGATCTCTCCCCTCGTGGCATCCGTGAGCGCCTGCGCCTGAACCGCCCGATCTACACCAAGACGTCCGCCTACGGGCATTTTGGCCGTATTCCGGACCCGGCTCTGGACAACTTCACATGGGAGAACACCGACCTGGCCGAGCAGCTTAAGAGCGCGCTCAACCGCTAAGTCCTTCTCCGTGGAGGGGGGGGGGAGTTCTACCCCCTCCCACCTGTAAGCCCCTTCCCTGCCCGCATGATCATGCGCCAAGGGCGGGGCTTTTTGCCATTTTCAGACTGTGTATCGACCATTGCCTGACGACATCAAACCCCAACCCGAACGTCTCTATGGCCGCCAGCGTGGCCATCCTCTTCGCCCCCGCCAGCAGCGTCTTCTAGATGAAGCCTTGCCCCGTGTGCATTTCCGGAATATCGCCGAGCCGCTGAAAGGCTTTGGTAAGCCCGTTTCCAAACTATTTCTGGAAATCGGCTTCGGCGGTGGCGAGCATGCGTTCGATCAAGCCGCCCGGAACCCCGAGACCGGCTATATCGCCGCTGAAGTGTTCGACAACGGCGTCTGCTCCCTCCTCTCCCGCATCATTCCAGAAGGTGAAGAAGCCACCGCCCTAGGGCCGGACAATCTGCGCCTCTGGGCAGAAGATGGCCGCCAATTGCTGAAGGGCCTGCCTGATAGCTGCTTAGACCGGGCCTATCTTATGTTTCCAGACCCATGGCCAAAAGCCCGCCATGCCAAGCGGCGTTTCATCCACCCCGAAAATATCCGGCAAATGGCTCGACTCCTCAAACCCGGTGCCCATTGGCGTGTCGCCAGCGACCATCCTGTCTATCAAGAATGGGTAACAGAAGTGATGGGCCAGCAGGACCTCTTCGAGGCCCCAGCCCCCGCACTGGAGCGACCAGAAGGCTGGTCCCCCACCCGTTACGAGGCCAAGGCCTTCCGTGAAGGGCGACAGCCTTTTTACTGGACCTTCACACGGAAAGAGTGAGATACCTCACCCCCGTACACCCCTTCATGTTTCAGGTAACCCGCAGGAGAGTACCCCATGACACAGCCACAGAGCGATAATTCCGCCATCGAACGGGAAGAAATGGCCTTTGATATCGTCATCGTGGGTGGGGGCCCTGCGGGCCTTACCGCTGCCATCCGACTGCGCCAGGAAAACCCGGAACTCTCCGTCTGCCTGCTGGAAAAAGGCAGTGAGGTTGGTGCTCATATCGTCTCCGGTGCCGTGCTGGAACCCACAACACTGGCCGAACTCTTCCCGGACTGGAAAGAACGGGGGGCACCGCTGGATACACCCGTCAGCGATGAAAAACTGCTCTTCCTGACCGAAAAATCCGCTCTCCCTGTTCCCGCTCTGCATCTGCTCATGCCGCAGATGGACAACCGGGGCAATTATGTCATTTCCCTCGGAGCCTTCTGCCGCTGGCTGGGCGAGCAGGCCGAAGCTCTGGGCGTGGAAATCTACCCCGGTTTCGCCGGGGCAGACCTGTTCATGGAAGGTGGCAAAGTCTGCGGTGTCATCACCGGTGACATGGGCGTGAACCGCAAAGGCGAGGAAAAGCCGGATTACATGCCGGGCATGATCCTGCGGGCAAAACAAACCATTCTGGCCGAAGGTGCACGAGGCTCCCTGAGCAAAAAGGCCATGGCAGCTTTTGACCTCCGCAAGGATGCCGACCCGCAAACATTCGGCCTTGGCATCAAGGAAGTCTGGGAAATCCCTGCAGAGAAGCACCGCCCCGGCTTCGTACAGCACAGCTTCGGCTGGCCGCTGGATACACAGACCTATGGCGGGGCCTTCCTCTATCATTTCGGCAAGAATCTCGTTTCATACGGCTTCATTACCGCTCTGGATTACCGCAATCCGTGGCTGTCCCCTTTTGAGGAAATGCAGCGCACCAAGCAACATCCAGCTTTCCGGGAGCATTTTGAAGGCGGACGACGTATCATTTACGGGGCACGGGCCATCTCCGAAGGTGGCGTACAGTCCCTTCCTCACCCCGTCTTCCCCGGTGGGGTCCTAACGGGTGACTGTGCTGGCTTCCTCAACATGCCCAAGATCAAGGGCATCCATACTTCCATGAAATCCGGCATTATCGCTGCCGAGGCCGTGGTAGACGCCATCCAGAACGGACAGAGTGAAGCGACCTCCTACATGGAACGCCTCAAAAATTCGTGGCTCTGGAAAGAACTGCACGCTGCACGCAACATCCGTCCTGCGTTCTCCCACTGGGGTATGCTGGGCGGTGCCCTCTACAGCGGGATCGACAGCATGATCTTTCGTGGAAAAGCCCCGTGGACACTGCGTCACCGCCATGCCGACAACGAGACCCTGCTCCCCGCCGAGCAAGCCCCGAAGATCAACTACCCGAAGGCTGACGGCAAACTGACATTCAACCGGGCCGAGTCCGTCTTCCTCAGCAATCTCAGCCATGATGAAGACCAGCCCGTGCATCTGCAAGTGCAGGACATGGCCACGTGGAAGGCCACCAACCTCGCCCGCTTTGCCGCACCGGAGAGCCGCTACTGCCCTGCGGGTGTCTATGAAACCAGCGAAACGGAAGAACTGGTCATCAACGCCCAGAACTGCGTGCATTGCAAGAGTTGCGACATTAAAGACCCTACACAGAACATCAACTGGTGTACGCCAGAAGGCAGTAGCGGGCCCAACTATCCTTCCGGGATGTGACTTTTGAAAGAAAAGCGGATAGTCTGACTACAGTTTTACGTTGAGCTGCGACAGCAACGAAGGATGACCATGAAGGTTCTTGTCCCCGTCAAACGGGTTGTTGATTACAACATCAAGCCGCGTGTTGCGGCTGATGGTAGTGGTGTCGAAACGCAGGGCGTGAAAATGTCCATGAATCCGTTCGACGAAATTGCTCTGGAAGAAGCCCTGCGCCTCCGTGAAAAAGGTCAGGCGGACGAAGTGATTGCTGTTTCCATCGGCCCGCAAGTAGCTCAGGATGTTCTGCGTACGGCCATGGCCATGGGGGCCGATCGAGCCATCCTCGTCCAGACCGAGGCCGAGATCGAACCCCGTGTCGTCTCCAGCCTTCTCAAGGCTGTGGTGGAGAAAGAGCAGCCAGGCCTTATCTCCATGGGCAAACAGGCCATTGATGATGACATGAACGCCACCGGCCAGATGCTAGCCGCTCGTCTGGGTTGGCCGCAGGGAACCTTCGCCAGCAAGGTGGAGATTACGGACGGTAAGGTCAGTGTCGCCCGTGAGGTTGATGGAGGGACGGAGACCGTTGCCCTCACCCTCCCGGCTGTCATCACGGCAGACCTGCGCCTGAACGAACCACGCTATGCGTCCCTGCCCAACATTATGAAGGCCCGCAAGAAGCCGCTGGAGACGATCGCAGCCGACTCCCTCGGTGTGGATCTGACCCCACATCTGAAAATCATCAGCGTGGCTGAGCCACCGGAACGCAAGGCCGGTGTCATTGTCGAAACAGTGGAAGAGCTGGTCGAAAAGCTCAAGACGGAAGCGAAGGTGATCTGATGACCGCACTTGTTCTGATTGAAGCCGAAAACGGCGTAATCCGTCAGGCCTCCCGGTCCGCCATTGCAGCGGCTTCCCGCTTTGGCGATGTCGATGCCCTGCTTCTGGGGGAAACCGGTGCAGAGGCAGCCAGCAAGCTGCCCGGCATCCGCAAGGTACTGCACGTGCCCGCCCTAAAGCACGCTCTGGCTGAACCTGCTGCTGCTCTACTGGCTGGTCTTGCCAGCTCCTACAGCCATATCCTGTCTGCAACATCATCCACCGGCAAGAACATCCTACCCCGTTTAGCCGGTCTGCTCGATGCGCAGCCGATCTCCGATGTTGTGGCCATTCAGGATGATGCCACCTTCGTGCGGCCCATCTATGCAGGCAATGCGCTGGCTACTGTACAGTCCAGCGACAGCGTCAAGATCATGACCATCCGCTCCTCCAGCTTCGACCCCGTGAACGAAGATGGCGGCAGTGCCTCAATCGAAGTTCTTGATGCCCCCGCCGATGATGGGAAAAGCAACTTCGTAAAGCTGGAGCAGAGCCAGTCAGACCGTCCTGAGCTCGAAGTGGCCCGCGTAGTCATTTCTGGTGGTAAAGGCCTGAAGGATGCCAGCAACTTCCATACCCTGCTGGAGCCCATTGCTGACAAGCTGGGTGCTGCCATCGGGGCCTCCCGTGCGGCTGTCGATTCCGGCTTCGCACCAAATGAGATGCAAGTTGGGCAGACCGGCAAAGTTGTGGCGCCTGAGCTTTACATCGCTACCGGCCTTTCCGGTGCTATCCAGCATCTCGCCGGGATGAAGGATAGCCGTGTGATCGTAGCCATCAACATCGACCCAGAAGCACCAATCTTCAAAGTGGCCGATTATGGCATGGTGGGCGATCTCTTCGAGCTTCTCCCCGCTCTGGCCAAAGCCCTCTAAAAAATCAAGGAACAGGAAGGGCTTTCCTGCTTATTCCACCTCTTCAAAAACCCGCCCCTACCTTCCCAGGGGCGGGTTTTCTGTATGAAATGCAGCGAACCTGTAAAGAAGGCTTCATTTTTTCTATAAAAACAACCCGTTTACCCCTTGCACCTTTACCTGAGGAAGGGTAGGAATAGCCCCACAAAGTCGGAGTGTAGCTCAGCCTGGTAGAGCACTGTGTTCGGGACGCAGGGGCCGGAGGTTCGAATCCTCTCACTCCGACCATTATTTTCCCCCAGACAAGTTCATCTGTTAAGCTGTATGTAAGGTAGGCGTAACCTGTGCTAGCCTTTCGCGCAGTGCGCTCCTCTATGCAAATGATGTGATCATATTCTTAAAGTAAAAATTATACCCCACGGGTGTTCTGTCTTTCGTCTATTCACCATATCGTAAGGGCGATGGACGCCCCCTCCTTTATAGGCAATAAGGGGGCGTGCTTTTTCCATGATAGAGTGGAATACCGACCTCCTCTTTTATGGAAAAAAACCGGTTATATTTTTCTGCAAGGATCATAACATGACCCGCAAGATCTACTCCCTCATTGCTGCTGCCGTGCTGGCTGGCTCTGTTGCTCCGGCCATGGCAGAACCAGGCGGTTGCTTGAAGTATGGTGCTGCTGGTGCCGTTGCTGGCCATGTGGCCAATAAGCATAGCGTGATGGGTGCCGTTGGCGGTTGTGCCGTTGGTATGTATCAGCGTCACAAATACCGCAAAAGCATCGCTGAGAAAGCAGCTCAGTGGGATAAGGAACACCCTGTCGACAGCAAGCAGACTGGTTCCGGCTGGTGGCAGAACAACCATTCCGCTGCTGCTCTTAACCAGAAGGCTCAGTGGTATGATGCTGAGCACCCCAACAGCGATGCCCCAGCAGCTCACTAACACTTGAGCCTGCCTACATGAAAAACCCGGCCATCTCTGGCCGGGTTTTTTATTATTACGCCAGATTCCAGCGTTTATCAGAACTGAAACCCCTTCATCGCCTGCCGAGACAATGCTTCCAAAAGGGTGACGGCCTCCGGTGCATCATTCAAGCACGGAATGAAGGCGAACTCCTCACCACCAGCCTCCATAAACTCTTCCCGAACTTCACGGCCGATCTCATCCAGCGTTTCGATGCAGTCCGCCATGAAACCGGGCATGATAACGGCAATCTTCGTGATTCCCTGCTTCGGCAGAGCCGAGATATAGGGGGCCGTATAAGGCTGCAACCATTCCATCGGGCCAAAGCGGGATTGAAAGGTCAGAGGAACCTCTTCCTCGCTCATACCCAATGCCGTGGCCAGTGCCTTGGTCGTACGGACACACTCATCCCGATAGGAATCACCTTTCTCCACAAACTCCTTCGGCAAGCCGTGATAGGACGCTACAAGACGCTGCGGTGTAAAGGATAGCGTGTCATAAACCCGGCGCACAGAAGCCGCTAGGGCCTCAATAAACTGTGGGTGATCAGGGAAGGAAGGAACTGTCAGCACCGAAGGCTGCCGCCGCAGGCGCATCAGCGCACGGAAGAGCTGGTCATTGGCTGTGGCGGTCGTCGTCGCTGAATATTGCGGATAGAGCGGAATGCTGACGATACGATCACACCCCTGATCCATCAGCTCCGTTAAAGCCTGCTTTACGGAGGGCTGGCCATAGCGCATCCCCCAGGCCACCGGGATTCCATCCGGTGCTAAACGCTCTGCCAAGCCTTCCGCCTGCTTACGGGTGAAGACACGCAGAGGAGACGCATTCTCTTCCTTGTCCCAAATGCGGGCATAATTCGCCCCACTGGCAAAAGGTCTGCGGGCCAACACCAGCGTGTTGAGGATTGGCTGCCAAATAAGCGGATGTGCTTCAATCACCCGGCGATCTGAAAGGAATTCCCTCAGATAACGGCGAACGGAAAAATAGCCCGTATCATCTGGTGTACCAAGATTAACGAGCAAAACACCAACCCGCCCCCCAGAGGGAACGGGCGTGCGAGGAGGCGTGTAAGTGAAATAAGACATAGCTCCTCCACTATGGAGACAGCACCACCTTTTGGGAAGAGGGTTTCACTTACACTCTTTTACAAGCATAACTTATGTAAAGGCTCCGCACAGAAGGCGGAACCTTTACAAACCGTAACGTCTCTTATGCCGGCTCTTCCGGGCGGGGCACCGGCTGCCAGAGCGGCGACTCCTTGCCGATCAAATGCTGCTCATCGAGGCTCTCGGCAATCTGCACGGCATTCAGTGCCGCACCCTTGCGAAGGTTGTCCGACACGCACCAGAAGGCCAAACCGTTCTCCACAGTCGGGTCGATACGCAGACGGGACACATAAGTGTCATCCTCACCCACACACTCAATCGGCGTGACATAACCACCATCTTCCCGCTCATCACGCAGGATAACACCCGGTGCCTTACGCAAAGCAGCACGGGCTTTCTCCAGATCAACCGGCTTCTCACACTCAATGCTGATAGCTTCGGAATGACCGATGAAAACCGGCACACGCACACAGGTAGCCAGCACCTTGATGTCCGGGTCCAGAATTTTACGAGTCTCGACCGCCATCTTCCATTCTTCCTTGGTGGAGCCATCTTCCATGAAACGGTCGATATGCGGAATCAGGTTAAAAGCAATCTGCTTGGTGAACTGGGCAACGGTCGGCGCATCATTCACGAAGCTGCCCTTCGTCTGGCTGAACAATTCATCCATGCCAGACTTCCCAGCACCAGACACGGCCTGATAAGTGGACACCACCACACGCTTAATGCGGAACAGATCATGCAGCGGCTTCAGAGCCACCATCATTTGGGCTGTAGAGCAGTTGGGATTAGCGATGATGCCTTTACGGGCCTTCTTCAGGGCAGCGGCATTAACCTCCGGCACCACGAGCGGCACACCCGGCTCCATGCGGAAATGAGACGTATTATCCACGACCAGACACTTCGCTGCCGCAGCCTTAGGCGCATATTTGGCAGACACAGCCCCACCGGGAGAGAACAGCGCAATATCCCAGCCTGTGAAATCGAACGTCTCCAGATTCTGAACCTTCAGAACCTTCTTATCCCCGAAGGACACCTCACGGCCGGCAGACCGGGCAGACGCCAACGCCACGATTTCATCCACTGGGAACTGACGTTCTGCCAGCGTCTTCAGAATTTCACGCCCGACAGCCCCTGTCGCACCAACAACGGCAACCCTGTAACCCATTCTCTCATTCTCCCTCAGGCGGGGCCCAGCCTCGCCCTGTTTCATTCAGAAACCCATCCGGGCCTCATTATAAGGATTGTCTCTACCCGATGAAGGGCAACCGCTTGAAAAAGGCGGAAAAACGATGGCGTTGCAACTCACGGCGTGCACGAACATCCTGCGCCATGTAATTGAGCTGGACCGTATAACGTGGCCCCACATAAGGGCGATGCCCATGCCATGTATCCGGCCCGTTCGGGAAAATGACCAAGGTCCCCCCTATAGGTGGAATCTCGCTGGCATAGTCCTCCACATCATCCGGCCCATTAAGAAAACGCAGGCAGCCTCCCTTATGGCCCCAATCCTTTGCCGGATCATTCAGATAAAGCAGGATAGTCACACGCTTGGAGGCACTGTCCCTATGTATCCGCCCATCTTTTGCCCGTGTCTGGCCCCGCATAGTCACCATGCTAGGAGCAGAACGTACATCCAGCCCAAATTTTTCCGAAACGATCTCTTTCAGCTGCGGTCCGGCGAATTCCTCCATCATGGCTTTTAGCTCTGGATGCAGCTTCAAAGCACCGAGAGGGAAAGACCCGCCTGCCCGTATCTCCGGCAGTAGAGAAACCGCCCGGGCAAGGGGCGGCCCCGCAAGAAAATCCGGCACTACAATGTGAGGGCATGGTGCCTGACTGACCGTGGCTTGCCTTACGGCTTCATAATTGGGAGAAATCGCACTCATAACGGCTACCACGCTACCGCCCCCCGGCAGGGCAAGCAAGCCATCCCAGTATTGTCGGCTGACATAATGAGGGAAGATTTTGCCTTCACGCCATGATCGGTTAAAAATACGGCCCCAACGAGGCAAAAAGGAAAGAGGCCAGCATGACGGGCTCACCGCACCATCAGAATGCGATCAACGGCGAGAATATTGCCTATCTCGGTGAGCTATACACCCAGTGGCTGGAAGACCCTGCCGCCGTCCATCCCGAATATGATGCACTATTCACCACCATGGGCGACCCCGCGGAAGCTGAAACAGGCACACACACATCCGCTTCAGAAGCAAGCCTACGGGATGAACGGCTGAAGGAAGCCTTCCGCCTCTGTGGTCATCTTCAGGCAGAACTGGACCCTCTGGGCCTGCGCCCTACCCACCAGATTGATGCCCTCACCCCCGACAGCCGGACAGACCCTGCCCTTCTGGCCCGCCTGAAGCGCACTTATTGCGGGCCGATCGGGGCCGAGTTCATGCATCTTCAGGACAGCCAACAGCGGCAATGGTGGATCGACCGGCTGGAGGAAAAACCAGCAACAGCACTCCCCCTCTCGCAGGAGCGCATCCTCAGCCTGTTAACCCATGCAGAAGGCTTCGAGACCTTCTGCCAGCAACGCTTCACCGGTATGCGCCGTTTCGGACTGGAAGGTGGGGAGAGCCTGATTGTCGCCCTTCAAGCCCTGCTGAATGAAGCGGCACGAGATGGCGTGCAATCCGTCTCGCTCGGTATGCCTCATCGGGGGCGGCTGAATGTCATGGCCAACATCCTGCGCAAGCCTTATGCGGCCATCTTCAGCGAATTTGCAGGCAAGGCCTTCTACCCGGAAGGAATCCGGGTATCTGGCGATGTGAAATATCATCTCGGCACCACGACAACTATCCGTCAGGGCCGCCACGAAATCCGCATCTCCCTCCTGCCCAACCCCTCCCATCTGGAGGCTGTAGACCCGGTCGTGCTGGGCCGTGTCCGGGCTGATCAGGACAAAAATAAGGACGAGGAACGCCAGAAGCATCTAGGGATTCTCGTGCATGGTGATGCCGCCTTTGCTGGGCAGGGCGTAGTGTATGAAACGCTCCAGCTATCCAAACTGGAAGGCTACCGCACAGGTGGGACAATCCATCTCATCATCAATAATCAGGTCGGTTTCACCACCAGCCCGGACGCCGCTCATTCCGGCATCTGGAACACCGATGTCGCCAAAACAGTGCAGGCCCCCGTCCTGCATGTAAATGGCGACAACCCGGAAGCCGTAGCCCGCTGTGCCGCCCTCGCCCATGAATGGCGGAAGACCTTCGCCAGCGACATCGTAGTAGATATCATCAGCTACCGCCGCCACGGCCATAATGAGACGGATGATCCCGCTTTCACACAGCCTGCGATGGTGCAAACCATCAGCCAGCATCCGACATTACGGACCCTCTACGCAAAGAAAATTCTGGCCGAGACAGACATCCACCCTGCTGAAGTGGATGCGCTCTGGGATGATGTACAATCCCAACTGCACCGCGCTTTTGAAGACGCCAACACCTACCAGCCCGACCCGACCGATTGGCTGGATTACAGCCCGCAGGACCCCACCCGCCTGCTGGATACACCAGAGCGCATCCAACCTATGACGGGCGTGCCCCTCCCCCGGCTCCAACAGGTTGGCGAAGCCATGACGGCCATTCCAGCGGATTTCTCTGTTCATCCCCGTCTGGCACGGCTGCTCAAGGCCAAGCAGGCCACGTTAGCCGCTGGTGGCCCTGTGGACTGGGCCACGGCAGAGGCTCTCGCCTTTGGCACATTGGCCCTTGATGGCCACGCCATCCGCCTCTCCGGGCAGGATTGTGGCCGGGGTACTTTCAGCCAGCGTCATGCCGTGCTGACAGACCAGCATACGGGCCATCATTATACACCGTTGGCCCATATCGCCCCCCGACAGGCCCCTGTGAATGTATGGAACTCCCCCCTCTCCGAATATGGCGTGATGGGGTTTGAATATGGCTACTCGCTGGGCAATCCGGATGCGCTGGTGCTGTGGGAAGGGCAGTTCGGTGACTTCGCCAATGGAGCGCAGATCATCATTGACCAGTTCCTCGCCGCTGGGGAAACAAAATGGCTACGGACATCCGGCCTAACCCTGCTCCTGCCCCACGGCTATGAAGGAGCCGGGCCAGAACATTCCTCTGCACGGCCGGAACGCTTCCTCCAGCTCTGTGCCGAGAACAACATGCGGGTTTGTATGCCTTCCAGCCCGGCGAGTTTCTTCCATCTGCTCCGGCGGCAGATCGCCCGCCGCTGCCGCAAACCGCTGGTCGTCTTCAGCCCCAAATCACTCCTGCGGCATAAGCAGGCTGTGTCCCTGCTTGGCGAGATGGGGCCACAGACACGCTTCGTACCCGTCATTGCTGATGCCACTTGCGGTGGTGGGGCAAAGCGGGTCGTACTGTGCAGTGGCAAGGTCTATTACGACCTCCTCCAGCAGCGGGAGGAAGCCGGGCTGAAACACTGCGCCATCATCCGGCTGGAGCAACTCTACCCCTTCCCTCATCACGCTCTTGCCGAAGAGCTGGGCCACCACCCGCAGGCAGAAGAAATCATCTGGTGCCAAGAAGAGCCAGAAAATGGCGGGGCATGGCAATTTGTGGATCGCCGCATTGAGGCCTGCCTGCGCGAGGCTGGGCACGCCTGCGCCCGCCCACATTATGCCGGACGCAAAGCCTCTGCCTCCCCGGCGACCGGTCTACCCAGCATCCATCAGGCCGAACAAGACGCACTCGTCCGGCAGGCTCTGGGGCTGGAGGCGACACCCACAACCATCGACTGATCCTTCATTCAAGACGTAAAGACACACATCATGCCAGCAGATACATCCATCACCAGCCAGCTCAATTCTCTCCGCACCGGGCCGGATGAACGGGGACATTTTGGGATTCACGGGGGGCGCTTCGTGGCCGAGACCCTCATGCCCCTGATGCTGGAGCTGGAACAATCCTATAACCACGCCAAAACTGACCCGCAGTTTCAGGAGGAGTTAGATTATTACCTCCGCCATTATGTGGGCCGCCCTAGCCCGCTCTGGCACGCTAAGCGGCTGAGTGAAACGCTCGGCGGGGCGCAGATTTACCTCAAGCGGGAGGAACTGAATCATACAGGCTCCCACAAGCTAAACAACGTGATGGGCCAGATTCTGCTGGCTCGCCGCATGGGCAAAACCCGCATCGTCGCCGAGACCGGGGCAGGGCAGCACGGTGTCGCCACTGCTACTGTCTGCGCCCTCTTCGGGCTGGACTGTGAAATCTACATGGGTGCCACCGATGTGGAACGGCAGAAGCCAAATGTCTTCCGCATGCACCTGCTGGGGGCTAAGGTCCATCCCGTCACGGCGGGGGCTGGCACCCTGAAAGACGCCATGAATGAGGCCATGCGGGACTGGGTAGCCAATGTGGAGAACACCTATTTCCTTGTCGGTACAGTAGCGGGGCCACATCCCTATCCGACCATGGTGAGGGACTTCCAGTCCGTCATCGGGACGGAGGCCCGTGAGCAGATACAAGAACAGACAGGACGCCTGCCAGATGCCGTTATCGCCGCCATTGGGGGCGGGTCTAACGCCATGGGGATTTTTCATCCCTTCCTTGATGATGTCGATGTCCCACTTTACGGCGTAGAGGCAGCCGGGCTGGGACTGGATAGCGGCAAGACGGCGGCCTCTATTGCTCGTGGCAAGCCCGGCGTCCTGCATGGCAACCGCACCTATCTGCTTCAGGATGAACACGGCCAGATCACAGAAGCCCATTCCATCAGTGCGGGGCTGGATTATCCCGGCATCGGGCCAGAACATTCATGGCTCAAGGACATTGGCCGGGTGAATTACGTCAGTGCCACGGATAATCAAGCCCTCGAGGCTTTCCAGACCCTCACGAAGCTGGAGGGCATCATCCCGGCACTGGAAAGTGCCCATGCCGTGGCCCATGCTATCGTGATGGCCCCGACCATGACAAAGGATCAGACCATCATCGTTAATCTGTCTGGCCGGGGGGACAAGGATGTCCCCACCGTTGCGGCCCATCTGGGCGTGAAACTGTAAGGAGACCCATCATGAGCCGCATTAAAGCCTGTTTCGACCGCCTGAAAAAAGAAGGCCGTGGTGCCCTGCTGCCTTATCTGGAAGCCTTCGACCCGGACCGGGAAACCTCCCTTGCCCTGCTACGCCAGATGCCCGAAGCCGGGGCCGATCTCATTGAAGTCGGTGTGCCCTTCTCCGACCCCTCCGCCGATGGTCCAACCATCCAGCTCGCCGCCCGGCGTGGCCTAAAGGCCGGTGCCACCCTAAAGGGAACGCTGGAGCTTATCGGTGAGTTCCGCAAAGGGAATGACCACACACCAATCATCCTGATGGGCTATTACAACCCGATCGACCGTTACGGTGTGGAACGATTCTGCCAGGATGCCCGCTCCGCCGGTGTGGATGGGCTCATCGTTGTGGACCTACCACCTGAGGAATCCGAGGAGCTGGCTCCTTATGCCAAGGCGGCAGGGCTGGACATCATTACCCTCACAGCCCCAACCACACCCGATGACCGGCTAAAAACAATCCTAAAAAATGCCAGCGGCTTCGTCTATTATGTGAGCATCACGGGCATCACAGGCACACGCAGTGCTACGGAAGACCAGCTAAAAGCTGCCATGGCCCGCCTAAAGGCCGCAACGGACCTCCCCGTTGTGACAGGCTTTGGCATCAGCACGCCAGAGCAAGCCCGCATCGCCTCCCGCATCAGCGATGGTGCGGTGGTGGCTTCCGCCATCATCAAGGAGATGGCGGCCACCTACGATGAACACGGCCACGCTACCGAGAGAAGCATCCCCACAGCACTGGAGAAAATCCACTCCCTAGCCAAGGCCGTGCAGGGCTAAAAAAGCGAGGTACAGCGAAAAACCCCCGGCCTTCCGACCGGGGGTTTTTCAGTGCATCTTTTTGTAGAGCTCGCCTTAAAGGCTTACTTCTTCAGCCAACGGCCGATGGCGCAGAGGCCTGCCAGAGCAGCGACAACAACGCCACCCCACAGCAGTGTATGACCAACACACTGGCAACGGCTCTTCGGCTCTTTCAGCTCCCCACTGACAGACTGCAACGTCTCCTGAGCGCGTTTAGCATACTGCTCAGCCTTGGCTTTGAGCTCATCGGTGTTGATAGCTTCCTCAGCTTTAGACTTGAGCTCATCAATATTGATAGCGTCTGCCATGGTCATTCCTCCCTAAACCCGCCACAACCTATCATTACATTGAATGACTGGTCAGGCAGATTGAATATTAAGTTTTCGTCAGAAAAATACTGACTATCAGTAAGTATATCACTGATTATTTTACCAATCAGCAAATTTCTTTCATGGGTGCATCATCTTTTCTGCATATGTCGGCCTCACGCCGTGGCAAAAACATTTTTTCTTCTTCCGTGCCCGGCAAATGCTATCTTCTTCCTGCACTCTGCTCCACAGCGCATTCGCCCAATCCATCAAGACACAGGGGACCTCTTATGCCTGCTTCATCACCCTCCCAGACATTCCCTGTTGAAGGGATGAGCTGCGCCTCCTGCTCCGCACGGGTGGAAAAAGCCCTCCGCAATGTTCCAGGTGTCGAGGCAGCCAGCGTCAATCTGACCACCGGCATGGCACAGGCCACGGGCACGGCCTCCCGCACGGACCTCATCCTCGCTGTGGAGCAAGCCGGGTACACCGTGCCAACACCACCGATCAAACTCCGTATTGAGGGAATGAGCTGCGCTTCCTGCTCCACACGGATAGAAAAAACCCTGCAAGATGTTATCGGCGTGAGGGAGGCCAACGTCAATCTAGCCAGCGGCACAGCGCAGATTACAGGCACGACCACACATCAGGTGTTGATTAGTGCCATCAAGGACATGGGCTTTGCAGCCTCACTGCTGGAAAATGAGAACCTACAGGACGCTGCCAAAGAACGGCAACAGCGGATCAAACAAGCCACAAAAAGCCAATGGCGTAACCTGATAGCCTCTGCCCTCCTCTGGCTGCTTATCATGCTTATGACGATGGGCCACGGATTGGGCATTATTCCGGCTGGTATTCAACCTTTGTTGCAATGGACGTTGGCCAGTGTTGCCCTGCTCGGGCCAGGGCGGCGATTCTACCAAACGGGCATCCCGGCTCTGCTCCGCCGGGCACCGAACATGAATTCACTTGTCGCACTGGGGACCGGGGCTGCTTACTTATATTCCAGCCTTGTGGTTTTCTACCCCATGCTGCTGCCAGAGGGAACGCAGCATCTCTATTTTGATACCGTGCTGGGTATTCTGACACTCGTTCTGCTAGGCCGTGTGATGGAGGCCAGAGCAAAGGGCCGCACATCCGCAGCACTGGAAAAACTGACCCATCTACAACCGCAGAAAGCCCATCTTCTGACAGATGGCCAATGCAATGTCGTCCCCATTGCCCAGATACAGCTAGGGGACCATCTCCTCGTCCGGCCCGGCGAACGGGTGCCGCTAGACGGCCTAATTCTGGAAGGAAAGAGCCATCTGGATGAATCCCTACTTACGGGGGAGCCTATGCCCTCATTCCATCAGGTGGGGGATAGTGTCATCGGGGGTACCATCAATCAGGAAGGAACCCTGACCATTCAGGCCACAGCAACAGGGGCCGATACCGTGCTTGCCCGCATCATCGACATGGTGGCACAGGCACAAGGCGGCAAACTGCCCATCCAATCCCTTGTGGACAAGGTGACGCTATGGTTTGTCCCGGCAATCATTCTGCTGGCCGTGCTGACATTCATCATCTGGCTGGTTCTGGGGCCATCCCCCGCACTGGGCTATGCGGTCGTAAATGCCATTGCCGTACTGATTGCCGCCTGCCCCTGCGCTATGGGCCTCGCCACACCAACGGCCATTATGGTCGGTACGGGCACAGCGGCAGAAATGGGCATCCTTTTCCGCAAAGGGGAAGCCCTGCAAACACTGGAAAGCACACGGCTAATTGCCTTTGATAAAACCGGAACCCTGACATCCGGCCAACCTCAACTAACAGAATTCTATCTGCTGGATAAGGAAGCCTCCCGCGATCCCGAACAAGCTGAAAAAACCCTTCTGGCTCTTGCTGCCTCTGTGGAGAAGCAGTCTGACCACCCTGTCAGCCGGGCCATTGTCGCAGCAGCACAAGAACGCAAGCTACCCGCTGCAAAAACAAGCCATGCCCACATCATCGCCGGACTAGGCATTACAGCCCAAGATGAAGACGGACAGGACATCCACCTTGGCAGCCAGTCCTTCATGAAAACACTAGGCTTCTATAATGCAGAGGCCAACCGGCTTGTTGATGGTCTAAGCCAGAAAGGCACATCCCCTCTCTTCATGGCGCACAAGGGGCAGATCGTCGCTCTCATGGGCGTTGCTGACCCTGTCCGCCCCTCCGCCCAAAAGGCCATTGCCGCCCTAAGAGCGCAAGATATCCGAACGGTCATGATTACCGGTGATATCGAGCCTACGGCCCGCCATATCGCCCATCTAGTCGGAATCGAAGATGTCATCGCACAGGTGATGCCACATGAGAAAAGTCAGACCGTCCAGAATCTTCAGAAGATTCACGGCTCTGTGGCCTTTGTGGGGGATGGCATCAATGATGCGCCCGCTCTGGCTCAGGCGGATACGGGGCTGGCCATCAGCCACGGGACGGACATCGCCATAGAGGCTGCAGACCTCATTCTGACAGGCGAAAACCTGATGGCCGTCCCTCATGCCATTGCCCTATCCCGGGCAAGCATGACTATCATCAGGCAAAATCTCTTCTGGGCCTTCGCCTATAATATCGTGCTGATCCCAATTGCCGCTGGCATCCTCTATCCCTTTACCGGGACCCTGCTTTCCCCCGCCTTTGCGGCGGGGGCCATGGCTCTTTCCAGCATCTTTGTGCTGAGCAATACACTCAGGTTGCGGCGACTGCGCACCGTGGTAGAGACTGAAACAGCCACGGCCTCCTAAAACAAACCCGGGGTAGGCCAACAAACACCCTACCCCCGGCTTTATCAGGCCCTCACATCATGCTGAAGCCAGAACAGCAGCCAATGCCTCCACCACAGGGGGCAGGTTGCGTTCATTCAGCCCTGCCATACAGACCCGGCCACTCCGCAGAACATAAACACCATGCTCCTCCCGCAGTCGGTCTACCTGGGCAGGAGAGAGCTTCATCATGCTGAACATGCCCCGCTGTTCCAGCAGGTAGCGGAAATCCTGACCCGGCAAGCAAGCTGCAAGCTGCTCATGCAGCTTTTTCCGCATCTCCCGGATGCGGGCCCCCATGGCCGCTACCTCACCCTGCCAGAGACGTGACAAAGCCTGATCACCCAAAACAGCATCCACAAGCTGCGCCCCACGGACCGGCGGGCTAGAATAGTTCCGCCGTACCGTCACCTTAAGCTGGCTCAACACCCGTTCTGCTATGCCCTCATCCGGACAGACCACCGAGAGTGCCCCGATACGATCCCCATAGAGGGAAAATACCTTGGAGAAAGAATTACTGAGCAAGAACTCAAGCCCTGCCGCCACCATCGCCCGGACGGCATAAACATCCTCTTCCAGACTACGCCCCAACCCCTGATAGGCGAGGTCCAAAAACGGAATCAGCTTCCTCTCTTTAAGGACAGGCACCAGCATATCCCATTGTTCATCTGTCAGGTCAGCCCCTGTCGGATTGTGGCAGCAAGGATGAAGCAAAACGACATGCCCTGCTGGAATCTGGCGTATACAGGCCATCATAGCCTCAAAATCCACACCACCCGTTTCCGGGTCGAAGTAAGGGTACGTGTGAGTTTTGAAACCAGCTCCCTCAAAAATGGAAATGTGATTTTCCCATGTCGGGTTGCTGACCCACAATTCAGCTTGTGGGAAATAGCGATGCAAGAAGTCGGCACCGACCTTCAACGCCCCGGACCCACCAAGAGTCTGCACCGTGGCGATGCGGCCGGTCTGCACCGGCTCACTCCCACGGCCAAAAAGCAGATGCTGGACGGCCTGCCTATAGGAGGCTAGCCCTTCCATCGGCAGGTACAGGTCCGGCCTATCCTGCTGGCTGGCTAGCCTCTCATATGCCCTGCGAATGCAGGCAAGCTGCGGGACATGGCCTGCTTCATCATAATACAGGCCGATGCTGAGATTGACCTTCTGTACCCGGTCATCCCGCTTGAAATCCTCTACCAGTGACAGGATGGGATCCCCTGGAGACAGTTCAACAGACTGGAACATGGACTTCTTCATCCTTTTTTCATGCTCGCATTGCGTGGGCCCTGCGGACCGTAATCATAATCCGCCACGACCATGCCGAATTTCTTCAGAGCATCTGGAGCATCCATCTCTGGCAGAAGGAGCTCAATAAACACGGCCCGGTCAGCCTGTTCCGCCTGCTTCAAAGCGTCCTCCAGCTCACTAACCGTCTCCACCACGAGGGACAGAGCCTTATCGTCACGGTCAAACGCACGGGGCAAGTCCGCATACCGCCAGTTAGCAATATCATTATACTGGGACCGTTCCCCCAAAATCAGACGCTCGATCGTGTAGCCCTTGTTATTAAGCAGGAAAATGATGGGCTTCTGGTCATACCGCAGGATGGTAGACAGCTCCTGCACTGTCAGCTGGAAAGAACCATCGCCGATGAAGAGCAAATGCCGCCGCTCTGGACTGCCACACTGAGACCCGAACAGAGCAGGCAACGTATACCCGATTGCCCCCCAGATCGGCTGAGAAATGTAATGTGTGTTCTTGGGGAAAGGCGTGCCCAGCAGGGCCGTGTTACTCGTCCCAGCCTCACCGACCACGACATCCCCTTCCTTCAGGAAACGGGCTACACGGGGCCAGAGAGCCGCATGGGTCAACCGGTCTCCAGCTTCACCGAGCAGAGACGGTGCAGACACAGCCGGACGGGACGGCAACGTACGGGAAGACGGCTTCACCTGCGCCAAAAGGGCCTTCAATACCGCCCCGACAGGAGCAGCCGGAATTGACCGCCCCGCAATGCTCACATCATAGGCCTGAAGATTGATGAACGAATCGGGCCGGATCTCATGTGTAAAGAATCCCGTATTGATCTCCGTAAAACGTAGACCGACCCCGATTACACAATCAGACTGGCTGACCAGCTCCTTGATGTCCGGGCGGCTCGCCCCACCCACATAACCACCCAGATAGTAGGGGGCCGTCTCATCCAACACGGCCTTGGCCGGAGCCGCCGCCACACAGGGAAGCACACAACGTTCTGCCAGCGCAGCGATCTGCCCCGCCACGCCAAAACGGTCAGCGTCGGAATCGAGAATCATCACCGGCGAGCGAGCAGCAGCCAAACGTGCGGCAATATGCTCGGCTGCTAGTGCCACCTGTTCGGCATCACCCTGCGCATTTGCAAAGGCAAACGGTTCATCAGGCACGGTAATGCTCAGATGTGTGATGTCAGAAGGCAGTTGAAGATGAACAGGCCGCCGCTCCCGCCAGCAAGCCTGGAGGACACGGTCGATTTCCTCCACGGCATTTTCCGGCGTCAGGCGGGCCTGAGCGACCGTATATTCCGCCATGCACCGCCCGATGTTACCATACCCGCCATCACCCAGCGTATGATGCAACAGAGCACGTCCCTCAACCGCATGAAGTGGTGGAATCCCAGTGATGTGCACAAACGGAACACGCTCGGCATAGGCCCCCGCAATGCCGCTGATAGCCCCGAGGTCCCCCACGCCAAAGGTCGTCACCAAACCGCACAGGCCAGAAGTACGGGCGTAGCCATCGGCGGCATAGGCAGCATTCAACTCGTTGCAGTTCCCCACGAAGGTCAGGGATGTATCCGCCTCCACCTGCTCCAGAAAAGAAAGGTTGAAATCCCCCGGAACACCGAAAAGATGGCTAATTCCTGCCTCGACAAGGCGGCGGGCCAAATAGGCCCCAATCTGCATACGCATAAACAAATTCCTAAAACATATGGAGAGTATATGCTCCGGGACAGGCGGAACTGCCTGATTGCCCGAAATCCTTTTTTCAGTTTCCAAGCATACCGCAACATGCATGCAGCCTGTGTGCAAATATGATCTAATATGCCCCTTTCTACGCACAGATCACGCATGGATACGCACATCATGGATCATCTTGACTGGAAAATCCTTTCTGCCCTGCACCGCAACGGACGTCTGACCAACCGGGAGCTGGGCGAGACGGTCGGCCTCTCACCGTCCCAATGCTCCCGCCGCCGACTCCTGTTAGAGAAGGCCGGTGTTATCCGGGGGTATGGTGCCACACTGGACCAGCAAGCCATGGGGCTCGGCGTGATGGCCTTCGTCCAAATCATCATGAAGGGCCACGCTGCCGGGGCCTTCGAACGCTTTCAGGCTCTCATAAACGGCACCCCTATGATTCAGGAGGCCCACGCCGTTAGCGGCGATGCGGATTACATCCTTAAAGTCGTGACGAAAGACCTACCCAGCCTCTCCGCCTTTGTTACAGACCAATTACTAGCGCATGACACAATCGGCCATGTGAAGTCATACATTGCCCTCCGCCCCCTGAAGACAGACAGCCCTTTACCGCCATTTATGCCCTAAAAACGGATCTCTCAGCCGGGTTACGCCCTTCGATAAAAGAGAAAGCTGGCATCTTCAGGCAAGCCCGGATAAAGTCCCCCCCACCTGTGATACCCTTCCGGTTCCCGTGCTACGGTGCCCCCGCTTTTGGAGGCTCCATATTCCCCATGACGGACCGGCAGGCATAGGACCACCTGATGATGCACCACTGCTGGAGAGTGAACAGAACACCATGAGCTGGCTGACCGAACATGTCCGTCCCAAATTGCGGAGCCTACTGCAGAGGGATGTGCCAGATAATCTCTGGACCAACTGTGAATCCTGCTCGCAGATGATGCTTACTAAGGAGCTAGTCCGCAAAAAGAAGGTCTGCCCCCATTGTGGGCACCATATGCGTGCCTCGGCCCATGAGCGGATGCAGTGGACCTTTGATGATGGAAAATACACCACCATCAACCTGCCCACCGTCCCAACAGACCCGCTGCATTTCCGGGACTCCAAACGTTACACGGACCGGCTGAAGGCTGCCCGTTCCAAATCCAGCCTTGATGATTCCCTGCTCGTTGCCCACGGCACGATCGCTGGCAGGGAGACAGTTGTGGCTGTCATGGCTTTTGAGTTCATGGCCGGGACAATGGGCAGTGCCTTGGGTGAGGCCTTTTTGGCCGCCTGCCAGGAAGCTATCCGCCGTAAGGCTCCCCTCGTCATCTTCACAGCTTCTGGCGGTGCCCGTATGCAGGAAGGTGTTGTCAGCCTGATGCAGATGCCCCGCACGACCATCGGCGTGGAAATGCTGCGGGACGCAGGCTTGCCCTATCTGGTGGTTTTCACCAACCCGACCACGGGCGGCGTCTCTGCCTCCTTCGCCATGCTAGGCGACATCCATATCGCCGAACCCAATGCACTGATCGCCTTCGCTGGCCCCCGTGTCATCCGTGATACCGTGCGTGAGGAACTGCCAGAGGGCTTCCAGCGTTCTGAGTATCTGAAAGAGCACGGTATGGTGGATATCATCGCCAGCCGTAACGAGCTTCCCGCTCTTCTGGGCCGTCTAGTTGGAATGCTGTCTCCCGCCGCCGCCACAAGTGCGAATGCCGGGCCAGCACCCAGCCACACATCCTAAGAGGCCCACCCTATCCTGCCCTACCCACCTAACGGGGCAGGGTAGGCGACCTCCTTCTTTTTGCCGCTCCCTTCGAGACAACCGGATTTATAATCATGGCAACAGGCCAGCATACTAGCGCCCCGCAAAGTGAATTCCACGGGCGGACGGGGGCGATAGTGCGCCGCCTGCAAGAGCTGCACCCCAAACTGATCGACCTTTCTCTGGACAGGCTGGAAATCCTGCTTGCCCGCCTAGGTCACCCTGAGCGAGCCCTGCCCCCCACCATTCATGTGGCAGGAACCAACGGCAAAGGCAGCACCTGCGCCAACCTGCGGGCCATCGGCGAAGCCGCGGGGCTCAGAGTCCATGTCATGACTAGCCCGCATCTTCTGGATGTAACAGAACGCTTCCGCCTCGCAGGGCAACTTGTTAGCGAGGACCAGTTTGTCGCCACTTTGGAAGAGATTGAACGGGTCAATGATGGGGCTCCCATCACCGTTTTTGAGGTCCTGACAGCAGCGGGCTTCCTCCTCTTTTCCCGCATCCCGGCTGACCTGCTGATTCTGGAGGTCGGGCTTGGCGGGCGGTTTGATGCCACCAATGTGATTCCCACCGCACGGGCCTGCATCATCACCTCTATTAGTCTGGATCATCAAGGCTTTCTGGGGGATGATCTAGCAGGCATCGCACGGGAAAAAGCAGGCATCATCAAACAGAACGTGCCGGTTTTTGTAGCCCCCCAGCCTGCCGACGTCATGGTGGCGATCACGGAGGTTGCCAACACCCATGCCGCACCTCTCCATAGGCTCGGCCATGAATTTACCATTACCCCACAAGGTAATGGGCTACTCTATCAGGACGAGGCTGGAAGCCTAACCCTGCCCGCCCCGTCCCTGCATGGTCCCCATCAGGCACAGAACTCCGCCCTCGCTGTGGCAGCCCTGCGCCACGCCGGGCTTAGCCTTCCAGACAGTGCTTTTGCCGGTATTGCCAAAACACACTGGCCCGCACGCCTCCAAACACTACATGGCATTCTTACCCAGGATATCCCCGCCAACTGGGAGCTGCTGCTTGATGGTGGTCATAATCCCGGTGCAGGCACTGTTCTGGCCGATGTTCTCAAAACGTGGCAGGATCAGCCCCTGCACCTCATTGTCGGGCTGAAGGACAGCAAGGACGTGCAAGGCTTCCTTCGCCCGCTGATCCCCTATGCCACCACCATACAGGCCGTAGCCGAAGAGGGGCAGCATCTGGCCATGCCGGTTCAAACCATTCTAGAAGCCGCCAAAACAGCCGGTGGAACAGCCCAACCCGGGCCGGACATTCGCACAGCCATAAAACGCTTGCGTGATGAGGCCGGAGCCACCCCCAAACCGGCACGAATTCTGATCTGCGGTAGCCTCTATCTGGCAGGCTGCGCCTTAGCGCTAGATGGCGCCTCCCCTCACTGATCAGGCCAACATACCCACCCGGTCCCTCTCTACACTCTGCCCCGGTGCGGACCGCCCACCCCCATAATGGAGCGAAACAGACCAGCATGAGCGACCAGACACCTACCCCCCAGCCCGCCCCCACGACAGATAATAGCGGGAACCTGCAGGAACTGCTCCAGCGTGTTCCGCCTGCCAACCTTCGGGCAGAGCAGGCACTGCTTGGGGCCATCCTGACCAACAACAAGGCTTATGAGAGCGTCTCGGACTTCCTGCACCCCTCCCATTTTGCCGATGCCGTCAACGCTCACCTCTATGAGATGATCACCAGACGCATCGAACGCAGCGGCGGTAAGGGCAGTGTCGATATCATCACAATGCAGGGTGACTTCGAGGCCAGCCCCATACTGGCCGCCGCCGGAGGAGCCGAGTATGTGGCCAAGCTGCTCAATGCCATGGTGGGCATTGTCAATGCCCGTGATTATGGCAAGGTCATCCATGACTGCTGGGTCCGCCGCCAGCTGATCGGCATCGGCACGGACATCGTCAATAACGCTCACGGTGCCCGACCCGATCTGGACGGACCGGAACAGATTTCCGCTTCGGAAGAAGCCCTCTTCAACCTGGCAACGGACAAGGGACAGGAAGGCGGCTTTCTCGTATTTTTCCATGCCCTGAAGAAGGCTCTCGACATTGCCGACCAGGCCTACCAGCATACGGGCGACATTGTCGGGCTGACCTCTGGCCTGCGGGATTTCGACAAGAAAACCGGTGGCCTGCACCCGTCCGACCTGCTGATCCTCGCTGGCCGTCCTGCCATGGGGAAGACCGCCCTTGCTACGAAAATCGCCTTCTCCGCAGCGCAGTCCCTCTTGCGGGAGGCAGAAGAAAAAGGTGAGCCACCCCGTGGCAGCGTGGCCATCTTCTCGCTAGAAATGTCCGCCGAGCAGCTTGCCACCCGTATTCTCTCCGAACAGGCCGAAGTCTCCGGCGAACGCATCCGCCGGGGTGATATCGGACCGAAGGAGTTCGACCGGTTCGTCCGTGTTGCCACGGAGCTGCAACGCCTGCCCCTGCATATTGACGACACACCAGCCATCTCCCTCTCCGCCATGCGGACACGCTGCCGTCGGCTGGCTCGCACACATGGGCTGAGCCTTGTGGTGGTGGACTATCTCCAGCTCATGCGCCCCGCCGTTGGTACCAGACCGGACAGCCGTGTGCAGGAAATCTCAATGATCACACAGGGGCTCAAGGCCATCGCTAAGGAGCTGGATGTGCCTGTCATTGCACTTTCCCAGCTCTCCCGTCAGGTCGAGTCCCGTGACGATAAACGCCCGATGCTCTCCGACCTTCGTGAATCCGGCTCCATTGAGCAGGACGCCGACGCCGTTATGTTCGTCTATCGTGACGAATATTACCTGCAACAGCGCAAACCTAAGGAAGCCTCCTTCCCAGGTGCGGACAAATACCAGATCGCCCTTGAAGAATGGCAGCGGAAAATGTCGCTCGTCCATAATAAGGCCGAGCTAATTCTGGAGAAACAACGTCACGGGCCAACAGGCACCATTCATCTCTACTTTGAAGGCGAATTCACCCGCTTCGGCGATCTGGATACCTTCCACGAGTAATCAAGCCAATGGGGGCCTTTAACAGCCCCCTCCCCCTCACTCGTGGGGCTTTTCCTCAAGCGGAGGGGTGATAACAGCGGCTGGGGTCGCCGCAATAACCTCCGGTGTAGGCTTGCGCCGCCACCACCAGCCACGATGCAGCATCTTCTCGAAGCGGATCTTCTGCCGCAGCCAGTTCAACATCCCGGAGAGGGTGACAACTGCAATCCCAATGCCATCCCACATATCCACGGGCTGGTTAAAGATGAAGTAGCTGAAGGCTACAATCCAAACCATCTGGCTATATTGCGGCAGGGCCACACGGTTTGCCGGGGCAATAGACGCTGCCAGCATGAGCAGAAGTTGCCCCGCCGCTGCCAGAAACCCATACCCGAACAGCAAAAACCACTCGCCTGCACCATGCGGCATGACAAAATGCTGCACCATCAGGATACCGTCACCCACCAGCGGCCCGAACAGGCTGGAGCCGTACAGCGTCAGGCGGGATGTTTCCTTGCCTGCAAACCGGTAGGCGATCACGCTCACAGCAGAGGCCATAGCCACCACAATGGCACAGAGATGCCCAAACTGAAGGGCCTTCACACCGGGGCGCAGCACGATCATCACACCGGCAAATCCCATCAGAACGGACAGCCATGCCCAACCCGTCACTTGTTCCTTGAGGAACAGCACGGAAACGATGGTGACAAAGAACGGCATCAAAAACATCAGGGAGAGGGCTTCTGGCATGGGTAGAAGCATGAAAGCTTCCACACTCCCCGCTGTGGCGACGAACACCGCTGCGGCCCGCACGAGCCAAAGCCATGGATGGCTGGAAAGCACGAGTATTTTGTAAGACTCATTTGGCCGCTTCAACAGCGGGACGATCAGCAGCCCGAACACCCCCCCGAAGAAGGCGACCTCAAAGGGGTCCAGCCGCCCGGCCAGCCCCTTGGAACAGGCATCACTAATGGAAAAGAACGCATAGCCCATGAAGGCAAGCACAATGCCCGATGTAAAAAGTATCTTCCTCATGTGTTCCCTGTCCCTGATACATTATCGCTACTGCGCTACCCAAGGGTAAGGGTTAACCCACCAAAAAGAAACCGATCAACCACATCTCTACAGGATGACAGCCCTGTGATGATGCTCCATCATCACAGAGACAGGGACACACCGCCCATCACGCTGCGCCGTAGGCCATATTGTGGAGCTCCGACACCAATGCCGCTGCCATCACGCAACATATAACGCCGGTCAAACAGGTTGAGGACATCAAGCCGCAGCTGCATAGTGTGCCCGCCCAACCATGCCTCATGCTTCAAAGTCTGTACCAGTCCTAGATTGAAGGTGACATATTGCGGCACATGTGTCCCATTGGGGATAGTCTCATCCCCCATTTGCTTATCCTTACGCAGGCCACTGCCATAAACCATGGTGCCAGATAGCTGAAGTGGATGGTGTGTTCTGTAGAAGAACGCATAGGACCCGCCAGCCGACGCCGTTATCAGCTGATCATGATCCAGATGCACCCAATGATTCCGCATATAGTGGAGGTCATCCGTATCAAAATTCCACTGCGCCGAATTAATATCTTTCCCCATAGCTTTTGAAACAGCCAGATTACCATAAAGGGTCAACGGCCCTGTGCTGTAATCGGTCGTCAACTCCACACCACGGACATGGCCCCGGCGATAGTTATAGGCTGTCAGAATAACAGGAGCCCCGAACTGCCCTTCGTCAATCAGGTTCTTTGCCTGCTTCCAATAGGCATCCAACCCGACATGCCAGTTCCGGGTGATCTGCTGCATGAAACCAATATCATAATAATTGTCCCGCTCTGCTTTCACACGGTCATTCTGATAATTGGCTGGGGCAGCGGATGTGCCTGCAAAACGATTCAACGATGTTGTACCGACCGTCTCGAAAGGCGGGGGGGTCAGATACCGTGCATACCCGACATGGAACCGCCCGCCATGCCATGGTGTCCAGACCAGCGACACACGGGGGCTGAGCTGATGCGCATGAACGTATTCCTCCACACCATCAAACCGTACCCCACCATTAAGGACCAAAGACCGGGTCAGATGCCATTCATCCTGAAGATAGGCCCCGTATAACGCCCCTGTTTTGCCGGATGAATCATGCACTGTCATGGGATGAAGGTTGATATTCCCTTCCTCATCCACCGGATAGACCTGTGAATTGCTCTTGCTCACAGCCCGCTCGCTATAGGCCTGCACACCACCCCGCACAGTATGCGCCCGACTGACACGCCACGTCACATCACTCTGCACACCGCTGGAAAAAACCGACCTGGCTGCCTGCTGGGCAATACCATTATAAACGAGATCGCCTAGCCAATCGGGCGAATAGCGCATAGAGCTATAACGTAAAATGGCCGATGTCTGGGCACTGACCTTTTCATGATCCTCTTGCCAAGAGAGGATGGCAAAGTCCGTGATCTGCTGCTGATGTTCATCCAGATGGGCACTGTCGGGCGCATCTTCCTGCACGGGCCGGTTATCCGCCTTAAAAAGCGGCGTGGCAAACTGATGCTGCTGGCCGGGATTATTAGGCAGCTGATACCACGCATTAGAAAGGCCCGCTGTCAGGCTGAAACGTGTCTCCGGCCGGAGCGTATACCGCAGATGCCCCAACACATGATACTGATTGGATAGGTCATGGATGGCATCATAACTAGGCGTTGTATTCTCGATACCCACCCGGTTATGGATGGCATCCGCCGTGATGAACCCATCCCACTTCCCCCAATGTCCGCCATACTGAATGGAAGGCTGCACATAATCCCGCACACCACCGTAGCCGGAGAGTGTTCCCCCCTCGTCGGACACGCCATTTTTAGTCTGAATATCGATCACACCAGCTTGCCGAAACCCATATTCTGCGGGCAGAACACCGGTTGTCAGGCTCATAGAATGGGCAAAGCGGGTCATCAGGGCCTGCCCGAACACATTCACCCCTTCCGGCAGGGCCACGCCATCCAACCGGAATTGAACGTTATTATGGTCCCCCCGAATGTGAATCTGCCCGTAACTATCCTGCGTCACACCAGGAGCCTGCAACAAGATGCTGTTCAGTGAGGCATTGTCAGCACCGGGATTCGCCTCAATAGCTTTACGAGAAAAGTTCGTCTGCGTAGCCCCAATGGCAGGCTGGAGAGCCGCACGGGCCTGATCCAATCGCCGGGCCGTAACATGGATATGCTCTTCCTTGCGGTCCTCATGGCGGACAGTATCATCGCCACTAGCCTGATCCTCTGGGGAGAGAACCGGCGTGTTCCCGCCTGCGGCATCATCAGCCCGTGCGGCCTGAACCAGTCCCCCGGATGCCAGTGCCAGACATACACAAACGACCCTGCCCCGCCCCTTCACCGCCATGCCGCTCTCTCTGTCCCTTATAGGCTGTTCTGATACCACATAGGTTGTTACATTATAACATAACAATTTTTAAAAATAGCCCCCCTCTTCATCTTAAAATGGGGGACTATTAAATAAATAAAAATTATCACTCTAGTAATGCTCCTAAAAGAATTTCTCTTATCTCCAACTGACTCCTTGTATTCTTAAAAGTAGTAGCCGGAAAACCAAAGTCCCCCTCTTCATTATAGATACGAATAAGCTCAAAAGAGACCTCTCTTACAATCCTACATACTTCAGTATCATTTGAAAAATTTATACCTTTCTCATGTATTATTCTAAAAACACAATGGCATATAAATTTATCACCATGAGAGAGTATTGACAAGTCATCTCTGGCAGCATTACTTTTAATCTCCTTTAAAACCCCCAAACATAGTTTATATACTTTCCATTTACCAATTATTTCATCCCCTGAAATATCTTCAGGGAATATCCTTGTATAAGGCTCTCCCTTAAGATTACTCCATAATCCTGATACATATCTCTTAGCTTGAACAGAAATTCCGATATCTCCACTTGCACATGCCAACGCAACTGCCGCATCCTTAACCTCTATTTGTTCTAATCCCTCGCTTGTCTTCGAGCCTCTCTTAACAACATAATCATAACCTTTAGATGCTAAATCAGTTTTAATTAAATCCTGCCTCGGATCCAAAGAAACAAAATCTAGTGCATTCAGTTCATTTTGGGTATTATTCGCTCTTGTGACATCTTCATCAAACCCTGGGGCCGTCCCTTCCAGAGAAATTACTCTAAAACTAACTCTTACTTGTGATAAATCAATGCCTTCCTCCAGCGCCCTCGCAAGCATTCCGGCTGTCTGGGCCCCATTAATAATGTTAATACCTTCTGCATGTATTTTCTTTGGATTTGTTTCACTGGGTGGGTACTTTACATGAGAGGCAATAGCTGTAATCCCATTGTTTAAATACCAAAAATTTTCTGGATCTTCACGAATAGTTTTTAATATTCCCTCATTAACATCTGAATTACATAATGTAAAACGTACATTTTGTTCAAACAATCTAGTTCCATGTTGACAAACCCATGTTGCCACATCCTCTCCTGCCACATGTCCATAATAAGCTCTATGAGGATCCCTCAATATACCCATCCCATATAAATTAATATCTATGCTATTAGAATCAGTCTTAGTAAAAAATCTAGCGCTCTGATACAATCTATTGAAATTTACATATTCCCAAGAAAAAGATTCGTCTGTATCATTTTGTCTACTACAAAATTCATCCAAAATATCTTTACAATTTGGTTCAATGTCCACCTTACTTGTCGTAACAATACACATTTTAATCCTTGTGTTAATATCTTCTAAAGAACCACTTATTTCATTATAAATATTTTTTAATCTTTTACCTGCTCCAGAAACATTCGCCCTAATTATCTTCTCTATTCCATTCTTAAACTTTAAAACATCTCCTTGACCTATAGACTTGTCCTGTGCAGTTCTAAATTTTGTCTGTACAAAATAAAATACTTTTGTTACTTCATTGTAAAAAATACCATCAATACCAAAATCTTCACTTCCATCAACAATATATTTATTCGCATATTCTAATGGCATCCCCGCAGCAGATGCCAAAAACAATCCTGTTAAAGCTAATGAGTTTCTTTTTTCTTCTGAAGAGAAATTTCCTTCTAAATAAGGAACAATATCCTGCTCAAGTTTTTTCACAAAACGACGCAAAGACAAATTAGCAGCTAGACCCATTTCATATCTCCCTAAATAAAAGCTCAATAAATGCTAAATCATCTTCACACCAATTAGCAACAGCAGACTACCCAAAATAAGCCGCTGCCAGCGTTCCGGGCATCGCCCAGCGCAATGGGTGCCAAGCCAGATACCCGGCAGCGAACCGCTCAACAAAAGCAACAAGATTGGCACCATCACATCGCCTTCCACCCAATGCCCTGCCCCGGCAATCAATGTCAGGGGGATAGCATGGGCGATATCGATAGCCACAAGCTCCCGCAGCGGAAGGGTCGGATACAGCATCACCAACACAGCCATGCCAATCGCCCCTGCCCCAACAGAGGACAAGCTGACCATGCAGCCCAGCACGAAGCCCAGCACGACCGTCAACACCCGTGAGCGTACCGGCCCACCCAACTGGTGACGCAGAACCCATTCTTTAAGTGTCGGACGGAACAGGATAGCCGGGGCAGTTACCAGCAGGCAGATACCCAGCGACAAACGGATGACATGGGCCATCTCCTGCGGGGACCCTAGATGACGCAGCCAAAGCAGAGCCACCGCTACACCGGGAAGGCTACCCGCCATCATCCACAGCACGATGGACCAACGCACCGGCCCGCACCGCCGGTGCAGAAACGTGCCGAACAGCTTCGTCACAGCGGCATAGACGAGGTCCGTCCCCACAGCGGCCTTAGGATGAATCCCACAAAGCAGGATAAGAAGCGGCGTCATAAGTGACCCACCGCCTACACCCGTCATCCCTACCAGAAACCCGACCAGTGCGCCGGAGATGACATAAGCCAGATGCCCCATCATCTTATCCTTCTCCTAGAACGGGCAGGGCCTTTTCCAGACAAAGCTCCCCCCACCGGCATTTCCCTGCTGGAAAAACCGGGTTCCTGTTCCATTCTCTTGCAGAAACTGATGCCCGCCGGGTCTCACCTTAATGGAGGAAGACCCGGCAAAGCAGGCTCTTAGTGTACGGCCTTATGCACGGCATCAATCAGGTGCTGCACACTCCGGGCCACGTCCCCATCGCCGGGGACAACAACATCTGGCCGTTCCGGCACCTCATAAGCCGAGGACACACCGGTGAACTCGGCTATCCGGCCCTCTTCTGCCTGTGCGTACAACCCTTTCGGGTCACGGCTACGGCATAACTCAGGGGCTGTATCCACAAAGACCTCGTGCCAGTCTTCCCCGATGATCGTCTTAGCCAATGCACGATCTCTAACCAGCGGTGAGACCAAAGCCACCAGCACGATCTGCCCAGCATCCGCCAGAATACGGGCCACATGAGCCACACGGCGGATATTCTCCCGCCGGTCTTCTGGAGAGAAGCCGAGGTCGCTGCACAGGCCAGAGCGGACTGTATCGCCATCCAGCACGGTGACATTCAGCCCTTCACGGCTGAGGGCCTCCTCGGCATGGCGGGCAATGGTGCTTTTGCCAGCACCGGGCAAACCGGTCATCCAGAACACGGCCCGACCATGCCCACGCAGGCCAGCCCGTACGGCATCGCTCACGCCGCTGGCTGTTGGATGAATGGCATGTGCCCCTTCAGGCAGAGCCGCCGGACCAATCAGCGGAGCACCACCAACGATCTTCTGATGACGATCCACCAGCACGCCACGCCCGTCCGGCATACCAGGCGCAAAGGGGTCGAACAGAATGTTACGGGCTACAGCAAGGGTGATCTCGGCAAAGCCATCCGGTGGTACTTCATCCGCTGGGCTCAAGCTGAGGTCGTCAAGGTCCACCACGGCATCAATAGCCGCCACAGTGACATCATATTCCGCCGTTGCAAGACGCAGCCGAAAGCTCTCACCCACACGCAGCGGCTCACCACGCAACCAGAACAGCCGTGTTTTGAGGCGGGCAGCTTTCAATGGAGCCGCAGCCTCATCCCCAGCAGGGAACAGCAGATCGCCACGATCGGGCACCAGATCAGGCTCCAGACGTAGGGCGATGGATTCACCAGCGCCGGCAACAGGGTAATGGGGGGCGTGCCAGCGGCAGACTTCGGCCACGGTGGCCTCCTGCCCCTGCCCACCAATCACCAGCCGGTCACCCTCCCGCACCGTGCCACGCTCGACACGGCCTGCCACATAACGGATACCTTCAAAACGGTACACATCCTGCACCGGCATACGGAACGGCAGGGCATGGCGAGATGCCGGTGGCTGAATGAGAGACAGGGCCTCCAACAAGGTTGGCCCCGTGTACCAATCAGCCTTTTCAGAACGTGTAGCGATATTATCGCCATCCCGAGCTGAAGCGGGGATAACCTGATTGACGTTAATCTCCAGCCGCCCCAGCAGCTGGCGAATATCGCCTTCCACCTGCTTCAATCTGGCTTCATCAAATCCGATGCTATCTGCCTTATTCAGTAGGACGATCACATGATTAATGCCGATGAGCCGCAGCAGCATGGCATGGCGGCGGGTCTGCTCCCGTACACCCTCGGCAGCATCTACCACCAACACAGCGGCTTCGGCATCAGCGGCACCGGTAATCATATTACGCAGGAACTGCCGATGACCCGGCGCATCCACAATGACGAAATCCCGGCCATCCAGCTGGAAAGGGATGCGGGTGGAGTCCACCGTCACACCCTGATCCCGCTCAATCTGGAGGGAATCGAGCAGGAAGCTCCATTCCACGGCCAGACCACGCTTACGGCTGCTTTCCACGATCTGAACGAGGCGACCATCCGGCAGGCTGTCCGTATCGTACAAAAGGCGGCCAATCAGGGTAGATTTACCGTGATCCACATGGCCTACGATCACGATCGGCGTGCTGACGCCATGACGGACCTGCGATGATGGTGAATAAGTCTGTGTCATCGAAATAGGTCCCCTCACAGATAACCGGCAACACGAAGACGCTCGAACGCATCTTCTGATTCATGGTCCATGGCACGGCCTGCACGCTCGGAAGTGCGGCTCGTTTCCAGCTCGGCAATCACTTCGGCCACGGTGGAAGCATTGCTCTCAATCGGGCTGGTGATGTCCTGATCGCCCAGCGAGCGATAACGCTTGCCATCCTTGGCAAAATAGAGGTCCACAAGTGGGATATTTTCACGCTCGATATACCGCCAGATATCCAGCTCCCGCCATGCCAACAGCGGATGGACACGGACATGCATTCCATCCTCATAAGGTGTGGCGTACTGGTCCCAGAATTCGGGTGGCTGGTTGCGGACATCCCACTGATGGCTTGCCCCACGGGGGCTGAAGACGCGCTCCTTGGCACGGGTGGCCTGCTCATCACGCCGGATACCAGCGACAATACCGCGGAATTTGTGCTTGTCGATCAGGTTCGCCAACCCAACCGTCTTACGAGCTGCGGAGCGGGCTGCCGGTGGCAGGGAGGGGTCCATCTCCTCCACGGGCGGACAGTCACCAAGAACGAGGTCTAGATTCCACTTCTTGGTGTATTCATCCCGGAACTCATACATCTCCGGGAATTTCTTACCCGTATCCACATGCATGACAGGAAAAGGCACATGCCCCATGAAGGCCTTGCGGGCCAGCCAGACCATCACGTTACTATCCTTGCCCAATGACCAGAGTAGAGCCATGGGCTTCAGCTTGCGATAAGCCTCCCGCAGGATGAAAATGCTCTGGGCCTCCAGCTGGTCCAAACCATCCATGGTACGTGCTTCTTCCAGAGCCATGACTGCTCCCTTTCCTTACATGGTGGGCCGTGCGGCCCGGTCTTACCGTGCGGGCCGCTCTGCAATCAGGGCAGCGGCTGAAACTTCTTCGGCATTAGCATCGGGTGGGGCCGGAACGGGTCGGTGCAACCCACATTCTGTCTTTGTCAGCCCGGCCCAGCGTCCAGCCCGGCTATCCTCACCTTCACCAACCGGCCGTGTGCAGGGGGCGCAACCAATAGAACGATACCCTTTTGCCACCAGTGGATGCGGCGGCAGGGCTTTGTCCTTCATAAAACGGGCAATCTGCTCTTCGCTCCAGCCTGCCAGAGGGTTCAGCTTCACGCTGCCATCCTCCTGCCGCTCCGCTACGGGCAAAGCGGCCCGGGTCGCCGCTTGCATCCGCTTACGCCCCGTCACCCAAATGTCGAACTCTGGCAGCACCACTTCCAGCGGTTCCACCTTCCGCAAGGCACAGCAGGCATCAGGGTCGAAAGCTACAAGCTGCCCCTCCGGGTCCCGATAGGCTACTTCGGCAGGGGCTGGGTGCAGAGTGCGGACATCCTCCAACCCTAGGTGGCGGCTCAGCTCATCCCGATAGGCCAGCGTTTCCGGGAAATGCCGCCCAGTATCGAGAAAGAAAACCGGTACGGCTTTATCCTGTGCGGCAACTTGCGCCAACAACACCGCTGATTCTGCACCGAATGAAGAGATCACCGCCACACGCCCCGGGAAACGAGCCAACACGGAAGACAGCACACGGCCTGTTTCCTCCTCCGAAGCAGCGGCATCCCCCTGATGGGGCAGGGCTTGGAACTCGCTGTCCGATATCGCCATGTGATCTGCTCCCCAACGGAAAAATACGATGCGTTGTAAAGTAATTACATATTTAACTGGCTTCAATGTTCATTTTTGAAAAATCATCAATTTTTCAGGATATAAGAATATCCTTATACTCTAAAACGACAACCACATGCGATCATAACCCACGAAAAACAGGGGAAAATCCATAAGTCACAACCAAGAAAACACCCCTAAATTAAACTTATTAAAATAGTTATTTATGCAGCACACTCTTCAGAAATGGAGCGTAATGGTCGAAAGCATATAGGTTGCATTCTGCCCTCCTGCCCGTCTCATACGGTGTGTTAACAGAGTCGCCCCGCCATCAATCTGCCAATTGACATGCTGCTGAAGCTGGAACTGCACCTGCCCTTGTGGCTGCAGCCCCACGGCCCGCCCTACCCGCCGTAGCTTAGCCCCGGACAGAAAAGTGAAGGGGGAGGATGAGTTATAAAGCCCATCATTCATGCTCTCCCGCCAGAGATAAGGCACCCGGATGCGAATATTCATAAAGGGCCGAGGCGCAATACTCACGAGCGGCCCAGCACTAATGATGTTTGCCCGTGTGATTGTGCGGGTTAGGTCAAATGTCCCATTACGGGGAGAAAAGGGGGCCGAGAATGTCCCGACTGTGCCTTCACTGCGGCGATTATCGCCCCCGCTATAAGCCTCGGCCTGCACACCCAAAAACGGATGCAGAGAAGAGGATGAATGACGCCACCCCAGCACACCCCGCACCGCCCACGCACTCACAGGGCGGCTAGCAACGGCAGAACTACCGGGATGGAAGCGTCCTCCCTGATACACACCCCCCAACTCATACTCGAAGGAAGGTGCCGAGCCATACCAGCGAAAACCGCCATTCTGGCGTGTCTGCGTGCCCGCTTCGGACCCTTTGTAACGGGCCACAGCAGCGGATTTCCCACCGTAATGAAAGCCCATCCAGAAGAGATCGAGAAAAGAATGAACCTGTTCCCCAACAATGGAAAAAGGTTGCAGGGCAATACCGATATTTCCTCCATAAAGGCGGGTGTCGTCATCAAAACCACCCCCCATGATGGTATCTCTCGTCACCTGCGTGCCCACGAAATTATAGAGGTCCAGCCGCACCCGGTTCCACATGGCGTAGCCACGGACACCATTCCATGACAGCGGAACATTGGGTGTCTCCCGCATATAAACGAGCCATGACGGGGCATCGAGAAACTGCTGCCGCCCTACCAAAATACCGGTTTTCGCACCCAAAAGCTTACGCTCATAACCGACAAAAAGCTGCTGCACACCCAGCCTACGCCGCCATGTGGCGTTATAGCCATAATAATTCCAGCCTGCGGCCTCACCATTATTCAGCTGGCCGAATATCCGCCAATGCTGCCCTAAATGAAGGTCCACCCCCAACAGGTTACGCACCGTAAAACGCCCGGAATGTCGCTTACCCGCCGTCCCAAGCTGGGGGTTGGACTCATACCAATTGCGGATACGGGATTCACCGGAAAAAGACAGCCATATACTGCCAGATTCATTCAGGCGAATAGCCTTCAATGGATCGAGAAAATCCGTATAGTTTTTGGGGTCTTTTTTACTGCTCCAATCCTCAGCCCACGGTGCCACCCCGTAAGTACCAACCGGCCCAAACCCGGCGAACTCGCCATTCCCCCAGTTGAAAGCTCCCCAGTCGCCCTGATGCCGCTTGCGGGACCGATTTTCTGCTGGTGTGACACGGCGGGGCTGGCCGATCACCCCTGCCCCCGGCATTATCTCCACAGCAGGCGGTACTTTATCAGCAACCTGAGCGTCCGCCCGCTTCTGCCCCACCAGAAAAACCGAGGCCATCAAAGCGACAGAAACCCACGGAATCCGCTTTCTTTTCCCAAGCGATACAGCACCGCATCCCAAAAAGACCGGGGAGTATCCCTTCTGCTTCATCACACGCCATGATTGCCCACCTGTCTGCATGAAGCATCCAATTACAACTTTTACTAATCGTGCTTTTTATTAAATACTCTTTTATTTCACCTGTGAAGTCGTGATTTGTTTTTATCAAAAAACTGTCACACACCTTACCCATCTCTTGATGGGCCGGCAGACGCAGCACAACACTGCGCCTGCCTACTCCTTCAGCTTACGCACTCTTTCAGGAACTGCTCCATCGCCTGCCCACGGTGGCTGAAACGATTCTTCTCCGTCTCGGCCATCTCGGCAAACGTGCGGCTTTCCCCTTCAGGAAGGAACATCGGGTCATAACCATGCCCATGCTCTCCTCGTGGCGGCCATGTAACCTGCCCCCGGCACTCTCCCCGCACGAAGCGATAGGCTCCGTCCGGCCATGCCAGACACAACACCACCACAAAGGACGCCGTTTTATCGACTGATCCGCTGGCCTGCATTTCCTCATGAACACGGTTCATCGCCAGTGCCATATCCCGTTGCGGACCTGCCCAGCGAGCTGAATAGACGCCCGGCCTGCCGCCCAGTGCAGCCACGCAAAAGCCGGAATCATCGGCCAATGCGGGCAGGCCGGTTGCCTTCGCAGCAGCTTCCGCTTTGATGAACGCATTGCCCTCAAAGTCAGTTGCCGTTTCTTCCGGCTCTGGCAGGTTCAGTTCGGCAGCAGAGCGGACCGTAATGCCGCTCTCTGCCAGCAGAAGGGAAAATTCCCGCAACTTGCCTTTATTATGGCTCGCCAGAACAATCTCGCTGCCACGTTCCAGACGGCGGGTGCAATCCTGTCCGCTCATTCAGCCATTCCTTCTTTCATCTCGCTGATACTCAGCCCTTCTTGCGGGCTAGAGCTTCCTTCTGCACGGCGAACAGCTCCTTCGTACCCTTCTGGGCTAGATCGAACAGAATCTGAAACTCTTCAGGCCGGAAGGGGCGGTCTTCTGCCGTGCCCTGAATTTCCACAATGCCGCCATCGGCTGTCAGGACGAAATTAGTATCAGCCTGTGCGCTGCTATCCTCTGCATAATCAAGGTCCAGCACCGGGCCAGCTGCTGTCAGCCCGCAAGATACAGCAGCGACCTGCCCCGTCAGGGCCTTGGACTTGCCCATGCCTTCCAGAGCGATGGCCAAGGCCACCCACGCCCCAGTGATGGAGGCACAACGTGTTCCACCATCAGCATTCAGCACGTCACAATCCAACGTGATCATGCACTCACCCAGAGCCTTAAGGTCCACACAGGCCCGCAAGGAACGGCCAATAAGACGCTGAATCTCCTGCGTGCGGCCGGACTGCTTACCTCGGGCCGCCTCACGAGAGCCACGAGTGTGGGTAGCACGGGGCAGCATCCCATATTCCGCCGTGACCCAACCCTGCCCCTGCCCCCGCAGGAACGGCGGTACCCGTGTCTCGACAGAAGCCGTGCAGAGAACCTCCGTCCCCCCAACACGAATCAGCGCAGAACCTTCCGCATGAGTAGAAAAACCGGTCTCGATCGTAACTGGGCGAAGGGCATTATCAGTACGGCCAGAAGGGCGTTCAGACATGAAACATAATCCTTAAAATCTCTTCAGAAAATCTACACGGGGCGGGCTAAAAACCCCCCTCATGACAGAACACCACCATAGGCACCCCCTGCCCTGCCGGCCATACCCACCCACAAAAAACAGGCAACACTCTGCTTCTTCCCGTTCTTTTGCAGGCCATGTTATAGGAAGGGCATGAAGCGTTCCCCCATGCTGCCAGACAGCCCGCCATCACCATCCCAGAAGCCCCGTTTCCGCCGTTGGCGGTTTCTGCTGGGGGCTGCCCTTGGCATTGGTACGTTCGGCTTTTCTGCCGTCATTCTCACAGGGGTGGGGCTCTATGCCCATCTCAGTGCCAATCTGCCCAGCGTGGATGCTCTCCAGCATTACAAGCCGCCCGTGGTCAGCCGCCTTTACACGTCCGATGACCAACTCATGGCTGAACTCTCCCATGAGCGGCGCATCTATGTGCCTATCCGAGCCATCCCGCCACTCGTCCGCAACGCTTTCATCGCTGCTGAGGACCAGAACTTCTATTCACACGGCGGTGTGGACCCTCTGGCCATGCTACGGGCGGGTGTGACGGATATTGTCAGCATCCTCACCCATCAGGGGAAACGGCCATTGGGGGCCTCGACCATCACCCAGCAGGTGGCCAAGGTCATGCTGCTGAACAATAACAGCCTGACGATCGAACGAAAGGTTCGGGAAGCCCTGCTCGCCATGCGGATCGAGCATACGCTCTCCAAAGATCGTATTCTGGAAATCTATCTGAATGGCATCTATCTAGGTAATGGGGCTTATGGGGTCGAGGCAGCGGCACAAACCTACTTCAACAAAACGCTGGACCAGCTAAGCGATGCGGAAGCCGCCATGCTTGCCAGCATGCCCAAATCGCCCAGCAACTATAACCCTTTCCTTCACCCTAAAGCGGCCATGTGGCGGCGCAACTGGGTGCTGGACCGGATGGGCGAGACCCATGCCATCCCCGCTGACGAAGCCCAACAGGCCAAGCAGGACCCGCTCGTACCGCAGGGACAGGTGCGCTTCGGACCTCTTGCCAACTCCGAATGGTTCGCTGCTGAGGTTCGCCGTCAGCTAACATCCCTCTATAGTGAGGAACAGACGACCGAGGGCGGGCTGGATGTCCATACCAGTCTGGACCCACACCTCCAGCAGGTCAGCACGAAGCTGCTGCGGGAAGGGTTGATGTCCTATGCACGCACTCATGAAGGCTGGCACGGTGCTGTCGGCCATCTGGACAGTGACGCTCTGGCAGACTGGCAAAGCAGCATAACCAAACAGAAAAAACCGGCCGGGATGCTGTCCACGTGGCGGCTGGCTGTTGTGCTGTCCACCACCCCGGCGGTCCGTGTCGGTTGGGTAAAGGCTCATGACACCCACACAGCCATACTCCACAAAGCCGATGAGGTATGGAGCCACCGGAGCCATCCACTTCAAACGGGCGACCTCGTGATGGTCGAACCACAGGATGACGGGTCAGCCGCTCTGGAACAGATTCCCCAAGTGGAAGGAGCGACTGTCACGCTGGATGCCCATACGGGGCGTGTTCTTGCCCTCGTGGGTGGCTGGTCTTTCCAGCAGAGCCAGTTCAACCGTGTGACACAAGCACAGCGTCAACCGGGGTCGTCCTTCAAACCGCTGGTCTATCTGGCAGCGATGGAACGGGATATTTCCCCTTCCGAGACATTCGATGATTCTCCCATCAGCTTCGGGGACTGGAAGCCGCAGAATTACGAACATGACAACTGGGGCCCCACCACTCTGCATGATGCCCTGCGGGAGAGCCGCAACCTCGTGACCATTCGTGTGGCAGCCCATCTGGGTATGAAGGCCGTCAGCGATATGGCCGTGCGCTCTGGCATGGTCGATAACATGCCGCCCTACCTCCCGGCTGCCCTCGGTGCTGTAGAAACCACCGTTCTGCGGGAAGCTGGGGCCTATGCCGCCATTGCCAATGGGGGACACAGCATTACACCCAGCCTGATTGATTACATCCAGAATCCGGATGGCACCATCATCTGGCGCAATCAGGCCAATCAGCGCACCGTAACGACCGAAAACGGCCTGCCCGTAATCCGTGATGGCCGCCCGATTCTGGCCTCACCACAAAGCACCTTCCAGATCACCACTATGATGCGGGATGTCATCGCCCGTGGGACGGGTGTCCGGGCCGGGGTAGGAATCGACCGCCCCATCGCTGGTAAAACTGGCACTAGTCAGGATTATCATGACGCATGGTTTGCCGGCTTCTCCCCTGATACCGTCACGGTGGTGTGGATCGGCTATGATGCGCCCCGCAGCCTAGGTAAGAACGAGACAGGTGGCCATCTGGCCGGACCAATCTGGAATGGCATCATGAAGGCCGTCTTCGCCACGCACCCCCGGTTGGACTTCCCCGTGCCGGAGGGTGTCACGCTGGCCGAATATGATACGGGGCGCATCCGGGCCATTGATGCCTTCAAGACCGGTCAGATTCCGGGGGCCTCCGTCCCACTGCATGGATTTGGTGCCGGAACACAGGCCCTCACCGCTGCCGATACAGGCGCAGACATGATTCCTGATTCCGAAACGGATATGCCTAGCTCCAACCCAGCCAGCACCAATCCTACCAAGGATAATGCGCTGGATGGAAACGTGCCCCCGCCACCCTCTTCCGCCCCACCTGTGGAGGCCCCTCAGGAGAAAGCAAACCCTGCGGAGGGAGGTGACATTGGCGTCGGTGGTCTGTACTAAAGCAACAACACTAACCTGAAGGAAACAGGAGAACGCCTGATGTCGGCTGAGACCGAAGCCCTCTCCGAACAGATCAAGCAGTCGGTGGCACTGCTGAGGAGGCATCTTTGACTGGGATGTCGCCAAAACACGCCTTGCCGAACTGAACCACCTCTCCGAAGACCCGGACCTCTGGAACAACCCAGATGCCGCCCAAAAACTGATGCGTGAGCGCACCATGCTCGCCAATCAGATTGAGGGGGTCGAAGCCTTGGAGGCCGACGTGCAAGACACGTTGGACCTTGTCGAGCTGGCCGAGATGGAGAATGACGACGCCGTAGTGCAGGAAGGACTTGCCACCCTGCGGAGCCTCGCTGCTCAGGCCCAGCAACGTGAGACAGAAAGCCTTCTCTCCGGTGAGGCTGATAGCAATGACTGCTATCTTGAGGTCAATGCCGGTGCTGGTGGTACGGAGGCGCAGGACTGGGCAGAGATGCTTCTGCGCATGTACACGCGCTGGTCCGAGAAGCACGGCTATAAAGTATCTCTGATGGAAAGCAGCGAAGGAGAACAGGCTGGACTGAAATCCGCCACCATCCTCGTCAGCGGTCCTAACGCCTATGGCTGGCTGAAGACAGAAGCCGGGGTGCATCGCCTTGTGCGCATCTCCCCCTTCGATTCTGCTGCACGGCGGCAGACCTCTTTTGCCTCCATCTATATCTCGCCCGTCGTGGATGATTCCATCGAGATTGAGATCATCGATTCCGACCTGCGGGTGGATACATTCCGGGCCTCCGGGGCTGGTGGGCAGCACGTCAATAAGACGGACTCCGCCATCCGTATCACCCATATCCCGACCGGCATCGTTGTGGCCTGTCAGACAGACCGTTCCCAGCATCGCAACCGGGCCACGGCCATGGAAATGCTGAAGGCCCGCCTCTATGAGGCTGAACTTCAGAAGCGGGAAGCTGAAGCCTCCGCTGCCGAAGCAGCCAAGACGGATATTGGCTGGGGTCATCAGATCCGTTCCTACGTTCTGGCACCGTATCAGCTCGTCAAGGACCTGCGGACCAACATTGAGAAAGGCAACCCTGATGCCGTTCTTGATGGTGATTTGGATGAGTTCATGGCTGCTTCTCTTGCACAGCGTGTCAGTACCACACGCTCCGAGGCAAGTGCGACAGCCCAATAAGCCATCCGGGTATAAGGCTGTTTCGCCTGTCCCTACATGAAAAGAGGGGCGGACCCTACGAGGTCATGCCCCTTTTTTACGTTATTTATTATATAAACCTATTTAAAATAGTTTTATATGAGGCAATTCCCAACATTATCTGTTTTTTCCATAAGACTAACCAACCAAAACAATTCACAGAACGATCCATTTTCTCCCCATAAGAAAACCCTACAAACCCCTTGAAAAACCTACAGATATTTAAACATCCTAGCAGATATCCACATGGATACCCCTTTTTATGCACAGATGGTCCTGCGAAAGAGTCGCATAACAGCCCTTGCATCACAGGGGCCGCTTAGGCCATTGGTAAAGAGGACCGGTGCGGGAGTGATCCCACGCCAGTGCGCTGGCAATCTTCTGGAGGGGATAGTCCCCTAACGTGGGGCGTTGGCACGGCGCACATACCGCAACGAGCAAGCGTCTTTACAGGGAACGCCGAACCTACGGCGTAGAAAAGGGTAAAAGGGTTTTGAAATGAGAAGCTATGCCGCCCAGCAACGCAAGCCGACCGATTACATCGTCGCTGTTGTCGTGGCTTTTCTGGCCATCGGTCTGGTGGTCTATGCCCTGACTCTCAACAGAGTAGAAAAGCAAGAACCCTCACACCCGCCTATCCAGACGCGCGTCATTACGGAGGCTCCACCGCCGCCGCCACCGCCGCCGCCGCCACAGCCGGTGATGGTCCAGCCTCCACCACCTTATATTCCACCGCCGAAGATCAAGGTGGCACCGCCGCCCAAACCGCCGATCCAACATAGCCACCAAAAAGCACCGAAGCCGAAGGCCGCCGCTCCTCAGCCTGCGCCTTCTGCTCCGGCCCAGTCCTCGGCAACGGCCTCATCATCGACAAGCACCAGCACCAGCTCGTCCGATAGCGACCATTCCGCCGGGGCTATGCCCATCAACAACGTACGGCCGGAATATCCAGAGGAAGCGCAGGAAGAAAACCGCGAAGGTTCCGTTACGGCCTCCTGCGATATTCTTACCAACGGTAAACCCGCCAACTGTAAATTGCTGAGCGTAAAAGGAGGGCACGACTTTGCTGAAAGTGCGCTGGACTTCCTGGAACACTCACCCGTCCGCTACCAGCCTGCCATATCCGGCGGCCAGCCGGTCGTAGAACATAACCACGTCCTGCATGTGGACTTTACTCTTGGTGATGAATGATGAGAACGCATTGATCCATCACAAGCCAGCATGACGCTGCCCTGCCCCCCCCAAACAGGCAGAACCTTGACAGGGGTAGGGTAGCAAACGTTTTCACATTGTCCCGACCTGCCATGAATGGCAGGAATGACAGGGAGACCGATACGGGAGGTTTCTCCCACCGGTGCACCACTTTCAGACTGGTGCTTTTTTAGACAAGGATATGGGATTCATGACCAGACTGTTCCGCCTCCCCGTAACTGTTGCTGCGCCAAAAGCGCGCGCTGTCTATGGCACGGCCCTGGCCCTGACTCTGGCTGCCATGCCGTTGGCCTCTGCTGCCCTCGCACAGGAAGCCACACCGGCCGCCCCACCTGCCGGTACTACAATGAGCGCCCAGCCGCCTGTTGGCACCACACCGGCCGCGCCTCCAGCAGGAACCACACCAGCCGCACCGCCCGCCGGTACCGAGGGTGGCACCCCGGTGACAGCCACACCGGTAAGTGACAAACCTGCCGAAGACGCCCCCAAAGAAAACCCCTACGGGCTGGGTGCGCTCTGGAAAAACGGGGACATCATCGCCCGTGGCGTTCTGCTCATCATGGCCTTTATGTCCCTAGGGACATGGATCATCATGATCAGCAAATTCATCGAGCAGGCTCGCCTTTTCCGGGCTTCCAAGGCTGTGAACCAGACTTTCTGGACACAGAAGACCATTCAGGAAGGTGCCCAGACGCTGAAAGCGGATTCTCCTTTCCGTTACATTGCTGAGACCGGCATCGTGGCAGCACGCCATCATGAAGGCTCCATGCGGGATTCCATCGACCTCCAGTCATGGACGAGCATGTCCATCCAGCGAGCTCTGGAGACCATCAATACACGCCTTCAGGGTGGGTTGGCTTTTCTTGGTACGGTTGGATCCACCTCTCCCTTTATCGGGCTGTTCGGCACGGTCTGGGGTATCTACCACGCCCTAACAGCCATCGGCATTGCTGGTCAGGCTTCCATTGATAAAGTGGCCGGTCCGGTTGGTGAATCCCTCATCATGACAGCCATCGGTCTGGCAACGGCTGTCCCGGCCGTGCTGGGTTACAACCTGCTCGTCCGCCGCAATAAAGGGGCGATGGACCGTGTGCGCAACTTCGGGTCTGACCTGCATTCTGTCCTGATCGGCGGGTATCGTCACGATGCCACGTTCACCAGCGATGCAAAGGATAACAGCCCGACCACGACAACCACCAACGAGCGGATCTGATATCATGGCATTCAACACCGGAGACACAGGTGATGATGGCGAGGTGGTATCGGCCATCAACACGACACCGCTCGTTGACGTCATGCTGGTGCTGCTTATCATCTTCCTCATCACCATTCCGGTGGCCACCCATACCGTGAAGGTCAAGCTGCCGGTGGATCGTAACCAGCCGACCCAGACCAAACCGGGTAATATTGTGCTGGCCGTAACGGCAGATGGGCAGACCTACTGGAATACCCTTCCCGTCAGCGACCATAAGGACCTCGTCAACCGCCTTATGGAGGCAGCACGCCAGCAACCCCAACCGCAGATACAGATCCGCGGTGATGGCTCGGCACAATATATGCCGATCGGCAAGATCGTGGCGGCCTGTCAGGAAGCGGGCATCCAGCATGTTGACTTCATCACAGAGCAGCCACACGACTGACCTGTGGTCTACCTACCCCCGCCCGCCACAAGGTAGCGGGGGTGTCTACTCCTCACCGGCTCCCCCGGTCCGGTTTACCGGGGCGTGCCGTCTGAGACAGACAGTTTTTGGAGATTCCTCATGGCCATGAACGTTGGCACGGGCAGCACACACGAAGATGAAGCCATTGTCGACATCAACACGACACCGTTGATCGACGTGATGCTGGTGCTGCTCATCATGCTCATCATCACCATTCCTCTACAAACCCATTCCGTAGCGATTGACCTGCCGCAGGGTAACCCGCCACCCTCTACAGTGCAGCCACAGGTCGTTACCATCGGCATTAATTACGACAACACACTAAGCTGGAATGACACCCCCATCACCTCCGAGGAGGACCTCCAGTCCCGTCTGAATGGTGCTGTGCACCCCATGACAGGCGAACAGCCAGAAATACATATCCGTCCCGACCGTCTTGCCACTTACAAGACTGTTGCCCATGTCATGGCCGATGCCCAGCGTCTCGGTGTAACGAAAATGGGCATTGTCGGTCTGGACCAGTATGTAGAAGGACAGTGATCATGAGCCTGCCGCACCTGAAACACCCGCAAAGATGGCTTCTGGCCGGTATGCTTGGCTTTTCCGCTATGGCCTGTGTTCCTGCCATGGCCGGCCTGGGCCCTGTTCGGCTGCTGGTCAGTGCCGCTCAGGCGGATGATGAGCTGGGGGCAGATGTCGGCAGGCAGCTCCAGCAGGCACAGTCGGCACTTGCTAGCCATCAGGCTGGCAAAGCGTTGGAGTTCGTCAATGCTGCCGATGCAGTAGCGAATAAAAACGACTACGAAAGCTATGTCATCAACCAGATGCGAGCTGCGGCGGCCAGTCAGGCAGGCAATGTTCCGGTCGCCTTGAAGGCCTATGAGGCCCTCATCAAAAATAGCCGCACCGCACCAGCGGCCCGACAGCAAATGCTCATGGCGCAAGCCAGTCTGGCCTACAGCACCCGTGATTACGCCACCGCTGCCAATGCCGCCAGCCGTTACCTGAAAGAGGCCGGCCCCAGCCAGCAAATGCAGACGCTTCTCCTCCAGTGCCATTACCTCCAGCAAGACTGGAAGGGCACAATCGAGGCCGGGCAGGCCATTCTAACTGCTGACCAAAAGGCAGGGCAGGTCCCTGCGGAAAATCAGCTTCAGATGCTCGCCACCGCTTATGACCAGCTGCATGATTCCGCTGGCAAAGTCAGCGTCTATGTCAAGCTGGTGAAGTATCATGCCCGCCCACAATACTGGCAGATGCTGATTCATGATCTAACGGCCGACCAGTCCCTCACCCCACGTATGGTCTTCAACCTTCAAAGGCTGCGTCTGGCCACTGGCCTGCTGACCAACCCAGCTGAGTTTCAGGATATGGCCGAACGGGCCGTGCAGATGAATCTGCCTCAACTGGCCTTGAACCTGCTGGATGAAGGCTATGCCCGCCATCTTCTGGGTACGGGTACCAATGCGGCAGCTCAGGCCCATTTCCGGGCCTTTGTGGCCCAACGTGCCGCCGAGGCCCGTACCAACCTGCCCACCGCTGTGGAGAAAGCCAAAACCTCCCCAGACGCTGGCCCCTCCCTCACAACTGGGTATAACCTTGTCCTTAACGGGCAGGTGGATCAGGGGCTTGCACTCATGCAGCAGGGTATGGAAAAACACCCCCATCAGCCGGAGCTAGCCCGCCTCACGCTTGGCATGGCCATGATGGATGGTGGCCGCCGTGCTGAAGCTCTCCAGCTCCTCAACAGCATGGATGGCAATGGTACCGCTAACAACCTGGCCCAGCTATGGGCCGTGCAGCTCGCCTCGCATCAAGTCCATTAAACAGGCTTGCATCGGCCTTGATACTCTGGCAGCCGGCCTCTATTCCGGGACGGGCTGCCGGAGCCTGGTGTGCATCATGACCTTTCCCCGGGGAATGAACCGGGGAATTCAAGAAAATTAACGATCCTTTCAGAGGATCATGTCTTAAAATCTCACTGCCTGCGCAGAAACGGCCACACCATGGCCACATCCATCACTTAATTAAAAAAGGAGATGCGTATCTACATGGCTGACAGAATACCGCACCCCACCAGGGGGCCCGCTTCTTACCGGCGTTTTGCCGGTCTGTTCATACGCCGCATGTTGCCAGCCCTGCTACTGGCCTGCCTCACTTTATTCGCCCCTTCTCCTGTCCACGCTGCTGAAGGCGCACAAGCAGCACCAGCTGCCACAACCACCCTCTCGGCTGAGCAAGCCCAGGAGCTTATCTCTGTTCTGAGCAATGATGCCCAGCGTCAGCAGTTTCTGACCACCCTTCAGAATCTGACACAGGCGAAGGCACAGACAAAGCACACCTCTATCATTGATCTAGCCCGTGAGAATATCACCCTTTTTGGTAATCGGGCACTCCAGCAACTGCGTATCCTGCATCAGAACATCATTGATTTTGGCGCTATCGCCCCTTGGGTCCATGCGCTTATTTATGATGCAGCTTTACAAACCAGCATCGCCCATATCGCCCTGCGTGTGATCATCATGCTGGTCTGCAGCTATTTGCTGTTCTTTGGTGTGCGTATTGTCCTACGCCCCCTTTACCAGCGCATCAGCAACATGGCGAAGCGGCATGACCATATGGTCTTCCAGCGGGAGGCTGAGAAGCTGCGCCATGCCCGCACCGAGGCGACAGAAGCAGTCGCCGACACCGCCCGCACAGCTGCAACTCACCACGATGAACACATAAAAGAGGATACGGCCGCCGCACAGGCTAGCCTGCAGGATAGTCTCCGCCATCAAGGAGCACTGACCCAGCTCATGCTCTGCCTGCGCCGTGCCCCCTACACATTGACCTGCGCCCTGCTGGAGCTGGTCACGATCTTCACCTTCCCGCTGATCGCCCTGCTAATGGGGATTCTGGACCCGACCACATCCCCACAGGCAGGCCATGCTATATGGAGCATTTCCTGGCTGATCGGTATTGGGCTGGGTGTGTGGACACTGGTCCTGCGCATTTTCCTTGCTCCGCAGACGCCGTGGCTACGACTAAGCATTCTACGGGATAGCTCTTCTACCTTCATCTTCCGCTATTTCCGCCAGATCGGCGTAATTTTGGCATGGGGCTTCTCCCTGCTTGCCGTGCTGCATAGCATGGCGATGCCTTCTGCCGTTTCCAACGGTCTCCAGAAACTCCTGCTGCTGGTGGTTCACCTCTTCCTGGCGATCATGATCATCCGCTCCCGCAAGCGGGTACAACATGCCTGCCAGCATATTGGTGCCAATAACCGCCGCCTACAGTCAATCATGGCACTGTTTGCTGGCAGCTGGTGGGTTGTTGCCCTCTTCTTCGACCTCGCCCTGTGGCTTGTCTGGGCAGCCGACATCAGTGGTGGGTATCAGCTCATCCTCCAGATTTTCGTGCGTACTCTGGTTGCGTTGGTGGCTGTCCGTGTCATCAGCATCCTGTTCTATGGAGGGCTGGAACGCTTCATGCGGGCTCTGGATAACTGGAACCTCAATGAAGAAACGCTGTTCCGCATCCGCCGTTATTATCCGGCCGCTACAACGGTCATCCGCATTATCGTGGCTGTCCTGACGGTTCTGGCCCTTGCTCTGGCATGGGGGGCTCCCGTCTATATCCTCTTTGGCCATGGTACGCTCGGCCCCCGTATCTTCCAGGCAGCTGTAACCATTCTGCTGGCCCTGATCATCGGGATTCTGGCGTGGGAAGTGGCCAATGTGACCATTGAACACCATATCCGTCGCCTTGGTGAGCAGGACAATAAGGATGTAAAAATCCGCATCGCCCGCCTCCAGACACTGACCCCGATGTTCCGCATCCTGTTCCTGCTGGTTCTGGCTGTCATCATCGGGTTGACGGTCCTATCCCAACTGGGGATTGATACTGGCCCACTGATTGCCAGCGCATCCATCTTCGGTGTGGCTCTGGGTTTCGGTTCCCAGAAACTGGTTCAGGACTTTATCAGCGGTATTTTCCTACTGTTGGAAAATGCTCTGACCGTTGGTGATTCCGTAACGCTAAACGGCACCTATGGTGTGATTGAACGACTCTCCCTGCGCTCTGTCCATGTTCGGGCCAATGATGGGTCGATGAACATCTTCTCCTTCAGCTCCCTCAACCAGGTTACCAACTATAACCGGGACTTCTCCCGTGCGATGATCCTCGCTACGGTCGATATTGATAGCGACACGGATCAGGTAGCCGATATTCTGGTAGAAATTGGCAAAGAAATGCGCCATGAGGCCCCCTATAAGGACCTCATCCTTGCTGACTTTGACCTGTGGGGCGTCTCTGCCATTGGGGAATCTTCTGTCTCCGTAAAGGGTGTCTACCCCACAACCAATGCCGGACGTTGGACGGTGGAATGGGAGTTCAACCGCCGTATGAAGAAACGTTTCGAAAAGGCGGGCATCCAGTATCCTCGTGATGTAGTGGATATTCAGGGCCCAGCGTTGGAACGCTTCATCAACAACAAAGGAGCTGCTCAGGCAGCGGCTGAACAGGGCAAAGCCTAATCTACACGCCCATAACGCCCTCTTCCCGGTACGACCGGAAGGGGGCTGATACAAAAAACCCCTGCCCTTTCAGGCAGGGGTTTTTTTCATGCCTGACTGGAAAGATCAGCGGGCAGATTCATCATAGGAGCGCAGAGCCAGAAGCGCCCAAATGCTTGCCGGAACCCAGCCCAGGATGGTGATCTGAAGCAGCAGACAGATAATGCCTGCAATCGGACGGCCGATGGTGAAAAAGGTCAGCCAGGGAATGAAAAAAGCGATCAGAATACGAATCATGGTTATTCCTCCATGCAATCAAGAACGACTGCAAAAACAGTGGGCTTCCGGTACGGAAAGCCACCCCTCTCATCCTTAAAAAAAATGCCATTATTATGAAAGTGTTATTCTGAATGCTGGCTGTTTCTTCCCAAATCACGCTACTGGAGAGATAGGGTAACCTGAACCCTACCAGGCCTGACTGTGCCATATAAGGAGAGATTTTCTGTCATGATCATTGCTGAAGTATCCTACCTCGCCTCCCCGGACGACGTGCAAGCCCAGCGTCCTGCACATAGGGCTTTCCTGGCAACGCTTTTCACGCAGCGCATCCTGCTAGCCTCTGGCCCCAAGATCTCGGGAGATGGGGGTGTTCTCATCGTTCGTGATGGCATCACAAAAGAAGAGATCGAAACCCTTCTTGCAGAAGACCCTTTCGTCACCTCCGGTGTAGGGCAGTATACATTCACCGAATTCAAAACCGCACAGCTTGCACCAGAACTGACTAAAAACCACTAAAGCCAGATCTATATAACATCCCGCGGATACTGTCTGATTGGGCAGTATCCCATGTCACCTGAGCGTGATCAGGATAATTCTTCTGTAATGTTAAGGTTAATATCAGCGAGTTTATAATAGACTGAAAGCCCGAGGCTGGATGACCTCTGGCCCGTCATCAAAGGAAAATGCCATGGCAGATTTTCTAAAAGAAAAAGCATCAAAACGCCCCACCACTGTTCTGGGAGCTGGGACAATGGGGTCCCGCATTGCCCTGATGCTGGCAACACGTGGCGGCACGGTCCGCCTTTTCGACAAACAAACAGCAAGCACCCAAAAGGCCCTCGCCTATGTCGAAAAGAACCTGCCTGGTGTCGTTGCCTCTGTCCAAGGAGGGCAGAATGGCCATGTAGTGGCAGCCGCTACAATGGAGGAAGCACTGGACGATAGCTGGCTCGTCATCGAGGCACTGCCAGAGAAACGAGACCTCAAAACAGACATTTGCGGCCAGCTGGACCAAATCGCTCCTGCGGATGCCATTCTTGCAACCAACTCTTCCTCATTTCCATCTAGCCAGATCATCGGCAAGGTGAAGAAAAAGAATCGGGTTCTCAATACCCACTTCATGATGCCCCCCGAAAAACGAGCCGTGGAGCTGATGTCTTGTGGGGCGACTAACCCGGACATCATAGAAGACCTGGCCTGCTATTTCCGGGACGTGGGACTGTCCCCCTATATCGCCCGAAAGGAAAGTCTAGGCTTCATCGAAAACCGCATCTGGGCCGCTATCAAGCGTGAAGCCCTCTGCGTCGCTGCGGAGGGTGTGTCTGACCCCGAAACAATCGACCGGCTCTATTGCGAGACACAAGGGACAGCGGCAGGCCCGTTCCGGATGATGGACCAAGTCGGGCTTGATATCGTCCTCCAGATTGAAGAGCATTATGCCGAGGCCTTCCCCCATCTCCCCGAGGCTCCGCGTGTGCTGCTCCGCAAAATGATCGCCGAGAACAGGCTGGGCGTGAAAAGCGGACGGGGCTTCTATGATTACAGCGAGACAGCACCATGACCCAGCGTATGACACTTTATTCCCTTGAGATCGAACCGGCCCGGGTCACGGCCCTTTCCACACAGGATGGCCGCCCGATGTCCCATATCAACATCGGCTGGGGCACACCGGACGGCATATGGATCGACACGACAGAGGGCCGGGTTTACTGGACTAACATGGGCGCTGATGCCAGTGCGGCCGATGGCAGCATCGAGACGGCTCTGCTAGATGGCAGCGATCATAAAGTCCTCGTTGCGAACGGGCTGGTCGTCACCCCCAAGCAGCTGACCTCCACACCGGGAGGCGAACATCTCTACTGGTGCGACCGTGAGGGTATGCGCATCATGCGCTGTCGGCGTGATGGCTCCGATGTAGAAGTCCTCTTACAAACCGGCACCTATCCGGCAGACGTAAAAGATGCCACCCGCCATTGTGTCGGCATTGCTCTCGATACGCAGAATGGCCATATCTACTGGTCCCAGAAAGGCCCACCAAAAGCAGGGCGAGGCCGTATCTTCCGTATGCCGCTGGCCCTCCCCGCCGGTACGGACCCCGCCAATCGTAACGACATCGAATTGCTGGCCGACCGGCTGCCAGAACCCATCGACCTGCATGTTTCGCCTACCCTAGGCAAGCTCTGGTGGACAGACCGAGGGGCCCCGCCCGATGGCAATAGTCTGAATGTCGCCCGGATAGATGCACATGGCCTGCACGACCGCCAGGTCATCCTGCGGGAACTGAATGAGGCGATTGGTCTGGCTGTCGATGCTAAGGGAACATTAGCCTTTGTCAGCGACCTTGGCGGCTCCATTCGGGAGGTCATTCTTGAGAGCGGACAGGCCAGACTCATCACAAAGCAGGCTGCTACGACAGGCCTCTGCCTAGTCGTTCAGGATAACTAAATCTCCCTTTACGGAGGAAACCGATCGCCCGCTGGTAGAGCAAAACCAGCGAGGCGATCTTCTATAACCAGTATATATGCGCTAGCCTTTATATTCCTCTATCATTAACTGTTCATATGGTCATCTCTTTACCTTGACAGAACAGAGTGACCCGCTAAAAACTCTTCCCACGCACGGCCTTCTCGGCCAGAGAGAGCATTTCGTCCAAACGGAATACAGTGGTGCGGCCCAGACGGTGCTTTTCCACCCTCGTGGAACTGTTTATGATACCGTACTTATCCACTCCTGAATGTTGAAAGGTACTATCATGTCCCGGTCTTCCTTCCTTTCCCGGCGCCATTTTCTTGGCCTTTCAACAGGGTTGGCTGGTGCCGCTGCCCTTGGCCTCGCCCTGCCAGGGATCGCCCATGCCGAAAACCGTACGCTGAAAATCGGTATCATGTCCGGTGAGGATGAAGATATCTGGCGGCTTGTCAGCCAAAATGCTGCACAGCGTGGCCTGACGCTAAAGATCGTCCCTTTCTCCGACTATAACACGCCTAATGAGGCCCTATCGGAGCATGATGTGGACGCCAATGCTTTCCAGCATCGTCCTTTCCTTGATGCCCAGATAAAGGCTCATGGTTATAAGATCATCCCGGTTGGTGATACGTACTTCCAGCCGATCGGCCTGTATTCTCACAAATGGCATTCCGTTGCTGATATTCCGAAGAATGCCCGCATCGGTATCCCCAACGACCCCAGCAATGAGGGCCGTGCCCTGCATGTGCTGGAAACATTGGGGCTGATCCGCCTGCCTGCCGATTCTGGCCTCTTCCCCACAGCGCTGGATGTCACCGAAAACCCCCGCAACATCTCTATCGAAGAGCTGGATGCCGGTGTGGTTGGCCGCTCCCTGCCTGATCTGGACGCTGCCGTTGTTAATATGGACTGGGCACGCAAGGCTGGCATTTCCGAGCAAGAGCGCATTGGCGTCGAAGGGCTAAAGAACAATCCTTACGTCAACTTTATCTCTGTCAATGAGAGTGACGCCAACGCAGAATGGGTCAAGCCGCTGGTAGAAAGCTACCATCAGCCGAATGTTCATCAGCTCATTCTGGACATCTATCACGGCACAGTCACACCTGCGTGGCCATGAACCCTATCCTCGACATACAGCACGTTACCCACAGTTTCGGCCAACATACGGCCCTACAGGATATTTCCTTCTCGGTGAAACAGGGGGAAGTCGTAGGGCTGATCGGTCGCTCCGGGGCAGGGAAATCCACCCTGCTCCGTTGCCTGTGTGCGTTGGAACGCCCTCAGCAAGGCCATATCCTGCTTGATGGCGTGGACCTCACCACCCAGCCAGAGCGTCAACTTGTCCGCATCCGCCGCCGGATTGGTCTGGTCTTCCAACATTTCAACCTGCTGACATCCCGCACCGTGGCAGGTAACATCGCCCTGCCCCTCCAGATCGCTGGATGCCCCCGTAAGGAGCAGGCCGCACGTATTGCGGAACTGCTGGACCTTGTCGGGCTGAAGGGTTTTGAGAAGAAATATCCCTCCCAGCTTTCTGGCGGGCAGAAGCAGCGTGTCGGCATCGCCCGGGCACTGGCTGCCAACCCAACATTGCTTCTCTGCGACGAGGCCACATCTGCGCTGGACCCGGAATCCACCAATTCCATTCTCAATCTGCTGGCTGACATCAACCGGAAGCTAGGATTAACCATCGTCCTCATTACGCATGAAATGGATGTAGTCCGCCGCTTTGCGCAGAGGATTTTGGTCCTTGACCATGGCCGCCTTGTTGAAGACGGTACCCTGCTGGACTTCCTCCGGGATGGTCAAAACAACCGGACTCTCCAGACCCTTCTGGCCGATATCCGCCCTTCCCTGCCCACCTTCCTTACTGGAACACTGGCTGACACCCCGCAGCAAGGCCCCCATAAGACCATCATTCGGTTAGTCCTGAGCGGTGACAGTGCCAGCGCACCACTCTTCAGCGAACTATCCGCACAATTTGGCGTGCAGGCGGCTCTACTTCAGGGTGGTGTGACGACTGTTGGCGAACATCTGAGTGGCGACATGATCCTCAGTCTGAAAGGGGATAGAACGGAACAGGCCCTGAGCCATCTGAAAATGGCAGCGCAGAACATGGAGATTCTGGGATATGTCCCCTCTCATTCTTAAGCTGATTCTCCATTCCACATGGCAGACGCTAGAAATGGTCGTGGCCTCCACGGCCCTTTCTGTCATCCTCGGGCTGCCTCTGGCCCTGTTTATGATCGCCACTGGCCCACAAGGGCTTTACCGCCTGCCCTTTGCAGCCCGGCTGATGGGTATGGTGGTAGATGCTGTCCGGGCTGTGCCTTTCATCATCCTGCTGGTGCTGCTCATCCCCGTTACACGTTTTATTGCGGGGACATCACTGGGAACAGAAGCCGCCATCGTACCGCTTTCCATTGCTGGGATCCCCTATTTTGCCCGCATTGCGGAAATGGCGTTACGTGAGGTGGATTCTGGCCTTGTGGATGCTGTTCGGGCCATGGGTGGTACACGCATGACCATTATTCGCTCCGTCCTAATCGCTGAAGCCCTGCCAGGGCTGGTCACCGGTGTGACAGTCACGCTCATCACCATGGTGGGGGCCTCGGCTATGGCAGGCGTCATCGGTGCTGGCGGGCTGGGTGATCTGGCTATCCGCTACGGCTATCAGCGTTTCAACACGACCGTTATGTTTGGGGTTGTGGTGGTCCTTATCATCATGGTCAGCCTGATGCAGGTCCTTGGCAACAGTCTAGCCCGTTGGCTGAAGCACTGAGCTCCAACCCATCGAACATCAAAAAAAGCCCGTCTCCTGTTTAGAAGACGGGCTTTTTTCATTAACTCAGACCATCCTGTATTAGGCGGCGTCCAGAGCCTGTTTTACATCCACCAGAAGGTCCTCAATGTGCTCCACACCGATGGAAAGGCGCACGGTGGAGGACGTAACACCAAAACGTTCCCGCACCTCTTTCGGCACACCAGAATGGGTCATCGTGGCTGGATGACTGGCCAGAGACTCCGTACCGCCCAGACTGACAGCCAGTTTCATGATCTTCAGTGCATTGAGGAAACGGAAAGCGGCTGGCTCCCCCCCTTCAATATCAAAGGAGAAGGTCGAACCGGCACCGCTGCATTGGCGGGCATAGACTTTTCCTTCAGCTGAATCAGCCTGATAGAAAGGAGGGAAATGCACCTTGTTGACTTTGGCATGGTCACGCAGCAGCTCTGCCACACGCTGCGCATTGAGCGTAGCCCGTTCCATACGCAGTCCCAACGTCTCCAAAGAACGCCCCAGCATCCAGCAGCTATGCGGATCCAGATGGGTGCCAATAGCCCCACGAAGCTGGCGCACCGGGCGGGTCATGGCCTCGCTACCCAGCACAGCCCCGGCCACAAGGTCGGAATGACCACCGACATATTTGGTCAGGGAGTACAGGGAGAGATCAGCCCCATGTTTCAACGGGTGCTGATAGAGCGGACCAAGCAGCGTATTATCACAGACAATGACAGGGCGGCTGCCCTGCTTCGTCTCAATTTCCTCGGCAATGCGGCGTACCAGAGTTAGATCCACAAGCCCATTAGTCGGGTTGGCTGGGGTCTCAATCAGGATAAGAGCGACACGGCCTTCCGCAGTGGCCAGCTCTGCGGCCTCACGCATGGTGGCCTCATCCACACCACAGTTTCCCAACCCTACGGACTTGATACCCAAAGACGCCATCGTCTTGGTCAAAAGCGTTTCCGTACCACCATAAAGCGGCTGGGAGTGGAGAATCACATCGCCGGGGCGGGCATAGGCCAGCAACGTAGTCGCAATAGCGGACATGCCAGAAGAAAACAGCACCCCACGCTCGGCCTCTTCATAAACAGCCAGACGGTCTTCTACAATCTCACTATTGGGGTGGTTAAAGCGGGAATAAACAAGCCCCTGCCCTTTGCCCTCGGGCGGCTCTTTCCTGCCAGAAACATAATCGAAGAAATCCCGTCCATCTTCCGCTGTAGGAAAAACGAAGGTTGATGTCAGGAACACGGGCGGCTTAACCGCTCCCTCCGAAAGGGCCGGGTCGTAGCCGTAATTGAGCATCTGTGTCTCGGGGTGCAGTTTATGACTGCCGATATGGGTCTTTTTGTGATCTGACACCATTGGAAATTTTCCTTCAGAAGGTACCTAGCCTGTATGTGATCCATCTACCCAGCCTCATAGCTGCCAGATGGTGCCCACTCCAGCACTACGGCAGCCAGTCTGGAAAGCAAGATTAGGATATGTTGTTTCCCTTATATCCTTCCTAGCTTCGTTGTTTGATACCACATCCCCCAAAACGGATAAAGAAATATGAAACCGCCCTCTGCCGCCATAAAAAAACACCCCCATCTCACGACAGGGGTGCGTATTAATCAGCCTACCAGAAATCTGAACAGCCTTACCGCCCAGCACCGTGCCGCGGCAAAATACGGTCCACAATCTGATCCTTCTTAATGAAACGATGATACAGAGCGGCCAGTACATGCAGGGCGATAAAGCCCCCAAAAACCCAAGCGAGCCAATTATGGATATCCGGCATGACTTCAGCCAAGGTTCCGCTATCCATCACACTTTGCGGCAGAGGGATCAGCGGCCATGACACCAAACCGAACAACACAATCGGCATAGCCATGGAGGAGACCATCAACCAGCCTGTTGCTGGCAGGAAAATCTGAAAGAGATAAAGAATCCCCTCCATCCCACCAATTGCCATGCGCTGAGCTGGCAACATATCCTTCGGCAGCGATGGAGCCTTATGCGTCAAACGCCAGATGACACGCACTACGATCAGCAGCATGGTCACAATGCCGACAGACTTGTGGAGCTGATGCAGAGGCACCGGGTCGTTGACGGGGATGTGGTCCATGTACAAGCCAAGACCGATCATAAAGAGAACCAGCAGGGCAATCACCCAATGCAGGAAGATAGTCACCGCATCGTAACGTGCTGGCTGGCCAGCCCCTATTTCCACTTGCTCTGACACGCATTGCCTCCATAGATCATGGAATAAAAAAATCGGCCCCTCTGCCTCCACGAAACGGAACAAAGGAGCCGACCCGACAATAAGCAGTCTCCGACCTTCAGGCCAGACCTCTCTTACTTGCCCTTCTTGCTGTCCACATCCTGGAACAGCTCATTAAAACGCTGCTTAGCCCTCCCATAAAACGTAACTTTACGGGCTTGGGCTTCATTATTCGCATTATCAACAACAACCAGGCCGACCATACCCAGGGAAGCATGCGGCAGGCACTTGTACCCGTACAGGCCGGATTTGGTAAACTGGACAGTCTTTTCCTGACTGAAAGGAACATTGATGGGCTCGGCCCCATCAGGTGTCATGCCCGGAATGGACTGGACATTGTGGCCCTTATCCGTCGGCACGAAATGCACGCTATCGCCAGAATGAATATAAACGACAGCCGGCTCGAAAGAATAACCATGTGTGCCATGGCTCAGCATCTGCACATCAACCGTGGCCGCCGTGGCGGACAGGGCTGTTGCCATAAACAGGGCGAAAGCACCACCAGCAAATTTCAACATACTATCCTCCACTTCTTAACAAACCGCCGGGGACGAACCCCGGCGGAATGCGTTCTGATTCTTCTTTTATTAGAAGAAACAGATCTTAGCGCTGCAGGTCAAAGCGGTCGAGGTTCATCACCTTCGTCCAAGCCTTCACGAAGTCGTTGTAGAACTTCGCCTTACCGTCGTTGGAGGCATAAACCTCAGCAACGGCACGCAGCTCAGGGTTAGCACCGAAGACCAGATCCACGTCGGTGGCTGTCCACTGCTTCTGGCCGGAGGCACGGTCAAAGCCCTCATAGAGGTCTTCCTGACCAGCAACCTTCTCCCAGCGTGTGTCCATCGTCAGCACGTTGGTGAAGAAGTCCGTGCTCAGAGCACCCGGGTTCTTCGTCAGCACACCGTTAGCGGAGTGACCCGTGTTGATGTCCAGAGTACGCAGGCCACCCAGCAGGACTGTCATCTCAGGGATGGTCAGACCCAGTGTATCAGCCTTGTCCACCATAGCGTTCAGAGGCGGTGTGTTGTCCGCATCTGCACGATAGTAGTTACGGAAGGCGTCAGCTGTCGGCTCCAGCAGGTTGAAGGAGTTGACGTCTGTCTGGTCCTGTGTGGCATCGCCACGGCCCGGAGCAAACGGCACCTGGATCTTCACACCAGCCTTCTTGGCAGCATCCTCGATACCGACGCTACCGCCGAGAACGATGATATCAGCCAGAGCAACCTTGCGGGCGCTGTGAGCATTGAAGCTGTCACGAACCTTCTCGAGCTTCGGCAGGATGGTCTTCAGCTCTTCCGGATCGTTCACGGCCCAGCCGTTCTGCGGCATCAGAGCCAGACGGCCACCGTTAGCACCACCGCGGTGGTCGGTCACACGATGAGAAGAAGCAGCAGCCCATGCCGTCTTGATCAGCTCACGATCGGACAGACCGGTTGCAGCGATCAGCTTGCGCAGCTCACGAACGTCAGCCTGGTTGATCGGCTTGGCCGGCATGTTGACCGGATCCTGCCACACGAATGTTTCCTTCGGGACTTCGCTACCGAAGTAGCGGCTCTTCGGACCCATGTCGCGGACAACCAGCTTGAACCATGCACGAGCGAAGGCATCAGCGAACTCATTCGGATGCTCAGCCCAACGGGCAAGGATCTTGTGGTAGACCGGATCATTCTTCAGGGCGATGTCCGTGGTGAACATCATGATCGGACGCATCTTGGACGGATCATTCGGGTTGGCCGGATCCGGCGCAATCTTGTCATCCGTCTTGGTGTGCCACTGATGAGCACCGGTCGGGCTTGTGCCCAGCACCCAGTCATTGTTCAGCAGGTTGTCAATGTACTGCGTGGTGAAGTGGATCGGATCGGCAGACCAGGAGCCTTCCAGACCACTGGTGGAGGCATCGTCAGCTGTCTGCTTGCCCTTAATGCAGTGATCGGCCCAGCCCAGACCCTGATGCTCAACACCGTTGGCAACCGGCGGACCACTCAGGCAGGAGTTCGGATGAGCACCGTGAGCCTTACCGAAGGTATGACCACCAGCGATCAGCGCCACAGTCTCTTCGTCATTCATAGCCATACGGCCGAATGCCAGACGGATCATCTGGGCAGACTTGGCAGGATCAGGATCGCCGTTCGGGCCTTCCGGGTTCACATAGATCAGACCCATGTGTGTAGCAGCCAGCGGGTGCTTCAGAGTACCATTCTGACCGACCTGGAAGGAGCTCTTGTTCGGGAAGAACGTGGTGCCCGGACCCCAGTAGATCAGCTCGGACTGCCAGTCATCCGGACGACCACCGACGAAGCCGAGTGTCTTGAAGCCCATCTGGTTCAGCGCAACGTCACCAGTCAGAACGATAAGGTCACCCCAGGAGAGCTTCTCACCGTACTTCTTCTTGACGGGCCACAGAAGACGCTTAGCCTTATCGAGGCTGGCGTTATCCGGCCAGTCATTCAGCTGAGCGAAACGCTGCTGAGCACCTTCTTCACCACCACGGCCGTCGATGGCACGGTACGTACCAGCATTGTGCCAAGCCATACGGATGAAGAACGGACCATAGTTGCCGTAGTCAGCCGGCCACCAAGGCTGAGAGGTCAGCATGACCTTCTCAATGTCCTTGCGGACTTCCTGCAGGTTCAGCTGCTCGAACTTCTTGTGATAGTTCGTGTAATAATCTGCACCGTACGGATCAGACTCTGCATCGTGAGCACGCAGCTTGGCCAGATTCATGCCCTTCGGCCAGTAATACTGGTTCGGGCTCGGAACATCGGCAGCCATAGCTGCAGAGGCGAAAGATGTCAGGGTCGTGCTGGCAATCAGCAGAGCTGCCCCGAAATTCTTCAATTTCATCCTGATCAGTTCCCTATTCATGGATAAGATCTCGACAGATTGCATAGCAACAACGAGCCAAGCACGATCTGATCAGAACCGTACCCCACGCCACTACTATACATCGCAGGATTTATATTATCGGTAGGGGATGAAACAAGTAAATCGTTATTTTTAATAACTCTTATAGGTCAACTCGTTTCAAAATAACCCTTTCTCATATATGAAAGTTAACACATATACAAGAGGAACTACTGATATAAAGCTCTCATATTAAATTTATTGTTCATTTTATGAAGGTTTTCCGCCATTCCATGGTTGCGCTTTCCATCCAAAATATGACCCGCACACCCCCGCCATCTGGCGTTAATATACCCTCTTCCAGCCCACTCACCCCGTAAAATAGAAGGGCCGCTTTTATCAGCTATTAAATATTCATCCAGCAACGAAGGCAGTATTACCAGCCTAACCGAACTGCTTTGATGTAAATCATTTTTTCTTCGGGAAAAATATTGGTGCCCAGAAGAAGACTCGAACTTCCACGTCCTTGCGGACACAGGCACCTGAAGCCTGCGCGTCTACCAATTCCGCCATCTGGGCACACACTCTTACGAGTATGGTGAACCGGCTGGGACTCGAACCCAGGACCATTCGATTAAAAGTCGAATGCTCTACCAACTGAGCTACCGGTTCACTTGAGGAGGCTATCTACCTGCTCACTGGGGGAGCGTCAACCCCGATAGGGTCAGAAAACGTCCCCCTTACGATTTTCTTTATCCGCACGGACAATGACACTCCATGCGGATAAGAATCGTCACCTTTTCAAGCGATTACATCAGTTTTCGATATAAGCCTTGATGATGTGATCCGGGTTCTGAACCATACCGGAAGAACCAGAGCCACGCTTGATCTTATCTACATGCTCCATGCCCTCAATCACCTGACCAGCAATGGTGTACTGGCCATCCAGGGACGGCACACGGTCGAACATGATGAAGAACTGGCTGTTAGCGGAGTTCGGGTCCATCGTACGGGCCATACCCAGCGTACCACGGTCAAATGTAGCCGTCTGGCTGAACTCGGCCGGCAGGTCCGGATAGCTGCTACCACCTGTGCCTGTACCTGTCGGGTCACCGCTCTGAGCCATGAAGCCTTCAATCACACGGTGAAATTTCACACCGTTATAGAAGCCATCATTAGCCAGCGTCTCCAGACGCTCCACAGCCTTAGGGGCCAAATCGGGACGCAGAGCGATGACCACTCTGCCATCCTTCAGCTCCAGAACCAGCTTCTTGCCTGTTGTTGTATCTGTCATTGTCGTGCTCTCCCTGAGCTGATCATTACCATCCTGATCACCAGCCTGTGCCTGTGTCAGGGTTCCACCGGTCATGGCAGAGACTGCTACAAGACCAGCAATAAAATGCCGCCGTCTCATCTCTGTTCTCCTGTCAATTTTGCCCGTACGAGACGGGCCGTCATGGGGCTGACAAATGGGGAAATATCCCCCCCAAGACGGGCAATTTCCTTCACGATCCGGCTCGCCGTCGTGCGGTGGCTCTCGGATGCCAGAAGGAAAACTGTTTCAATCTCCGGGGCCAGACGCCGCAGCGCACCGGAAAGCTGGGTCTCGAAGTCAAAATCCCCAGCGGAGCGCAGCCCTCGGATCACCGTCCCCGCCCCGGCCCGCCTTACGGCATCCACCAGCAGCGTATCAAACCCGACGACGGAGATGCGATCATTATGCGGAAGAGTGGCCACTTCCTGCTCTATCAGCTCCCGCCGCTCCTCAAAGCCCAGCAAAGGCCCTTTGGCATCATTCACGGCGACCCCAACCACGACATGATCGAACAGGGCCGCCGCCCGGTCTATCACGTCCAGATGACCGAAGGTGATCGGGTCAAACGTACCAGGATAGAAACCGATGCGCCGGTCAGTCATCCGCCTTATCACCATCCGCTGAAGGAGCAGACGCCGTCTCGCCGCCTTCTGTGCTGGCAGTGCCCTCGGCCTCCGCACCGTCTTCCGTCTCCGTGTCATCTTCCATCACGGGGAACACGCTGATGATGCGCTCATCACCATCCACACGGAAGAGCGTCACACCCCCCGCCTGACGGGACATAACACGCACCTGCTCGACCGGCAGACGGATGAGGCGGCCTGTATCGGTCACCATCATCACATCCGTGCCATCCAGCGTCACGAGCGTGCCCACCACCTCACGCCCACGGCGGGCATTGGAGAAGGTCATGTTGTTTATGCCCTGCCCACCACGGCCGGAAACACGGTAATCATAGGCCGAAGAACGCCGCCCGAAGCCTGTATCCGTCACAGTAAGTAGAATCTGCTCCTGTGCCTCCAGCTCAGCATAACGGTCTTCGCTCAGCGGGCTGTCGGCCAGAATCTCCTCCAGCCCTTCCTCATCAGAAGCCAGCTCGCTATTGTCCTCGATCTCTTCTTCCAGCCCGTCATCCCCGGACTGAGCGGCAAGAACACGGCGATGAGCATTGGCAGCCCGGAGGTAGGCCGCCCGCTCCTCCACGCTGGCTTCAACGTGATTCAGAACGGCAAGGGACACGACACGGTCGCCATCAGCAAGACGGATGCCACGCACGCCAGTGCTGCCACGGCCTGCGAAGACACGCAGCACATCATCTGTAATCTGGAAGCGAATGGCTCGAGCATTACGGGTGGCAAGGAACACATCCTGCCCCTCACGGCACGTTGCCACGCCGATCAAAAGATCATTCTCATCCAGCTTCATGGCAATCAAGCCAGAAGAACGGATATTGCGGAAATCGCTGAGACGGTTACGCCGCACGTTCCCGCTTGCCGTAGCGAAGACGAGGTGCAGGTCCTCCCACAGCTCTTCATCCTGCGGGAGAGGCAGAACGGCTGTAATGGTGTCTTCACCCAGCTCTGGCAGCAGATTGACCAGTGCCCGCCCTTTGGCTGTCGGGGCTGCTTCCGGCAGGTGCCAGACCTTCATCCGATAGGCCTTTCCGCCAGAGGAGAAGAACAGCACCCACTGATGCGTATGGGCATTAAAGCTGCGAATAACGATGTCATCACCACGCCGCCCCGCTGCCGTACGGCCACGGCCACCACGGTTCTGCGAGCGGAACAGTTCCAACGGCGTACGCTTGATGAAGCCATCCCGTGTGATGGTCACCACCATCTGGCCCGGCTCGATCAGGCTCTCGTCAGACTGATCGCCCAGCGCATCGGAGATTTCCGTGCAGCGTGGGTCAGCCAAGGCAGCACGGGCGGCCTGAAGCTCGTCCCGCATGACCTCCATACGGCGCACATGGCTGCCAATGATCTCCAGAAGCTCCGTGATGCGAGCACTGACTTCTGCCAATTCGCCCTGAATCTTCTCACGCTCCAAACCAGTCAAACGCTGGAGGCGCAGTTCCAGAATGCCACGGGCCTGCGCTTCTGTCAGATGCACACGGCCATCAACAATCACATTGCCTTCATCGTGGATCAACTCCAGCAGCGGCTCCACATCGGCAGCAGGCCATGTGCGGGTCATCAGCTGTTCACGGGCCGTGGCAGCATCCGGGGCGGAACGGATGAGGGCAATGACCTCATCAATATTGGCGACAGCCAACACCAGACCAACCAGCAAATGCCCCCGGTCCCTCGCCTTGTTCAGGTCGAACCGGGCACGGCGGAGAATCACATCCTCACGAAAGCGGATAAAGGCATCCAGCACATCCCGCAGCCCCATCGTACGGGGGCGGCCTTCATCCAACGCCAACATGTTGACGCTGAAGCTCGTCTGTAGCTGGGTGAAACGGTAAAGCTGATTCAGCACCACTTCTGGCGTAGCATCACGCTTCAGCTCGATCACCACCCGCATGCCAGAACGGTCGCTTTCGTCCCGAATATCGGAAATACCTTCAATGTCCTTGGAGCGGACGAGATCGGCAATCTTCTCCTGCAGGGTGGCTTTGTTAACCTGATAAGGAATCTCCGTCACCACAATGGCGAAGCGGTCCTTGCGGATCTCCTCAATCTCGGCACGAGCACGGACAGGGATAGAGCCACGGCCTGTCTCATAAGCCTGCCGGATGCCCCGACGGCCCATGATGATTCCCCCGGTCGGGAAGTCCGGCCCCGGAACAATCTGCATCAATTCTTCCAGCGTCATATCCGGATTAGCGATCAGGGCCAGAACGGCATCAATCACCTCACCCGGATTATGAGGCGGAATATTGGTGGCCATACCCACCGCAATACCGGATGCCCCATTAACCAGAAGATTAGGAAAAGCAGCTGGAAGAACCTGCGGCTCCTGCTCGCTTTCATCATAGTTGGGCTGGAAAGCAACCGTATCCCGGTCAATATCATCCAACAGGAAAGAGGAGGACTTTGCCAGTCGGGCCTCGGTATAACGCATGGCCGCCGGACTATCGCCATCGACAGACCCGAAGTTACCTTGACCATCCACCAGCCGCACACGCATGGACCAAGACTGCGCCATACGAACCATAGCGTCGTAAATGGAGCTATCACCATGAGGGTGATATTTACCCATTACGTCACCGACCGCGCGGGCCGATTTACGGTAAGGCTTGTCCGCCGTGAAGCCACTCTCCCGCATGGCGTACAAAATACGCCGATGCACAGGTTTGAGGCCATCACGCACATCTGGCAGCGCACGGGAAACAATCACCGACATCGCATAGGCCAGATAGGAGGAACGCATTTCCTCCTCAATCGTCACCGGGAGGCGGTCGGAAGGCAAAATATCGTGCGGCTCGCTCAAGACAGGTCCACCCGTTTTCTGTAATGGTTAGTCATTAAGCATAACCCATTCTGCATCAGGTGCCTAGTTTGTTCCTGTCCGCCCCTTCTTCTGTCCCCCACATCACCGAACTACCGTGGCAGCCACCAGAACGGCTTTTTCCTCTCTGCCGGGATGAAGACAGTTCCGTCTTTCTCGATAGTGGCGGGCCAGCAGAGCAGGAGCGACACCGCTGGAGCTTCCTTTGCCCCCAGCCAGCCGGGCAGGTCACACTTCCGTTAACAGAGATGCACCTTTTTCCCCGGCATCTTCGGGAATTTCTGGCTGCTCATGCACCAAACAGCGAGCTCTCCTCTCCCTCTTCCCCCGACCTTCCCTTCACCGGTGGGGTGATCGGTCTGCTCAGTTATGAGGCTGGCATGGCCTGTGAGGGACTAACATCCCGCCATGAAACGGACTGCCCCGCCTTCACAGCTCTAGCCTGCCGGGACCTGTTCATTATTGATAGGCTGGAGCAGAAACTCTGGTGGGCCAGCATAGACGGCCTCCCCCCGCCAGAAGTGCCTGCCGTCCTCCCTCCACCCCATAGCTACCCTGCCATCACAGCCATGCCGGAGCAGAGTGCCGGCACATGGCAGGCCGCCGTCCGCACTGTGCGGGATTATATTGCGGCAGGGGATATTTTTCAGGCCAACCTGACCATGCGCTGGGTTGCCTCCCGCCCGGCAGGACTGAACCTGCCCCACCTGTATGAACAGCTCCGCACAGCCTGCCCGGCACCTTTCGGAGCATGGTTCCATACGCCGGACTTCACGTTGCTCAGTGCCTCGGTCGAGCGGTTCCTCTCATTAGACCATCAAGGACAGATCGAAACACGGCCCATCAAGGGAACCTGCCCTATCAGCACCGACCCACAGCAGAATGACACCCTGAAAGACGCTCTCCGCCATGACGAGAAAGAACTCGCCGAGAATCTGATGATCACCGACCTGATGCGCCACGACATCGGGCGAGTCTGCCAGCTAGGTAGCGTGGACGTCCCCCAGCTTTTTGCCGTGGAACGCTTTGCCCATGTTCATCATCTCGTCTCCAGTGTGACAGGGCAGCTACGAGCCGGATATGACGCAGCCGACCTGCTAGCAGCTACGATCCCTCCCGGGTCCGTCACAGGGGCTCCGAAATATCGGGCCTTAGAAATCATCGATGAGGTCGAGACCTCCGCCAGAGGCGCTTATTGTGGCACGCTCTTCCGGCTGGGATGGGATGGAGCATTGGATAGTGCCGTCATCATCCGCAGCATTAGTGCGACAACGGATCATCTAAAAATAGGTGCAGGCGGGGGCATTACCTATCCCTCCCATCCAGAACGGGAATATGAAGAAATGTGCCTCAAGGCGGCCCCGTTGCTGAATGTGTTGCACACTCACGGACGCTAACCCATGCCCGCATCCCCCTGCCCTTATCTCTGGCTAAACAATGATCTTTTCCCAGCGGATAGCCCAACCATTACGGCGCAGGACCGGGGCCTGCTGCTAGGTGATGGGCTTTTTGAAACCATGCAACTCCGCAATGGGCAGATTCCCTTTTTGGCAGCCCACCTCACCCGACTAGAAGAGGGCTGCCGCATCCTGCACCTCCCGCCCCCTAAACGGGACATCATCCAAACCGCCCTAGGCCGTTTAATCGCCGCCAATGGCCTAACAGATGGCTCCGCCCGCCTAACCCTTACACGGGGCCCCGGCCCTCGGGGGCTGGCACCGCCCGCCACACCTCATACTACGCTGCTCATCACCACAGCCCCACCGCCCAACCATGCCCCGCATCCCGTCCGGCTGCATATCAGCACGCAACGGAGGGACCGACAGGCCGTGCTGAACCGGGTAAAGTCCATCAGTGCCCTGCCCGCCATCCTCGCCCGCATGGAAGCTCAGGAACTAGGAGCCGATGACGCCCTCTGGCTTACCCACGAGGGCGAGATTGCCGAAGCGACCGCCGCCAGTTTTCTAGCCCTAATGGACGACGGACAGATCATCACGCCGCCCCTCTCCGCCGGGATTCTGCCCGGTATCTCCCGTGCTCGCTTACTCTCTGCCACCCTCTGCACAGACCGCCCCCTGCTGGAAGCCGACATTCCCCAGTTTCGGGGCGCATGGCTCGTCACAGCTCTAAGCCTAACGCCCGTCACCGCCATAGGGGCGCATAAGCTACCACTCCAACCAGAACAAACAGCCCGGTTAAGCCATTTTCTCTATGACACCCCATGACGATCCTTCCCAGCCATTGAATCCCTCCTGCTCAACCGCCACATCTCTCTCCATGACTGCTGATAAACACACCACCACCTCCCTGCCTAAGGCCCCCGTAGCCCGGCGCAACCCCATCGTGCTGGAACAGCTTGGCCGTACCCGCACAGATTCCTACGCATGGATGAAAGATGAAAACTGGCAAAAGGTCCTGCGCGACCCGGCTGTTCTGCAGGAAGATATCCGCTCCCACCTGACGCAGGAAAATGCCTATACGGATGCCGTGCTAGCCGAGACGGTGCCGCTTCAGGAAGAACTCTTCAAAGAAATGGTCGGCCGCATCCCGCCCGCAGAGGAATCCGTGCCCCTGCCGAGTGGCCCGTGGCTCTACAGCCTGCGCTTTGAAAAAGACGCCCAATATCCGCTCCATGTCCGCCGCCCCCGCAAAGCCGATACCAATGAAGCTGATGGACCAGAAGAAATCCTGCTGGATGTAAACAAACTGGCCGCTCAACACAGCTTCTATAGCCTCGCACAGGCTGCTCACACGGAAGACCACCGCTACTACGTCTATGCCGAAGACGTGCAAGGCTCGGAAGTGTACCGGATTCAGGTCAAAGACCTCTCCACTGGCACGCTCTGCGCCCCCGCCGTGGAAAGCAGCACAGGCAGCTTCACCCTCTCACCGGATAGCCAGTATCTGTTCTGGATCTACCGGGACGATAATGGCCGCCCCTCCCGCATCTATCGCCGCCCACTTCTGGGTGGGGAAGACACACTCATTTTTGACGAGACAGACCCCGGCTTCTTCCTCAGCATTGGCGTCAGTGCCTCCCGAAAGTGGATCGCCATTGAGCGGGGCGACCACGACACAAACGAGACTCTGCTCATCCCAGCCTCTAACCCGACAGCCCCCCCAAAAGTCGCTGCCCCGCTGGTGCGAGGGGAACGCTACAGCCTAACCCATTGGAATGACCGCTTCATCATCCTCACCAATGCGGGCGGTGCTGTGGACTTCAAACTGATGACAGCCCCAGAAGCCACACCAGACCGTGGCCACTGGCAGGAGTTCCTCCCTTATGAGGATGGGCACTTCCTGCTTGGTGTCAGCACTGGAAAGGACCATCTGGCATGGATGGAACGGCGCAACGGCAATACGGAAATCTTCACCCTCAGCCGTAAGGATGCTGACAAGGGCGACATCCGCCATCACGCCCGTCATATCAGCATGGATGAGCCCGCTTATACGCTCAGCCTGCTAGGTGTTCTGGAATATGAACAGCCTATCCTGCGCTATATCTACCAGTCCCCCACCACACCGGCGCACTGGTATGATTACGATATGCAAACCGGCGAGAAGATGCTCCGCAAAATCCGGGAGGTTCCTTCCGGGCATGATCCCGCCGCTTATGAGACACGCCGCCTCTTTGCACAGGCCGATGATGGGGCCATGGTGCCCATCACCATTCTGATGAAGAAGGGTACGGAGCTGAACGGGAAAAACCCCATGTTGCTCTACGGCTATGGCTCTTACGGCATCTCCATGGAAGCTAACTTCTCCACCACGGCCCTCAGCCTCGTGGATCGTGGCGTGATTTACGCTACGGCCCATGTACGAGGCGGCAGTGAAAAGGGCTGGAACTGGTTCCTTAAAGGACGGGCCACTAAAAAAACCAACAGCTTTACCGACTTCATCAGCTGCGCCCGGCATTTGATTGCCAAAGGCTACACCGCCCCCCGCCGCATCGTGGCGCATGGTGGCTCTGCTGGTGGGTTGTTGATGGGTGCCATTGCCAACATGGCCCCAGAGTTGTTTGCCGGTATCGCCGCGCAGGTGCCGTTCGTAGATATGCTCAACACCATGTCGGACGTCTCCCTGCCGCTCACCCCGCCGGAATGGCCAGAATGGGGGAACCCGCTGACAGACCCGGAGGCCTACGATCTCATCGCCAGCTACTCCCCTTATGACAATATTCGTCCGGTTACTTATCCGGCGATTCTGGCAATGGGGGGGCTATCTGACCCACGGGTGACTTACTGGGAGCCTGCAAAATGGATTGCCCGCTTGCGTGAAGAAGCTCGGGGCGGCCCTTTCCTCTGTCAGATCAATATGGAGGCAGGACATGGCGGGTCTTCAGGACGCTTTGCTCGCCTGAAAGAAGTCGCCCTCGTGCAGGCTTTTGCCCTCTGGAGCCTCAAACGGGCTGAAGGCTGATACTCCATTATGAAAAAGCCCCCTGCTCACCTCATGGAGCAGGGGGCTTTTTCAGAACCGCCTCATCAGTTCACTGAAGATCGTCGCTCTGCTCATCCGAATCGAGGTCGGAAAGCTGGGAACATATTTTGCTTACCCGTGCATTCTGCCCAGCAGCCCCTCCCTCGCAGGCCGTACGAGCATCTTTACCGCAGCTGGCGATGACGCTCTCCATGTCCGATTCCAGCACATCCCGTACCAGACCAATATCAACACTGCGCTGGGCTGTTTCTTCTACATCAAGCTGCTTCTGCACCTTGTGCATCTCATCCAGATTCTTCAGGCAGGACTGGCCGGCTGAGTTTGGACTAACCCGCAGAACAGCGAGGATATTGTTCACGACAACACCTTTAGCGTTCACAGACGGGTCATCATCATCCGTCCGGGCAGAACCACCCGCCCATGCCGGGCTGGCGAGACAAACACCCCCCAACACCAGAACAGACACAAAGCAACGAAAAGACGAAAGAGAAAAGGATGGACACTGGGTCATGCCCGCTACCATAATCCGAAAAGGATCAGGAAGAAAATGGGGTTTTAGCCCACATAACCTTGACTCGCCCCCTTCTGACAGGGTATGCGGACCCCAAGTTTCGCGGGCGTTTTAGCCCTGCACTGTAAGAGCCGCCAACCGCAAGGCTGGCTGGCCTGTCTTTTCTGTCGGGGAGCCTGAACATCATGAAGATCCGTAACAGCCTGAAATCCGCCAAGGTTCGTGACAAAAACTGCCGTGTCGTGCGTCGCCGTGGCCGCGTGTACGTCATCAATAAGCAGAACCCACGTATGAAGGCCCGTCAGGGCTGAGCTGGCAGACTGATGGGATGGTGCGGCATGTCCACGGCTCCGCTGCACCGCTCTGTCTGTAACGCTCTGCAGCGTATAGCCTCTTTTAGGAGGCTGAAGCCTCCTGCCCTACGGCTGGGGGCTTTTTTTATGGCTCTGGCGAGCATAGCCCCTAGGGTCACAGCTGCCTCCCCAACACACGGGCCGACAAAAAACCATGTGACGCCCCACGCTACTTCTACTCCCCCTAAACCGCACAGTCTGACCCTACAAGAAAAGCTTGAACAGACTGAACAGGCCATCGCCAGCGAGCAAGATGACCAGAAAGCGCAAAGCCTGATGAAAAAGGCTGATACTCTGCGACTCTATAGCGTGAAAAACAGTGGCCGCATCCTGCTCAACGAGGCACAGGACAGCCTAAAACAAGGCCATATAACTGAAGCTGAGACGACCCTCTCTGCTGCCCTGACACTTCAACCAGATAATGCGTTTCTCCGCCGCCAACGGGCCGCCATACGTTTTCTCGGTAACGACCTGACAGGAGCCGTGCAGGACCTACAGGTTGCTCTAGTCCATGATCCCGGCGATGCCCAAAGCTGGGATATACTGGCCCACACGCAAGAGCATCTCCACCACCCCCATCAGGCTCTCCACGCCTATACCGAGGCCCTAACACACGCCCCTCTGCTCCCTAACGGGCAAAAACGCTACAGACAGCTAGAACAACAGGCCAACGGCACCCCGGACTGATCGATCCATCCTCATTTACATGAAGGATACCGGGTCCACATCCACATCAATGCGAGCATCATTCTTACGGGGTGCACCATCCAGCCAACGCCGTAACAGAGGCTGCAAGGCAATGTCGCGCCGGGTTCGCAGTAAGAGGCGGAAACGGTAGCGGTCCCGCAGCAGGGCCAACGGAGCAGGAGCTGGCCCCAGAACCTGAATCCCCTCTCCCCGTGGGGCGTGCATGGCCAGCAAACGGGCTAATTCCTCGGCCTGCCGCTCCTTCGGGGCACTGACAATCACCGCAGCCAGCCGCCCATAAGGTGGCCAAAAACCAGGGCGACGCTGAGCAGCCTCCTGCTCCATGAAGCTGATAAAGTCGTTAGCCAAAAGCGCCTTCATCACCGGGTGATCCCCTGCATAACTTTGCAACATGACCTGCCCCGGCTTTGTGCCACGCCCCGCACGCCCCGCCACCTGATGCAACAGCTGCATGGTCCGTTCCGCCGCCCGTAGATCACCCCCACCCAGCCCAAGGTCAGCATCCACCACACCGACAAGGGTCAAATCTGGGAAATGCCACCCCTTAGCCACAACCTGCGTACCGATGATCAGGTCCACCTCCTTGTTGGAGATTTTCCGTACCGCTTCTTCCATCGCCGTGGGAGAGGTGAGCGTATCAGATGCCATGCTCAGCAACCGGGCATCTGGGAAGCGGGCCTGCGCCTCCTCGTGGATCCGCTCCACACCCGGCCCAATCGGCACCAAACTGTCCTGCGCACCACAGGCTGAACAAGAGCTAATGAGCGGCTGGGTATATTCACAATGATGACAGGCCAGAATCCGCCGCCGCCTGTGTTCCACCATCCATGCCGAACAATGAGGACATTGCAAACGATGCCCGCACGCCCGGCATATCGTCATCGGCGCATAACCACGCCGGTTGAGGAACAGCATACTCTGCTCCCCGGCCTTCATCCGCTCTTCGATACTTTCACACAGCAAAGGGGACAGAAACTGCCCCCGCTCCGGGCCATTCTCCTTCATGTCAATCAGGCTGATCTCCGGCATTTGAGCCGTCCCGTGCCGGGCCTCCAGCACTTCGTGACGGAAGCGGCCTTTCTGCACATTAACCAGCGTTTCCATAGAGGGCGTTGCGGAAGCGAGAATCACCGCCCCCTGCACCAGACGGGCCCGCACAATGGCCATATCCCGCCCGTGATAGAGGACACCCTCTTCCTGCTTATAGGTGTTCTCATGCTCCTCATCGACTACCACAAGCCCAAGGTGAGCAAAGGGAAGAAACAAAGCAGAGCGTGCCCCTACAACGACCTGCTGCCGCCCCTCTGCAATGGCGCACCATGTTTCACGCCGTGTCTTCTGCCCTAGCTCGGAATGCCAGATAGCAGGCCGGATGCCAAACCGCCGCTCGAACCGGTCTGTCCACTGGGCTGTCAAAACAATCTCCGGCAAAAGCACCAACACTTGCCGCCCTTGTTTCAGACACGCCGCCACAGCCTCGAAATAGACTTCCGTTTTGCCAGAGCCTGTCACCCCCTCTAGCAGCGTGACATTAAAGGCCCGTTCTTCCACCCCGGCTACCAAAGCCTCGGCAGCTTCGGCCTGCTCATCGGACAGAATCGGGGGGGCATGGTCTGGGTCGGCCCGCTCGGTAAAGGATGAAGCCTCCATGAGACATTCTTCCAGAATCCCCGCATTAGCCAGACCACGAATCACCGCTGCACTGGCCCCACTCTCCTCACTCAACATCGCCGTACTGCTGGGGCTTCGGCTCTCCAGAGCCGCCAGCACTGCCTTACGGGCTGGCGTTAAACGCAATGAATCTGGCAGGGGGCCGGCTTTTCGTACCCACCCCATAGCGGGCTTCATGTTGCCTGCTTGTGCTGGGGCCCGCAGGGCAATTGCCAGAACCATGCCCGGCGCACTCAGCCCATAAGCCGCCACCCAGTCGATGAACCGACGCAAATCTTCCGGCAAGGGCGGTACATGCTCCAGCACTCCCGTAATGAAACGCAGTTTCTCAAAGGCAATCACTCGCCCTTTGGAAGGGGGCCTGAAATCCACAGGGAGGTGAGAAGGCTGGCTATCCCAGACACAGCCCGTCAGCTCCTGCCGCCCCAACGGCACACGCACCAACGTGCCCGGTGCTAGAGGCCTATCGGACCGGTAATCCAGCGGACCATCAAAAGGGCGAGGCACCAGAACGGAAAGACGATGACCGGCTCCCATTCTCCTGCTATGGGGAGGAAGGCTATTTTCTGCCATATCCTCATCCTAACCTCTCCGGCAGGGAAATACCATGAGCCTTCCATCAGGGAGCCCCTCCTCCCGCTCTATGACCGTTCATGCAGCCCATGATGCCCTTATGGCCTGGCAAGATTGGCTGACCTACGAGAAACGGGCCAGCAAGGCCACACGAGCAGCCTATCTGCATGATGTCTCACTCGCTCTTGGTTTCTTCAGCCGTCATTTTGGGGGGGACCTACCACTGGAATCACTCGGCAGCCTGACCTTGTCTGATTTCCGCTCATGGTTGGCCTATGAGACAAACCGAGCCGAGCAAGAGGCCCGCCTCCACCCCGGCAGCCGCCATACACCCGATGGCCACGCCCGTAGCCGTGCCCGCCGCATCTCCGCCTTACGAGCCTTTTACCGTTATCTGGAAAAAGAACACCATATCACGAATCCGGCTCTTACCCTCCTCCGCAGCCCCCGCCTGAAAACCCGGCTCCCCCGCCCCCTAACACCGGAAACAGCCCAGATGGCACCGGATGGCATTGCTGACCAGACGATCAATAACGGCTTTGCCTTGCGGGATGCTGCCCTCTTCACACTGCTTTACGGGGCTGGCCTTCGCATCAGCGAAGGGCTGGCCCTCAATGTCGGGGATATCGAGCGCATCAGCGATGATATTCTGTTCGTCACCGGGAAGGGCGGAAAAGAGCGGGCCGTGCCTGTTCTGCCGCAAGTCCGACAAGCTTTAGAAAGCTGGCTGGCCGTCCATCCATCACCTCATGCCAGTGCGCCGCTTTTCTGCGGTGTACGGGGGGGACGTCTCAACCCGGCAGTAGCCCAGCGGGCGATGAGGCAATGGCGCATGTCCGAAGGGCTGCCCGACTCCGCCACACCCCACGCCCTGCGCCATGCCTTTGCGTCCCATCTACTACAAAATGGGGCAGACCTTCGTACAATTCAGGAACTTCTGGGCCATGCCAGCCTCTCCAGCACGCAGATCTACACGCTGGCAGACGAACATCACCTCATGGAGGTCTGGCAAAAGGCGCATCCCCGTGCCAACCGATGACGGCCCCTTCCCGACCCAACCCGCTACATCTTCAGTCCCCGCCAGCTCTAGGCAGCTCCATCATCATACCATGACGACTTCTTTCCCCCGCTTTCTCCCGCTTCTCGTGAGCCTCGTACTGGCAGCAAGCAGTTCTGCCATACCTACGGCCCGAGCCTCCAGGACAGAAACGACCTGCCGCCAGACGCACATCACCACGCTACCCCTCAAGGAAACAGGCTATTACCTGACCACCGTGGCACAGATTCATGGCCGCTCCCTTTCCATGATTGTCGATACAGGTTCGGAAGGCAGCCTGCTGACACCTGATGCTATCGGCCGACTCCACCTCACCCCCAATGAGGAAGATGCCACCATCATCTCCGGGCCAGACGGGCGGGGGCATGTCGTACCGACCATCCAGCTAGCGGCCATCACGCTTGGCCAGCTCACCTACCGTCACCCTGTCCTGCCACTCGGTGCCCTACCGGGGTTCCCCGCTATACAGCCCCCCGTGCTGGGGCTGATCGGTATGGACCTACTCGGTCATTATGATCTGGACCTCGACCTGCCCCATCATAAACTCAGCCTGTGGGACATCCGTAGCTCTTCCATCCTCTGCCGTCACCCGCCCTTCTGGTCCACACCGGGGCAGCGTCTCACCTCCCAGCGCATCCGTAATCGCTTCTTCATCCCCTTCACGCTGGATGGCCAGAAAGGACTTGCGCTGATCGACAGTGGTGCCCGGTCCCACATTATAAGCCGGGATTTTGTTCATAAGCTCGGCATTACTAAGGAAGAACTGGACCGAGACCCCGGCGGAACCAGCGCAGGCATTGGCGACAGGGAACACCGCTACCACTGGCACCGTTTTAACCGCCTCACCCTTGGTGGTCAGACCCAACTTCACCCTGTACTGACCGTAACCTCCCTGCATGAACAAGCCGACATGCTGCTGGGGGCTGATTGGCTGATCCACCATCAACTCTGGCTCTCGGCAGGGCCGGAAGGAGCTGTTTTCATACAGAAACCCTAAAAAATGATCTTCATGAAGAAAAACGTAAAAAAGTGATATTTCTCTATTGCCAATGCCCCCGTATCCCGCTAGATAGACGCCATCCCAAGGGAACAAAGCTTTTTCAGAAAAGCGAAAGACTGCGGGTGTAGCTCAGTTGGTTAGAGCGCCGGCCTGTCACGCCGGAGGTCGCGGGTTCGAGCCCCGTCACTCGCGCCACTCCTTCTTTAGAAGGGTGGCGTTTTTTTTATCCCTTATCCCCCAAATTACAATCTGCACCTACTCGCAGGTGAGTGTTTCCGCTTCTTCACGCAAGAAAACCCTTGCATCCTGAACGAAGCTGCCCGACATCTCTGCCCATGCCTTATATCGTCAAGGAACTATTCGCCACATTACAAGGTGAAGGTGCTCACTCCGGCCGTGCCGCCATATTCTGCCGATTCACCGGCTGCAATCTATGGTCCGGCCGGGAAGAAGACCGCCACAAAGCCCAATGCACCTTCTGCGATACGGACTTCATCGGGACAGACGGCCCCGGCGGAGGCCGTTTTGCCACGCCCGAAGCTCTAGCCGCTGCGCTGGATGACTGCTGGCAAGCCCACACCGCAGAGGGGACGCATCGTTATGTGGTCTTCACCGGTGGGGAACCGCTGCTCCAGCTTGATGCAGCACTGATCGCCGCTGTAAAGGCCCGTGGCTTTACCATCGCCGTGGAAACCAATGGCAGCCTCCTCGCCCCAGAAGGAATCGACTGGGTCTGCGTCAGCCCCAAACCCGGACAGCCGCTAAAACAGACACATGGCCATGAGCTGAAGCTCGTCTACCCTCAACAGACCCTATCACCGGAACAATTCGCTGCGCTCGATTTCCAGCATTTCTGGCTCCAGCCCATGGATGGGCCAGAACGCCTTGCCAATACAGAAAAAGCCGTGCGCTATTGCCAGAGCCATCCACAATGGCGGCTAAGCCTGCAAACCCATAAACTGATCGGGATTCCCTGATGACGACATCCTCCACCCCTTCCGCCAGCCATCAGGCCGCCCAGAATCGCCGTGCGCTTGTCCTGTTCTCCGGGGGGCAGGATTCCGCCACTTGTCTGGCGTGGGCCCTGCATCATTTCGACCATGTGGAAACGGTTGGCTTTGCCTATGGGCAACGCCACGCTGTGGAACTGGACTGCCGCACCACCCTCCGGCAGAGCATCAGTGCCCAGAATCTCCACTGGGCCAAAAAACTGGGTGAGGATCATACAATCGACCTTGCCAGCCTTGGTGCCCTCTCCGACACCGCCCTAACACGGGATGCAGAAATCAGCATGGGGGAGAACGGCCTACCCAACACCTTCGTGCCCGGCCGGAATCTGATCTTCCTGACATTTGCCGCTGCCCTCGCCTTCCGCCGCAGCATACGTCACATCATCACCGGCGTATGTGAAACGGATTACTCCGGCTACCCCGACTGCCGGGATGATACCATCAAGGCCCTTCAGGTGGCCCTGAATCTGGGCATGGAGCAGCGTTTTGTGCTTCACACGCCGCTCATGTGGATCAACAAAGCACAGACATGGCAGCTTTGCCACGATCTGGGAGGCAATGCGCTGACAGAAACCATCCGCCATGAAAGCCATTCCTGTTATAAGGGAGACCGCACCCATGAACATGCGTGGGGATTCGGCTGTGGAGATTGTCCCGCCTGTACCCTGCGTGCCGAGGGGTGGCGACAGTACCAGGAGGGGGCATGAGCGACATCACCCGGACAGAACTGATTTTCACACGGCGTTTCTGCATGGGGCATAGGCTCATTTCGGGCTGTAGCGAGCGTTGTGCGATTCCACATGGGCATAATGAATATGTCACCGTTACACTGGTTCCCGGCCCCAATGCGCCGCAGCAGAACCAACGGCTGGATGGGCACAGCAACATGCTGCTGCCTTTTGCCGAAGCCAAAGGCCGCTGGCACCGCTTTATTGACGAGCGGATGGATCACAGTTTTCAGCTCTCCGAGTCCGACCCGTTACTGAGTTGGTTTGCCGAGCATGAGCCCCAGCGGCTGGACCGCCTTGTCGTCACGCCCGGCGACCCGACAACGGAACTGCTCGCTGCCCTGCTGATGAGCAAACTTCAGGCCTTTCTAACCGCACAGGGCGGGCTGTTAGCTCCTGCCTCGCTCGAGATCAAGGAAACACCCACCAACACAGTGCGCCTACATGGCGATCCGACCCTCTATCTCCCGCTCGTGGGTCGTCCGGCAGATCAATGCTGGTGGCACCGAGCAGACGATACCACCCGGGACTGATACCAAAATCAGTCCCGCATCAGGGCCATGATTTCCTGACGGGCCTGTGCATCCTCAGCCCAAAGGCCGTAAGACCCCGTTGTTACGGTCGTGGCACCGGGACTACGCACACCCCGCAGGCTCATACACATATGTTCGGCTTCCACCACGACCAAAACGGCCTTAGGGGCTAGCACTTCTACCATCGCCTGCACGATCTGGTCTGTCAGACGCTCCTGAAGCTGCGGACGGCGGGCATAACCCTCCACAACACGGGCCAGTTTGCTTAGCCCTGTCAGGCGGCCACCTTCAGGTAGATAAGCAACATGAGCCCGCCCCATAACCGGCAAAAGATGATGCTCACAGGTGGACTGAAAGCGAATGTCCTTCACCAGCACCATGCCGCCATGCTGGTCGGCACTGAACTGCTTTTTCAGATGATCCCGTGGGTCTTCATACAAGCCGGAGAAAATCTCCAGATACATCTTGGCCACACGCTCCGGCGTGTCCCGCAGTCCCTCACGGGATGGGTCTTCCCCTATGGCCAGCAAAAGCTCCCGCACACCGCTGGCAATGCGGCTGATGGCATTCTCTGGCCGGGTTATGGCACCTGCGGCTCCCTCCGGTGTTGGAGCCTGTGCCTCTGGAATCCCTGTTTTACTGGCTGACATTCAGCATCCCCTCAACTTCATCCACCCTGCCCCGGCATACGCCGTGTGACATCCCCAGCTATACGATCCAACTCTGCTAACGCTTCCGTAACGGAACGTCCAGCGATCTCAAGGTCCGGCTCCAGCTCAGCAAGTGGCTCCAACACGAAGGCCCGATCAAAAAGATGGGCATGAGGAAGAGTCAGGAGCGGATGTTTCACTGGTCTCTCCCCATGAAAGAGCAGGTCAATATCTACAGCCCGCTCCCCCCAACGCCGCCCCGGTACACGGCCCAACGACCGTTCAATATCCTTGCAGAGACCCAGTACAGCTTGTGGGGGCAGGATCGTCTGCCCGAGAGCAGCGATATTCACAAAAGGTGGCTGATCTTCCACACCCCACGGGGCACTATCATAGAAGGAAGATACCGCATCAATCTCCAAACCCGGTTGATGGCCCAGAGCCTCCACAGCGGCCCGCAGAACGGCCTCACGCTCACCCAGATTTGCCCCTAGTGAGAACCCAACCCGATGCACCCGCTGCTGCGTCACCGTGACAGACACATCCTCCACCACATGCGGCACAGGTGCTGCAGGTTTACGCACCGTAACGGACACATCCTGCACAGCGGGACAGTCCACCAACACAGCCGCACAAATCCGCCCGGCCAATGTTTCAATCAGCTTGCAGGGTTCAGCCTGAAAGACCCGTTCAGCACTCTGGCAGAGCTGCCCATAACAGACGGCCTGCGTGTAATCATCTCCAACAATCGCCGCCGAAAGGTCAGCCCGCACCTCCAGCGAAATATAAAAACGCTGGCCGAGGCGGGTTTCCTCCTCATGCACGCCATGATGGCCGAACAGGCAGAGATCATGCACCCGCACATGCGTCAGAGCTGGCGTTATCACTCTGTTTCTCCCCTCAGCATCCCATTCACGGATAACAGGGCTGTCATATCCATCATATCCCGGTGTGCCTGCACGTCATGCACCCGTATCATGCAGACACCCTGCGTGGCCCCATAAAGATTGACGGCAAGGGTTGCAGGTAGACGGTCACCCACTTCCCGCCCCAGAAGCCTTCCGAACATGGATTTCCGGGAAGCCCCAAGCAGAACAGGCAGGCCGTAATAAGCCTCCAGGCGGCGCATATTCTGCACAGCCCAAAGATTTTGCATCACCGTCTTACCAAACCCGATGCCGGGGTCCAGCAGAATGGCCTCCCGGGCAATACCGGCCCGATCAGCAATCTTCAGGGAGCGGTCAAAAAAACGCCGCCAATCATCCCATAGGTCAAGACTGACATCGACCACTTCCCGATTATGCATCACCGCCACAACAGCCCCAGCAGACGCCACGACAGAGGCCATATCAGGGTCGGCTTGTAGCCCCCATACATCATTGACCATCTGCACCCCGGCCACCAGTGCCCGCCGGGCTACGGAAGCCTTTGTTGTATCCACAGATAAGGCCACCCCTTCCCGGGCCAGAGGTATGAGGACCGGCTCTAAACGGTGCCATTCCTCATCAGCCTCCACGGGGGTAAATCCCGGCCTTGTGGATTCTGCACCAATATCTAGCAGGTCCGCCCCTTCAGCCAGAAGGGTGTGTGCCTGCTTCAAGGCGGCTTCCTGCGTGAAGAATTGCCCACCATCCGAAAAAGAATCCGGCGTGACGTTAACAATCCCCATTAAGAGGGGATGTCTCCATTCTGGAGACGGGTGCGCCGTCTGCCAGACAGCCAGCTGCTCTGCAAGGGTCTTCATGTCAATCCTCCACCCGCAGGTGAGGGTCAGCCTTTCCGGGCTGCCTCAAGAAACTGCTCCATCTGCTCCATACCCAACGCACCCGGAGCAACAGCAGCCTGACCAAACAGGAAGGTCGGCGTACCCTGCACACCCACGCTCTGCGCCTGACCAAGATTGGCTGTCAGAAGGGCCATAACGGCCGGTCCCTTCATATCCTTCTCAAAGCGAGCAACATCCAGCTTCAGGCTCTTTGCAACATCACGGAGATGCGCCATGTTGGGTTGAGCTGTCTCTTCCATCAGGCGGCGGCGCATGGCGTCATACTGTCCCTGAAACGCCGCCGCATAGATGGCTTGGGCATCCAGCAGGCTGGCATCTCCCAGAACAGGAATGACCTTCTCCACCAAACGGACATCCGTATGCTTGGCAAGGAACTGATCCACCACCGGAGCCATATGACGGCAATACGTGCAGCGGGGGTCTAAAAATTCCACGACCGTAACCTGCCCCTGCGGATTACCACGCACCGCATAGGATGGTGCCGTGGATAGTGCCTGCCAGTTAGCCCGTACAGCAGCCTTTACATGAGCCTCCTGCTGGGAGCTGGCCTGCTGACGAATGGACTGGATGGCATCGGACAGGATGCTCGGGTCTGTCTTCAATGCATTACGGACGATCTGCACGATCGCTGCCCGCTGTTTCTCATTAAAAACGGCCTCATCTGCTGCATGAGACGTCCCCACGAAGGACAACCCCATGACAGGAAGGCCGGCCAGCACCGCCAGAGAAAATGACTTTACACGCTGTTTCATGGTCGTGCCCTCCGTGGGATCGAGATTATGGTGGCAAAACTGCCTGTGTTTAAAGAGTCCGGAAAGCCCTCTCTCCCGCATTACCCATGCAGAAAGACGACCCCATGACCAGCACCGTTAAACAGCAAACCAGTCTTTTTTTGAAGCCCCGCCACCCCAGGCAGGGGAGCAATAGCCCGCTCTCAGGCTTACAGCCCCAGCATGAAGGAGCCGTTAAAACCACCAGATGCAGACTTGCCCTCCCATCCCCGGCAGTTTAACGCTATGATGCTTCATTATGGGGCATATTTACGGCATAACGCCACCCCTATCATGTCGCCTTGTTGTGACCCGAAACACTGGAGAGCTGCCACCGTGGTAAAGCATGACAGCCGGACCCCTCATACCCCCTGCCTGTCTGACAGACCCGCCCCCCGGTGGGCACGCAGGCTCTGCCTGCTGGTTTCTCTTAGCCTTCTGGGGAGCAATCTTGCTGCATGTTCTGGTGGCAGAAGCCTCAAGCATCACCTGTTCGGCCACACAACGCCAACCGCTAAGGCAAATACAGGCATTGTCGTAGCAGACGAACCACAGGCCGCCCTGATTGGTCGTGACGTTCTGGCCCGTGGGGGCAATGCTGCGGATGCCGCCACGGCAACAGCCTTTGCCCTGTCTGTTACGTTGCCTTCCCGTGCGTCTCTGGGGGGTGGTGGTGCCTGTCTGGTATACCGCCCCGGCCAGCCCGCTGAAAGCATCTCTTTCTTACCTGTCGATGGGACCGGCCCCAGTGGAGACCGGCCTGCCACCGTGCCTATGGTGGCCCGTGGGCTGTTCCTGCTCAATCTCCGTTACGGCTCTGTCCAGCTTGGCGATACGATCGACCCGGCCATCACTCTTGGGCAGCAAGGCATTACCGTCAGCCGTCAGTTGGCTGAGGATATCGCCGCTGTTCAAGGGCCGCTTCTCTCCAATGAAGGCATGAGGTCTCTCTTCAGCAAGGGAGATTCCAATGTGGCTGTCCGGGAGGGTGACCAGCTAACCCAACCCCGCCTAACCTCCTTCCTCTCCCGCCTGAAGCTTGTCGGGGTGGGAGACCTCTATACTGGTGCCTTGTCTGATGTTTTCGTCACGCAGGCCAATAAGGCTGGTGCTGCCCTAACACGGGATGACCTGCGCCGCTCCCTGCCCGGCGAGACATCCGCCCTGCACTTTACCAGTGGCCCGTACCAGCTCAACTTCCTTGCCCCGCCTGCCGATGGCGGGCTGGGTAGTGCTGTAGCCTTCCGCCAGAACCTGCGGGCTGAAAATGTCGTCAGCGCATGGCGGCGCACGGGTCGGACGACCCTTCAGGAAGGTCAGATCTTCATGGCTTCTGGCCAGAGCGATGCCACTGGGCTACCCCCTCTGCCCGCCTCTACCTCCTTTGTCGTGCGGGATGGCCGTGGCCTAAGCGTGGCTTGCACTCTGACAGAGAACAACCTATTCGGCACCGGGCGGCTGGCAGGCAGCACAGGCGTCATTCTGGCAGGGTCTTCCCGCTACTACCCCCGCCCGCTCCTCAGCGCTGCCATTCTGGATGCACCGCACAAACGGATGCAGGCTGTACTTGCCGCCTCCGGGCAGAATGATGCGGCACAGGCTGTTGCCGATGCGCTGCGCCAGCTCACACAGGGACAAGACATCCCCGCTACTACGGGCACGGGGCAGCTCAACAGCATTATTTGCTCTGGTAACGCCTGTACTGGTCGCGCCGCCCCTAATGGCAAAGGGCTGAGTGCCCAAACAACCGCTACACGATAACCGGCATAAAAAACCCCGGACAGGTCATAAGGGCTTGTCCGAGGTCTTTCTGAACGCCATCTGACGGGGCAGGCACATGCCCCGCACGTCTTCTCTGCCCCGAGGTCCGGGGCCTGTCAGTCACGAGGTTTTCATGTCAGCAGACAAGAACGCAGAAAAAAGCAAAGCACTAGATGGCGCACTCAGCCAGATTGAGCGTTCCTTCGGTAAAGGGTCCATCATGCGCCTGGGCCAGCGGCCTAAGGAACAGGTAGATGTCATTTCCACCGGGTCACTGGGGTTGGATATCGGACTGGGCATCGGTGGGTTGCCACGGGGCCGCATCATTGAGATTTACGGGCCGGAAAGTTCCGGTAAGACCACGCTGGCCCTCCATGCCGTAGCAGAAGCGCAAAAGAAGGGAGGCACAGCCGCCTTTATTGATGCCGAACATGCGCTAGACCCCATCTATGCCCGCAAGCTGGGTGTAGACATCGACAATCTGCTACTCAGCCAGCCAGATGCTGGGGAGCAGGCTCTGGAGATCGCCGATACACTCGTCCGCTCCGGGGCGATCGACATTCTGGTCGTGGACTCTGTCGCCGCCCTTGTGCCTAAGGCCGAGCTAGAAGGGGAAATGGGCGACAGCCACGTCGGCCTTCATGCCCGCCTGATGAGCCAAGCCCTACGCAAGCTGACGGGCTCTGTTTCCCGCTCCAACACCACCATCATCTTCCTAAACCAGATTCGCATGAAGATCGGTGTGATGTTCGGCAACCCGGAAACCACGACAGGCGGTAACGCCCTGAAGTTCTATGCCTCCGTCCGCATGGATATACGCCGCATCGGCTCCGTGAAGGACAAGGATGAAGTTGTGGGCAACCAGACACGGGTGAAGGTTGTTAAAAACAAGATGGCCCCGCCCTTCCGGCAGGTTGAGTTCGACATCATGTATGGCGAAGGTGTCAGCAAGATGGGCGAGCTGCTGGACCTTGGTGTAAAGGCCAATGTGGTGGAGAAATCCGGTGCATGGTTCTCCTACGATAGCACCCGCATTGGTCAGGGCCGGGAAAATGCCAAGCAGTATCTACGCGAACATCCGGAAATGGCCGCCGAGATTGAAAAGCGGGTCCGGCAGGGTGCAGGCATCATTGCTGAGGACATGATGGTTGGTGAATCCTCAGAGAATGGTGCTGATTCAGACAGTGAACTACCGTTGGATAACAACCCCACCCCCGCTAACAGCGGCGGCAGCCGACGCAACAAAGATAAGAGCTAAAAGAGCTCTCTCCCCTTTCTCCTGTAGTGGGGAAAGGGGAAGGTCATAGAAAAAACCCGCTCCGGTTTCCCGAGAGCGGGTTTTTTCATATCAAGCCAGCAGCCGAAAAGAGGCCTCAAGCGGCCTGCTGTGCATCGGTACCTTTCTGACCACGCAGGCGACGCCAGAGCTTGACACCACGCAACGCCATACGGGCTGCAAACGGGGCCATCTGCGGACGCAGCAAGCGAGGATCGTACCCGGCAAAGCGGCGTTCATTCTCCTTCAGGCACAGCTCCATCAGTTCAACAAAATCGACCTGCTTGTCCGTCATGCTCTGCGCACCGGTCACAGTGAAGTTGTTGTCCTGCGTATGTTCCACGCCATTATCATCAAAGCTGCGCACAAGGCTCAGACGTTCATAAAGCAGGAAGAACAGCACGCCGACTACACGCAGCTCGAACCACGGACGACGCCAGAGCGGCATGACAGCACGATGATAGGCCAGCCAGTTAGCGAACAGCAGAATGTGACGACATTCTTCCTGCATCACCGGCTCGAATGTTTCGATCAACTCCATCGGGAACAGACCGGCCTTCTCTGCAAGAGAGAACAGCCCAAATGCAAAGAAGCTATCCCAACACTCGGAGAAACCCGTCACCAGATAGGCCCATTCCGTATCCCGTGGCTCGATATACGGGTCTTCTGGGGCCAGCGGAATACCATAATGCTCCACCATGCGGGCCAGAACTTCCTTATGGCGGTTCTCTTCCCACGCATTACGAGCGATGGCATCCTTCACATCCGGGTCGTCCAGCATGTCGGCATAAGCAGCCATACGCAGGCGCGCTTTACCCTCGGTCTGCACGGCAATATCCCAGATTGGCAAGGATGTGATGCGGTGCAGTGTCTCTGGGTCCAGCTCCGGCCAGGGGATAACAGATGGCTTATACGGGTTGAACGTCTCCCGGAACATATCGGCCATAGCCTTCTTATGTTCCGGTGTGCCCGGCTTCAGCGGTCCTTTTACGGGGCTGCTCCAGTGGCGGGCATCATAGTCCACCTGCTCCAGAGTTTTCTCTGATGGGCTATCCGGCAGATGAGAATAAATATCCGCCAGAGAGCTCTTCCCGGCTGCTTTATATGCCTCGCTCACGACAAAGCTCCTTTCCTTGCTGGGCCTCAGGCCTGTTCGAGATCGGCTGCCGAAGAAATGATACGGCCAACAAGCCCGTACTCAACCGCTTCCTTCGCCGACATCCAGTAGTTGCGGTCCGTATCCCGGGCCACTTTCTCGTAAGGCTGCCCTGTTTCACGCGCGAAAAGTCTGTTTAGACGTTCACGCATTTTGATGATCTCGCGGGCTTCGATATCAATATCAGTCGCCGGTCCGCGCACGCCGCCCATCGGCTGGTGCAACAAAAACCGGGTATTGGGAAGACACAGGCGCCGCTCCGGGCGTCCCGCTGCAAAGATCAGCGCACCAGCAGAGGCTACCCAGCCCGTACCGATGATGTTGACCGGAGCAACGGAATCCACAAAGCGGATCATATCGTGGATGGTGTCGCCACTTTCCACATGGCCACCGGGAGAATTGACGTAAATATCAATCGGCTTGTCCGATTCCCCAGCGAGAGCCAGCAGCCTGCCCGTTATGTCCCGGGCCATGCGGTCATTCACCCCACCGAAGATCAGCACCTTGCGCTGCTCAAAAAGGTGGCGTTCCACCTCTGGCGCAGCACCGGCCTTTTTCTCTTCTTCCGTGGTTTCTTCCGGCTCATCCTCCATGACGGGGTGCATCATAGCGGCATCATGCCGGACATCCTCTCCAGTAGAGGCAGAAGCCCGCAGGCGGGCAGCATTATGGGTGTGGCGTTCATCATGTGTCATCATGGACGCTATCCTGCCCCTCCCTGCACGCTCTGCCAAGCCTTAAAAAGACGCTTTCGGGCAGCTTTTTCATCGTTTTTCATGATCAAATCAGGACCTTTTTTCTCCCTTTCTCTGCTTGTGAGGAATTGCGTCTGAAGAAAGAGACACATATTCTGCCCCTCATCCTTCCATTCTGGGGCTTTCCTGTTTTGGCCCTGCCCCTCCCCGCTCTGTTGCACGCCGGACCATGACACCCAGCCTTTTCATCCGTTCCTTCCGTTCTGTTTCCACCGCCATCATGCGTGGTAGCAGCCTGTTCCACCTTGGGGCCTGCCTATTGGCCCTCCCTGCCCTGACAGCAGGCTGCCAGCACCGTGATGCCATCGACACCACACGAGATGTTACACACGACATCATGGGCGGTGAGATCAAACGGCTGCGCCCACCAACCCCGGGCTATGATCAGCCTGCCCCTAATATTGCCCTCATCCCCACTACCAAACCCGAATTCCCAAGCAGTGATGCCCGGGCGATGATCACGAGTCGGTTAGAGCAGGACCGTAACTACTCCCAGCGTGTTGCCGCTGCTGGAGGAGCGCTACCCATTGGCATGATGAATCCTCCACCACCCCAGCCACAAAATGGCGGGGCTATGACATTGGGCAGCCAAAGTAGTGGACCAGCCACCGACAGCCACCCGGCAATCATCAGGCAGGAACATAACCCCGGCTCGACAGGTAACAACAGCCTGATCTACCAGCCCATTGCCCATACGCTACCCGTCCATCTGCCGGACCCCGGCCAGCCGCCGCAGCCTCTGTTCTTCCCCGGCTTTAGCCTCCCAAGCACGGCTCTGCCCATCATCCCGGATTTCGACACACGCACACCGATGGGAGCGTTAATCCGCTTCCAAGCTGATACTGACCATCTGGATGGGGACCAGGAAGACACATTCAACCAGATTGTCGCCCAGCGTCACCGCCACCTCCTGCTCATCCGGGGGTTTGGCACGACCTTGAGTGCCCAAAGCGGCCTCTCTCCTGATGAGCAGACGCATGAAATCGGTCTGGCCCTGCTCCGAGCCCGCGCCACGGCCCAGCGTCTGGCCCGCCTTGGTGTCCCGCAAGAAGATATGCGTCTAACGGGTGAGGCCATTGGTGATGGTGTACGTGTCACCTACGAGAAAAATATCGGAGCCAAGACGGCACCGTCCCGCTAAGACCGAGGTCTGTCCACTGGCTCTGCTCCGCACCAATGGAAAGGGGGTATTAGGAAAAGATAGGTAAAATTTCTGTCTTTATCTCCCAAACCCCCTTGTCGGACCGACCTGCCTCATGAAACATGGGCTGCCCCTTTTCCGGGGAGCCCTGCAAGGCTCCTCTCCTATTGATTGATTGAGTGTCATGACTGAAGAGTTCCACAAGATTCGCCGCCTGCCGCCTTATGTCTTTGCAGAAGTCAATAAAGCCAAGGCCGCCGCACGAGCTGCGGGAGAGGATATTGTGGACCTCGGCATGGGCAACCCAGACAGCCCCCCGCCGCAGCATGTCATCGACAAGCTGGCTGAGACACTGCGCAACCCCCGTGTGCATGGCTATTCCGTCAGCCGAGGGATTCCCGGCCTCCGCAAGGCACAGGCTGCCTATTATGAACGCCGCTTCGGCGTGAAGCTGGACCCAGAAACAGAAATCATCGCTACGCTTGGCTCTAAAGAAGGGCTGGCCAATCTGGCCTCAGCCATTACAAGCCCCGGCGATACTATTCTGGTACCAAACCCCTCCTACCCCATCCATCAGTTCGGCTTTATTATTGCAGGGGCCTCTGTCCGCTCTGTCCCGGCTGCGCCAGATGACACCATGCTGGAGGCCCTGTACCGGGCCGTGCGTCATTCCGTCCCCAAGCCGACAGCCCTCATCATCAATTTCCCGTCCAATCCGACTGCCTATCTGGCCTCGAAGGAATTCTATAAGGAAATTGTCAAATTCGCCCGGAAGGAAAATATCTGGGTTCTGTCCGACCTTGCCTATTCGGAAATCTATTTCGGTGATGAACCACCTCCCTCCATCCTCTCCATCGAAGGGGCGAAGGATATTGCGGTGGAGTTCACCTCCATGTCCAAGACCTACTCCATGGCGGGGTGGCGCATCGGCTTTGCAGCAGGGAACCCTCGTCTCATTCAGGCCCTGACACGCATCAAATCCTATCTGGATTACGGGGCCTTCACCCCGGTGCAGGTCGCTGCCACCGCCGCCCTGAACGGCCCGCAGGATTATGTCGAGAACATGCGCCTACTCTATAAGGACCGGCGCGATGTTCTCATCCGTGGGCTGCATGCAGCCGGGTGGGATGTACCTACGCCGGAAGGCTCCATGTTCGCATGGGCACCTATTCCACCTCAATTTGCCCATCTGGGCAGTGTCGGCTTCTCCAAGCTCTTGCTGAAGGAAGCCAAGGTCGCCGTGGCACCGGGGTTAGGCTTCGGTGAGCATGGGGACGGGTTTGTCCGTATCGGCCTCGTGGAGAACAACCAGCGTCTCCGGCAGGCCACACGCTCTATCAAAACCTTCATGAACCAGCATACCGCCTCCAAACCGTAATGACCCCCGGCCCCATCCCTATGGGGCCTTCAGCCTGACAGGAAACAACTTCATCATGACCTCCGTGCATCACAACACTGTATCATCCTCCGCCACATCCCCGCTCCGGCTGGGCATTGCCGGCCTCGGGACAGTGGGCACGGGGGTTATTCGGCTCATCCGCCAACATGACGATCTGCTACGCAACCGCACGGGCCGCGGTATCGAGGTTGTGGCTGTCAGTGCCCGTAACCGCACACGGGACCGTGGGATAGACCTTTCCGGCCTTCGCTGGCATGACAACCCCACCGCCTTGGCGAATGACCCGGATGTGGATGTTGTGGTGGAACTGATGGGCGGTGCTGAAGGTGCTGCCCGCACGCTGGTGACTGAAGCGCTAAAAGCAGGCAAGGCAGTCGTGACAGCGAACAAGGCTCTGGTGGCCCGCCATGCTCAGGAGCTTGCCCATCTCAGCCATGAACATAAGGCCCCCTTGTTGTTTGAGGCAGCCGTGGCTGGGGGCATCCCCGCCATCAAGATGGTTCGGGAAGGCGTAGCTGCTGATGCTCTCACCCGTCTAGGCGGCATCCTCAATGGGACCAGCAACTTTATCCTCACGGAAATGGCCGAGACGGGCCGTGCCTTTGAGGACGTATTGAAAGAAGCACAAGACAAAGGCTATGCCGAAGCCGACCCCTCCGCCGATATTGATGGATGGGACGCTGCCCACAAGCTCAGCATTCTGACAGCCATTGCCTTCCGTCCGATCGTGTTTGACAGTCTAGCCGTAAGCGGGATGCGCCGCATCACGACCGATGACATCCATCAGGCTCGCAAACTGGGCTATGCCATCAAAATGCTGGGCGTAGCCCGCCGCCTGCCAGAAGACCGTGTGGAAGCATGGGTGCAGCCGTGCCTCATCCCGGCCCGCTCCGGTCTGGCGCAGGTGAATGGCGTCTATAATGCCCTGACGACCGAAGGCCCCTTCAGCGGTCCCATCACCATCTCCGGCCAGGGTGCTGGGGAAGGCCCCACGGCTGATGCTGTCATGGCCGATGTGATCGACCTAGCCCGTGGCCACGGTCTGCCCCTCTGGGGCCGGGGGGATGAGCAAGCCCCTATCCCCTGCGAACCAGTGGGCAATCTGGCCAGCCGCTTCTATCTCCGCATCACACTCGCAAACAGCGTGAATGCAGACACATCCCTAAGCGAACTCCGTACCATCCTGGGCAATGAAGATATCGCCGTGGAGCAAGGTCATCACCACACTTCACAAGGCGGGGCCACACAGATCATCCTGCTGACCAAGCCTGTTACCCTGAACAACATCGACCGTATCCTACCCATCCTTGAGGAAATGCCTATTGTACAGGGCACGCCGCTGGCCCTGAAAGTAGAAGACCTGCCATGACAGCGAAACAGACCCACCATGTCCCCCATGAGTACCGTGTCACGGGCCGCAATCTGGGGCTGGACCTTGCCCGTGTGACTGAGGCTGCCGCCATCGCCTCCGCCCGCTGGACGGGCCGGGGCGACAAGAACGCCGCAGACGGTGCCGCCGTCGAAGCCATGCGCAAAGCCTTTGATACGGTGGCCATCAATGGCACCGTCACCATTGGCGAGGGGGAAATGGATGAAGCCCCCATGCTCTATATTGGCGAAAAAGTAGGCTGCGGCGGGCCGGACATGGATATCGCCGTAGACCCGCTGGAAGGCACCAACCTCTGCGCCCGCAGCCTGCCCAATGCCATCACAGTTGTGGCCTTGGCACAAAAAGGCTGTTTCCTCCACGCTCCTGACATCTACATGCAAAAAATTGCCGTAGGCCCTGGTTTGCCGGAAGGTGTGGTGGATATTGATGCCTCCATAGGCCAGAATCTGGCCAGTCTCGCACAAGCCAAAAAATGTGACGTCAGCGACCTGACCCTCTGCGCACTAGAGAGGGAACGCCATAATGAACTTGTCGCCAAGGCACGGGAGGCCGGGGCCCGTGTCCGGTTGCTCAGCGATGGTGATGTGGCTGCTGTAATTGCTACCTGCCTTCCCGGTAGTGGTGTCGACATTTATGCCGGGAGTGGCGGCGCCCCGGAAGGCGTGCTGGCCGCTGCTGCCATACGCTGCATGAACGGGCAGATGCAAGGACGCCTTCTTTTTGAAAATGAAGAGCAAATCGCCCGGACCCGCAGCATGATCCGCCCCGACCTCGACCCAACGCAGGCCCTCAGTCTGACAGACATGGCCGCTGGGCCAGTTTTCTTCTGCGCTACCGGCGTAACGACAGGGGACCTACTACGGGGGATTGAATATCCCTCCAGCAATTATATCCGCACCCATTCCGTCATGATGCGCTCAGAAAGTGGTACTATCCGCTATATGGAGACCTATCACCTCCTCGACCCCCACGCAGCCTGACCTCACCAACTCCGATGCATCCAGCCACGCCCTCACAGCCCCTTCCTGCCCTTGTTCTGAATGTCCAACATAGTGCGGGACTGCGGCGATGGGTCTGGCGGCATCCCATTTTGGCAGAAACAGATAACCGGCTCGCACTGGCCCTTGCCCAGAAGATGGACATATCCGAGCTAGCGGCCCGTATTCTAGCCGGGCGGGGTATTTCTGCCGAAACGGTAGAAACCTACCTTCAACCCCGGCTACGGGATGCCCTTCCTAACCCCTCCACACTGAAGGACATGGACGCTACGGCACTACGACTGGCGGCTGCCGTAAAGACCGGCGAAACAGTTGGGATTCTCGGGGATTATGACGTGGATGGAGCCTGCGGTACGGCTCTGCTCAGCTCTACCCTCACCGCTCTGGGCTGCACAGTTCTCACCCATATTCCTGACCGCTTAGCGGAAGGGTATGGCCCCAATATCCCCGCTCTGGACGCTATGCTCAACAAAGGAGCCACTCTGCTTGTATGTGTCGATTGCGGCACAGCAGCCATTGAGATTCTGGATCATTTTGAGGGGCGTGCGGACCGGATCGTTTTAGACCACCACAAGCCAGATGGTGTACGTCTACCCAAAGGGCTGGTCGTGAATCCCAACCGGCTGGACTGTGAGTCCGGTCTTGGGCATCTTTGTGCGACGGCTGTTGCATTTCTGACGGTCATAGCCTTGCAACGGACCCTTCGCCAACAAGGCTGGTTCGACACACACCCCGCACCAGACCCTTTAGCCCTGCTCGACCTAACCGCTCTGGCTACCATTTGTGACGTCATGCCGCTACGAGGCCTCAACCGCGCCCTTGTAGCGCAGGGGCTAAAGGTTATGAATCGTCGCCAGAGGATTGGTCTCGCAGCACTGGCTAATGTTGCTGGTGTCAAAGCCAACGCTAGTGCCATGAGCTGCGGCTTTGCCCTTGGGCCCCGCATCAATGCCGGAGGGCGCATTGCCAAGGCGGGACAGGGCTTACAACTCCTTCTTAGCCAGTCCGAACATGAAGCGCAGACCATTGCTGAAGAGCTGGATGCCGTTAACAAAAAACGTCAGACAGTGGAAAGCCATATTCTGGATACCGCCATGGAGCTAGCCCAGAAACAGATAGACGCTGGCCATGCTGTCATTTTTCTACATGACAGCAACTGGCACTCCGGCGTGGTTGGCATTGTAGCCGGACGACTGAAGGAACGCTTCAATCGTCCCGCTCTGGTTGGTGCCCTACAAGATGGTGTGGTAAAAGGCTCTGCCCGGTCTGTCACGGGGCTGGATATTGGGGCGGCCATCATTCATGCCCACCAGTCCGGCCTATTGCTGACAGGGGGAGGCCATGCCATGGCCGCTGGCTTCTCTGTAAAAGAAGAAAATTGCGCCGCCCTCCATGCCCAACTAGATGAAGACCTCAAGGAAGCCCTAAGCCTTCCCCCGCAAGATGATTTGCTGCTGGATGGTGTTATCACCGTCAAAGGGGCCACGCCGACACTAGCAAAGCAGATCGCCCTACTGGCTCCATTCGGGCCAGGCAATGAAGAGCCTCTATTAGCCATACGGGATGTTCGCTGCGTAAAGGCTGACCGAATTGGGCAGGACGGTAATACATTACGGGTCATTCTACAGGATGCTGACGGCTATAGCCGGATCAAGGGGCTTGTCTTCCGTGTTGGAGATAAACATTTCACCGACTTGCTGGAAGATCGTAATCGCCCGCTACTGCATGTGGCCGGACAGCTACGTCTTGAAACATGGCAAGAACGAGAAAATCTCACTTTCTTCATTTTTGACGCCGCAAGGGCTTGACCTTTCCCCCTTTCCTGCCTATTAACCCCCTCACGCCTTTAGTCCCGTTCGTCTAGAGGCCTAGGACACCGCCCTTTCACGGCGGCAACACGGGTTCGAATCCCGTACGGGACGCCAGATCATATTCTGTGGCTATTCACAAACTACCCCTCCTAAATTGCTTATCGGATTTCCGTTTCACTTAGGTGAAGGTTTGCTGCATTGCTATTGTGGCTCTAGGCAACTTAGTCCGACGCTATCTATTTTTAGGCAAGGCAATAGAGGAAGTAGAATATTATCTACATCCTCAATAACCATTATCCCACAAACACCCCTTCAACCTCCAGCAGCAACTCTGCCCGGCAGATGTCAGCGATGAAAAGCGGAGCCTGATCTGGTGGGCAAGGGAAGGCCTGTGCAATGGCCGTTCGTACTGTCGAAGCATCTTCGGGGTGCCGGACATAAAGCTTCATACTCTCGAAGCGACCATTGCCAAGACGGGAGAAGCGTTTTCCAGCGGCATCAAGTAAGGAATTGATTGTCTCAATCGTGACAGAAAGCTGATCTTCTACAGTCTGCCCTACAGATTCGTGCCCCCGAATGCTTGCCGTACCGGAAAGATACAAAACCGTCCGCTCTGCTCCCTCCATCACAGTTGCACGGGCAAAAGATGGTGAACGCCGCCCATAACGGGGCGGATAATGATAAGCGGGAAGCTGGCTGGGGTTCTCCAGATTCACGCCGCTCACCTGCCGGTGGGCAATCAGAAATACGGCTACACCGCCCGAGGAAAGGCCGATACCTGTCGCTGCGGGCAGCTCGTCAAGACCGACATTCATGGCCTCAAAAGCTTGAGAGCGGCCACTACAAAAGTCCCGGTAACGCTCTTCTCCCCGGACATTATCCCGATTAATAGCCCCCAAATAATTCCACATCCGATATATATGGCCAAACCCTTTGGTGCGCGCCAAAGTGATCAGACGTTCGTAATGGGACTGCACCGCATCACACAATTCCGGCTGGTCCTGCACCCAGAAAGCCGCAAAGAACAGATCACCTTCACTGCTCCAACCAATGCCGTCTTCTATCCCAGCCCGCCGCTCTCCTGCAGCGTTTTCTCCTAAGGGCATCTCCGACAAGGAGGCCGGGCACCAATGCTCGTATACCGCCGGCATGGGGCCAGGCAATGTCATGCAGACACGGCCATTCCTTACATCCAGATCGGCCCCGGAACCCCCATAGCAAAGAGTGGCCAGAGGAGACGTCTCTGTCTTTTCTTGTCCGAAATGATAAACGGGCAACAATACCATCATGCTTCATGCCACTCCATGAAAACGAACCACAGCAGCCTACCTCTTATGCGAAAGCCTTGCTGAAGGCCAAACGCTAATACCAACAAAGCAAGGCCCGCCTCACTTTAAATCTTTCCTCATGAATACGGCACGACCCGCCATGAAATTTTGTTTCAAACTGGAATGATCATAATTCCGAATGACAAGACGCCGTATTGCCATTTCCACAGCAAAGCAGACAAAGGTAGCCAGAATAGTTCCACCCTCAAGCGGTATGCGCCACAAATCTCCCCGCATCGCACACAGCCACAATATAAGCGGGGCTAGAAGGGCGAGAATAAAGAACAGGCACCATGCCCATGTCAGCCTCACCGTATAACGCTGCACATCTGGTCGCAGGGGGGTACCATGCACAGCCTCGGCCAGACATGTCACCAACGGGACCCGCCCCTGCCTGAGAGAACACGCAAAAACTCTCAGCATCCCCAACAACATCAGCTCATAAATGGCAATCTGATCATACAGCCGGAAACAGGCTGGGAAATACCACCCTAATACCCCCATAACCGGTACCAACAATAACCAGACCAGATGCCTGCCACAGAGAAGGCCCACTAGCTGCATCATGACCCCAAGGCTGATGCAACCAGCAAATACGCCCCAACTAGACGGCACCAGACCAACCAGCCCTATCCCCCCAAATAGTAGAGCAAACCGCCACAATCGCCCGGCCCTCCCCTTGCTGGATAGTAAACCCGCTGCTAAATTGTGATAGACCTTACCTATCATCAATGGATAAACCTCTTAGTGACGACAGTTCCCTCTTCTCACGATCAGACAGCTCTGGAACGTGAATTGGCTGCCCATTTAACAGAGGCCGTCCAGCTGGATATGGATCCCCTCGATATTGATCCCAACATGCCCCTCTTTGGGGAAGGGCTGGGGCTGGATTCCATCGATGTGCTAGAAATAGCCCTCATGGTCAACACGCAATACGGGATCAAGCTGGAATCGCACGATGATAATAACCGCGAGATATTCCACTCCCTCCGCTCTCTCGCACATTATATCAGTACACACCGTCCAGGCTGATGCCTGCCCCGCCTGACCTATCCCTCATCACCGCACCAGAGCGTCCTGTCTTCCATACGGCCACGGGGCCCCTGTACGGCACACAGCTACTATCCCACGCTTGGGCACTGGCGAAACGACTACCGGCTCGCCCGGTCATCAACCTTCATACTAATCCGCTACAATTCACTCTCGTCTTTCTTGCCACCCTCATGAAGGGGCAATATTGCCTGCTCTCCAGCAATCATGCCCTCTCCCAGCTTGCCACCCTTCAGAAAGACCATGACGCCCTCTGTACAGGCCCTTCCCTACCTGCCCCCCTAACCGGCTTTTCTCTCCCGCCACTTTCCGATCTCACATCGGCCCGTCAGGACAATATCCGCCTACCTACCACCTACGAAGCGGCCCATGTCTTCACATCCGGGAGCACGGGGCAGGCCCGAGTTCACAAGAAATGCTGGGGAGAGCTGGTAGCACGTAGCCATGCCGCCCTCCCGCTACTGGCCCCCTCATCTCCAAAAGATACAACTCTACTGGGAACGGTGCCGCCCTATCACATGTATGGCTTTGAGACACTTATCCTGCAAAGCCTGCACACCCCCACAGCTACGGCCAGCGGCCCCAGCTTTTTCCCCGGCGATGTAGAGAAACTATTGGGCAGCACACCGGGCCACCATACCCTCATCACCACCCCAATCCATCTACGATCCCTTACGACAGCACAGGCTATATTACCGGGACTAGAACGCATCATCTCCGCTTCCGCCCCACTGCCCCGAGAGCTGGCACTGGAAGCAGAAAAACGTTTTCATGCCCCTGTCATGGAGATTTATGGCTCAACAGAGACCGGGTCCGTTGCTAGCCGCCGGACAATCAGCACCGATCCGTGGCAGCTCTATGATGGCATCACCCTAACGGACATACCGGATGACGGGCAGGGCCAAACCCATATCTGCCACGCTCCCCATGCCACATCCTACCCGCTAAACGATATCATCACCATGGAAGGCCCACGCCATTTCCATCTGATCGACCGCAAAGGTGACCTGCTTAAAATAGCCGGCAAGCGCACGTCCTACGGGGCTCTCAACAAAGCACTACTTCAGACTAAAGGAATCATTGATGGCTGTTTCGCTCCCCTTTTCAGTGAGGAAGAACTAAAAGAGGTAGGAGCCGAGCCGACACGTCTACAGGCCTTTATTGTCACCGGAGCAGATGAGACCACCACCATCATGAGAGCTCTCCGTCAGCATATTGATCCGGCCTTCATGCCACGGCGGCTTGTCCGCCTGCCCGGCCTGCCTCGCAACCCGGTGGGCAAACTGACACGCCAGGCATTGGAAACGCTCGTCCGGGACTATGCGGAAAAACGTTCCCATCCCCCTTTCTCTATTCCAGCCGGCCACCCAGCCCTACCCGGCCATTTCCCCGGGGATCCCACCGTTCCGGGCATCATTCTTCTGGAACGTATCTTCGCCTTGCTGGGGGTGCCTGTTCGTACCATCAGCAGCGTGAAGTTCCTCTCCATCGTCAGGCCTGATGAGCCCCTCCAACTACTCTCCAGTGCGCTGGGTGGCGGGCAGATACGCTTTAGCCTCCATCATCTTTCCGGCCCTCTGAAAGGAACCGTCATTCTCCGGGGGCAGATCGGAAGTCCATCCTGATGCAGCGCAATACGTGGCTTCGCCCGGAAAAAGGCAACAGCCTGAGCATCCGGCTACTAATATGGGTTGCCCTGAATCTGGGATACCGCTTCACCGCCCTTCTGCGCTGGCCGGCAACACTCTATTACGCCGCCGCCTATCCCACGGTCCGGCGTGCCTCATGGCACTATCTGACCCATCTGCACCGAGCCGGAAAGCTGCGCTCCCCCCGCTGGACCATGGTGCTGGCCCATATCCATGCCTACAGCACAAATGTTCTGGACCGCATCTATCTGCTCAGCGGACGTTTCCCCCCACAGAACATTCACATCACCGGGCAGGACCTCCTGCATGAGGCACTCCAGCAGAAAACGGGCTGCATCATCATGGGGGCTCATATCGGGTCGTTCGATGCCTTGCGCCAGTTCGGCCTCAATGCCTCTGTACGGTTCCGCATGCTGATGTATCGCCGTTTTATCGGGGCGGCATCCCGCTTCATCGAAGCCCTTGCACCGGGGTTCCATAAAGACATCATAGAGCTGGGCGAACCCCATAGTATGCTGACAACCCTCAAGGCACTGCAAAATGGGGAATTCATCGGTATCCTGGCCGACAGAGCCCATGATGATGGCCGGTCCATTCCCATCAATTTCCTAGGGCAGGATGCCCCCATCCCGGCAGGTCCGTTCCATCTAGCCCAACTGACGGGAGCACCGGTTATTCTCGTCTCGGCGATACGACAGAAAAATGGCACCTACCATATTGCCTGCAAACGTCTGGCTGATACCCTTCCCTCGGGAACAGAAGCAGCGTCCGCACAAACAACGCTGGTACCATACATGCAGGCCTATGCCCGCTGGATGGAAACACTGTGTCAGGATCATCCTTATGCGTGGTTCAATTTCTTTGATTTCTGGGAAGAAGGCCTCTGAGCTCATGAAACGCCTGCCCCTCATTCTTCTTACCCTAGCGACTTTCTGGCCGATGGCACACGCAGCAGCCCCTACTGTCGCACCAGCTGGTACTCCCCCTACTGCTACACCCTCGGGCGGGGAGGCTCTGGCGGTTGATATCCTGCATCGTATTGGTCTGGTCTCGCAGAGAGAAAACCACTTTACCGAAACCCGGCAGCTACATGCCCTCCGGGCACCACTCCATAGCGAAGGACAGCTTCGCTTCATTCCGCCCGATTATGTGGAAAAACTCACCCTTACCCCTGTGCGAGACAGTTTCATTATGCAGGGCGATGCAGTGCGGCTCCAGCATGGGCAGAGCCCGGAGCGGACCGTCTCGCTACATGTAAGCCCAGCCCTACAGGTGATGGCTGCAACGATCAGAGGGCCTTTGCAGGGCGATGTCGCCCTACTCCAGCGTTATTATGCACTCTCCGCTACAGGGGATGCCGGCCGCTGGACACTGACATTGACCCCCCGTACGGCGGAAACGGCTCATATTATCCGGCTTGTCCAAATAGAAGGCCGCCATAACACGCTAGACAGTACGCACCTTGTTCAGGCTAACGGCGATGTAACCGATACAACCATCACCTCACCATGAAACGCCGCCTTCCCCTTCTACTGGCTCTGCTCTGTGCCGTTATTGTAGCTGCGGTAACATTCTCGGCCATTCCCCTCCGCATGGGGATGCAGGCTTTCCTACCCCGCCCGCATGATGAAAGCTCTCAATTCCTGCTGGATGAGCTAAATCACGGGCCAACCCAATCTATCCTGATCGCCTCCATCAGAGGTAATGATACGGAAAGCCTGCTCCAAACTGGGCGCCGGTTTCATCAAGCTCTAGAAGCAACAGGACAGTTCAGTCTTATTCTGGATGGTCCGGCGTCCCTCTCTTGGCAAAAAGACCAGCCGCTCTTTTTCGACCACCGGTACGGGCTGGCTCCCCATGACCGGACACGCCTTTTCTCACCGGACGCACTGAAAGCCGATACGACCCGGCTTTATGATCTTCTCCAGTCCATGGCGGCCCCGCTGGTAGAAGAGATCGGACTAAAAGACCCAACCGGCGCCTATACCGATTATCTGGCTAGTCTGGAGAGCAGCACACCCCCCACAAGCATGAACGGCCTCTGGCTGACAGCAGACCATCACGCCACGCTCATGCTACTCCAGCTCCACCAACCGAGCCTCGACCCAGCACAACTGGGGCGGCTTCATCAAACCATTCAGAAGGCTTTTGAGAATAGCCGCCCCCATAATGCAGACTGCCAACTTTTACTAACAGGCTCGCCTGCTTTTTCCTTCTTCGCTGCCCAATCCCTCCGGCATGACATGGACCGCCTCGCCCTGCTGTCCCTTCTTGTCGTGGTCGGCATATTATATTGGCGTTTTCGTTCTCTGTGGGTTCTGGCGACGCTGGCTGTGCCTTTCCTGCTCTCGCTATCTGTCTCCATGCTCGTGGTCAGGCTCTGTTTTGGCTGGGTTCATGGCATTGCTGTCGGGTTCGGCATGACCATGCTGGGTGTCTCACTGGACTATCCCGTCCTACTGCTAGGGCATCGGGATAAAGGCGAGAGCATTCCTGTTGTGCTGGGTCGTATTGGTACCAGCCTGAAACTAGCTACACTCACGGCTATTGTCGGACTTTTGAGCATGATCTTCTGTGGGTTACCCGGCCTCATGGAACTTGGCTTATTCTCCGCCACGGGTATTCTAACTGCAGCCTGCATTACCATCTGGGTTCTGCCTCATCTCGTCACGCAGGCCGATCTTGCCGCCCATCATCAAGGTGTGTCGCCTTCCCTACTGCGCTGGGAGACCCTCCGCCGTTATCGTGGGCTCTGCCTACTGGTGGCCCCGCCGGCTCTGGCCCTGCTCCTGCTGCATCCCTTCCATATTGAAAAACAGGGGGAAATCCTCAACCCCATTCCTCCTGCCCTGCTGGAAACAGACCGGCAGCTGCATCAACAACTTGGTTCTCCACAACCCAACCTAGTGGCTGTTATCCATGCGCCTGACAGTGAACACGTCCTACAGCAGGAAGAAGCCCTCCTCGGCCAACTCCCTTTCAATCAAGACATGGACCATGCAGCCCGCCTCCTGCCCAGCAAGGCCCTCCAGCAACAGCGGCTGGCTATGTTGCCAACAGCAGACAGCATAAGCACCAGTCTTCACGTGGCACTACAGGCCTCTCCCTTCCAGCCAGATGCCTTTGCTAGCTTGCCCGGTGATGTGGAACGTGCCCGGCACCTCCCCCCCCTAGGGTTGGACGATATCGCCGGTACTGCTCTTGCTCACCGTATGGACCTCCTCCTTATGGCACAGCATGGCCTCTGGTATGGTCTCATCCTACCTCGCTCGCCCCAAGCCATAGCGACATTGGAGCACCTACACCGGCAGCGGCCTGACCTTTTGCTCGTCAATATGAAAACGGCCGTAGGGGACCTGCTACACCCTTATGTTCAAAAGGCCGCTTTCTGGTTGGCTGCGGGGATCGTCCTTGCCCTGCTTACCCTCTTGATCTGCCAGAAAAACCCGGCCCGTACAGGGCGGCTCGCCCTGACTCTGGGCCTGACAGGCCTAAGCGTGCTGGCCCTCCTGCGCCTTCATGGCCCTGTTTTTTCCATCATCCATATCGTGGCTCTGGCCTTTGTACTGGGTGTTAGCATAGATTACGCTCTCTTCTTCAGTCGGCCCCAGCTTGATGCAGCCGAAAGAACCCGAACCCTCCGCACCCTGCTGACCTGTAACCTGATGACCATTCTTTCCTTTGTCATTCTAGCGAGCTGTCAGACGCCACTCCTGCGGGAACTGGGCCTTACCATTTCTTCTGGAGCGTTATTTGCCATGATGTTCAGCTTCCTGCTGATGGGCACCATCCCAACCTCCTCCCAGCAGGGAGACCATCCATGACCGACCTAATCATCACCGCTGGAACAGCCATAAGTGCTATGGGGCGTGGTGTGGATTCCACCCGGGCCTGCATATTAGAGCAACATCAGACCCTCCAGCCTGATACATTTCAATCCCCAGGGCATGGCTATATCGGGCGTGTTGCGGGCGTAGAGGCCCATCCTTTTCCGGCCGCACTGTCCCAGTTTGACTGCCGCAACAACAGGCTGGCCGACATGGCCTTAACGACTGATGGCTTCATGGAGGCCACCCTAGAGGCCAAGGCCCATTATGGTCATCATCGCATTGCCGTCATCATGGGCACCAGCACATCCGGCATTCTAACAACGGAAGAGGCCTACGCGGCCCGGCCCTACGAAGATGCTCCACTCCCTCCCGGTGTCCCCTATGAGAACACGCAGGACCTCTCCTCTCTGCCACGCTATGTGGCTGCCCGACTGAATATTACCGGGCCCACGCTGACCATCTCCAATGCCTGCGCCTCCTCCACCCGCGCCTTTGTAGATGCAGCCCATCTCATTGCCTCTGGCCTCTGCGATGCGGCTATTGTTGGAGGAGCGGACAGCCTTTGCCGCATGACACTACAAGGCTTTGCCTCTCTTGGGCTGGTTTCAGCCTCGCCTACCAGACCCTGCGATGCGGAACGCAGCGGTATTTCCATCGGAGAAGCGGCTGGCTTTGTCCTGCTGGAACGCAGCAATGGCCGCCCTCGCTCTGCAAAGCCCGCTGGTTATGGTCTTCGCCTTCTAGGTTATGGTGCCAGCAGTGACGGCCATCATATGTCTTCTCCTGACCCAACAGGCAGCGGAGCCGCCCACGCCATGAAGAAAGCTCTAGACCGGGCAGGCCTAGCACCAGAGGCCATAGACTACATCAATATGCATGGCACGGGGACACAGGCTAACGACCAGATGGAAGACAGGGCCATGGCGTCCCTCTTTGGCAGTTCTGTACCCTGTTCCTCCACCAAAGGCTGGTCTGGGCACACATTGGGGGCCTCTGGAATTCTGGAAAGCATGATCTGCGCCATCGCCATACAGGACCAGTATCTGCCCCATTGCATGAACAGTCGGATGGTTGATCCTCTCTTCCAGAGTGATATTCTTCTTGAGCCCCGCCATGGCACGCTGAATTATGTCATGAACAATTCTTTTGGCTTTGGCGGTACGAATAGCAGCCTCATCTTCGGACCTCTGACATGATCATTTCCATAAACGGTATCGGATGTTGGGGTGAAGGGCTGCATGGCTGGAGGGAGACAAAAGCGATTTTACAGGGGGAGGCCCAGCATGACCGGACCAGCCTAAAACTGCCACCACCGGAAAGCCTACCCGCCAATGAACGCCGCCGGGCCAGTCAGGTTATCCGTCTGGCCATACTCTGCGCAGAGGAAGCCTGCCAACAGGCTGGGTGCCATGCCGGGGAGCTGCCTGCCATTTTTGCTAGCTCCAATGGTGATGGCTATATCATCAACCGTATTCTGAACTCTCTCGCAAGCCCGGCGGGTGCTGTATCGCCCTCATTGTTTCACAATTCCGTCCATAATGCCCCTGCCGGCTACTGGATGATAAGCCACAAAAGCCATCAGCCCGCTGTCTCGCTAGGGTTGTATGATGAAACACTTTCTGCTGCCCTTCTGAAGGCCGCTGCCGAGGCCTATGCAGAAGAAAAACCTGTCCTCTTCTGCATCTATGATGCGCCCATTCCCGGCTCACTGGGGGCAATCCGTCGGACTGGATCATCCTTTGGCTGTGCTTTCATCCTGACCCCAGCCCCGGGACCGATGTGCCAGCTAGCACTCTCCCTGAAAGAGGGCCAGTGCGCTGATGATCCATTCACGTCCCTGCCCGAGAGCTTGGCAGATATGGCCCGCCACAATCCCGCTGCCCAGATTCTTCCCCTGTTACAGGCCATTGCCCAAGGGCAAGACCATTCCTTCTCCCTGCCCTACGGGGCCAATCATCTGACAATTGATCTGACCCATGCTCACCCGTGATGCCATCCTCCGCCATATTCCCCATCAGGGAGCAAGCTGCCTGCTAGATGCTGCAACACGCTGGGATGAAACATCGCTTGAGGCTACAACCCGGCTCCATAACGATCCCGCCAACCCCTATAGGGTTGCCGACCATCTTCCACCGATCACAGGGATAGAAATGGCCATGCAGGCTGCAGCCCTACATGGTGCTCTAACAGCCCATGAAACACGGCAGGGATGGCTGACCAGCGTCCGGGATGTCCTGATCCATTGCGACAGGCTGGATAACCCAGCATGGGACAGCCTCACCATCATCGTGACACGGAAACACCAGGCCCATAGTGGCATGATCTATGATTTCACCCTGACCGCTCCCTCTGCCAGGCTTCTTCTTGGCGGGACAGGCACCGTCATGCTTCCAACGGATAAACCATCATGACCCAATCTCCTACTCCCTGTGATGTCCTGATCATTGGCGGCGGCCCTGCTGGCAGTACAGCGGCGACAGTTCTGGCCCGGCGTGGGCTGGATGTCATCATGTTGGAGAAAGACCAGCACCCCCGCTTCCATATCGGCGAGTCCCTGCTGGCTTGTAATCTCCCTATTCTGGAGCAGATCGGCGTACTGGATGAGGTCGCCGCTATGGGGGTTTACAAACCCGGTGCCGAGTTCGTGACCGATACCGGTGAAGGGCGGCTGTCTTTCCCTTTCCGCTACGCCATAGCCCCTAAGGCTGACCATGCCTATCAGGTCCGCCGCTCCGAGTTTGACGAGCTACTCTTCCGCAATGCAGCCAAGGCCGGGGCAAAAACCTTTGAGAAAACCCGCGTCATAAAAGTTTCTTTCCCCATCCCGGATGCCCCTCTTGTCGAGGCGAAAACGGAAGGCGAAAGACCCCACTTTTTCGCCCCCCGTTTCATTCTTGATGCCTCGGGCCGGGATACGCTCATGCTCCGCCAGCATGGGAAGAAATATAGCGACCTCCGCAACAACAAGGCCGCCATCTTTAGCCATTTCCGCAATGTTCCCCGCGCAAAAGGCGAAGGGATGGAGGGATATATCTCCGTTCATCTAGTCCAAGGCGGTTGGTTCTGGATGATTCCCCTGCCTGATGACATCATGAGCGTTGGCTTTGTAGGCGACCATGACAGCTTCAAAAATCATGGCGGCTCTCTGGACACCCTCTTCTGGAAGACTGTGCAATCCAGCCCGAGCGTACGGGAACGCATGGCCAATGCCGAAGCTCTGGCACCGCTTACGACAACCGGGAACTACTCATACAAAGGGGACAAAGCCTGGGGCGAACGTTATTTCATCATCGGGGATGCCTTCGGCTTTCTGGACCCTGTTTTCTCATCAGGTATCATGCTGGCCATGCAGGGGGCTCTTCGTGGTGCCGATGTTGCCAGTGCGTGGCTGGCCAACCCGGCACAAGGGCGCAAAGCTGCCCGCAAAGCGGAACGCCAGACAAGACGGGAGATGCGACTCATCGGCTGGCTTGTCTATCGCATCAATGACCCGTTGCTGCGTTATTTCTTCATGCGGCCAAAGAATAGTCCGCTCCGAATGCGGGATGCCATCATTTCACTTCTGGCTGGCAATTTCTCACCATCATGGAGGATCATGCTTCCCTTCCGGGTCTTTACAGTCATTTTTGGCCTGACAAAGCGTTTTGGAAAACACAAAAGACCCAACACCTGAGCAGACTATCCCGATATACCTGTTTCCATGCCGGACCACATATTACGGTATGGAAACAGAGAGCCAGAAAAACTGCCTGCATCCTCTCTCAAACAAACGAAATATTACCTTTCCATATTCATTAGATACCTTCACTAAAATCTACCCTATCTACTGATCATCAACTCAAAAGGATCTGACACGATGATCATTCAAAGACAGAGAGATACCCTTCTTCTCGCCGCCCGTACCCTTCTGGCTGCCCTCTTCATCATTATGGGGTGGGAGAAAGTAACGGGCTTCGACGTGGCTGTCGCCTTCCTGAAAAGCCTCCATATTCCCATGCCTGCCTTTGCAACCATCATTGCCATCATCGCCGAAATCGGCGGTGGGTTGGCTCTCCTGCTCGGCATCCTCACCGCACCAGTTGCACTACTTCTCGCCATCTACACGATCATTTGCGGGCTAATCGGCCATCATTACTGGACAATGCCGGCTGGCTTCCCAGAATATGATGCACATATCCACTTCTACAAGAATATCAGCATCGCTGGGGGGCTGGTCGCCCTTGCCGTGGCAGGTGCTGGGAGATACGCCCTTACAGGCCGCAGCAAAACATAACAAAAAGCCTGTCAGACCATCTCTCTGGCAGGCTTTTTTCATCAGGGAAACAATATCATGCTGTCTCCAGCCAGTCTGCCGCTACTCGCTGGACATTCTGGCTAAGCCGACTCAGTGCCGACCCGTACAGTCTCGGCACTGACCAGAATAAGGGTACGGAAGGACGATGCCCCGGGCTAATTTCAACAAGCTCCCCCCGTTGCAAATACTCTTCCACCAAGGGCAAGGGGTGCAGAGCCCACCCTAAACCATACAGACATAAATCCAGAAACGCCTTGGAAGAACCCACCCAACAGGCCGGGGCCCCCAACGTGACACCATGCACGGCCTCGGCCCAACGAGCCTGAAACAGATCGCTCCTATCAAACCGTAAATAAGGTGCCTCCTGTAACGCTTCGGCAGTTACACCCTGCGAGAAATGCGCTGCAATTAAACTCGGGCTGGCACAGGCCACATACGCCATACTGCCCAGCGACACCGTTCTGCACCAGGGCACGGGGTCGGATGAAGCCGTCACAGCGGCCATGACATCGCCCGACCGCAAACGTTCTGCCGTATGCTGTTCATCATCAATAGAAATATCCAGCGTAATGGTAGGCTCCTGCTCGGCAAAAGCCATCATGGCACGGGAGAACCATGTGGTAATACTATCCGCATTCACAGCAATCTTTACCGTTGCTGGGAGTGTCGCTGCCCTATCCTGCCAAGCCAGACGGGATGCTAAATCACTCTCCAGCACCCTGACACAATCAAAATGGCGACACAGCATTGTCCCCAACTCGGTCAGTCGACAGGGCTGCCCCCGAATGACCAAAACACCGCCCAAACGTTCCTCAAACCCTCGTACACGCTGAGAAACAGCAGAAGGTGTCAGCCCAAGTGACGCCGCTGCTCGCTCGAAACTGCCTTCCCGCACGACAGCACTGATAGCCGCCAGAGCGGCGTAGTCGAACATAATGAAGTTTTCCTTCATTTGGTGAAATAAAATAAGCTGTTCTGTATATAGTCCACCTGTCATAGACAGGCCATGCACACAATCATCACCCCCATCATCACTGGTTTCTGCCTTGGTGCCTCCGCCATTATCGCTGTTGGAGCGCAGAATCTTTTTATTCTACGTCAAGGCCTGAAGAAGGAGCATGTGCTGCCCATCCTCCTTCTCTGTGCCAGTGTGGATGCCATCTTCATTACCGCCTCGGTGCACGGAGTTGGAAAAATTGTCAGGGCTATGCCGTTTGTTACGGATATTCTGACCTACGCCGGGGCAGCCTTTCTCATCTGGCAAGGGATTTCCGCCCTACGCCACATGGCAACAAACAGTCAGATCTCTCTGGAAGCCCAACCCCCGCAAAGCCTAAAGAAAGTCATGGCGATGACTTGCGGCTTCACCCTACTAAATCCCCATCTCTATTTAGATACAGTCCTGCTTATGGGGTCAGTCAGCCTATCCCAGCCTGAAGAAAGCCGGTCATGGTTCGGGTTTGGTGCCGTACTAGCTAGCTTCGTCTGGTTCCCTCTACTGGGTTATGGAGCACGATTACTACGCCCCTTTTTCAGCAATCCGCTCTCATGGCGTATTCTGGACGGACTAACAGCAGCCATCATGCTCACTCTGGCAGGCACACTGCTCCACCACGCCGCACTATCTGGCTAAAAGTTGGATCACCCAACCAGCCGAATACAGAAAAGGCCGCCCATATGGCGGCCTTTCCTTTTGTAATGATCTGGCTCTGGCCTTGGATTAGAAGGCGACCTTAACGGAGCCGGTTGCCCCGCTATCCATGGAGTGCTCACCATACTGCCCGGTGTAGGACAGATCGAGGTCCACAGAGTCGGTAACCTTAGCAGACAGACCAGCCTTAACCACGGCAGCATCACGAGACAGCAACACGCCGCTAACCCGCATATCGCTACCATCATTGAGGAAGCGTTCTGTTCTGCTGGAGCCGAGGCTACCATAGGCCCGGCGGTAAGCCCCCATGGCATGGGCACGCAGCCACATGTCACCAATCTGGAAGCTACGTGCCACACGGAAACCAAAGCTCGTGAAGCCTACGCTCCGGTCTTTGGACTGACCATAAAGAGCAGCCACACCACGCTCACTGAAGCGCCCAGCATACTGGTTGACGTAGGACCCTTCGAGGAAGGGTTCAAACTGAAGCTTACCAAAGTCAAACTTGTAGCTCAGCTCCGTAAAGGCACGGGCTGTGCCGCTACGATAGTTACTGGTCTGACGGCCGCCGAAGTCAGCCACCTGCACATGCCGGCGCATGTTCATCAGGTTCCAGGTATAGAACGCACCCAGACGCAGATTGAACCGCCCCCAATGGGACCCTGCATAGCTACCCAGACTGATATTGTTGCTATTACCAGAAGAGTTGCTGGAACCATTAGTATTGAACATGGAATGCCCATAGGCAATCATGCCACCCACACGCCAGCGGTCATCAATCGGCGTATCCACACCCATGACAAACCCAGCTGTCTGATGATGCAACGAACTTACGTTGCCACCACCATTGCTCCCCAGGCTCCCATAAGCCTGACCCCACATGATGGTGTGGTTGCTATCGCACCGTGCTCCCCGACGCCGGGTGTGGAGATCATAATGTCCCCGCGCTGACAGGATACCGTCGCCATCGCTGTTACCATCACAGCTTGCATCACCCAGACGATCCAGCACAGCCTGCTCAAGCAGGTAACTGTCCTGAATCATAGCCGTGCGAGCAGAAGCATGAATGTCACCAGACAGATTGTTCAGTGCATGACGTGCCTCACCTGCGGATGTAAGGCCTGTCATAGCCTGAATCACAGGGCTGCTATCACCCATACGGTCCAGCGCCTTACCGACTGTACGCTCGTTCCCGCTCTGGGCAACACCGCTGAATGCCGCAGCATTACGTGTGTAAATCACATCCACAGCCTGGTTTTCGAACACCAGATAAGGCGAAACGAAAAGACCTGTCGGCATGTTGCCTGTCACAGTCAGAGCATTGTCATGGTTAGCACTGACTGTCCCTGTGGCCGTAAGGATACGATAACCATCCCCAGCATAGACACGCCCGTTATCACTCTTCACGATATTAAGAGTTGCGCTGTTCAACTGGGCATCGCCATTCACATGGACCAAACCGCTGTTAAGCTGACGGTAGGAACCTGTCAGAGAACGACCTGTCGTATCGAGCGACCCGTTACCACGGTTATAACCCTGGGCATCGTTAAGCGTAATGTAAGAATTGGACGCAGTCGGTGTGGAGTTAACCCCTACAGAAAGAACAGACTGATGGCCTGCGCTACCATTCATCGTAAGGGCCGTACCCTTATACCCGGCCGCACCGATGTTCAGCGTACCATTGCTCTGGTTCCAGTTAGACTCAACCGTACCACCGCCATCAACTGTCGTAACAGCAGCCGCACCATTGTCTGTCGTGTTACCAGTCAGAATGGCACCATCCTCAACCTTGATTCCGGACGAGGAAGTATTGTTGCTGTCGGAAGCCTGACCATAACCAGAAGCCAGAGCCAATGTCGTATTCTTACCAGAAACAACCGTCTGACCCTGATAGCTGTTATCATGGTTGGCAACATACAGCGTACCGCCACCCGTTGCGGTCATACCGCCGGTGCCTGTCAGCTTACCTGTAAGATAGGTATTCTGGTTGTTTGTATCGAAAGTGCCATGACGGACAGGCTCACCAGAGGGTGTGCCATCAGACAGGGCGACATTGGAATCCACATGCAGGTCGCTGCCCTGGCGGTTACGGATAATACCGTTGCCATACAGCACAAGACCGCCATTCCCCTTAGGAGAATTCTGGTTCGTCTGGCTAGCATCGCTGCTGATACCACTGCTACCGTTCGTATCACCAACCACAAGAGTACCGGTCCCCGCACCCTTGGTGGACTGATCCGCACCACCAACGTTCAGCTGACCATCACTCTTGATCTTAATATTGCCAGCACTGTTGATGACACCACCAGCCGTGACGCCAGCAGAATAGAGCGGGGCTGTCCCCTTACCCGTACCGACAGTCATACCACCCTGACCAACGTTCAGCTGACCACCAGCCTGAGTTCCCCCAGCCCCAGCAGCCCCAACATTGACAGAGCTATTAGACGCCAGACCACCAGCGTTCTGCTGCCCACCGACAGTTACGCCGTAAGCATTTACCACACCGCCCTTCTGGACATTCAGCTGGCCAGTGCCCTGATTACCAACAATCAGGTTACCCGTCTGGCTGCTGCCCGTCAGATTCATTGTGGACTGCGTATTGGCACCAGCAGTCTGATCGTTACCAACAGTTACAGTACCGACAGACCCGGCCTTATTCCCAATAGTGACATCACCAGCGCTGGTAAACGTGCCACCATTCTGAACATTAAGCGACCCCTGGCCATCATTACCAACAACCGTCTGTACGCTTAGACCCGCATCATTCTTGACCGTCAGAGACGAACCTGAGCCATCAACTGTCACACTACCCTGAGAGCCAGCATTAGCACCAACGAGCACATTACCGCCCACAACGCCTTTACCACCCTGCTTGATAGCAAGGCTACCCTCACCGCTTGCCCCAACGAGCACACCACCAGCACCAACAGTCATGGCACTGCCATCACCGGTAACGGACACATCGCCCTTACCATCGGCCTGGTTCCCGACAGCAACAGTCATCACACCGACCTGACCGCCATTCTGAACGATCAGATGGTTTGCCTGTTTTGTGCTGCTGGCCCCATAATGTGAGTCACCGTTACCGACGATCAGCTGACCATAAGGCTGGATGGGCTTTTTATTAGAATCGGTCTGGTTAAACAGCAGCAGAACACCATTCTTATCGACCGTCAGTGTTGCAGAATCATTGGCGGCAAGACCAACAATCATTGCACCACCGTTCACACGGTTGGAAACGATACCGCCCAGCTTGTTCCCATTACCTGTCAGGGTCAGGGAACCATTGCCACGGATAATTGTACGCCCGTTATAAGAATTCTGCCCTGTGAACGTCACATTATTGGGCTGTGTCTGCTGTGTCGTATTGATAGAATCGCCCGTGTTGATATCAACACCGCCGGCTTGATCAATAGAAGTCGTGTTCCCCGAAGTGACAAAGATAGACCCTGAAAAAACCTGATTCGTCCCATCACCCGTAATACGGTGAACGGAATTATCCGTAATGACGTTACCCAGGCTCGACAAATTGGATACGTTCGTAACGTTAGCATAAGGAGGGCCCTGATCGTCACCCACCACCGGCAAAGCCGCTGGGGCCTCATCCGCAGCATTAGCGGGCGTAAAAACAGGCCCGAACGGCGTCACGTCCACACAGAACAAAGCAGCCGTAAACAAAAGTTTATTCCGCATGATTTTCTCCAACGCCGAACACACCACTCCCCCTTCCACTTTTGCAGGCACCATCACCTAGAGAGCACTCGTCTCTAAGGGGGATCACTCAATTACTTAACGAGATATAACAACATATTAAAAAATTCAAATAATTTTATACTTAATTAAGCACCTTTCCGGGGAAACAGCGTGTCGATTCGCCATAACTGACGACACCACCCCAACACATTTCTGGATGAAAATGAGGACTTGCCAGAGCACACAAAAGACATGCTCTAGTAAATCTATCTCGTTCCAAAATATATCAAATGGTAAATGAAATAGGGGCCTGCCTTGGACGCTCCAACCCTGAACGTTCAGCCTGCTGTAGAAGATCAGCTAAAGTAATTCCCGAGAGACGCTCTTTAATACCGTCGTTAAGCTCTGCCCATAAAGGGGCAATTACCAAAGACTGAAGTGGATTATTTCCTTTTCCTTGAAAAGCAGCCACCTGATCCCGAATGCCAACAGCGCAAACAATTTCATGCAGGCTCACCACCCGCGGGGACCGCCCCAACCGGTATCCCCCTTTCGGGCCACGTACGCTATCCAGCAGGCCCGCTCGGGACAACGCCTGCAGTACTGGCTCAATCCCTCGCCGAAGCAGGCCGCTACGCTTTGCTATGTCTGCCCCGCTTACAACACCGGACCGCCCAGCATAAAAAGCCACATCGAGCATAATGGACAGTGCCGTTAGGATACGGTCATTTTTCAGATACATCACTCACTCTTCAGCCATCAAAGCCTATCAGGCTCTTTTAACTTATCTCACAACATAAGAAAGAAAATTATGCGAACGATTCGCGGTACCTTGATGTTTCTATGACCAACCCACCAAAGCAGCATGACGGATACCGGATAGACCTGCTAGTCTTCTAGCAATGTCCATCCATGGCAAGGAGTACCACCGATGACAGAATCACGCTCATCAGATTTTCCTTTCCCTCTTTCCGAAGCGGCCTTCGCACCTCCCCGCGGGTATGTCTATCCTTCCTTTCTGGAAGTCGTAGGCGGTACGCCTCTGGTCGCTGTTCCCCACCTGACAGAGAAAGAAAAGCTGAAAGCTCACCTGCTGCTCAAGCTCGAATTCTTCAATCCTATGGCCTCCGTTAAGGACCGGATCGGCGTTGCCATGCTGCGGGAAGCACAGGACAAGGGGCTCATTACACCGGGCGAATCTATCCTTGTGGAACCAACATCCGGCAATACCGGCATTGGCCTCGCTTTTGCGGCGGTATCACTAGGGTACAAGATGATCGTTACCATGCCGGAAAGTGCCTCTATGGAACGGCGGAAAATGCTGGCCCTGCTGGGCGTAACGCTAGAGCTGACCCCCGCCCGGCAAGGCATGAAAGGGGCCATAAGCCGGGCTCAGGAAATTCTCAAAGAAACCAAGAATGCATGGATGCCCAGCCAGTTTACGAATCCGGCCAATCCAAAAGTCCATGCTGAAACGACCGCTGAAGAAATCTGGACAGATACCGCCGGTGCTGTGGATGCCGTGGTAGCCGGACTCGGCACAGGTGGGACAGCCTCTGGCATTGCCCATGCCCTCAAGCCACGCAAGGAAGGGCTGAAGGTCTTCGGACTGGAGCCCTCTGAAAGTGCGGTCCTCAATGGTGATGATCCCGGCCCGCATGGCATTCAGGGGCTTGGACCGGGCTTCAAACCGGATACTCTGGACATTCGGGCTTTGGATAAGGTGATTCCTGTCACCGAACATGATGCTCTGACAACGGCCCGCCTCTGCGCCCGCACGGAAGGTCTGCCGATTGGTATTTCCGCCGGTGCTGCACTGTTTGCCGCTATGGAGCTTGCCAAAAAGGACGAATGGGCCGGTAAGACCATCGTTGCCATCGTCCCTGACTTTGCTGAACGTTACCTTTCCACGCCCCTTTTTGCTGGTCTTTAAGGACCACACATAAGAAAGCCTCCGTTCCCCAAAAAGGAACGGAGGCTTTTTCTTTTCTAAAGGGGGCTACCCAGCCCCCTCCTCAAATATTCCACCTTATTCAGAGGTGTAACCACCATCAATCACCAGTTCGGTTGCCGTAACGAACTTGGACTCGTCAGAAGCCAGATACAGAACGCCATAGGCCACATCTTCCGGTGTACCCAGATGACCAACCGGATGGATGTCCACCAGATGCTGATAAGCAGCCTTATCAGTGTGGGTCAGCTCATCAACCAGCGGTGTCTGGATATAACCGGGGCAGACGCTGTTGATGCGAATCTTGTAACCATTACGGGCACAATGCAGGGCGGCAGACTTGGTGAGCATCTTCACGCCACCTTTGGAAGACCCGTAAGCAGCCAGATTCGGAATACCAACCAGCGCAGAGCTAGAACACATATTGACGATGGAGCCACCTTCACCGCCATTCAGCTCACGCATGCTCTCGACGGCATATTTCGTACCGAGGAACACGCCATCCAGATTGATGGACTGCACACGACGCCACTCTTCCAGAGAGGTGCTTTCAATGGTGCCATCAAAGGCGATGCCAGCGTTGTTGACGACGATGTCCAGACGGCCATCATGCTCCTTGATGGCAGCCATCGTCTTCTTCCACTCATCTTCTTTCGCCACATTCAGCGGCAGGAAGCAGGCCTTACCACCGGCCTTGCGGATCTCTTCTACGACCTCTTCACCACCCTTCGGGTTGAGGTCTGCCACGATGACCTTGGCGCCTTCCTTGGCCAGAACCTTAGCAATCCCCTTGCCAATTCCACTGCCAGCACCAGTCACGAGTGCGATCTTCCCAGAAATCCGTCCCATCTGTCATCTCCTCAGATAAAGGGTCTGTTTTCACGCTACTCTTTTCACACAAAATCACCTTGATTTATATCAAATTAACGGGGAGACCGATCTCACTCATTACTGTTTCCAGTCATGCCTTTCGCCCGGCTCCGCAGTCTACAGCACTTTTTATATTCACTTTTCATTCATGCATATCATCCATGCCCATAAAGCATTTCCTGCCTGACCACCCACTAACGAACACCCTTCTCTAGTCTGCCTTTGTAGGGCCAATTATTTTATACGAAATAGAATAGTTATTTTAAAATCCTTATAATCTCGCCCACAGCCTCCCGCCCGACATTCTAACTTTTCCAATAAAAACATATAAAAACAGCATGTTATGAAAAAATTGGCTCGGAGAGCATTTTTTCACTTTTCAAATGTAGAGAATACTCCATTATGACGATGAAATCTGTTGATTTAATAAACAACGATCAGACAAAGTTCTATGGAGTTCCCATCATGGCTTCCACCGCTACAGCTTTTGCGCCGGCCTTCTCACCCGTCGCTACACTGAAGGCCACACCTCTCAGCCCAGCCATCGGGGCCATTGTGGAAGGCGTGGACCTTTCCGTCCCCCTCACTCCAGCCCAGAAAGAGGACATCCATCAGCTGCTCCTCCGCCATCAGGTTCTCTTCTTCCGTAAGCAGAAGATCACACCGGCCCAGCAGCGAGATTTTGCACGTCATTTCGGCAAGTTACATCTCCACCCCATCTTCCCCACAGTACCAGATGTGCCGGAAGCCATCGTGTTGGATACCGCCAAAAATGACCTGCGGGACAATGCCCTCTGGCATACGGATGTCACCTTCCAGCAGGAACCACCAATGGGGGCCGTGCTGACCAGCCGGCTTCTGCCAGAAACAGGTGGTGGGGACACGCTCTGGGCGAGTGGCACAGCCGCCTATGATGCCCTCTCTGAAGGCATGAAACAGCGTATTGATACGTTGACAGCCCAGCACGATTTTCTCCGCTCCTTCCCTGTCTCCCGCTATGGCCGGACAGAGGAAGAGCTGAAAAAATGGGCCGAGACACGCAACAACTTCCCACCGGTGACGCACCCTGTTGTCCGCATCCACCCGGAGACGGGAGCGAAGGGGCTGTTTGTTAGTGAGGGTTTCACAACAGAAATCAACGATGTGGACCCAGAAGAAGGCGCCGCCCTGTTGGCTTATCTGATCCGCCATGCCACAAAACCAGAATTCTCCATCCGCTGGCGGTGGGAAGAAGGTGATGTCGCTTTCTGGGACAACCGCATTACACAACATTACGCTGTGAATGACTACCTCCCTGCCCGGCGCATCATGAACCGCATCACCATCATCGGGGACCGCCCCTATGGCCCCGGTCAGAAAGGCTAACAGACCCGATGAGCCAGCCCCCTGCTTCTTCGTCATCCTCTCCCGATAGTCCCACCGCAAGCCGTTTTAAAGGACTGCATGTAGCGATGATCTCCATTGGTGGGATCATCGGTGCTGGGCTATTTGTTGGGACATCCGCTACCATCGCTGCAGCCGGCCCTGCTGTCCTGCTCTCTTATTTGGCAGCGGGGATTGTCGTCTGGCTTGTCATGCGGCTGCTCGGCGGCTTAGCCATCAGCGCACGGGGGCAGGGCTCCTTCATCACCCATATCGCTACCCACAACGGCCCGAAAGCTGCCTTCATCACTGGCTGGAGCTACGCCTTCCTCTGGGCCGTAACAGCCGGGGCACAGGCTGTAGCGGGTGGGATGATTATTGGCAGGCTGGCGAATATTGCCCCACTTTGGGGGGCTCTTGTTCTTGTTGCCATAGCCTGGACCATAAACCGTCTTTCCCTTCGCCATTACGGTCAGGCTGAAACAGGTCTTTCCATCTTCAAGCTGCTCTTTCTAGGGGGATTCATTGCGCTTGGTCTGGGCTGGTTGGCTCTCTCCGGCCATCCCTTCGCCATAGCACTCAACAACATCACCTTGCATGGCGGAATCTTCCCTAAAGGCAGCTGGGCCGTCATCGGGGCTGTGCCCATGATCGTGCAAACCTTCACAGGTTGCGAAATTGCCATCATCGCCGCAACGGATAGTGACCGCCCTCTGCGGGCCATCGCCAATACCATGCGGCGGCTCCCTTTACAGGTACTCTTCTTCTATGCCGGGTCGGTGCTAGTCATCATTTCCCTGCTACCGTGGAACGGCGTGCATGTTGGGCAGTCTCCCTTCCTAAGCGTGCTGGAATATCTCAAAGTTCCATTGGCTCGCTATGCTGCCATCGCTGTGACGCTAGTTGCTGTCCTCTCCTGCCTCAACTCAGCTGTTTATGTCGTCTCCCGTACATTACGAGAGCTGGCCGACCTTCGCCTTGCCCCACAGAAACTGACAGAGGAAACCGCCCAGCAGGTTCCCATCTGGTCCCTACGGCTGACCACGCTGCTGGAGCTGGCTGTCATCGCTGCGGCCATTGGCTCACCGGAGACACTCTACCCCGTTCTTCTAGGGGCTTCTGGCGGGCTTATCCTGTTCATCTACTTCATGATCGCCATCGCCTACTGGCTTTGGGCACGACAGTCCCAAACAGCCACTGCCCTCCCACTCGCCAAGACGCTGACCGTTCTTATTCCCGTTCTGGGTGCCATTCTTCTCGTTCTACCATCAGCACGAGGGGATACCCTTCTTTCTCTCGCTGTTATTCTACTGCTGACACTGGCCAGTGTGGTCTTTGTCTCCCAACGATGTTTGAGCAGGGCCTGATACACTTTTTGAGCCGGGACAGGACGTTCGCCTAGCAGCACAGTCCCGGTGACCTGTGTTTCCCATCACCTGACCGGATTTATCATGAAAACGTATCGCCACCTGCTCTGGGTGGGCCTTACCGGCCTATCCGTGCCCTTCGTCGTGCCTGCTGCAGCTCAGACCATTGGTCTCCATGAACCTTCAGAAACGGATGATCATGCCCACTATGTGCCTACCCGTCATACAGGCACTAAAACAGGCCGAATACGATCATCAGTGCGTCACGCAAACGCAACCACAATCCGGCAGCCCCGTTCTCCGGCTCTGATAGCGGCTGGAAGAACAAGACGCCGCCCCCGCAAGGCCGTTCATGGTGGATATGAGGCGCTCTCTGTTCGCACCCATCATATCGTGCAGGGTACACAGCTTGTGTTGGGGCACAAACAACTGGAACAACAGGTGCCCGGTACCAACCCGCTCCGCACATTGGCTCAAATGCCGGGGGTGCAGTTCCAGTCCGATGATCCTCAGGGTGTTGATACCTACTCGACCCAGCTTTACATGCACGGCTTTGTTCAAAACGAGATCGGCATAACGCTGGATGGCCTGCCCCTCGGTGAGCCGACCTTCCGCAATTATAACGGACTAAACCCATTACAGGCCATTTCCTCAGAAAATGTGGAGCGGTTGGAAGTCACCCAAAGCGCAGGGGCAGAAAGTACAGCCAGTACCAATAATCTGGGCGGCAGCATCAATTACGTTTCCAGCAACCCTAAAAACAAAATGGGGGGACTGGTCGCACAGACCTTTGGCAGCAATGCGCTGTTCCATTCCTTCTTCCGTTTTGATTCCGGCCAACTCAACGAGAGTGGAACAAAGTTCTACGTCTCCTACATGCGCAATCAAGGCGACAAATGGAAAGGTGATGGTGACCAGTTCATGCAGCAGGTCAACGCAAAACTGGTCCAACCCATTGGAGAACGGAGCCAGGTCTCTGCCTTCTTCAACTGGGACGCCCTCCAAATGGTAAACTATCAAGATTACGCCCCCAGCTGGCTAGACCAAGCCGGGTCCCGGTTGGACAACTTCTACGGGCAGCCCGGCGCATGGGCACGCGCTTATCATGCCGCACAAGGTCGGTATCCCGCCTCCTATAATAGGCTGACAGACCCCAAGGATGTCTCCTATTATGACAGTACGGCGAGTTCATCCGACCTGTTCGGGGGCATCAAAGCTGACCTTGCCCTGACCGACCGCCTGACATGGAAAACCAGCCTCTATGGCCATAGTGAGACCGGACACGGCACCTATGCCAGCCCCTATACCTACCAAAATGGCGTTGATACGGTGCAGCTCAATGGGGCCCCCATTTTCGAACAGGTACGCCGCCCCGCTATTGAGCGGTTTGGTGGGCTGACCTCGTTTGATTACCGGCTAAAGCGGCATGATCTCTCAACGGGCTTTTGGTACGAGAATAACCAATATGATTCTTACGCCTACGCCTACCAGCAACCCAACAGCCCCGATGCTACACCTCTAAACCCCTTCGGCAGTTTTAAAGGTGTTCCCAGCCGAACACTCTGGGGCCAACGTTATAACACCAACAGCTTTACCGCTTTCGTACAGGACACCTATCACCCCATCAAATCCGTTGCGCTGCATTTTGGCTTCAAGTCCATTCTCAATACGACCCGTGTCGGCCATGCAACCAACTGGGAACCACGCTTTCCCACTCTAGCCAGCGGGGAAAGCCTGACAACAGCCAAGGCCTTCCTGCCCCACATCAGCGGGGACTGGCATTTCCTCCATCATCATGAACTATTCTTCGATATTTCAGAGAATGCCCATGCCTATAGCCAGTCTGGCTATAACTCCAGCAACTCCCCTTTTGCAGTCTCCCAGCTGGCCTATAACGCCACGAAGAACAGCCTAAAACCGGAAACAGCTTGGACCTTCGCCGCAGGCTATCGCTACACCGACAAGTTCATTCAAAGTAGCCTTTATCTCTACCGAACGAACTTCCATAACCGCCTCCAGCAGATTCTGGGCAGTGCGGGGGCTGGGTCCATCCTCACCAACAACACCTCTACCGTGCAAAATGTAGGAGGGGTAACCATGGATGGTGTGGATGGCGCTATCACCATCACGCCGCTACCCGGTCTCGCCCTGTTCAATAGCATCAGCTACGATAAAGCAACGTACGATCAGGACATACGCAGCGGCGGCACGCTCTATTCCACAAAAGGCCGGCAAGTAGTGGCCTATCCTAGTTTCATGTACAAGGCCCGCCTCTCCTATGAATGGCGGCATCTGCAAGCCTATGTCGATACCCAGTATTATGGGAAGCGCAGCTATGACTATGTTGGCGACTACAAACTACCAACCTATTGGCTAGCTAATTTTGGGCTCATCTACACGCTAGACATGACCCATCTTGGGATGCGCAACCCCACAGCCGTGCGAAATCTGGTCTTCGCCTTCAATATCTACAATCTAGCCAATACCAAATACGCCTCTACCGTAGGCCAGAATGGCTTTACAATGGATAATAGAGGCGGAGCAGCCTACAACAACCAATCCATTCTCCTTGGCGCACCTCGCCAGTTCTTCGGGTCCGTCAAGGCGGAGTTCTGAAAATAGAAAACGGGCCGGAAAGGCGCATCCCCTTCCGGCCCGTTTCTATCAGACTCTTTCAGGAGCCACCCATCAGGCAGGGCTAACAACCGTATTCTGATAATAGAACTGATAACGGCCGAGCTGTTCTTCCCAATCCTTCACATTGGCATCTTCGGACAGAGCCACACTGTCGAACCCACAGCGTCTGAGATGAATGGCCTGATCCGGCAGAAGATGGCCGGAGGCCCGGATTTCCCCTTCATAGCCTTCATACTCTCGCAAAGACCGAGCTTGTGTAAAAGCCCGCCCATCCCGAAAAATAGGAAACTCCAACACGATCAGTGTCAGACTGCCGAGATGAGACCGTAGCTCCTCCACTTCGACATCCTGCGGTAGGGAAATAGCCGTGCCCTGCCGAGTCTCCTTCCACTCCGCAAAAGAAACGGGAGAAGCAGCCTCCAGCGTTTTACGCCCGCTGAGATCAAACAGTTTCATAAGCCACCTCCTTAAAGGCCTTCAGGCCGCACCGCTTGAGCATGGCAGAGAAGGTCTCACCTTTTTGACGCTGCCCAAGATAGAACTCCACAATCCGGGCCACGGCATCCACGGCTTCATCCTCTGCGAAGGACGGCCCCAGAATCCCACCAATGGCGGCATTTTCCCCGGCATCGCCACCAAGGAGAATCTGATAGGTTTCAGCCCCTCGTTTATCGACCCCCAGAAGGCCAATATTGCCTACATGATGATGCCCGCAGGCATTGATGCAGCCCGACATATGGATGCTCAACGCCCCAATCTCGGCCTGTAAGGCGGCATCACCAAAGCGGGCACCCAGCTTCTGCGCCAGTGGTAGGGAGCGGGCATTGGCCAGATTGCAATAATCCAGCCCCGGGCAACTTACGATATCACTGATAAGACCAACATTCGGCGCAGCAAGGCCCAGTGCCTTCAGCCCCTGCCACAGCTCATACAGCTGGTCCTTGCGAACATGCCCAAACACCAGATTCTGAAGATGCGTGACCCGCACCTCACCAAACGAATGACGCTCGGCGAGGTCTGCCAGGCCATGCATCTGCTCGGCTGTTACATCGCCGGGGATAGCTCCCGGTGTCTTCAAGGAAATAACCGCACAAATATGACCCTCATCCTGATGAGGATGCGTATTACTGGCCACCCAACGAGCAAAGGCCGGATCAGCCTTTTTATGCTGCTCCAACACATCAACGGCTTCTACCGGGGCCTTGAGATCCGGCAGGGCAAAACGGGCACGGATCTGCGCCACATGTTCCGGTGTCAGCCTGTAGGCAGCACGATCCATGCGGGCCAGTTCGTCCTCCACAGCCTTGCGGAAGGCTTCCAAGCCGATGGTCTGCACCAGAATCTTGATGCGAGCCTTGTAGAGATTATCCCGCCGTCCGAACGCATTATAGACACGCAGAACAGCTTCCAGCGTGGCAATCAGGTCTTCTTCCTTCACGGAATCGAAGAGCTCCTGCCCAACAACCGGTGTCCGGCCCAGTCCACCACCCACGAATAGCCGGAAAAGCGGGCCGTTCTCACTGGGGCGGGCCAGCAGGCCAATATCATGGAAACGGGCTGCTACACGATCTTCCGGACTACCAGAAATGGCAATCTTGAACTTACGAGGCAGGAAAGTGAACTCGGGATGCAGAGTAGACCACTGCCGCACGATCTCGGCATGAATACGTGGATCCATCAGCTCATCCTTGGCCGCACCGGCGAACTCATCGGACGTGACGTTACGGATGCAGTTACCGCTAGTCTGAATGGCATGCATATCCACCTCGGCCAGCTCCCGCAGGATAGTCGGCACATCCTTAAGAGCAATCCAGTTGAACTGAATATTCTGCCGGGTGGTGAAATGACCGTAATTCCGGTCATATTTGGCTGCAATATCGGCCAATCTGTGCAACTGGCGGCTATCCAGCACACCATAAGGAATGGCTACCCGCAGCATGTAGGCATGCAGCTGGAGATAAACCCCATTCATCAGCCGCAGAGGCTTAAACTCTTCCTCGCTCAGCTCACCGGAAAGACGGCGGCGGACCTGCCCTTCGAACTCATTGATGCGCTCCTGAAGGAAGGCTCTGTCCCGCTCTTCATACTGGTAATGCCCGACAGACCGTGAAGCAGGCTGTGTCATAATGCACTCTCCTTTTCCCGCACCGGGGCATGATCGTAAGAAAAATCAGGGTGGACACTCGGCCCGTGGGCACGGATCGCTTCCCGTGTCGTTACAGGTTCGGGCGGTTGGGTATCTTTCGCTACAACCTCATAAATGGCCACGACCTCTTTCTGCTCCGCCTCAGCCAAAGCACGCTCCAGAGCAGGGCCTGCGTCCTCATGGGTAAAGCGGGTAGCCTCGGCAATGGCCTCATGCCAATGGTCCCCCTCACCAAGCCAGACAATACGGCCATCCAGCAGGCGGCTTGCTGTCAGCAGCAGGATTTCCCCTTCTCCCGGACGGGACAGACGTTTCATCAGGCACTCTCCTTCGATGTGCTATAATCGGGCACAGCCTGCATCACCTCGCCCCGGTGATGCACCACTTCCCCTACAATAATCAGTACGGGACTCTGAAGCCCCGCCCGACGGACATCCTCGGCTATCGTGCCCAGCGTGCCCGTCACGCAACGCTGGTCGGCGCAAGACCCCCGATAGACAACCGCCACGGGCCAACTTTCCGGCAGGCCATGAGCCTGCATCTGCTGGCACAGCTCCGCCATGGAACTCAACCCCATATAAATGACGACTGTCTGACCCTTCCGGGCCAGACTAGGCCAATGCAGATTGAGCGTGCCATCGGCCCGGGCGTGGCCTGTCACAACCACGCAGCTTTGGGCACAGTCACGATGGGTCAGCGGAATCCCAGCGGCCGCAGCGCAACCATTCGCCGCCGTAATGCCGGGAACAACCCGCACCGGCACATTAGCCGCCAGCAGGGTTTCCATCTCCTCACCACCACGACCGAACACAAAGGGGTCTCCCCCCTTCAGCCGCAGGACACGTTCACCCCGCCGGGCACGGCGCAACATCTCTGCCTCTATGTCGCTCTGGGGGAGTGTATGGTGGCTCCGCTTCTTACCGACATAGACACGCTCGGCATCACGCCGCACACGGTCCAGCACATCCGGTGCCACGAGATTATCGTACAGCACACTATCCGCATTCTGCATCAGGCGCAGGGCCGCAAGAGTCAGCCAGTCCGGGTTTCCCGGCCCCGCCCCCACGAGCCAGACCTCACCCTGCGGGTGATCAGCTTCCCCTTCGGCCGCCTCTACAAGCTGCTCCAACTGTGACCGTGCCCGATCTTCTTCTCCAGCCAGAGCGGCCTCATAGGCCGGGCCATCAACAAAGGTTTCCCAGACACGCTGCCGCTGCTTCATCCCCGGCAGGCGATCCTTCAGCCAGCCACGCTGCTTCTGCATGAAACGGGCCGCATCGCCCATTCTGGCAGGGAGCATAGCCTCGACCATCTGCCGGACACGACGGGCTAGAACCGGAGAAGCCCCGCCAGTCGTGATGGCCACCTGCACGGGCGACCGATCCACCAAAGCAGGCGTAATGAAACTAGAAAGGGCCGGAGCATCTACCACGCAAACCGGTACCCGCAACGCATGGGCCTGGTGGGCCACCATCTCATTAACGGTGTCATCATCCGTTGCGGCAAACACTAGGGCCATGTGGGGCAAAATGGCCTGGAGAGCCTCTTCTTCCACCCGACCCTGCCGGAACACGGCCTGCCCCTGTTCCACCAGAGCGGCTAGCTCGGGATGCAATGTCTCTGCCCAAATATGGATCATCCGGCATCGCCCCCTCAGTAGACGCATCTTCTGCACGGCCACCTGCCCCCCTCCCACAAGGAGGGCATCACGCTGGTCTGTCCGCAGAACGATAGGCAGATAAGAAGGGGGCTTCGTCGTCATGCGGGGAGCATGTCAAATCTTGGGCAAAAATCAACTTATTATTTTGTTGTTTCCAAAAATAACTATTTTTATTGGTTTAATATATCTTCCATCACTGTGTGAAAAAACCGCCCTTCTATCTACGTTCCAGACACACGGGCAACGTAACAGGCCGACATCTCACCACCTTGCACCACGATTCATCACGGGAATGTGAAAAACGCTTGCGGGGTTAAATTATCTTTTATATTTGATTATGAGAATCATTCTCATATTGGAAAAGCAGTTGTGCCCCGTCCCGTTTCTTATAGCCCATTACAAGGGCTTCTCATTCTAGGAAGTATCATCCTGCCATCCTGTGTCATGGCCGCAGAGACACCCCAACCATCCCAGAACAAGAAACATGAGACAAACAGCAAAACCGCCGCCTCTCGCAAGCACCCCATAGAATCAATTCTTGTCCATGGCAGGGCCCGTACCCTCCTTGCCGGTACGGGGCAAGCGGCCCTGAAAACGGCCACACCGCTGGAAACCACCCCCCAGAACCTGACAGTCGTTTCCCGGGCTAGAATGGACATGCTCAACAGCCGTACTCTGACAGAAGCCATCCGCTACAGTGCGGGTGTCTCCGACTATGGCGGGAAGGATGACCCACGGGGCTATTTTGGGACTATCCGCGGTTTCACACCGGATATCTATTTAGATGGTACACGCACCCCTAATGCCGCCACGTCACAATCTTTTTCCATTGAGCCTTGGGGCATGGAGGAAATGGACATCATCCGTGGCAGCAGCTCCGCCCTTTATGGTTCCGGCCAGCTTGGGGGCATCATTAATGCCGTCAGCAAACGCCCTACAAAAAGCCAGGTCAATGTCGTGTCGGTTCAGGGAGGGAGCTACGCCCGGCGCCAAGGAGCTGTGGATATTGGCAGCACTATTGACAAGCAAGGCCATTGGATGTGGCGTTTCAACGGGTTGATCCGCAAATCGGGCACCTTTGCCCATCATATCAAGAACAACGAAATTTATGCTGCCCCTTCCCTACGCTGGCAGCCTTCCTCTCGGACGGATTTCACCTTCCTGAGCAGCTATGAGCAGCTTGATGCAGGGTCCAGCTCGCAGTTTTTGCCGTATGTCGGCACGGTCGTGCCATCTCGTTACGGTTCTCTACCTCGCAACTTCCTGTCTGGAGACTGGAACTTTGATGTCTACTCTAAAAGGCAGATTGCCGTTGGCTACGCCCTGAAACAAGAGCTACTGCCGGGGTGGACCATCTCGCAGAACATGCGCTTTGCCCATATAGACATCCTCTACCGGACAGTCGCCCAGCCAAAATTAATCAAGACGGATACAATTTCCCGCACGGCCCTTCTACAATCAGGCAACTACAACACCACAACATTAGACACACGTTCGGAATGGAAAGACCATTTCGGGTCTGTCCATAGCACATTACTTACAGGTGTGGATTTCCGCAGTGACTTCATGGCGGAACGGCGTGGGGAAGGAAAAGCACCAAACCTATCCCTCTATCGCCCCGTTTATTCTGCAATTGCCATGCCTAGCTATGCTTCCAAGCGCAATTACAATACGACCGGTACACAAACAGGCATTTACGGGCAGGAACAAGCAGACTGGAAACGCTTCTTCCTAACACTCTCTGGCCGTGGCGACTTCACGCAGAGCCTACAAGTCAACAATAACAACGGCGGACGGACCTCCCAAAAGAACAATGCCTTCACCGGGCGTGTGGCCCTGCTCTATCAATCTATCTGGGGTGTGGCTCCTTACATCTCCTACGCCACGTCTTTCAGTCCACAGCTAGGCACAACCCATGATGGCACGGCCTTTTCCCCGACAAGAGGGCGGTTGCTGGAGGCGGGCATAAAATACAAGCCCCGTAGAGATTCCATTTTCGGAGACAGGTTTCTGCTCACGCTGGATGTCTTCACCCTGAAAGAACGGAACGAACTGGTGCAGGACCCTGTCTATTCCAGCGACAAAATACAGCTAGGTGCCCAGCGGACCCGTGGTTTTGAAGCCGAATTTGTCGGACGCCTACCCTATAAAATCGACCTGCTCGCTGCCTTTACTGTGCAGGACCCACGCATTACGAAAGGCAGCACTGCTACGCAAAACCAGGTCGGTCAACGCCCGACAACGGTTCCCTCCCGCATGGCATCCTTTTTCTTGCGGCGCAGTCTCGCCCTTACACACTCCCTAAGTGCCGGAATTGGTGGTGGCCTACGCTATACAAGCACAACAGCCGGCACCTTACCCAACACCATTATCGTTCCTTCCCAGTTGGTTGGCGATATTGAAGCCCATCTTGATTACCAGCGTTGGCACCTCCAGCTAAACGGCACCAACATTACCAACTCGAAATATGTTTCCGTATGTACCAGCACGACAAACTGCTCCTACGCTCCCGGCCGTGCTCTGTATGGTGACCTGTCTTACCGGTGGTAAGGGAGAACAATGAGAGGTACCTATTGACGTCTCTTTGTCCTCTTCGCATCCATTGACGCTGATGCGGCGTGACACGGTGATAATCTGCAGGCCGTAGCTGTGGCTACCCGCCACGTGGCGCATTGCGGGGTTCGTTGCAGGCCCCGCCGCCGCATCACCTGCCCCGATTTCTCCCCGCATGGGCGGGGAACAGGTCTTCGGGGTGGATTTCGGACGGTCGGGCGACGGTTCATCCCCGCATGGGCGGGGAACAGGTTAGCGGCGAGGCTGCCGTGTGTGGGAGTGCCGGTTCATCCCCGCATGGGCGGGGAACAGCCCACGATGGCCGATGCATCTCTCCAAGAGAGCGGTTCATCCCCGCATGGGCGGGGAACAGAAAGCCCCACTTCCCTGTTATTTCCCTGATGACGGTTCATCCCCGCATGGGCGGGGAACAGGCAGCATCAGTTGCCATTTCCCGCCGCCGCTCCGGTTCATCCCCGCATGGGCGGGGAACAGATTCGTTAGGTATCCACGGTAAATGAGTTTCCCGGTTCATCCCCGCATGGGCGGGGAACAGACTTCCTGCAACGTACTGTAAGACATGACTTTTTTTATTGTCAAAGACCGTACCAACTTAAACCAGAATTTAATACCTCACTCCTTCGCTTTATTCCGGTCGAAAAGCAACCAGTTTCAATCCATCGAAATCAACCGGCATCCGGCGATTGTGACCAGCCGTACGGAACTCATATCCCTGATCGTTGGGAACATGCCAAACCATGACAGCATCACCCTCAGGCCCAAGGCCAAGCAGTACCTGCTCCCAGATCATCTCCCTTGTCCGTCTGGAGTAGCTGCCCACATAGACCCCAGCCCGTATTTCCACCAGCCATGCTGCCAGACGGCCACGCAGGCGAGGTGGCGCATTGGTGACCACCACAACCAGCATCAACGGTGCCCCGGATCGCCAAAGGTTTCATCTTCAAAAGCGACGGGCACGGCCTCCGGTGGGGGCTCGGGGCGAGGCAGGCCGCCAGCCGAAAGAACCTGCTCAATGGTCGGAATGATTCTCTCCAGCAGCTTTTCCTTGCGGAACTTATCCCGGCAGGCCAGCCGCACGGCGCGGTCTGGTGCCATATCCAACCGCCCCCTTTCCGCTTTGCCCGCAATACGGAATGCCTCCGGTACCACGGTTTCCATTTTGAAAATATCCGCTACATCATACACAAAGGACAACGGCTTCCCGCTGTGCAGAAACCCCACCGCTGGCGCATACCCCGCTGCGAGGACCGCGGCTTCAGACAGCCCATGCAAGCAGGCTGTGGCTGCTGAGAGGCACCGATTAGGGATATCCGAACCGCTCCAATCCTTCCGGTCATACGAACGGCGTTTCCAGCTAACACCATATTGAGCAGCCAGCAGGGCGTAGCTTTCCCTTACACGGGCTCCCTCAATACCACGCAACTGATCAACCGACCGCCGGGCAGGTGGCTCCTCCTTAAAACGCCGTTTGTACATCTCTCGCACGACACGCAAACGGGCCCCATCATCCAAAGCCAGACTAGCCTGCCATAACAAACGATCAGCCCGTGCCCCGCCGGGTTGGCCAGAGGAATAAAGGCGTACACCTGCTTCTCCGACCCATGTAATCAATGTCCCCACACGGGCCGCCAACGACACCGCTGCATGGGAAATCCGGGCGCCCGGCTCCAGCATGATACCGGCCAGACCACCAACGGGAATCTGCGTTCTGGTGCCATCGGCATTAACAGCCACAAAAGCACCATCCAGCACATCCAGCTGGGCCCGCTCTACAAAAATCAGAGAGGATCTATCTTTTAGGGGGATGGGTTTTGGCGGGGCCAGACCGGGTAGCCCGTCTTTCCCCGCCCTACTCATGACGCCCGTCGGATCAACATAAGGCCACAGCCAAAGGCCTTGGCCCGCCCAAATCCTTTAACCAGCTGGGCCAGAAAAGCCTCTGGGTCTGTCACTTCCAGCTGGCCAGTGAAATTCAAAATACCGAACGTGGGTCTATCTTGTTTCCTAATATTAAAACGGGGAAGTAGTTCAGTCCGATAGTCTTCAACCTGCACCTCATCGGGCGCAAAGGTGAAGCCGGCTTTCTCTCCCTGTCGTGCCAGCCAGAGTTTGCCTTCCTTTTCGGCCAGATCCATTCGCTGCTCTGCCCGTTGTTCCCCAGAAACATGACGAAGCGCATCCATAACGATATCAACACGCTTGCCAATATCACGCTTCATCCGTGTCGCATTAGCCTGAAGTAGGAAAGCAAGCTTATCACCTGCCTTCAATGCAGGATCGAAGATCTTACACTGAGGGGGCTCGAACAGCTCGTTATCATCCCGTGGTGGACGTGGAGACAACGTAAGGAAGCTCCCATCCTTTTCTGCACGCCAAAGAAAATCCCGCTTCTGGTCGGGGTCCTCTGCAAAGGCAGACCAGAGCATATGATGCTGCGAAGACCGCCTCTGCCCTGTATCAGGCTCTTTCAAAGCGGCTTCCAGAACACGAACGGCAGGGCTGCGGGAAAGGCGGATTCTACTTAGATACCAGCTCATTTCATCGTCTTCCCTAGCAGTTCAACATGACGTATTCCGACATCCCGTGCAGCAAAGTGCCAGCGTTGCCGGTCCAACGGAATATCATGCACATAATCCCGCTGACTGCCCTCCTCACCAACAACCATGACCTTTTTAGAAAGATCAACGTGTTGGGAGAGCCAGATAGGCACTTTCACCTGCCCTAGGGCCTCCTCGACCGTATCGGCCTGCACGATCTGAGGGTTCAGAGGGGATGAAAGCGGGCAGGATTTACGCCCCAGATAGAGCGTAAAATGCGGTTTGCGTAATGCGGCCGCTATCTCCTCTAGCCCTTCGCCCTGCACAGCGACGCCGTAGAACACGCCTGCCCGATAATCACGCAGAGTAATGCTAGTTGTCAGCCGCCCTCCCGCTTTCCGAATTGCCTCCGGGCGGGAGTTTGGCTTCTTCACCGCCGCCGCGGGGACGGACTGAATGGTATGGAAGTCACGCAAGGCCGTGCCGCTATCGAATATGGCGACATCAATCTTCAGACTATCGAGCCCGGAAAAATCACCGCCACGCCGAATACCTAAAGCAGCTCCCATCAACCCGATCAGTGCGGAATGACCCGGCCAAAGCAACGAACCACGCCGCTCATGCCCAGCCAGCTCGCCCATCGCCCCCAAAGAGGCCGAGAGCGAGAACACCAGATAAGGGGACGCCATCACTCACCCCGCACAGCTTTACCAGCAAAGGCGGCAAGTTCATCCAGCGTTCCGTTTTCGCCCACACACAATTTCGCTTCGGCAGCCCAGCACTGCCCGTAGGCATCATCAATAGCCTTCCGGGTCTCTTCCAGCTTCTTGATGGAGCTCGCCAACAGATTGTCACCTTTTACGGCATGGAAGAAAGCACCAGACAGATCACGGGGAGCCTGCTCGCCTTGTTCTGCCAGCATATAATGTGCCCGTGGCCGATGGGCGTAGCTATTCTGCTTACCACGAGGCGTAGCCTGAGACAGAGAACGAGCCAATGCCTCCATGGCCTTGGCAGCAAGTTCCCTGTCACCATTCAGATTCTCAACCAGCAGGTCCAGATTGACACATACATACTGGTAAAACACACCCGTGCCAAAAGCGCTTTCACCGATATGACCGGCCCCACGCTCATCATCTTTATTCAGATCATCCACAGCGGAGAACCAGTCTTCCTGTGCTACTGAACGATGAGTCGTGAACGCATGAGCCACCTGCACAGCGGCATCCCGATTAAAATCAGCATCAGAGGCCAACATACGCCCGAACATGGCGATATCCACCGCTCCATCAGCCCGACGCAGAACCTCTTTTTTCAGGTCTTTATCTTTGGGTAGCTTCTCCCCAGCAGCAGCTTTTTCGGCCAGCTCTTCTGCCAGTTTCCATTCATCTGGTGAAATAAAGGCGAGCGTTGTAGCGATTTGTTCGCCCGTTTCCTTATCAGCTGCTTCCAATTTACCGAAAATACTGGCGACAGTGCTTGCGCTCTCCTGAGCTTTTTTCTCGGAAACGCCCTTACTCACAAGATGCTGCACCAGCCCACCATGCAGACGTTTAGTCCTTGTCCCCATATGGTCTGCGAGGTCGAGACTGAAGAACGTGCTTTCCCGCAAAGCCCGTTTGACTGACTGTGAGGAGTGGCGCATACGCACCTCCCCACCAATCACGGCCTGTTTGGGGCGTCCCATATCGTCACGATTGGGATTAGAAAGACCATAAGTTGTCAGAACATGGAACTGGACAAAATTTGTCATGATACAAAAACCTACTCAATAGATGGGTTAAAACGAGACCAGCAACATATGTGCTATTCTGTCTTGTCTCCTGAATTCGCAGCGCCAAAATAATCGAGACACCAGCGGGTCTTGGTCCGATCATTCCAGAACATGACATCCCTTGCGAGGGCTGCAACATTGCAACGGTAGTCAGCTATCTGCACAGCACGCCGCAATAATGTAGCCAGTTCTTCATCTTCGGCTGTCATTAACTGCTTGAACCTTAGAGGCGACAATAATGGTTCCTTATCTGCCCCTCTAAGCCGCTCTGCCAATGTGCTTTGGCTATGCGTCCGCACACTACCAAGTATCTCAACCAGCCGACAAAAACGTTTCAGCTCATGCTCTCGCACATTCAACGTATGCACCAAACGATGCACTTCCGGTTCAAACAGAAGGTCAGGGAAACCACCACGACGTAACTTCGCACTGAGTGCGCGCGCCGCTGTTTGGCCTTGTGCCTTCTCCGTTTCATCCTTCCCGCTTTTTGCTGCATCCTTCGACACAGACTGCGTGCGTGGAGCAAGATTCTTTTGCCACCACTCAAAGACCTTCACGCCAATGTCTGTTCTTTCACTCATGCGGCCTCTTCCTCTTCTTTTGCGGGACGGGGAGACCCAATGCTGTAAATAGGGCTGGACCTGCCTTCTTGCCGTATCCCCACAACTCTATGTTCAGAAACTTCCGGGCTTCGGCAATTTTCTTCATGCTCTGCATGTCACGCTCGGAAAGTCCCGGCAAAGCAACAGCTTCAAACTGATCCAAAGCCTGCTTTCGCAATACCTTCAGCCACTCTTCAGAGGGTTTCTCGCCTGCGGCTATCTGGTGGAAACACTGATAAAAAGCAGGTTCGGTTTTCAGGTAAAACTCTTCACGTTGCGCTTCTCGTGCTTCACCGGCATCCAGAACAGATGATAAGGCCCGGTTCAACATGGCTGCTACCATCTCGGCAGCTTCAATAAAGCCCCGTAAAGACTCTTCAGCATCCTCGGACAGACGAGAAAGTGGCTGACGGGAATAGACAAAGTCTCTCGGGCTCATGTTGTTCATGGCCCAGCCCGCTACAATAACGGACGCCTCATCTCCTCTCTCTTGTCCACACCACTCTCTCACGATCAGTGCCAAGCTAGCCAAACGCTCTTCATGTGCTTTTTTAGGCTCACTTTCCGCAATGACACCCAGCCAGTTACGATAGCCAAACCGTCCAGCCCGTGGATGACGTGGAAGCCACTCCTCTGTGACCTTTATCCGGTAATAAGGGCTTAGAGGATGCCACCATCCGGCATAATTCGTGCCATAGGGCCGCTGTATGACGCCCGTCACACCCTCATCATCCCCTACAAGGCGCAGACGGCGGGGCATACCGAAAAACGCCTCCACATCAAAGCGTCTTGTCCCGTCTGATGGAAAGACAGACGTCTGCCCAGGTTCTGATGTCCGTGTCGGCCTCATCCACGGCAGGTCTTTCATATCGGATGGTTGACCAAACGGAACATTGAGCCAGACGAGGTCCCATAGTTCTTCACCGGGATCGAGAAGTGTCACGAGTGGCCCACCACCACGCATGGAAGTGCGGTTTCCGGCCCCACCAGAGGGAGCAAAGTCCTGCAATGTGTAAAGCGCCATCGCCGCTTCCGGTAGAGAAAGACACGGATAACGGTTACGATGCACCATGACGTCGATATTATTACGCATGGTCTGCCCACCCGCACTATCGATGAACAGCATATCAACCGGATTGGGAGAGCCTGAAAGTTTCTCCATGTCCTGAAGAAAACGGGGGCCATCACCCAGAAGATGAAAGGCCGGCTCATAAGCCGCTAACTTTGTCTTCAAAAGGTCCGGATCAGCCCGCCTACGGGCCCGCCAATCCTTCTTATTCGCTGGTGGATCTGCCAGATAAACAAGCCCGATCAACAACTCTAAACAGGCAACATTCAGATCAGGACGTACCCAATCTGGGAAAATTATGCCCTCTTCTGCCATTTGCCATGGTGCAATAATCCGCCTGCTACCATCGGCACATCGTACAGGAATCCACGGGTCTGTTATCAGATTTAGAGACACCAGAAACCTCTAGGGTTACAAAATCAACCATCTACTGTCTCTCCATACGCCAGCATAAAGAGTACAGCACTTCGATATCACCCTGCATCAGATCCAGTCTATTAACAAGACATAAATCAAAAAAGCATAGCTGATGATAGACTGGAATAAATTATTATAATGTCTCAATTATTAAGAATGGCATATAGTCAGCCCTATATCATTCCTATAACAAAGACCCTGACAGATAGTTCCATCTATTTCAGGAACCGGACATATGGTAACAACATTCTTCTTCCATTGCGGCCAGTCTTTTTGAGCCTCGTGAATATCGGCCCTATCCTGATCTGGAAGGTCTAACCCCACAAGCCGCTTGCTCCTCACAGACACTTCCGACAAGGCCCACAAAGCCGCCAGCTCACTTCTGCTCAATTCATCAGAAAGACCCCCTTCGGCCTGCGCCCATGGAACAAGGCCGTGGTCTGTCTGGCGGGCCAAGGCAAGAATCCGAGTTTCATCCCCAAACCGGGTAGGATAGGTCGTATCATCCGCACCACAGCCGCCCTTCCGGTAGCCATATTCAATAGTGGCAAGATTCTGAAGAGCACGCTGCCGTGCAGCCATGGCCTTTCCGTACCCTTCCGCCTCTGCACTCTCCAATACGGAAGGTAAGCTTTCTACCTCATCACCATGCACAGCTTCTATCAGGGGACGCAAACCATCTGGCGTCTTGATTTCGCCGGCCTTGAATAAGGCCGAAGCCGTCCGCCACATATCCGGCAATGAATAAACCCAAGCCCCCCTCTCCAAAACTTTCTGCAACCAACGGTCATCCTGCACATCGGCAGGGTCTGGTGACAGGACCTTTAAGATGGGTGAGGGGACGGGACGTTGGGTAGCAGGCCGTACATCCATATGCCGCCATAGACGACCGACACGCTGTATCAGAGACCCAATCGGGGCCAAATCGGACACCATGACGTCAAAATCCAGATCCAACGAGGCTTCAACAATTTGTGTCGAAACCAGAACAAACCCTTTACGGTCAGTCCCATTCCGCCCCACACGATTCAGCACGTCCTGTTCCAGCTTTTTACGATCACACAAAGCAAAACGAGCATGTAAAAGATGCGCTTGCACACCTTTAGCCCGCAACGCATCGACCGCAGCAATAGCATCATCTACAGCATTACGAACCCATACACAGGCCGCTCCATCCGCTGCGGATTGAGCAATATAATGTACCGCTTCATCCATCGTAGAAAGTCGCTCCACTAGGACAGGCCCTTTCTGCGGCCGAGCATCGTCATCAAACTGTGTTACAGTCTCCCCCCCAGCAATAGTTATGGCTGGATAGGCGTGAGATTCAGAAATACCGCCGTACGTCTCCAAAAGGCGGGCCCGTAATTTGAGTGGCAGAGTCGCCGTTAACAATATGGCTGAGCCTCCCATGGCCCTATGCATCCGCAACAAAGCCACCAGTTCTTCTGCGATATAAGGCTCTCCCATCTCGTGAACCTCATCGACAACCAATATCTTGGAAGCAAGACCATAATGCCGCAATGTCTGAAACCGTACCGGCAGAACGGACAGCAAAGCCTGATCAATCGTGCCTATCCCGACATCAGCCAGCAAGGCCCGTCTATTATCTGAAGCCAACCACTCGGCACTTGTCACGCCGGATTGGTCATCAGATTTACCCGTCCTGCTCCCCTCATTTACAAGATCACGAAACGGCACAGACAAGCCGGCCCGACCATGAGCGAGAGTCAAAGACGGGTTTGTAAACATTCTCTCCATGACCTGCTTGGCCCGACCAAACATAGCGTCAGCCGTAGCCATAGTTGGCAGAGCAAAAAACAACCCCCGCCCTTTCCCTGCCAGGATCATACGTTGCGCCAGGATAAGAGCGGCTTCCGTTTTACCAACCCCGGTTTCGGCTTCCAGTACAACCAGTGTGGGGCCTTTTGGCAAAGCCAGAGACACACACGCCTCTTGTAATGGCCTTAGTGCAAAATCAAACAACGCCCCTTCACGAGCCATTGTTCCACTTAGGCCAGCTTCTTTCACAGCTTTTTGGGCAATGACACGTGCCTCTTCCAGGTACGCCTCCGGTTCTAACTCCAATGCCTTAGGAGAGAACCACGTTGTATTAGACCCTATCCAGTCGGCTGCTGTACAGAAACCAGGCAGCCACCAAGAAAAACTTATGGCCGCTTCCTCATCTAAAGAATCAAGAGAAGCCTCGGGCCAAAGCTGCTTAAAAAGCTCCAACAAACGTTGTGCTGCTTCATGACCCTCTCCAACAGCCCGCAAACATTTCCTTCGTTCGCGCCTTTGCAGATTTGTTTGAGGAGGGCGGCCATGATGCCCAGCCACGGCGGCATATAAAACTTCTCGAACTTCTTCTGTACCGCCTAGCCAATCTGCTAACCAATCATCTTCAGTCAACAGAAGAATTTCAGTTAATTCCCAATGCGTAAATGGTTGATATGCCCCCTCACGCAACACACCTCGAAATGTTTCACTGAATTTTCCTAAATCATGCAGGCCAGCTAGTGCAATAAAGGCTTGTTTTAATTCAAATGGCCAAGGTGATTCTATAATCAGTTGCTCAGCGACAGCCGCTACATCGAGCATGTGATAAATTGCTGGATGTTCAATAATCTCAGGAGGATGGGCACTCTTAGCGGGCCAATCAAGCCATTCTTTCATCTGATTTCTCTCCCCCCGAAAATGAAACTCTCGACTACATCGAGCGTAACAGGCGATTAGGGAGATTCAAATGATTTTTTTATATCACTACCCACGCGACACCGATTCAACCGAGCGAGTTGGAGTTGCGGCGTTTTATCGGGTTATTTTAGATTGTGGGGGGGGTGTATATTTGGATGCGGGGGTAGGATTTGAACCTACGACCTTCAGGTTATGAGCCTGACGAGCTACCGGGCTGCTCCACCCCGCGGTAGTGGGTGGTATATATAGAGAGAGGGTGAGCGAGGG